>NZ_JADEVO010000035.1 GCF_017114825.1 Pseudomonas gregormendelii | reverse complement strand
AGGCTTCGCCATTCTTGTGCTGGCAAAATAGGAAGTGGGCTAATTGCCACAGATGAAGAAATCGGGAGCATAGCTTCGGGGGATCAGATGGTGGCTTTGAATGTGGGGTTCATGGAGCGGATACGTTACGCCAGACCCTGGGACTGAGCCAGACGCAGACCCTCAACAACCTGCCGTACGTACTACGTGGAAAACTCGCCGCAGGCTTGTTCGGCACCATGCGGTTCGTCGATAGTGGCAAGCTCAGTTTGCCGGGGACGACATCCGGCACCTGGTAACGTTGACTCAAGAGCTCGATTAACATGGATGCCGCACCCACCTTCACCTGATCATCCACCGACAGCTCAAACACACCGTGGCGAAGATCGCGGTGTGGAGAAACATGATTCCAACGATCAGAAGTCATCAATATCGACTATACAGTTTCTACCCTTGGATTTTGCGTGGTAGAGCGCGGCATCTGCGCAGACCAGCAACTGCTTGAGAGTGGATCGCGATTCACTCATCGAGGCACAACCAATACTGACAGTGATTTTTATTTCCCCACCGGCGGAGCTTACACTGGATGCTTCAATGCTGCTCCTGAGTCGCTCCGCAACAACTGAAGCCTCGAGGCCATTGCTCTTAGGCAACATAACCGCAAATTCTTCGCCCCCAAACCTGGCGATAGTATCTCCGGGCCGAAGAACGCCCTCAGCAATTTTAACGATAGACTTGAGAACCTCGTCACCCATGGGATGCCCCCAACTATCATTCACTTGTTTGAAGTGATCGGCGTCCAGCATGATGATCGATATTGATTGGCCGTATCGATTTGCCCGAGCAAACTCTTTCTCTGCCAAATTGAAAAAATGAGCGCGATTAACTGCGCCCGTGAGATGGTCTTTGGTGAGTAAATTGGCCAGGTTATCACTCGACACCTTCCGCTCGGTGATATCTCGGCACACAACGGTATAGCCAGAAAACTCGTCATCCTCTTCGCGCAGAACGGCGATCATGGTTTGAGCAAAAAACGTGTGTCCTGATTTGTGTTGGCAAAGATAGTCTCGTGAATGCCAACCTTCTTCGCGCGCGAATGTGAGATGCTCATCAAAGACATCAACATCCACGTCTGGCAAGTTACAGAATCGGCGCAACGTCTCTCCGATAGCCTCGGATTCCGCGTAACCTGTTAAACGCTCTGCCGAAGGGCTCCAGCTATTAATGACTCCCTGTTTAGTCAAACCGAGCACTGCGAAATCATTTACTATGGTATAGATCGCATCCAGCCATGAGTCGGTCTGCCTTAGTCGCCTTTCAGTCGCCACCTGGCAAGAGATATCAGTCAAAACCGTTATCAGAACCTCGTTATTGATCTTCACAATTGTACACGTCAGAACAATACCCCCTTCCGATGCAGGCGACACGTGAATTCTGTGACCTACACATATTGACCCGCACGACTCTCGAAAACTTGTTACCAGGTTACGTAACTCCGGCGCCACGGAAGAAAGCGTTTCAAACAGATTTTCTAGTCCAGTGAGCTTGACCAATGGCATCAACAATTGTGTTGCCATGGGATTAAGCATATCAATGACACCACTGGGATTGGTCCTTACCAATCCGACAGGTGATAGATACATGAATGAGAGTAATGCTTCGTATTCTGACTCGATTGAGTCAGCCCCCGGCTCAATACTATTCATTTTTTTGCCCACTCAATCAGTAGGAAGCGGGTGCTGTTATCCATTTTTTTGAGTAGTCTCATTCGAACGGGGATTGGCCGCATTCTAAGTGCCAGAACGTAAGAAATGATCACGTCCAGTTCAGGTTCATTCTCAAATCTTTGAGCGACCATGGCGTTATTCAAGCATGGAGCAATTTCCAAGAATAAATTTTTACCTAAGACACGTTCCTGGCGCAGGGCCGCGCTTGACGCCTCAAAAGCATTGTAAATCACTACTTTTGCAGCGTCATCAAAGCCAATAATACCGAAGTTCAGAGCATCCAGTTCATCAGGCGCGTCTAATAATGATCCAATTGAAGTCTCTTCAAACGTCAGATTCATTTCCTACTCACTCGCAAAATTAAATATTAATTTTAAAACGCCTCGGGCGTCCAGCACTTCCTACACAACCGCGTAGCAATAGCGCCCTCCCCTTTGGCATTTAATGAGAACATTTCTCTGACGGCAGATTATTCTTATAAAAAGTGAACACCTCATAAATCAATACGACCCGCCTCTACCACCGCTCAGCATCTAAAGCGCCCCCACCAACCCGCCCTCGCGCACCTCCACAATTGGCTGAAAAGCGAAAGAAAATTCCAGATCCAGTTCGCGAGTGTTTTTGCAACCTTGGCATCCATCTGACAAAGTTGATAAGCCAGGAAAAAATTTCACGTGGGGCTCCAAACATCAACTACCATTTTCATCACAGCTGATCTAACAAACTTTGAGCAGTTGAATAAATACGAGATTAACTTTCGAGAAGGCAAGGACTGCCCAGGAGATTTGATTGTAGCAGTTTATTTGCATAACGGCTCTCCCCTACTGATAACTACACGATTTTCACTCCTGAAAACAATATAACGAAATCAAAAACGTTTATAACTTAGACACTTACCCTTATTTCACGCCGATAAACCTATGTATTTATGGAAACGTCACGCGTGGAATCACGACGCTTCAGTCGTTTGTGGAGTGTCACTGAGCGGCGCAGCACTGCGCAGGCGACAAGGCTGTGCCAGTCGCAAGGTATTGCGCCCCAAGCCCTTAGCCTCATAAAGCGCCGCATCCGCCCAGGCAAGCAGGCTAGCGGTGGTATCACCGTCTTCTGGCATCACACAGCAAACACCGATACTGATGCGCACCGGAATGCTTGCGTCACCGAACTGCGCTGGTGTCTCGGCCAAAGAGGCACGCAGTTTATCAAGCACAGCAACGGCGCCTTCGGGGCTCGTACCAGGCAGCAGCACCAGGAATTCTTCGCCTCCATAACGACCAATACTGTCGCAATGACGAAGACGCTCGGTCAGATGGTTAACGCAGTGGCAAATCACTTCATCACCCGCCAGATGACCATGGACGTCATTGATCTGTTTGAAGTGGTCTATATCGACCATGGCCACAGCAAGATAAGCATTCTCTCGGCGTGAACGTTCCAGGTCTTTGGAAAACTGCTCAAGGATAGCTCGACGATTGAGAATACCTGTCAGAACGTCCCGCAGCGCCATCTGCTGGAGTAATGACTCACTGCGCTCCTTGGACAGCAGCACAAGCCCGAGAGAGATCATCATCGCGGTGAAAGTACCGATACTGACCGAGATAGTCTGCTTGAGGTTGCTGACATCGTAGCGCATCTCGGCAGCCCCCCCGCCGAGCACAGCCACCACCCGCATGCCCAGGCCAATCAGGCTGATACTCGCCCCAATGATCAACAGCATCCGTGCACGGCCCTGAGCGGGAATGTAGCGGCGAGTCCAGTAGATGATCAATGCGCACTGCACCATCAACACCCCAGTGGCAGCGAGCATTCTCGGCTCCAGGGTTTCGATCAGGCTTGCCATCAACGTCAGCATCAGTACAGCCGGCGCGAAAACCCGCCACCAAGCCACTGGCAACTCGATAATCTGGAACAAGCTGGCACCATAGAAGGCCAGCGCCACCGCGAGTAATGTATTGGCGGCACCATAGGTCAACCATAATGGAGCATGACCGTAAAAGGTGTAGCCAACGTAGGCCAAGGCATGGGCCAATAAACCAAAGCCAATGGTGAGCAGACCGTCACGCTGGTTGAACTGGCCGACCAGAATCAGACAAAACGCCATGATCGTCGCGACTAACGCGACACAGGCAAAAAGCGTGGGGGTATGGGCAATCATGGAGTCTCACAAGGCGCCGCTGGAAATAGCTCTGATCGTGAGTTTAGCTGAGATGGCCGACTGCCAGTATGTGTTTGTCGGACGACGGTGGTCAGCGAGGACGGGCCAGATGTCGCCGAGGGAGGCTCATCTGGCGAAAAGTCTTCGAGCACACATTTCCCAACCCCATCCATCAAAACAAGCTGCATGAAACATTCTTAATACACGAATGAGATTTATTCCCATAGCCTTGGCCCTTGTTCGCAGTCCCCGGTTATTGCTACTGGACGAGCCGACTTCTGCGCTGGATCTGGCCAATCAGTTACAGATACTTGATGCTGTCAGCAGCTATACACGCAAACATAACATCGTCACGCTGGCGATTTTCCACGACATGAATTTGGCCAGTCGCTATGCCGACGACACAATGATGCTGCACCAGGGCCATGTGCATTGCAGCGGTTCGACAGGCGCCACGTTGACACCGGAAAACCTTGCGCACGTCTATGGCGTCGATTGCCGCGCATTGAGTGTCGACGCTGGGACATTCACCGCGGTCTATCCAGTATCTGTACTTACGCCTGAACAACGAGCAGCCCATTAAATATCAGATTACAGTTTGCTAGCCAAAGACCCCGCGCAGCATGGAGGGTGCGAGTGATGTCTTCAAACAACAATCACTCGGCCAGCGAAAACGCTAACGTTTCGACACCCAGCGAGCGCCCCTTTAGCGTGCGCGCAGCATGACGGCAGCCCGTACTCGGCGAGAGCCAAACGTGCTCATGCGCATAAACTCCTCGTGACTCACTGGCAGGTGCTGGCAATCGATGCTCTGACGGTGGCGGCTGTGATCCACATCCGGATCGTGCAGATACACAAACTCGTCGTCGCAACCTGTTATCAGTACCCAATGAGGGGCCTTCAACCGGGTGAACCGGTAGTTACTGATCAGTACCACGGGTTTGAATCCAGCCACAATTGCTGCGCGGATATCAAAATTGGAAGCCTGCTCCTGTATGACACCCGCTTGCACCAAATCCTCAGCGAAGCTGTCTTCTACCAGCTTCATGATGGCCTTTTTTTCCGGACTGCGTACGCCCTCCAGAAACAGCGAGCCAAGTTGGCTAACCACCAGACGCACCTCAAAACCGCGCCGACAGGCAGCTAAAGCCAAGCCCTGAGGACTGCAGCCACCGTGTCCTGCGGTCATGAAGATGGTAGTCGCCTCGCGCCAGAGCTGAATTTCCTCCTTGCGGCTCATTGGCCGGCTCGTCTCGATGGCAGCCATAGCCATCAGCAGACAGGCCGCGCCGCATGTGAATTCGGTGGTCTGTTGATAATAGGGTACTTGACGTGTCGGCGACGGAGCTTGATGGAGGATTCGCTTCTCGTAACGCAGCGCTTCGGCATGATCTTCGTAGTAGTCTTCGACGACTGCGAAGCGCTGGTATCCATTGGCCTCATACAGGCTGATGGCCGCGGGATTATCGGCTCTGACCTCCAAACGCAACCATGCGCAGTTCCGGGAAAGCGCACGCGTTTGTGCCTCTTCCAGCAGACTCTGGCCGAGGCCATGGCCTCGCCATGCCTGACTGACAGCGATTGAATACAGGCGTGCGAGTGATGTGCCACGATGAAAGAGCAACAGGGCATATCCCGCCAGTTCTTCCTGGCATTCGGCGACAATCAAACAACTATTGGCACGGCTGACCATCCAATGAAAATTGCGCTGGCTCAACCGATCAAGCGTAAAACACTCCTGTTCCAACGCGACCAATTCGTCGATATCGTCCGTCGCTGCAACGCGAAAGTTAAAAAGCATGGTGGCACCGTAATGTTTGAGTAACGAACCGGGACAGACCCGGATGTCCGTGATTTATTGAAGCGGCGTGTTCTTCAATAGGGATCGATTACTCATGTCAGCGGTGCAAACCAACGTGAACGAAGTATTGGACAAATCGGAACGTTCCACAATATCTCTCGTCGAGGAGCCTCCCAGCACGGGGCGTTCAGGCAGCCAGTTGCTGATCCTCGTCGAACGCAAGGAAGACTGGGCCAGCTACCTCCCCAGTGAAAGCCTGATGCTTGCCCAGGATTACCTTGAGCACAGCGACGACCTCCCCGGTCGCACGCAGGTGATCAACCTCTGCCGCAACTACAAGTACCTGGGCCAAGGCTACTACTGCTCTTTGCTTGCCGAAGCGCGCGGGCACAAGGTGTTCCCGTCGGTGCGCATCATCAGCGAGCTGTCGCGCAAGGCGCTGTACGGGGTGGGTCTGGATGATCTTGAGCGCACCCTGGAGCGGGCGCTGGCCAACCATCCTTATGGCAATACCGAAGCCTTTACCCTGTCATTGTATTTTGGCAAAGCCACCATTGAGTCACTGCAAGAGATCGGCCGTCAGCTCTTTGAGGCGTTCCCCTGCCCTATTTTGCTGGTGGAATTTCGCCGTGGTGAGACGTGGCAGATTGCCGGAATCAAACCCGGTGCATTGCACAAACTGCGTGATGAGCAACAGCATGCTTTTGCCAACGCATTGGATGCCTTCAATCGGCGCACATGGCGACAACCGGCGTCCAAGCGTATGGCTCGATACGACCTGGCAATATTGCAAGATCCCGCAGAGGCGCTGCCACCTTCCAATTCATTGGCGCTGGAGCGATTTGTTGAAACCGGCAAACAGCTTGGTATCGATGTCGAACTTATCGAGAAAAAAGACTATGCGCGCCTGGCAGAATTCGACGCGTTGTTCATTCGCGAGACTACCCGCGTAGACGACCACACCTACCGTTTTGCCAAAAGAGCCGAGAGTGAAGGTCTGGTGGTCATCGATGATCCATCTTCCATCCTTCGTTGCACCAACAAGGTGTACCTGACTGACCTGCTCAAGCGACGCGGCCTGGGAATGCCAGCGACGGAAATCCTCTACAAGGATCGACCTCAGGAACTGGAGCAGGCAGGCCGTCGGTTGGGCTTTCCTCTTGTACTGAAAATTCCCGACGGCTGCTTCTCGCGGGGTGTCATCAAAGTCGCCGATGCGCAGGCGCTGTCGTCGGCAGCACAGGAATTGTTCGAGCATTCGGTGCTGCTGCTCGCTCAGGAATACTGCTACACGGAGTATGACTGGCGCGTAGGCGTGCTTAACGGCGAAGCCCTTTATGCCTGTCAATACTTCATGTCCAAGGGGCATTGGCAAATCTACAACCACAAAGCCGTGCCTGGTGAAATAAACGGCATGTGCAAGGCCGTCCCGATCGAGCAAGCGCCGCCAGAGGTTGTGCAACTTGCAGTCGACACCGCACGGCTGATCGGCAATGGCCTTTACGGCGTCGACCTTAAACAAGCCGGTGACCGGGTGTTGGTGATTGAAGTCAACGACAACCCTAACCTGGATGCGGGAACCGAAGACGCCGTATTAGGCGATGAGCTGTATCGGCGGGTGCTTCAAGCATTTATCCAGAGGCTGGAACTCAAACATCGCGGCCAGGCGTGGTAAGCGATGATCGAAGCCTACAGCATTCAGGAAGGTAACCTGTGCCAGGCGCCCGACGATCAAGCCAGTGTCTGGCTGTGCGTCGCACCGGATGCCGGCGAGCAGTTGCTGCTCCGGGAACGATTGGGGATCGGCGCCCAGGCGCTGGAGTCATCCCTGGACCCGGACGAAGTAGCGCGCATCGAGATCAAGCCAGACCATCTGTTCCTGATCTGGAAGCGACCGGAGAGCTTCGATGGCCGAGCGTTCAATGTGTCGTCGTTCGGAGTGGTGTTGAGCGAGCAGAGGTTGGTGGTGATCTGCGCGAGCAACTCACTTCTAGCAGGTTTGGAGAGCGACTCAGCGCTGAGCGGCCCTCTGGATGTGCTGATGGCGCTGCTGGCTGAAAGCGTGCATCACTATTTGGGCCACTTGCGTGTTGTCAAGCAGATGGCCCGCGAGGTGCAGCAACAAGTCAGCCGCACAATGGATAACCAGCAACTGGTGCAGATGTACAACTTGAGCGAAAGCCTTGTGTACTACGTGAACGCCATTCAGAGCAATGGCGCAGTACTCGCCCTGCTTCGAAGCCATGGCCAGCGCCACGGGTTCGGCCCAAGTCAACTGGACTCGCTCAACGATCTGATTATCGAGAACGAGCAGAGCTACCAACAGGCAAAGATCCACGCCAAGGTGTTTGCGAATCTGATAGAGGCACGTGGCAATCTGGCGAACAATGGCATGAACCTGGCGCTGCGCAACCTGACCCTGATAAACGTGGTTTTCCTGCCACTCAACCTGATCGCAAGCATTGGCGGCATGTCGGAGTTCAGCATGATGACCGCCGCCATACCTTGGTGGGTGTCATTCCCCTGTTTGGTTGTTGGCATGGCTGCGATAGGCGGCGGCATGGCCGCGGCACTGCGGCGAGTGGCTTGATGATCCGCGCTTGAAGTTGGACCGAGCAGGACTGTGCAGCCCGCCACGCGCAGCGCTATTGCTGCTCTTGTGATCTCTACTTTGAACGATGCCCGGCGGGCGGGCGGATCATTTTCACGGCAAACGAATGACCATGATTGTCAGTTGGTTTTTTTAGGCTTATCTTGTACAAAACCTATACAAGATAGACATCAATGTACAATAAAGAGCATTGGCCACTGACGCTGTACTTTGACGGTACATGCCCGCTGTGCGCGCGTGAAATCAAGATCCTGCGCCGACACGCCGCAGGGAGTCGACTGCTGTTTGTAGACATCAGCAGTGATGCCTTCGACGCAAGGACACTCGGGTTTACGCTCGAGCAAATGCAGTCCTCGCTGCATGCCCGTTTTGCCGATGGCCGCTGGGTAACCGGACTGGACGCCACTCTATGGAGTTGGCGAGCCGCCGGCCTGGGGTTCTGGGCAACGCCACTGACATGGCGTGCAGTCCGGCCGCTGCTCGCCGCAGGCTATCGCCTCTTCTGCCGCTTACGCCCCCATTTGGCCTGGTTGCCTCATCCAGAGGGTCGCCGTCGATGTGTCGACAGCTCTTGCACAGTGCCGGAATCAAAACCCGTACCCGGCGAGCATCTCACCTGCAAAACTAAGCAGCCCTAGAATGCTTCGCTCAGGTACGGCCTGAGGAAGAACCTGAGCGACAGGTGACAGGGCGAAGCTCGTGTTCCTGAGTCAGATCTTACGCAGCCCAAACGCCCCTAAAGCCAAGGATGGCCGTCACATGAACCGCAGCATGGCTGCGAGGAATAGAAATGAACCCATCATTAGCCGACCACTACCGTGAAATTCTTGTCAGCGTAGGCGAGAACCCTGAGCGTGAAGGATTGCTGGACACGCCCAAACGCGCAGCCAAGGCGATGCAATACCTGTGCAACGGCTACACGATGAGCCTGGAAGAAGTGATCAACGGTGCCCTGTTCGAATCGCTAAATGATGAAATGGTCATCGTGCGTGATATCGAACTGTATTCATTGTGTGAGCATCACATGCTGCCCTTCATCGGCAAGGCTCACGTCGCATACATCCCCACCGGAAGAGTACTGGGGCTGTCGAAGGTCGCACGGGTGGTTGATATGTTTGCCCGCCGCTTACAGATTCAGGAAAACCTCACAAAACAAATCGCCGACGCCATTCAGCACATCACCGATGCCGCCGGCGTGGCTGTGGTCATAGAGGCCAAGCACATGTGCATGATGATGCGAGGCGTGGAGAAGCAAAACTCGGTGATGACCTCATCAGTGATGCTGGGCGCCTTTCGCGAGTCGTCCGCTACGCGCCACGAGTTCCTGCAACTGATCGGGCGACCAGCTTGACACCAAAGGTCGCGCCTGTCCGCGCATACCTTTCTCGCTGGCGGCGCCTTGGTCAGTCATAGGAATGCTGTCGAATTGTGTCGAAAGCATTTTGAAACCCCAAGTTGTCCTAAAATGATGTGACATTCACTGGGGCTCAGAAAATGATCAATGCAGAATTGCTTCAACTGATGGTTGAAGCATCCAACGATGGCATCGTGGTAGCAGAGCAGGAAGGCGACGAGAACATACTGATCTACGCCAACCCCGCCTTCCAGCGCCTGACGGGCTACGGTGTTGACGACATCCTTTACCAGGACTGTCGCTTTCTGCAGGGTAATGACCGAGACCAAAGCGGCCTGGCAACAATCCGGGAGGCGATAAAGAACTTTCACCCCTGCCGGCAAATCATTCGCAACTATCGCAAGGATGGCAGCGCTTTCTGGAACGAACTGTCGATTACCCCTGTGTTTAACGACGCAGATCAACTGACGTACTTCATCGGTATCCAGAAGGACGTCAGCGTTGAGGTTGAGGCTCGCGAGCGAGTCCGTGAACTTGAAAGTGAAGTCGCACGATTAAAGGAACAATTGGCGCAATTGCGACGCTAAGCCTGACTGCGTCTACTGAGTTAATGCCCGCCGCTCCTTTCAAGACCAATGAGGTTTCAAGTCAATGAATTACCATTGGTGATGCACATGAGAGGCGATTTTCGATTCATACAGGTCACGAACCGCTTGCATCGACTCGTCAGAAATCGGCGATAAGTCACTCGAATCACTATTGGCTTTGGCTTGCTGTGGATTCTTGGCCCCCGGGATGACAGTCGTCACCCCGGACTCCATCAAAATCCAGCGCAATGCAAACTGCGCCATTGTCACGCCCTGCGGCACTAAGGGCCGAAGTCGCTCGACGGCTTCCAGCGCTACATCAAACGGTACGCCGGCGAAGGTTTCGCCTTTATCGAACGCCTCGCCATTTCGATTGAACAAGCGATGATCATCCGCAGCGAAAGTAGTAGCATTCGTCATTTTCCCACTTAGCAAACCGGAAGCCAAAGGCACGCGAACGATAACCCCAACTCCACGTTTTTTAGCCTCTTGCATGAAAAGAGAAGCGGGCCGCTGACGGAAGATGTTGTAGATCATCTGAACCGAAACGACACCAGGGTATTCGATAGCCTTCAAAGCCTCTTCGACCTTTTCCACCGAAACGCCGTAGTGACGTATTTTCCCTGCGGTAATCATGTCCTCCATTACCTGAAAGACATCGGGTTGATAGTAAATTTCGGTAGGTGGGCAATGAAGTTGAACAAGGTCGAGACAATCTGTTTGCAGGTTTCGCAGGGAGCGGTCTACGAAATCGTTCAGATTCGCTCGCGTGTAGCCTTCAGCCACATGAGGATTTAACCTCCTCCCAGCTTTCGTCGCGATAAAGGGCCGATCCCCGCCTCGCTCTTTCATCACATCTGCAATGATGCGCTCCGATCTTCCGTCACCGTAGACGTCCGCGGTATCGATGAACGTCGTGCCTTGGTCCAATGCCCCGTGAAGTGCCGCTTTAGCATCAGACTCTGAAACCTCACCCCAGGCTCCACCGATGGCCCATGCACCAAATCCAATTTCGGAGACTTTTCTGCCCGTGCGTCCAATGACTCGGTGATGCATATCTGCTTCCTCTTCTCTTAGCCCTACATGACGCCACTGGCGAATATTCGCGATCACCCGGTCGTTTGGCGATGTCATCAGGTCGTTGACGGGGTGCTGATATTCGCACAGGCTAAACTGAAATCAGCTCATCAACTCCGTGAAACCTATTCATCCATGACCCAGAAAAATCGCATCGATTTCGCAGACCTGAAGGTTTTCCTGTCCATCGTCCGATGGGGAAGTTTCAAATCAGCAGCTAAAGAATTGGGCCTGACTCCTTCGGCTTTGAGCCATGCCATACGGCGGCTCGAAGACCGCTTGGGCGCAAAGTTACTGAACAGGACAAGTCGTGCCGTATCGCCCACTTTTTTGGGGCTGGATTTAGCGGAGCGTCTGGAAGATGGCTTCAACAAGATCGGCGCCGCGCTTGAAACGTTTGAAGCGCCAGGCGTTGGCAATCTTGGTGAGATTCGTCTCAATGTATTTGCAGATGCTGCCGATCTGCTGATCGCACCAGCAGTCCCTGAATTCGTCCGACGCTGTCCAGGCGTGCGTCTTACGGTAGTGGTCGATAACAGGCCCATTGATATTGTGGCCGAGGGATACGACGCGGGTATACGCTACGGTCATCATGTTCCGAAAGACATGGTCGCATTACCGTTGAGCGGGCCTCAGCGCTGGGTTTTGGTGGCCTCGCCAGGCTATGTCGAGCAACACGGAGCGCCGATGACCATAGAAGATCTGGAGCATCACACCTGTCTTCAACTACTTTTGGGAGATAACTCGAGCTTTCGCTGGGAGCTGCAGGTTGAGGGTGAGCGCAGGAAAATTCGTGTTCCAGGATTGGTGACCATCAATGATACAGCCACAACTATCTCTGCCGCTAAAGCGGGCGTGGGCATCGCCTATGTGCTTGAAGCACGAATAACACCGGAATTAAAGTCTGAAACACTGAGATTGATACTTCCACAGCACGCATCCGCGGAAGATCCATTCCATATATATTACGGTAGTCGTAGATACAATCACCCAGCACTACATACACTGATCAACATTATAAGAGAACAGCAAACCCTTCCAAACCTGTTGTAGGCAATTTTTCACATGCCTGCAGCGTGCTGAGTTCTTCTCCGATCGAATTCACAAAATCATTTTTAATCGAAGCTGGAACGCTAGCCAATCGGACTGATTTTTATCCGATCTATCAACCACCGCCCGGCTGGGCCGGGCAAGGTGCTGGTCGAGCTGGGCGACAGCATCGTTGCGCAGCCCCTCGAACAGGCCTTGAGCGCGGACTCAGCTTCCTGCCGCACGATTAGCCGAACACCCTACGCAGGATGGAGGGCGCAGAGTGATGTTTGTTTGGAGCCGAGATCAAGATGCCAACATAATCGTTACCGAACTGGTCGATCAGTTGGGCTTCGCCCCGATATCGCTTGGTACGATCGATGAAGGAGGAAAACTCTTAGGGCTAGGCGGCCCGCTCATTCTTCAAAATATCGTCAAATATCAATAATCGGACAGCTGAGTGACCATCATTGGCGATGGCTGCGCAGTAGCAAAGAGATCGTAAAGAAATCGTAGATCGCCTTGAGTTCCGCCATAGATATTTTATCCTCCGGAACACATGTCGACGGAAGAACATTATGAGCAGCTCAGACCTGGGAATTATGATCATTTCAATTATTGGATTGTTCGGATTGGCATCTTTTGTTTTTGAGCATTTGAGCCGTAACCGCGCAATCAAAAACAACTGTCAGAAACCCTCCATCGAAAAGCGACAAAATGAAGCCCGGCCAAAGAAAAATACCCACTACTAAAAAATTGCCCTGATTTAACCACCCTACTTTAATCTTTATAAGATCTTCATTCTTTCGCTCCGCATTCTTTTAACAACTCGCCGCTTACCCAATCGTTCGTAGAGATTTTTCGATCACTGCCCCTGACAACATCAACAATACAACGCAGGCCGGTCAGCAGACTTCAAAGGGAATCGAGCTGACGGGCAAGCTGCAAGTCACTTCCAGGCTGATGGCGGAAGCTAACTTCGCCTACGTCGATGCCCAGTACGACGAGTTTACCGAGAACGTGGGCGACCAGGCGGTATCGCGCGGTGCCTGGTTTTGGCGCTGTGGTTTGTGTCGGGGTAATGTTGCTCCATGTCGGCTAGCCAACCATGCTCCAGGCGTAAATGGCTCGAGGTTCTGGGTAGAGAACAGCCTGCCTTGATCATTACCGAATTTTTGATGCCGGTCATGGACGGCCTGGAATTCGCCACAGCTGTCCGGGGCCTTCCTTGCGCTGATCAGTTGCCGATCATCCTGATGAGCGGTGCTCAGGCACATATCGGAATGCACAAGTCGGATTTGGTTGATGCGGTATTGGCGAAGCCATTCAACATCGACTTGATCATTGCCGAAGTCAGAAAACTCTTGGGGTCATCGTAGTCCGCAGCCGCTCTAGGCAATGAGATTCGCCCAAGTCCACGGCGATCAGCGCTACCCCATGGCGCCGGGTAGGCTACTTGGCAGCCATCAAGCGATTGACTTCACTGCGCACCATGTTGGCAAATTCCGGGGGCGACATGGCGTCGAGCTCGGAACGGACCCACTCGGCCCATTTACCTTTGCGTTTGGCGCGCTCGCCAAACAACCGTGCGGCTTCGCCCTTGGCTTTGCCCAGGTTGCTTTGCCAGAGATCGAACAGACGGGATTTTTCATCTTCAAGCGCGGCGCGCTCGGAAAGGGGTTTGTCGGCCAGATTGAAGCTCATGGGGTTTACCTGCTGTGTAAATTGGCGACATCTTACACCCTGGTAGGAAATGTCCTGCGCTGGATTTTCTCAAGGACCACATTTTCGCGCTAAATCCCTGCAACTTTTCCTGCAGCTCTACACTCCATTGTTCACTGTCCATCCATCAGCAAGGAGTACTTCAATGGCCCGGAAAACTGCCGCGCAAATCGCCGAAGATCAAATCAAGGATCAAGCGTTCAGCGAGTTGCAAGCGTTGATCGAAGAGTCGGACAAACTGCTCAAGAGCAGCGCATCACTGGTCGGTGAGGAGGCAGAAACCCTTCGCGGACAGGTCGCCCAAAAACTCCAGCAAGCCATGGACTCGGTCAGCAGCGTGCGCGATCGCACCAAGCCTGCCGTAGAAGCCACCGAGACCTACATAGGGGGCCATCCGTGGCAGACCGTGGCGATCTCCGCAGGCTTCGGCCTGGTGGTGGGACTGCTACTCGGTCGCCGCTGATTCAAGCGCAACCTCCGAAGCGGCTGGCGTTGCCAGCTGTTTCGGCGTTTCAGCCTAAGGCAGTTCTAGTCCCCCGCAAGCGCCCGCAGATTGTCCAATGTCTGCGCATCCAGCTCGATACCTCCAGCCGCTGACTTGGTCCGTTGTTGATGACGGCGGTCCCCCGGCAAGCGTTTAAGCCCTGCACCATGCATCTGCCGCACCAGTTCCTGGCTGCGCTCGGCAAAACTCTGCCCGGCGGCCTTGCTCGGGTCGATCACAATCAGCAACTGTCCGGTCCACGGGGTCTTGGCTCCGGGGTGGTTGGACCAGTCGAACTCGAAAGAAAAATTACCACCTGTCAACGCTGCCGCCAGCAACTCCACCATCATCGACAGTGCTGAGCCCTTGTGCCCGCCAAACGGCAGCAAAGCGCCGCCCTCAAGGATGGCCTTTGGGTCCTGGGTCGGCTGGCCAAGGCTGTCGACGCCCATGCCCGCTGGCAGACGCTCGCCCTTGCGCGCGGCGATCTGCACGTCACCATGGGCAATCGCGCTGGTGGCCAGATCAAAGACGATGGGATCGCCGTCGGCGCGTGGCGCGGCGAAGGCAATCGGATTAGTGCCAAACAGCGGCCGGTCGGCACCGTGCGGCACCACGCAGGTCATGCTGTTGACCACGCTCAAAGCCACCAGCCCTTCGTAGGCAAAGGGTTCAACATCGGGCCACAACGCGGCGAAGTGATGGGAGTTGCGGATTGCCAGCACTGCGATGCCTGCACTGCGAGCCTTCTCCACCAGCAAAGCGCGCGCTGCCGCCAGTGCAGGCTGGGCAAACCCGTTGCCGGCATCGACCCGGACGAAGCCTGAGGCCACGTCTTCTACCAGCGGGATGGCGTGGCCGCTGACCCAGCCACTTTGCAGGGTCGACACATACCCGGGAATGCGGAACACGCCATGGCTGTGCGCGCCGTCCCGTTCGGCGCCCGCGCAGTTGAGGGCCAGGGTGCGGGCGACGTCGGCGCTGGTGCCATGGCGCAGGAAGATCTTTTCCAGTAACTGGGTCAATTCATCAAAAGACAGATTTTGCGAAGCCGTAGGCGTGGCAAGTTCGTGTGGCGCGGACATCTGAAGCTCCAGATTAATTATTGGAGGGGGCAACAGCGTGTAATGACAAACAAACCGATTAAACAAAGCGAGCTGCACGGCCTGTCAATCTTTCGACCGGGCGGCGTTCAACCGGATTAATGTAACCGACCCGGCGGGGAATTTGGCGATAACTATTTACCAGGCGGCCCTTTGAACGGCAGGTTTAAATGAAAAACATTGCTGTTTGATGGGTAATTGCCATGACGGTGTTCTCGCCGACTTCCTGCAAAGGTTAGAATGCACGAAATCAGGATGAGTCAATGACCGACACCCCCCTTCCGCAAGCCGAATATGACGCCATTACCGATGCCGCGGCGCACTGGTGCATGCGTCTGCATGCCATCGACTGCACCGCGCAAGAGCGCCTGGCGTTTGAGCAGTGGCTGGATGCTCATCCGCTGCACGCGGTTGAGTACGAAGCGATGCTGGAGATATGGGAAGTCGCTGGCGACCTGCCGCGTCCGGCCACCGAAGGTGCGGCTGCCCTCCCCTTCAAGCCTGCCTCCCCTTGGCGAACCTTCGGTATTGCAGCAGCGGTCTGTGCGGTGGCGCTACCGTTGGCCGCCTACAGCGGCTGGAACCTCGGTTGGCTGCCCAATGCCTACGAGCACATTGAAGCGGGCGATACGGTGCGCCATGTGACCCTCAGTGATGGCAGCGAAGTCGAGCTGAACCTGGGCAGTAACCTGACTTTCACCAACTACAAGGATCAGCGCCGCGTTACCTTGAACAAGGGTGAGGCCTTTTTCAAAGTCAGCCACGACACGAGCCACCCGTTCATAGTGAAGGCCGCTGACGGGCGGATTCGGGTCACCGGGACTCAATTCAATGTCTGGATGTATGAGGATCAGGTACGGGTGAACCTGGTCGAGGGTTCGGTGCTGGTCAGCAGTAACGATGACCTTCCAGGTGATGGCCTGCGCCTGGGTCCTGCCATGCAGGCCAGCTATGGTCGCGGAGACTACACTGCGCGCATCAGCCAGACCTACGACAACGACAACTCGCTGGCCTGGCGCAGCGGCAAGCTGGTGCTCGATGACCTGACGCTGAGCAACGCCCTGCCCTTGATCAACCGCTATCTAAGCAAACCCCTGGCGGTCGCCGACCACAACACCGGTGCGCTGCGGATCGGCGGA
The DNA here is from genome assembly GCF_017114825.1 of Pseudomonas gregormendelii. Taxonomy (GTDB): domain Bacteria; phylum Pseudomonadota; class Gammaproteobacteria; order Pseudomonadales; family Pseudomonadaceae; genus Aquipseudomonas; species Aquipseudomonas gregormendelii. The sequence continues at coordinate 49,669 of NZ_JADEVO010000035.1, read as the reverse complement.
ATCTACAACATCAAGGAGCTCAATTCTTTGGTGGCCTCGCTGCCCAAGGTGCTGCCGGTGTACGTGACCCGCAACAAGGACGGTAACCCGGTGCTCAACGCCATGCCGCAACAGGCCCCGAAAATCTGATACTTGCCCCCTGCCGGAGCGACCAGGCTCGCGATTAGGCTGTCGGGTTCGGCATCATTGCTGCCTGTGAGTCCGCTATCGCGAGCAGGCTCGCTCCCACGTAGTGTTTCTCACAGGCTCATGTGCAAAGACTCGCTCTCACAGGGTCGCGCCTACCGGCCATCCCCCTCACTGATCCGCTCGACCCGATACTGCGGATCTGCCTCGATCTGCTGTTGGGTAAACGGCAAGACGCTGAGCTTCTTCCGGGAAAACGCCTCGGTCTGATCCCGCGAATGCTTTGACTGGGGATCGCTGGACAGCGAAAACGCCAGCAGTCCCTGGGCGTGTGGCCCCTTTTCATCGAAGGTCACCACCTGCAGGTAACTGGTGCCGCTGACAACCTCGAGCCGGCCGTCACTCCTGGGGACGCTCTGTATCGCGTTGTACACACCCAAGGTGCCTGGCCCGCCATGGATCGGCGTCTGCTGCCCGCCACTGCTGGCCACCTGAATGTCGCCCCAGCGACTGTGCTCGTTCAAGCCCATTTTGGCCGTCTGCTCCAACGACGCCAACATCGCTCCACGAATCGTTTCGGCAACCTGCGGCTCATCCACCCGCAGCCCGCGCGGCGTGTGCTGCGGGTCTTGTGGATCGAAACCCACACGCCATGCATCAGGCGACTCCTGCAGCGCCTGCATCAGGTTCTGGAAGTGCACAAATCCGATACCACTGTCCAGATTCGCCCTGCGGTCCCAGGCTTTGAGGCTGCTGCATACCGCGGTGAGTTGCTGCGCATCAGTCCCTTGGCCTGAAGCGCATAGCTGCAGCATATCCGGCATCACCAGGCCGGCGAGGTAGACCTCATCATCCAGCACCATGCGTTGCAGGTCGGCGGCGCCAATACGCCCCTTTGCCAAGGCCTGCAGGCGCTCCAGCGCAAAGCGCGAACGCAGCCCCAGCGGCTGTTCCTGCTGGCTGATCAACGGGGAGAATCCAGTCAGCGGTTGCGCCGGGTTGACCATCCACGCCGAGTCGTTGGCGTGCTGCACGAAGTCCTTGCGCAGCAGTTGCGGTAAGTCGGCAGCGGCATAAATACCGGGTTGCACAGCCTGGGGATCGACGTCCCACGCGCATTCGCTGCGAGAACCATCGAGCACGATCATCTGCAGGCCGGCGCGCGGGTCGCTGCACGCCGCCAGTTTCGCGGCATTCACGTTGGGCACGACCGAAAGGTTCATGTAGAGCGTCTGGCCCTGATCATCGGCGGCCAGGGTGTTGACCCAGGGGATACCCTGGATCTTGTGCACTGACGCTTGCAACTGGCCAAGGCTGGTTGCGCGGTTCATCGAGTACCACTGCTGTAACACCCGATCGTTTTCCAGATTGGCATCGCGCAGGCTGTAGGCGAACTGCGAATCCCAGTCCAGCTTGCCGGGCCATTGCACCACGGGGCCGAATCGCGAGCTGTAGACTTCGCGTGTCATCGGCTGCACCTGACCGTCCGCAGTTTTTGCCTTTACCGTCACGGTCTGCCGGGTCATCGGCAGCGAGTTGCCATCCAGCAAATAGCGGGTCGGGTCCTTGGGATCGAGCTGCAGGCGGTACAAGGTAAAGTGTTTGGACGAATCCACCGTGTGGGTCCAGGCCAGGTGCTGGTTGAAACCGATGTTGATCATCGGCAGCCCAGGCAACGCGGCGCCCATCACGTCCAGCTGGCCGGGAATGGTCAGGTGCATCTGGTAGAAGCGCATGCCGCCGACCCAGGGAAAGTGCGGGTTGGCCAGCAACATCCCGCGCCCGTTGAAGGAACGCTCGCTACCCACGGCCACGGCGTTACTGCCGCGATCCAGGGCAAAACGCTGCAGGCGCGTGGACGCCACCTGGAACGAAGCCGGCGGGCCGACCTGTGCAGCGCCTGCCTGGGGCGGCGAGGCCCCCGCCAGTGCTTCGGCAAACTGACCAACCCCTCCCTCGACTAGCAAGCGCCGGGTCAGCTTGACCAGATCCTGCGTGGTGATGTCGCGCACCCATTCGCCCTGGCACTGCGGGGGCAGGCCCTTGGCCCGGGTTTCTTTCAGGGAGCGGTTGAAGCCTGCCACATAACCTTCCACCAGCTCGCGCACGGGGAGCGTTTGCGCCTGCCAGCATGCGGCAACCGCCTGGGGCGTGTTGAGCCAGGTGAAAAACACGTCGCTTACCTGGTTCTCCCGCTCTTCCACGGTCAACTGGGTCGGGCCGAAGTAGCGCGAGCGCTCGCCATTGACCGTGACAATCTCGTTCGCCAGCAAGCACAGATTATCTTGCGCATAGGCATAACCGATGCCGTAGCCCAGGCCGCGCTCGTTGTCGGCGCGAATGTGCGGTACGCCAAAACTGGTGCGCCGGATATCTGCGGTGGCCTCGTTCGGCTGCGCGCTTGCCGCAACGTTCACCGCTGCCAATACACCCGCAAGGCTCAATCGGGTCAACTGCCGGGAAATAATCACGCTCGCTCCTGATCGAAAATGCCAGTCATTGACTGTACGTACGCGACTGGCCTTCCCCCAAGAACGAAAATCCCGGGCAAAAATTTAGCGCCTGCAACCAGGTCTGCAAGGCCGCTCACACCTTGCCGACATGGCGTCGACAAAATTTCTACATTTGAGCCTTCATGATTTGGCCATCTCATCCGTCTTATTAAATGAGAGCACCCATCATTTACCGGACAAAGCTCGGAAAAGGAGTTTTTGCATGTACAACTCGCAACTGCCAACGGACGGTAGCATTGCGCCAATGGGAACATCCATTGGTGCCGGCGTTTTCGATCAACGTACCGATCGCCATGGCAACGAACGCATCAGGGTCCTGCTCAAGAGCTTCGGCCTGCGCACCAGCCTGATCCGCCTCAAAGTCATCGACGCCCTGTTGAGCGCCGCCGAACAGGAGCGTTCCCTGGGCGTGCGCGGGGTGCACAGCCAACTGCTGGACCTGGATATCCCCCTGTCCTTTCTCAGCGTGCGCGAAGTGTTGAAACGCTTGTGCAGCGAAGGGGTTATCAACCTCAACCCGGACAAGAGCTACAGCCTCAATCCCCAGGCATTCGCCGCATTGCACGGCGAATAAGCATCCGGTGTGCGTCGTTCAGGGCTTGACCTTGCGACGCATCACGCCGTTGATCACCACCACAAGCACCGCCACGCCAATGGCGATGTACTGGAAGGTTTTTTCGCCGATGACGCCGGTGTTCTGCAGATAAGACAAGCCAAACATGATCGCCAGCACTACCAGCGAGATCAAAATCGAATACTTCAAACGTTGTGACTGGGTCATGGGTAATTCCTGAACGTGAAAATATAGCCGCCTGCCTGTCGGGGTGCAGGCGGGTCATCATGTTACAGGACTGGATTCCAGCCGGCACCGATGGTTTGCGGTGCAGTTGCACCCCAGGTTTTGCCTCAGGATGGATCCGCCTTGATCCTTCCTGCGCATTTTGTAGCACTTGGAAACACTCATTGAAGGCCTGGCCGTCGAAAAAGGTCAAAATGCATGTTCCCGGCCGCAATTCGAGACGAGACTCCCCATGCGAACCCACCTGCGACTGGCTGCCTTGAGCGCCTTGTTCATTTCTTCCCTGGCCCAGGCCGCCGACCTCATCCCAATCGAGGTCCATCGTGACGCCAACTGCGGCTGCTGCAAAAAGTGGATCAGCCACCTGGAAGCCAATGGTTTCAAGGTCGAGGACCATGTTGAAGCCGACATGAGCGCGTTCAAACAGAAACACGGCGTGCCGCCACGCCTGGCGTCCTGCCACACCGGGCTCATCAATGGCAAATTTGTCGAGGGCCACGTGCCGGCCGATCAGGTGCTGGCCTTGAGCAAGCGCGACGATTTGCTGGGCGTGGCCGCCCCCGGCATGCCCATGGGTTCGCCCGGAATGGAAATGGACGGCATGAGCGACGCCTATCAGGTGATCGGCCTGAACAAGGCTGGCGTTGACGTGGTGGTGGCGGACTATCCGGCCAAGTGATTGTCGGCGCCTACCTGGGGCTTTTCCTCGCCGCGTTCGGCGCCGCCACCTTGCTGCCGTTGCAATCGGAAGCCCTGCTGGTGAGTTTGCTGCTCAGCGGCAAGTACTGGCTTTGGGTGCTGCTGGCGGTCGCGACCCTGGGCAACGTCCTGGGGTCATTGGTGAACTGGTGGCTGGGGCGCGGTATCGAGCGCTTTCGTGATCGTCGCTGGTTTCCGGTTAGCCCCCGACACCTGGAAAAAGCCCGGGTGCACTACCAGCGTTATGGCCATTGGTCGCTGCTGCTCAGTTGGCTGCCGATTATCGGCGACCCGCTGACCCTGGTGGCTGGCGTAATGCGTGAGCCATTGGGCCGATTCCTGCTGATTGTCACTTTCGCCAAGGGCGCGCGTTACGGTGTAGTGGCCGTGGCGACCCTGGGCTTGGCGGGTTGAACGATCGGCCCCGCGTATTGCCTGTTTAATGTTGCCCTAATGAGGCCGTCCCAGGATCGGTCGATTACCAAGGAGTTCACCCATGTCCCTCGCCTTTTCCCGCTGGCTGCCCGGCCTGCTGTTGAGCGCTGCGCTGCCGGCTCTTGCCTACGCCGAAGGTCCGGAATATGGCCCGCAATTGCAGGGCTTCGAGTACCCCTACACGGTGAAGCATTTTGCCTTTGAGTCCCAAGGTGAATCCCTGCAGATGGGCTACATGGACGTCGCCGCCGAAGGCAAGGCCAACGGCCGCAGCGTGGTGCTGATGCATGGCAAGAACTTCTGCGGCGCGACCTGGGACACCTCGATCAAGGCGCTGAGCAAAGCCGGGTACCGGGTCATCGCACCGGACCAGATTGGCTTCTGCACCTCAAGCAAGCCAGCACATTATCAGTACAGCTTCCAGCAACTGGCGACCAATACCCAGCAACTGCTCAAGGCCCTGGGCATCCAGAAGGCGACCCTGCTGGGGCATTCCACCGGCGGCATGCTCGCCACCCGCTACGCGCTGCAATACCCCGAACAGGTCGATCAACTGGCCATGGTGAACCCCATTGGCCTTGAAGACTGGAAAGCCCTCGGCGTGCCCTATCGCACCGTGGACCAATGGTATGAGCGTGAGCTGAAAGTAACCGCACAAGGCATTCGCGACTACGAGCGCAGCACCTACTATGACGGGCGCTGGAAGCCTGAATACGACCGTTGGGTCGACATGTATGCAGGCCTGGCCAAAGGGCCGGGCAAGACCCAGGTGGCGTGGAATTCGGCGCTGATCTACGACATGATCTTCACCCAGCCGGTGTACTACGAATTCAAGGACCTTAAGGTGCCCACCCTGTTGCTGATAGGCACGTCCGATACCACGGCCATCGGCAAGGACATCGCACCGCCGCAGGTCAAGGCGAAAATCGGCCATTACGAAGTGCTGGGCAAAGAAGTGGCCAAACTGATTCCACAGTCGAGCCTGGTGGAATTCCCCGGCATGGGCCATGCACCGCAAATGGAAGAACCGGAAAAATTTCATCAGGCCTTGCTCGCCTGGTTAAGCAAGACCAACTCCGTTCCTTGATGAGGTAAGGCCAATGGCTGTGCAGATTGCGGTGCTCGATGACTGGCAGGACGTGGCGCGCGACGTAGTGGACTGGACAGCACTGGACGCCATTGGCCTGGTGAGTTTCCTTCACGACTTCCCGGCCGATAACGCCACCCTCGCTCAGCGCCTGCAGGCCTTCCAGGTGATCTGCGTGATGCGTGAGCGCACGCGCTTCGATGAAGATCTGCTGCGCCGCCTGCCCAACCTCAAGCTGCTGGTGACCGGGGGCATGCGCAATGCGGCCCTGGACCTCAAGGCCGCGGCAGCCCTGGGAATTCAGGTCTGCGGCAGCGACAGTTACAAGCACGCCGCACCGGAGTTGACCTGGGCGTTGATCATGGCGGCCACGCGCAATCTGCTCGCCGAAGCCAACGCCCTGCGGGCCGGCCACTGGCAGCAAGGCCTGGGGGGCGATCTGCACGGCAAGACCTTGGGCATTCTGGGCCTGGGCAGCATCGGCCAGAAAGTCGCCGGTTTCGGCCAGGCCTTCGGCATGCGGGTGATCGCCTGGAGCGAAAACCTGACCCCCGAGCGAGCGGCGGCCGTCGGCGTGACTCATGTCAGCAAGCAGCAGTTGTTCGAGCAGGCCGACGTACTGTCGGTGCATCTGGTACTCAGCGAGCGCAGCCGTGGGCTGGTGGACGCCGAGGCGCTGGGGTGGATGCAGCCCCACGCGCTGCTGGTCAATACCGCACGCGGACCGATCGTGGACGAGGCGGCGCTGATCAAGGCGTTGCAAAAACAGCAATTGGGCGGCGCGGCCCTGGATGTGTTCGAACAAGAACCCTTGCCAGCCCATCACCCGTTCCGAACACTCGACACTGTGTTGGCAACACCGCATGTGGGCTACGTGAGCCGGCAGAACTATCAGCTGTTCTTTTCTCAGATGATTGAAGACATCCAGGCCTGGTCAACGGGAGCACCGATCCGCCTGCTGACCTGATCAGCAGTCAGGCAGGACACCATCATTTGAGCTTTGCTTACAGGGAGCGCTGCAAAGAAATGAACATTTGCCGGCGCGGCGATGTTCTATAAGTATCACCCCTGAGGATTGGCTCATGAATACTCGTCTTGCCTGGTGCTCCCCCCTGCTGCTGGCCGCTGCGCTATCCAGCTCCCTTGCCTTCGCCAACGCTGACGAAGACGAGGAGCCGGCCAAGCCCAATTGTCCCAAAGGCCAGGTCTGGGACAGCAAGCAGCAAAAATGCCTGATGCAAGACAGCAGCCTGCTGCCTGACGCCGACCGCACCACTTACGCCTATCGCCTGGCCAAGGATGGTCGCTACGAAGAAGCCCTGGCGCTGCTCGACACGCTGAAACAACCCAACACCGCCAAGGCACTGAACTATCGCGGGTACGCCACGCGCAAACTGGGGCGCACCGACGAAGGCATCGGCTATTACCTGCAGTCGGTCAAACTTGACCCGCAGTATGCACAGGTCCGCGAATACCTAGGCGAAGCCTATGTGATCAAGGGCCGACTGGACTTGGCACAGGAACAGTTGCAGCAGATCAAGTCCATCTGCGGCGACACCCGCTGCGAGGCCTATCAGGATCTGGCCGAGGCGATCAACGCCTCATCGAAAACCTGAAACGGCAGCGACGCCGCAGGCTGAATCAGCACCAGGCCCTGGCCCTTGGCGGGGCCGTTCGTCCATCTCATGCTACGTTCGGCAACCACAACCTGAACCGGGCGCCGCCCAGGGGCGAAGCCTCCACCGTAAGTGTGCCGCTTTGGGCCTCCAGGGCTCGACGGCTGATGGCCAGGCCCAGCCCAAAGCCTCCGGTGGCGCGATCGCGGCTGCGATCAAGCCGGTAGAAGGGTTCGAAAATGCGCTCACGTTCGTCGTCAGGGATTCCGATCCCGTCGTCATCCACCCAGATCTCGCAGCCGTGCGCCAGCACCTGCACGCTGACCTGGATACGTTTCTCGCAGTAGCGCATGGCATTGCGCAATAGGTTCTGCAGCGCCCGCGCGGTGAGGCGTGGGTCGAGGCTGAAGCGCTCAAGCTGGCCATGCAGCCACACATCGATGACGATGTCCGGCGACTCCAGCTCTTCGTCGACACTGCCCAGCACGCTGTCGATGAACTCATCCAGCGAGACCTCGACTTGCTCAGGCAGACGCGCAGGATTTTGCAGGCGGCTGTAGGACAGCAACTCCAGCACCAGTTCATCCAGTTCGCGAATGTGTGCCACCAAGCCTTGCAAGCGCTCGCGAGTCGCCGCTGGCAAATCATCGGAGAGTGCCAGCGCCAGGCCGAAATCCAGGCGTGTGAGGGGCGTGCGCAGTTCGTGAGAGACGGCATTGAGCAGGTCTCGCTGCTGGTTGAGCAGGCTTTCGATGTCACTGGCCATGGTGTCAAACACGTTCGCCAGGCTGCCGATGTTGGAGCGCGGCGAAATATTCGTGCGCTCACTCAGTTGTCCTTTGCCGAAACGTTCGGCGGTACCCTTAAGGCGCTCCAGATCACGCCAGTGCGCGCGCAGCCACAGTAACAGGCAGGCGAGCATGGTCGCGCCTATCAGGAGGTTAATGCTCCAGTACAACAGGTTGACGTCCAGCGGATCCGGCGGCACCACCATCTTGACCACGGTTTGCTCGTTCAGAGGCGCCACCGCCAGGGTGCGCCAGCCCCAGTCGCCGATGCGCACCACTTTTTCGCCGCGCTGCAGGCGCTGGCTCTCAGCCGCAGAGAAATCAGCGTCGTCGATGGGTGACAGTACGATGTGCAGCGGCGCGAACTCCTTGTCCATCTGCTCGGCCAGGCCAGGCCACTGCTCCTGCGGCACGCCATGAAACTGCTTGACGATCAGGCTTTGCAGGCCGCGGGAATAGTCGAGGTTGTAGCTGACAAAGCGCTCGTGAAACAGCTTGATCACCAGGTCCGGTACCAGGTAAATCGCCGCGCTGTAGGAGACGATCGTGACCAGGTACAGGCGGAACAGGATTCTGAACATGGCTTCAGCATTCCCACTCGGAGCGGCTGAACAGGTAGCCCTTGCCCCACACCGTCTTGATCTTGCGCGCCTCGGCGGCGGTGTCGTCGAACTTGCGCCGCAGCTTGGAAATCGCCACGTCCACCGAACGGTCGGTGCCGTTGAACTCGATGCCACGCAGACGTTGCAGGATCTGGTCGCGGCTCAACACTTCGCCCGCGTGCCGGGCCAGTACCACCAGCAGGTTGTACTCGCCGCTGGACAGTTCCACGAGTTGCCCACGCCAGGTCACGGTGCGCTCGGACAGGTCGATGCACAGGTTGCCCATGAGGATCCGGTCGTTGGCGGTCTGCGGCTCGCCCAGGCTGCTGCGGCGCAACAGCGTGCGCACCCGGGCCAGCAGCACCCGGGGCTCGCAGGGCTTGGTGACATAATCGTCGGCGCCCATTTCCAGGCCCAGGACCTGGTCGTGGCTGTCGTCCCGGGCGGTGAGCATCAGGATCGGCAAGGTCGCCGAGTCGGCGCGCAGCAGGCGGCAGACCTGCAAGCCATCGAGCCCCGGCAGCATCAGGTCAAGGATCACCAGATCCGGCGGATTGAGCCGCGCGCGCTCGCGCACATGATCACCACGGCTGATCACGCTGACGGAGTAGCCATTACGTTCCAGATAGCTGGCAATCAGCTCGGCGAGCGCGGTGTCGTCTTCGACCAGGAGGATGTTGGGCATGGGGTGTTTCCAGAAAGTGCGATGGCGACTGTGAGATTGCGATCGCGGGCAAGCCTTGCTCTCAGAGATTCTCGTTGGACACAAATCCTGTGTACACCACAGATCCACTGCGGGAGCGGGCTTGCTCGCGAAAGCGGCATGACAGACGCAATAGGAATCAAGGCCTGCAGGATATACGCCATCACCCACTCCTGAGTAAAACCCTTACACAATTTCACACTGCACGTACAAAGCTTCACCGCTACTCTCGCCCCCTCCCCGTAGGATGCCGGGGGGTCGCTATTGGGGTAATACATGTCAAAGAAACTGCTCGCCAGGCTCAGTCTGATTGCACTTGCGCTGACGCTGTGCGCCTGTGACAAGTCGTCGATCGCCGAAGAGACGGCGCCACTGGCTACCGTGCGCATTGAAACCATCGAGGCGCGGCCACTGTCGATTACCAGCGAACTGAGCGGGCGGATTGCCGCGCCGCGCATGGCCGAAGTCCGCGCCCGGGTCCCTGGCGTGGTGTTGCAACGGACCTTTCGCGAAGGCAGCGACGTCAAGCAGGGGGACGTACTGTTTCGTATCGACCCGGCGCCGTTCAAGGCTGACCTCGATAGCGCCGAGGCTGCGCTGCGCAAGGCCGAGGCCAACGCGTTCCAGGCGCGCTTGCAGGAGCAGCGCTACGCCCAGCTGGTGGATGGCAACGCTATCAGCGGCCAGGATTACGACAACGCCCGGGCCGCCGTGCGACAAACTGCTGCCGACGTCGCCGGCAACAAGGCCGCGGTCGAGCGCGCCCGCCTCAACCTCGGCTACGCCACAGTCACTGCACCGATTTCCGGTCGCATCGGCCGCGCCCTGGTCACGGAAGGCGCCCTGGTGGGGCAGAACGAAACCACGCCCCTGGCATTGATCCAGCAGCTCAACCCGATCCATGCCGACCTGACGCAATCGACCCGCGAGCTCAACGACCTGCGCCGTGCGTTTCGCTCCGGTCAGTTGCAGCAGGTAGGTCAGGGCCAGGCCAAGGCTACGCTGATCCAGGACGACGGCAGCCTCTACCCGCTGCCGGGCAAGCTTCTGTTCACCGATATCACGGTGGACCCGGGCACCGGCCAGATCACCCTGCGCAGCGAATTCCCCAACCCGGATCTCGATTTGTTGCCCGGTAGTTTCGTGCGGGTGCGCCTGGAACAGGCCATCGACCAGCAGGGCATCAGCGTGCCGCAGCGGGCCATCCAGCGCGACAGCGCCGGCGTGGCCCAGGTGTTGTTGCTCGATGGCGAACAGCGCGTCGGCCAGCAGCCGGTTGAACTGGGGGCCGTGCAGAACGATCGCTGGATCGTCACCGGTGGCCTGAAGCCGGGCGACCGCATCGTCATCGAAGGCCTGCAGCACGCCCGTACCGGTGAGAAAGTCCAGATCGACGACACCCCTCTTCCACTTGCCCAGGTTTCTGGCCAGTAAGCAGGACGCTTTTTTATGCCGCAGTTCTTTATCGACCGCCCGATTTTCGCCTGGGTAGTCGCCCTGTTCATTCTGCTGGCGGGCGCCCTGGCCATCCCGCAGTTGCCGGTGGCGCAGTACCCCGATGTCGCGCCGCCGCAGGTGGAAATCTATGCCGTTTACCCCGGAGCATCGGCGCAGACCATCGACGAGAGCGTGGTCAGCCTGATCGAGGAAGAGCTCAACGGCGCTGACAATCTGCTGTATTTCGAGTCCCAGAGCAACTTGGGCAGTGCGACGATCAAGGCCACTTTCCAGCCCGGCACCAACCCGGAGCTGGCCCAGGTCGACGTGCAGAACCGCTTGAAAGTGGTCGAGTCGCGACTGCCCCAGGCAGTGAACCAGCAGGGTTTGCAGGTAGAAAAAGTGTCCTCCGGCTTTTTGCTGTTGATCACCCTGACCTCCAGCGACGGCAAGCTCGACCAGACTGCGCTCAGCGATTACCTGGCGCGCAACGTGATGAACGAAATCAAGCGCCTGGACGGCGTCGGCAAGGCGCAGCTATACGGTTCCGAGCGAGCCATGCGTATCTGGATCGACCCGCAGAAGCTGATCGGTTTCAACCTGACCCCAGCTGACGTCAACGCTGCCATCGTTGCACAGAATGCCCAGGTCTCGGCCGGCAGCATTGGCGACTTGCCAACCCGCAGCACCCAGGAAATCACTGCGACCATTCTGGTCAAAGGCCAGCTCTCGACCCCGGAAGAATTCGCCGACATCGTGCTCAAGGCCAATCCCGACGGCTCCACCGTGCGCATCGGTGATGTCGCCCGGGTGGAAATCGGCAGCCAGGAATACCAGTTCGGCACCCGCCTGAACGGCAAGCCGTCGACCGCCGTCAGCGTGCAGCTGGCGCCGAGCGCCAACGCCCTGAAAACCGCGACCCTGGTGCGGGCCAAGATGGATGAGCTGGCGCGGTATTTCCCGGCAGGCGTTGAATACAAGATCCCTTACGACACCTCACCCTTCGTCAAGGTCTCGATCACCAAGGTCGTCTACACCCTGGTCGAAGCCATGGTGCTGGTGTTTGCGGTGATGTTCCTGTTCCTGCAGAACATTCGCTACACGCTGATCCCGACCCTGGTAGTGCCGGTCGCACTGATGGGTACCTTCGCCACCATGTTGGCTTTGGGCTTCTCGATCAACGTGCTAACCATGTTCGGCATGGTGCTGGCCATCGGCATACTGGTGGATGACGCCATCGTAGTGGTGGAGAACGTCGAGCGCATCATGGTCACCGAGGGCCTGTCGCCCAAGGAAGCGACGCGCAAGGCGATGCAGCAGATCACCGGGGCGATCATCGGCATCACCCTGGTGCTGGTGGCCGTGTTCATTCCGATGGCGTTCATGCAGGGCTCGGTCGGGGTGATCTACCGGCAGTTCTCCCTGTCGATGGCCACCTCGATCCTGTTCTCGGCGTTCCTCGCCCTGACCTTGACCCCGGCCCTGTGCGCGACCTTGCTCAAGCCGATCGCCAAGGGTGAGCATCATGAAAAGCGCGGTTTCTTCGGCTGGTTCAATCGACGTTTCGAGCAACTGACCAAACGTTATCAAGCCTGGGTCGCTTACGCGCTCAAACGTACAGGGCGCTATCTGCTGATCTACGGCGTGCTGCTGATCGCCCTGGGTATTTGCTTCGTACGCCTGCCCTCCTCGTTCCTCCCGGTGGAGGACCAGGGCTACACCATCACCGACGTACAACTGCCGCCGGGTGCGAGCAAGAACCGTACAGTCGCAGTGGTCGAGCAGATCGAAGCGCATAACGCCAAGGAGCCCGGAGTGGGCGACAGTACGGTGATCCTCGGCTTCAGTTTTTCCGGCAGCGGGCAGAACGCGGCGCTGGCATTCACCACGTTGAAAGACTGGTCCGAACGCGGCAGCGACGATTCGGCGAGCTCGATTGCCGACCGGGCCAACATCGCCCTGAGCCAGATCAAGGACGCCGTGGCGTTCTCGGTGCTGCCCCCACCGGTGGATGGCCTGGGCACTTCCAGTGGTTTCGAGTTCCGCCTGCAGGATCGTGGCGGCCTCGGTCATGCCACGCTGATGCAGGCACGCACCGAGTTGCTGGAGGCAGCAGAGAAAAGCCCAATCCTGATGAACGTGCGCGAAAGCGCCCTGGCCGAGGCACCGCAGGTTCAATTGATCGTCGACCGCAAGCAGGCCAACGCCCTGGGCGTGTCGTTCGCCGAAATCGGCAATGTATTGTCCACCGCCGTCGGCTCCAGCTACGTCAACGATTTCCCCAATCGGGGGCGCATGCAACGGGTGGTGGTCCAGGCCGAAGGCGATCAGCGCAGCCAGGTGGCGGACCTGTTGCAAATGCACGTGCGCAACAACGCCGGAAAAATGGTGCCGCTGTCGGCCTTCGTCGAGGCCAAATGGACACAGGGCCCGGCGCAACTGACCCGTTTCAACGGCTACCCGGCGATCAGCATTTCCGGTGAACCAAAGCCGGGGCACAGCACCGGCGAAGCCATGGCCGAGATCGAGCGCCTGGTAGCGCTGGGACCTGCGGGTTTGGGCCAGGAATGGACCGGCTTGTCGCTGCAGGAACGGCTGTCCGGAAGCCAGGCGCCGATCCTTTTAGGATTGTCCTTGCTGATCGTGTTCCTGTGCCTGGCGGCCTTGTACGAGAGCTGGTCGATTCCGACTTCAGTGCTCCTGGTCGTACCGCTCGGCGTGCTGGGCGCGGTACTGGCCGTGACGTTGCGCGGAATGCCTAACGACGTGTTTTTCAAGGTCGGGTTGATCACTATCATCGGCCTGTCGGCGAAGAACGCGATCCTGATCATCGAGTTCGCCAAGAGCCTGTATGACGAAGGTCACGACCTGATCGACGCGACCCTGCAAGCCGCACGCCTGCGATTGCGGCCGATCGTGATGACCTCCCTGGCGTTCATCCTCGGCGTCGTGCCGTTGGCCATCGCCACCGGCGCCAGCTCGGCCAGCCAGCAAGCGATCGGCACCGGAGTCATCGGCGGCATGATCACCGCGACCCTGGCGGTGTTGTTTGTGCCGGTGTTTTTTGTGGTGGTGATGAAGCTGGTGCGCAAGCGCCATAAGGACCTATAGCCGCCCCCCGTTGTAGGAGCGAGCTTGCTCGCGATGAACGCAAGAACGCTGCTGGGTGTCAGGCTCCCAGCGTCATCGTTAACGACCATCGCGAGCAAGCTCGCTCCTGCAACAGGACCGCGCTATGGTGCACTGACGTCCTGTTACAGTGAGCCGCTATGCCCTTCCTCGCCCGCACCCACCCGCGCCTGTCCGCCGCCGCCACCCTTGGCATTGCGGTGGGCATCCTGGCTCCCGCCGATTCGATCATCAGCAAAATTCTCTTTGGCTGGAATGCCGGGGTCTGGACTTACCTGGTGCTGATGCTCTGGCTCACCGCTCGCGCCAAAGCGCCTGACGTAAAGCGCATCGCTGAAGTCGAAGACGAAAACGCCGGTCTGGTGCTGCTCGTGGTGTGCATCGCCGCCATCGCCAGCCTGGCCACCATCGCCTTCGAACTGGCTGGCAGCAAGCAACTGGACACCACGACCAGACTGCTGCACTACGGCTTCACTGCGCTGACCGTGATTGGCTCATGGCTGCTGATCGGCGTGATATTCAGCGTGCATTACTCGCGCCTGTTCTACACCTGGCGCGGCAAGGACCCGGCACTGCGATTCGCCGAGGGCCTGACCACGCCCAACTATTGGGATTTCCTGTACTTCTCGTTCACCATCGGCGTGGCGGTGCAGACCGCCGATGTGGGTGTCGCCACCCGCGATATGCGCAAGATCGTGCTGGCGCAGTCGTTGGTCGGATTTGTATTTAATACGGCGATATTGGGCTTTTCGATCAATATCGCGGCGGGATTGTTTGGGTAAAAGGCGACGAACATTTTGCCCGGGGCTTGACGCAGGGCATATTCCTGGTGTTTCCTGAAACCGGTTTCAGCGCCAAGCGCCAGCCTTATAAATCCAATAACAAGGTTTCAACCCGTGAACGACTTTTCCGCCGCCCAGCGCAGCCGCGTGACCATGCTTGATGTCGCTGAACACGCCAGGGTTTCCAAGGCCAGTGTGTCGCGATTCATTGGCGAAGACCGCGGCTTGCTCTCCGATGCCATTGCGTTGCGCATCGAGCAGTCGATTGCCGAGCTGGGCTACCGCCCAAACCAGATGGCCCGTGGCTTGAAGCGCGGACGCACGCGCCTCATCGGCATGCTGGTGGCCGACATCCGCAACCCTTATTCGATTGCCGTGATGCACGGGGTGGAAACCGCCTGCCGTCAGCACGGCTACAGCCTGGTGGTGTGCAATACCGATCGCGATGACGAACAGGAGCGCCAACACCTTGCCCTGTTACGTTCGTACAACATCGAAGGCTTGATCGTTAACACCCTGGGCCATCACCGCGACGAATTGCACGAACTGCATCGGGAAATGCCCCTGGTGCTGGTGGATCGCAAGGTCGAGCACCTGGAAAGCGACATGGTCGGGCTGGATAACTCGAAGGCGGTCGAGATGGCCATCGAGCACCTCGAAGCTCAGGGCTATCGCGATGTACTGTTGGTGACCGAGCCATATGACGGCACCAGTTCGCGTATCGAGCGCGTCAGCAGTTTCAAATCGCAGGTCGCCCAGCGGCCTTCACTGCGAGGCGCAATTATCGAAACCGGCAGCCAACTCACGGCTCATCTCAAGGCTTTCCTGGACGCTCCTGGCCCCGGCCCGAAAGCGCTCTTCTGCGCCAACGGCATTGCGGCACTGGCCAGCACCCACGCACTGCGGGAACTGCAGTGCGATCTGTTTGCGAATGTGGGCTTGATTGCCCTGGACGACTTGGATTGGTACCCGCTGGTGGGCAGTGGCATTACCGCCCTTGCGCAGCCGACCGCGCAAATTGGAGCAAGTGCATTCGAGTGCCTGCTCAAGCGACTGCGTGGGCAGGCTGGGCCGGTTCGAACGCTGGATTTTTCGGCGCAGTTGATCGTGCGGGGCTCGACGCTCGGGAGTTCCCGGTGATGGAGCCTGCAGCAACACCCACCAGAAACTATTTTTTTGTACAAAAATGAAACCGGTTTCAGAGGTAAATAACAATGAAAAAATCACCCGTCTCCATCAGCCTTTCCAGCTACGGCGCCGAACTGGTACGCCAGCGAGGCCAAGGCAGTTTCATCGAAATCCTCGCCGCCGCCGGTGCTTCCCTCATTGAATGGCGTGAGGAATTGCTGACCCACGAACACGCCACGCAACTGGCCCAAGCCACCTCCAACCATGGCCTGGAAAGCATCTACTCCTCACCCATGGAGCTATGGCTGGCGGGCCATTCAAACCCTAATCCCGCTTTGACGGCAGCCCTGCACAGCGCCCAGGCCTTTGGAGCCAAATGGCTGAAAGTCTCGCTGGGTTATTTCACTGATAACAATGACCTGCAAGGTCTGGCCCGTACCCTGGGCCACTGCGGCGTGCAACTGCTGGTAGAAAACGACCAGACCCTGCACGGTGGCCGCATCGAACCCTTTCAGCGCTTTTTCGGCGAAGTGGAGCAACACCAACTGCCCATCAGAATGACCTTCGATATCGGCAACTGGCACTGGCAGGACCAGTGCGCCGCAAGCGCCGCTCGAATGCTCGGTCGTCACGTCGGCTATGTGCACTGCAAGGCCGTGACGCGCCGGGCCGATGGCAAACTGATTGCCACACCGCCCGCCGCAACAGATCTGCAGCAATGGGAACAACTGCTGCGCCACATGCCCCAAGGCGTCATGCGGGCGGTGGAGTATCCACTGCAGGGCGACGACCTCGCGCAACTTACCGGCGAACACGTCGCCGCCCTCGCCCGCCTGGGTCAATCGCGACTGGAGAGCGCTCATGTCTGAGATCGATATCCTGTCGTTTGGCGAGACCATGGCGATGTTTGTCGCCGAAGAGCCCGGAGACCTGGCCAGCATCACCCGGTTCCACAAGCGCATCGCCGGGGCTGACAGCAACGTCGCCATCGGCCTGTCGCGGCTTGGATTCAAAGTGGCCTGGCTTAGCAGGGTCGGTGCCGACTCACTTGGCAGGTTCGTGATCGACACGCTTGAAAAGGAAGGACTGGACTGCCGTCATGTCGACATTGATACCGCGCACCCAACTGGATTCCAGCTCAAGTCCCGCACCGAGGACGGCAGCGATCCGGTAGTGGAGTATTTCCGCCGTGGTTCGGCCGCCAGTCACCTGTCCCCGCAGTCAATTGTCCCCCAATTGCTGAACGCCCGGCACCTGCACGCCACCGGTATTCCTGCGGCCCTGTCGGCAAGCGCACGGCAACTGTCGCTGGAATTGATGACACGCATGCGCGATGCAGGACGCAGCGTATCGTTCGACCCCAATCTGCGGCCGAGCCTGTGGGCCAGCACGCAACAGATGGTCACCGAAACCAACCGCCTGGCAGCCCTCGCCCATTGGGTGCTGCCGGGCTTGAGCGAAGGCCAGTTGCTGACCGGCTTCGAAGACCCTGCCGATATCGCTGCTTTTTACCTCGACCAGGGTGTAGAGGCTGTGGCGATCAAGCTGGGCCCGCACGGTGCCTATTACCGAACTCATCAGGATCAGGGTTTTGTCGCCGGCGTGCCGGTGCAGGCAGTGGTCGACACGGTGGGTGCCGGTGACGGCTTTGCTGTGGGCATGATCAGCGCCTTGCTGGAAAACCACAGCTTTGCCGAGGCCGTGAAGCGGGCCAACTGGGTTGGCAGCCGGGCGGTGCAGAGTCGGGGGGATATGGAGGGGTTGCCTACCCGGGCCGAGATGAGCGCTGAGTTAGAGGCCGCCAACGCAAGCGGGCTCGCTCCCACACAAGATCGGGTTCCAACCCAAATGCCCTGTGGGAGCGAGCCTGCTCGCGATAAGGCCTGACCATTCACTGAAGATTTCGAATTCGTTACCTGCTGCGACAAAAACAACAAGCTCAGGAGCACCACCATGAAAACCGCAACCCTCGCCGCCCGCCGCTGGTGGTACATCATGCCCATCGTGTTCATCACCTACAGTCTGGCGTATCTGGATCGCGCCAATTACGGCTTCGCCGCCGCCTCCGGCATGGCCGCCGACCTGATGATTACCCCGGGCCTGTCCTCACTGCTCGGCGCCCTGTTCTTCCTCGGCTACTTTTTCTTCCAGGTGCCGGGGGCGATCTATGCGCAGAAACACAGCGTGAAGAAACTGATTTTCGTCAGCCTGATCCTCTGGGGCGGCCTGGCGACCCTGACCGGAATCGTCTCCAATGCCTATTGGTTGATCGTCATCCGCTTTATGCTCGGCGTGGTCGAGGCGGCGGTGATGCCGGCGATGCTGATCTATCTGTGCCACTGGTTCACCCGCGCCGAACGCTCGCGGGCCAACACCTTCCTGATCCTCGGCAACCCGGTGACCATGCTGTGGATGTCGGTGGTCTCAGGGTATCTGGTCCAGCACTACAGCTGGCGTTGGATGTTCATCATCGAGGGCTTGCCTGCGGTGCTGTGGGCCTTCATCTGGTGGCGCCTGGCCGACGATCGTCCGGCCCAGGCCAAATGGCTCAGTGACCAGGAAAAACACGACCTGGAAAGCGCCTTGGCTGCCGAGCAAGTCGGCATCAAGGCGGTGAAAAACTATGCCGAAGCCTTTCGCTCGCCAAGGGTGATCATCCTCGCGTTGCAGTTCTTCTGCTGGAGCATCGGCGTCTATGGCTTCGTATTGTGGCTGCCGTCGATACTCAAGGCCGGTGCACAAATGGACATGATTGAAGCGGGTTGGCTGTCGGCGCTGCCCTACCTGGCCGCCGTCATTGGCATGTTGCTGGTGTCCTGGGCCTCGGACAAACTGCAAAAACGCAAACGCTTCGTCTGGCCACCACTGCTGATCGCCTCGTTCGCTTTCTATGGGTCCTACGCCCTGGGCGCCGAACATTTCTGGTGGTCCTACACCTTGCTGGTGATTGCCGGTGCCTGCATGTACGCGCCTTACGGACCATTCTTCGCGATCATCCCGGAAATCCTCCCGGCTAACGTGGCGGGCGGCGCGATGGCGCTGATCAACAGCATGGGTGCTCTCGGTTCGTTCGGCGGTTCCTACCTGGTCGGCTATCTGAACAGTTCCACGGGTTCACCCGGCGCTTCCTACCTGTTGATGAGCGGCGCGCTGATGCTCTCGGTGGTGCTGACTATTTTCCTCAAGCCCGGCGCCAGTGACCGGGAGCGGCCCACGGTCGCATTAACCCGCACCGCCGCACATTCCTGATTGGATGACGACAATGAAAAAGCAGGTTGTTCTATACAAGAAACTCTCGGCGCTGCTGATGGCTCGTTTGCACGAACAGGCTGAAGTGACGCTGATTGAAAGTCTCGACGCCGATGGCCTCGCCCGATTGCGCGATGCCCTGCCCCGAGCCCACGGTTTGCTCGGTGCCAGCCTGAAGCTGGATGCCGAGCTGCTGGATCTGGCGCCCGACCTTGAAGCCATCGCCAGCGTCTCGGTGGGCGTCGACAACTACGACATCGACTACCTGACCGAGCGACGCATCCTGCTGAGCAACACGCCAGACGTGCTCACCGAAACCACCGCCGATACCGGTTTTGCGTTGATTCTCGCGACCGCCAGACGCGTAGTGGAACTGGCGAACATGGTTCGAGCAGGCCAATGGAGTCGTAACCTCGGCCCCGCGCATTTTGGCAGCGACGTGCACGGCAAAACCCTGGGCATCATCGGCATGGGCCGCATCGGCGAGGCACTGGCCCAGCGTGGGCATTGCGGTTTCGGCATGCCGGTGATCTACCACAGCCACTCGCCGAAACCGGCGGTAGAGCAGCGTTTTAATGCGCAATACCGCAGCCTGGGCGAGCTGTTGCAACAGGCGGACTTCATCTGCCTGACGCTGCCGCTGACGGCTGAAACCGAGCGACTGATCGGCGCCGAGGAATTTGCCCTGATGCGCCCGCAAAGCATCTTCATCAACATCTCCCGAGGCAAGGTCGTGGATGAAGCGGCGTTGATCGAGGCATTGGGTGCGGGGCGGATTCGCGCGGCGGGGCTGGATGTGTTTGAACGTGAGCCGCTGAACCTGGACTCGCCGTTGTTGCAGATGGATAACGTGGTGGCAACGCCGCACATGGGCTCGGCGACCCATGAGACACGTGAGGCGATGGCTCGATGTGCGGTGGACAATCTGTTGGCCGCCTTGGCGGGTGAGCGGCCCGCAAATCTGGTGAATCCTTCGGTCTGGAAAGATTAGGATCAAACGATCGCAGCCTGCGGCAGCGCCTGCAGGAACTGCCGCAGGCCGCGATCTTTTCTCAGGCCCGACGCGCTTCCAGAAGGTCGATTGCACACAGCGCAATCCTTCGACAGGCATCCGCCAGCTTGCGCTGGTCCACCACCAACCCGATGCGGATATGCCCCGCCGCGCTCGGCCCGAACGCCTCACCCGCCAGTACCGATACGCCATACCCCTCCAGCAGCCGCTCGGCGAAATGCTGGGCGGACAACCCGGTGTCGCGCACGTCGACCATCACGAACATTCCGCCATCGGGCTGAATGGCCCGGATACCCGGGCATTGGTTCAGGCTCGTACACACCAGGTCGCGGCGCTGACGATATTCATCGCGCATCAGCGCCACCTCCGGAAGGTCTTCATCCAGCGCCCGTTGCGCCGCCTTTTGCACGAACTCCGGAATGCCAAACAGCATGCTCAACGAGAGATGCTCCAGATGATCGTTCAAGAGTTTGGGCCCGATCACCCAACCCACTCGCCAGCCGGTCATGGCGTGGGACTTGGACAGGCTGCCGATGGTCGCTGTACGTTCGGCCATGCCCGGCAGACTGGCCGGGCTGATATGTTCACCCTCGTACAGCAGATCACCGTAGACCTCGTCGCTGATCAACCAAAGGTCGTGTCGCACACACAGCAAGGCCAGTTCCTGCCAGATCATCAGTGACAGACTGGCGCCGGAGGGGTTGTTCGGGCTGTTGAGCAACAGCGCCCGGGTCCTGGGGGTGATACGGGCCGCCACGTCCGCCGGATCGACCCGAAAGCCGTTCTCCGGACGCACCGCCACCGGCATCACCGTGGCCCCGCACGCGCCGAACACCCCTTCATACGTCACGTACATCGGCTCGGCGACGATCACTTCGTCGCCCGGATCAAGCAGGCATTGCGCGACCGAGTACACCGCGCATTGCGCGCCGGGCATCACGATCACATGGTCGGCGTCCACCACCTGTCCACTTCGACGCCGATGACGCTGGGCAATGCTGTCGCGCAAACCCCGACTGCCGCGCACCTGCGAGTAGTGGGTGTCGCCCGCCAGCAAGCTGTCGATGGCGGCCTGGACGATGGGCCGGGGTGTATCGAAATCCGGGTCGCCGACCGACAGCAGCAGTACGTCGACGCCCTCTTCGCGCATTTGCAGCGCGCGATTATGAATTTGCCAGGCCGCGGCGCCTTCACCGGCGATGCGTTGGGTCAAGCCTGAATAGCGCATGTATTTCTCCAATCGCGCGAGTTCCTGAGTCAACCCTATCTCAAATCGCGCCACGCGCCAGTACCGTGGTGAAATCGACGATCGGGGCAGGCAACAGAAATTCTGAAAACCACGTATCCTCCATACCCCGTTATACCTTCACTGCCGCGAGGACACGTTGTCTAAAGGTATCGCTCTATCGGTCACGGCCTCGGTGCTGTTTGCCGTCATGTATTACTACACCTCGCTGCTCACCCCCTTGAGCGGCGTGGAGATTTTTGGCTGGCGGATGCTGCTGACCGTACCCTGCATGACGGTGTACATGGTGGTGTCCGGAGAGTGGAAGCGGGTGGTCGAGCTGGTGCGACGACTTATCGCCAAGCCGAAACTTATTGCCGGCCTGGTCGCCTCCTCTGCCCTGCTCGGCGTGCAGCTGTGGCTGTTCATGTGGGCGCCGCTCAACGGCTACAGCCTTGATGTTTCGCTGGGGTACTTCCTGTTGCCGCTGACCATGGTGCTCACTGGAAGAATCGCCTTTGGCGAACGCTTGTCCTATCTGCAAAAAGTCGCGGTAGTGTTCGCCTGCCTCGGGGTCATCAACGAGCTGTACCAGGTGGGTGGTTTTTCATGGGCTACCCTGCTGGTGTGCGTCGGTTATCCGACATTTTTTGTCCTGCGAAAGCGCTTGAAGTCAGACAACCTGGGCGGCCTGTGGCTGGACATGGCGTTGACCCTGCCGGTGGCATTCTGGTTTGTGCAGAGTGGCGATCAGGGCTTTGCGGTGTTTGATCAGTACCCGTGGTTGTCGCTGCTGATTCCGCTGCTTGGGGTTGTCAGCGCGTCGGCGCTGGTGGTCTACATCATCGCCAGCCGGTTGTTGCCGTTCAGCTTGTTCGGGCTGCTCAGTTATGTTGAGCCGGTGCTGTTGCTGGGGGTGGCGTTGCTGCTGGGGGAAAGCATCAAGGAGGGGGAATGGCTGACCTACATACCGATCTGGCTGGCAGTGGTGGTGTTGATGTTTGAGGGGTTCAAGCATTTGATGCGGCAGCGGCGTCCTTGAAAGCAAAAGATCGCAGCCTTCGGCAGCTCCTACATGGGTTTTTTATCACCCTGTAGGAGCTGCCGAAGGCTGCGATCTCTTGTTCTAAACCAAATCAGTCAGTGGACAGCACGCCACGACGAACCTGATCACGCTCGATCGATTCGAACAGCGCCTTGAAGTTGCCCTCGCCAAATCCATCATCGCCTTTGCGCTGGATGAATTCGAAGAACACCGGACCCATCAGGGTTTCCGAGAAGATCTGCAGCAGCAGGCGCTTGTCGCCGGACTCCGACGAACCGTCGAGCAGGATCCCACGCATTTGCAGTTCATTGACCGGCTCGCCATGGTTCGGCAGACGGCCTTCCAGCATCTCGTAGTAAGTTTCAGGCGGCGCGGTCATGAAGCGCATGCCAATCTTCTTCAGGCGGTCCCAGGTGTCGATCAGGTTGTCGCTGAGGAAGGCCACGTGCTGGATGCCTTCGCCGTTGAACTGCATCAGGAATTCTTCGATCTGCCCGGCGCCCTTGGACGACTCTTCGTTCAACGGAATGCGGATCATGCCGTCCGGTGCGGTCATGGCCTTGGAGGTCAGGCCAGTGTATTCACCCTTGATATCGAAGTAGCGGATCTCGCGGAAGTTGAACAGCTTCTCGTAGAAATTCGCCCAGTACGCCATGCGGCCGCGATACACGTTGTGGGTCAGGTGATCGATGATCTTCAGGCCCGCGCCTTCTGGATTGCGGTCCACGCCTTCGATGAACACGAAGTCGATGTCGTAGATCGAACTGCCCTCGCCGAAACGGTCGATCAGGTACAGCGGCGCGCCGCCGATACCTTTGATGGCCGGCAGGTGCAGCTCCATCGGGCCGGTCTCGATGTGGATCGGCTGGGCGCCAAGTTCCAGGGCGCGCTTGTAGGCCTTCTGCGAATCCTTGACGCGAAACGCCATGCCGCACACCGACGGGCCGTGTTCGGCCGCGAAGTACGAGGCTACGCTGTTGGGTTCATTGTTGAGGATCAGGTTGATTGCGCCCTGGCGATACAGGTGCACGTCCTTGGAACGGTGGGTCGCCACCTTGGTGAAGCCCATGATCTCAAAGATCGGCTCCAGGGTGTTTGGGGTGGGCGATGCGAATTCGATGAATTCAAAGCCCATCAGGCCCATTGGGTTTTCGTATAAATCTGCCATGGTCGGCGCCTCATCATGCTTTTCAGAATTAACAAATGTTAGTTGCTGGCGATGCTGAGGTCGGCGGGCGGCGCGCAGGAGATACCTCTCACGCTGCGCGCGAGGAAGTCACCATAGATCAGTTGAAACCCAAATATCTTCATTGTCGACCCAAGGTTAAGACGGGCGAGGCTTCTGCTGCCAGAAGACGATTATTCTTGTATGCGTAACCCGATTCTACACAGCGTAAACATATTTGTCCGCCCTGTGTATCAAATCCCTGTTCACCACCGCTGTGCAAGCGGTGCATCCCTCCGGGCAGACTGGCAAAAGGCCGACTATCATGGCCGCTGTCAGCCTCTCTTTTGGAGGGCCTGTGATGGTCCTGCCAGCCGTTGACAGCCCTATCCCGTCACCCGGGTTTACAAAAATGCCATTAAGCGCCAAGACCCGCCGCAAACGCAGCTCCCGGATTGTCGTGACCCTGCTCAGCGCACTGCTGCCCATCGTGCTGGGTGGCGTCATTCTTTACCTGCAAGCGCAGCGGACTCTGGAACAGGGTTCGCGCCTGACCGCCGAAGAAGCCGTCCTCCAGTTCGACCTGATGCTCGACAACACCGCCCAGGCCGCAGAAAAATTGCTGCCGCTGGCGGGGCAACCCTGTGCCGACGTCAATCTTGCCCTACGCGAACAAGTCACACGCCGGCCCTTTGTGCGCGCGACGAACCTGTTGTGGGACGACACCATTTATTGCAGCTCGCTGTTCGGTGAAACCCACGAAAAAATAGCACCGGGTGATTATAGCCACGGGCAGTTACTGCTGATGAAAGGCAACCGGGTGACACCTGACACCGCTTTGCTGGTGTATCGACTCAGCAAAGGCAAACAGGGGGCGATGAGCATCATGGACGGTTACCACCTGAGCA
This sequence comes from Pseudomonas gregormendelii, assembly GCF_017114825.1. Lineage (GTDB taxonomy): Bacteria > Pseudomonadota > Gammaproteobacteria > Pseudomonadales > Pseudomonadaceae > Aquipseudomonas > Aquipseudomonas gregormendelii. The sequence goes on along the minus strand of NZ_JADEVO010000035.1, from coordinate 25,221 downwards.
ATATTCTGCGCCTGATCGGGCGCAAGACCATCGTTTTGTTGCAAGTAGGTCCTCAATGGCTGGATGCCGACGGGCAGATCCACGAAGGCCCCCTGCCCGTCCTGCCCGTGGCGCACACCACCCTGGACTCGCAGCGTTATGCCTTTCATGTGACTGCGGGTTTGCGCGAAGGCGAGATCTGGCGTTACATCAGCAGCGAGTACCCTCCGCTGTTCAGCCTGCTGATATTTTTTGGCGCGATGTCCGGACTGATCGGGCACATTCTGCAGAAGCGCTCGACGTCGCCAAGTGTCGAGATGCAACGGGCCCTGGAAGCCAGGGAGTTTGTTCCGTACTTCCAGCCGGTCGTGTCGGGGGACGGTAAACAGTGGTCTGGCGCCGAAGTGTTGATGCGCTGGAACCATCCGAAAGAAGGCCTGGTGCGGCCGGACCTGTTCATCCCCTTTGCCGAGCACTCCGGGCTCATCGTGCCCATGACCCGCTCGCTGATGCAGCAAACCGCCGAACTGCTGGCGCCCATCGCCAGCGCATTCGAGCAACCCTTGCGCATCAGCGTCAACATCACCGCCCGTCATTGCAAGGACCTGCAACTGATCAACGATTGCCGCCAATTCCTCAGCCATTTCACCCAGGGCTCAGTCTGCCTGGTGCTGGAACTGACGGAGCGAGAACTGATCGAGCCCACTGATATCACTCACAGGCTGTTCGAACAACTGCATGAACTGGGGGTGAAAATCGCCATCGATGACTTCGGCACCGGCCATTCTAGCCTCGGCTACCTGCGCCAGTTCAACGTAGATTTCCTCAAGATCGATCAAAGTTTCGTCGCGATGATCGGCGCCGACGTGCTGTCCCGGCACATCCTCGACAGCATCATCGAGCTCTCGGTAAAGCTGAATCTGGACATCGTTGCAGAAGGTGTGGAAACCGAAGAACAGAGTGATTATCTGACCGCACGTGGTGTCGGCTTCCTGCAGGGTTATCTGTTTGCGCGACCCATGCCGGGCGCACAGTTCATTAACGCATTAACAGGGCGTTAACTTATCGACTCAAACGGCATACTAAGAACGCCGCCCGTGAACACTTCGACAGGCGGTTGTTGTTACATGTAAAAAAGTCATGATTTACTCTTTTCGTATTAACCACTACACTTTTTACTGTTCGCACAAAGATGCGCCAGCGAGCCATTAGCACTGAGACGTTTCAAAGCGCCTGGCTTATAGCTTTATTTACGGCTGGCATCAGTCACATAACTATCGGAGTGAAGATATTGTCCAGACTTGCTGAATTTCGTGCAGCTGAAAAGGCCCTTCAGGAGCAGCTCAAGCAGCTGGAAACCTTGAAGAACGACGCCGGACTCAAGAAGGAAATGGAATTCGAAGAGAAGCTCCAGGGGCTGATGAAAACCTACGGCAAGAGCCTGCGGGATGTGATCGCCATTCTCGATCCGAACCCGGCAAAATCGGGCCTGCAGGGGGCGTCTGCGCCGAAAACCCGGCGCGCTCGCGTGCTCAAGGTCTATCACAACCCGCACACCGGTGAACTGATTGAAACCAAGGGCGGCAACCACCGCGGCCTGAAATCATGGAAGGAACAGTACGGGGCGTCGACGGTTGAGTCATGGCTTCGCGGCTAAGATCATTGCAGGAGCGAGCTTGCTCGCGAAGAACACAGAGACAGCGCGCTTAGTCAGGCCTCATGCGTTATCGTTGACGTTTTTCGCGAGCAAGCTCGCTCCTTCAGTGTTACTGCCAACGCATAGCTTTTTTACGTTTAGATACCTACTTTATGCTTAGTTCTTTAGAGCTGTCCTACTCCAGTTTTTAGTCACCACTAAAGTTTCAAACTGTTACGAACGGCAGCTATCTCGTCCTGACTGGCCTTGTACGCTTCGGCTTGTCCGGCGTAAGAAAGTACATAGGCGTTATCCGCGTCCACGGCCGCGACCAATGTCTGAGAGAGCACGTGTCGTCCGTTCTGGGTGACGGTGCAAGTTGTCTCCAGCGCCTGCAAATCACTCAAGCGTGCGTCGTGGATCTTGTTGCAAACACTTTGGTACCCACCCTGGAAAAAGTCCTTTTGCAGCGACTTGCGCATCTCCAGCAACACGCCCTGCAGGTTGACCTGATGCCCGGGTTCCACTGGGGTCATGGTCAATTCCATCACCAGCACGGGGGTACCGCCCACATCGTTTTTTACTGCACGTTGGCGCGACACTTTCGATGCAGCGTCTGCCTGGGCCACGGCCTCCACTTCCCAGCCACTGGGCCAGGTGATCAGCGCGGGCTCTGCATGGGCGGCGGCGATTACCGACAGCAGGCTTATCAGTAAACAGAATCGAATCATCGCAAGGTCGTACTCAAAGGTTGATTCAACAAGTCTGGGCCCACCCCGCCCGTCAGGCAATAGCGGACGCTTTGGGTTTGGTGATGTCGGATCCCTTGCGTATCATTGCTGCCATTCGCTAGCCCATTTATTGACCGGAGGGCCCATGAGCCTGCACGATTTGAATACCTTCCCCGGCGTCACTGCCCAACCTGACACTGCCACGCAGAAGTTTGTCTTCAACCACACCATGCTGCGGGTCAAGGACATCACCAAGTCGCTGGATTTCTACACGCGAATTCTCGGTTTCTCACTGGTGGAAAAACGCGATTTTCCGGAAGCGGAATTTAGCCTGTACTTCCTGGCGCTGGTGGACAAAGACCAGATCCCGGCTGACGCTGCTGCGCGCACCGAATGGATGAAGTCGATTCCAGGCATCCTGGAACTGACCCATAACCACGGCACGGAGAATGATCCGGCGTTTGCCTACCACAATGGCAACACCGACCCGCGGGGTTTTGGTCATATCTGCATCTCGGTCCCGGACATCGTCGCCGCCTGCGAGCGCTTTGAAGCACTGGGCTGCGACTTCCAGAAGCGCCTGACCGATGGCCGCATGAAGAGCCTGGCCTTCATCAAGGATCCGGATGCCTACTGGGTGGAAATCATCCAGCCAGCCCCAATGTAAACCAAACCACATTTGGCTCGTGCAAAACGCAAAAACCCCATGATCGCTCATGGGGTTTTTGTGTTTTCAGCCCTCGGCTTTTATGCCGGGGCCGAGGTGCGGATCAGGTGATCGAATGCACTCAAGGAAGCCTTGGCGCCCTCGCCTACCGCAATCACGATCTGCTTGTACGGCACAGTGGTCACGTCGCCGGCAGCGAACACGCCCGGCATCGACGTCTCACCGCGAGCATCAACGACGATCTCGCCGCGAGGCGACAACTCGATGGTGCCTTTTAGCCAGTCGGTGTTGGGCAGCAAACCGATCTGCACGAAAATACCTTCCAGCTCGACGGTGCGAAGTTCATCTGACTTGCGATCCTTGTAACGCAGTCCATTGACCTTTTGCCCGTCGCCGGTCACCTCGGTGGTTTGCGCACTGGTGATCACTGTTACGTTCGGCAGGCTGTGCAACTTGCGCTGCAAGACTGCATCGGCACGCAACTGTACGTCGAACTCCAGCAAGGTCACGTGGGACACGATACCGGCCAGATCGATGGCCGCTTCGACGCCCGAGTTGCCGCCGCCGATCACCGCCACGCGCTTGCCCTTGAACAGCGGACCGTCGCAGTGTGGGCAGTACGCCACGCCTTTGTTGCGGTACTGCTGTTCGCCAGGGACGTTCATTTCACGCCACCGCGCACCGGTCGCCAGGATCACGGTCCTGGCTTTCAAGGTGGCGCCGCTGGCGAAGTGGATCTGGTGCAACTCCCCCTCCTTGCCCGGCACCAGTTTGTCGGCACGTTGCAGGTTCATGATGTCGACGTCGTATTGCTTGACGTGCTCTTCCAGGGCCACGGCCAGCTTGGGCCCTTCGGTTTCCTGCACGGAGATGAAGTTTTCGATGGCCATGGTGTCCAGCACCTGCCCACCAAAGCGCTCCGCCGCCACACCGGTGCGAATGCCTTTGCGGGCAGCGTAGATCGCGGCCGACGCACCGGCCGGGCCACCGCCGACGACCAGTACGTCAAAGGCTTCCTTGCCGCTGATTTTCTCGGCTTGACGCTCGATACCGCTGGTGTCGATCTTGGCGAGGATCTCTTCCAGGCCCATGCGGCCCTGACCGAAGTTGACCCCGTTGAGGTAGATGCTCGGCACCGCCATGATCTGACGGTCATCGACTTCAGCCTGGAACAGCGCGCCGTCGATCGCCACGTGGCGAATATGCGGGTTCAGCACCGCCATCAGGTTCAGCGCCTGGACCACGTCCGGGCAGTTCTGGCAGGACAGCGAGAAGTAGGTCTCGAAACTGAACTCGCCTTTGAGCGAACGGATCTGTTCGATCACTTCCACACTGGCTTTCGAAGGGTGACCGCCAACTTGCAGCAAGGCCAGCACCAACGAGGTGAATTCGTGGCCCATCGGGATGCCGGCGAAACGCAAGCTGATATCCGCACCTGGGCGATTGATCGAGAACGATGGTTTGCGTGCATCGTCACCGTTATCGAGCAAGGTAATCTGGTTGGAAAGACTGGCAACGTCTTTCAGTAACGCGAGCATTTCCTGGGATTTCGCACCGTCGTCGAGGGAAGCAACGATCTCGATCGGCTGGGTGACCCGTTCCAGGTATGACTTCAACTGGGCTTTAAGATTGGCGTCCAACATACGGGCGATTTCCTTTTTTCGGATTCATATAAAGCAGGCATAAAAAAACGCCCGAGCGAATCTCGCCCGGGCGTTTTTAGTGGGCGGTTGCAGCTTACTGAGGTGCGGAAACCCGCCCTGATAGTGCTTTCACAGTCTTAGATCTTGCCGACTAGGTCCAGGGACGGAGCCAGGGTAGCCTCGCCTTCTTTCCACTTGGCTGGGCAAACCTGACCTGGGTGAGCAGCAACGTACTGAGCAGCCTTGATTTTGCGCAGCAGCTCGGAAGCGTCGCGGCCAACGCCGCCATCGTTCAGTTCAACGATCTTGATCTGGCCTTCAGGGTTGATCACGAAGGTGCCACGGTCAGCCAGGCCAGCGTCTTCGATCAGCACGTCGAAGTTGCGGGAGATGGCGTGGGTCGGGTCGCCGATCATGGTGTACTGGATCTTGCCGATGGCTGGCGAAGTGTTGTGCCAGGCAGCGTGGGCAAAGTGGGTGTCGGTGGAAACGCTGTAGATTTCAACGCCCAGCTTCTGGAACGCTTCGTAGTTGTCGGCCAGGTCTTCCAGCTCGGTTGGGCAAACGAAGGTGAAGTCCGCCGGGTAGAAGAATACGACCGACCATTTGCCTTTCAGGTCAGCGTCCGAGACTTTTACGAAGTCGCCATTTTTGAAGGCGTCAGCTTTGAACGGTTTAACTTGGCTGTTGATGATAGGCATCGATGACTCTCCGTCAGGGGTTGAAAAGTTGATGAGATGAATCCTACCTATCCAATCCCTCGATGGCTCATTGGCAAAGCTCATGCTACTGATTGGTTTTCGCTATTAGCCGACAGTATTAATAGAAGAAAACGGAATCTAGGGCACCAGTGGCTTCTCGACCATGCGGGTCATTCCGGGGAACGGACTGGCCTCGACGTAACGCATCGCCGATTTCACGTCTTTCCAGCCGACGTAACTCATTAACGATTTCAGATCCCAGCCGCTTTGATGGGCCCAGGTGGCAAAACCCCGGCGCAGGGAATGGCTGGTGTAGTGCTCGGCGGCGATGCCTGCGCGTTGTAACGCCTGGCGCAATAGTGGAATCACGCTGTTGGGGTGCAAGCCCTCCTTGCCCAGATGTCCCCAGCGGTCGATACCGCGGAACACCGGGCCCCGCACCAACGCGGCGGCGCTGATCCAGGCGATATAAGCCTGCACCGGGCACAAGCGCTGGAGCGCTGGCGTCTGGTAGGTCTTGCCGAGGTTGTCACGGTCACCCTTGCTGCGCGGCAAATACAGGCTGATTCCGGCACCGGCGCTGGCCTGGACGTGCTCGATCTGCACGCGACATAACTCGTCACTGCGAAATCCTCGCCAGAACCCCAGGAGGATCAGCGCGGTGTCGCGCCTGGCGCGCAACAAGCCCGGTTGATCGTGTTCGGCCTGAGCGATCTGCGCCTCTCGTTCAAGCCAGGCAATCACCCGCTCCAGGTGCTGCAGCTGTAACGGCTCGGCCTGCTTTTCCTGTGCCGGGTGCAGTGCGCGGATCCCCTTGAACACCTTGCGCACCACCGGCGCCTTGGTGGGGTCGGCAAACCCCTGGCTGCTGTGCCACTGGGCCAGCGCCGACAAGCGCAGCTTCAAGGTGTTGATCGAAAGTACGCCCGCATGCGCCACCAGATAACGCGCGACGCTATCGGCGGTCGCGGGCAGGAAGCCGCCCCAGCTGACTTCGAAGTGCTCGATGGCGGCGCGGTAGCTACGCCGGGTGTTGTCGCGGGTGGCGGCATTAAGGTAACGATCAAGCTCGCTCATGCGACCTGCCTTCTGAACGATCAAACCCGCTCATGGAACCTGTCTTCTGGAAAATACGCTCATGGAGCCTGCTTCTGTAGGAGCGAGCTTGCTCGCGATGGTCGTCAACGATGGCGGGGGGTTAGTTAGCCAGCGGCGCTTGGGGGTTTTTCGCGAGCGAGCTCGCTCCTACAGGGCTTTGTGTACGGATTTGGGGCGGCTTACTACCGGAAAAGCTTATCACACGGGATAATACCAATATATCCCACGTGAGTATTCAAGAATTATCTCTGATTATCTAATCGTGGTACAATTGATTTTTGGTGGTATGTACCACAGTACGAAATCGTAGGAGAGCTCATGGCTCGCGGCGGCATTAACAAAGCAGTGGTTCAAACGGCACGCCTGGCAATCCTTGCCCGGGGCGAACACCCGAGCATTGACGCTGTACGCATAGAAATGGGCAATACCGGCTCAAAGACTACTATTCACCGATATTTGAAGGAGCTCGACGACGCTGCCGAGCCTGTAGATGCGACCAGCGAACCGATCGATGACGAACTCGCAGGGCTGGTAGCCCGCCTCGCCCAACGGCTTAAAGAGCAGGCGCAGGAGCCCATTGACCAGGCTCGCACGCAGTTCGATCAGCAGAAAAAGGCGCTGGATGCACAGCTGGCCCAAGCGCTGGAAGCCAATACCGAGCTGCAACAGCAATACGAAGTGCAAACCCTGGCCCTCACCCAGGAATCGGACACTCTGCAGAACACGCTCGCGTTATTGCAGACCGAGCAGACACGCAACGCTGGACTCAACCAGGCGCTGGCAGATTTCGAATTGCGCTTGCAGGACAAGGATGAGCAGATTCGCTCTCTGGAAGAAAAGCACCTGCACGCCCGCGACGCGCTGGAGCACTATCGCAACGCGGTCAAGGAACAGCGTGAGCAGGAGCAGCGCCGCCATGAAGGGCAGGTACAACAAATTCAGATGGAGCTGCGCCAGGCCCAGCAGAGCGCCTTGATACGCCAGGACGAAATCACGCAGCTGCATCGGGACAATGAACGCCTGCTGACGGAGAACCGTGGCACGCTGCGTGAGCTGAGCCTGTTGCAGGAACAGCTCAAGCACACGCATAACCGCCAGGATCAGTTGCTGGAGCAAGTCAACCGCATCGACAGCGAGCGCACCCTCCTCCAGGAACGCCTGCGCGCAGCTTTGCTGGAAAGCCAGTCGCTTAAACAGAGCGTTGAAGATCAGTCGCAGCTCAACAAGGGATTGGAAACAGAACTGCAAAAGACCCGGGCGAGCCTTGATGAAAGCATGCGCCTGGCGGCTGCCATTGCGACAGCCCCAGACGCTGCAACAGCCGATTAACGATCGACCGGCGTACGCATGGTGACGAATTCTTCGGCGGCCGTCGGATGGACGCCGATGGTTTCGTCGAAGTCGCGCTTGGTCGCACCGGCCTTCAGTGCGACCGCCAGACCTTGAACGATTTCACCGGCATCGGGCCCGACCATGTGACAACCCAGCACCTTGTCGGACTTCGCGTCGACCACCAGTTTCATCAGGGTGCGCTCCTGACACTCGGTCAAGGTCAGCTTCATCGGGCGGAAACGGCTTTCGTAGATCACCACTTCATGCCCGGCGTCCCGCGCCTCTTCCTCGGTCAAGCCGACAGTACCGATGTTCGGCAAACTGAACACCGCGGTCGGGATCATTTTGTAATCCACCGGACGGTATTGCTCGGGCTTGAACAGGCGTCGCGCTACCGCCATGCCCTCAGCCAGCGCGACAGGCGTCAGCTGGACCCGGCCGATGACATCACCCAGCGCCAGGATCGACGGCTCGGCGGTCTGGTATTGCTCGTCAACTTCGACGAAGCCTTTGTGGTCGAGCTTGACGCCCGTGTTTTCCAGCCCAAGGTTATCCAGCATCGGCCGGCGGCCCGTGGCGTAGAAAATGCAATCGGCTTCCAGCTCACGACCGTCCTTGAGGGTGGCCTTGAGACTGCCATCGGCCTGCTTGTCGATGCGCTCGATGTCGGCGTTGAACTGCAGGTCCATACCGCGCTTGGTCAGCTCTTCCTGCAAATGCTTGCGCACCGCGCCGTCGAAGCCACGCAGGAACAGGTCACCGCGATACAGCAAGGTGGTGTCGGCGCCCAGCCCGTGGAAGATCCCGGCAAACTCGACGGCAATGTAGCCGCCACCGACTACCAGCACGCGCTTTGGCAGCTCTTTCAGGAAGAATGCCTGGTTGGAGCTGATGGCATGCTCGTGCCCCGGGATTTCCGGGACCTGCGGCCAGCCGCCGGTAGCGATCAGGATGTTCTCCGCGGTGTGGCGCTCGCCGTTGATCTCGACCGTATGCGGATCAACGATCTTGGCATGGCCCTCGTGCAAGGTCACACCGCTGTTGACCAGCAGGTTGCGGTAGATGCCGTTGAGGCGATTGATCTCGCGGTCCTTGTTGGCAATCAGGGTCGCCCAATCAAATTGCGCCTCCCCAAGTGTCCAGCCGAAACCGGACGACTGCTCGAAATCCTCGGCAAAATGCGCGCCGTAGACCAGCAGTTTTTTCGGCACGCAGCCGACGTTCACACAGGTACCCCCCAGATAACGGCTCTCGGCCACAGCCACCCTGGCCCCAAAGCCGGCAGCGAAACGCGCAGCCCGTACGCCACCGGAACCGGCGCCAATCACATAAAGGTCAAAATCGTAGGCCATCTTCAATCTCCTCGGCAGGTCAACAGCATACCTGCACACGCATGCTGGGCAAGTGCTGGGCGTTTATTTGGGGGCTGAAAAAGAAAAAGCCACCCGAAGGTGGCTTTCATTACAAGCAGGCCTGGCTATCAGTAAGCCTTGCCAGTCTTGTAGAAGTTCTCGAAGCAGAAGTTGGTCGCGTCGATGTAACCTTCGGCACCACCGCAGTCGAAACGCTTGCCTTTGAACTTGTAGGCCATCACGCAGCCGTTTTGTGCCTGTTTCATCAGGGCGTCGGTGATCTGGATTTCACCACCCTTGCCTGGCTCGGTTTGTTCGATCAGATCGAAGATGTCCGGAGTCAGGATATAGCGACCGATGATCGCCAGGTTCGACGGCGCATCTTCAGGTTTTGGCTTTTCAACCATGCTGTGAACGCGGTAGATGTCGTCGCGGATCATCTCGCCGGCGATCACGCCGTATTTGTGAGTCTCTTGCGGATCAACTTCCTGGATGGCCACGATCGAGCAGCGGAACTGCTTGTACAGCTTGACCATCTGGGTCAGTACGCCGTCGCCTTCAAGGTTCACGCACAAGTCATCCGCCAGGACCACGGCGAAGGGTTCGTCACCGATCAGCGGACGGCCGGTCAGAATGGCGTGGCCCAAGCCTTTCATTTCGGTCTGGCGGGTGTAGGAGAACGAGCAGTTGTCGAGCAACTTGCGGATGCCGACCAGGTATTTTTCCTTGTCGGTGCCCTTGATCTGGTTTTCCAGCTCGTAGCTGATGTCAAAGTGGTCTTCCAGCGCGCGTTTGCCGCGACCGGTCACGATGGAGATTTCGGTCAACCCAGCGTCCAGGGCTTCTTCAACGCCGTACTGGATCAGTGGCTTGTTTACCACCGGCAGCATTTCCTTGGGCATGGCTTTAGTCGCTGGCAGGAAGCGAGTACCGTAACCGGCTGCTGGGAACAAGCATTTCTTGATCATAAAAGTCCTTGTAAGGGCTGTGTGTACGAGTTTCGGCGCAGTCTAATCAGGCGGCGGGCACCTTACAATGCCCCGCACTGGCTAACCGATGCCATCATAGAGAAATATTCTGTCGGATAGTTCCCCAGAACAGTTCGCCTCCTAATAGATAGCAGAAAAGCTGGACGCTGTGCGCCGAGGGGAAAATCGGCGCGCAATCGCACCACCATACGCCCATCAGCACCCGGTGAGTGCATTTGGCGTTATCATTGCGCAATTGAACCAGCCAACGAGGCAGATACATGTCGGAAGCAAAAATAGTCAACGGTTACCAGATCAAGCAAGTCAAGCCTGGCGAATGGCGAGTGGCGGGTGCCAACGGTGAGGATGTCGGCGCCGGGGCCTTTCCGACCGAGGCAATGGCTATCGAGGTAGCATCGGTACTGGAGCTGGAACACGCCAGTACTGGCCGACGTGGCAAAGACAAACGCTGATCAGTAGCTGCCGCACCCAAGCCCTGACTCGCGCAGGGCTTTTTTGCGACGCCTGTTTTAGATAAGACGGCAATAAGTGGCCTTTGGCTATAACCTTTTGATGCCAGCGCTGTCACAGGCTTAGCCCCATCATCCTGACGACGACAACGACATGAATAAATTTTTGCCACTGATTGCAGTATTGGCCCTGAGCGGCTGTGCCACTTCTGAAACCACCTACCTCAATAACGGGGAACAAGGCCTGGCCATCGACTGTTCCGGAGAGGCCAATTCCTGGGCCACCTGCTATGAAAAAGCCGATGCCTCCTGCGCCGGCACCGGCTACCGGATCGTCGGCACCGACGGCACTCCTTCGTTGAAGGAAAGCGACAAGACCCTTGGGGTGGACGTCGGCAACTTCAAAAACCGCAGTGTGGTGGTGGTCTGCAAGTAAGGCACCCTGCCCTACATGTGGATTTCCGCAAATTTGATCCCGAGGCCGCGAACGGTCTCGATCAGATCGTCGAGACGGCTGAAGGACTCGACTTCGTCGTTATCATCCACCAGAAAGTAACTGCGCCCGGCGCTCTTCTTGAAAAAAACGATCCACTCTCCCGAGTTCGCCGGATTCTGAATCACATGGGTGGCCGAAATACTCCCTTCGGCGTGACGTTCCCGTACTTGCTCTCGCTTCATGCTCGACTCCAGAAATGACAATGCCGCCAAAGCGTCGCTGAGGCGGCATCAGTGCTGACCGGCGGTATTCTATCAGCCGGAAATGCAGGCAGTTGCAGCGTTACGCACATCCTTGGGACGCAACGGCACATTGGAAATGCGCTCGTGCAGCTTGATGCTGCTGCCACTGGAACGGTCCTCGATATCAAATACGGCGGCCGGCCCCGAGGAAAACTTCTGCGGTACGATAACCCGCACGCCATCCTTGTGCGGCTCAACCTGCAAGGCGCCACGGCTGCTGGCAAGCTTTTCGGTCAGGCACTGCGCATATTCATGGGGTTTCTTGCCGGAGATCACGCTCATGGTCGGCAGCGTTTCATTGATCTCCGAAACACTTGCGCAACCACTGATCACCAACGCCAACGGCAGTAACCCTACACCCCACTTCATATAAAACCTCCGATAAAGACCCTCCGACAGCACAAATGCTGTTTTTCTCCGAGGCTGCCTGCGTTAATCGCTGATTGATGTCCAAAATTCTGCATTTATTGCCAAAGTGGACCAAGGCGACCGGATAATAACCTGTTCGGGCTGATAAACTGCGCCAATTGCCCAGCTATCGTTTTGATTTTGTAGAAAAAGCCCTTCTGGAGGCGCCTCATGAAATTTATCCACCAGCGCGAGCACCTGAACGAAGACGACATCGTCGTCATTCAATGCTCGCAAACCTGCAACATCCGCTTGATGAACGACGCCAACTTCCGCAGCTTCAAGAATGGTGGTCGCCACACGTACCACGGCGGCGCGTTCGACACTTTCCCAGCGCGCATCACCGCACCGAGCACCGGTTTCTGGAACATCACAATCGACACGGTGACCAACCGGGCGATCAGCGTGACCCGCAAGCCGACCCTCACGCACTCGATCAAGATCATCCGCCGCTCCAGCTCGAAACTGAGCTGAGTGGCATTTCCACCTCCCGACTTGCAGGTATGACCGTGGCCCAGACGACCAAGTACGTCATTAAATACAAGCTCAACGGCGAACGCCGGTTCGAGTTCGCCCAGCTTGAAAACGGCACTGCCGAAGAAGCCAAGGCCGCGCTGGACGTGATTCACGGCCAGGGCGAAGATGTCATCAGCGAGATCAGCGTGAGCAAGGCGCTGTAACGCCGACATCTTGCGAATCGCTGATCATCGTCTCGATGAGTGACCACCTATGAGCTCTATCACCCTGGACCTGTTCGCCGACCACGAACCTGAGCAACAGCCAAAGCGCGAGCAAATTGCCGAACAATCCTGGGTGCTGCGGGGTTTCGTCCTGCCCTGGCTTGAACGCTTGCTGCCGGAGCTGGATGCTGTCCTCGCGGCCGCGCCTTTTCGGCAGATGGTCACCCCAGGGGGCTTCACCATGTCGGCCGCGCTGAGCAGCTGCGGTACCTGGGGCTGGACCACCGACCGCAGTGGCTATCACTACAGCCGCCAGGATCCAGCGAGCGGCAAGCCCTGGCCGCCAATGCCCGAGGTGTTTCTTCACCTGGCCCAGGCAGCCGCCCTGGAAGCTGGGTTTGCAGGCTTTGTCCCCGACTCCTGCCTGATCAACCGGTATCCCCCCGGCGCGAAAATGTCATTGCACCAGGACAAGGACGAGACGTCCATGGCAGCGCCAATCGTCTCGGTATCCCTCGGGTTGCCGGCGGTCTTCCTGTTTGGTGGATTCGAACGCGGTGACAAATGCCAGAGGGTGTCGCTGTTTCATGGCGATGTGGTGGTATGGGGCGGTGTCGATCGCTTGCGCTATCACGGGGTATTGCCTATCAAGGACGGTCAGCATCCACGGTTGGGGGAGCAGCGCATCAACTTCACCTTCCGGGCGGCGCGGTGAGCCTTTCGAGTTCAATCGCAAGCCGCGGAGTGTTGCGTAGGACGCAACCTCCTAAGCTGGATCAAACCCTTCCATGCAGGTGAAGTCATGACCACTCCTTCGACAACTGGCCCCATCGAGGATGACCCCCGCTGGGCTGCCGTGGTTGCGCGCGATCCGCGCGCAGACGGGCAATTCGTCTATGCGGTGAAAACCACGGGTGTCTATTGCCGCCCCAGTAGCCTGGCGCGCTTGCCCAATCCACAGAATGTGCAGTTCTTCGATACTGCAGAGCAAGCACAGGCCGCAGGATATCGCCCAAGCAAAAGGGCGGCGAAGGATCAAAGTGATCTCGCCGCGCAGCATGCCGCGACTGTAGCAGCGGCGTGCCGCCAGATAGAAACCGCCGAGCAAGTGCCGGTGCTCATTGACCTCGCCTCGGCTGCAGGCATGAGCAGCTTTCACTTCCATCGGGTGTTCAAGGCGATCACTGGCCTGACCCCCAAGGGTTATGCCGCCGCCCATCGTGCGCGCAAGGTGCGCCAGCGCCTGGCCGATGGCGGCTCGGTCACTGAGGCGCTCTACGACGCCGGATTTAACTCCAATAGCCGCTTCTACGCAGCGGCGGATAGTGTACTGGGCATGAAACCAACCGATTACCGCGCCGCCGGCCAGAACAACGACATTCTTTTTGCCGTGGGCCAGTGCTCACTCGGCGCGATCCTCGTGGCGCAAAGCGAGCGCGGGGTGTGCGCGATCCTGCTGGGGGACGACCCGCATCAGTTGGTCTGCGATCTGCAGGATCGGTTTCGGCAGGCCAACCTGCTGGGGGCTGACCAGGCGTTCGAGCAGTTGATTGCCAAGGTCGTCGGCTTCATCGAAGCCCCGGCCCTGGGCCTGGATTTGCCCCTGGATGTGCGCGGCACGGCGTTTCAGGAGCGGGTATGGCAGGCGCTGCGGGATATTCCGCCGGGTAGCACCGCCAGCTATGCTGAAATTGCCCGGCAGATCGGCGCCCCGAAAGCCTTCCGGGCAGTAGCGCAGGCGTGTGGCGCAAATCATCTGGCAGTGGCGATTCCTTGTCATCGCGTGGTGCGCAGTGACGGCGACCTGTCGGGGTATCGGTGGGGCGTGGAGCGCAAGCGAGAGTTGCTCGAGCGCGAAGCACGCCCCGAATCTGCTGTTGGACATGAGACTTGTTTGAAATGAGCGCTGCGCCAGCACTGGCCTTGGCGCCGCGATTGCTGGTACAAATCCGCCCCGACTGTCCCTGCCCTGCCCACCCGCCGGAGAGCCCGCAAAATGAGTCAATGGCCAGATACCCGCATCCTTGACCTGCTTGGCATCGAGCTGCCGATCATCCAGGCGCCCATGGCTGGCGCGACGGGTGCGGCCATGGTGATCGCGGCGAGCAACGCCGGAGGCCTGGGGTCCATGCCCGCAGCCCTGTTGAGCACCGACCAACTGCGCGAAGAACTGAAGGCCATTCGCGCGCAGACCCAGCGCCCGATCAACGTGAATTTTTTCTGCCATCAACCACCCGTGGCCAACGAACAAGGCGCCCGGGACTGGAAGAATCTGCTGGAGCCTTATTACCGCGAACTGGGCGTGGACTTCGATGCGCCGACGCCGGTGTCCAATCGCGCGCCGTTTGATAGCGCGACATGCGAAGTCATTGAAGAACTGCGCCCGCAAGTGGTGAGCTTTCATTTTGGCCTGCCGGAAAAGTCACTGCTCGACCGCGTCAAGGCGACCGGCGCAAAAGTGCTGTCGTCCGCTACTACGGTCGAAGAAGCGATCTGGCTGGAGCAGAACGGTTGCGACGCGATCATTGCCATGGGCAATGAAGCGGGTGGTCATCGCGGCATGTTCCTCAGCGACGACCTGAGTAGCCAGGTGGGTACATTCGCCCTGGTGCCGCAGATTGTTGATGCCGTGAAAATCCCGGTGATCGCCGCAGGCGGCATCAGTGACGCCCGTGGCGTGGCGGCGGCGTTCATGCTGGGAGCGAGCGCGGTGCAGGTCGGTACCGCCTACCTGTTCACCCCGGAAGCCAAGGTCAGCGCCTCTCACCACAAGGCATTGCGCACCGCCAGGGAAAGTGACACGGCCGTGACCAATCTTTTCACCGGCCGCCCGGCACGGGGCATTCTCAATCGAGTGATGCGCGAGCTGGGGCCTATGAGTGACAAGGCCCCGGCCTTTCCGCTCGCCGGGGGTGCGTTGATGCCATTGCGCGCCAAGGGAGAAGCCGACTTCAGCAACCTCTGGGCAGGTCAGGCGTTTCCCCTCGGGAAGGAGCTGAGCACGGCAGAGCTGACCCGCAAACTGGCAGAGGAAGGGTTGGCGAAGCTGATCCACTAAACCTCAAGCCGCCGCCATCCCTGTAGGAGCTGCCGCAGGCTGCGATCTTTTGATCCTCGTGGTTTAGAGATCAAGATCAAGATCAAAAGATCGCAGCCTGCGGCAGCTCCTACCGGGGTCGATCTGGGCAACATGTATACAATCGAGTTCCGTTTGCAGGTTTTTCGCTATATATTTCCCTACATAGCGTTTAGTCCCCACTGCTGTATCTGCCCGTCACGGAGCCGTTCATGACCCCTCGCGCCTCACGTTTTGCCCCTGCTGCCCTTATGAGCCTGCTGGCAGTCTGCACGGTTGGATCGGCCCAGGCCGACGAAGTCCAGGTCGCGGTCGCGGCCAATTTCACCGCCCCCCTCCAGGCGATCGCTGCCGATTTCGAGAAAGACACCGGTCATAAGGTGATAGCTGCCTACGGTGCCACCGGCCAGTTCTACGCCCAGATAAAGAATGGCGCGCCGTTCGAAGTGTTCCTGTCAGCCGATGACAGCACGCCGCAGAAACTTGAAAACGAAGGCGATACCGTCAAGGGTTCACGTTTCACTTACGCCATTGGCACCCTGGCGCTATGGTCGGCCAAGGACGGATACGTCGACAGCCAGGGCAAGGTCCTTAGCGATAACCAGTATCAGCATCTGGCCATCGCTAACCCGAAAGCTGCGCCGTACGGGCTGGCCGCTACCCAAGTGCTGGCCAGGCTGGGCCTGACCGATCAAGTCAAAGCCAAGATCGTCGAAGGCCAAAACATCACCCAGGCTTACCAGTTTGTGTCCACCGGCAACGCCGAGCTCGGTTTCGTCGCCTTGTCGCAGGTTTACAAAGACGGCAAAGTGTCCGGCGGCTCGGCCTGGATCGTTCCGGGCGACATGCACGACCCGATCAAGCAGGACGCGGTGATCCTCAACAAGGGCAAGGACAATCCAGCCGCCAAGGCGCTGGTTGACTACCTCAAGGGGCCCAAAGCCGCTGCCGTTATCAAATCCTACGGTTATCAACTTTAAATGAGCCTGACCAGTGCCGATTTTGCTGCCATCTGGCTGACCCTGAAACTGGCGTCGCTGACGACGGTCATCCTGTTGGTGATCGGCACTCCGATCGCGTTGTGGCTGTCGCGTACCACCTCCTGGCTACGCGGTCCGGTCGGGGCGATCGTCGCCCTGCCCCTGGTCTTGCCCCCTACGGTGATTGGTTTTTACCTGTTGATCGCGCTAGGTCCCCACGGCGTTGTCGGCCAGCTCACCCAATCACTCGGGCTCGGCACCCTGACCTTCAGTTTTGCCGGCCTGGTGATTGGCTCGGTGCTCTATTCCATGCCATTCGTGGTGCAACCCCTGCACAATGCTTTTGCCGCTATCGGTACGCGGCCACTGGAAGTGGCCGCGACGCTGCGGGCCAATCCCTGGGACACTTTTTTCAGCGTGATCCTGCCCCTGGCACGTCCCGGTTTCATCACGGCAGCCATTCTCGGCTTTGCCCATACGGTCGGCGAGTTCGGAGTCGTACTGATGATCGGCGGCAACATTCCGGACAAAACCCGGGTGGTCTCGGTACAAATCTACGACCATGTCGAAGCTATGGAATACGCCCAGGCCCATTGGCTGGCCGGGGCGATGCTGGTCTTTTCGTTTGCCGTGTTGCTGGCGCTCTACTCCAGCCGCAAGACCCGTGCGGGCTGGAGCTGATCGATGATTGATATGCGCTTGAAACTGGACTATCCGGGGTTTGCCCTGGACGTCGACCTGCAATTGCCCGGCCGTGGCGTGACGGCGCTGTACGGGCATTCCGGCTCCGGGAAGACCACCTGCCTGCGGTGCATCGCCGGGCTGGAGAAGGCTGGTCAGGCTTTTATCCAGGTCAATGATGAAGTCTGGCAAGACAGCGCGAAGAGGATTTTCGTGCCAGCACACAAGCGCGCCCTGGGCTACGTATTCCAGGAAGCGAGCCTGTTTCCGCATCTGTCGGTGCTGGCCAATCTGCAGTTCGGCCTCAAGCGCATTCCCGCCTCCCAGCGGCGGGTTGATATGACGCACGCCACCGATCTGCTGGGCATTGGCCATCTGCTCGATCGTCATCCGCACAACCTGTCGGGCGGTGAGCGCCAGCGCATCGGCATAGCCCGCGCATTGCTCACCAGTCCCCGGCTGCTGTTGATGGACGAGCCGCTGGCGGCGCTCGACAGTCAGCGCAAGAACGAGATCCTGCCGTACCTGCAGCGCTTGCACGACGAACTGGAAATCCCCGTGCTGTACGTCAGCCACTCACAGGATGAAGTGGCGCGCCTGGCCGATCATATTGTTCTGCTAAGCGATGGCAAGGCCCTGGCCAGCGGCCCGATCGGCGCCACCCTGGCGCGTCTCGACCTGCCGCTTGCACTCGGTGACGACGCTGGCGTGGTGATCGAGGGCCAGGTCAGCGCCTACGATGCCCACTACCAGTTGCTGACGCTGCAACTGCCCGCCAGCGACATGAACATTCGCGTGGCGCACTCGCCAATGACCCTGGGCCAGGCGCTGCGGTGCAAGGTGCAGGCGCGGGATGTCAGCCTGAGCCTGAACGCCGCCGAGCACAGCAGCATTCTCAATCGCCTGCCCGTCACGGTAATCAGTGAAATGCCCGCAGACAATGCCGCTCACGTTTTGATACGCCTGGAAGCCGGTGGCACGCCGCTGCTGGCGCGCATCACTCGTTACTCCCGGGACCAGTTGGGTGTGTACCCCGGCCAGCAATTGTGGGCGCAGATCAAGGCGGTGGCGGTGCTGGCTTAAATTCGCCGGCACCACTGCGATTGCGTGCGGTCAATCGCTGTAACGGCCAATTGATTGCAAGCCAGGACTACCGCCATGCCCGATACCGATCTGCCCGTTGCGTTGCCTCCCGACCTGCACTATGTCGATGACACGCAACCTGGAATCACCCGCAGGAAACTACGCGGCAAGTTCTGCTACTTCGACTCGACCGGCCAGCGCATCACCGATTCGGACGAGGTCAAACGCATCAATGCCCTCGCGGTGCCGCCGGCCTACACTGACGTGTGGATCTGCGCCGATCCACGCGGCCATCTGCAGGCGACCGGACGTGATGCACGGGGTCGCAAGCAGTATCGTTATCATGCGCGCTGGCGCGAAGTACGCGACGCCGACAAATACTCACGCCTGAGAGATTTCGGCCTGGCTTTGCCCAAGTTACGCAAGCAACTTGAAGCACTGCTGGAGGCTCCCGGCTTCAGCCGTGACAAGGTCATGGCCACCGTAATCACCTTGCTTGACGCGACATTGATCCGCGTCGGTAACACCCAGTACGCCCGGGACAACCGCTCCTACGGCCTGACGACCCTGCGCAGCCGCCATGTTGAAGTCAATGGCAGTGCGATCCTGTTCCAGTTCCGCGGCAAGAGCGGCGTAGAGCATCAGATCACCGTCAAGGACCGGCGCCTGGCGCGAATCATCAAGCGCTGCCTGGAGATACCCGGACAGAACCTGTTCCAGTATCTGGACGAAAACGGTGAGCGCCACACGGTGAGTTCTTCAGACGTCAACGCCTACCTGCAAACGCTCACCGGCGCCGACTTCACCGCCAAGGATTACCGCACCTGGGCAGGCAGCGCGCTGGCGTTGTCGGTGTTGCGCGAATTGCACTGGGAGCCGGAATCGGACGCCAAGCGCCACGTGGTTGAAATGGTGAAAAATGTCGCCAAACAACTGGGCAATACCCCGGCGGTGTGCCGTAAGTGCTACATCCATCCGGCGGTACTGGAGCATTTTCTCCTCGGTGCCCTGGCTGAACTGCCAAGGCCCAGAACCCGCAAGGGGCTGCGAGCCGAGGAAGTCGGATTGGCCATGTTCCTGGAGAAAATGGTCGAAGCCACGCAGAATGGCGACTTGCGATAACCCTCGAGAGGCGAGTAGGCTAGCCACCTCCGCTTTCTCAGGTTGACCTTTGACGTGAATAACTAAGCCGTCCAGAAATGTGTTCGCGACAAGCCGCCCACGGCGCTTGTTGATCTTCTCGACATTTTCCGGAGGTGCCGATGACTCACGTCACGCGTCTGCCTGCACTCGTTTCCCTGAACCAACTGGGCTTTCAATTCGCCGATGGCGAGACAGTTTTTCACGACCTCAATTTAAGCTTTGATCACGTCCACACGGCCATCGTCGGTCGCAACGGCAGTGGCAAGAGCGTGCTGGCGCGCCTGATTGCCGGACAGCTGCAACCCTGCTCGGGCACCCTGACGGTCCAGGGTCAGGTGGCCTATGTGGCGCAATCGTTTACCGATGCACCGGGACACACCGTCGCCGATGCCACCGGTACTCGTGAAGTGTTGCAAGCGTTGGCCAGAGTCGAGCTTGGGCACTTCGACGAGGCGGACCTGCAAGCCCTGGCTGGGCGCTGGGACCTGGCTGCCCGCCTGCGCAGGCAACTCGACGAGGCGGGGCTTTGCCACGTCAACCCGGATACGCCCACCCACACCTTGAGCGGGGGGCAACGAGCGCGGGTCGCTCTGATCGGTGCGTTTCTGGGTGAGGCACAGCTGATCGTCCTGGATGAGCCCACCAACCACCTGGACGACCAGGGGCGCGGTTGGCTGACAAATCAGTTTGCACAGTGGCGCGGCGGCCTGATCGTGGTCAGCCATGATCGACACCTGCTGAGCGGTTTTGCCCGAATCGTCGAAATCAGCCCACTCGGCGCCAGGCTCTTTGGCGGTAATTATCGCGAGTTTCAGGCGCAGCGAGAGATTGAACAAGCCGCGGCACGCGCAGAGCTCGATCAGGCCCGCGCCGAGCGCAAACGCGAGACCAGCCGCCTGCAGCGCGAGCATGACACTGTGCAGCGACATGCTGCCGCCACCCGAAGAAAAGCGGACATCGCCAACGTCTCGGGCTTCGAGCGGGGAAAAATCAAGAGCGCGGCCAGGGATGCCATGGGTCCGGTTCGCCAGGGGCATCAAGCGCGCAAAGACGGCCTGGCGGCCAGGGTGCGCGATGCCAGCGCCAACGTTGTGGTCCAGGAAAGTGTCCTGGTCAACTTGCCCGGCAGCCGGGTGCCGGCCGGTCGCCAGGTACTGACACTGGTCGATGTGCACCTGAACCACGCCGGAACTGCCCAATACGCAGTGGAGGACATGGGCCACGCCGCTGCAGGAACGGCCGCCGGCCTGACCTTGGCCATCGCAGGCCCGGTACGCATCGCAGTCAGCGGGCCCAACGGTTGCGGTAAAACCACCCTGTTGCGCACGCTGGCCGGGCACATCGCCCCGCGTAGCGGTCAGTGCCTGACCCACGTCCCGAGCGCCTTGCTCGATCAGCACCTGGCACTACTCGATGACCAGCGCTGCGTGCTGGAACAACTGCATGCGCTCGATACCCCGATACCAGTAGACAGGCTGCGTAACCACCTGGCGCACTTACACCTGAACGCCGACCGAGTCACGCGACCCAGTTGTTCGCTGAGCGGCGGCGAGCGCCTGAAGGCCGCCATCGCCATCGCGTGCTGGGGCAAGACGCCTGCGCAGTTACTACTGCTCGATGAGCCTACCAACCACCTTGACCTTGAGTCCGTGGAAGCTTTTGAGACAGCCCTGCAGAATTTTCCCGGCGCGATTGTCGCAGCCTCCCATGACGCACATTTCCTCGCCGCGCTGGCGCCGACCCACCTCCTCAAATGGCACCCGCAGGGCTGGTTGCTGGCCCCGAATATGCCGGACTCGTAGAGCTTTGGCCCCGCGGATTTTTTGCACGATTGCAAATGGCTTCTATAGTTGATGTGAACAAGAATCTGCGCGGTGGAGCCATGGAAGACATATTCGTCGTCAAGCGGTGCAACAAGATCATCATCCACGGACGCCGAGCCGGTGAAGTCAGTCATGCGCCACCTGATGCCTCGGTCTGGTACATGGTGACGGACACTCGCACCCGCGGCTTCATCGGCGACGGATTCGATCTGGAAGAAGACGCGCGCCGTGAATGTCAGCGTCTCAACGACAGGTCCCGTGTGACGGTCCGACAGGGCTGAAGTACGGGTCTATACTTGAAGCGCTGACGGAGCAGCGTACCCATCGACAGACTGCTCGCACCTTGCGGGTTGTTTGCTGCCATTTACCAGGTTTCTTGAACGGAGGTGTGTCATGTCCGAAAAAGAGTCCATCACCACCCTGCTTACCCTGCTTGATTCACGCCAGGCGCGACTGGCGGCTGCGTGCAAGGAAATTGCCGACTGGGTTGATCATCAAGGCGGGCACCCAACTGCCCTGCGAATCCGCGATCGGCTCAATGACATTGAAAAAGACACGCCGCTGATCCGCAACACCCTGTCCTCACTGCGACCGGTTGACAGGCCGTTGCCGCGCTTCAGGTAGTAAGCACTGGACGCCCCGATGAAAGCGCTGTTCTGATTCAGGACGCATTAACGGCGACGTCACCGTGTGCGTCCTTACCCGATTTTGGTTGACCTCTGTTTAACCGCTGAGTCTTGCGCCAGTTTTTTCACGCCTCTTTCACATCGAGTGCCCTACAGTGAATTCACTCCTTTGATGAATCCCCTTGGCCCGCCCGCATGCGGGTCATTTTTTTGCCTGGGATTCAGTGGGCGCCCAATCCAATGGAACGAGCCCGTTAAGCGCTTTTCAAATTCCATATGCCCCCGAATTGGCTTTGGGACGCTTCGCAGAGGCAATCCCGAGTAACAGAAAACTCCTGCTTTTGCTCGCCTGCCTGAGCCCAGGTGTCGTGGTAGCCCCGTTCTATTACGGAGCCGAGAATTTGCGGCAATCTAAAATCGACTGCAAGAGCGGCGGGGGCAGCTGGAAAGCCAAGTAGCAGCTGCGCCTCGCCCGGCCTGGATCATCGACCCTCACGCGAAAGGCGAGGTGTTTATGGAGGCGCAACAAAAAGGGCCTGCATGAAATATCTCATGCAAGCCCTTGATATATATGGTGCCCGAAGCCGGAATCGAACCGGCACGCCCTTACGAGCGGGGGATTTTAAGTCTCTCGCGCCATTTACTTGTTTGTATATTAACACTGACAAATTAAACTAAATACCCTCAATACCGCCGTAAAACCGGCGTTTAACTGCTCAGAAACCAACCACATTTAATTATCGTCAAGTTATTATCTCGTTTTTATACATCCCAAGAACAGCGGCTTGTTACCAAAAAGTTACTATCCATTTGGCAACGTGCGAAAGACACACTAAGCTCTGTTACCAAAGTTTTGCCGAGCTACTCATGACCGTAAAAAAAACCAAAGAATCAGTCCTGGAAATCGTGTTTAAAAAGAAGGAAATCGAGAAGATGCCCTTCGCCGATACGGGCACCGAGAAGCTGCTTAAAGATGCTGATTCGCCACTCCGATTGCGCATCGGCACCGGGGTGAAGAGATTCTACGTAAACGGTCGGAACGCAAGCGGCAAGCTCATCAAACGAAACATCGAGCATGATCCATCGGCCTACGATCTTGACGATCTCAGGGCGAAAGCACGCGCCATTCTTGATGAGAAAGATGCTGAGATCGAGCTAGCGAAAGTCGGCGGAAAAATTACGCTTATGGATGCCGTTGAGCTGCGCTTTTCAGCTTTCGGCATCAAATCCCCGGACAATGAACACGGACGGAAGGTAGCAACCCGCCTACATTATGAGCAGGTATTAAGGAGGTATGCTGACGATTGGCTTGATTTGGATATGCGCCAGATCAACGAGCAGATGTTTGAAACTCGGTACAAGGCCCTGAAGGAAAGCTTTCGCATAAAGCGGAGTAAGGGTGTTCCAGTACTCGACGCGGCGGGCAAAGAAATTCCGCAGCTCGATGAGAACGGCGAACCGAAAAAGCAAAAGACAACGGCCAGAATCCTGAGGACGTACATTTCAGCACTCTACTCTTTTGTCCGTGAAAACAAGGATGACCCTGCATTTGCTGACCCTACCGCCATCCTGAAAAGAACAAAGATTAGGGATACGATACCGCGTCGAAAGCACGACATAACGATTGAGTCGGCAACAAAATTTCTTAACGCGGCCCTCAAATTTCGGGAGGAGCAACCGGGCCGAGGCCGCAGTACGAATCAAGCCCGCGCATGTACAAACGTGATTTTGACCAACGTTTTTGTTGGCATGCGTAGCGGAGAATTGAGAAGAACACCGAACTCGATGCTGATGCTTTCAAAAACAGGCTCTCCCATTGGCTTCGATTTCACCGCTGAATATGCTGACCAGCACCTGAAAACCTCAGGACGTTACGTAGTGGCATTTTCAGACGTGCTGCGATCTATCGTTGTCGAGCAGTATGACCCGCAAAAGACATATCTCTTTCAGAGTGATGTGCGGGAAGCGCCTCTATCCGAATCTTCTCTCAGACCATATATGTCAAAGATCTGCGAGCTGGCCGGTATCAAGCGCTATAACCTGAACGCTATGCGAAATTTCTTCATCAATCTGGGCGGTCGGGCCGGGATTGGCGATGTTGAAATGAAGCATCTTGTGAATCACTCCACCGCCCAAAACGTGACGGATGGCTATGCAAACCTTAAGCATGATTTCGACTATCTACTTAAAAACAGCCAGAAGGTCACTGATTTCATCATGAGGGAATGCGGGATCTCGAAAAAAGAATTTGGCATTGAGCAGAGCCAAACAAACGAATTGCAGAACGCCATGGAGCTGTTCAGCAAATTCGATCCAGAAATTTTGAAGCTGGCCTTGGAGATGCATTCAAAAAAATGATCTTTCAGGAAGTTATTATATTGACAAGTAAATAAAGCAACGTCATAATAGTAACTGTTAGATAGATTTGTGTTTTCTGATTTATTGGTTTGGCGACCATAAAGGGCTCTCGGCGAGAGCCCTTTTCTTTTGCCTGCAATTCAACAAGAAACCCCTTGTTCAATCTGCCCAATGAGCCGCAGGATCGAGTTCGCCTCAACTTGGGTACTTACTAGATCAAGAGGCTTGCGGCCACCAAGGCCGATCTGAGGGGCTTGAAGCCAGGTTTTTGCTGACAACCTATCGCCCTCGAAAAGTTCGAGCGCAGTAAGAATGACGGAGGCCAGCCGGAAGATGGAGTCGCTTTCAACGGTATTGAAGCGCCCTGCCCTAAATCGTCTGATCAAAGTTGTGGGGGTCAGAGAGATGGCTTTGCCGAGAGTTTGAGTGTCGATTTCGATGAGTTGAGAAAGGGCTTGAAGGGTTTTGATGGAGAAGCCCTGGTGCAGCTGGGTGATCAATTCAGGCCCGGATACTGGGATGCCGAGGCGATCCCAGGGGGTCGGAACTGGTGCTGCTTGATCAGGCTGGTAATGCCTCATGCTGTGCCGCTCGCGCTGATTTTCCTTCGTGAATCATAGCTTTTAATTCATTCATCTTGCGCTTATTTTTAGCCTGAAGGTCCAAATCAGGAATAATATTCTTTTGAACGTATCGATTGGCCATATCAAAAAGAGAGGAATCAATCTGATAAATTCCAGCTGATTTACTTTCGCTTGACGACATTACAAAGCCGAGAACTTTTAATATTTTTTTTGCAGCTACGTATCCGCCACCAGCAACTCCTTTCATTTCAAAAATTGTTCTAGTTAAAAGCGTGAATTTGCTGATGGACACACCGTTCCATTTGAGCTTACTCGACTTCAATTTCTCAAAAAACCCGGCGGTTGCAGGAGCTGAGTGCAACACGGTTATTGAATCGAAGTGGGAGTATCGTGCCGCATCGCAATGGCCTTTTGCATCACCTCACTCATCACTTCGATCGGACATTTGAAATCGAAGCGTTTAC
>NZ_JADEVO010000034.1 GCF_017114825.1 Pseudomonas gregormendelii | reverse complement strand
GATATCAGCCATTTTTTGATGCATCGCTACAACTGGATTCGGCCTCACCAATTCAACGAGGGGTTGGCACCAGCGCGGGCCGAGGAAAAACTTAACGTCGTGTCCGGGATTAGTTGACCACTACAACCTTTGCGTGTAAGTGGCCAGCTCAGGGTCGACCCAAGCCAGGGGATATTTGCACAGCATTAGGGGGACAGGCGTAATGATAAGTTCAACGTTGATGACGCTCTGCAATGGCTCCCGCCTGATCAGGCCTGACTCGCCTTCGGTATCGCAATACGGCTACTGGCCTTGACCTCACGCAAAGCCAGGCTGGACTGGATGAAGGCAATGCCCACCTGGCGCCTGAGCACCTGCTCGATAAAGTCGCTGTAGCTATCAAGAACCTCTCCCAGCACTTGCAGCACTTAGTCGGCATCTTCGGTGATCTTGTGACAGGACAACACTTCGGGCAATTGCATGCCGGGGTGGTTCATATGGTTGGCCATTGCTTACCAGTTGACCCGCTCCTGGAAACCCAAGTCTGCGACTGCGGCGGCGAGTCAGTACAACTAGTGTCCTTGGGTCACGACCTACCGGGCGAACCAAGGACGACAAATCGTCAATCGAAACGAAACGAGGCACCATAAGCCGATGTTGGCAAATGGCTCGAACCGTCCGCCGTAAGCGCGGGCGATGACCGAGGGATCATGCACTCGGATGGGTGTGGTAAATCTTGCTGACGATCGTCCATCTGCCTTGTACCTTCAGCAGGTTGAAGAAGTCGGTGAAGCGAAAACCCGAAACGTTGTCGGTATCGACCCGGGCACTCGCGGCAGTGCCCACGATGTCGATGCGCACGATCGCGGCGTTGGCTTCAGGAGATGGGCGGAACGAGTTGTCGATGACGTCGTACAGGTTCTCAATGGCACCGCCAACAAGCTTGTCGCCGTCGACCCCAAACATGGTGGCCGACTCATTGAACGCGGGCTTCATCAAAGCGCTGTCAGCCTTGGCACCCCCTTCGTTGTATTGGTTAAGCACGTTGACGATCGCGTTGTATTCCTGGACGTAAGTTGGATTGCTCATGATGGACTCCTGATTGAAAGATTTTCCGAATGCCCATCAGGTCTGGATGGGCATAGCATCGCCACCAACCATCACCCACTCTGGTGTGTCGGCGAGATGGTCAGGTTGGAGTTGGCCGTTGGCCAATCGGTGTAGCCCTTGGCGCCTCCGCCGTAGTAGGCCTCACGCGGTGCGATAGTCAGTTCGGCACCAGTAAGCAGGCGCTCTACCAGGTCCGGATTGGCAATGAACAATCGGCCGAAGGCCACAGCGTCAATCCGCCCCTGCGCCCGGCGTTCCAGCGCCAGGTCCAGGTCATAGTTGTTATTACCAATGAATGGTCCTTCGAACTGCGCACTCAGCGCGTCCAGGTCCACACCTTCCGGAACGGTGCGGGAAGTGGCCGTTGCGCCTTCGACGAAGTGCAGATAGGCCAGGCTGAACCTGTTGAGCTGCTGGATCAGATAACCGTAGGTTGCCATGACGTTGCTGTCAGGGGGCGTGTTACCCGCATCAGGTGTCACTGGCGAAAGGCGGATGCCAACCCGGTCACTGCCCCAGACCGAAACAACGGCTTGGGTGACTTCAAGCGTCAGCCGAGCCCGGTTCTCGATGGAACCGCCATAGCGGTCGGTGCGCTGGTTGGTGGAGTCGCGCAGGAACTGGTCGAGCAAATAGCTGTTGGCAGAATGAACTTCCACACCGTCAAAACCAGCGCGCTTGGCATTTTCTGCCGCATGCCGGTACTGCTCAATGATCCCGGGGATCTCAGCAGTTTCGAGCGCCCGGGGCATGGACACTTCGACCATGCCATTGTTGGTGTAGGTGGTACCTTCGGCCTTGATGGCCGAGGGCGCAACCGGCGCCTCGCCGTTTGGTTGCAACTCGACGCTGGAAAACCGGCCCACGTGCCAAAGCTGGTTGACGATTTTGCCGCCTGCTGCGTGAACCGCGTCGGTGACTTTTTTCCAGCCTGCCACCTGTTCTTCCGACCAGATACCTGGCGTCATGGCATAGCCGCGACCTTGAGCAGAAATATTGGTGGCCTCGGCGATGATCAACCCCGCGCCGGCACGCTGGGCGTAGTAAGTGGCATGCAGCTCGTTCGGCACGCCATCTTCCGCCATCCGGCTGCGTGTCACTGGGGCCATGACAATGCGGTTGGCCAGTTGCAAGGCGCCCATCCGAAGGGGCGAAAAAAGATCGGTGTTAAGTCTCATGTCAGTCAAACTCATTACCTCTAAATATTAGACCGGTCGTCTAGTAAAACAGAAAAGTACCCCTATGCCAGCAAGTTTTTCCCGGTTCCGACCTCTACTCGCTATGCTTTCTGCTCTAAAGGATTGGCTTGTGAAGGTTCAAGAGCCGCCCTCTCCCACTTGGCAATTACCAAGGGCGCGATGGCATTCCCCAACACATTCAATGTGGTCGTACCGCTATCGATGATTCTGAAAATACCCGCGATCAATGCCACCCCTTCCAGTGGAAGACCGGCAGAAGCCAATGTCGCGGACAGAATAATGATGGCGAATCCAGGTACTCCGGCAGCACCTTTGGAGGTCAGCACCATTGTGACCACCAGCAGAATCTGCTGAGAAAGCGAGAGATCGATACCATAGAGCTGGGCGACAAAAATCGTAGCCACCCCCAGGAAAATCGAGGCACCGTCCAGATTGAACGCATACCCCACCGGCACCACGAAACTGACGATGCGACGAGGGACGCCGTAGCTCTCCAGCTTGCTCATCAGCTGTGGCATAACGGCTGCCGATGCAGCACTCGAAAACGCAAGAATAAGCTCATTGCGAAAGTACTTGATCAGCTTGAAAATGTTCTCACCGACCAGATAGCAGATACCGCCAAGTACCACCAATGCAAAGACAATCAATGCCAGGTAAACCACACCAATCAGCTTGAGCAAGGGCAAGAGCGAGGCAAAACCAAAAGTCGCGACGGTAGCGCCGATCATGCCAAATACGCCTATTGGCGCGTAAGCCATGACGATTGAGACGACTTTGAACATCGCATCGGAAATACCCTGAATCACCGCAACCACGGGGGCGCTTTTATCCCTGGGCAGCGAGTTCAAGGCCATACCGAACAACACCGCGAAGAACAGTACCGACAGCAGCTTCGCTTCCGACATTGCAACGATAACGTTGTCCGGGACAATGTTCTGCACGATGACGAGGGCTCCTTTGGCAGGCTCCATGGTTATAGCGGCAGCGCGATGGGTAATGCCCGAAATATCTGTTCCGGTACCTGGTTCGAAAATGTTCGCGAAACACAGCCCGATCACGATGGCCAGGCCGGTTATCGCAAAAAAGTACCCCAGCGATTTCATGCCCATCCGGCCAAATGACTTGTTATCTCCTCCGCCTGCGATGCCCAGGATCATGCAACAAAACACAGTTGGAACAACGAACATCTTCATCATCTTGATAAAGATATCGCCAAGCGGCTTCAGAATTTCTGCGCTCACCCACGATTGATACTGCGGATGGGTATTGAAATACCAACCGACAAGCACGCCAAGCAGCAGCCCGGCAATGATTTGCCACACCAGGGGAATACGTTTCATGTCTAGCCTTCTTGTTGGAATGAAAGGACTGCGTAAATTCGCAGTTGCTAGATTCATGAGCTTCCAGCTCACTTGAGTTCAAATGGCACAACGCTGTTGTGCCAACACCTTTTCTATTTTGCGAAGAGCTGACTCATATCCTTGAACGCCTTGAATTCGAGGGCATTACCGCAAGGGTCAAACAAAAACATGGTGGCCTGCTCGCCGACCTGCCCTTTGAAACGAATGTAGGGTTCGATGACAAACTCCGTGCCAAAAGACTTCAGACGCTCGGCCAGTGCTTCCCATTCCGCCCAGCCCAAAATGATGCCGAAGTGCGGAACAGGTACGTCATGGCCGTCTACCGGGTTGCTATGGACGCTTTCCTGGGAAGCAGTTTTCGGGTGTTCGTGAATCACCAGTTGGTGCCCATAAAAGTTGAAGTCGACCCATTGGTTGCTGGAACGGCCTTCTTCGAGGCCGAACACTTCGCCGTAAAATGTGCGTGCACCAGCGAGATCGTAAACCGGGATTGCGAGGTGGAAAGGCGAGAGGCTCATCAGAACTCCAATACAATTTTTGTTGGTGAAGGACAGAGCGTATGAACGCTGATCGTCGTTGTTTCGCGGCGCTTCACTGTTCGTCGTCCCCTGGGCATCGACTCGAAGGTTCAGGCAGTTGCCGGGGATAGGCTCATCGTAGTCCGCCTGACGAAACAAAAAAATCAATATAAATTTCTCAGAAACACAATTAATATTTGTGAATGATTAAAGAACTCAAGACACTTATCGCCGTTGCTCGGGAAGGTACTTTTGCCGCTGCCGGGAATAAGATCGGCCTGACCCAGGCAGCGGTGAGCGCGCAGATTCACCGCCTGGAAGCCGAACTCGGCTTTGAGATATTCGACAGGAAGGGACGCTCGGCCCACCTCAACAGGATGGGCCACCAAATACTCCTGCAAGCGCAGGAGTTGCTGCGCCTTTACGACAATCTGGGTTCCACCACCGTCGGACTTCCTGCAAGCGTCCTGGTGAACATCGGTGCTATCGCTTCCGTGCAGCGATCCTTTTTACCGGACGCGTTAGCCAGGTTTCACCAACAGTGCCCGCAGTGCCGCACACGTGTAATCCCGGGACTATCGATGGAGTTGGTGAACCTCGTGGATGCCGGCGAGATCGACATGGCCGCAATCATTCGGCCACCCTTCTCGCTCCAGAGCGATCTGCGCTGGACAACGCTCGCTCTTGAACCTTACCGACTGATTGTCCCGCGCGATGTAACGGGAGAAGACTGGTCAGAACTACTGTCCAGCCAACCGTTCATTCGCTATGACCGATCGTCATTTGGGGGGCGGCAGGTGGATCGATTCCTGCGTCAGATGCATTTCACTTTGCGGGAAGTTTGCGAACTGGATGAGCTCGAGGCGATCGTCAAGCTAGTGGAAAATGGCGTGGGTGTAGCGCTGGTGCCGCAGACGGCAAACCAACAGGAATGGCCCGCAGGTGTCCGAGCGCTCGATCTTGGACAGCTTACCTTCCACCGTGATATCGGGCTCGTGCACAGGTCTCGACAGTCTTTCACCGAACCGGTGCGGATACTGGCGCAACTGATTAGTGAGCAGGTCAAGACCGGCGTTGAATAAACTCCGAACGAAAAAAGGCTAGCCAGGGGCCTTTTTGTACTCAAACCAACGGCCGATATTCTTCCAGATATCCACGCCAGACCCAGCGATTGCGCACTCAACCAGGTCGTGAAATCCCATGCTGGCGAAGTTTGCGATACAGCGTATTGCGGCTAATCCCCAATCGGGCGGCAACACGAGCGACGTGCCAGTGTTCCGCCTCAATCAACGTCAGCAGCGTCTGCCGTTCCGACACTCCCAGTGGGTTCTCGGCCAACACGGCAGGCGCTGCCGGCAGCAATTCGGCCACGTCTTCCAGAGTGACACGGCCCTCCAGCGCCAATGCGACCAGTGTGCGCAGGCACGTGCGCAGTTGACGGACATTGCCCGGCCAGGGATGCGTCAGCAAGCGATCTCTCACACCTGTCTCCAGGCGAATCCTTGTACCTTTTGACTCTTCGCGCAGCAGCAGGTCGAGCAACCGGCCCTTGTCTGAACGCTCACGCAACGGCGGCAGCTGCACGGCGAAGCCGGCGACGCGATAAAACAGATCTTCGCGAAAACGCCCCTCGGCCACACAGGCTTGCAGATCCTGGTGGCTGGCACAGATGAGCCGTATGTCGAGCGCACGTGCCGTAGCGCCGCCCAGGGGCACCACCTGACGCTCCTCCAGCACACGCAGCAGCCGGGTCTGTAACGCGAGTGGCATATCGGCTATTTCATCAAGGAACAGAATGCCGCCATGGGCCTGCTCCAGCTTGCCGATCATCCCGTCCTTGCGTGCGCCGGTGAAGCTGCCACCGCGATAGCCGAACAGCTCGCTCTCGATCAGCGTTTCTGGAATGGCCGCACAATTGATCGCCACAAACGGTTGACTGGCTCTGGAACTGGCGCGATGCAGCGCTGCGGCAAAGGCTTCTTTGCCGGTACCGGTTTCGCCCTGTAGAAACACCGGTACGTCACGTTCCAGAACTCGTAATGCGCGAGCAAAGCCACGTTGCAGGCGCGGGTCTTCCAGGCACACGTGCACGTCGTTGATCGGGGCAGTTGCAGGAGTGACGAGAGGCGCATGGCGCAAGGGCTCTCGCAACTGTCCGTAGAACTGGCGTCCGTCCAGAAGGCGCATTGGCCAGCAGACACTCGGTTGCGAGCTGGCTTGACTCATCACCTGATCGATAGGCGTCTCCAGCAGCATCGTCAGCGATTGCCCCACCACCTGCTCACGGCTGAGGCCCAGCAGGTTCAGCGCAGCATGATTGACTGAACGGATACAGGCACTTTCGTCAAAGCTGAGCAGCCCTTCGCCCAGCAGCCCGACGAAGCCTGCTTCAGGGTGAAAACGCAGCAAGTACCGTTGCGGATCATGCCCCAGGAAATAACAGCTCTCGATCAAGTTGGCTGTGAGGTTGGTCAACGCCATGGCTTTGAAGTGCTGCTGAAGACCCGGTTCCTCGCGCACGGATGAGAGGTTAAGAACGGCGAGCAACTCTCCGCTCGCATCGAATATGGGGCTGGCCGAACACGTCAAGCCGGCGTGCTTGCCACGGAAGTGCTGATCACGACGGATGGTAACGTGCTGTCGCTCGACCAGGCAGGTGCCGACACCGTTGGTGCCCTCGCAATCCTCGCTCCACACCGAACCAAGCCACAGTCCGGAACGCTGGAATTCGACTCGTTCGGATTCGTTGAACACGCTGTCAATCGCCACACCACGAGCATCGGTGAGTAGCACCACGTGGCCGTCACCCCCCAGTTGGTGGTGCAGGCTGGTCATCTGCCAGTGCGCTACGGAGATGATGTGTTCCAGGGGCGCGCGGTGATCCAGCAGGCGTGGGTGCTCAACTACATTCGGCGCGCGGCGGCTGGCGGGATCGAGCTGATGCTGATCCAGGCAACGACGCCATGACCGGGTAATAGCCAGGTCAGTCGTATGGCCATGGCTGGCAGGGATGCCCTGTACAGCTTGCAGCACCTGTTGTGCATGGGCGTTGATAAAGGCCGGCTTCATTGTTCTTGTTCTCCGCTACGGTCAGGACACGGGGCTGTTGCCAGCTTATAGGAAAAGCCGACCGAGAGCGCCCCATGCGCCGCGTGACACTCTGTCATCCACCCTTCCCGAAATCGTGACACAGCCCCGAGTCAAAGCCTCGTCCGTATTGCTTCAGCCGCTCTGCAACGGGCCTCTCATAAAGGTGGCCCGAGCCTTGCTCCAGGACAAGTTGTTACAAAAACAACAAGAACGGGAGAAGCCCATGAACATCGCTGTCGAAACACCCCTGCACACGCCAACTGCCCAGCTCGCGGCCTGGGTCGACAACCTCGGCGAGCGTCTCGCCCAACGCGACCTGGACGGCGCGCTGCAATTGTTTGCCGAAGAGTGTCACTGGCGTGACCTGCTGCTTTTCAGCTGGAACCTGGTGACCCTGGAAGGCAAGCCTGCTATCCGCGACATGCTCGAAACACGCCTTGATCAAACTCGGCCCGAGCAATGGAAACTCGAAGGTGATGCCACGCTCAACAACGGTGTGCTCGAAGGTTGGATCAGCCTGGAGACCGCTACGGCGCGAGGTAAAGGCTACGTCCGGCTGAAGGAGGGCCTGTGCTGGACGCTGCTGACCACCATGCGCGAGCTCAAAGGCTTTGAAGAACCCAGGGGCCGCCGTCGCCCGATGGGTGCCAATCATGGTCACGCCCATGCCGACAAACGCAACTGGCTGGAACGCCGTCGTGACGAAGAAGCATCACTGGGCATCACCACCCAGCCGTACTGCCTGATCGTGGGTGGCGGCCAGGGTGGGCTGGGGCTCGCCGCACGGCTCAAGCGAATGGGCGTGCCAACGCTGATCGTCGACAAGGCTGAGCGTCCTGGCGATCAGTGGCGCGGCCGTTACAAGTCGCTGTGCCTGCATGACCCGGTCTGGTACGACCATATGCCCTACCTGCCCTTCCCCGATCACTGGCCGGTCTTCACCCCAAAAGACCAGATCGGCGACTGGCTGGAGATGTACACCAAAGTCATGGAGCTCAATTATTGGCCGCGCACCGAGTGCGTGAGCGCCAGCTTTGACGAGCAAAGTGGCACCTGGACGGTGGACGTTCAACGCGATGGTGAGCGCGTGACGCTACAGCCTGCCCAGTTGATCCTCGCCACCGGCATGTCTGGCGTGCCCAACGTTCCTGTTTATGCGGGTGCCGAGGTTTTCAACGGCCAGCAGCATCATTCCAGCAGGCATCCCGGCGGAGACGCCTGGCGCGGCAAGCGCGCGGTGGTCATCGGTGCCAACAATTCGGCTCACGATATCTGCGCCGACCTGGTGGAGAACGGCGCCGAGGTGACCATGGTGCAACGGTCCAGTACCCACATCGTGCGCTCCGATAGCTTGATGGATCTGGTCTTCGGTGGGCTCTACTCTGAAGACGCCCTGGAGTCAGGCCTGACCACGGACAAGGCCGACATGCTGTTCGCCTCGATCCCTTACAAGGTGATGCCAAGCTTTCATCAACCCGTCTTTGCCGCGATCAAGGAGCGTGACAAAGACTTCTACGAGCGCTTGACCAAGGCCGGTTTCATGCTCGATTTCGGTGACGACGAGTCTGGCCTTTTCATGAAATACGTACGCCGTGGTTCTGGTTACTACATCGACGTGGGCGCCTCGGAACTGATCGCTAACGGCACGATCAAGCTCAAGAGCGCGCCGGGCCTGGGTGTGGAACGCATCGAAGCAGATGCCGTCGTACTCAACGATGGCAGCCGACTACCGGCCGACCTGATTGTCTACGCCACGGGCTATGGCTCAATGAATGGCTGGGCGGCGAAGCTGATTTCCCAGGAAGTCGCGGACAAGGTCGGCCGCTGCTGGGGCTTGGGTTCAGGGACCACGAATGATCCTGGCCCGTATGAAGGCGAACTGCGCAACATGTGGAAGCCCACGCAGCAGCAAAACCTCTGGTTCCACGGTGGCAACCTGCATCAGTCACGGCATTATTCGCTGTACCTGGCGTTGCAGCTGAAGGCGCGTTTTGAAGGCATCGACACATCCGTCTACGGCCTGGCGAGCAGTCATCACACTGGATGAGTAAAATGGCGCCCGGCCGGGGTTGGGCGCTTCTCCATGAGCATCAGGCTGTCCGTCCTCCGGCCCATTAACGGGTCAGATTCAAACCTCCAGAAGCCGCTTCGTCATCGTCATCGACGTTTGCAAAGATTGCCCCGTGCGCTGCAGCTTGTTCAGCAAACTGGCACCCAACCAAAGTTGGTAGAGGGTTTCGGCCAGCTGACGAGCGTCGGCATCCGGAAGACTTTTATCCAGCTGGCCCTGTTCCAGGCAAGTCGTGATGCGCGCAACGATGCGCTCAGCGCCATCGCGTAGCGTGAGGCGCATCGATTCGGAAAGGTCGGCGACCTCTGCACTTAACTTCACCACCAGGCATTCGTCGCCATGGCCCTCCAGGGTGCAGCGGTTCTGCCAGCCCTGCCAGTAATCCATCAGCCGCTCGAAGGCATTGAGCCCGGGCAGTGTCAGACGTCTTTCCATGTCCGACAGGTAGCCGACAAAGTAATCCTCAAGCAGCGCCTGCCCGTAGAATTCCTTGGATTTGAAGTAGTGATAGAACGAGCCCTTGGGCACACCGGCAGTCTGCAGGATTTCGTTCAGGCCAACGCTGGTGAAGCCCTTTTCGGCCATCATTCGGTGGCCGGTATCGAGCAGGTGTTGGCGGGTATCGTCGTAGGTCGGTTTCATGGGGCGCAAAGTACCAAACAATAGACCAGTCGTATATTTCTGATGGGCAGGAGTTTGCCATAGAGTGCGGTCGGAAACACACCTGAAAGAATTTACTAGACGACTGGTCTAATTGGAAACTATGCTGTGCCCCTCACTCCTTCCCGGGTGTCGAAGGCGAACCCGTCCTCGGACACCAGACCAACACAGGGCGCCCTATGAAAATCTTGATGGTTCTGACTTCCCACGACCAACTTGGCAACACTGGCAAGAAAACCGGTTTCTGGCTCGAAGAGTTCGCGGCCCCCTACTATGCCTTCAAGGATGCAGGTGCAGAGATCACCCTGGTGTCGCCGGCAGGCGGCCAGCCACCGCTCGATCCAAAAAGCGATGAGCCCGGTGCGCAGACCGCCGAAACCGACCGGTTCCGTCAGGACCCTGCAGCGCAATTGGCACTGGCCCATACCGGGCGCCTGGCCGATGTCAGCGCTGACAATTTTGATGCCGTGTTTTACCCCGGTGGACATGGCCCGCTGTGGGATCTGGCTGAAGACAAACATTCCATCGCCTTGATCGAAGCCTTCGACCGCAGCCACAAGCCCCACGGCTTCGTCTGCCACGCGCCGGGCGTACTGCGTCACGTCCTCGCTGCTGATGGCAAGCCGTTGATTGAGGGTCGGGACGTGACCGGTTTCACCAATGCTGAAGAAGCGGCCGTGGGCCTGACGGACGTCGTGCCGTTCCTGATCGAAGACGAATTCCAGCGTCTGGGCGGGCGCTTTTCCAAGGTGGCCGACTGGCAGGTTCATGTCGTCGCTGACGGCCAGTTGGTAACGGGTCAGAACCCTGCCAGCTCGGCGGCCGTCGCCGAAAAACTGCTGAAAATGCTGGCCTGACGGATATCAACTCACTGCCCAGGCACCGTGCGCGTGTTTGCACACGGTGTTTTTTTCGCCCCATCGATAGTCGACTGGTCTAATACCCAGCGAACAGGTATCTCATGAAAAACAGCGCTTACTTCACACCCGTCACCCTCGGCCGGCATACCCTGAAGAACCGTATCGTTCTGCCCCCCCTCACCCGCCAGCGCAGCTCGCAACCGGGCAATATCGCCAACCCGTTGATGGCCGAGTATTACCAGCAACGCGCCAGCGCCGGCCTACTGGTCACTGAGGGCACGCAGATCGAGCCTAGGGGTCAGGGATATGCCTGGACGCCCGGCATCCACACGCCTGAACAAATCGCCGGATGGCGCACGGTCACCGAGGCTGTTCATGCCAAAAACGGCGTGATCTTCGCTCAGCTCTGGCACGTCGGGCGGGTGTCTCACACCGCGTTGCAACCTGAGGGTGCGGCACCGGTGTCAGCGTCCGCGATCGCCACCGAGCGTGTCAGCGTATTTATTGAAACAGCGCCGGGTGCCGGTGCGCTTGTTGCGCCATCCGCTCCGCGAGCGCTGAGCACGGATGAAGTCCAGGAACTGGTTCAGTTGTATATCCAGGCTGCGCGCAATGCGATGGACGCCGGCTTCGACGGCATCGAACTGCACTGTGCCAACGGTTATCTGGTAAACCAGTTCATCTCTGCTCACAGCAATGTGCGCACCGATCAGTACGGTGGCTCTCTGGGCAACCGCCTGCGTTTTCTGCGTGACGTGGTGGCGGGCGTCGCCGAGTGCATCGGCCGGGAAAAGGTCGGCGTGCGTTTCGCGCCGCTGTTCACCACCACCGATGAAGCGCGGACCTATCTGGGGATGGTGGAGGAAGACCCGCACACGACCTACATCGAAGCGATCAAGGTGCTTGAAGATGTGGGCATTGCCTACCTGTCCATCGCCGAAGCCGACTGGGACGACGCGCCGATGATGCCGCACGCCTTTCGTCGTGCGGTGCGCGATACGTTCAGTGGCGCGATCATTTATGCCGGACGTTACAACGCCGAATCCGGCGCGCAATTGCTTGAGTCAGGCTTGGCAGACCTGGTCGCTTTCGGCCGCCCGTTCATGGCCAATCCGGATCTGCCTGCGCGGATCGCCCACGACTGGCCGCTCAACCCACTGAACCCGGCTACGGTCTACGGCGGTAATGCCGAAGGCTATGTGGATTACCCGACCTACGAGTAATCCCCTGGTCTAGCACCGCGCTCCCATTTCCCCGGGGGCGCGCATTTCCCCCTATCTCCCTTCCGTTGCCCTCCCGCGCTCTTGATCTGACGTTCTCGTTTCTACACAAAAAAATGGCTGACGCATTGTCAGGGGTTTTTTTTCAGCCTATCTTGATTAAAACCTATACAGATCAGTTACTATCGTACAACTATTAAAGAATGGACTGGGCAAGCCCGCGTTGACGATCCCCACTCCATACGCCGCGTACGACGCTGCAGCCGGCAAGTTGCATTGCGCAAAAACCGCGGCTTCATCTTTCGGCAGGTGCCAGAAACCTGTACACCACGAGGCATCTGTACAAGCATGTAAGGCAACAAAATTCACCCTCAGCACCTGCTCACCCAGGGAGAACGGCAATGACCCGACGTTTGGTTTTACTGGCTTTGGTACTCAGCATTGCGAGCTGTGGCAGCGTGGATGTCACCCACTATGCGGATCAGCAACCGGCATTAAATCTGGAGCGCTTTTTCAGCAAACCGGTCAAAGCCTGGGGGATGTTTCAGAAGCGTTCCGGTGAGGTGGCCAAGCGTTTCGAGGTCGACATCGTCAGCCGTCGTGTGGGCAACAACCTGATTCTCGATGAGCGCTTCCTGTACAGCGACGGCACCCGCCAACGCCGCGTCTGGACCCTGACGCCCGAGGGCCAGGGACGTTGGAGCGGTCGCGCCGATGACGTAGTGGGTGTCGCCAAAGGCGAAATCGCCGGCAATGCCTTGCGCTGGCGTTATCGCCTGAACCTGCCGGTTGACGGCACAACCTATGAAATGAGCATGGACGACTGGATGTACCTGATGGACGAGGACACGTTGATCAACCGCACCAGCATGTCCAAGCTGGGCGTCGAGGTTGGCCAGGTGACGTTGTTCTTCCGGCGCCAGGGTGCAGGAGAAACCCATTGAACGCGTTCACCATGAACTCCCTCGGCGATGGATATCGCGCCCTGGTGATCGGCGCGAGTGGTGCCCTGGGTACGGCTTTTTGCGAGCTGCTCGGCAAGGACCCTCGATGTGCCGGGGTTCGCCAGCTGGGGCGCAATACAGTGCCCGCACTGGATCTGGAGCAACCCGAAACCATCGCCAGCGCCGCCACTGAATTGGCAGCGCAAGCGCCCTACCAGTTGATCGTGCACGCCGCCGGCCTGCTCCATCGTGACCAGATCAAGCCGGAAAAAAGCTACAGCGCGATTGAGCATGAGGCGCTGCAGGCCGTGTTTCAAGTGAACGCGCTGGGGCCGGCGCTGGTGTTGCGGCACTTTTTGCCGTTGCTTGATGCCCGGGGCGCGATGGCGGTGCTCTCGGCGAAAGTCGGCAGCATCGGCGACAACCGTTTGGGTGGCTGGTACGCCTATCGCGCCTCCAAGGCCGCGCTGAATATGCTGATCAAGACCGCCGCCATCGAATTGGCCCGTAC
The DNA here is from genome assembly GCF_017114825.1 of Pseudomonas gregormendelii. Classification (GTDB taxonomy): domain Bacteria; phylum Pseudomonadota; class Gammaproteobacteria; order Pseudomonadales; family Pseudomonadaceae; genus Aquipseudomonas; species Aquipseudomonas gregormendelii. Next base: position 54,477 of record NZ_JADEVO010000034.1, on the reverse strand, counting down.
TCGTCCGCAGAGCCGACTGCTGAGTCTGCACCCAGGCACGGTCGTGTCGGGGTTGTCGCAACCATTTCGAGGGGCCACCAGCGCACGTCCGGCGGACGTTGCCGCAGCTGAACTCTTGAGCCTGATTGATCAGTTGACGCCGGCCGATAGCGGACATTTTTTTGCCTCCAACGGCGAGCGCCTGCCCTGGTAGGCAGGGAACAAGCATGAATCTGCAGACGCTGGACTGAACAGATATGAACAAGCGCCATCGGTTGTGCCTGGTCCTGGGTGACCAGTTGTCATTTGACTTGGCTTCCTTGCAGAAACTTGATGCCCAGTGCGATACGGTGCTGCTGGTCGAGGTCATGGAAGAAGCCAGCCATGTCCCCCACCATCCGCAGAAAATCGCGCTGATTTTCAGTGCCATGCGCCATTTCGCCAAGGCCCTGCAAGAACAGGGTCTGCAAGTCGAGTACGTGACCCTGGATGACCCGCAAAACAGCGGTTCGGTGGCGAGTGAATTGCGACGCTGGCAACAGCTGTTGCAAGCAGAGGAAGTACACGTCACCGAGTGCGGGGACTGGCGGCTGGAACAGGCGCTCAAGGACTGTGGCCTGGCCATCCATTGGCACGCCGACACGCGCTTTGTGTGCAGTCGCGCTGAGTTCGGCACTTGGGCGCAAGGCAAAAAGCAGTTGCGCATGGAGTTCTTCTACCGCGAGATGCGGCGCAAGAGCGGGTTATTGCTCAATGGCGACGGCTCTCCAGTAGGCGGCGCGTGGAATTTCGATGCCGAGAACCGCAAGGCCCTGCCCAAAGGGGTGAAAGCGCCCTACCCGGTGCACTTCAGTAACGACGCCATCACCTGCGATGTGCTTGCGCTGGTCAGGGCGCGCTTCAACCATCACTACGGCGCACTCGACGACTTCGACTATCCGGTCACCCATGCCGACGCACAGGCGCTGTGGGCGTATTTTCTGGATTATGGCCTGGCAGGATTCGGCGACTATCAGGACGCCATGGCCAGTGATGAACCTTTTCTATTTCATGCGCGCATCAGTGCGGCGCTCAATATTGGACTGCTGGACCTGCGTCAGTTGTGCAGCGACGTGGAAGCTGCATATTGGGCGCACCGGATTCCACTCAATGCCGCCGAAGGCTTCATTCGCCAGCTCATCGGCTGGCGCGAATATGTACGGGGCGTCTATTGGCTGAAAATGCCCGATTACGCCGATGGCAATCTATTCGGCAACAGCCGGCTCCTTCCAGAGTTCTACTGGACGGGCGACACCCGAATGAACTGCATGGGACAGGCGATCGGCCAGAGCTTGAAACATGCCTATGCCCACCATATCCAGCGGCTGATGGTGACCGGCAACTTCGCACTGTTGGCCGGCATCGCGCCGAGCCAGATTTGCGAATGGTACCTGGCGATCTACATGGACGCCTTTGACTGGGTCGAACTGCCCAATACGCTGGGCATGGTCATGCACGCCGACGGCGGTTACCTGGGTTCCAAGCCTTATTGCGCCAGTGGTCAGTATATAAAGCGGATGTCTGACTACTGCCGTAACTGCGCCTACAAAGTCAGTGAGAGCACAACGGACGACGCCTGTCCTTTCAATTCACTCTACTGGCATTTCCTGATGCGTCATGGCGACCTGCTGCGCAGCAACCAGCGCATGAGCATGGTCTACAAAAACCTCGACCGCATGACCGAGCCCAAGCAGCAAGCGCTGTGGGAGCGGGGCCAGAAACTACTCGCCAAACTGGATGCCGGGGAGTCGCTGTGAAAAAGAGTGAGCTCCCGGTCAAAGTTTGCGCGGTCTGTGGATTGCCCTTCGCCTGGCGCAAGAAATGGGCGCGATGCTGGAACGAAGTGCGTTATTGCTCGGAGCGTTGCCGGCGATTTAGGAGCTCCTGCCTTACTAACGCCGTTACGGCTCGTTCGGCATCCGCGATTCGTATCTGATTTCACAGGTTTCCGTACATCTGACATCGACCTGCATAGCTTTCCGTTGGCTTGAAGGAAATGCCAAGCAGCCTATATCCACTGAGGTATGCATGTTCAACTCGACTATCAAAAAAGAACTGGCCGTCAGCCAGCGGCGCTTGGCTGACAGTGAAGCCACCCTTGCAGCCTTAGGTGGCTCCATGGCCCTGATTGAGTTCCAGCCTGATGGCACGATCCTCAGTGCCAATCGCAACTTCCTGAAGGTAATGGGCTATAGCGTTGAAGAAATCCAATCCCGGCATCACCGCTTATTCTGTACGCCGAAATACGCCAACAGCGCTGCTTATCAAAGCTTTTGGTCACGCCTGGGTAATGGCGAGTTCATCAACGACCGCTTCCTGCGCCTGGACAAACAGGGGCGTGAGCTCTGGCTGGAGGCCAGCTATAACCCTGTTCGCGATACCACCGGACGGGTGATCAAGGTCGTCAAGATTGCGACGGATGTAACTGCCCAGGTTCAGAAGGAACAAGAGCAGGAGAGCCAGATCAAGGCGATTAACCGGTCCATGGCAACCATCGAGTTCAACCGGCAGGGAGAAGTCGTCAACGCCAATGAAAACTTCCTTGCAGTGATGGGTTACCGCTTGGAAGAGATTGTTGGCAAGCACCACCGGCTGTTCTGTGAGCGTAGCGAAATCGAATCCCCCGATTACTGCCAGTTCTGGGAGCGCCTGAATCAAGGCGAATTTTTCTCAGGCAGCTTCAAGCGCCTCAACAACCAGGGACGCGTGGTCTGGTTACGTGCGACTTACAATCCGGTGTTCGACGCCAACGGCGATCTTTACAAAATAGTCAAGTATGCGAGCGATATTACGGATCAGGTTCTACAGCAGGAAACCGAGTCACGAGCGGCGCGCATGGCTTATGAGACTTCACTGAAAACTGACGATACAGCCCACGAAGGAGCCCGTGTAGTGCAGGACACCGTGAATGTCATGCAAAGCCTGGCCGACGAATTGAATCACGCAGCCGAAGGTGTCAACGCCGTCAGTCAGCAGTCGGAGATAATCAGCAGTATCGTGCAGACCATCCGTGGGATTGCCGAGCAGACGAATCTTCTGGCGCTCAATGCGGCCATCGAAGCGGCTCGTGCAGGAGATCAGGGGCGAGGTTTTGCCGTGGTTGCTGACGAAGTGCGCAACTTGGCTGCACGCACGAGTCAAGCCACTGTCAAGATTGTCGAGGTGGTGCAGCACAATCGTGAATTGGCCACGGGGGCAGTGGCCAGGATGGAGGCGAGTAAAGACAAGGCAGAACAAGGCGTCAAATTAGCCGGTGAGGCGGGTCAAGTGATTCTTGATATTCAGGACAGTGCTCGTCAGGTGGTACAGGCGATCAGCCATTTTGCCTCGACATTAGCACGCTGACTCAGCCATCAGCAGAGCACTTTAATAAAGCCTGAAACGCTGGGCAGCGTTGTGGCGCCCACCTCTACGACGGGGCCACCCCCATTGATAACAACTGTCGCGACAAACAGGGGCAGAGCGTTGCCCGCGGTTCCGAGGCAACACTCCCCTGAAACAGCCCTAACGGAAATCCAGCCAGTTTGAGATTCCCGAACTCAGCGAAAGGCAGCTCGCGTAGCGCTTGCACGCCTTGACGCTGGCCGACTCCGCCGGCACCGACATCTGTACAACCAACACCAGGAGAAACACTACTAACAAAGGAAACGTGTAGGCATTTTTTATTTTCATTTTGTATTCCCTCATTGCCTTCAAATCGGACCTGAGTCATCACCATGGACTCAAGGGTGGCTGTGTCCCTGGGAGCGGCGCCTTGGAGAGTATTCGCTTGCTTCTCGAAGGCGCCCTGCTCCCTCTATCAGCGCTCGTCGACCGTTATGAACTCGCGACGCAGCGCCATTGACGCGGGCACGTCGTCCTCATTGGTGAAGAATTGCTCATACCACTCGCGCAACTGATAGACCGGCCCGTCGGTTTCTGCGAGCACCGGCTTGTCGATACGGATTTTGTGCTTCCAGATCACCACGTCCTGGTAGAACGAGTCCCGGTTGCCCTGGACATACGCCCTGGCCACTTCCTGGTTTTGCTCTTCCGTCCAGCCCGGTACGCGCTTGACCATGCAACCAAAGCGCAAGTCAAAACTGTTTGGCGTCACTGGCACGTGGCTGTTGAGCAGAATGGCGTGGATCCGCGCATCGCCGAACATCGAACTGATATGGGTGAAGTGAGTGGCCGGACCGTAGTAGGCCGATGGTGCGATCAGGTCACCGCCCAGGCGCTCGGAGTCACCATGAAAAATCTGATGGCCGATATGCCCTTCGAAAATGTTGGCGAAATACTTGGTTGGCGTACCGTGCACCGGCCCGAAATGCTGGGCATCCACCAGGTTATCGACCAACTCCCGTGGGTTGGTTTCGATCAGCATGGTGTCGATGTTCCAGTTATGAATCCAGTCCGGGTCGTCCATCTCAGGGAGGTGCGGAATGATCACGCCCTCTTTGGGCGGACGGCCTTCGGGGTTGTTCCAGACGAACAACAGGTTGTTCTCCTCGCAGGTCAACCAACTGCGCGTCTTGGCCTTGGGAGGAATGCGCTTGCAGTAAGGGATCTCCACGCATTTGCCGCCGGTGTCGTACTTCCAGTGATGGAACGGGCATACCAGTCTGTCGTTCTCGATGGTGCCCTGTGACAGGTCGGCGCCCATGTGCGGACAGTAGGCATCGAGAATACTGATGACGCCCTGGCTATCGGCAAACGCCACCAGCCGAGTGCCGAAGATTTCCAGGGTATGAGGCTTGCCATCACGGTAATCGTTGGCATTGCCCAGGCAGTGCCAGCCGCGCGCGTAACGGTGGGTACGCTGGGCATTCTCGATGTTGATTTCAGCGAGTTTCGTCATTGTTATTATTCCTCAAATGCAGACTTCGGGGCAGGCGATGCCCCCAAGAAATACCGGGTAATCCCATGGCGGATATCATTGAGCAGTCGCGCAGCAAGATCATCGTGCAGTTGGACTAGATCAAATGAGAGCTACTCTCAAAGTGCGCCCCTGAAACAGCGGGCGCCCTGTTCCCTGCTTACTGGCCGAAGCGGCGAGCGGCTTCCGGGCCGAAGTCCCTGGGACTGAAACCGGGTTTGTTCAACAGGTAACCGTTGCGCTGCTCGTTGATCAGGTTGAACGCCAGGTAGCTGCCGGCATTGAGGTCGTAGTACAGGCCGACGCCCGCCTGCTGGGCCTGGCTCTCGTAGGCATAAAAGTAGTTGACCATCGAGGTGCGCCATAACTCGCCACGGTTGTCGTAGTTGTCGGCGAGCATCGGAAACCAGGTGTCTTCGTCGACATATAACTTGCGTTTGCCATACAGGTGGCGATAGCCAGGTTTGAGCGTGCCTTCCAGTTCCCAGACCCTGTGACGCTCATAACGCATGGCATCGGGATTGATGTGTCCGGGAGTCAACAGGCTGGCGTAGGTGAGCTTGGCGTCGTGCAGACGATAGGTGTTGTACGGAATGTACATTTCCCGTTTGCCAACGATCTTCCAGTCGTAGCGCTGGCCGGACCCGTTGAACAGGCGCACTTCATCCACAGTGATCGAGCCGCCACTGCCGGGGAATGACATGTCGAAACCATAGCCCGGCGATTGACGCACGCGCCGGGTGCCTGGATCGTAACGCCAGGCCTGGCGCGGTTCGGTTTTGTCGTTCCAGAATTCGGTGCCGGTGTTGATCTCACCCTTGTCCCGTTGCGGTAGCAGGGTTTCGTTGAGATAGAACGACGAGTTGCCGTTGGTATCGCCGATCTTGCCGGGTTCCAATGATGGAGCCAGGTTGCGCGAATGCACCCTGCCCCAGTTGATATTGCCGTCCTTGAGCACGTAGGCGTTATCGGAGGTGTACTCTTCGGTCCAGGCCCGCAAGGTGAAGGTCGAGGCATTCTTCAACAGCTCCAGCCCGCTGCGCGGCACCGGGAATGGTGTGCCGCCGGTCTTGCCGACGACCCCTTCGCCGTCATCCACCAGACGCGCCAGGCTGGCGTTTTCCCGAGTGGCCTGGCATACCGAGTCACTGACGCGAAAATCCCTGTGCGAGGGATACACCGGCATTTTGTAGGTGGCCGGGTACAATTTGAACAGGGCTTTTTGCCCGTCAGACAGGGAGTCACTGTATTGCGCGATGTTCTGCGCGGTGATCACAAACAACGGTTTTTCGTCCGGGTACGGATCCACGGGGTGGTGCCCCGTACCTTTGAAATCAACATGGGGCGGCGCGCCCAGCCACTTGCCACTGAACGCCGGGATACTGCCATCGGCATTGCCGGCCTGTTCCGCGCCCAGGCACGTCAAGTCTTTGCCAAGGCGCGGGATGTCCTCCGGTGCTGCGTTTGCGGTGCCGATGGCACAGCATCCAAATAACAACGTCAAGGCCCAGCCAGGGGACTTATTACTGCCGGTCATTTTTATTCTCCTTGGGTTCGACAACGGTTGCCCAGTATCGACAGGCAAGGAAACCGAGAGCATCGTCCGCACGGACTAACGCATTTTGGCCTGGCCCCAAGTCACAGCCGAGACCCGGCCGGCTGGGGCGCACCCAGCGCTACCACGCTATTGAGCATGATCCGCACCAGCTCGGTCTGGCGTCGGACACCCGTCTTGGAAAATATCGAACGCAGGTGCGCGCGTGCGGTATTGCGCCGGATATTCAGAATTTCCGAGGCGTCCTCAAGCGACAGGCCGTTGGCCAATTCCAGGGCGAGCGCGGTTTCTGCCGGGGTCAGGTTGTACAGCTGCGAAGTCAGTACCGTGCTCACCAGCGATTTGCTCACCGCGTCCCGCACATACACCACCACTGTGGGTTTACCGTGGCCTTCGAGCAGTTCCCGTGAAGGAATCAATTCCACCACTACGCCGAGGCTGACCTGTCCCGAAGGACGGGAAATCGACGTCGCCTCGGCCACCTGCACGCCCCTGGCGGCGCCTTGCCTGGCACGCTGGAAGGCATTGCGCACCAGGCGCGCCAAATCCCGATTGTCACTGGGATAGGTAGCCTCCAGTCGACCTCCCACCACTTTAAGGCCGTCCTGACTGTCAAGGATTTCCCTGGCCACGGGGTTGAGTTGCACTACGCAGCCGTTCTCGTCGAGCACGAAGGTCGCCACTGCGAGGCGGCTGATCGTTTGCGAATACAGGCTGCCCAGAGACTCACTGCGGTCCAGCAGCGAATACATGTGCAAGGCCCGACGCAAATGGGGCAGCAACATGGCGCACAAGGCCCGCTCGGTCTCACTGAATGGCGGGTGGCCCTGTGGTCGATTGATCCGAAAACGCACGATGCCGCCATCCGGCATGCGTATATCGGCACCCAGCATGTGGTAACAATCGTAAGGTTGGCAGTACAGCAGGTAAAACGCCGAACTGGCCCATTCGGCATCGCTCATCAGCTCATCGATGGTGAATACCGTGTCGGTGGGCAAACCCTCGAACAGGGTAGATTTGGCGTAGTAGGCGTAATGATTGATGCCGCCCTGGCCCAATTCGACATCACCGGCAACCACCATCGGTGACAGCAGCGGCTCATCCTGAACCCGCAGGATCAAGGTCACGAAATTAGCCTTGAACAGCGCGCGTATGTCGCGCAACGAGTCACTCAAGGAGACCGTGTTCATCGACGAATCGTAGATGTTGCCAATGATCCGTTCGTACTCGGCCAACTCCAGGCCCATTTGCGCGAGGACCTGTGCATTGGGCATACAACTTTGCATATCCATTCCCCAGCAGCGGGCCCGACCTGCGGGCCCCCATGGCTTTAATCGAATGTGCGGCCGCGTCCCGCTCGCTTCACGGCAGTTCGAACAGGCCGGCGGCGCCCATTCCGCCACCGATGCACATGGCAATCACCACATAACGCGCACCGCGCCGCCGCCCTTCGAGCAAGGCATGGCCCACCATCCGCGCGCCGGACATACCGAATGGGTGACCGATGGCAATCGCCCCGCCGTTGACGTTCAGGCGCTCTGCCGGGATCTGCAGCGCGTCGCGACAATGCAACACCTGGCAGGCAAAAGCCTCGTTGATCTCCCACAGGCCAATATCCCCCACCCCCAAGCCGAAACGCTTGAGCAGCTTGGGTATGGCGATCACCGGACCGATGCCCATTTCCTCGGGTGAGCATCCACCCACGGCAATGCCACGGTAGATGCCCAAAGGCGTCAATCCGCGACGCTTGGCCTCGGTACGACTCATCAACAGACTGGCCGCAGCACCGTCCGAGAACTGCGAGGCGTTGCCGGCGGTGACGAACGTCCCCTGCTCGATCCATTTACCGTCCTTCCACACCGGCTTCAGGTTTGCCAGGTCTTCAAGGCGCGTACTCGGTCGGTTGCATTCGTCACGCAGAACCTGCACGCGCTCATGACCATTGGGCTGGCCATCAGCGGCGAACAGCAGCTTGTCCACGCTCAGGCCGACGATTTCCTCATCAAAGAGCCCGTCCCGTTGAGCAGCAGCCGTGCGCAGCTGGCTTTGCAATGAATACTCATCCTGGGCGGCGCGACTGATGCCATAACGACGGGAGACGATCTCGGCGGTTTCAATCATCGGGATATAGGCGCTGGGCATCACCTGCAGCACCGCTTCGGATTGGGCGCGGAAGCTGTTTTTGTGTTTGGTCTGGGTCAGCGACAAGGACTCCACGCCGCCGCCAATGGCAATGTTCATCTCGCCACTCATGATGCTCTTGGCAGCTACGCCGATACTCATCAGCCCCGAGGCGCACATGCGGTCCAGCGCCATCCCCGGCACACTGTCCGGCAAGCCACCGGTGTAGGCACAGAGCCGACCGATGTTATAGGCCTGGGTGCCCTGTTGAACCGCCGCACCCATGATCACATCTTCTACGTCCCCAGGCTCAATGCCGGCACGTTCGACCACCGCGCGTACCACATGCCCACCCAGCACTGGCGCCTCGGTATCGTTGAACGATCCACGAAACGATTTGGCCAGCGCTGTACGGGCGGTGGCGACGATGACGACTTCATTCAGGTCCATGGAAACTCACTCGCAAATTGGGTTGAAGGTATAGCGGCTGATGGTGTCGATTACGCAGCCCGGGCGCGCCTGGCCTTCGACTTCCACGGTGATGCGCACCACCAGTTGCACGGCGTCGCCCACTGGCTCGGCGCGGGTAATCTGGCCGCTGCCGCGCACCCGCGAATCGACCTTGACCGGGGCCGGGAAGCGCACCCGATCGCTCCCGTAGTTGACGCCCATGGTCATGTTTGAAAGGGTCAACAACTGCGGCATGAACAGGTTGGCCAGGGACTGGGTCAGGTAGCCGTGGGCAATGCAGGTGCCGAACGGCCCGTTGGCGGCGCGTATCGGATCGACATGAATCCACTGGTGGTCACCCGTGGCCTCGGCGAACAGATCGATGCGTTCCTGGTTGATGGTCAGCCAGGCGGTGTGGCCCAGGTCCAGGCCTTCGGCCGCAAGCAGAGCCTGGGCGCTGCTGAAAAGGTGACTCATGAGCGTGCCCTCAAGCTTGTTGTGAACTGACTGACAGCACTTCACCGACCATGTAGGAGGCGTAGTCGCTGGCCAGGAACATCATCACGTTGGCCACCTCCCATACTTCGGCGGCGCGACCGAACGCTTCGCGCCCTGCCAGGCTGGCGAGCAATTCTTCGCTGGAGGCTTTCTTGAGAAAATCGTGCAGGGCAATCGACGGCGATACCGCATTGATGCGCACGCCAAACTCAGCGGCTTCCAGGGCGCTGCAGCGGGTCAGGGCCATTACGCCGGCCTTGGCCGCAGCGTAATGGGCCTGTTCCTTTTGGGCCCGCCAACCGAGCACCGAGGCGTTATTGACGATGGCTCCTGCGCCGCGGCGCTGCATGTGCGGCAACATCGCCCGAGTCATGCGAAAGGTGCCCGTCAATGTCACGTCCAGCACCCGCAACCACTCTTCATCGCTCATCTCTACCACACGCTTCTGGCCACCCAGCCCCGCATTGTTGATCAGCACATCGACCCCGCCCAGAGCCTCTTCAGCCGCCGCCACCAAGGCCTGGACTTCGTCTTCTATCGTGACATTGCACAGCTGGCCGTAGATCGCCTGCAGGCCGGTCTCGCCCTTGAGGCGCGCTACCGCTTCTTCCAGGCGCCGCGGGTGAACGTCGGAAATCATCAGCGCCCGACAACCTTCCTCGGCACTCCGTCGGGCCGCTGAGTAACCGATACCGGCACCGGCCGCGGCGGTGATCAATACCGACTTGCCGGCCAGTAATTGGTGACCGGGAACATAAGGGGGGGCTTGTTTCACAGCGTCTACCTCCGAAGAAATCAATACGCTGCAGTTTTACGGAGAGGGCCAAGCGGGCACATCGTCAAAATGGGGTATGAAGGTCGAGAACGTTGACGTGAACAAAGGGTCGGGGCTTCAGCAGCCCCAGACGTTCTGTGCCTTGGGCGCTTCAGCGAGAATCGAGTCCACGGCCGCACCAATCTCTTCGACCTGCCACAACGCGCCTTTATCGCGGGTGACGCCCGTGCGCCAGCCGTCTCCCAGGGAGATCCGCCCGCCCTGGCTTTCGAAGACCTGGCCGCTGACATGGGCCGACGCCGGGCTGCCAAGCCACACCACCAGCGGCGCGACATTTTCCGGCGCCCAGGCATCGAAGCTGTCGTCCTCAGGCTTTTTCACCACGTCGGGCATGGCACTCTCGGTCATCGAGGTACGTGCCGCCGGGGCTAACGCGTTGGCGGTGACACCGTAGCGCGCGAGCTCCGCCGCTTGCACCAGGGTCAGCGAAGCAATGCCGCCCTTGGCCGCCGAATAATTGGACTGTCCCACCGAGCCTTGCAGGCCGGCGCCGGAGCTGGTGTTGATGATCCGGGCGTCGACCGGTTTGCCGGCCTTGGCAAGGTCGCGCCAGCGCCGACCGAGAATGTTGGCCAGGCAGTAATGGCCCTTGAGGTGGACGCGCATGACCATGTCCCAGTCTTCTTCACTGAGGCTGATGAACATGCGGTCGCGCAAGACGCCAGCGTTATTGATCAGCACATGTACTTCACCAAACGCGGCCAACGCCGCATCGACGATGCGCTGCGCAGTGGCCAGCGTGGTGATGTCGTCGCTGCTGGCAATGGCCTGGCCGCCGCTCGCGCGAATTTCACCTGCCACATCTTCTGCGGCATCGGCGCGAATATCGTTGACCACGACATTGGCCCCTTGCGCGGCGAACGCCAGGGCATAGGCGCGACCGAGCCCGCCTCCGGCCCCGGTGATGATCACGGTGCGGTCTGCACAAATAGCCATGTTTAACTCCTCTGGATTTGGGTGGACACGCAGCCGAAGCGGCGGCCCACGTAAAAGAATTACAGCCGTTCGATGATGGTCACGTTGGCCTGGCCGCCGCCTTCACACATGGTTTGCAAGCCATAGCGCCCACCGCTGCATTCCAGTTCGTTGAGCAGCGTGGTCATCAGCCTTGCTCCGGTTGCGCCCAGCGGGTGCCCCAAGGCAATTGCCCCGCCATTGACATTGGTGCGTGCCGGGTCGTAATCCAGCTCTTTGGCCCAGGCCATGACCACAGAGGCAAAGGCCTCGTTGATCTCTACCCGGTCGATGTCAGCCATGCTCAGCCCGCTTTTGGCCAAAGCCCGGCGTGTCGCCGCAATCGGTGCGGTGAGATGCCAGATTGGATCGTCACCCAGCACCGTCAGGTGATGAATCCGCGCCCGTGGCGTCAAGTCGTAGCGTTTGAGCGCCGCCTCCGACACCACCAAAAGCGCAGCTGACGCGTCGCAGGTCTGGCTGGACACGGCGGCGGTGATCGATGGGTACTGAGGGTCCACCGGCTGCAGTTCAGCCATCTTTACCAGGCTGCTGTGCCGCGGGGTTTCATCCACCGCGAGGCCCTGGCAGGCGACGATTTCCCGAGCAAATCGCCCGTTGGCAATGGCCGCCAATGCGCGTTCGTGACTTTGCAGGGCAAAGGCTTCCATTTGCTCGCGACTGATCTGCCAATGATCGGCAATCCGTTGCGCGGCGTAGAACTGGTTCACCGGTTGCTGACCAAAGCGCGCACGCCAGCCAACGCTGCCCGAGAATGGATCGGCAAAGCCCAGGGGCTGGCCGGCCAGCATCGCGGAGGAAATCGGGATTTGGGTCATGGTTTGCACGCCGCCCACCGCGACCACATCCTGGGTGCCGCTCATCACCGCCTGCGCGGCAAAATGCAGCGCCTGTTGCGATGAACCGCATTGGCGATCCACGGTGGTGCCGGGGACCGTCATTGGCAGGCCTGCGGCCAGCCAGCTGGTGCGCGCTATATCGCCGGCCTGGGAGCCGATGGTGTCGACGCACCCGAATATCACGTCGTCGTAGTCTTGCGCGGGGATCACGTTACGCTCCACCAGTGCCTTGAGCACATGGGCGCCCAGGTCAATCGCGTGGATCTCGCTCAACGAGCCCTTGCGCTTGCCGGTGGGGCTGCGCAGTGCATCAACAATGTAAGCCTGTGCCATGACTCATTCCTCGAAAGTGTGTCCAGGCCCCAGGCCAATAGTGTCGGCGAACAAGTAGTCGCTGACGCGGTTTTTGTGAAATCCGCGGTCGCCCCAGGATGCATCCAGAGCCCAGGCGCGCTTCATGAACATCTGCAAATCGACTTCCCAGGTGTATCCCATTGCGCCGTGAACCTGGATGCCTTTGCGGGCAGCGATCCAGCTCGCCTCATTCGCCGCGAGGCGGGCCTGGGAGACCCATACGCCCGCGTTGACGTCGCACCGGGCCAGGGCATGTGCGGCGCGGTACAGCACGGGTTTGGCCTGTTCGATGTAGCGGGCGACATCGGCCAGGTGATGCTTGACAGCCTGGAAGCTGCCGATCGGCTTTCCGAACTGTTTACGCTGGGCCACGTAGTCCACGGACAGGTCCAGCATGCGTTGCGCCAATCCCAGCAGTTGCCCGGCCACCGACAGCGCGCCACGGTCCAGCAGACGGTCCTGTAAAGCACGCCCCTGCTCGCCACTGGCCACACAGGTCGCCGGCGTTGGGATCCACTTCACCTCACCCAGGCGGCGCGAAGCGTCGATGCTCGGATGGTTTTCTACCTCAACCTGAGAGCGAGGCACCACGTGGATCTCATCGCCATGGGTGAGCAGCAGTACTTCTGCCAATTGCGCATCGCTGACCAGCAAATTGACCGGATGACTGATCGCCATGCGCAAGCTCCCATCGGCGATCCGGGGCAGCAGTTCGGCGCGGGCCGGGTGGCCTGCGGGCAGGCCGGCAAGTAAGCCACTGGCAACATAAGCGGTGTCGGCCAATGAATCGGGAATGGCGTAGTAACCCAGTTCCTGGGTCATCAGTGCCCAGGTCACATCATCCATGCCCAGGCCGCCTTCGGCCTCGGGCACTGACAAGGCAGTCAGGCCCTGGCCGGCGATCTTGTTGCGCAGGTCCCGCGAGCGGCCGGCATCGGTTTCCCAGATTTCCCGAAGCATTTCCGGGGCGGCTTCGGTCATCAGGAAACGACTGATGGCCTCGTGAAACGCCAACTGGTCATCGTTAAAAGTGAAGTCCATGGCGGTTCCTTATTTCGGCAAGCCGAGCATGCGCTCGGCAATGATGTTGCGCTGGATTTCGTTGGTGCCGGCGTAGATCGGCCCCGACTGGGCGAACAGGAAACCCTCCAGCCAGCCGGCCGCATCGCCGGCCTGGGAGGCCTTGCCCACCAGCTCGCCGCGCCCACCGAGAATGCGCATGGCAGTCTCGTGCATCTTCAGATCCAGCTCTGACCAGATGATTTTGTTGATGCTCGACTCAGCGCCGATCTGCTCGCCTCGGCTCAGGCGGCCCACGGTGTGATAGGCCGACAGCGCGTAGGCTTCAGCGCCCATCCAGGTCTCCAGCACGGCATCGCGCAGGCTTGGGTCGCGGTCGGCGCTGGCGCGGTGTGCCTTGTACAGGGCCACGAGCTTGCGTGCCGTGGCCTGGAAGCGCGCCGGTGAGCGCAGCAACAGGCCGCGCTCGAAACCGGCGGTGGCCATTGCCACGTGCCAGCCCTGCCCCTCGGTACCGATACGGTTAGCCACCGGCACCCGCACGTCATCGAAAAACACCTCGGCGAAGGCGTCCTTGCCGTTGAGCGCCTTGATCGGGCGAATGCTCACTCCCGGTGCGTCCAGCGGCACCATGATGAACGAAAGCCCGTGGTGCCGGCTCGATCCTGGCTCGCTGCGGAACAGCCCGAACAGCCAGTCGGCGTAGGTCGCCCGGGTTGACCAGGTTTTCTGCCCATTGATCACGTAGTGGTCACCGTCGATCAGGGCCTTGCTGGTGATTGCCGCCATGTCGGACCCCGCGTTGGGCTCCGACCAGCCTTGCGCCCACATGTCCAGGCTGGCGGCCATACGCGGCAGGAAACGCTGCTTCTGCTCCGGCGTGCCGAATTCCATCAGGGTCGGCCCCAGCAACAGCTGGCCGTTCTGATTGACACGCATGGGGGCTCCGGCGCCGTAATACTCTTCCTCGAAGATCAGCCACTCGATCAGGTCGCTACCGCGTCCGCCCAGATCGGCTGGCCACATCACCATCGACCAGCGGCTCTCGAACAGCTTGGCCTCCCACGAGCGGTGCTGTTCAAAACCTTCGCGAGTGTCGTAGCTGGCCAGCGGCTCGCGTGGCAGGTTGGCTGCCAGCCAGGCCCGCACTTCGGCGCGGAAAGCGATTTGCTTGGGGGTGTAAGTCAGGTCCATGGCGTTTATCTCAGAACTTGGCGTCGCGTTTTTCAACGAAGGCCCGGCGCGTTTCCGCGGAGTCCGGGCTGCTATAGGCCTGCATGGTGAAGCCCTGTTCCCAGCGGTATTTGTCTTCCAGGTTGCCGTCTTCAATACCGTTCAAGGCTTCCTTGGCGATGCGGATCATGCCCGGGCTTTTTTCGGCAATTTTCGCCGCAATGCCCAGGGCGGTTTCGCGTAATTGATCCTTGCTGACAATCCGCTCGATGAAGCCGTATTGCAGCGCTTCGGGGGCGCTGATGCTGTCGCCGGTGAAAAACAGGTAACGGACTTTTTGCACCGGGAACAGGCGCTGCAGATGTGCACCGCCGCCCATGGCACCGCGGTCGACTTCCGGCAGGGCAAAGGTCGCGCAGTCGGAGGCGACAACAATGTCCGCCGCACCGGTGATACCAATGCCGCCGCCCAGGACAAAACCATGGACCGCGACAATCACCGGCACCGGGTTGCGATGCACGGCCTTGAAGGTGGCGTAGTTACCGGCATTGACCTCGACGATCCGCTCCGGGTACTTGTCCAGCTCCTTGATGTCGACTCCGGCGCAAAAGCCCCGGCCCTCGGCGCGAATCACGATCACCCGCACTTCGGGATTAGCCCCAAGGGCTTCGATGTGCTGCGCCAGGGCCTGCCACTCCTGGCTGTCGAGGGCGTTGACCGGGGGCTTGGCGATCACCAGTTCAGCGATGCCCTGATTGAGTTGTGTGCTAAATGCCTGGGTCACAGGTGTTCTCCGATACTGGCGGGACGATTCGATGGGAGGTGCTGGCTGCGTGCCAGGAGCGTATCCAGGCAGTGCTGTGCCTCACCGGCGATGCCTTCGATCACCTCGCGGCAACTGAGCAATTCACCAATCGCAGCGGCGACCTGTCCACTGGGCAGGATGCCCTCGTCCGGTGCGCCATCGACCATGGAGCGCTGCAACAGCACCGGCTGGTTGGCAGCCATCACCACCTGCGACAGCTGCGATGGGTCTTCGCGTAGTGCACGGACGAACACCGAGGCCATGTGCGCCAGGCTCATGCCGGTTTGCTGCTTCCACTGCCACGCACTGCCCAGGGCGATGCGCAGGCGACCGAAGGGGCCCGCTTGTTCGAGGTGATTGATGAAGCGGTTTTCGATCATTCGGTGGCGCATGCCATCGACCGCAGTGGTCACACGCACCTGCTGCGGATCCTTGACCTTCAGGTAGCGCTCTAGTGTCGCGGCCGGAGTCGGCGATTCGCGGGTCATGAGAAACCGTGTGCCCATGGCGATTCCCGCGCCACCGGCAGCCAGGACCGAAGCCAGCCCACGGCCAGTGGCGAACCCACCCGCCGCGATCACCGGCACCCTGACCGCCGCCAGTACCTGGGGCAGCAGGATCGAACTGGGTACGCCGCCGGTATGGCCGCCGCCCTCGCCGCCCTGGACAGTGATCAGGTCGGCGCCCAGCTCCACGGCCTTGAGCGCATGCTTCAAGGCGCCCACGGTGGGAATACACAGCACCTTGGCCGCCTTGAAGCGAGCGATGGTCTGTTTGTCCGGACCACGCCCGTAGCTCACGGCGCGCAAGCGGTACTGAATCGCCAGGTCGACACACTGCGCAGCGTTGTCCTGGAACATATGGAAATTGAGCCCAAAATTGCTGCCGCCGGTGGCATCGATTACCTTGCGGATTTCGCCTTCCAGCTCATCAGCCGGGATGGTCGCCCCGGCCAGGAAACCGAAGCCCCCGGCCTGAGTCGTGGCGATCACCAGGTTGGCATCAGCGACCCAGCCCATGGCGGTCTGCACGATCGGGTAACGGCACCCGAGGGCTTCGGTCAGCGGTGTTTCCAACCAGCGGTTCATTGGTTTTCGTCCTCGGCCTGCTTGTTGGCGCGGGCCATCCCCTTGGCATCGAAACCGCCCAGTTTGTCGCCGGACAGCAACTCGTTATGGGCATGGGCAAAGTGGTGCCAGGCAAATACCGCATCCATCGCCGTGCGTTTACCTTGCAGGTCTTCGACGTGGTTGACCGCCTGTTTGGTCAGGGCCAGGCCCATGCGTGGCTGGCGGGCGATGCCTGCGGCCAGGGCGTAGGTCGCCTGTTCAAGCTCTTCACGCGGCACCAGGCGATTGACCATGCCCACTTGCCAGGCCCTTGTGGCGCTCATGCGGTCACCAGTGAAGAGAAATTCCTTGGCGATACGCGGATTCATTTCGTAGGGGTGAGCAAAATACTCCACCCCTGGAATGCCCATACGCACCACCGGGTCCTGGAAAAATGCGTCGTCGCTGGCAACGATCAAATCGCAGACCCAGGCCAGCATCAGCCCACCTGCTACGCACGCGCCCTGGACCATGGCGATGGTTGGCTTGGGCAGTTCGCGCCAGCGCCGGCACATGCCCAGGTACACTTCCTGCTCGCGGGCATACAGTTGCTCGCCACCGGGTTTGTTGGTGTGGTCCCACCACAGGTGCGCGCGCTCGAACGGTTTGTCGATATCCCGGCCGGGCGAGCCGATATCGTGGCCTGCGGAAAAGTGTTTGCCGTTGCCGCGCAGGACGATGACCTTGACGCTGTCGTCGTTCACCGCCTGGCGAAAGCAGGCATCCAGGGCATAAGTCATCTGCGAGTTTTGCGCGTTGTTGAAGGTCGGCCGATTCAGCGTCAGCGTGGCGATACCCTCGGCCACGCTGTACAGCACCGGGGTGTCCGTCTCGTAAACGGCGTTGTCCTGGCGGACGATGAATTCACTGTCGCTGCTGTGCATGGTCGTGTCCTTGCCTCAGGCCGTACGGATGCCGGGCGGATTGCCCTTGATCGCCGTGGCGCGGTAATCGTGGGGGTCGAGTCGACGGATCACGGCCAACTGCTCAGGGGTGGGATGCACGGTTTCGTGCAACTGCGCCGACTTGAGCAACGGGAAGCCGGTGTTCTCCTGGACCTGATCGAAACTCACGCCGGGGTGCAGCGAGCGGACCTGCACTGCACGCTGCGGTCCATTGAAATCCAACACGCACAAGTCGCTGACTACGCAGTCAATGTCCATCAAGTCGCGACGCGCACCTTCGGGCCAGCGCTCGGCCTTGAAGCCCACGCCGGAGACCATGTCGACTTCGCCGCTGACGAACACCCGGGTGTTATGACTGGGTACGAAGAACGAATTCAGGTGGTTGATGCTGTTACCTGGCAAGCCGCGCACGCCGAGGATCGCGGTCTTGGGCTTTTGATAGTCGCCGACGCAGGACAGGTTGGTCTGGCCCCAGCGGTCGATCTGGGTCGGCCCGATCATCGCGTGGCGGCGGCCACCCCACACGCATTCGAAAACCCGCTCGAACGACATGTAACCCGAGTACCGTGGCACGTAGTCACCTCTTGGGCCCAGCGGGATCGGTTCTTCTACCAGAAACGCCTCGCTGTCGGTCATCAGCAGCTCGGGGCTGTGAGTCAGTTTGGCCAGGCTCGCGCCCAGGCGCGGAATCACGCCAAGGCCAGAGGCAATCACCTCGCCATTACCGCGCCAGGCCTCGGAGGCCGCGACGATCATCAGTTCAGCGAGGGTAAAATCACAGGTTGCAGACATGGTCGCTAATCCTCAGAACACGGGAAGGGGCAAGACGCCCATGGAATCGGCACCGCCGTTCTGTGCCTGATAAGCCAGCTCGCCACCGGCAATGTAGGTCTGCACATAGTCCTGCCAGCCGTTCTCCGCCTGGCTGCTGGCGACATAACCCTTGAGGTGTTTGATGTCCCATCCGTAATCAGGTGCGCACAGCGTCGGGTGCGCACCCAGAGGTGCATGCACCACACCGCTCACCAGGTAACGTTCAAAGGTGTTAAAACGGGCTTGATCGGCGCTCAGCTCCAGGCGCTCTTCCAAGCGTTCGCACGACACGAAACACTGCTTGGCAGCGCGGGCGAACAGGTGATCGAAATACGGGTCCGGACCTGTCACCAGGCAGTTACCCAAGCGGTCGGCGACGTTGACGTGCAGGAACGCCACGTCGAGGTTGAGCGCCGGCATCGCCAGCAACACCTCGCCATCGGCATAGGGCGACTGGATCGTTTTAAGCTGCGAATTCAAGCGCGTGACATCGGTGGCCAGGCCGCAGCGGGTCGGCAGGAATGGCAAGCGCATGCCAGCGGCGCGCAGCCCCCACTGGAACATACCTTCGTCCAGCTCCATCAGTTCCAGCTCGCCAGCCTCGCGAGCTTTGCGGTAGTAGGGTTCCAGCGGAATGGCATCGAGGGTAGCGAAGCCGAACACCAGCTTCTTGACCTTGCCGGCAGCGCACAGCATGCCCACTTCCGGGCCGCCATAGGCAACCACCGTGAGATCCTTGACCGGTGAGCGCAGGATCTCGCGCACGATAGCCATCGGCTTGCGCCGCGGGCCCCAGCCACCGAAACCGATGGTCATGCCATCGCGTAATTGAGCGACCGCATCGGCCGCTGTCAGTTGTTTGTTCATCAGGATCATTCCTTACTGATGGCCGACCGAAAAGTCGTGCCCCCAAATGCTCACACGGGTGAACTCGAACGCCGAATGCTCGGCCCAGTCGACTTGCAAACCGCCAAAGCCGTACTCCAGATCAAAACCGGACGGCGTCTTCATGTAGAAACTGGTCATGCGATCGTTGAGGTGCTGGCCTAGGGTCGCGGACAGGGACACGTCATGGGCGTGCAGACGATCGTGCGCCCGGCCGACCTCGGTCATCGAATCGACCTCGACCATCACATGCACGCAACCTGACGGCACCGGGTACTCGGCGAGTGCCAGGCTGTGGTGGCGGGCGTTTTGACAATGCAGAAAGTGAATGCGAACCGCCGGCACCGATGGGTCGGGACGAAAGTTGAAAATATCCGAGAGCTCAAAACCCAGCACATCCTTGGCGAACGCCAGGGTGGCGTCGAAGTTTGGTGCTGGCAGCACGGTATGACCCAGGCCCATGTCGCCGGTGATGAACCGCGGCACCCCTTGGGGCGACACAAACGGCAGGCAATCGGAGCGATGACCCCAGCCCAGCTCATGACAGTTGCCCGACGGGTCGGTGACCTTGATCAGCGCCTGTACACCGCGCTGCTCGACCTCGATCGCAGAGCCCGGCTGCCATTCGATGCCGGCGGCGCTCAGGTGCTCGAGTGCAGACTTGAAGGCCGACTCGTTGGCCAACTCCCATCCGGAAGCCAGATAACGCGCCTCGCTCCCTTCGACGATCAGCATACGAAACGGACGCTCGTCCATCTTCACGTACAGGCCACCACCTGGGGCCGCCTGCACTTGCATGCCCAGCACGTCTTCGGCGTAACGCTGCCAATGACTGAGGTTTTCGATCTGCGAGACGAAATAGCTCAAACCGCGAATGTCGATCATGCCTTGGTCCTCGTTGGCTGAATGGGCTTTCGTGGTTGGCATTGTGCAAAGCGCCGCCCAAGGCTTCATCGTCCGTTGAGACTAAGCAGAGCTCGGCACAACGACGCGCAGCGGGTCAGTACTAGTCCGTTTTAGTGATTCGAACACCTCCCTCAACGCCACAGACTCGCGCATCCATTCGCATTGCAGAGACCGCCCCATGGAGTTCGCTTTTACCGAAGAACACCTGATGATTCGCGATAGCGCCGAGCGTTTCCTCGCCCAGGCCAGCGACTCGCATGCCGTGCGCGCCGCCATGAACCGGCCTGACGCTCATGATCCCGAGGTCTGGCAACGGATCGGCCAGGAACTGTACTGGCCGGCGCTGATGGTGCCGGAACGCTTTGGCGGTATGGGCCTGGGCTTTGTAGAGCTGGCCATTCTGCTGGAACAAAGCGGTCGCTATCTGCTGGGTTCGCCGCTGTTCGCCACTGCCTGCCTGGCCACCCCGGCACTGCTGCTGGGGCACAACGAACCCGTAAAGGAGCACTGGCTGGGGGCGATTGCCGCCGGTGAAACACGTGCCACCCTGGCCTTCGCCAGCCTTCCGGGACTGGAGCCTGGCAGTGTGCAAGCCGTGGCCGCAACGCGCCCTGGAGGTTGGACCCTTGACGGCCACTACGCACAGGTCATCGACGGCGCCTGCGCCGACCTGCTGATCGTCGCCGCTCGCGCCCCAGGCACTCAGGGCGAACGAGGCATCAGCCTGTTCGTCTTGCCTGGCAATACGCCTGGCGTCGTACGTACCCCCCTGGCAACCCTGGACCAGACCCGTCGCCTTGCCCGCATTGAACTGCATGAAGTGCAGGTCAGCGAGTCACAACAACTGTGCGGTCCAGACCAAGGCTGGGCGGTGCTGCGTAGCACCCTGCTGATTGCCACTGCCGGCCTTGCCGCCGAACAAACCGGGGGCGCGCAGCAGGCCCTGGACCTGACCCTGGCCTACATTGCTGAACGCCGGCAATTCAAGCGCACTATCGCCAGCTTTCAGGCAATCAAGCACCGCTGTGCCGACATGATGCTGCAAGTCGAGTGCGCCCGGTCGGCAGCCTACTATGCCGCCTGCGTGGCCCAGGAATGCCTGGCCCCCCAAGGCGATGCCGCCGTGGCCCAGGAGCTTGAGCAGGCCGCCGCCACGGCAAAAATCCATGCCAGCGAGGCGTTTTTCAACTGCGCCGCCGAGTCGATCCAGCTGCATGGCGGCGTCGGGTTCACCTGGGAATACGACCCACACCTGTATTTCAAACGAGCCCGCGCCAGCGAGCACCTGCTAGGCAGCCCGGCGTTGCACCGCGAGCGCCTGGCCAAGCACCTGTTGGGAGAACAACCATGAGAATCGGATTCAGTCGTGCAGACGAAATGTTCCGTGAAGAAGTTTCCCGGTGGCTGGCCGAGCACCTGAGCGGGGAATTTGCCCCACTGCGCTTTCGCGGCGGTCCGGGGGATGAACACAGCTTTCCTGAGGAGCGCAAGGCCTGGGAGCGCCGGCTTGCCGCAGGTGCCTGGATCGGCGTCGGCTGGGCCAGGGAGCACGGCGGACGAGGACTTTCCATCAGCCAGCAGGTGATCTTCCATGAGGAGTATGCCCGCGCCGGTGGCCCCGGGCGCATGGGGCATATCGGCGAAGGCCTGGTCGGCCCGACACTCGCCGCCTTCGGTACCCCGGCGCAGCAAAAGCGCTTGCTGCCCGGGATCCTCGAGGGCCGCCAATTCTGGTGCCAGGGCTATTCGGAACCCGGAGCCGGTTCGGACCTTGCCAACGTACAGACCCGGGCGAAACTGGATGCCACGGGTGAACACTGGCTGATCAGCGGGCAGAAGGTCTGGACCTCCCTGGCCCACGAAGCCGATTGGTGTTTCGTGCTGGCGCGCACCGAGGCTAGCAGCCAAGGGCATCACGGCTTGTCATTCCTGTTGGTGCCGATGGCCCAGGACAGCATCCGCGTACAACCGATCCAGCAACTGACCGGCACCAGTGAATTCAACGAGGTGTTCTTCGACCAGGCCATCACGAATGCCGATAACCTGATCGGACAACCAGGCGATGGCTGGAAGATCGCCATGGCGCTCCTGGGTTTTGAGCGCGGCGTATCCACCCTGGGTCAGCAGATGCAGTTTCACAACGAACTCGATGAGATCATCCGCATCGCCCGCGCCAACGGCGCCGCACGCGACCCGCTGCTGCGCCAGCGCATCGCCCAGGCCTGGAGCGGGCTCAAGGTATTGCGCTACAACTCTTTGCGCATGCTCTCAGGCCCTCAAGACGGTAGCCTCAGTCGCGAAGCGATGATCTACAAACTGGCCTGGTCCACCTGGCACAGCGACCTGGGCAAACTGGCGATGGACGTACTGGGCGATGACGGGGAAATCCTCGACGGCGCGCCTTACCAGCTCAGTCGCCTGCAGTCGCTGTTCCTGTTTACCCGCTCCGACACCATCTATGGCGGCAGCAA
Source organism: Pseudomonas gregormendelii (assembly GCF_017114825.1). Classification (GTDB taxonomy): domain Bacteria; phylum Pseudomonadota; class Gammaproteobacteria; order Pseudomonadales; family Pseudomonadaceae; genus Aquipseudomonas; species Aquipseudomonas gregormendelii. The sequence continues at coordinate 31,887 of NZ_JADEVO010000034.1, read as the reverse complement.
TGAGATTCAGCGCAACGTGATTGCCGAACGGGCATTGGGCATGCCACGTGAACCACGAGGCCCTCATTAACAACAGCGCCTGAAAAGATTGATGCTTACGTGAGATGCAGACACAGCAAGGGGGAGCAAGCTCCCCCTTCTGATTTCACTGGTAACGCTCCCTGCGTGGGAACGATCGGCCCTTCAGCGCACACGAATCCTGGGGTCATCGGCCCCGCGACGCAGCGCTTTGAGAAAGCCTTCCAGCGGTGCCGGCTCGGCGATCTGCGGCAAGGCGTCCTTGTCCGGGCGCTGTGTCCAGAAATCCTCCCAGGAAGGGAAAAGTTCGTGGAAGGAGCCGGCGTACGGTTCGCGCCCGGGCCAGCGCATTTTCAAACCGCCGATGGGTGGTTTGTTCAGGTCGGTCGCATACCAGTAGCATGGCAAGCGGCGACGGAAACACCAGCGCCCGTCGATTCGCTCATAGTCGTCCCAGTACAGCATCTGCATGATGACCCACTCGGGACCGGTCTCATGTTCGTTCTTCGAATACACCACGCCGGTGGCGTGATCGGCATCGCTGAACTCAATGATGTGTTGGCCCAAGTGATGTGAAGTGCCGTGAAATTGCTTGCGCATGGTTTCGTCCAGCCACACCTTCAGGTGCGCCCGGCCGCTCTTGTCGCGCCCCACGCGCACGTCCGGGGCGAAGCAGTTGGCCATGGCATCCATATCACGCATGTCCAGCGCCAGGGCATATTTGCCGGCCAGTTGGCGAATCGCGTCCAGCGACTCCAGTCGATCGATGCGCGCAAGCAATGCGCTCGAGTCCTGGCTCATCAGTCGAGCACCGTGTACAGGTCCGAACCGCGCCCGCCGTCGACCGCCAGGCTGGCGCCGGTGACGTACGAAGCCTCGTCGCTGGCCAGAAACAGAATCGCGTTGGCCAGCTCCACCGGCAGGCCGACCCGTTTCATCGGGATCACTTTTTCAGTGTTGGTACGGGTCTTTGCGTCACCCAGCATGCCGGCTGTGGCCGGGGTATCGACCACGCCCGGGATGATCACGTTGCAGCGAATGTTGTGCGGTGCGCCTTCGCTGGCCGCCGCACGGCTGAAGTTGATGACCGCCGCCTTGGCCGCGGAGTAGCCGGCCATCCAGGCGGTGCCGAACAGGCCGCAGATAGACGCGATATTGACGATCGAACCACCGCCCTGCTCTTTCATCAACTGCATCGCGGTACGGGTGCCCCAGAAGGTGCCGTCCACGGTGGTCGCAAAGTTGGCGTGCCAGTCTGCGGTGGTCATTGTGTCGATACCACCCCACGTGTAAGCCATAGCGTTGTTGACCAGAATGTCCAGACGCCCGTGCCGTTGTGCAGTCGCTTGAAGCGCGTCGACGTAGGCCTGCTCATTGCTGACATCGGCCACGGCGATGTCGGCCTGCCCACCCTGGGCCAGGATTTTCTCCTGCACACCTTGCAACGGTTCGATGCGACGACCGCACAACACCACAGTGGCGCCTTCTTCGGCGAATCGCAGCGCGGTGGCTTCGCCAATGCCGGAACCGGCGCCGGTAACAAAGGCGATTTTTCCTTGTAAACGCTTGCTCATGAGTGTCTCCCTGATTAGATAAAGGCCATGCCACCGTTGACGGCGATGTTCTGCCCGGTCATGAAGCTGGCGTCTTCGCTGGCCAGGAACACCGCGACCCTGGCGATCTCGTCGGTTTCGCACATGCGGCCCAAGGGCACGTTTTTCAGCAGCGCCTGCATGTAGTCATCGGGGATGCCCGCCATCATTGGGGTGTTGGTGGGGCCCGGCACCAGGGTGTTGACGCGTATGCCACTGGCTGCCAGTTCACGGGCAATTGAGCGGGTCAGGCCCATCACGCCGGCTTTCGAGGCACAGTAGTGGCTTGGGCCGTCACCGGTCAGCGCGGCAGTGCTGGAGAGGTTGATGATTGCGCCCTTGCGGCCACCCTTGACCATCAGCCTGGCGCCTTCACGGCAGCACAGGAAGGTTCCACCCAGGTTGACCCCGATCACCCGCGCCCAGCTCTCGTCCGGGGTATCGAGGAAGCTGTCCAGCGCGCCCACGCCGGCGTTATTGACCAGGATGTCGAGGCCGCCAAAGTGCTGCTCCGCCTGGCCCATGGCGTCCGCCACGGACGCACCGTCACCGACGTTACAGGCCAGGGCCAGTACCTGGTCACCCAGATCCGCCAGGCTCTCGGCCAGGGCCGCCTGATTGAGGTCCACAGCCACCACTTTGGCGCCTTCGGCGACAAAACCACGCACGATGGCCTGGCCCATGCCCTGGGCGGCACCGGTCACGAACGCCACTTTGTTGAGTAACTTCATAGCAATCTCCGAATGTGCAAATACGCTGCGGCCCGCTGCCCTTGCAATGGAGCCGTCCCCTGCATGATTAGCGGTAAGCGCCTGGGCACACATCGTCCGATGGGACTAGCGCCTGAGTGGTCTGAACGGACGATGTGTGCAGCGCTGTCAGCCCCCAGCATTAGCATTGCGCGCACCACGTCAGTCTTCGCGTCCCCCTTCAACTCGCTGCATTTAATCGGCTGCAGTGCCTGGCATGGCTGCGCGTCATGAATCCGCAGACAATGGAGAACCCCATGAACCAATCCGTAGACTTGCCCCTGCCCGTCGGCCATTACGCAAACCTGCCAAACGGCCTGTGTCTGCACTATCTGGATGAGGGAGCAGGCCCCGTGGTGCTGTGGCTGCACGGCAGCGGACCGGGCGCCAGTGGCTTCAGCAACTTCAAAGGCAACTACCCGCAATTGGCAGCCGCGGGCTATCGCAACATCGTGCTTGACCTCCCGGGTTTCGGCCGATCGGACAAGCCCGAGGACGTCCAGTACAACCTCGATTTTTTCGTCGACTGCGTGGCCGCGTTCCTGGAGTGCATCGGCGTGCGGCGTTGCACGCTGCTGGGTAATTCGTTGGGGGGCGCGATCGCCCTGGGCCTGGCCCTGCGCCTGCCGCAACTGCCACAGAGCCTGATCCTGCTGGCTCCGGGCGGTGTCGAAGAACGCGAGACCTACTTCAAGATGGAAGGCATCGTACGCATGGTCAGCCTGTTCAGCGCTGGCCCCATCGGAATGGAAGAGATGCGCAGCATGATGCGCCTGCAGCTGTTCGACGATTCGATTCTGCCGGAAAGCCTGCTACAGGAACGCGTAGCGGTGGCAGCGACCCAGCCGAAAAACCTGTTCAGCACCATGATGGTTCAGAACATGCAGGCGCGCCTGGGTGAGATCCAATGCCCGATCCTGGGCTTCTGGGGTACCAACGATCACTTCAACCCTGTCAGTGGTGCCCAGCGCATCATTGACGGTGCGGCCAATGCCCGGTTTATCGTGCTCAACCGTTGCGGGCATTGGGTCCAGGTGGAACACCGGGAATTGTTCAACCGCAGCTGCATCGACTTCCTGCAACACGGCTGATCCGGGCGGCGCGGTGTACGTGCTGCACCGCGTTATCTCTCTTCGCCGGCAAGCCTCGTTCCCCCGGAGCCGGGCCTTGACGTATATCCGTTACCCCGCTGCTGGCTGACGGTTCAACTCGGCGTCGCCGGGCTTGCCCAGTACGCAGGACGTGCCGCCGGGGGTGTACATCATTGCCACGCAGCGGTTGCAGGCCGTGCAGATCGAATCGCGACTGACGCCGCTGGCGAGTTTATTGACGTAGTCTTGCTCGGCCAGCAACACCCGCCCCATGGCGACCAGGTCAAAGCCCTCGGCCATGACCTGTTCAATGCTCGACAGGCTCTTGGCTCCGCCCAGGTAAGCCAGGGGCATCTTGACCGCCGCGCGTACTTTGCGCGCGTGTTCCAACAGATACAGCTCGCGGAACTCTACCGTCGGCTCTTTACGGCGCTGAATGGCCATGGCCAGGGCGATGATCTTGTTTTTCTGCTGCACGCGGTTTTCCTTGGGAAAGGAAGAACCGAACATGGTGGTGATCGATTCCGCGTTCATCCCGGCGCTGAGCACCAGCAAGTGCGCGCCTTCATCCTCCAGCATGCGGGCGATCTGGGCTCCGTCTTCGGCACTGTTACCGGCGCGCACGCCTTCGGTGATGCTGTATTTGCAGATCACCGCCATCTCCTGGCCGACCGCATCGAGCACCGCGCGCAGCACCCGTCGCGGAAAGCGCAGGCGGTTTTCCAGACTGCCGCCGTACTGGTCGCGGCGCTTGTTGTACATCGGCGAAATGAACTGGCTCAACAAGTAGCCATGACCCATGTGGATTTCCACTGCGTCAAAACCTGCCTGGCGCGCCAGCCGCGCGCCTTGGACGAAATCGTGCACCACTTGCTGCATATCGGCTTCGTTCATCGCCTGCTTGAGAAACATGCCACTCATCAGGCCTATCTTGTTGAAGCCTCCGCTGGCTGAAAGCGGACGTTTGGTTGAGCGCTCGCGAATAAAGGTGAAGCAGCCACCATGGGTGATCTGCGCGCTGGCCAGGCCACCGGACTCGTGCACGGCGTCGGTCAAGGCCTTGAAGTGCGGCACGCTGGATTGAGCGAGGATCAACTGGTTGGGCAAGGTGCGGCCATCAGTGCTCACTGCGCAGTAAGCCACGGTGGTCAGGGCGATTCCGCCAGCGGCGAGGGACGAGTGCAGCTTGACCAGTTGTTTGGAAGGCACACCCTGGGCGCTCATGCCCTCATTGGTGGCGGCCTTGATAAAGCGGTTCTTCAGGATCAGCGGTCCGATCTTGACGGGGCTGAACGCAGATGGGATTGAACGAGGGTTCATGGCAGGCCTCTTTATTTTTATCAGGCTAAAAACGAAGCGCTGCATCGCCACGTCGCGACGCAGCGATAATCTTCAGAAGGTGTATTTGGCGTTCAACGACAGGTAATCCCGGTCAGCCAGGAACCGCCCCTGGGCGACATCCGGAGAACTCAAGTAGGCGATATAGGTCATGCCGACCTGAAAGTTACCCAGATACTTGAAGTCTCCCCCCACAGTCAGGCGCTTCTCTTCGCGCCCCAGGCCCTGGTAGGCGCTACCGTCGAGGTTCTGTGTCCATACCACCTTGGTGCTCAGGTCCAGGCCGTTGGCGATGGACGGGTAGTCCATGTAGACGCCCACGCCCAGCAGGGTCGAGCCACGGGTCTGGGTCTGCGACTCGAACTGGTCAAAGGTGCCGTCAACGCCAGCTCCGCCGCCGGTGATGGTCAGGCTGTCCACCCCGTCGATGTGTTGATGCACCACTTCGCCCACCACGGTGGTCTGTTGGGCCAGCATGCTTGGGCCGAGGATGTATGAGGCGTTGAGGTTGCCTTGCCAGATCTGCCCGGTAGTCGGCGCACCGTTGTTGAGGTAGACCGAGGCGCCATCACGGTAGCTCAGGTCACCGGCGTACTGCACCGAGTCGCCGACCTTGGAGCTGAAGCTGATCCCGGTCAGTTCTACGTCTTCGAAGTAACCCAGGCGATAGGTCGGTGCGCTGGAATCATGACCGATGCCCTTGAGCGATGAGTATTGGGTGTTACCCGTAAAGTCGAAGAATAATGAGCCCACCCGCTCGTGATAGCGGTAGTGGAACAGCCCCACTTCGGTGTTTTCGGTGATTCGGTAGCGTACCCCCACCCCCCATTGGCCGCTGTCTCTGGCGTCTTTTTCACCGGCATAACCGACCGCCAGGCCGTTTGGCAGGCTGTCGACTACCCCAGCGCCCAGACGATAGAACTCGGCACCGGGTCCGAAGGTGTCGCTGCCGAAATAATCGCCCACAGGGTTGAGCTGGGTTTTTTCCCATTCGTACTGGTAATAGCCGACCAGCGCCAGGTCTTCGTTCAGCGACCACGACCCGGACACCTGCCCAACCGGCAGGTACGAGTCCTTGGCCTCGGTACCCGGCACATTGAATTTGGTGGCATCCACCGGGGCCTGCCCCTGGCTGATGTTGGCCCAGAACAGGCTCTCGCCCCATGCCACCAGGTGCCGCCCGGCCTTGAGCGACAGATACTGGGTCTCGCCGACGTCGAAGTTGCCATACACATAGGCATCGAGCAGCCGCGCGGTGCTGCCGCTCAGCCGGCGGGTTTCGTCACTGAAGCCGTCGTTGTGTCCGGTCTTGTTCACCGTCTGCGCCGAGTCGTTGGCGTTTTTCTGGTTGTAGACATCGTCATAGAACTGACTCCCGCGCACTACCGCACCGAGGTTGTCATGTTTGAGTTGCAGTTCGCCGAACAGACTCAGGCGGTTATTGATAAATGAGCCGCGCTTGAAATTTCGCGTGCCGTCGTCGTTGTTCGGGTCAGTGAGGTATTGACTGGCCTGCTTGGCGGTACGCATGGAGGCGGTGTAGTTGACCGTCAGCGACGAATCCAGGGTGGTGTTTTCCCCCAATTCGACGGTCGGCGCGGCGCTGGCCGTGGCACTGGCCACCGTGATGGCTGTCGCCAACAGGCAGCGTCCATCGATCGTTCTCCCCGGACGGCGCGCAACAAGGTTTCGGGTAAACATGCTCATCTCCTTTTTTGTTGTTCTGGCTTGTGTCCTCACAGCATGAAAAAAACCACTTTCGCGCACATCGTCCGTTTGGTGAGATGAGCGTTTGTTACGCCAGCACGCCATTGGCCACCATCGCGCGCAGTTCGCTCTTCACAACCTTGCTCGACGGATTGAGCGGCAAGGCGCGGAAAAAACGCACCTGGCGCGGCACCTTGTAATTGGCCATTTGCTCACGACTCCAGGCAATCAGTTGTGCCTCGTCGAGCTCTGCGCCCTCGCGCAGCACAACGCAGGCACAGCCAACTTCGCCCATGCGCTCATCGGCAATGCCAATCACCGCCACCTGGGCAATCGCCGGATGCCGGATCAATGCCGCTTCGATTTCCGCTGGGTAGCAGTTGAAGCCACCGACGATGAACATGTCCTTGAGTCGGTCGGTGATGATCAGGTTGCCCGCTTTATCCAGGCGCCCGACATCGCCGGTGTGGAGCCAGCCATCGGCGTCGATGACTTCGCGGGTCGCTTCGGGGTCCTGGAAATAGCCCTGCATGATGTGAAAGCCACGCAGGCAGATCTCACCGGTTTGCCCTGGATCCAGCGCCTGGTTATGCGGATCGCGGATACTTGCTTCAGTGCCGGCAATAGGCCGTCCGCTGGTGCCGGCGATCACCTGCGCCGAGTCTTGTGGGTCGCAGATAGTCGCAAGCCCCCCGCATTCGGTCAGGCCGTAGGCAGTGGTCACCACGGCAAACCCCAACTCGTTGCGCATGCGTTCTATCAGGCTCGGCGGAATACTCGCTGAACCGGTCACCGCGATGCGCAAGCTCGACAGGTCGGTCTGCTTGAGCTGCGGATGCGCAAGCAGCGAGAGGTACAGGGTCGGCGCGCCGGGCAAGACGCTGATGCGCTCGCGGGCGATGCGCTGGAACACTTGTTCGGCGTCGAACACCGCGTGGGGCAGGATGGTCGCTCCGCCAATCAGGCAAGTCAGCCAGCCGGCTTTATAGCCGAAGGCATGAAAGAACGGGTTTACGATCAGGTAACGGTCACCCGGCACCAGGCCGATGACCTTGACGTATTCGGTAAAAGCCCGCAGGTTCTGGCCATGCCCGCTCATCACACCTTTGGGTTTGCCGGTGGTGCCGGACGTGAACAACAGGTCGCACATGGCTTGGGGGTCGACCGCTAATGCGCGTTGCCTGGCGCTGTCGGCATCGACGGTTACCGCACCACACAGAAACTGTTGAAGCGTCAGGTCCGCAGGCGATTCGGGCGTATCGCCATCGAGTATCACCAGATGCTGGAGGCTGGCCGGTCGATGGGGTGCGAGGAGCGCCGGGTAATCCACATCGAGAAATCGCTGCTGGACAAACAACAGCCGGCAGCCGCTGCGTTCCAGCACATCGGCGGCCTCAAGCCCCTTCATGCGCGTGTTAATCGGCACCAGCACCGCACCTGCACACTGAATGCCCAGCGCGGCGAGGATCCAGTCACCGCTGTTCGGGGCCCAGATACCGACCCTGTCACCGGGCTGGATACCCACAGCCATCAGGCCCCGGGCAAAGCTCATGACGCGCTCGGGCAGTTGGGCGTAGTCGATGCAGTGGCCGTTGTCCTCAATGGCAGTGCGACCGGCGTGACGTTCGGCGCTGCTGAAGACTAACTGGGCAAAGTTGACGGGGACGGCGCTCAGGGGCGCGGCAAGATTCAGGCTCTGATTCATCGTGGGCTCGGGCTTGGCATCATTGGGGGCTTCACTCTGGAAAGCGGATACGCAATTGCGCGCTGGTGGGCACTGCCTGACAGGCAAGAATCCAGCCTTCGGCCAGGTCACCCGCATCCAGGGCATCGTTGTGCAGCAGCTCGACATCGCCGCTTACCAGCGTGCACATGCACGAAGCGCAGCCACCCACGCGGCAGGCGCTGGGAGGCTTGAGACCGGCACGTTCCATCGCAGCCAGCAAGGTCTCGCCGGTGTCGCAGGCCAAGTGGTGGTCCTCGCCATCCAGGCGCACGGCGAGTTGGGCGGCCACCGCAGCCTCGATGCTTGCCACCTGTGGCAGCTCGCCTTCGCCGGGCAGCGACACGAACCGTTCGACATGCACTCGGCGCTCCGGCATGCCCAGGTCCTTTAACGCATTGACGGCGGCGTCCATGAACGGGCCCGGTCCACAAATGAACGCCTGCGCATCGATAAACGGCCGCGCCAGTTCGGCCAGCTGTCCGACGCTTGGGATGCCCTGTACCGAATCGAGCCAGTGGACGATTTGCAAGCGTTGCGGGTGGGCGCTGGCCAGGTGCCGGAGTTCATCGCGGAAAATCACTGAGGATTCATCGCGGTTGGCGTAGATCAGCAGGACCCGGCCGGTTCCGGCGAGCAACGCCGAACGCAGGATCGACAGCACCGGGGTCACGCCACTGCCGCCGCCGAACAGCAGTAAATCGCCGTCGAGGCTACGCGGCACAAATACCCCGGCAGGTGGCAGTACCTCCAGGGTCTGGCCGGCCTGCAACTCGCTGCACAGCCAGTTCGAAGCGCGGCCCTCGTGCACACGTTTGACCGTTACCCGCAAGGGCTCATCCAGCAATGGCGTGCTCGACAATGAGTAGCAACGGGGCAACCAACCGTCCTCGAAGGGCAGTCGCAAGGTCAGGAACTGGCCGGGTTGATAGTGGAAGCGTTCACCCAGATGCTCCGGCACGTCGAAAACCAGGGAGCGCGCATCGGCGGTTTCCTCGATCACTCGTGCCACACGCAGGGCAAGATAATTGTTCATAGATCAGCTACTCATGACCACCTGCCCGTGTATTACGGGCGGGTGTAGACCCAAGGAGTCAAAACGGGCGCCATGGCTTCAGACGTAAGGGTCCGGATTGGGCAAACCCAGCATCACCGCGCCGTAACTGCGCCCGTAAGCCATGTAATTGTTGGCAATGTGTCCACGTGCCTGGTGCAGGTCGCGGAACAGTCGCGCCACTGGGTTGGTGTTGTACAAGCCTGAAGCGGCCATGCTGCGCAGCAGGTCGTTGGCCCGTTCAGCGCAAATATTGGTCACGTAGGCCGACTGGTAGCGATACAACAGCCGGGTTTCGGTATCCGGGTATTCGCCGGCGCGGGCCAGGCTCATGAGGTGCTCGTAGTTGCGTTCCAGCACCAGGCGCAGGCTGTCAACGGTGATCATCGCTTCGGCAATGGCGGTTTGCGCCACAGGATCGTCTGCGGTACGGGCACCGTGCTTGCCGATATGTTTGGAGGCATTGTCACGGAACTCGTTGATCGCACCCTGCAGGGCGCCAATGGCCGATGTGGAGACGGCGCGGGAGAACACTTGGGCAAACGGGATCGCGTAGATCGGGTTGGTGTTGACCTGGCGCCCGGGCGTTGCATCGAGCGTCCAGTTATTGGTGCGCTGCACGCGATGGGCGGGGACGAATACATCCTCGACCGTGATGTCATGGCTTCCGGTGCCGCGCAGGCCCATGACGTCCCAATTGCGTTCAATCTGGTAGTCCTTGCGTGGCAACAGGAAGGTGCCGTGCTCGGCCGCCTGTTCGCCATCGGGCGGCAGTATTCCTCCCAGAAGCACCCATTGGCAGTGCTCACTGCCGCTGGAGAACCCCCAGCGCCCGCTGATGCGGTAACCGCCCTCCACCACCGTGACCCTGGCCGCCGGCATGTAGGTCGAGCAGATCAATGCGTTGTGGTCATGCGCCCAGACTTCGCGCTGGGTTTCGATCGGGTAGCGGGCCAGTTGCCAGGGGTGAACCCCCATCACGCCGTATATCCAGGCAGTGGACATGCAACCTTCGGCAAGGATGGTCTGGATTTCGAAGAAGGTACGCGGGTCCACTTCATATCCACCAAACGCCCGTGGCTGCATGGCCCGTAGCAGTCCGGTGGACTGCAACTCGAGCACGGTCTCCACCGGTACTTTCAAGTCCTTGTCGGCCTGCGCCGTGCGCGCCTTGAGGGCGGGCACAAGGCTGCGCGCACGCTCAATCAGATCTCGTTCGTCCTGGGTCTTTTCTCGCATGCTGTGCATCACTCAACTCTCCCGATCTCACTGCGCCACTGCGCCAGTTGTGATCAATCATCGGATCGAGCGCACGATCATTCATCGTCAAAGCGGACTAGGGGGCCGTACGGTTTGCATCGGTTGCGAGAGCCGGGTTCTTCCTGGGTAGGAGCTGCCGCAGGCTGCGATCTTTTGATCCTGCTTCTAAATAACAGGATCAAAAGATCGCAGCCTGCGGCAGCTCCTACGGGGTATGTACCTGATTGATAGTCCATTGAGACGATGCTGGCTGCGGTCGTTGCGACGATAGTCAACCCATCAGCCATCGACCCCACGGAGCAAGGGCCATGAGTATTTTGCAGCGTTTCGAGATGCACGGCAGCGTCGCCATCGTCACCGGCAGCGGCCGGGGAATCGGTCGGGCGATTGCCTTGGCGTACGCCGAAGCCGGCGCAGATGTGGTGTGCTCGGCGCGGTCACTGGACGAAGTCCAGGCCGTGGCCGAAGAAGTTCGCGGCCTTGGACGACGCGCCCTGGCGGTCGCGTGTGACGTCAACGACGCCGAGCAACGCCATGCGCTGGTGCGTCAGAGCATGGAGCAAATGGGTCGTATCACTCACCTGGTGAACAATGTCGGCGGTGGCGGTCCGAATGATCCGCTGGCGATGTCGCCCGAGCAGTTCGCTCAGGTGCTGAACTTCAATGTCGCCACCAGCTACGCCTTCTGCCAATTGTGTGTGCCGCTGATGCGCGAGGCAGGCGGCGGCAACATCATCAATATCAGCTCGGTAGCGGCACGCTATGCACAGCGCCATTTCAGTGCCTACGGTACCGCCAAGGCTGCCCTCAGCCATCTGACCCGCCTGCTGGCCCAGGACTTCGCACCGCAGGTCCGGGTCAACGCTGTCGCACCCGGCCCTACCCTCACTGAAGCGCTCAATGGCGTGATGCCGAGTGCCATGCGCCAAGTCATGGAAAGCAACACTCCACTCAAGTGCCTGGGTACCCCGCAAGATATTGCTGCCGCCGCGCTGTACTTGGCCAGCCCGGCCTCGGCCTGGGTGACTGGCAAGGTTCTCGACGTCGATGGCGGCGCAGACTCGTCGGTCTGGCCCGGCTAAGCAGCTGTTTTTGGCCCGCCCCTGATGACGCCGGGGCGGGTTTTTTTTCCACATGACTGGAGCCCTGCCATGGACGCTCATTTGATCAACACGCTGGGCGACGAATTGTTCAACGCCTTGCGCAGCCGTCAGACCCTGGCGCCCCTGACCCGGCGCTACCCTCAGATCACCCTGGAACAGGCCTACCGGATTTCCTTGCACTTCCTGCAACGTCGCGAGGCACTTGGCGAGCAGGTGATTGGCAAGAAAATCGGGGTGACCAGCCGCGCCGTACAGGAAATGCTCGACGTGCACCAGCCAGACTTCGGTTTCCTCACCAATGCCATGCAGGTCGAGGATGGCTGCGAAGTCAGCCTCGCCCGTTACAACCTGATCCAGCCGAGGGCCGAGGGCGAGATCGCCTTTATTCTCGGCGAAGATTTACAAGGCCCCGGCATCAGCGCCGAGGACGTACTCGCTGCCAGTCAATGGGTCGTCCCCTGTTTCGAGATTGTCGACTCAAGAATCGATGACTGGCAGATCCGTATCCAGGACACCGTGGCCGACAACGCTTCCTGCGGCGTGTTTGCCCTTGGCGCCCAGCGCACCGACCCGCGCTCGCTGGACCTTGCCGCGGTGCACATGCAAATGCTTAAAAACGGCCAGCCGGCAGGCTCGGGACTGGGCTCGGCGGTACAAGGCCACCCCTGCGCAGCCGTGGCCTGGCTGGCCAATACCCTGGGCGAGCTGGGCATTCCGTTCCGCCGCGGCGAGATCATTCTCTCCGGTGCCCTGGCGCCGCTGGTGCCCGTAGTCGCCGGTGACCAGATCAGTCTTTCCATGAGTGGCCTGGGCGAAGCCAGCCTGCGCTTTGTCCCTTGATCACCCTGCACGCCCTTCCCTTTCTCCCTTCCTGGAGCCAAAGACCATGAACAAAAAGATCAAATGCGCGCTGATCGGGCCGGGCAACATCGGAACCGACCTGTTGTACAAATTGATGCGCAGTGACGTGCTGGAACCGGTGTGGATGGTGGGCATCGACGCCACCTCCGAAGGCCTCGCCCGGGCTCGCGAGCTGGGCCTGAAGACCACGGCCGAGGGTGTCGACGGATTGCTGCCTCATGTGCTGGAAGACCAGATCCAGATTGCCTTCGATGCCACTTCGGCCTACGTGCACGCGCAAAATTCGCGCAAACTCAATGCCTTGGGCGTGTTGATGATCGACCTCACGCCAGCAGCCATCGGCCCGTATTGCGTACCGCCGGTCAACCTCAAGGCTCAACTGGGCCTGGGCGTCATGAACGTCAACATGGTCACCTGCGGCGGCCAGGCCACCATTCCGCTGGTGGCGGCGGTGTCCAGCGTGCAGCCGGTGGAATATGCCGAAATCATCGCCACCGCCGCTTCCAAATCAGTCGGCCCCGGCACCCGAAAAAACATCGACGAATTCACCCGTACCACCTCCAGGGCAGTGGAAAAAGTCGGCGGCGCGAAGAAAGGCAAGGCAATCATCATCATCAACCCTGCCGAGCCGCCGCTGATCATGCGCGATACCGTGCATTGCCTGACAGTCACTGAGCCCGACCAGCCGGCGATCACGGCCGCTATCGAGGCCATGATCGAGCAAGTGCAGCGCTATGTGCCCGGCTACAAGCTGGTTAATGGCCCGGTGTTCGACGGCAATCGGGTGTCGATTTTCATGGAGGTCGAAGGCCTGGGCGACTACCTGCCCAAGTACGCCGGCAACCTCGACATCATGACGGCTGCGGCGGCACGCACGGCCGAGATGTTCGCCGAGGAAATCCTCAAGGGCGAACTCGTTCTGCAAGCCACCGGCTTAACCGCCAACGCATAAGGAAAAGACCATGGATCTTCGCGGCAAAAGCATTACCGTCCACGACATGTGCCTGCGCGATGGCATGCACCCCAAGCGTCACCAGATCAGCCTGCAACAGATGAAGGACATCGCCTGCGGCCTTGACGCGGCCGGGGTGCCGCTGATCGAAGTCACCCACGGAGACGGGCTCGGCGGCAGTTCGGTGAACTACGGCTTCCCGGCCCACACCGACGAAGAATACCTGTCGGCGGTAATCCCGCTGATGAAAAAGGCCAAGGTTTCTGCGCTGCTGCTGCCGGGCATCGGCACAGTCGATCATCTGAAAATGGCCCATGAACTGGGCGTCAACACCATTCGGGTGGCCACCCACTGCACCGAGGCCGATGTCAGCGAGCAGCACATCTCCCACGCCCGCGGCCTGGGCATGGACACCGTCGGTTTCCTGATGATGGCTCACATGAACAGCCCCGAGGGCCTGGTCAAGCAAGGTTTGCTCATGGAAAGCTACGGCGCCAACTGCATCTACCTGACCGACTCGGCGGGCTACCTGCTGCCCCATGAAGTCAGTGCACGTGTGGCGGCGATGCGGGCAGCCCTCAAGCCAGGGACCGAGATCGGTTTTCATGGCCATCACAATCTGTCGATGGGTGTGTCCAACTCCATCGCCGCGATTGCCGCCGGGGCCAACCGCATCGACGCCGCCTGCGCGGGCCTCGGTGCTGGCGCAGGTAACACGCCGATGGAGGTGCTGGTGGCAGTGTGTGATCGCATGGGGATCGACACGGGTGTCAGCGTATTCGGGATCCAGGACGTGGCCGAAGACCTGGTGGTGCCGATCATGGACTTCCCGATCCGCAGCGACCGTGATGCCCTGACCATGGGCTACGCCGGGGTCTATGGTTCCTTCCTGTTGTTCGCCAAGCGCGCCGAGAAAAAATATGGCGTGTCGGCCCGGGAAATCCTGGTCGAAATGGGTCGCCGCGGCATGGTCGGCGGCCAGGAAGACATGATCGAAGACACCGCCATGACCCTCGCCCGCCAGCGGCGGCAGGCGTAAAGATCCCACAGCCCGCTCCGACGCTTTCGCGGGCAAGCCCTCTCCCACAGGTTAAGTGATGTACGCAGGTTTTGTGTACGACACCGAAACTGTGGGAGCGGGCTTGCCCGCGATGAGGCCATGCCCGTCGCCCTCTATGCCAACTAGCCCACCGCTTTCACAAGCAGTTTCTGTCAACGCCAATCGGCGACGATGCCGTGCTCCAGCGCAAACGGCTGCGCAGCAATGGTCCGCCGTTGAAACCCGGATGCCTGTTCCGCCGTGGCCAGCCACAGCATCACCGCCGCCGGCACGTGGGGTGGAGCGCTGCCCGCACGCAGGGCGATCAGGCCTTTCTCGCCGATGGTCGCCTTGAGTGCCTCTGTGGTGACTACGCCAGGATTGAGCGTATAGGCGCGCACGCCAGCCTCCCCCAGTTCAGTGGTCAACACCCCGGACAATCGCGACACTGCCGCCTTGCCGGCCCCGTACGCATAACCCCAGCCGCCCTTGCCCGCAGCTACCGGTGGGTCGCTTTCGCCGGCACCGGAAGTGACGTTGATCACCACCCCGCCCCCGCGCGCCACCATGTGCTCGGCAACCGCCTTGGTCAGCAGGAACGGGGTGAGAATGTAGCCCTGGAACATCCGTTCCAGGGTCTGGGCCTGCAGGTCCATGAATCCGGCATTAAGGTCACTGCCCTGGTAGATCGCGTTATTGATCAGCACGTCGATGCGCCCGTACTCGGCCAGCACCGCCTGGCAGGCGGCCAGGGCCGAGGCGCTGTCGAGCAAGTCCATCGGCACGACGAGCACCCGGCACCCCAGATCACGCAAGGCCTGCGCAGTACCATTGAGGCTGCCGGCCAGGGGCGCCCCGGCGGCGTCGCGCAGGGCATGCTCATGTTGTTCCCCCTCGTTGAGGGTACGGGCGCTGATCGCCAGGTCGAAGCCGGCGCGGGCGAATGCCAGCGCCGCCTCACGGCCGATGCCCCGGCTGGCGCCGGTGATGAATGCCACTTTGTTCATGCAAGTTCCTTTTTAGAAGCGCGTGGCGCGGACCATGGCGTCCATGCCGCCATCGACGAACACGACACTGCCATGAATAAACGAAGCCTGGGGCGATTGCAGGAAGGCAACTACTGCGGCAATTTCCGCAGGTTGTCCGGCACGACCCAGAGGTGCGACAAATTCGCGGGTAGCCTGGCCAAAACGCGAATCGTCCAGCGAGGCCTGGTGCAATGGCGTTTCAACCGCACCCGGCGCGACTACGTTCAAACGCATGCCCTGCTTGCCCCAGCTCACCGCCAGGCTACGGGCATGCTGGCTGATGGCACATTTGGAAGCAGCATAGGCGACGTGCGGTTGACCGAGGTCGTTGGCCAACTCAAGCGCCCGGGCCTCTTCACCGGCGATCATCGCGTCGGTCATCGGCTGGCCATCGGGCCCGGAATGAGTCGCCGCCACCGAGCCGATCACCAGCGCAGCCGGCTGTTGGCCCTTGGCCAACGCTCCCTGCAGGCCGTCGAGCAACTGGCTGACGCCGAAGTAATTCACCGCAAGGATCAAACCGCAGTTGGATGCCGTGACACCGACCCCGGCGCAACAGATCAGCCCATCGAGGACCCCACCGCTGAGTTCAAGCACTTGCCCGATGGCGGCCTCACGCCCTTGCGCAGTGGACAGGTCGGCGATCACTTCGGCGTTACTGCGATCGATCCCGATGACCTGATGCCCGGCGGCGCGCATGGCCGCAGATACGGCCGCCCCGATTCCCGAGGCGCTGCCGGTGATGGCTGTAATTGGCATGGTGATTCTCCGTGATTGGTCCGCCCAGTATCGACAGGGCGATCACGGGACGGCATCGTCTGTGCGGACTAAAAATGTGCTGCGTGAATGTTAGCTACGCCGGGCGGCGAATGGCCCGGCGAAGGGTGGGCAGGATCAGGCCTGACGGTAGATCGGCACGGCCAGCCGCAGCGGCGGCACCTTGATTTTTTCGGCCACCTTCAACGCGAGTTGCGGCTTGCCCAAGGCAACCACGCTGTTGAGCATGATGCGCACCAGTTCCGTCTGGCGTCGCACTCCGGTCTTGGAGAAGATGGAGCGCAAGTGTGCCCGCGCGGTGTTGCGCCGGATATTGAGCACTTCGGCAGCTTCCTCCAGGGACAAGCCGTTGGCGAGTTCCATGGCCAGGGCGGTTTCGGCCTTGGTCAGGTTGAACAGCTGCTTGGTCACCACTTCACTGGCCAGGGATTTGCTCGACGCATCGCGGATATACACCAACGCCGCCGGTTGCCCCTTCTCCTCTGCCCAGTCCAGTGATGGAATCGATTCGACGACCACGCCGAGGTTGACCAAGCCGGATGGACGCGTCACCGACATGGCCTCGGCGCTTTTTGGGGCATCGGGACAGAACGCGCCACGAATCAGGCGTTGCAACTCACGGTTATCGCTGGGATACGTCGCCTCAAGGCGTCCGCCCACCAGTTTCAAGCCATCGGAACGGGAAAGGATTTCCTGGGCCACGGGATTGATCTGCAACACACTGCCGCTCTCGTCGAGCACCAGGGTCGCCACCGATAACCGGCTGATGGCCTGGGAGTACAACTCGCTCAGCGATTCACTGCGGTCTCGCAAGTTATGCAGTTGGGAGGCACGTCGCAGGTGAGGCAGGAAGCTGGCGCACACTGCGCGGTCGTGGGCAGAGAAGTTGGGAGCCCGTTTGGGGCGAGTCATGCGCAAGCGCAGTTTGCCGCCGTCCGGTGTGGAAATATCGGCACACATTAAGTGGTACACGTCATAGGGTTCGCAGAACATTTTGTAGTAGCCGTTCTGCTCCCATTGCGTTGCGCTCATGAGGTCGTCCACGGTGAACACATGGTCCAGCGGCTGGTTGGAGAACGGCGAATCGATTTGCGGGTAGGTCATGTAGCAGATATCACCGGCGCCTTCGATGTCACCGACGATGATCATCACGCCGGTTTCGGGTTGCTCCGGCACCCGCAGGATCAAGGTGACGTAGTTGGCACCGTAGAGTTTGAGAAAGCTTCGAAGGGCGTGGGCCATCAGCTTTGGATCCAGGGCGCCTTCGTAGATTTCGCCCACCAACTGGTTGTAGTGCGTGAGATCGAGGCCAAGACTGGCCAGGGCCTGGTGCGTCAAGTCAGCGTTTTGCATAGTCTTATCTCGCTCGGGTAAGGACTGCGCCCTTCCCTTGTTATTTTTATAATTTCGGCTGGGGGAACCCGGGTTCCCCCTCATTCGACTGCAACTTCTCAGCCAGTTTCCCTAGTGTGTGCGGACTCCACAATAGGTCGGACAGGTTTATTTTTCGCCTCCTCGATCACGCTCGGCCGGGCTGTTTTTCAGACGAAACTGCCCTTGTAACGGCACCGGCTGGCGCATTCTGTCGGCGACCAACGGCCGCCCACGATTGAACCAGGCGGCCAGCGCCGGAAGGAGGAAAATTGCCCCCAGCACGTTGACCAGAAACATGAACGACAGCAACACACCCATGTCAGCCTGAAACTTCAGCGGTGCGAACGCCCAGGTGCACACGCCAATGGACATGGTCACGGCCGTGAATACCGCCGCCGTGCCGCGTTGGCACATGGCCTGGTAGAACGCCTCGCGCAGATTGGCTCCGCGCAGCATTTCGTGCTGAATACGTTCGTACAGGTAAATGCCGTAGTCCACGCCCACTCCGACACCCAGAGCCATGACAGGCAAGGTGGAGACCTTCAGGCCGATACCGAGCATGGTCATCAGTGCGTTACACAGAATCGCGACAATCGCCAGCGGCACCAGAATGCACAACACCGCGCGGATGGATAAGAAAGTCAGCCAGCAAAACAGTGCCACTGATCCAAACAACGCCCCGAGCATGATCACTTCCGCACGCTTGACCGCCTCGTTGGAGGCCGCCATAACCCCCACGTTGCCACCCGCCAGGAGGAACTCGACTTGCGGCGAGCTGACTTCGGCAATGATCCGCCTCGCTTCAGTGATCGCATGGCTGACCGTGCTGCCTTCGTGGTCGGTGAGGAACACCAGGATCTGCATCTGCTGGCAACCGTCGGTGACCAGGCCATCATCCGGCATATAGGCCCGAGCGCCCTGACTCAGGCCGCGGGGTGATCCCGGTATCGCCGCCCAGCGCGGATTGCCTTCGTTGTTGCCAGCAATCACCCGTTTGCCCATGTCCGCCACGCTTTGAATCGACTGCACACCCGAGACGGTACGCATGCGGAAATCGAAGGCTTCCACCGCGCGCATCACGGTAGGCGACAAGCAGCCCTCTTCGACACCCTTGACCTGGACGAACACTGACATCACATCCAGCCCGATGGAGTAGCTGCTGATGATCCTGGCGTTGTCCTGGTTGTAGCGCGAATCAGCGCGCAGTTCCGGCGCGCCCGCGCCGATATCACCCACTGCCAGGTCGCGAGCCTTGTAGGCCCCGGCCGCCAGCAGCAACAGACTGACAACAAATACCCCAAGGGCAGGCCCAGGCTCGGCCAGTGCCGACAAGCGCCACCACAGGGGGTGCCTGCCCGCCGGCCGCGATTGCGCCCGACGCAACAGCGCAGGTTCCAGCCGCAGGTAGGAAATGATCACCGGCAGCATCAGTTTGTTGGTGATGATCATCAACATGACACCGATGCAGGCCGTCACGCCCAATTCGTGAACGATCGGAATGTCGATCATCATGATCACTGCGAAGCCCAGGGCATTCATCAGCAAGGCCAGCGAGCCCGGGATAAAGATCTTGCAGAACGCGGAGCGCGCCGCTTCCTTCGACGTACTGCCGGCCAGCACGTCTTGTTTCCAGGCGTTGGTCATCTGCACCGCATGGGACACGCCGATGGAGAAAATCAGGAATGGCACCAGGATCGACATCGGATCGATCCCCAGGCCCAGCAGCGGCAGCACACCCAGCAACCAGACCACCGGCAGCAACGCGACCAGCAACGCCACTACTGTCAGGCGCAGGGACCGCGAATACAGCCACAGCAGCAACCCGGTGATGACGAAGGCCACCACAAAGAAACCGATCACCGTGTTCAACCCTTCAACCACATCCCCCACCAGTTTGGCGAAGCCGACAATGTTGATCTCGATATTGGGGCTGTTGTACTTGCTGCGGACCTCTTCCAGACGCTTGGCGATCTCGACATAGGACACCGGCTGGCCAGTCTTGGGATCGACGTCCTGCAAGTCGGCGCGGACCATGGCCGACTTGAGGTCGTTGGCCACCAGACGACCGACCTGCCCGGAGGCCGCCGTGTTGCTGCGCACCTGCGCCAGGTCTTCTGAAGTACCGCTGAAACGCGGAGGCACTACCACATCACCGAAGAACCCTTCTTCGGTGATTTCGATATAGCGCACATTCGCGGTAAACAGCGACGTCACGCTGGGGCGACTGACCCCGGAAATGAAAAACACGTCGTCGGTGACCTTGCGCAGGGTCTCCAGGTACTCGTTGTTGTAGATGTCGCCTTCGCCTTTCCAGCGCACGCTGACCAGGAAACGGTTGGCACCCGTGAAGTAGCGGCTGAACTGGAGAAAATTGATCATGTACTCGTGACGCACCGGGATCTGTTTGTTGAAACCCGGATCCAGTTGCGTATGGGTGGCGCTGTAGCCAAGGCCCAGCGTCACCAGGACGAACAACACCAGCAGCCCCTTGCGCCAGGCCATCAGGTGGTCGGCGCACGTTTCGACGCAGCGCGTCACCCAGTGTTTAGCTTGATTCATTGACCGCCTCTCATTTACTGGGTGGCCTGTGTGGCCACTAGGGCAGCGACGCTGCCACCTGAGCCCTGCAACACGCCGCGCTCGCCACCTACCAGCAGTCGCGAGCCCACCATCGTCGCCGAGGTCAACGTGCCAAGACCGGCCAGGCGTCCGACGCCGACGAGCGCGCCCTGTGCATCCAGGCGTACCACCGAACTGCCGGCCCCGACGATCACCAGGCCGGAGTGATCGGGCAGTAACACATGGCCGTACAACGGCAGTTGGTTACCGAGCTTGATCTGGGTCCAGCTGTCGCCGAAGTCGTGGCTGACGAACACATGCCCGCGCATGCCGTAGGTCACCCAGTTGTTCGCACTCAAACGCACAATGCCGAACAGCGAACCGCTGTAGAACGCCGGCAGGGGCTGCCAGTGCTGGCCGCTGTCGGTAGTACGCAGCACCAGGCCCTGCTCGCCCACCAGCATGCGTCGACCATCGTTGCCACCTGCCATGCTGTTCAGGTGCGCGCTGTCGATGTCCAGCTGCCGCGGTGCCCAGGTTTGTCCGCCATCCAGAGATTGATAAAACTTGCCGAAGCTACCGAACGCCATGACGCTGTCGCCACCGCCGGTCCAGATGCCAAGCAGCGGCTCGCCCAGATCGCTGTCGTAACGTATTTCCTGCCAGCTGCTGCCGGCATCCTCGGAACGCAGGATCCAGCCATCATGTCCCACGGTCAGCAAACGCTTGGCGTCAAGCGCCACCACTGCAGTCAGTGTGGCATTGCGCTGCGTTGCGACGCTGGCTGGCTGCCAACTGACGCCCTGATCATCGCTGAGCAAAATGCTGCCACGTTCGCCCACGGCCACCACTCGGGCGCCAAGATTGAGCAGGCCGTTGATCTGCACCCGGTCCGGGCGCGTGGCCAACAGTTCTGCTTGCGGAGGGGATTTGGGGGAAAAGGTGTAGCCAATGGTCAAGGCGACCACCAGGCAGACCGCGTAGCCGATCACCGAGCGCATGAGCAACGCTCCTGTTCGGGGACGGCGTGGATAAGGCAAGTCATAGGGCCAATCCTCTTGTTTTTGTCACGCACCAAGGCATGCGAGGCAATCGAGATGGGCGTTGCCTCTGGATCAATAGTCGGTGCAAGGAATGGGTGGCACATCGTCCAAATGGCTTATGCAACTGTGGGAGCGAGCCTGCTCGCGATGGTGGTAGACCAGTGGGCATTGATGCCGACAGGTATGGCCTCTTCGCGAGCAGGCTCGCTCCCACAGGAGATCACCGCTCATTGGATTGGGTGGCGATCAAGCCATGTACAGGATCACCAGGTCGTTGATCACCGACGGCCGGTCCTGGCCCACCACATGAATGTTGAGTTCCAGGGTGAGCTGGGTGCCACGGGCCAGGATTTCGACTTTTTTCACCCGGGCCCGCGAATGGATGCGCGAGCCGGCTGGAACAGGCGCAGGGAAGCGCAGGCGATCGGAGCCATAATTGATCTGAGTGGTGAAGCCGCTGATTTCGAAGCCCAACGCCAATTTCATCCGCGACTGCAGCACTTGCACCAGCGCACCATGGGCAATGGTGCCGCCGAATGGACTTTGCAGCCGCGCCCGCTGCGGATCGGTATGAATCCAGTAATCGTCCCCCGACAACCGCGCAAAGTCGTCGATCAGCGCCTGGTCGACCATCACCACATTGCTCCAGTCGCTGTATTGCTCACTGACCAGCGCCTGCAAGGCCGGCCCGTCGTTGAGGTCGACCTGTCGCGCGGGAAGTTGTGCCGCCGTTGAAGGCGCCGGCTCGCTGCCCATTGCGGGCAGCGGCTCAAGGCTCGCCGCATCCTTGTCAGTGCCGGTGAAGCGCAGCAGACGATTGCCCTTGGCGTCGACTTCGGCGAACACCGGCTGCAAGGCCATACCGATCTCGATTTCGTTTTCCTCAAGGCCGACCAGGTTGGTGTTGATGCGCACCCCTTCGGCCAGCTCGACAACCGCCAGTTTCTGCGGCATTTCATCCATGAAATCGGGCAAGGTCGCGATGCGTGTCACGGTATAGCTGTACAGCGTTGCTGCGCCGTCGACTTCGCGCCAGGCCAGGTCGTGTTCCAGGCACACAGGGCAATGTCGGCGCGGGTAGAAGTTCCAGTGTGCACAGGCATTGCACTGCTGGATCAAGAGTCGGCGAGCCTTCAGGCCCTCCCAGAAGGGCGCGGAGATCTGTGTCGCCACGGGCATCGGTTTGTTGTTGGACATGTGCTTATGCTCCCTGAAGTATCAATGCGCCCTGCTCACTCATTACGCCACCGGTGCCCGAGACGTAGACGCTGTCGCAGCGACCCAGTTGCCGTTCACCGGCAGTGCCAGCGATTTGCGTCACCGCCTCGATCACCTGGCTCATGCCACCGGCCGAGGCCGACTGGCCGAAACTCAGTTGTCCGCCATGGGTATTCATCGGAAAATCACCACGCCAGGTCAGGTCGTGTTCACGCACAAACGCCATGCCCTCACCCTTGGCGCAGAAACCGGCATCCTCAAGGGTCAGCAAGGTGGTAATGGTGTAGCAGTCGTAGATCTGCGCGGCATCGACGTCTTGTGGCTTGAGCCCAGCCATGGCAAAGGCTCGCTGGGAAGCCGGACCAATTGGCGTGTGCAGCATGTCCTGGGCATAGGACGGCGACTTGAATGCCAGGTGTTCGCCGAACCCGGTGATAAAGGCCGGCCGCTTGCGGGCCCGCGCGGCCACTTCCTTGTTGGTGATAATCATCGCGGCGCCGCCGGCCACCGGCATGACGATTTCCAGGACGTGCAAGGGGTCGGCCACCATCTTGCTGGCCAGCACCTGCTCGATGGTCAACGGCTGGCCATAGAACATCGCTTGCGGATTGGCCAGGGCGTTAGTGCGCTGGTCCACGGCAATTTTGGCCATGGCCCGCTGGTCGTAGTCGTAGTGCGCGGCATAACGCTGGGCGATCATCGCGTAGCCGGTGTTCTGACCCATGTGCCCGTATGGCAGATCGAATTCAGCCTCGGGCGCGCCGAATGCCGTGCTATGCCCGCCAAAGCGCATGGACCGGGCCATCCAGCCAGGATCCTCATCGGGCCCCAATGGCGCCATGCGTGCAGGGATCACGCACAGCACGGCCTGGCATAGCCCCAATTCGATCGCGGCGGCGGCGCGCCAGACCATACCGACCGAGGTGCAGCCCCCCAGGTCCACCACTTCGGCAAAGTTCAGTCGCAAGCCCAGGTACTCGGCAGCCATCGCCGGTACAAACACCGAGGCCTCATGAAAATGTGGACCGTTGATCACCAACCCGTCGAGGTCCGAGGCCTTGAGGCCGGCATCGCGCAGGGCCTGCGCTGCCAGGTCGGCCACCTGCTCGAGGTGAAACATCTTGGGTGCGGTCGAATACTTCTCCGGTTTGTACTGTGCGGTGCCAACAATGGCCGCATGCCCTTTGAGCCCCATTAGTGCCTCCATGCCGAAGCGTTACGCTGCGGCTTTTTCCAGTGTGTTGAGGTCCGGGCGCAGCAAGGCGGCCGCGGACCTTTGCGGTCGATCAGAAGGTGTATTTCATCGAGAATGTGGCGTAGTCGCGGTCAGCGAACGGACGGTCGATCGGGTCCGCCTCGCCCAGATAGGCGATGTATTTCAAGCCGACTTCCAGGTTGCTCAAGTATTTGAACGTGGTGCCCATGCTCAGGCGTCGGTCGCCCTGCACCCCGGAGATGCTTCCGGACATGGGCGTGGAGCCGCTGAAGACATTGGAGAAACTGAAGGGGACTTCCAGATCCCAGCCTTGGAAAACCCCCGGATAACTGAACGATGCGCCCACGGTGTAGGCGCTGGAAGATTTGGTGCGGTAGCCTGCACCGGTGCTGTAGGTGTAGTCATCGGAAGCCGCCACGAGAGATGCCACGGAAGGAAGGAGGTTTACACCCTGGAGGTTCGGCGCGGCCGAAGCGGCTTCGACGCTGTCGACCTGCACCCGGATGACTTCGGCGGTCAGCGTCGTCTGGCTGGCCCAGGGACGGTCCCCCAGGATTCGCAACGCTGACAATTGCATTTGCTGGCCCTTGCCCCTGGCCGGGACAGCCCCAAGACCTGTGTTGACCATCACCGGCGCACCGTCGCGATACGACCATTCGGCGCCGATCTGGGTATCGCCGAGCTTGGTCGAGGCACTGATGCCGGTCAGCTTGATGTCTTCGAAGTACTTGATCCGATAACCATTGATGGCGAAGGCGTTGAGGCCTCCGCCCACTGGCCGCGGGTCGTAGCCGACCAGGGCGGTGGCCGGATTCTTGTCGTGGTAATTGACGTGGAACAGCGACAGTTCGATGGCCTGTACCGGGCGGTAGCGAACCTGAACGCCCCACTGGCCACTATCGCGGGGTTCGTCGGTGCCGCGGTAGGCAACCTTCTGGCCGTTGGCATAGATGAATTCGCGCCCGGGCCCGACCACATCGCTGCTCGACAAGTAGCTGCCCACCGGCGGCAATTCAGTACCCTTCCATTCGTACTGCACGTAAGCGCCGAGGGTGATGTTGGGGTTGAGGCGGAAAGAGCCGGAGAACTGGCCCACCGGCAACAGAATCTCCTTCACTTCAACACCCGGCTGGGATGCTTTGACCGCGTCGGAAGGGTTCTGAACGCCGTTCACACCGGGGTAGAACAAACTCTCGCCCCAGGATTCGATGTGCCGACCGGCCTTGACGTCAAGCATGGTGTTGTTGTCAAAGCGCCAGCCGCTGAACACGTAGGCATCCAGCAGTTTGCTGCGACCACCACTGTAGTAACGGGTGTCACTGGTGAACTCGTCGTTGCTGCCGTTCTTGTTCACAGTGGCGGGCGAGTCGTTATCATTTTTGCGATGGTAGACATCGTCATAGAAGGTACTGCCCCGCACCACCGCGCCGTAGTTGTCCTTGCGCAGGATCATTTCACCCAGCGCCCCTACGCGGTTGGTGGTCAGGCTGCCACTGTCGAAGTTGCGGTTGGCATCGTCGGCGTTGACCGTCAGCAAGCGATCGCTCTGGCTGCCAGTACGCACACCGAGGCCGTAGCTGGTGGTCACCGACCAGTCGATGGTCGCGCCGTTGTCGAACTCGATGGTTTCACCGGCCCATACCGGTGTCGACACCAGCGCAATGGCCGCCGCCAGGCTGGTGACCTGAAACGCGCTTGAACCGATGACCGTAGAGTTATTGTTGTTTTTGTTGATCACACTGACTCCCCTGAAGGGCAACCGGTTGGCTGCCTGGAATGTTCAACACTGCTGCCGTGCCGTCCGCTCAAAACACTTTGAGCGATGTCACCGCGCACGCTCCCCTTACAGCACGCCGGTAGCGATATAGCCCCCGGTCCTCTTCCCGCTCCAGCGACCCTTCGGCCACCAGGTAGTTGGCATGGGCCAACGTTTCGCCAAGCGCCATCAGTTCGTCGAAACGACCCGACAGTTTGGGAAACAGCAAAGCCATCAGTTCGAGCACGGTGCGCGGCTCGTCACAGTTGGCCAGCATCAGTGCCAGATGCCCGCGGTGATGGTCCTCCAGCTGATCCAGGCGCTGATGCAAATTGAAGAACGGCCGCTCGTGTGCAGGTAGCACCAGCACACTGTCGGGCAGGCTGCGCAGGTGTTCGATGGAGTCGAGCCATTCGCGCAGTGGGTTGGCCAACGGCTCTGTGGCATGCACACCGACGGTGGAGGTGATGCGCGGCAACACCTGGTCGCCAGAGATCAGCAAGTCGTCATCGGCGGCGTACAGGCACGCATGCTCCGGCGAGTGACCGCGACCGATGACCACCTGCCAGGTACGACCGCCGATGTGCAGGCAGCTGCCCTCGCGCAAACGGCGGAAATGGTTCAGCGCAGCTGGCAGGAAATGCGCGTTGCTCATCACCGCGAACATCTCGGCACTCTGCTCATCGCTGACGCCGGCCTTGCGGTAGAAATCGAGAAGGTCCCAGCCCGGCGGTTGCTCGGCCGGAAACCTGACGTGCAGTGACTGGAATTCGCTGGCGGTCATATACACCGGGCAGTGGAAACGCTCCGACAGCCATGCGGCCACACCGGCATGGTCAGAGTGGAAGTGGGTACAGACCACCGCCAGCAGAGGCAGCCCGCCACACACGTCGCCGAGCACCCGGTCCCAGACTTCTCGGGTTTGCGCGGTGTTCATGCCGGTGTCCACCACTACCCAGCCGTCGGTGTGACGCAGCAGATAGAGGTTGATGTGATCCAGGCGAAACGGCAGCGGCATGCGCAACCACCACACACCCGGCGCCACTTCAAGCACCTGTCCGGAATCCGGCGGCTGTGGCCAGGGATAGCGCAAGCCGCTGCGCAGTTCGTGACCGTTGGCGTCGAGATCAGCCATGGTCGGCCACCGCGAAGGGCGCCAGGCCAGCCCGCTCCAGAGCTGCTTGCGAGTAAGGCACATAAGTGCGGGCCTGTTCGTCGCGGATGAACAATGGGTCGCCGCAACGCTTCGGGCAGTAGCCCTGGCGCTGCAGATCAACCTTGCGCAGCTTGAAGCTGGCCGTCAGGTCGGCCGTTTGGGTAACCCGCACGAACACCGGAGCCGCGTAGCGCGGCAGGCGCGCTTCAGTCACGGCATACAGTGCGGCCGGATCAAACACCTGGCCCGCCTGCATCTGGACCGCGGCCATGCCAGCGCGGCCTTCATGGCCCGGCACCTGCACCCCATAGATATTCACCAGCTCCAGGCCCTTGAGATCTCCCAGGGCGTCCGCCACTTCCTGGGTCGAAACGTTCTCGCTCTTCCAGCGATAGGTATCGCCGATGCGGTCGACGAAGTAGCAGTAACCCTCAGCGTCCTCGCGCAACAAGTCGCCGGAACTCCACCAGGCATCGCCTTCGCGCAACACATTGCGGCGGATCTTGCTCTCGGTTGCCTCGCTTGAGGTGTAGCCCTCGAAACGCCCGCCACCAATGTCCGGGTGGTCGACGATAAAGCCCATGGCCTCACCGATCTCCCCCACTTTGCAGACTTGATAGAAACCGTTTTCGTCCCGCGGATGGCAGTCGTTTTCGATGTCGTAACGCACCAGCCGCAAATTGGTCTTGTTCCAGTCCGGCACGCGTCCGCAAGAACCGAAATAGTTGTCGACGTTGATCACCGCCGCATTGGCTTCGGTGGCGCCCCAGCCCTCGAACACCTGGATCGGACCGAAGCGCTCCAGCCAGCGCTGCCAGGAATCCGGCGACAGCCCGGCGCCGAGCATGCAGCGCAAGCTGTGCTCGCGCTCACCGGCGCGCACCGGCTGATTGAGCAGATAGCGGCAGATTTCACCGATGTACTGGAAGATGCTGATCCGATGACGGGCCACGTCGTTCCAGAACTCACGCACGCTGAACTTGCGGCGCACCACGATGGCTGCACCGGCGCGCAGCGCGGTAGAGGTGACCGAAGTGGCTGCGGCGCCGTGGTACAGCGGCAGGCAGCAATAGAACACATCCTCACAGGTGGCTTGCAGGGTGACTTCCATCACATCGCCCGAGGACATCCAGCGCATGTGGCTGTAGCGCGCCGCCTTGGGCAAGCCGGTAGTGCCCGAGGTAAAAATAAGCAGGGTCGGCGCCTGCGCTTCGATGTGCGCGCGAATATCGCGTGGAAACGGCGTGCGCGGCGCTTTTTCCAGGCGCGCATCGAAATGCCCGTCGATCACCTTGGGCAGCGGTCCGCACCAGGGGTTTTCCGCGTCGCGTATCAGCCAGCATGGCAAGTCCGGAAAGCTTTCGGTGGCCTGTATATTGGCCAGGCATTCTTCACCGATCACCAACGCCTTGGCGTCGGTGGTGTGCAATGCATGCAGCAACGCACGGCCGTTTACCTGGGTATTGATGAAGGCCACCACCACCCCCAGCTTCACCAGGCCGAACCAGGTGCAGAAGAACGCCGGGCGGTTTTCCATGGCCAGGGCACAGACATCACCGGCGCGCAGGCCGTTGGCGTAAAAAGTGTGGGCCATCTGATTGGCCCGGGCATCTACTTCCTGGTAGCTCAGCGCCTGGTCGCCGTAGATCAGAAATGTGCGTTCACCCTGCTCGCGCGCCTGTTGCTCCAGGCGGTCCGCCAGGGTATGCCGATCACCCGGCTTGATCAGCCCGGCCGCCGCCGAGCGCTGGTCAAGCAGTGCCTGGGTCTGCTCCCGTGGTACCGCGCGGGTCGGCAGGAGGTGGCTGACGTCATTCAGGTTCATCGCGCCACCTCCTGCGCATTCGCTTGATAAGTGGGGTAATCGGAGTACCCGGCGCGACCCGGTGTATACAGGGTCTTGCGGTTGAAGCCACTCAAAGGCAGGCCATGCTTCAAGCGCTCCACCAGATCGGGGTTGGCAATAAAGTGACGGCCAAACGACACGGCAGCCCCCTCGCCCGACGCGAGAGCGGCACTGGCCGAGTGGCCGTCGAAACCATCATTGAGAATCAAGGCATGGGGACTGTGGCGACGCGCAAGGGCGAAGGCATCGAGGTCGGCCAGAGGCGAGCGCATGATGTGCAGGTATGCCAGCCCTAACGGCGCCACGGCTTCACACAAGGCGGCCGCCGTACCTGCGGGATCGCGGTCGTCAATGTCGTTGTAGGGATTACCGGGGCACAGGCGAAAACCGACACGGCCAGCGCCGATCGCACTGGCCATGGCCTCGATGACTTCCTTGGCGAAACGCACCCGCCCGGTCAGGTCGCTGCCGTAGGCATCGCTGCGCTGGTTGCTGCCTGAGGCCATGAACTGCATCGGCAGGTAACCGCTGGTGCAGTGCAGTTCGACACCGTCGAAGCCCGCCAGGCGCGCATTCAGTGCGGCCTGACGGTAGTCTTCGATGACCTCGCCAATGCCTTGCAGGCTCAGCGCCAGCGGCTCGTCAGTGTCCACCAGGCCGGCGGCGTCGCTGAACACCTGTGTGCGCGCACGCAATGCCGACGGCGCCACCGTGGCCGCCCCGACTGGCTTGTTGTGCCGGCTGGCGGCACGACCGACATGCATCAGCTGCAGGACGATGCGCCCGCCCTCGGCATGCACCGCCTCGGTGACACGCCGCCAGCCGACGATCTGCTCATCGTTATAGATGGCCGGGGTGCGACAATAGCCCAGACCGCTCGCGGAAGGCGCGGTGCCCTCGGCCACGATCAACCCGGCGCCGGCCCGCTGGCGGTAGTACTCGACCATATCGCTGCCGGGTACTGCATCGGCAAGGGCGCGGCTGCGCGTCATGGGGGCCATGACGATGCGATTGGCCAGTTGCAGTTCGCCCAGGGCGACCGGCTCGAACAAGACGCTCATTGCAATTCCTCAGCTTCTTATTGTTTTCAGGCTTTTCCAGGGCCTGCCACAGCGTGGGCAAACCCTGACAGGCCAGCGAATATGGGCTGAATGATTGACCGTGAGCACATGCGAAACATCGTCCGACAAGACTAGGTCGGCGATCCTGCAGAACAGGAAGGTGCGCAGAGCAAAAATGGTCTGAATGGACGATGAGAAAAACCCGTTACACGCCGAGCATCGCGTCAACTAGAACAAAACCGGGAGCACCCGCAGTGAATCAATCCCCCCCCGTGACATGGCGAACGCACTACGCGCTGTTCGTGCTCGCCAGCATCTATGTGTTCAACTACATCGACCGTCAGCTCATGGCGATACTGATCGAACCGGTGAAGCTCGAATTCGGCATTTCCGATACCGGCATCGGCCTGCTTTCGGGGGTGACCTTCGCGGTGTTCTATACCGTGTTCGGCTTTCCGCTGGGACGCCTGTCGGACCGCATCGGGCGCAAGCCGGTGATCGCCTTCAGCTGCATTGCCTGGAGCCTGATGACCATGCTCTGCGGCATGGCCGGCAACTTCCTGACCCTGGTGCTGGCGCGGATCGGTGTGGCAGTCGGCGAGGCCGGAGGCACGGCGCCGTCGGTGGCCATGGTCTCGGATTTGTACCCGGCCAACCGCCGATCCACTGCACTGTCGGTGTTAATGCTCGGTTCCAGCCTGGGCGCGATTGTCGGCCTGGGCCTCGGCGGCTGGATAGCCCAACACCACGGCTGGCGTTACGCTTTCCTGCTGATCGGCGCCCCCGGGATCTTCCTGGGCCTGCTTCTGCTGCTGACCGTACGTGCGCCCAAGCGCGTTGTGCCGCTGGGTCAGGTCGTGGCGCAACAGGAAGGCTGGCTCAAGACGCTAGTGGAACTGTTTCGCATGCCCTCGTTCCTGTGCCTGGTACTCACCGGCGGCGCGGCGGCGATTGCTGGCTACGCCATCGGCACCTGGAGCCCGAGCTTCCTCATCCGTTCCCACGGGCTCAACCTGCAAGAAGCCGGATTCCTGGTAGGCGTGGTGGGTGGCACCGGTGCGACTGTCGGCACCCTGGCCTGCGGCATCCTTACCGACCGCATGGCGCGGCGCGATGTCGGCTGGCAAATCGGTGTGCCATTGGCAGGTACGCTGATCAGCATTCCCTTTGCTCTTTCGTACTTTCTCTGGCCCCAAGGCACGGCCTTCTACATCGGCAGCATCGCCGTTCCACAGGCGTTTGTGTTCTACAGCGCGTTCTCTTTTTTTGGTGTCTGGTGGGCAACACCGTGCCTGAGCGCCATCACCCACCTGTTCCCGGCCACACGGCTGGCACAGGCCACGGCCATTTTTGTGATGGCCATGACCCTGCTGGGCGTCGGTATCGGGCCGCTGTTTGTAGGCATGCTCAGCGATTTCTTCGTGCCGACCTTGGGCAGTGAATCCCTGCGCTATGCCCTGGCTTCGTCGGTGTCGATGCTGGTGCTGGCCTGCGTGTTCCTGACCCTGGCACTGCCGCGCTATCGACAACAGATGAAGGACCCTGCGGCGCATCTCACCGCGGTACGGCCCGTGGCGGCCTGACCACCTCCGCGCACCACCACGCCGCTGCAACCTTGCCAGGTTCCAGCGGCATTTTTTTCGGTTTACCTGTCAGTAAGTTCCCCCTTCAAACCAAAAAGGGCCTGCCTCCCGTGCCCGGAAGCAGGCCCTTGCGCCAGCGTGTAGAGCCTGCAGGCCGTCAGCGTAGAAATGCGGGTTGTCCAGGCCGGGTTTGCCATAACGCAGCGGATCGCCGTCCGGGGGGCGCACCTGCCCACCGCCAGCGACCCGCACCGCATGCCCCGCTGCGATATTCCACTCCATGGTGCGTCCCAGGCGCGGATAAAGGTCCGCCTCCCCGGCAGCCACCAGCCAAACAACTTCAATAACCGCCGTTTCGGCATGCACCACGGCCACACCCTGGAAGTCGACGTCAACGGCAGCGCCACCTACGAGGGTCACTGCGTCAAGCTCCATAGCGAGTGGCGCATTCGCCGTACCGGTTACAAACGCCTACTGGAGATGATCGGGGCGCTTGATCCGCAATGGTCAATCACCTCTGCGCCGATCAACTGACTTTCCCTTTGCAGGGGCTAGCCTGCTCGCGATGGTCCTGGACGATATCGCGTTAAACCAGATGGCCCGCGGCGCCCTCGGGTTTTTCGCGAGCAAGCTCGCTCCTACAGGGAACGAACAAGAATGTCTAGTCCTGAAATAGGTTTACACCTGTTTCACCCCAACGCCCGATGCACCGCATCGGGCGTTTTGTATTTCAAGGACAGGTGCGGGCGCTCCTGGTTGTAGATTAGGATCGCCTCTCTCACC
>NZ_JADEVO010000033.1 GCF_017114825.1 Pseudomonas gregormendelii | reverse complement strand
TCTTCATGTACTACAACCGCACCAGGCTCCACAGCTACAACAACTACCTGTCGCCAATAGCTATGGAGCAAAAAGCGGCATAAGCACCGTAAACGGTGTCCGGGATTGCTTGACCAGTTCAGCTTGCTCGCGAAGGCGGCCTTAAGGAACACCCGTCAAGTCAGTCCTGCGCCTGCTTCATCCCCAGGCAATCAATCGACCGGTCAACCATCGCCTTGGCGATCTCCAGCAAATGCCAAATCGAATACACCATGGCTCGGTCGGCACCCTTGAGGTGGTCGCCACACTGATAGGCCGTGACCGATGCACAGCGCAACAAATCGGCGATGTAGAGTTGGGTGTCTTCGAAGCTTACA
Source organism: Pseudomonas gregormendelii (assembly GCF_017114825.1). Lineage (GTDB taxonomy): Bacteria > Pseudomonadota > Gammaproteobacteria > Pseudomonadales > Pseudomonadaceae > Aquipseudomonas > Aquipseudomonas gregormendelii. Next base: position 71,375 of record NZ_JADEVO010000033.1, on the reverse strand, counting down.
TCGTTGCTGACGTTGTAGAACCTCAGCTCATCGGGAGCCGACGGTTGTTCGCCGGTCAGGTAGAAATCGATGGCACGGTAGAGTGCGGAGCGATCTCTTTGGAGGTCATCGTTCCTGGTTGCATTGGAGGGTGGATCGGGGACAGGCTTTTTCATCCGTGTTGCTCCTATTGATACGTGGGAGCCGACACTTCTCGCCTACTAAAACGAGGGTGGCAGCTGTGCGCAGGTTAGTAGACCGGTCAATAGGAAACCCGGTGCACCCGGAGGTGCCCCACACACAGCCGCCATATTCATTACCCGGCAAAAATTGCCGGGCATGAGCATGGGACGCTATGCACCTATTGTTCGGGCTACTAAACCCGGTCACTGATGAGCAGTGACGGGCCGAGATTAGACGCGGAAATCTGTAGGCGCAAGCGGGCGAAATAATCTAGGAAATTTCCTGCAAAGGGAAGGGAGCATGCGTGTAGGAACGCTGATTTTTCTGTCAGAAAACTTCCCGGTTTGTAGCGTTTTTCCGATCGCCAAGATCGCAGCCTTCGGCAGCTCCTACAGGGGGCGTGGTGATGCACGGCATCCTCGGTGAACATTTATCACTGTAGGAGCTGCCGCAGGCTCGGGCCGCGATCGGACGATCTTTTGATCTTGATTCAGCGCTTGTTCAAGCCCCGCGCCAGGCGATCCCCGCCCAGCTGGATAATCGCCACCAAGACCACCAGCAACACAATCACCGTCAACATGATCTGGCTGTCAAAGCGCTGATAGCCGTACCGATACGCGATGTCACCCAGCCCACCGGCACCAATCGCGCCGGCCATGGCCGAGGAGTTGATCATGGTGACCAGGGTGATGGTGAACCCGCCAACAATCCCCGGCAGCGCTTCAGGCAACAGCACGTGCCAGACAATGTGCCAGCGCCGGCAGCCCATCGCTTGCGCCGCTTCGATCAGCCCATGATCCACCTCGCGCAGGCTGACCTCGGCAATGCGTGCAAAGAATGGCGTGGCGGCAATCGTCAGGGGCACCACGGCCGCCCAGACGCCGTAGGTGGTGCCGACGATCAGCCGGGTGAATGGAATCAGGGCCACCATCAGAATCAGGAACGGGATCGAGCGAAACAGGTTCACGAACGCGCCCAATGCACGGTTGAGCGCCGGCGCTTCGTAGATGCCGCCTTTGGCGCTGGTAACCAGAATGACCGCCAGCGGAATGCCCGCCAGCAGCGCGATCAATGACGAGACACCCACCATCAGGAAGGTGTCGATAAAGCCTTGCAGCAAGCGATCAAACCACATAGCCAAGCACCTCTACCTGTTGCGCCCATTGCCCGGCGCGTTGGCGCAGTTGCTCAGTGCCCAGAGACGAGCCTGACACCGCCAGCAGCAGTTGCCCCAGGGCATGTCCCTGAATCCGTTCCACACCACCTTGCAGCAGGCGCACGCGACCGCCGAGTGCGCTGAACAGCGCAGCCAGGTCGGGCTCGTCGGTGGCGCTGCCGGTGAACTGCAGGCGCAGCGCCACCGCTGCATCTGGCGACGGTGGTTGCGGCTGCAAACGGCTTTGCAATTCCTGCGGCAAGGCGTGTTGCAGCTGCGCAAGCAGGGTCTTGCTGACTTCGTGCTGCGGGTTGCCAAACACCTCCCAGACCGGGCCCTGCTCGACGATGTGTCCATGTTCCAGCACCACGACGCGGTCGCAGATGTCGCGGATCACCGCCATCTCGTGGGTGATCAGCACGATGGTCAGGCCCAGGCGCTGATTGATCTCGCGCAGCAGGCCGAGGATCGATTGGGTGGTCTCCGGGTCCAGTGCCGAGGTGGCTTCGTCGCACAGCAGAATCTGCGGGTCGTGCACCAGGGCCCGGGCGATGCCGACTCGCTGTTTCTGCCCGCCGGACAACTGCGCCGGGTAGGCCTTGTGCTTGCCTTCCAGGCCGACCAGCTCCAGCAGTTCGCGCACTTTTCGCTCGCGTTTTTCCTTCGGTACACCCGCCACTTTCAGCGGCAACTCGACGTTCTGCCACACCGTTTTGGCGGACATCAGGTTGAAGTGCTGGAAGATCATGCCGATGCGTCGCCGCAGCGCCACCAGGCGGTCTTCATCGAACTCGCCGATGTCGACCTGATCGATCAGCACCCGCCCGCTACTCGGTTGTTCGAGGCGGTTGATGGTGCGGATCAGCGACGATTTGCCGGCGCCGCTGCGGCCGATGATGCCGAATACTTCGCCGCGCTGGATCGCCAGGTCGATGCCGTGCAGGGCCGCCACCGGACCCTGCTGGCCATTGTAGGTTTTGCCCAGGCCAACGAAGCGCAAGTGGGCGCGGTTCAGTTCCGGGTGCAGTTGGGCTTGTTGCGCATTACGTTGCTCTGGAATATCCAGTCGCAGCTGGGTGGCAGCGCTCATTCTCAGCTTTCCCAGCCAGCTTGATAGAGCTTGCCGTGGGCCTGGTCCAGGGCGGCGCGAACGGCTGGCGAATGCTGGTAGATGTCGACGAACTTGATCAGGCGCGGGTCGGTTTTGCTCTTGGGCTGGATCACGAATTGGATCACGTATTCCTTGTGATCAAGGCCGTCGAACAGCAGGGCAGAGCCAGCATCAAAAGTCTTGGACAGGCGGATGTAGGCCGGGTAGCCCTGTACCAGGTCGGCGTCATCGTATGCGCGTACCAGTTGCACAGCTTCGACCTGGAGAATCTTGATTTTCTTCGGATTGGCGACGATGTCTTCTTCGGTGGCCTTGTAGCCCACACCCTGCTTGAGGGTGATCAGGCCGGCCTTGGCCAACAGTTGCAGGCCGCGGCCGCTGTTGATCGGGTCGTTGGCGATCGCGACGGTGGCGCCTTCTGGCAATTCATCGAAGCTTTTGTATTTTTTCGAGTAGAGGCCGACGTTATTGATGATTCCTGGCGCGAACGGCACCAGGTCAAACCCTGCGGCGGCCTTGGCATTTTCCAGGAACGGGATGTGCTGGAAATAGTTCACGTCAATGTCGCCGGCGGCGAGGCTGACGTTGGGGGCGATCCAGTCGCTGAACTCGACGAGTTCGACTTTCAGGCCCTGCTTGTTGGCCTCTTCGACAGCGGCTTCCAGGGGAATGGCAAAGGCGGCGGTGGTACCGATTTTCAGTGGGGCGTCAGCGGCGAAGGTCACCGAGCTGCAGAGGCCGAGGGCCAGGGCCAGTGCTTTGACTGGGTGAGAGATGAGTTTTTTGGTCATGATGGTTTTTCCAGTCAGTGCATGAAATTGGGGTGTTTGGTCGAATGTCATCGCGAGCAAGCTCTGCTCCCACAGGGTTCTCAGGTGCTCACTCCACCCTGTGGGAGCAAGGCTTGCCCGCGATGCTCTTAGCGGCGGAACTCGGCGCCGATGTGTTGCGCTGGCAAATGCGCCTGCGCGTGGAACAGCTTCTCCCGCAGGCTGCCGTCGTCGTAAGCGGTCTTGTACGACCCTCGCCGCTGCAACTCCGGAATCACCAGCTCGATGAAGTCCACATAGCTTTCCGGTGTGACGATGCGCGTCAGGTTGAAGCCGTCGAGACCGGTCTCAGCGATCCACGATTCGAGTTCATCGGCCACTTGCGCCGGCGAACCGACCACGGTGATGTAACGGCCACCGAGGGCGTGTTGTTCGAGCAATTTGCGTCGGGTCCAGTCGTTGTTCTGCAGGTTTTTGGTCGCTGACTGGATGGCATTGCTCTTTACGTACTGGATCGGCTCATCGATTTCGTATTCGGCAAAATCGATCCCGGTAGACGCCGAGAAGTGCGCCACGCCGGCTTCCGCACTGGCGTAGCTCAGGTACTCGGCATGCTTGTTCCAGGCCAGTTCTTCGGTGGCGCCGACGATCACGTTCAACCCCATGAACACCTTGATGTCCTCGGGCTTGCGCCCGGCCTCGACGGCACTGGCGCGCACCTTGTCCACCTGGGCTCTGGTCGACGGTTTGTTCTGGCCGCTGATGAACACGCACTCGGCGTGACGCCCGGCAAACAGCAATCCGCGATCCGAGCTGCCAGCCTGGAACAGCACCGGCGTGCGTTGCGGTGAGGGTTCGCAGAGGTGATAACCCTCGACCTGATAGAACTCGCCCTTGTGCTCGACCTTGTGCACTTTGTCTGGTTGCGCATAGACGCGTTGCACGGGGTCGTTCACCACTGCGCCGTCTTCCCAGCTGCCTTCCCAGAGCTTGTAGAGCACTTGCAGGTACTCATCAGCCTGGTCGTAGCGACGGTCGTGTTCGACCTGTTCGCGCAAGCCCATGGCCTTGGCCGCGCTGTCGAGATAACCGGTGACGATGTTCCAGCCAACCCGGCCGCAGCTCAGGTGGTCGAGCGTGGACATGCGCCGGGCGAACAGGTACGGCGGCTCATAAGTGAGGTTTGCCGTCAGGCCGAAACCCAGGTGGCGGGTGACGGCGGCCATGGCCGAAACCAGCAGCAGGGGATCGTTGACGGGCAGCTGGATCGATTCTTTGAGCGGCACGTCCACCGAATTCTGGTAGACGTCATACACCCCGACGATGTCGGCGATGAACAAGCCATCGAACAGGCCGCGCTCGAGCAGTTGCGCCAGTTCGGTCCAGTATTCGATGGTTTTATATTGGGTGGAGTTGTCCCGTGGATGGGTCCACAGCCCGTGATTGATGTGCCCTATGCAGTTCATGTTGAACGCATTAAGCAGGATCTTCTTCTTGGCAACGGTCATCAGATGGTCCCCCGTAGTGGCGGGTTTTCATCGTTGAGGTAGTAGTTGCCCACGGCGTGGTATTTCCAGCGCACCGGGTCATGCAGGGTGTGTACCCGGGCGTTGCGCCAGTGGCGATCCAGGCCATGTTCGATCAGGGTCGCCTGGCTACCTGCCAATTCGAACAGCGTGCTGCCCGCCGCGAGAGAGATTTCGGTGCTGATGGCGCGGGCTTCGGCGACGGCAATCGAGGCTGCCGCGACGGTTGCGGCGTGGGTGTCGGCCTGGGCCTTGTCGAGGTATTCACCGGCGCGTTCCAGCAGCGCTTCGGCTGCGTGGAGGCGAATGCTCAAGTGGCCGAAGCTTTTGATGGTCAGAGGGTCTTCAGTGGCCTTTTCGTGGGTGGCGTCAATCCATGGCCGGGTCTTGGTGCGCACGAAGTGCAGCGCATCTTCGTAGGCGGCGCGGGCGATACCGGTGTCGATGGCCGCGTGGAGAATCTGCGCCAGGGGGCCGACTGGCGTTGGCCGCTCGAAAGCGCTTTGAAACGGGATCACGTCCTCGGCCGCGACGAACACATCTTCGAATACTACTGAGCCGCTGCCGGTGGTGCGCTGGCCGAACCCGCTCCAGTCGTCGATCACGGTCAGGCCTTTGCTGTTGCGCGGCACGAACGCCAGTTGCTGTACTCCATGCTCATCCACCACCGAGGTTGGGATGCGCTGGGCATAGATCGCGCCGGTGGCGTAGAACTTGCGACCGTTGATGCGATAGCCGTCGCCCTCCCTGGTCAGGCGAGTGACGCGATCGTGGGCGGTTTTGGTGCCCAGTTCGGCGAGCGCATTGCCCAAGCGCTGGCCGGCCAATACTTCGGCGTACAGGCGTTTTTTCTGCTCTTCACTGCCGTTTACCCGCAGCACTTCGAGGGCGTAGAAATGGTTTTGCGGAATTTGTCCCAGGGAACCATCTGCCTGGGCGATCAGGGCGATGACCTTGGCCAATGTGACGTTGGACACGCCGGCGCCGCCATATTCTTTAGGCACGCTGATGCCCCAGAGGCCCGAGCGCGAAAACACTTCAAGTTCCGGGTGTGGCAAACGGCGTTCGCGGTCGCGCAGGGCGCTGTCGCGTTTGAAATCATCGGCCAGGTCACTGGCGACGACCAAGGCTTGCTCATCGCTGGTTATGACCGCGACGTGGTGAGAAAGAGGCATGTGCTTCTCCAGAGATCTGGTCAAAAGTGTTCCGGGGGTCAAATCCATGAATGACGAGCCGGCAGGGTGCCGTTCAAGTGGTAAGTGCCGACCGCGTGATATTTCCAGCGCACCGGATCGTGCAGCGTGTGCACCCGGGCGTTACGCCAGTGGCGGTCGAGATTGAATTCAGCGAGGGTGGCGCGACTGCCAGCCAGTTCGAAGAGTTTTTCACTGGCCTGTAGCGAGATCTCGGTGGTCAGCACTTTGGCTTCGGCCACGGCTATCGAGGCTCGGGCCGCAGACTCGGCAGTCAGCGGCGTGGCGCTGACCTGATCGAGGACTTTGCCGGCTTTGCGCAACAGCGCTTCGGCTGCGTGCAGTTCGATTTTCAGCTTGCCGATGTCGGCGATCACATAGAGGTCGTCACTGGCTCGTTCGACCTGGGCATCGATCCATGGCCGGGCACGGGTTTTCACGAACTCGATGGCGTCGTCGATGGCGCCCCGGGCGATACCGGCGTCAATCGCGGCCTGAATCAACTGCGAGACGGCGCCCTGGATATTGGGCGTGTCATTGATCTTCCAGTTGTCCACCACCAGTTCGGCTTCGACCTGCACATTGTTCAGCAGGAGGGTGCCGCTGGCGGTAGTGCGCTGGCCAAAACCCGACCAGTCATCAACGATGCGCAAACCCGGCGTGCCGCGACGAACGAAGGCCAGGACTTGCTTGCCATCGTCGTTGAGCGCCTTGACCGCTACCCAATGGGCGAACAGCGCGCCGGTTGAATAGAATTTCTGCCCGTTGATCACAAAATCGTCGCCGCTCGGGGTGATTCGCGCCTTGAGTTCCAGAGTGTTTTTGGTGCCGCGCTCTGGACCGGCATTACCGATCCGCCAGCCTTGAAGCACGCTGGTGAACAGCTGCTTTTTTTGCGCATCGGTGGCGCTGCCGAGCAGCAGGTGAAGGATGCCGAACTGGTTCTGCGGGATTTGACCCAATGCCGGGTCGGCCGCGGAAATAATCGCGAATACCTCGGCCAGGGTCACGAAGGAGACCTGCGGGCCGCCGTATTCGCGGGGAATGGAAATACTGCCCAGGCCGCTACGGGTGAACTGTTCGATTTCCGACCAGGGCAGCTTGCGCTGCTGGTCGCGCCTGGCTGCTTGCAGGCGCGCGACCTGCGCGAGTTCACGAGCGGCCTTGATGGCTTGCGCATCGTTGCGCAGGACCTGTGCTGGCAATACCAACGGGGCGATGTCCAGATCACTCTGGACGAGTGCATCTGCCAGACTGGACATCAGTGCCACTCCTTGGCTGCACGCAATGCCCTGGCGTTCTGCACTGGGGTGATTGTGTTCCGGACCATACCTACCTCACATCTTCATGGAAACGCCGCGCGAAATGGCGGCGAACGAAATCAAGAATGTCCGGTGGTCCGGTGCATATACCGTAAACGTGTATAAATAATAAATAAACTAACTTTTAGGAATATGCATAGAAGGTATGGCTGACGCTTACTCCCACGCAGACGCCTCGGTGTGAGCCGCACACGGTTTTTGAATTTGTACGAAAGGGAGACTTCCATCCTTGGAAGTTAAAAGTAGTGCGGGGAGGTTAGGCGTGGGTGTTGTTCAGAAACTTGCTAAGGAATTGTTTAGTCCGTTCTTCTTGAGGATTGGCAAACAATGCTTTCGCCTCGCCTTGTTCCACGATCACGCCCTTGTCGAAAAACACCACGCGGTTGGCGACATCCCGGGCGAACCCCATTTCATGAGTCACGATAACCATGGTGCGCTTCTCCTCGGCCAGTCCGCGGATGGTCGCCAGCACTTCACCCACCAGCTCCGGATCCAGCGCTGAAGTCGGTTCATCGAACAGAATCACTTCCGGCTCCATCGCCAGCGCCCGGGCAATTGCCACGCGCTGTTGCTGGCCACCGGAGAGGCGCCTTGGATAGGCGTCTTCCTTGCCGGCCAGGCCGACCTTGGCCAAGAGCTTCTTACCCAAGGCAACAGCCTCGGCCTGGGGGATTTTTTTCACCACGATCGGCCCTTCGATGACATTTTCCAGGGCGGTGCGATGGGGGAACAGGTTGAAGTTCTGAAACACGAAACCCACGTGCTGGCGCAGGCGGCGCACCAGGCTTTGCTGCTGGTTCAGTGGACGGCTGCCATCGATTTCGATGTCGCCGACCTTGATCCGGCCGCTGGTGGGTTCTTCTAGAAAGTTCAGGCAGCGCAGGAAGGTGGTTTTGCCCGAGCCGCTAGGCCCGATGATCGCCACCACCTCGCCGGCCTTCACCTGCAGGTCGATGCCGTTAAGCACCACCTGACCCTTGAACTGCTTTGTCAGTTTTTCCACGACAATCATTGGGTCAGGACTCCTGGTCGTGCCGATTGACCCGCTCTTCCAACTTGTTCTGCAGGTGCGACAGCACCGTGGCCAGAATCCAGTAGATCAGTGCGGCGGCAAGATACATGGTGAAGATTTCGAAGGTGCGAGCTGTGATCAGCTGCGCCTGGCGGAACAGTTCCGGCACCTGGATGGTGGCTGCCAGGGCGGTGTCCTTGACCAGCGAAATGAAGCTGTTGCCCAGTGGCGGCAGGGCCGTGCGCATCGCTTGCGGCAGAATGGCCCGGCGCAAGGTCTGCGCACGGGTCATGCCGATACTCGCGGCGGCTTCCCATTGGCCGCGTTCGATGGAGCTGATCGCAGCCCGCAGGATTTCGCAGGCGTAGGCGGCCATGTTCAGCGAGAAGCCAATCAGGGCCGCTGGCAACGGATCAAGTTCGACACCCAGTTGCGGCAGGCCGTAATAGATCACGAACAGTTGCACCAGCAACGGTGTGCCGCGAAAGAACGACACGTAGATGCGGGCGATCCAGCTCACCAGCTTGAAGCGCGACAAGCGCATCAAGGCCAGGCCAAAGCCCATCAGCAGGCCGAAAAACATGCCGCCCAGGCTCAAGATCACCGTGTAGTACGCGCCCTTCAGCAGGAAAGGCGCGGAATCCAGCGCGAGTTGGAAAGCCTCTTCCATTATTTAGTGACGTCAGCGTTGAAGTATTTTTCCGAAAGCTTGGTCAGTGTGCCGTCGGCACGCAGCTTGTCGATCGCCTTGTTCACGGCCGCCAGCAGTTCAGGTTCGCCTTTACGCAGGGCGATACCGGCTTCCTGACGGGAGAACGGTTCGCCGGCGGCGGTGGTGTCCTTGGCCTTTTTGGCGTATTCCAGCGCTGCAAGGCGGTCGATCAGGATGGCGTCGATACGACCCACTCGCAGGTCCTGGAACTTGGTCGGATCATCTTCGTAAGTGCGCACGTCGGCGCCCGGTACGTTGGCTTTTACCCACTGTTCGTAGTTGGTGCCCAGGCCCACGCCGACTTTCTTGCCAGCCAGGTCGTTGGCGGTTTTGATGGTGTCCTTGTTCTTGGTCAGAACCAGCGCCTGAATCCCGGAAACCGTGTACGGTTCGGAGAAGTCGTACTTCTTCTTGCGCTCTTCGGAAATGGTTACCTGGTTGACCACGGCGTCGAGGCGCTTGGATTCCAGCGCCGCGAGGATCCCGTCCCATTTGGTCGGTTGCAGCTTCACTTTCACGCCCAGCTCTTTGGCCAGGGCTTCGGAGAATTCAACTTCGAAGCCGGCCAGTTTGCCGTCGGCGTCGACGAAACTGAACGGTGGGTAGGTGCCTTCCAGGCCGACGTTGATCACGCCTGCGTCCTTGATTTTTTGCAGTTGCTCACCGGCAACGGCCTGGCCGATCAGGCCGGCGCTCAGCGCCAGGCCCAGCGAACCTACCAGCAGATTTCGACGGAGTACGGAAAAATTCATGACAAGCCCCTGTGGTTTCTTATGGGAAGACGCTTTAGGAAAGTTGGCAAATTCGGGATTGAAGCGACTGCATGATGCTGCCCTGAAGCAGCATATGTGTTTTGCCACAAATTCGCCTGCGGCGCGACTATATGATGGCGGCGATAGATAATAAAATAATAAATATCGATTCTGTTATTCGCTCAAAGAATAAGCGGCATACCACTGTAGGAGCTGCCGAAGGCTGCGATCTTTTGATCTTGCAACCCGTCAAAGGAAATCCTTGTAAGCAAACAACGCCGGCGCCCCACCCGTGTGCAGGAAAATGATCGGTCCCTCATCAAAACGCTGCCGTCCAATCCCATCGAGCATGCCAGCCATGGCCTTGCCGGTGTACACCGGGTCCAGCAACAAGCCTTCCTGACTCGCCAGCAGTTTCACGGCCGACAAGGTCCCGGCGTTGGGCTCGCCATAACGCGGGCCGAAATACTCGTCCCACAATTGCACTTTGAAGGCTGGCGGCAGGCTCATACCCATCAGCTCTGCCGTGCGCTCGGCCAGCCCCTGCACCTTGGGTCGCTGCTCTTCATCGTTGCGCGATACGGTCACCCCGATCACTGGCAAATCCGGCAGTACTTCGCTCAAAGCCAAGGCCAGACCGCTATGGGTCCCAGCGCTCCCGGAGGCAAGGACCACTGCGGCAAAGGTCAGGCCGGTGTCCTTGATCTGCTCGGCCAACTCGAGGCCGGCGCGCACGTAGCCCAGTGCACCCAGGGCATTCGAACCGCCAATCGGCACAACATAAGGATTCTTGCCATTGTTACGCAGGCGATCTGCCAGGGCCTGCAGTTGGCCGTCGGCGTCGTCGAGGTTTTCCACCCATTCAACCTTGGCGTCGAACAGGTCCAGTAGCAGGCGATTGCCATTGCCCAGGTAATTTTTGTCATCCGTGCCCAGGGGATTTTCCAACAGGGCGACGCAACCCAGTCCCAGCTTGGCGGCCAGGGCTGCCGTTTGCCGCACGTGATTGGATTGCAGCGCCCCGGCGGTGATCAAGGTATCGGCACCCTGGGACAACGCGTCGGCTGCCAGGTACTCGAGTTTGCGCAGCTTGTTGCCGCCCATCGCCAGTGGCGTCAGGTCGTCGCGCTTGACGTAGACATCGCGGCCCAGCCAGGTCGAGAGGCGTTCGAGTTTTTCCAGGGGCGTGGGATGGCCGAGCAGGTCGAGGCGGTCAAAACGGGCGAGCTGTTGTTTGATCATGGTTCCGTACTGGCGGAGGAAGGTGTCAGGACTATAGGCAGCCCCAAATCCGGGGGCAACCGTGAATCGCTTATAGCTGAAAGTACTGAGTACAGCACTATTGGTTCTTAATTCGATTTTGAGACCTTGCCGTAAAGTAATTGCCGTCAAGGCGGCCAGACAGTCCGGCCGCCCGAGAGGAGTCTTTACCGTGAGCGAGCGTTCCAGCCATTGGCAGTTGCAGACCATCGTCAGCCAACTGCGTACAGCGCGTGATCAGTGGCGCACCCAGAATGGCCGTGTCAGCGGAGAGCAGGGCGGTAGGGAATTACCTTCCCGGGCGGCCATGGCGGAAATTCTTGAAGCGCTGTGTGGCGCATTGTTCCCGATGCGCCTTGGCCCTGTGGACCTGCGCGAGGAGAGCGAAGACTTCTACGTCGGCCACACCCTGGATGTCGCCCTCAACGCGTTGCTTGCCCAGGCACGCCTCGAACTGCGTTACGCCGCGCGCCACAGTGCGCAGGCCGATACCGAGGTCGAGGCGCGGACGATTCAGATCATCCAGGATTTCGCACTCGCCTTGCCGGGCCTGCGCAGTTTGCTGGACACCGACGTACTGGCGGCTTATCACGGCGACCCGGCGGCACGCAGTGTCGATGAAGTGCTGCTGTGCTATCCCGGCATCCTGGCGGTGATTCACCATCGCCTGGCGCACCATTTGTATCGCGCCGGCTTGCCCTTGCTGGCGCGGATCAGCGCGGAAATCGCGCACTCGGCCACCGGCATCGATATTCACCCCGGGGCGCAGATTGGCCGCAGTTTCTTTATTGATCACGGGACGGGCGTGGTGATTGGCGAGACGGCCATCATTGGCGAGCGCGTGCGGATTTATCAGGCGGTGACGCTGGGCGCCAAAAGGTTTCCGGCGGATGAGGACGGGCAGTTGCAGAAGGGCCACGCCCGGCATCCGATTGTCGAGGATGACGTGGTGATCTATGCCGGTGCGACGATCCTGGGTCGGATTACCATTGGCAAGGGCTCGACCATTGGCGGCAATGTCTGGCTGACACGCAGTGTGCCGGCGGGGTGCAACCTGACGCAGGCGAATCTGCAGCACGACGATGGGACGCAGAAGTAAGTTCCGGCATCTTGTGTGTCTGATCCAAAGTCATCGCGAGCAAGCTTTGCTCCCACAGGTCTTGAGTTGCAGGCCGCTTTTTTGTGGCCTTTGCAAAACCTTGTGGGAGCAAAGCTTGCTCGCGATTGATTTAAGGTCCTGCCTGCATAATGGCATTCAGCCAACTGCGCACTGAACCAATTCATCAAATCCCACCTCATACCCTTCCTTGAGCTAGCGTACAAACAGTACCGCCGAGCCTTGCGATTAGTCCTTAGCGCCCTATCCATGGTTAACTTGAACGTTCATTCAAGTTAAAACCTTGGTTCGCTGCCCGCTCACAACAGGAGGCTTGCCTTTGCTGAGTCCGATTTTTACAGCCACATCCGCAACCGTTGAGGTGCACACTTCATGAGTGCATCGTCTCTCCCTCCAAGCGGCCAGGTCCGCATGAATCCGCCGGTGTTCTACTTCTCGGCGACGTTTATCCTGCTGTTTGGCATTGTCGTCATCGCCATGCCTGAACAGGCCGGTGCCTGGCTTCTGGAAGCGCAAAACTGGGCGGCCAACACGGTCGGCTGGTATTACATGCTCGCGATGACCCTGTATCTGGTCTTCGTGGTGGTCACCGCCTTGTCCGGCTACGGCAAGATCAAGCTCGGTGCCGACCACGACGAACCCGAATTCAGTTACCTGTCCTGGGCCGGCATGCTGTTCGCCGCCGGGATCAGCATCACACTGTTCTTCTTTTGCGTGTCCGAACCGCTGACCCACCTGGCGCAACCGCCTCAAGGGGAAGCGGGCACGGCGGATGCCGCACGCCAGGCAATGCAGATTCTGTTTCTGCACTGGGGCCTGCACGGTTGGGGCGTATTCGCGTTCGTGGGCATGGCGCTGGCTTACTTCGCCTACCGGCATAACCTGCCGCTGGCCTTGCGTTCGGCGCTGTACCCGCTGATTGGCAAACGCATCAACGGCCCGATTGGCTACGCGGTGGATGGCTTTGGCATCATCGCCACGGTGTTCGGCCTGGGTGCCGACATGGGTTTTGGAGTGTTGCACCTCAACTCCGGCCTCGACTACCTGTTCGGTATCGCCCATACCCAGTGGATTCAGGTCGGCTTGATCACCCTGATGATGGGCGCGGCAATCATCGTTGCGGTGTCCGGCGTCGACAAAGGCGTGCGGGTGATGTCCGATATCAACATGTTGCTGGCCTGCGCGCTGCTGCTGTTTGTGTTGTTCGCCGGTCCTACCCAGCACTTGCTCAATACTTTGATCCAGAACATCGGCGATTATCTCGGCGCCTTGCCGATGAAGAGCTTCGACCTCTACGCCTACGACAAACCGAGCGACTGGCTGGGTGGCTGGACGGTGTTCTACTGGGCCTGGTGGATCGCATGGTCGCCGTTCGTGGGGCTGTTCATCGCACGGATTTCCCGTGGCCGGACCATCCGCGAGTTCGTCTTTGGCGTATTGCTGATCCCGCTGGGCTTCACCCTGGCGTGGATGTCGATCTTCGGTAACAGCGCGATCGATCAGGTGCTCAATCACGGCATGAGTGCACTGGGCATGTCCGCCATCGACAACCCGTCGATGACGTTGTACCTGCTCCTGGAAACCTATCCGTGGAGCAAGACGGTGATCGCGGTCACCGTGTTCATCAGCTTCGTGTTCTTCGTCACCTCTGCCGACTCGGGCACGGTGGTGCTGTCGACGCTGTCGGCCAAGGGTGGCAATCCCGATGAGGATGGCCCGAAATGGCTGCGGGTGTTCTGGGGCGCTATGACTGCGCTGGTCACCAGTGCGCTGCTGTTTTCGGGCAGCATCGATGCGTTGAAATCAGCGGTGGTGCTGACCTCGCTGCCGTTCTCGATGATCTTGCTGCTGATGATGTGGGGCCTGCACAAGGCGTTTTACCTGGAGTCGCAGAAGCAGATTGCGCAGCTGCATTCCCTGGCGCCGGTATCCGGCTCGCGGCGTGGCGGATGGCGTCAACGCTTGACTCAGGCCGTGCATTTCCCGTCGCGTGACGAAGTCTATCGCTTCCTTGATACGACGGTGCGCCCGGCGATTGAAGAAGTGACGGCCGTGTTCGTCGAGAAGGGCTTGAGCGTGGTCACTCAACCCGACCCGGCCAACGACAACGTCAGCCTGGAAATCGGACATGGCGAGGAGCATCCGTTCATCTATCAAGTGCAGATGCGCGGGTACTTCACGCCGTCGTTTGCCCGCGGAGGCATGGGCTCCAAGCAGCTCAACAATCGCCGTTATTACCGGGCTGAAGTGCATTTGGCCGAGGGCAGTCAGGACTATGATCTGGTCGGCTACACCAAGGAGCAGATCATCAACGACATCCTCGATCAGTACGAGCGGCACATGCAGTTCCTGCATTTGGTACGTTGATCAGGAAAGGTGAGGGCGTCATCGGGAGCAAGCTTTGCTCCCACAGAAATCAACGAGAGAGGATTCGATGATCTATACCGCTGCTGAAAATCGCTACGACTCTATCCCATACCGCCGCGTAGGCCGCAGCGGGCTGGTGCTACCGGCGTTGTCGCTGGGCCTGTGGCACAACTTCGGCGACAGCACGCCGATCGACACCCAGCGCTCGTTGCTGCGCACCGCGTTCGACCTGGGCATCAACCACTTCGACCTGGCCAACAACTATGGCCCGCCCTACGGCAGTGCCGAGATCAACTTCGGTCGTTTGCTGCGTGAAGATTTCAAGCAGTACCGCGACGAACTGATCATCTCGAGCAAGGCCGGCTGGGACATGTGGCCCGGCCCCTATGGCCAGGGCGGCGGGTCGCGCAAGTATGTGCTGGCCAGTCTTGATCAGAGCTTGCAGCGCCTGGGCCTGGACTACGTTGATATCTTCTACTCGCACCGTTTCGACCCGGACACGCCACTGGAAGAAACTGCCAGCGCACTGGCAACAGCGGTGCAGCAAGGCAAGGCCCTGTACATCGGGATCTCGTCGTATTCCGGGGTTAAAACCCGCGAAATGGCCGAACTGTTGAAAGAATGGAAAGTGCCGCTGCTGATCCATCAACCGGCTTATAACTTGCTCAATCGCTGGGTTGAAAAGGACCTGCTGGATGTCACCGATGAGCTCGGCGCTGGCGTGATCGCCTTCACGCCTCTGGCCCAGGGTTTGCTGACTGACAAGTACCTCAACGGCGTGCCGGCGGATGCGCGGGTGAATCGTCCGGGGGGTGGCTCGCTGCAGGCCTCGCATTTGTCTGAAGCCAACATCGCTCATGTGCGCGCGCTGAACGAGATTGCCAAGCGTCGCGGCCAGAGCCTCGCGCAGTTGGCACTGGCCTGGACACTGCGTGACTCGCGGGTGACCTCGGCGCTGATCGGTGCAAGCCGGCCTGAGCAGATTATCGAAAACGTCGGTGCGTTGAAGAATCTGAGCTTCAGTGCTGAAGAGTTGGCGGAGATCGACCGCTTTGCCCAGGAAGGCGGGATCAATCTTTGGGAGAAGCCTTCGACGGCTGAGTAAGCGTCAGGCGTCAGGTTATCTGGCGCCTGTTAGATCGCCTTCGCGAGCAAGCCCGCTCCCACAGTGAGTTTTGTGCATGGCACGGATTCCTGTGGGAGCGGGCTTGCCCGCGAAGGGTCCATCAAATTCGCGACAAAAACTGGGCAACTACCGAAAGAACGGAACATCCCCCAACACCGTAGCCCGCTGCATCACCCGCCGCGCCGGCCGATAGTCGTCCACGGCGTAATGCTGCGTCACGCGGTTATCCCAGAACGCCACGTCGTCCTTCTGCCACCGCCAGCGAATGGTGAACTCCGGGCGAGTGGCATGGGCGAACAGCAGTTTCAGCACCGCCTCGCTCTCGGTGTCTGACAGCTCGTTGATCTTCGAGGTGAAGCCCTCGTTGACGAACAGTGACCGACGCCCGCTCGCCGGGTGCGTGCGAACCACCGGGTGCGATAACGGCGGGTTCTTGCGTCGGGCCTCTTCCCATTGGGCGAACGCGTCAGGGGTGTTGCCATAGCGCTCCACCGGGAATGACCGGGTGAAGTCGTGAGTGGCTGTCAGCCCTTCGAGCATGGATTTCATGGGGGCGGACAGCGCCTCGTAGGCTGCAATACCACTGGCCCACAAGGTGTCGCCGCCAAACTCGGGCAGCAGCTTGGCACTGAGCACCGCGCCCATTGCCGGGGTGGGCAGGAAGGTCACGTCGGTATGCCAGATAGCGTTGTCGCGCACGTCGGTGACGGCGGTGTCGAGGATCAGCACTTCGGGTTGTTCCGGCACATTGGGGTAGATCGGATGAATGTGCAGGTCGCCGAAATACGCGGCGAATCGTGCCTGTTGTTGTGGCGTGATCGGTTGGTCGCGGAAGAACAGCACCTGGTGCTTGAGCAATGCCTGCTCGATAGCGTCGCGTTGTTCCGGAGTCAGTGGCTGGCTCACGTCGACACCGCTGATCTGCGCGCCGAGGGCCGAGCTTAAAGGGACTATCGTCAGGTTACTCATCGTGATTCTCTTCAGTTCTGAGTGTCGTCTATGTTTGGTGAACGACACGGCACCTGCGGGCTGGGTCTAATAAGGGGCGTTCAAGTTTTTCAGTGGGCCTGGCCGTGCCACGGCACCAGCTTGCGTTGCAGGGCGCGCAGGCCCATTTCCATGGCGAAAGCGATGAGCGCGATGACCAGGATCCCGAGTACCACCACGTCAGTGACCAGGAACTGCGCGGCCGACTGCACCATGAAGCCCAAACCACTGGTGGCGGCGATCAGTTCGGCGGCGACCAGCGTCGACCAGCCAACCCCCAGGCCAATGCGCACGCCGGTCAGGATGTCCGGCAACGCGCTCGGCAGAATCACATGGCGAATCAGCTGCGCGCGGGTAGCGCCCAGGGACTGTGCAGCACGCAATTTGGCCGGATCGACGGTGCGCACGCCGGTGGCGGTGGCAATGGCAATCGGGGCGAAGATCGCCAGGTAGATCAGCAGGACTTTGGACAGCTCACCGATGCCGCACCAGATCACGATCAGTGGCAGATACGCCAGCGGTGGGATAGGGCGGTAAAACTCGATCAGCGGATCGAGAATGCCACGGGCGATGCGGTTGTGACCGATGGCGATACCCACCGGAACCGCGGTCAGCACGGCAAAGCCCAGGCCCAGGCCGATACGGCTGAGGCTCGCGCCCAAATGCTGCCACAACGTCGAGTCCATGTAGCCGGTGGTTACCAGCAACCAGCCCTTCTGCAGGACGGCCGACGGTGGTGGCAAGAACAGCGGCTCGATCATGCCGGTTGCCGTCACAGCCCACCAAAGCGCTACCAGTGCGACCAGTGTCAGGACGCTGATCCAGCGCGTGCTCAAGCTGCGCCGTACGGGAATCACCGTCGAAGCGGTTTTTACCCTAACGGCAGGAATTTCGTAGCTGCTCATGCGCGCTCCTGCCGTTGTGCGGCGCTGCGTTGGGAGAACACCTTGGCGAGCACGTGTTCGCGGGTTTCGATAAAACGTGGGTCGGATTTGATCGCCCGTGCCGACTCGCCGGCGGCGTAACGCTGACCGAAGTCCAGGCTCAGACGTTCGACGATCTGCCCCGGATTTGGCGCCAGCAGAATCAGGTCTGTGGCAAGAAACACCGCCTCTTCGATGTCGTGGGTAATCAGAAATACCGGTTTTGCGGTGCGCTGCCAGACTTGCAGCAGCAGCTCTTGCATCTGTTCGCGGGTGAACGCATCGAGCGCGCCGAACGGTTCGTCCATCAACAGTACGCGAGGGTCGGCCGCCAGCGCACGGGCCAGGCCGACACGCTGTTTCTGGCCGCCCGAAAGCTGCCAGATGCGCCGGTGTTCGAAACCGGACAGGTCCACCAGCGTGAGCATTTCCCGCGCACGGATTTCGCGC
This sequence comes from Pseudomonas gregormendelii, assembly GCF_017114825.1. GTDB lineage: Bacteria > Pseudomonadota > Gammaproteobacteria > Pseudomonadales > Pseudomonadaceae > Aquipseudomonas > Aquipseudomonas gregormendelii. The sequence goes on along the minus strand of NZ_JADEVO010000033.1, from coordinate 53,429 downwards.
TTGTCTTTCGAGACGCCTGCCAGTTCCAGGCCGAAGCCGACGTTAGCCAGCACGTCCTGCCAAGGCAGCAGGGCGTCGTCCTGAAACACTACGCCGCGTTCGGCGCTCGGTCCCTTGACGGGCACGCCGTCGAGGGTGATGCGCCCGGCGCTGGGCTCGACGAAACCGGCAATCAGGTTCAGCAGTGAGGTCTTGCCACTGCCCGACGGGCCGAGCGCCACCAGCAATTGCTGAGGCCCCAGGCTCAGGGAAATATCCGCCAGTACCGGTTCGGGGCTGCCGGGGTACTGTGCGCTGATACGCTCCAGCTGTAGCAAGGCCATCGCAATAAACTCCCGATCAGTTGGTGATGAACTTGGCGCTGACGTACGGCGCGTAGTCCGGCAGAACCGCTTCCACCTTGCCTTGTTCCTTGAGAAACACGGCGGTGTCGGTGATGGCTTTGGTGGTCGGCGCGCCGAGGGTGATCACCTGATCAGCCGCCAGCGGGTAGACGTTGCCTTGCAACAGCAGTGGGATGTCGCTGGCCTTGGCGCCGGAGAGTTTCACCAGCTTGTCGACGTTGCCCTGATTAGCCAGCCAGGCTGTTGGGTCCTTGCGGTAGTCGGCGTAGGCGTCGAGGGTGACTTTGGCGAAGGCGGTGACGATTTCCGGGTGTTTTTCAGCGAAATCTTTACGCACGATCCAGGCATCGAAGGTCGGTGCGCCGAACTTGGCCAGTTCGCCAGAGGTAATCAGCACTTTGCCGTTTTCCTTGGCAACGCCCAGGGCTGGGTCCCACACGTAGGTAGCGTCGATGTCACCCCGTTTCCACGCGGCGATAATGGCTGGCGGGGCGAGGTTCAGTACGGTGACTTTCGACGGGTCGATATTCCAGTGCTTCAACGCGGCCAGCAGGCTGTAGTGTCCGGTGGACACGAATGGCACGGCGATCTTCTTGCCGATCAGGTCTTGCGGTGTCTTGATCCCCGATCCGTCGCGAGCCACCAGGGCTTCGGCGGCACCGATCTGGGTGGCGATCAGGAAGGTTTCCACAGGCACTTTGCGAGTGATCGCGGCGGTCAGGGGGCTGGAGCCGAGGTAGCCGATCTGTACGTCGCCGGAGGCAATGGCGGCAATGATGTCGGCGCCATTATCGAATTTGCGCCAGTCGATCTTGGCGTTGGTGGCTTTTTCATAGGCGCCGTCGGCCTGGGCAACTTTCGCCGGGTCTACGGTGGTCTGGTAGGCAACGGTGACGTCGGCGGCCTGGGCGAAGAAGCTCGCCGCAGCCAGCGAAGCGGCCGCCAGGAGGCGAAGGGGGAAATGCAGTTTCATCGGAGAAGCTCCTCAACAGGCGGCCGGGAGTTGGCGTTTGAGGAGACTAAATGATCTAAGAATGCGGAAATAAATAACTTTTTCGCATTAGCTTATGAGTGGAAAAAGCGGAGGATCAAAAGATCGCAGCCTGCGGCAGCTCCTACACAGGTCGCGTGCAGGCTCGGGGACTGCGTAGCGCGGCGAAAAAAAATCGCAGACTCCAGCCGATCCCTGTAGGAGCTGCCGCAGGCTGCGATCTTTTTAAAGCTGCCGATTAATTACTGATCGCCAGAATGCTCGCCTGATACGACCCGACAAACACATCAAAATCGCCGACCTCGTTCTGCTCCAACTCGACTTGCTCAGCCAGCGATGAACGCGCACGTGCTTCGAATCGCCCCTGGTCTTCGGCAGAAAGCGGTTCGCTGCGGAAATATTCCGCATGCGCCTGGCTCTGACGCAACGAGAACTGACTGAAACTCTCCTTGTGCTCTGCCATCGCGGCCAACACCTGGGCCGATGGGGTCAGGGCCGGGTCCTTGACCTTGGCCAGCTGGGCATCCAGCGCCTTGCTGTGAGCATCGCCGCCGTGGCTCTGGTCCAGTATCGCCGCGAGCGGCGCAATGTGCTCCAGCAACTCGCTGGCCCACTCCTTGAGGTCCACCGGCTGGCCGTCGCGCTGCAGTTGCAGGCCCGGGCGGCGACCTTCCTTGACCACGCTAAGGAAGTTCGAGGTCGCGTTGCCGCACGAGGTGTTGGTCAGCAGCGGGCTGTCGTTGAGCGCGCAGTACAGCAGGAACGCGTCGAGGAAGCGCGACTCGGTGAGGTCGATGCCCATCGGCAGGAGCGGGTTGATGTCCAGGCAGCGCACTTCGACGTACTGGATACCACGTGCCACCAGCGCCTGGATCGGGCGCTCGCCGGTGTAGGTCACGCGCTTGGGGCGAATGTTGGAGTAGTACTCGTTTTCGATCTGCAGGATGTTGGTGTTGAGCTGAACCCACTCTCCATCCTGATGGGTGCCGATCTCCACGTACGGTGCGTAGGGAGTGGCTACCGCTTTGCGCAGGCTGTCGGTGTAGCTGACCAGGTCGTTATAGCAAGGCGTCAGGCCGGCCTGGGCGTTACTCTGGTAACCCAGGTCACTCATGCGCAGGCTTGTGGCGTAAGGCAGGTAGAGCGTGTCCGGGTCCAGCTGCTCCAGCTGATGGGAGCGACCTCGCAGGAAGCCCGCATCAAGGGCTGGTGAAGCGCCAAACAGGTACATCAGCAGCCAGCTGTAGCGACGGAAGTTGCGGATCAGCGCGATGTAGGCCGAGGACTGATAGTCGCGATCGGTGCCGACAAAGCCTTCAGCTTCCTTGAGCAGCGGCCAGAGCTGTTCCGGCAGGGAAAAATTGTAGTGAATCCCGGCGATGCATTGCATCGTCTTGCCGTAGCGCAGGGCCAGGCCCTTGCGGTAGACGTACTTGAGCTGACCGATGTTCGAGGTGCCGTAGTAGGCAATCGGGATGTCTTCCTCAGCCGGCAACGGGCACGGCATGGAAGGACTCCACAGGTACTCGCTGCCCAGCTTGCTGTAGGCAAAGCGGTGAATGCTGTCCAGGCTCGCCAGCGTATCGGCCGGGTCCGGCAGGGCGGGCGTGATGAACTCCAGCAGCGACTCGGAATAGTCGGTGGTGATTTGTTCATTGGTCAGCGCGGAACCCAATTCTTCGGGGTGGGGCGTTTGCGCCAGGCGACCTTCGCTGGTCACGCGCAGGCATTCACGTTCGATGCCGTGAAGGCACTGTTCGAGCAGAGAGAGGTTAGCGCGCTCGCCAAGCAGAGCCAGGCGGCGGTTGAGAATTTCGCTCAAGTTGGATTCCTTCACGCGTCAGTCGCCCCAATATGGGGGTGGGCAAGACGGTCTACAAGGGTGAAGTTGAAACTGGCGTTTTCGCCTGGTTTTTTAGCAGCACGGACTTCATGCCAGTCGGTCAAGGACCCGTCGCCGCGAACCCTGTGGGAGCGGGCTTGCCCGCGATGAGGGAGTGTCAGTCACCATTTATGTTGCCTGACACACCGCCATCGCGGGCAAGCGCGCTCCCAAAGAAAATCCCGGCGCCGCTTTCATAGCGCCGAAATTACCTCAAAATGATGATCGGTAGCTACAGGACAGCGAACGTGCCTTGCGCTTTTGCGACCAATTTTTCGCCTTGCATCACCTCGGCCTCGACCACCAGCGTGCGACGGCCCGGGTGGATCACCCGTGCTGTGCACATCACCTCGCCCTCAGAAACCGCGCGAATGTAGTTGATCTTGCATTCGATGGTCGCGCTCTGCTGGTCGAAGCCATGGGTACTGGAACAGGCCAGGCCCATGGCAATGTCCACCAGGCTGAACAACGCGCCGCCGTGCAGCTTGCCGCCGCGGTTGCGCAGTTCGGGCTGCAGTGCCAGGGCGACTTGCGCCACCCCGGTGTCCAGGCTGTGCAAACGACAACCCAGCAGCTTGAAGAACGCGCTTTCGGTCAACCCTGGCGGGATCTCCATCAACGCTTCTTCAGTTGCTTGGCGTTGGCGAACAGCGAAGCCATGGCATTGTTGGCAGGGGCGGGCGCCGTGGTTTCCTTGCGCGGTGCAGTGTTCTGGGACTGACGCGGTGCCGAACCAGGACGCGCACCACGAGCGCCATCGATTTTCTCGCCAGGGGTGTCGCTCATGCGCATCGACAGGCCCACGCGCTTACGCGGTATATCGACTTCCATGACCTTCACTTTCACCACGTCGCCCGCCTTCACCGCTTCACGGGGATCCTTGATGAACTTCTCCGAAAGTGCAGAGATATGCACCAAACCGTCCTGATGCACGCCGATGTCAACGAATGCGCCGAAGTTGGTCACGTTGGTCACCACGCCTTCGAGGATCATGCCCAGCTGCAGGTCCTTGAGGTCTTCGACACCTTCCTGGAACTCGGCAGTCTTGAACTCGGGACGCGGGTCGCGACCGGGTTTTTCCAGCTCTTGCAGAATGTCGGTGACCGTTGGCAGACCGAACGTCTCGTCGGTGTACTTCTTCGGATCCAGGCGCTTGAGAAAGCTGGCGTCGCCAATCAGCGAACGGATGTCGCGGTCGGTTTCAGCGGCAATGCGCTGCACCAGTGGATAGGCTTCCGGGTGAACGGCGGACGAATCCAGCGGGTTGTCACCGTTCATGACCCGCAGGAAGCCGGCGGCCTGTTCGAACGTTTTTTCACCCAGGCGTGCGACTTTTTTCAACGCGGCGCGGGTCTTGAACGCACCGTGTTCGTCGCGGTGGCTGACGATGTTCTGCGCCAGGGTCGCATTGAGGCCGGAGATGCGGGCCAGCAGTGCCACGGAAGCAGTGTTGACGTCCACGCCGACGGCGTTCACGCAGTCTTCGACCACGGCGTCCAGGCCGCGCGCCAGTTTCAGCTGCGATACGTCGTGCTGATACTGGCCGACGCCAATGGATTTCGGATCGATCTTCACCAGTTCGGCCAGCGGGTCCTGCAGGCGACGAGCGATGGATACCGCGCCACGAATCGACACGTCGAGGTCCGGGAATTCCTTGGAAGCCAATTCCGACGCCGAGTAAACCGATGCGCCGGCCTCGGAGACCATGACCTTGGTCATTTTCATCGCCGGGTATTTCTTGATCAGCTCAGCGGCGAGCTTGTCGGTTTCACGGCTGGCGGTGCCGTTGCCGATGGCGATCAGGTCGACCGAATGCTTGGCGCAAAGGGCTGCCAGGATCGCAATAGTCTGGTCCCACTTGTTGTGCGGCACGTGGGGGTAAACGGTGGCGTGATCCAGCAGCTTACCGGTGGAGTCGACCACGGCGACCTTGCAACCGGTGCGCAGGCCCGGGTCCAGGCCCAGTGTGGCGCGCGGGCCGGCCGGGGCCGACAGCAGCAGATCGTGCAGGTTGTGGGCGAACACGTTGATCGCCTCGGTTTCCGCGCCATCGCGCAACTCGCCGAGCAGGTCGGTTTCGAGATGGGTATAGAGCTTGACCTTCCAGGTCCAGCGCACCACTTCGCCCAGCCATTTGTCGGCGGCGCGGTTCTGGTTCTGAATGCCGAACTGCTGGCCGATCATGCCTTCGCAGGGGTGCATGGTGCCCGGCAGCTCGTCGCCGACTTTCAGCGCGGAACTGAGAATGCCTTCGTTGCGGCCACGGAAAATCGCCAGGGCGCGGTGCGATGGCATGCTTTTGAGGGGTTCGTCGTGTTCGAAGTAGTCGCGGAACTTGGCGCCTTCCTCTTCTTTGCCGGCGATCACGCGGGCACTGAGGATGGCCTCCTGCTTGAGGTAGCTGCGCAGTTTGTCCAGCAGGCCGGCGTCTTCGGCGAAGCGCTCCATCAGGATGTACTTGGCGCCTTCAAGGGCCGCCTTCACATCGGCTACGCCTTTTTCCGCGTCGATGAAGCGTGCAGCTTCGACGTCCGGGGCCAGGGTCGGGTCGTTGAACAGGCCGTCGGCCAGCTCGCCGAGGCCGGCTTCCAGGGCGATCTGGCCCTTGGTGCGGCGCTTCTGCTTGTACGGCAGGTACAAGTCTTCGAGGCGGGTCTTGGTGTCGGCGAGCTTGATGTCGCGCTCCAGCTGCGGGGTCAGCTTGCCTTGATCCTGAATACTGGCCAGGATGCTGATGCGCCGTTCGTCGAGTTCTCGCAGGTAGCGCAGACGCTCTTCCAGATGACGCAACTGGATATCATCGAGGCTGCCGGTCACTTCTTTCCGGTAGCGGGCGATGAATGGCACGGTAGAACCTTCATCGAGTAGCGCGACGGCCGCTTCGACCTGTTGTGGGCGTACACCGAGTTCCTCGGCGATGCGGCTGTTGATGCTGTCCATAAAACCACCTGACAAATTGTGAAAGCAGGCTCGCAGGCACAGGATTAAAGGCTCGGCGAGTCTGGTTGAGCGGCCTGGCCTGCGCCGCTACCTGGATCAACAGGCATCCCGTTGACCCGTGAAATCGAACAATTACTGCCAGCGCCATGAAAATAAAAAGTGGCTGCTGCTGTAAACGATCAGACGTTGCCTGACACAAAAGGCCGCGCATTATAACCAGCATCGGTCATTCGGGGCATCGCAGGCTCCCGCTATCCACCCGGTTTACTGGCGGTGGAGGAAAAATCTGCTAACAATGCACACGGTGCGTATAACGGCAGCTACGCCATAATGCGCGCCGAGCTAAAAGGAGCATCTAATGAGCAGCACTGCAAACATTGCTGAAGGCGAAAAAATTCTTATTGTTGATGACGACCCGGGGCTGAGCAGCCTGCTGGAGCGCTTTTTCGTCAGCAAGGGCTACCGTGCCCGCACGGTACCGAACACGGAACAAATGGACCGCCTGCTGGCGCGTGAAGTGTTCAACCTGGTCGTTCTCGACCTGATGCTGCCAGGCGAAGACGGCCTGACCGCCTGCCGCCGCCTGCGTACCGCGAACAACCAGATTCCAATCATCATGCTGACCGCCAAGGGCGATGAGCTGAGCCGGATCAAGGGTCTGGAGCTGGGTGCCGACGACTACCTGGCCAAGCCGTTCAACCCGGACGAGCTGATGGCGCGGGTCAAGGCGGTGCTGCGTCGCCAGTCGACGCCTGTGCCAGGCGCACCGGGCAGCGAAGACGAGAGCGTGACGTTTGGTGACTACGAACTGTCGCTGGCCACCCGTGAGCTCAAGCGTGGCGAAGAAGTGCACATGCTCACCACTGGCGAGTTCGCCGTGCTCAAGGCGTTGGTGATGAACGCGCGTCAGCCATTGACTCGCGACAAGCTGATGAACCTGGCTCGTGGTCGTGAATGGGATGCGCTCGAACGCTCCATCGATGTGCAAATCTCGCGTCTACGCCGGATGATCGAACCTGATCCATCCAAACCGCGTTACATCCAGACGGTTTGGGGCGTGGGTTACGTATTCGTGCCGGATGGCGCAGCCACCAAGTGATTGGCGATTTGTAGGAGCGGGTCATGCGGATGATTTTGTCCGCAGACTCGCGAACCGCAATATGCGAGCATCGCTCGCTCTTGCATGTGTTTAGCGGTTATCCATGAAAACGCCCGTGTGGTTCCCCCAAAGTTTCTTCTCTCGCACCCTGTGGCTGGTGCTGATCGTTGTGCTGTTTTCCAAGGCACTGACCCTCGTTTATCTGCTGATGAACGAAGACGTGCTTGTGGATCGCCAGTACAGCCACGGCGTCGCCTTGACGCTGCGCGCCTATTGGGCGGCTGATGAAAACAATCGAGACAAAATCGCCGAAGCGGCAACGCTGATTCGTGTGGTTGGCACCGGTGTGCCGGAGGGTGAGCAGCATTGGCCCTATAGCGAAATCTACCAGCGACAGATGCAGGCAGAACTCGGTGCCGATACCGAAGTCCGGTTACGTATGCACTCGCCCCCAGCCCTCTGGGTGCGGGCGCCGAGCCTGGGTGACGGCTGGCTGAAAGTACCGCTTTACCCGCATCCGCTGCGCGGGCAGAAAATCTGGAACGTACTCGGCTGGTTCCTCGCCATCGGATTGCTGTCCACGGCTTCGGCGTGGATTTTTGTCAGTCAGCTCAATCAACCTTTGAAACGCCTGGTCTACGCGGCCAGACAGCTCGGCCAGGGGCGCAGCGTGCGCCTGCCGATCAGCGACACGCCCAGCGAAATGACCGAGGTGTACCGCGCCTTCAACCAGATGGCCGAGGACGTCGAGCAGGCGGGCCGTGAGCGTGAGCTGATGCTGGCCGGGGTATCCCACGACCTGCGAACCCCGCTCACCCGTTTGCGCCTGTCCCTGGAGCTGATGGGCGACCACAGCGACCTGACCGACGATATGGTGCGTGACATTGAGGACATGGACGCGATTCTTGACCAGTTCCTGGCATTTATCCGTGATGGACGCGATGAGTCGGTGGAAGAAGTCGACCTGATCGATCTCGTGCGCGAAGTTGCTGCTCCTTACAACCAGAACGAAGAAAAAGTGCGTTTGCGCCTGGAGCCGATTCAGCCGTTCCCGCTACGGCGGGTGTCGATGAAACGACTGTTGAACAACCTGATCGGCAATGCGCTGCATCACGCCGGCAGCGGTGTGGAGGTAGCGGCTTACGTATCCGGAGATACCAGCGCGCCTTACGTGGTGCTGAGCGTCATGGACCGTGGCGCCGGGATCGATCCGTCGGAGCTGGTAGCCATTTTCAACCCGTTCACCCGTGGTGATCGTGCCCGGGGCGGCAAGGGAACCGGATTGGGCCTGGCGATCGTCAAGCGGATTGCTTCGATGCATGGCGGCAATGTCGAGCTGCGCAACCGTGATGGTGGCGGGCTGGAGGCGCGGGTGCGCTTGCCGTTGGGGTTGATGTTGCCGCGCGATGCGGTTTAACGGCTGAAAAAAAGATCGTCCGAACGCGGCCGGAGCCTTCGGACGATCTTTTGATCTTCCCGCTTTAGCCTTTTCCTTTGGTGCGCGTCATATTCGGCCCACCATTCTTTTCAAGATGCTCGATGATGATCCCCGCCACGTTCTTGCCGGTGGTGGTCTCGATGCCTTCCAGCCCCGGCGACGAGTTGACTTCCATCACCAGCGGCCCGTGATTGGAACGCAGGATATCCACGCCTGCGACGGCCAGCCCCATTACCTTGGCCGCACGCAAGGCCGTCATGCGTTCTTCCGGGGTGATCTTGATCAGGCTCGCGCTGCCGCCCCGGTGCAGGTTGGAACGGAACTCCCCGGGTTTGGCCTGGCGTTTCATCGCAGCAATCACTTTGTCGCCCACCACGAAGCAGCGAATGTCTGCCCCACCGGCTTCCTTGATGTATTCCTGGACCATGATGTTCTGCTTGAGACCCATGAAGGCCTCGATCACCGACTCCGCCGCAGTCGCGGTCTCACACAGCACCACGCCGATGCCCTGGGTACCTTCCAGTACCTTGATCACCAGAGGGGCGCCGTTGACCATTTCGATCAGGTCGGGAATGTCATCCGGCGAGTGCGCAAACCCGGTGACCGGCAAGCCGATCCCTCGGCGCGAGAGCAGTTGCAATGAGCGCAGTTTGTCCCGCGAACGCGCGATGGCCACCGATTCGTTGAGCGGAAATACCCCCATCATCTCGAACTGGCGCAAAACCGCGCAGCCATAAAACGTCACCGATGCCCCGATACGCGGGATGACCGCATCGAAACCTTCCAGCGGCCGGCCCCTGTAGTGGATCTGCGGCTTGTGGCTGGCGATGTTCATGTAGGCGCGCAAGGTGTCGACCACGACCATTTCGTGGCCACGCTCGGTTCCGGCTTCGACCAGACGACGAGTGGAATACAGACGCGGGTTCCGCGACAGCACAGCGATCTTCATGCAACACCTGTGGAAAGGGTAGAGACCGGGAACACCGGCTTGTCTTGTACGTATTTGATGCCCGGATTGACGACCAGTTGGCCGTCGATAAGGGCTTTGGAACCGAGTAGCAGGCGATATCGCATGGATTTACGGCAGGCGAGGGTGAACTCGACCCGCCAGACCCGATCACCGAGGGCCAGGGTGGTGCTGACCACATAGCGCTTCTGCGCATGGCCATTGGAGCTCTTGATGGTTTTCATGGTCACCAGCGGGGCTTCGCAACGTCGATGACGCAGTTGCAATACCGTGCCCAGATGCGCGGTAAAACGCACCCATTTTTCACCATCGCGCTCAAACGGCTCAATGTCGGTGGCATGCAAGCTGGAGGTGCTGGCACCGGTGTCGATTTTTGCCCGCAGGCCTGCCACTCCCAAATCCGGAAGCGCCACCCACTCGCGCAGACCGACAACGGTCAAATGGTCAAATGTCTTCAATAGGAATAAACCGGCGATTAACGCGTCCAGGTACCCCCTGGTACCTGGGCCAACGCTTTGAATGCAGGCTTGGCGAACCAGTAGCCTTGCATCAGAAAAATTCCACAGTCCGCCAGGAAATCCCGTTCTCCAGCGCTTTCGATGCCTTCGGCAATGACTGTAACGTCCAGATCCGCACAGATTGTGACAATCCCCCGCACGATAGCCTGACGAACACGATCGCGATCGACGTCACGGATCAGTGCCATGTCGAGTTTGATCAGGTCGGGTTGGAAGTCAGCGAGCAGATTGAGCCCCGAGTACCCCGCACCGAAGTCATCGATGGCGGTCTTGAAGCCGAATTCGCGGTATTCACGCAGAATATTGGTCAAATGGCGATAGTTATCTACGTGCTCGCTTTCCAGGGTTTCGAAAATCAGCCTGTCTATGGGGAAATTATGTTTTTTGGCGGCCTTCAGCGTGCTGCGAATACACAGCTCCGGGCGGTACACGGCGTTGGGCATGAAGTTGATCGACAGGTTGGTTTGCATGCCCAGTTGCGCAGCACCTTCGATCGCCTTGGTGCGGCAGAGCTGGTCAAATCGGTAGCGATTGGCCTCGGTGACCTGGTCAAGTACCGATAACGCGCCTTCACCGTCGGTGCCGCGCACCAGTGCCTCGTGAGCAAAGATCGATCGGTCCCGCAGGTCCACGATGGGTTGGTAAGCAAAGGCAAAATCAAAGCCCAACGGTTCGCTTTGCTGACATCCCTGGCAATCGCCACTGGATGAAGTCAATGAAGACGGAAATATTGTCACTCGAACACTCCACTGCGATGAACCGACCAGGATGACATTCTATCTGGAGGGGCGGGTTCTTGCGCCCGACAGAAACGGTAGTACAGTTCCGACTATGGGCTAAAAGAGGAATTCCGGTGACACAAAAAAAGGATGAGGACGACAAGGTCCGTCTCGATAAGTGGCTGTGGGCTGCGCGTTTCTATAAAACACGTGCCTTGGCCAAGACGGCGATCGAAAGCGGCAAGGTGCATTGTCGGGGCGAGCGCTGCAAACCCGGCAAGGAACCGCGCATTGGCGACGAATTTCAGATTCGCCAGGGGTTCGAAGAGCGTACGGTAGTAGTTCAGGCCCTGTCTATCGTGCGCCGGGGTGCTCCCGAGGCGCAGGCCTTGTACGCCGAGACCGAAGCCAGCGTCGCCAAGCGCGAGGCTGCTGCCGAGATGCGCAAGGCGGGTTCGCTGGGCATGACCACCGACGGCAAGCCGAGCAAAAAACAGCGGCGGGATCTGTTTAAGTTTCGTGGGAGCAGCAACGACGAGTGAAGCAGGTGTTCGTGCGCTGGCCGGTATGAGCTTGGAACCCGACCGGATTGTTCCTAAAATGCCTGCCATGGCCAGACTTCGCGTGCGCAAACCCTGCGCAGCTTACTCTTTGAAATCTTTTGACATTAATTCAGATACCCAAACCTATGACCGATCTAACGGATACCGACTACACCCAACGCTTCATCTTCGATGACAGCGATACCCGCGGCGAACTGGTTTCGTTGGAACTCAGCTACGCCGAAGTCCTGGCTAAACATGCGTATCCGGAACCGGTTGCGCAATTGCTCGGCGAACTGATGGCCGCGGCGTCGTTGCTGGTCGGCACCCTGAAATTCGATGGCCTGCTGATTCTACAGGCCCGCTCTGAAGGGCCCATCCCGCTGCTGATGATCGAGTGCTCCAGCGAGCGTGAAATCCGTGGCCTGGCCCGTTACGAGGCTGACCGCATCGCGCCTGATGCGACGCTTGCCGACCTGATGCCCAACGGTGTCCTCGCGCTGACGGTCGATCCGACCCAAGGCCAGCGATACCAGGGCATCGTTGACCTGGACGGCGAAACCCTGTCGGAGTGCTTCACCAACTATTTCGTCATGTCCCAGCAGGTCGGCACGCGCTTCTGGCTGTACGCCGACGGCCGTCGTGCCCGAGGTCTGCTGCTGCAGCAACTGCCCGCTGATCGCCTCAAGGATGAAGAAGAGCGTGCCGCCAGCTGGCAGCACATCACCGCCCTGGGCAGTACGCTGACTGCCGATGAGCTGCTCAGCCTGGACAACGAAACCGTGCTGCACCGCTTGTACCACGAAGAGCAGGTGCGCCTGTTCGATGTCCAGCGATTGCGCTTCCGTTGCAGTTGCTCGCGCGAGCGCTCGGCGAATGCGCTGGTCAGCCTGGGTCTGGAAGACGCTCAGGACCTGGTCGTGGAACACGGTGGCAACATCGAGATCGACTGCCAGTTTTGCAATCAGCGCTACCTGTTCGATGCGGCCGATATCACTCAATTGTTCGCTGGAGCCGGTGTCGATACCCCGTCAGATACCCGGCACTAAAACGGTTCAGCGCAGGTAAATTCACTGCTTAGCGGCGCAATAGCGCCGTTACGACGGGAGGGCCCTACTATTTTTGGGCGTTTCTGGCATAATCCGGCCCACTTTTTGTCGCGGTAGTAGTGCACGACTTTCTACTACAAAACGTTTGGAGCACACTCGGCCACTGGCCGACGGGGAATCTCATGACGCAAGCCAATAACGCCGTGTACACCGATCTGAGTGTTGATGATCTGGTAAAAGAAGCTCTGAATCGTGGTGAAGGCGAGCTTGCCGATACCGGCGCGCTGGTTGTTCGTACCGGTCACCGTACCGGCCGCTCGCCAGTCGATCGTTTCATCGTGGAAGAGCCAACCACCCAGGCAGCCATCGCCTGGGGCCCGATCAACCGCAAGTTCCCGGCCGACAAGTTCGATGCCCTGTGGGACCGCGTCGAGGCGTTCAACAACGCGCAAGAGCATTTCGTTTCCCATGTGCATGTAGGTGCGTCCGAAGACCACTACCTGGCTGTGAAAATGACCACCCAGACTGCCTGGCAGAACCTGTTCGGTCGTTGCCTGTTCATCAATCCTGCCCAGTACAACCCGGCAGGTCGCGAAGAGTGGCAAGTACTGAACGTGGCCAACTTCGAGTGCGTGCCTGAGCGTGATGGCACCAACTCCGACGGCTGCGTGATCCTCAACTTCGCCCAGAAGAAGGTACTGATCGCCGGCATGCGTTACGCCGGTGAAATGAAGAAAGCCATGTTCTCGGTGCAGAACTTCCTGCTGCCGGCCGCCGACGTGCTGCCAATGCACTGCGCTGCCAACATCGGTGAAGCGGGCGACGTGACCCTGTTCTTCGGTTTGTCCGGCACCGGTAAAACCACCCTGTCCGCCGACGAAAGCCGTTACCTGATCGGTGACGACGAGCACGGCTGGGGCGAAGGCGTTGTGTTCAACATCGAAGGCGGCTGCTACGCCAAGTGCATCGACTTGTCCGAGAAGAACGAGCCGGTCATCTGGAAAGCCATCAAGCACGGCGCAGTCCTGGAAAACGTCGTTATCGATGACGCCAAGCACGCCGACTACGCCGATGTGAGCCTGACCCAGAACAGCCGCGCAGCTTACCCGCTGGAGCACGTTGCCAAGCGTTCCGAGAAGAACCTTGGCGGTGAGCCTAACGCGGTGATCTTCCTGACCTGCGACCTGACCGGCGTACTGCCGCCAGTGTCGATCCTCAGCGAAGAACAAGCGGCCTACCACTTCCTGTCCGGCTACACCGCTTTGGTGGGCTCGACCGAAATGGGCTCGGGCAGCGGCATCAAGTCGACGTTCTCCACCTGCTTCGGCGCACCGTTCTTCCCGCGTCCGGCTGGCGAATACGCAGAACTGCTGATCAAGCGCATCCGCGGCTTCGGCTCCAAGGTGTACCTGGTCAACACCGGCTGGACCGGCGGTGGCTACGGCGTTGGCAAGCGCTTCAACATTCCGACCACTCGCGGCGTCATCGCAGCGATCCAGAGCGGCGCGTTGATCGGTGCTGAAACCGAACACCTCGACACCATCAACCTCGACGTGCCATTGGCCGTACCGGGCGTTGAGACTGGCCTGTTGAACCCACGTAATACCTGGGCTGACAAAGCTGCCTACGATGAATCGGCTAAAGCACTGGCCGGCCTGTTTGTCGAGAACTTCAAGAAGTTCGACGTGAGCGACGCCATCAAGGCTGCTGGTCCGAAGATGTAAGGATTGGCTTGATGTAACGACAAAGCCGCCTTCAGGGCGGCTTTTTCGTGGGCGTGAGCATCAGGTCTTGAGGTGCCTGCGAACCTGTCGCTGCCTTGATTCAACACGCCCTGCCAGCACCTGCGCGGTATCATCCGGTATCTTTTTACCCCCGACCTTTTCTCGACTCGCGGCGATCGCCAGCTAGGCTTTGGGCTTCGCCAGCGGTCAACGGAGTGACAGCTTATGCACAACACCCTGGAACAGGTTTTCGGTTATCCACAATTTCGTCCCGGCCAGGAGGCTGCGATCAGCGCGGTACTGGCAGGGCGCTCGGCAGCGGCGATCTTTCCCACGGGTTCAGGCAAGTCCCTGTGCTACCAGATCCCGGCGATGCTGTTGCCACACCTGACGCTGGTGGTCTCGCCACTGCTGGCGCTGATGCAGGACCAGCTGGCATTCCTGCAGCGTCATGGTATCTCGGCAGGCAGTATCGATTCGGCGCAGAGCCGCGACGACGCCGATGTGATGGCTCGGGCGAAATCGGGTGAGCTTAAGATCCTGATGGTGTCCGTGGAGCGGCTGAAGAATGAGCGCTTTCGCAACTTCCTCCAGCAGGTGCCAATCTCGTTACTGGTCGTGGACGAGGCGCACTGCATTTCCGAGTGGGGTCATAACTTCCGGCCTGATTACCTCAAGCTCCCGGACTACCAGCGCCAGTTCAATATCCCGCAGGCGCTGCTGCTGACCGCCACGGCGACGCCGAAGGTGATCGCGGACATGCAGGCCAAGTTCGCCATTGCGCCTGAAGACGTAGTGACCACCGGTTTCTACCGGCCTAATCTCAGTTTGCGGGTGGAGCCGGTGCGTGGGCAGGACAAGCGCCGGCGACTGGTTGAGTGGATGAGCGAGCGGCCGGGTCAGCCCAGCATCGTCTACGTCACCCTGCAGAAAACCGCCGAGCACATCGCCGAGCACCTGGGTCGCAATGGCATACAGGCCGAGGCCTATCACGCCGGGTTGCCCCACGAAAAACGTGAGGCGATCCAGAAGCGCTTCATGGGCGGGCAATCCAATTGCATCGTCGCCACCATCGCATTTGGCATGGGCATCGACAAAAGCGACATACGCAACGTGGTGCATTTCGACCTGCCCAAGTCCATCGAAAACTACAGTCAGGAAATCGGTCGTGCCGGGCGCGACGGGCAGCCGTCGGACTGCCTGGTCCTGGCCAACCGCGACAGCCTCAATGTGCTGGAAAACTTCGTCTACGGTGACACGCCGGAGCTGGATGGCATCCGGCACGTGCTGGATGAGTTGAAGGCGTGCGCGGCCGATGGGCAATGGGAGTTTCTGCTGGGGCCGCTGGCAGACCAGAGCAACATCCGGCAGCTGCCGCTCAAGACCTTGCTGGTTCAGCTGGAGCTGCGCCGGATCATCGCCCCGCGTTACGCCTACTACGCCGAGTATCGATTCAAATACCTGCAGGAGCCTGCCGACTTGCTGGCCCGATTCGAGGGAGAGCGCAAGGATTTCGTGGCGGCGATCATTCAGACATCCACCCTTGCGCGAGCCTGGGCCACGGTGAGTTTCGACGCGCTGTACGAACGCTACCAGGCCGAGCGTAATCGGGTGGTCAAGGCCCTGGATTATTTCCAGGAGAAGGGCTGGATCGAGCTCGAAAGCAAGCAGACGACCGAGGTTTACAGCGTGCTGCAAGCAGGCTTTGACAGCCAGGCGCTGGCCACGGAACTGCACGCTTACTTCACCCGCCACGAGCAAACCGAGGTCGCCCGAATTCACGCGATGCTGGATCTGTTTGCCACCGAACGCTGCCTGGGTTATCGGCTGGCCGAGTACTTCGGGGACGAACAGGCTCCCCGGCAGTGCGGGCATTGTTCAGTGTGTCACGGCGATATCGCACGACTGCCGGCGCCGCCGGAGCTGCCAGCGCTTGTGGATAAGAATTTCGAGGCGTTGTGCGCTGAATTTATCCACAAGCACGAGCAGCACACCGGCAGCATTCCTTCGACCGAGCGGGTGACCCGTTTCCTGTGCGGCATCAGTGTGCCGTTGTTTACCAAGCTCAAGGCGCGGTCAATTGCGGGGTATGCGGTGCTGGAGGAATACCCGTATGGCGAAGTGCGGGGGTGGGTCGAAACTCACCTCCCAGCTTGAGCGGGATATCTGTAGGCGCGAGCTTGCTCGCGATGGTCGTCAACGATGACGCGGGGCAACAGCTTAATTTGCGCGACCTCAAGATCATCGCGAGCAAGCTCGCTCCTACAGGGGTTTTGGCGTCTGGGCAAACAGCGTATCCATCTGCTGAATGTCCCCCATCACAGGAATAAATTTCAAAAATGAACGGTGGCTGACTATGGTGAGGGCTGTCTTTGGATCGCCAACAAGAGAACAACCATGAGCCAGACACCGTTCAACATTCAGCGCGCCGCCGTGATTGGCGCGGGCACCATGGGCCGGGGCATTGTGATGTGCCTGGTGAATGCCGGGGTGCCAGTGCAGTGGGTCGATAATAATCCGCAGATGCTCGAGCAAGCCCTGGCAAGCGTGGCAGATACCTGCGCTCACAATGTTCGCCAGGGCCGTATCGATCAGGCCGAAGCGGATGCGCGTGTTGGGCGGGTCACTGCCGTTGCCGATTATGCGGCCATTGCTGATGTAGACCTGGTGATCGAAGCGGTGTACGAGAACCTTGAGCTCAAGCAGAAGATCTTCCGGGAGCTGGACGCTCTGCTCAAGCCCGAAGCGATTCTGGCGAGTAATACCTCGGCGCTGGATATCGACGCCATCGCTGCAGTCACCGGCCGTCCCGGGCAGGTATTGGGGCTGCATTTCTTCAGCCCGGCGCACATCATGAAACTGCTGGAAATCGTCCGCGGTGCGAACACTGCGCCGGCGGTACTGGAAGCGGCGCTGGCGCTGGGTAAGCGCATGAGCAAGGTCAGCGTGGTGGCCGGCAACTGCGACGGTTTCATCGGCAACCGCATGCTCAATACCTACGTGCTCGAAGCACGCAAGATGCTGCTCGAGGGCGCCTATCCCCATCAGGTCGATGCGGCGCTGCAAGGTTTTGGTTTTGCCATGGGCCCTTTCCGCATGTACGACGTGGTTGGCGTCGATCTGGGGTGGCGCGCCAGGCAACTGGCGGGTGTTGGCCAGGATGCGCCTGAGGTGCAGGTCGATAACCGCTTGTGCGAGCTGGGTCGCTTCGGCCAAAAGAGCGGCAATGGTTATTATCACTATGAAGCCGGCAGCCGCCAGGCAGAGCACGACGTAGAGGTCGATGCGCTGGTGCTGGAGGTCAGCGAGGGATTGGGCTATCAACGCCGTGAGATCTCGCCTGAGGAGGTCCTGGAGCGCTCCTTGCTGGCATTGGTCAATGAAGGCGCGAAGATTCTTGAGGAAGGCATCGCCGGATCGGCCCACGATATCGATCTGGTCTACCTCAACGGCTATGGCTTCCCGGCCGACAAGGGCGGCCCGATGGCCTGGGCCGATCAGCAGGGGCTGGCGGATATTCATCAGCGGTTGCTGGCGTTGGAAACTCGCCAGGGCGATCACTGGAATCCGGCCCGGTTGATTGGTGAGTTGGCGGCGACCGGCAAGGGGTTTGCCGACAGGTGATCACTACAGTGCTCTTGCGGGCGCCATCGCCAGCAGGCTGGCTCCCACATGGAATTGTGGGTGTTCTTAAACCTTGAGTTGAAACCCGATTGACTGTGGGAGCCAGCCTGCTGGCGAAGAATGCTGAAGCAGTATTAGCTTTAGAATTGGAATTCAATCCAGGGAAACGACGCCAATGCCTCAACGCTGCGAATACCCGCATTTCCAGCCCATCACCACCCGCTGGCATGACAACGATGCCTACGGCCACGTCAACAACGTGACCTACTACAGTTTCTTTGATACCGCGGTGAACACCTACCTGATTGAAGTCGGCGGCCTGGATATCCATGACGGCGAAGTCGTCGGTTTTGTCGTGAGCTCGGCCTGCGATTATTTCGCCTCGATTGCGTTCCCGGACCGGATTGAAATCGGCCTGCGCGTAGGCAAGCTGGGCAACAGTTCGGTGCAATACGAACTGGCGGTGTTCAAGGCGGGTGAAGACGAGGCCTGTGCAGCAGGGCGCTTTGTGCATGTGTTCGTCGATCGCGGGTCGAATCAGCCGGTGGCGATTCCTGGCGGGTTACGCGGGGCGCTGGAGCGATTGGTGGTTTGACTGGCAAAAAAAATCGCAGCCCTTGGGCTGCGATTTTTCGATCTACCGATAACCGAGGCGATTGATGCCTCAGTCGCGATAGCGATGTTTGTTCTTGCGGTGGCCGTAGGCATGACCGCGACCCCGATGGTCATCGCGATAGTAGCGACGATCATCACGGCCACCGCGATAAGAGCGACGATTATCGTCCTCATCGCTCTTGTTGCCCATGTAGTTGCCGAGTGCGCCACCGGCGCCACCGCCCGCTGCGGAGCCGATCAGGCTGCCTGTGGTGCCGCCCATGCTGCGGCCGACCACGTTACCGCCGGCTGCGCCCAGCGCACCACCGATGGCGGCTTCGCCACGGCTGCGTTTGTCTGCGCCGACGGCACTACCACCCGCGCCGCCCAGGGCCGCGCCAATGGTTGAACCAGTATTGCCGCCTAACGATTGACCGACGACTGAGCCCAAAACCCCGCCCAATGCGCCGCCCACGCCTGCTTCGGTGGTGCCTCCGGCAGAAGCGAAGCCACTGACCAGGCCAAGGGACAACAAGAGAATCGAGGAGAACTTCATAGAGGAACCTCAAGGGGATGACGGCGCGATCCTGAGGCTGGGAGATACTGGTTACAATCGAAATCCGACGAGTGACACGACTTGTACACAATTGCGTAAGTTACTGTTTTTTGGGCGGAACTTAATGCTTTTTCGCTGGTCTTTATCTACTTCAGACAGGCCGTTTCCACACAGAAATGGCCTTTTTTGTGGGCGATTGAAAAGTGATTGCCCGTGTTGATGCTATCGCGGGCAGGCCTTGCTCCCACAAGGCCCTGCACTCAGCAAAATCATCTGAACCACATAACACGGTGGGAGCAAGGCTTGCCCGCGATGGCGGCAGAACTGTCGAGCGATACCTATGCTGACCTGGCCATGATCAAACCGGATTCGCTTGCCGCTTCCAACCGGATCGCCACGAACTTCGACGTCGGTGTGTGGCTGCCATCCCCCGTGCTTTCCAACGGCACCAGAGGATTCACCTCCGGATAATAAGCGGCAGCCTGTCCCGCCGGGATATCAAACGCCAGCAACGTAAAACCCTTCACCCGGCGCTCACGCCCATCGTCCCAGATTGAAACGATGTCCGCCTTCTGTCCAGGCTTGAAGCCCAGGCGGATGATGTCGGCTTCGTTGACAAACAGCACGTCGCGCTGCCCCTTGACCCCGCGATACCGGTCATCGAGCCCGTAGATCGTGGTGTTGTACTGATCGTGGGAACGCATCGACTGCATGATCAGATCCGGCAGCACGCCCGTGGCGCGCGTCCGTTCGTGAACCAAGTCCTTGGGCAGGATATTGGGGCGGAAACTGGCCCGGCCCGACGCCGTATTCCACTTGCGGGCACCGGCGCTGTTGCCCAGGTAAAAACCGCCTGGATTCTTCACTTTCTCGTTGAAGTCCTTGAAACCTGGAATGGTATCGGCGATCAGGTCGCGAATGCGGTCGTAGTCGGCCACCAGCCAGCTCCAGTCCACGGGCCGGCTGCCCAGGGTAGCGGCGGCGATACCGGCGATGATCGACGGCTCCGAGCGCATCTGGTTTGACAGCGGTTGCAACTGGCCGTTGGAGGCATGGACCATGCTGAACGAGTCTTCAACGGTCACCGCTTGCGGGCCTTCGGTCTGGATATCGATATCGGTGCGACCCAGGCACGGCAGGATCAGCGCGTCCTTGCCGTGGGCCAGATGGCTGCGGTTGAGCTTGGTGCTGATCTGCACGGTCAGGTCGCAGCTGCTCAGCGCCTTGAAGGTGCGTGGGCTGTCCGGCGTGGCTTGGGCGAAGTTGCCGCCCAGGCCGATGAACACCTTGGCGCGACCCTCGGCCATTGCATGAATCGCCTCGACCACGTTGTGGCCGCTCTCGCGCGGCACCTTGAACTGGAAGCGACGTTCCAGGGAGTCGAGGAACGCCACCGGCGGACGTTCGTTGATGCCCATGGTCCGGTCGCCTTGCACGTTGCTATGGCCACGCACCGGACACAGGCCGGCGCCTGGGCGACCGATGTTGCCGCGCAGCAGCATCAGGTTGGCGATTTCCTGAATCGTCGGCACGGAATGACGGTGTTGGGTAATCCCCATCGCCCAGCACATGATCACGTTCTTGCCCGAGGCGTACATCCGTGCCGCTTGCTCGATCTCCACCAGGGCAAGGCCGGATTGCTCGACGATCTGCTCCCATGGCGTGTCATCGATGGCGCCCATGTACTCCAGCACATTGACGCTGTGCTCATTGAGGAAGTCGTGGTCGAACACGGCGGGCCCGCCAGTCTTCTGCGCGTCGCGCTCCCATTGCAGCAGGAATTTGGCCATGCCGCGCAGCAAGGCCATGTCGCCGCCGAGCGCCGGCCGGAAGTACGCGGTATTGGTCGGCTTGTCGCCATTGGTGAGCATTTCGATCGGGTGCTGCGGATGCTGGAAGCGTTCCAGCCCACGCTCTTTCAACGGGTTGACGCACACCACCTGGGCGCCGCGCTTGACCGCTTCACGCAGCGGCTCCAGCATCCGGGGGTGGTTGGTGCCGGGGTTCTGGCCCCAGACAAATATCGCATCGGCGTGTTCGAAATCGTCGAACGTCACCGTGCCTTTACCCACGCCGACACTCTGCGCCAACGCCACGCCGCTGGCCTCGTGGCACATGTTCGAACAATCGGGGAAGTTGTTGGTGCCATAGGCGCGCACAAACAATTGATACAGGTAGGCCGCTTCGTTACTGGCGCGCCCCGAAGTGTAGAACTCGGCCTGATCCGGGCTCGAGAGGCCCTGCAGATGTTTGCCGATCAGGGCGAAGGCGGCTTCCCAGGTGATCGGCTTGTAGCGATCGGTCTCGGCGTCGTAGCTCATCGGTTCGGTCAGGCGGCCCTGATATTCCAGCCAGTAGTCACTTTGCTCCAGCAGCGAGCTGACGCTGTGTTTGGCGAAGAAGGCCGCATCCACCCGGCGCTTGGTCGCTTCCCAGTTCACGGCTTTGGCGCCGTTCTCACAGAACTTCACCATGCCGCTTTCCGGCGAGTCGCCCCAGGCGCAACCCGGGCAGTCAAAGCCGCCGTTCTGGTTGGTCTTGAGCATCATGCGCAGGTTCTTCAGCGCGTTGTCGCTGGTCAGCCACGCCTGGGCCACACTGATCAGCGCGCCCCAGCCACCGGCCGGGCCTTTGTAGGGCTTGTAGCGGGGGACGGGTTTCTGGTCGGCTTGATGATGTTGGCTCACGTGAGGTTCTCCATCGCAGGGCTGTAGACCCGCGGCGCACTTTTCTGCGGCAGGTGGATGAGATTGAGGTTGTGTCGGCGCGCCCATTGCACAGCAAGGCCCGTAGGCGAAGACAGGCTGACAAGGGTCTGGATGCCTGCGCGCAACACTTTCTGGATCAGTTCGAGGCTGCAGCGGCTGGTGACGATCGCCAGCCCCGCGCCAATCGGGATGTCCTGGCGGATCAGGCCACCAATCAGCTTGTCGAGGGCGTTATGCCGGCCGATATCTTCGCGACCCAGCAACAACTCGCCCCGATCATTCATGAACACCGCGGCATGTACTGCTCCGCAGTGTTGGCCAAGGGGCTGGAAAGCACCGATGCGCTGGCGCAAGCCGTCGAGCCAGGCAATCGGAGGCAATGGCGCGCCGGGCAATACTTTCAGGTCTGGCAACGCCTGCTCGACCGCCTCCACTCCGCACAACCCGCAACCGCTGGTTCCGGCCAGTTGCCGGCGTTGCTGCTTGAGGTTCCAGAATGCACGGTTGGCGATAGTGACTTGCGCGTACTGCGCCGAGCCGGAGCCGCTGAGTTGCAGGTCGTAGATGTCGGCGGGGTCGTTGACGATGCCGCTGCCGAGGCTGAAACCGACGATGAAGTCTTCCAGGTCGGTTGGGGTCACCAGCATCACGGCCTGGCTGATGCCGTTGTAGGCAATCGCCAGCGCAACTTCCTCGGCCAGCTCGGTATTGGCCGATCCGGAAGCATCAAGGTTGTTGTAGCTGTAAGTCTGACTCGCAGCGGGCGCGGGCGTTTCGAGGGCAGGCGCCGCGCAGGCTGGGCGCTTGGCGTTCATGGCATCACCACGGTTTGATCAGCTTTAAGCCTAGGCGCGTCAAACGGTCGCGTCTAATCGCTAATACTGATGTGCCGATAGATGGCGTCGATCAAGCGTCCGTGGATGATTTTTGATAAATCGCAAAACACGCCTCGGCCAGTGCCGATCGAGGGGCGCTGCGCCGCATGATCAACCCCAGGCGCGCGAGAGTCTGGGCGTTTTCAATGGGTTGCAGGCGCAGGTGGTCGGTGAGGTTTTCCAGGCCGCCATCCAGCGGCATCACGGCGCAACACAAGCCGCCGTGCACAGCTTGTAACAGTTGATGCACGGCGTCGGTCTGCAGCAGAGGCTGGGGACTGAGGCCACGACTGTGGAAATTGTGGTCGATGGATTGGCGAAAGTGCATGCCGCTAGTCAGCATGCCCAACGGCAGTTCGATCAACGATTCCCAACTCAGCGGTGCCTCGCTGAAGCTGTAGAAACGCTGATCGTAAAGCAGGCCCATGCGGGTCTCGCTGAAGGCCAGGGAGTCGAAGCGCTCGCCGTCGAGGCGTTCCAGGTAAGACACGCCGAGGTCCAGGCGATTGTTCGCCAGTTGTTCGAGAATTTGCTCGGAGCTCAATGCAGACAACTCGAAGCGCAGGTTCGGGTGTTCCGCATGCAGGCGTTGCATCAACGGCAATGGATCGAAACTCGATAACGGCACCACCCCCAGGCGCAGGGTGCCGACCAGATTGCCGCGACAGGCAGCCGCCTCGGCTTGCAGCCCGTCGTAGGCCGCCAGCACCGTGCGCGCCCACGCCAGCACTCGCTCGCCCGGCGCGGTAAAGCCTTCAAAGCGTTGGCCGCGGTTGACCAGGGGTAATTCGAGCTCTTCTTCAAGGCTGCGCAAACGCATCGACAAGGTCGGTTGAGTGATGTGGCAGCGCGCGGCGGCCTGGCCGAAATGTCGCGTTTCGTCGAGTGCGATGAGAAATTTCAGCTGCTTGATGTCCATCTTCGCTCCAGGGCGCAGGAAGGCGCCGATTCTAGCCCCTGGCGGGAAGCGGCGTCATTGGTCGGGTTGGAACCGCAGTGTGCAAGCTTGGTCTAGGCTTTTGCGTCTGGACCCTTTTATTACCATGGAGAGCACACGATGAGCCTTTTCAGTTTTCTCAAAGAAGCCGGTGAAAAAATCCTCGATGCGCTGACGCCGGACAAGGCCGAAGCCAATAGCGAGGCGCTGACCAAGCACGTCAAGGATGCGCTGACGGGCATCGATACTTCGAAGATCCAGGTCAAGGTCGAGGGCGACAAGGTGATCGCCAGTGGTGAAGCCGCCACCCAGGAAGAGAAAGAAAAGATCCTGTTGTCCCTGGGCAACGTGGCGGGCGTCAGTGGTGTTGAAGACCAGATTACCGTGACCGGGCCAGTGATGGTGGCTGCGAAGTTTGTGGTGGTGGAGAAGGGCGATACGCTGAGCGCGATTTCCCTGCGGGTGTATGGCAATGCCAACTTGTACAACAAGATTTTCGAAGCCAACAAACCGATGCTCAAGGATGTGAACAAGATCTATCCGGGGCAGTCGTTGCGGATTCCTGAGTAAAGCTTTAGATAGCCATCGCGGGCAAGGCTTGCCCGCGATGCAGCCGACTCGGTCTAGAGCCCTGCAACAAGCTGCCTATAGTCCTCAACCGCCGCAAATTCCTCCGTGTCCTTGGGCCCTTTGCGGCTGTCCGGCTCCCGCACCGCCAGCAGATGTGCCACGCCAAAGTCCCGCGCACTGCGCAAAATCGGCAGCGTGTCGTCAATAAACAGGCTGCGCGCCGGATCGAAGCCGATATCCGCCTGCAGGGCGTCCCAGAACTGCGGATTTTCCTTGGGATAGCCGTAATCGTGGGAGCTGATCAGCCGCTCGAAGTAAGGCGCCAGTTCAATCCGTTCAAGCTTGAGTGACAGGGAATCGCGGTGGGCGTTGGTGATCATCACCACCCGCTTGCCGGCTTTTTTAATCGCCGCCAGGAACGTGTCCGCGTCCGGGCGCAGGGCGATCAGGTGCGCGGTCTCCAGTTTCAACTCGCGAACCGATAACTTCAGCTCGGTGCTCCAGAAGTCCAGGCAATACCACTGCAACTGACCGGCGTGGCGTTCGAACAGCGGCTGCAACTCCATCTCGGCCATCGCCAGGCTGACTCCATGCAGCTGTGCATAGCGTTGCGGCAGGTGCTCCAGCCAGAAATGGTTGTCAAAATGCAGGTCCAGCAAGGTGCCGTCCATGTCCAGCAAAACGGTATCGATGTCATGCCAGGGCAGCAGGGGCATAAAAAACTTCTCCAGCGGTAAAAAGGATATCCGGGGTCAACATTCAGGATAGGCCGGGTATAGTAACTCGCTATCACCCAGGAGCCGCTCATGCGCCAGAAACCTACCATCCTCGCTCGCGAGATCGTCGCCACCAGCCGCCTGTTCTGCGTCGAAGAGCTGAAGTTGCGCTTTTCCAATGGCGTCGAGCGCACTTATGAGCGACTGGTCGGCAAGGGCGCCGGTTATGGCGCGGTGATGATCGTGGCGATGCTGGACGCGGATCATGCGGTGCTGGTCGAGGAGTACTGCGGCGGCACCGATGAGTACGAGATGTCGTTGCCCAAGGGTTTGATCGAACCCGGCGAAGACGTGCTGGCGGCGGCCGAGCGCGAGCTCAAGGAGGAAGCCGGGTATGGCGCACGGCAGCTGGAACACCTGACCGAATTGTCCTTGTCGCCCGGCTACATGAGCCAGAAGATCCAGGTGGTGCTGGCCACGGACTTGTACGAGGAACGCCTGGAAGGCGACGAGCCCGAGCCGATGGGCGTAAGCAAGGTCAACCTGCGCGAGCTGTCGGCGCTGGCGCAGAACCCGCAATTCACCGAAGGCCGTGCGTTGGCCGCGCTCTATCTGGCCCGGGATCTGCTGACACAGCGTGGGGTGTACCAGCCATGAATTTCCCACATCCTCTGATGGCGCCCGTGATCGAACTGGCATTGCAGGCAGGCGACGCCATTTTGCCGTTCTGGCGCACCGGTACGGCCGTGACTGCCAAGGCCGACGATTCGCCCGTCACAGCAGCTGACCTGGCGGCTCACCATCTGATTCTGGACGGGCTGACCGCTCTGGACCCAAGCATCCCGGTGCTCTCGGAAGAAGACGCCAACATCCCCCAAAGCGTGCGCGCCGGCTGGCAGCGCTGGTGGCTGGTCGATCCGCTGGACGGGACCAAGGAATTCATCTCGGGCAGCGAGGAGTTCACCGTCAACATCGCCCTGATCGAGCAAGGCCGCGTGGTGTTTGGGGTGGTATCGATGCCGACCAATGGGCGCGTTTATGTCGGAGGCGCAGGCATGGGGGCATGGCGCGGGGATAAAGGTGCCGAGCCTTTGCCTATTCAGGTCCGCCAAGTGCCGCCGGCAGGTGAGCCTTTTACCGTAGTCGCCAGCCGCCGGCATTCGAGCCCCGAGCAGGAGCGCTTGCTTGCAGGCTTGAGCGCGAGTCTCGGTGAGCTGGAGTTGGCCAACATCGGCAGCTCATTGAAGTTTTGCCTGCTGGCCGAAGGCGCGGCGGATTGTTATCCGCGCCTGGCGCCGACTTCGCAGTGGGACACGGCGGCGGCCCAGGGAGTGCTGGAAGGTGCCGGGGGCGAGGTGCTGGAGTTGAGCGGTAAAATGTTCAGTTACCCGGCGCGGGAATCGTTGTTGAACGGGTTTTTCCTGGCGCTGCCGGCCCAGGCGTCCTGGCGACAGCAGTTGTTGGAACTGGCTCAGGGTTAACGATCGAAAACATCGCAGCCTGGCTGCGATCTTTTGATCTTAACGGTGCAAAACGTACTGCCCGCTAAACGTCACCGCATCCTCGGCACCCTCGGCATTCACAATCCGCGATTGCAGGGTCAATCTCGCCCGCCCATACCGCCGGTACATCGCCAAAAATTTCTTCCACTGCGCCGCACCGGGCGCCTGGCAAATCGCAATCGCGTCCATGGTCACCGGCAGCGGATAACTGATTTGCCCTTCCTGAATCACGATGTGCCCGTCTTCAATGCCTTCCTCGCGCAACCGCAGGTGCAACCAGCCCCAACCCGCCAGTACGGCGGCGCAATACAGGCTGCCGCCAAACATCGTGTTCTTGTGGTTGACGTTGGCCTCCAGCGGCAGGTGCAGGCGTAACTGCTGGTCGTGCCAGTCGAGCACCTTGAGGCCCATGTCCCGTGTCAGGGGAATGTCGTGGTGCAGGATGCTTTCCAGGTGACGACTGTCGAGGTTCATGAACGCTCTCTTGTAGGTGGCGGTGATTGGACGGTAGCTCAGTCGAGTTCGTCGGTGGCGGTGTGGGCGCCACCATCGGCAAAGTTGAGCCCGTGCTTGCGTAGTTTGTCGTGCAGGGTTTTGCGCGGGATGCCCAGTGCTTCCGCCAGGCTGCGGACCGAGCTGTGGGATCGCGCGAGCTCGGCCGCGATCAGGCTCTTCTCGAAGTTTTCCACCTGTTCGCTCAACCCGCCACTGATCACCTTTGCCGTGACCCCGGATGTGCCATCCGGTGCGCTGTTGTCCAGGGCCAGTTCCAGGCCCAGGGCGAAGCGCTCGGCGGCGTTTTGCAGCTCCCGTACGTTGCCTGGCCAGGTGTGGCGCAATAGCAGGGCGCGTTGACCCGGTTGCAGTTCGTGGGGAGGCAGACCGTGGCGGGCGCTGGCCTCGTTGGCGAAATGCTGGAACAGCATCAGGGCATCTTCGCCGCGCTCGCGCAAAGGCGGGATGCGCAGCGGCGCTACATTGAGGCGGTAGTACAGGTCGGCCCGGAAACGGCCTTGGTCGGCAGATTGGCGCAGGTCTTCCTTGGTCGCGGCGATGACGCGGATGTCCAGCGGGATCTGCTGGTTGCCGCCAAGGCGCTCAACCACTCGCTCTTGCAGCAGGCGCAACAGTTTGACCTGTACATCCAGGCTCATGCTCTCGATTTCATCGAGAAACAGCGTGCCGCCGTTGGCGAATTCAAACTTGCCGATGCGGCGCTTCTGCGCCCCGGTGAAAGCCCCGGGCTCGTGCCCGAACAGCTCACTCTCCACCACCGATTCAGCCAGGGCGCCGGCATTGATTGCCACGAATGGCCCGTTGCGCCGACTCGACAGATCGTGCAGCGCGCGGGCGACAACTTCCTTGCCCGCGCCGGTTTCGCCAAGGATCAGCACGTCCGCCCGGGTGGCCGCCAAGGCGCCGATCTGCTCGCGCAGGCGCGCCATTGGCGCTGAATGTCCCACCAGGCGGGCGCTCAGCTCGTTGCGATCGCTCAGTGCCAGGCGCAGGCTGCGGTTATCCAGCACCAACCGGCGCAGGGCCAGCGCCCGGCGCACGCTGTCGAGCAGGGCATCACTGGCAAAAGGTTTTTCCAGGAAGTCGTAGGCCCCGGCGCGCATCGCTTGCACCGCCAGCGGTACGTCGCCATGGCCGGTGATCAACAACACCGGCAGCTCCGGGTCCTGGGCATGCAGTTCGGTCAGCAGTTCGAGACCGTCCATGCCCGGCATGCGAATATCGCTGACCACCACGCCCGGCCAGTCTCGCTCCAGCTGGGCAGCCAGGCCCTTGGCTTCGGCCAGCGGCAGGATCTTCAGGCCGGCAAGGTCCAGCGTCTGGCTCAGGGCCTGGCGCAAGTGCGGATCGTCGTCGATCAGCACGACCTGGATGCGGTTGTCGATGGTCATGCACTTCGGTCCTCGGACGGTTGCAGGCTCACGCCCGGTGCGCCTGCGCGCAATTTCAAGGTAATCAGCGCGCCGCCTTCCTTGTGGTTGGAGAACGACAGTTCACCACCGAAGGCGCGCATCAGTGTTTCGCAGATTGCCAGCCCCAGCCCCAGGCCCTGGGTGC
This sequence comes from Pseudomonas gregormendelii, assembly GCF_017114825.1. Classification (GTDB taxonomy): domain Bacteria; phylum Pseudomonadota; class Gammaproteobacteria; order Pseudomonadales; family Pseudomonadaceae; genus Aquipseudomonas; species Aquipseudomonas gregormendelii. The sequence goes on along the minus strand of NZ_JADEVO010000033.1, from coordinate 25,061 downwards.
GGGTCTTGGTGGTGTAGAAAGGTTCGCTGGCGCGGCCCAGGGCTTCCATGCAAAAACCCGGGCCATTGTCGCGAATGTACAGGTTGACGCCTTCGGCAGTGGATTGGGCACTCAGCCACAGTTTACGCGGCGGGCCTTTTTCCGTAAGAGCGTCCAGGGCGTTCGCCAGCAAATTGCCCAGCACCTGGCGCAGGCGGGTTTCGCCGGCTTCGACCCACAAGGTGGCGGCCGGCAAATCGCGGATCAGTTCGACCTCCATGCTGCGCCGGCGCTTGGCGAGCAGGGCCAGTGCGTCGTCCAGCGCCGGTTGCAGGGCGACACTCTCCGGCGCATGGCGATCGCGGCGGGCGAATGCGCGCAAGTGGGCGATGATTGACGCCATGCGCGCGGTCAGTTCACTGATCAGTTTGAGATTGCCACGGGCATCGTCGGTGCGCTGGTGATCGAGCAGCACCTCGGCGTTTTCCGCATAGCTGCGGATCGCCGCCAGCGGCTGATTCAACTCATGACTGATGCTGGCGGACATCGTCCCCAGTGCCGACAGCTTGCCGGCCTGCACCAGGTCATCCTGGGCGCGCACCAATTCCTGCTGCGCCTGCTCGCGTTCCAGAACTTCCTCCTTGAGCCGCCGGTTGAGGCCTTCAAGGTCGCTGGTGCGCTCGGCAACCCGGCCTTCGAGTTCGCGACGGGCCTTGGCCTCGAAGGCGATTCGCTCCAGGTAATGGCGGCGGCGCTGCATCATCAGGCCGAGCAGCAGCATCAACACCAGCAGGGTGGCGCCGCCAATGGCAACGACCGTGCGCACCGGGCGGTCGATCAGGGTCCGCGGTGCGAGGATGTTCACCGTCCAGCCGGTCTCGTCGATCTGGTGGGACTGGGTCAGCCACGCATCGGGGTTGAGCTTGAGCGGCTGGGGATCGCGAGTGGGGTAGGGTTGGATCGCCGTGATCGCCTTGTTCTCCGCCTCGCTCAAGGTGCGGGTCGAACGAAAGCGCCATTCCGGCCGTGAGGTGAGAATGACCACGCCATTCTGATCGGTGGCCAACAGCTGTTCCGGGGTGTTGCCCCATAGGCTCTCGGTATGGTCGAGGTCAACCTTGACCACCAATACGCCGATGATCTTTTCGCCTTGACGAACTGCCGCCGCAAAAAAATAGCCACGCTTGGCCGAGGTCGTGCCCAGGCCGAAGAAGCGCCCAAGGCGACCGGCCATGGCTTCGCTGAAGTAGGGGCGGAAGGAAAAATTGCGCCCCACGAAGCTGTCGTGTTTGTCCCAGTTGGACGCCGCCAGGGTTTTGCCGGTGGTGTCCATCAGGTACATGACTTCGGCGCCAGTCTGGGCGCTGATGTTTTTCAGCAGGCGGTTGGCGTTGCCTTGGCTCACGCCGTCGTCCGGCGCGCCCAGGACGGCGCGCAGGGCTGGAAGCTCGCCGAGAATCTGCGGCAGCACCTCATAACGGTGCAGGGTGCCCAGCAGGTTGGCGACGTACAGGTCAAGCGTCTGGCGGTTCTGCCCGGCCAGTTCGCTGCGGTAATAGCGTTCGGCCAGATGCTCCAGCGGCCACAGCAACGGCGCCAGGCATAGCGCGAGCAGTGCGAGGCTGCGCCAGCGGGGTCTGCGGGGGAGAGTCGGGGTCATGAGGTCGAGCGCCTGTCGCGTTGATGGTCGGCATTCTTGCGCAAAGTGCCGGGTGGCGCGAGGGGTGTGTGATTGTGGGGGGTTGCGTATCGCCCCAAGCAATGGCGATATAAGCGCCTGATCAAATTCTCAGGGGTCGTTGTATGCCGCTCGCCACGTTGATTCATCGCGCCAGTTTGCCCAGCCCACAAGTGTCGGCCGAGCTTGCGCTTGGGCTGCTCGCAGAGCATTACGGGTTGAGCGCAACGCTGCGGGCCCTGGGCAGTCAGCAGGATCTTAATTACCGTGTCGACAGCGATCAGGGGCGCTTCGTCCTGAAAATCTGCCGCGGCGACTATGCCGTGCAAGAGCTGCAAGCCCAGCATGCAGGCCTCAAGCACCTGGCCGAAAAGGCCGGGGTGCAAGTGCCACGGGTTATTTGCGCCAGGAGCGGCGCGGACCTGCTGACCCTGCAAGTGGCCGATCAGACCGTGCATGTGCGGCTGCTGGGTTACATCGACGGCCAGCCGCTGACAGACCTCGATCACCTGCCCGGTGCCGTCGTTGCAGGGTTCGGGCGGCTCTGCGGCGAAATGGACCTGGCGCTGGCCGACTTTGATCATCCCGGCCTGACCCGCACGCTGCAATGGGATGCCCGTCACGCCAATGCGCTGATTGCGCACTTGCTGCCGGTGATCAAGGATGACACGCAGCGCCGGCAAGTCGCCGATGCAGCGGAACGCGCCGAACGGCATCTGCAACCGCTGGTGGACAAGCTGCCGGTGCAGGCCATTCACATGGACATCACAGACGACAACGTAGTCTGGCAACGCGATGCTGATCGCCTGTGGCAATTACAGGGCGTGATCGATTTCGGCGACCTGATCCGTACCTGGCGCATCACCGATCTGTCGGTGACCTGCGCGGCGCTGTTGCATCATGCCGGTGGCGATCCGTTTTACATCCTGCCGGCGGTGCAGGCGTGTCACGCGGTCAATCCACTGGAGCACGCAGAGCTCCTGGCGCTGTGGCCGCTGATCGTGGCCCGCGCCGCCGTGCTGGTGCTCAGTGGCGAGCAGCAGGTGAGCATCGATCCGGGCAATGCCTACAGCCGTGACAACCTGACCCACGAGTGGGAAATCTTTCGCGTGGCCACTTCGGTACCGTTGGAATTGATGGAGGCGGCGATCCTGTCTGCCGTCGGTCAGCACCTGCCGGGCATTGGCAGCGAAGGGTTTGCCCCGCTGCTGCCGGGCCTGGTCGGACGGGAGTTTGCCCTGATTGACCTGGGCGTCCTGAGCCCGCATTTCGAAGCCGGCAACTGGGAACAGCCGGGCATCGATCAGCGCCTGCTGGACGAGGCCGCCGCCTTGCATGAACTGGCGGCCAGTCGTTACGGGCAATATCGCCTGTCGCGCACCCAGCCGGATTCGTTTCGCGAGCCGGACACTTGCCCGCTGCACGTCGAATTAAGGGTGCCAATGGGCACGGCGGTCGAGTCACCGTTTGCCGGCATGGTCCATGAACCCGAGCCGGGTGTGCTGCAACTTGATGGCCCGCAATTGAGCCTGCGGTTGTGGGGCGTCCAGCCGTCGCTGCACACGGGCGCGGCACTGGTCAAAGGCCAGGTGCTGGGTGCGGTGAACGGGCCGCTGAGGGTGCAGCTGTGTCGCGGCGCTTCGCTAAACGCGCCGTTGTTCTGCACACCTTCCCGTGCTGCCGCCTGGCAGGCGCTATGCCCGTCGCCGGCAAGCCTGCTGGGGCTGGCCTGCGATGCGGAACAGGAGCTGGATTCGCAGACCCTGCTGGCGCGTCGCGAGGCCAGTTTCGCCCGCACGCAAAAACACTACTACGTGGACCCGCCGCGTATCGAGCGCGGCTGGCGCAATCACCTGATCGACATGCAGGGCCGCTCCTATCTCGACATGCTCAACAACGTTGCAGTCTTGGGCCATGGCCATCCGCGCATGGCGGCGGTCGCCAGTCGCCAGTGGTCGCTGCTCAATACCAACTCGCGTTTCAACTACGCGGCGGTCGCCGAGTTTTCCGAGCGACTGCTCAAGCTGGCACCGGACTCCATGGACCGGGTGTTCCTGGTCAACAGCGGCAGCGAGGCCAATGACCTGGCCATTCGCCTGGCCTGGGCCTACAGCGGCGGGCGCGACATGCTCAGCGTGCTGGAGGCTTATCACGGCTGGACGGTGGGCGCGGACGCCGTTTCGACCTCGATCGCCGACAACCCCCAGGCCTTGAGCAGCCGCCCGGACTGGGTGCACCCGGTGACGGCGCCGAACACCTATCGCGGCGAATTCCGTGGCCCCGACAGTGCTCCCGAGTACGTGCGCAGCGTCGAGCACCACCTGGCGAAAATCGCCGGGCAGCAGCGCCAGCTTGCCGGGTTCATTTGCGAACCGGTCTATGGCAACGCGGGCGGAATCTCGTTGCCCCCGGGTTATCTGAAGCAGGTCTACGCCCTGGTACGCGCCCAGGGTGGCGTGTGCATCGCCGATGAAGTGCAGGTCGGCTACGGTCGCATGGGCCACTTTTTCTGGGGGTTTGAGGAGCAGGGCGTGGTGCCGGAAATCATCACCATGGCCAAGGGCATGGGCAACGGCCAGCCCTTGGGCGCGGTGATCACTCGCCGGGAAATCGCCGAGGCGCTGGAGGCCGAGGGCTATTTCTTCTCGTCGGCGGGTGGCAGTCCGGTGAGCTGCCAGATCGGCATGGCGGTGCTGGATGTGATGGAGGAAGAAAAACTCTGGGACAACGCTCAGGTCGTGGGCGGGTACTTCAAGGAGCGACTTGAGGCCCTGATCGATATTCATCCGCTGGTGGGCGCGGTGCACGGTTCCGGATTTTATCTTGGGGTGGAGCTGATCCGTAACCGCGAGACCCTGGAGCCGGCGACGCAGGAGACCACGGCACTATGTGATCGGCTGCGCGAGCTGGGGATTTTCATGCAGCCGACGGGGGATTACCTGAACGTGCTGAAAATCAAACCGCCGATGGTGACGTCGCGCCGGAGTGTGGATTTCTTTGTGGATATGCTTTCGAAGGTGCTTGCAGAGGGCCTTTGAACCCTATGCCCATTGCTGTGTTGGGGGTGTGTTGAGGGCGTGTAGGAGCTGTCGAGTGCAACGAGGCTGCGATCTTTTGATCTTAAAAAATACAACATCAAAAGATCGCAGCCTCGTTGCACTCGGCAGCTCCTACGCAGCTCCTACGGGTGTGGGGTCGTCCATGGATATCGATTATTATCGGTGTTTCCAGCGTATATATTCATTTTTCTAAAAATATTCGCTTTTAAAGCCGATTTTTATCGGCTATAAAGTCGCCATTGCCTCGGCATGGTGAAATTCCGCCTGGGCTTCCGCTTTCTGTCATGGGTCGTCGTCACACTGACCCCAGCCGCTTGCCCAGGAGATGATTCATGAGTCGTATCGTTACCGTCGCCGCCACCCAGATGGCTTGTTGCTGGGACCTCGAGGCCAACCTCGAGACCGCTGAAAGGCTGGTCCGCGAGGCTGCAGCCAAGGGTGCGCAAATCATCCTGATCCAGGAATTGTTCGAAGCACCGTACTTCTGCCAGAAGCCCAACGCCGATTACCTGCAACTGGCCACCCCGGTCGAAGACAACGTCGCCATCAAGCACTTCCAGAAAATCGCCAGGGAGCTGCAAGTCGTGTTGCCAATAAGCTTCTACGAGCTGGCCGGCCGCGCGCGCTTCAACAGCATCGCCATCATCGATGCCGACGGCAGCAACCTCGGGATTTATCGCAAAAGCCACATCCCGGACGGCCCCGGTTACCATGAAAAGTATTACTTCAACCCGGGCGATACCGGCTTCAAGGTGTGGAATACCCGCTACGCGAAAATCGGCGTGGGCATCTGCTGGGACCAGTGGTTCCCCGAGTGTGCCCGCAGCATGGCGCTGCAAGGCGCGGAAATCCTGTTTTACCCGACCGCCATCGGCAGCGAGCCGCACGACAAGACCATCTCGTCCCGCGACCACTGGCAGCGCGTGCAACAAGGCCATGCCGGCGCCAACCTGATGCCGCTGATCGCCAGTAACCGTATCGGCAATGAAGAGCAGGACGGGTACGACATCACCTTCTACGGTTCGTCGTTTATCGCCAACCAGTTTGGCGAAAAGGTGCAGGAACTCAATCAAACCGAAGAAGGCGTATTGGTCCACAGCTTCGATCTGGACCTGCTGGAACATACCCGCAGTGCATGGGGCTCCTTCCGTGACCGCCGCCCCAACCTGTATGGTGCTATCAAAACCCTAGACGGTGCCCTGGAGTCCTGATCGTCATGACCACTTTAAACAGCACGCCCCGCGCCGATGGCTTCTACATGCCGGCCGAGTGGGCGCCACAAACCCAAACCTGGATGATCTGGCCAGAGCGCCCGGACAACTGGCGTCTGGGCGGCAAGCCGGCGCAAGCCGCCCACGTTGCAGTGGCCAAGGCCATCGCGCGTTTCGAACCGGTGACCGTGGCGGTCTCCGCCGGCCAGTATGAAAATGCCCGTGCGCGCCTGGACGTGCCGAATATCCGGGTTGTCGAGATGTCCAGCGACGACGCCTGGGTCCGCGACACCGGTCCTACTTTCGTGATCAACAACAGTGGCGAAGTCCGCGGCGTGAACTGGGACTTCAACGCCTGGGGCGGCTTCGACGGCGGCCTCTATTCGCCGTGGAACCGCGACTCGCAGGTCGGCGGCAAGATCCTCGAGATCGAACGCAGCCCGCGCTATCGCACCGAAGGTTTTGTGCTCGAAGGCGGCTCGATTCACGTCGACGGCGAAGGCACGCTCATCACCACCGAAGAGTGCCTGCTCAATCGCAACCGCAATCCACACCTGGACCGCGCTGACATCGAAGCGGTGCTGAGCGCGAACCTGGCTGTGGATAAAATCATCTGGCTGCCGGACGGTTTGTTCAACGACGAAACCGATGGTCATGTGGATAACTTCTGCTGCTACATCCGTCCGGGTGAAGTACTGCTGGCCTGGACCGACGATCCGCAAGACCCGAACTACCCGCGCTGCCAGGCCGCAATGAAAGTGCTGGAAAGCGCCACTGATGCCAAGGGGCGCCCATTCACGGTGCACAAGATGCCGATTCCGGGGCCGCTGTACGCGACCGAGGAAGAATGTGCGGGCGTGGATCCGGTCGACGGCAGCCAGGAACGAAATCCTGGCGTTCGCTTGGCGGGTTCCTACGTGAACTTCCTGATCGTCAACGGCGGCATCATCGCTCCAAGTTTCGACGACCCGCTGGATGGTCCGGCGCGGGAAATCCTGCAGAACCTGTTTCCCCAGCACGAAGTGGTGATGGTGCCGGGGCGTGAGTTGTTACTGGGCGGCGGCAACATTCACTGCCTTACCCAACAGCAGCCGGCGCCGCACAACGAGTGAGTGGGGTTGTAACAGATTGAGTTGACTGGAAAAATTTCAACTCGACGATTTTCCTGCTGACTGACACGAGAGGCCCGCCGTCCATCAGGACTGCGGGCCTTTTTGTGTCCGCTTATCGACAACGTCAACACATTGGCACAGCTCTTGTATCGGTTATGGGGTTAAACAAGGAGGGGAGAACTGCGATGTTCTGTCACAAACCTTGGATAAGTTAGCCGCTCATATACCGGGAGAGAGCGCGGAGATGAACGCCGAAGTCAATGTAGTGAGCGAGCAGGCGTCGCATCCCCTGGCAGTCAACAACGAATCGCTCCAGGTCCTGGCGCACTGGTTGAAATCCAATGGAACGCGTCAGATCAGGGAACCTGATCCGCGCCGGATGATGATCGAGCGCTACCCCGCTGGTTTATTCAGCGAAGCTGAACTGGAAGCGTTGTGGGATGTGATGGAAGGATAAGAAGAAAACAACGGATTGATAAAAGCGCTGCCGGGATGGCGGCGCTTTTTTTTTGCTTTTTAAACGCTGAAGATCAAGTGTGGGAGCGAGCCTGCTCGCGATAGTGGTCTGTCAGAAAGCATCTGCCGATTGACATGGCCTCATCGCGAGCAGGCTCACTCCTACAGGTTTTGCGGTGATCAGAAGCTGTAGGTTCCGGTCACAACCAGGCTACGCGGCGCCCCCGGCTGAATCTGAAACTGACTCGTCGCTGACTCGTAATATTCCTTATCCGCAATATTGTTCAACGCCGCCCGCAAATCCCAATCCTTCTGCCGGAACCCGGCCAATGCATCCCACCGACCATAGCCCGGCATCATCACGGTGTTGAGGTTATCGGCATACCGATCACCCACCAGCGTCAAACCGGTTTCCGCATACCAACCCATCTCCGGTTTCCAGGTCACGAACAGGCTGCCGTTACGCTTGGCCACGTCGCTGATGCGCTTGCCCTCAAAGCCGTTGTTGTCCTTTTCCACCGTCGCATCCTGAATGCCCATACCACCGCGCACATACCAGTTGCCGGTGATACGGCCGGTACCGGTCAGCTCGATGCCGCGGGACCGTTGCTTGCCGGTGAGCAAAGTGATGGTCGGATCCAGCGGGTCGCTGGTGCGCCGGTTGTAGAGTTCCAGTTCATAGATCGCCAGGGTGGTGCTCAGCCGGTCGTCGAGCCAGTCGGACTTCACGCCGATTTCCTTTTGTTTGGTCAGCTCTGGACTCAGGTCATTGCCGTTACCGGTGGCGCCCGGCGTGATGCCGATCAAACCTCCGCCCACCGGCGAGAAGGTCTTGGACCAGGACGCATAGAAGGAATGATCCCGCAGCGGTGTCCAGACAAGGCCTACACGCGGGCTGGTGCTGTGGCTGTCACGGTCTTCGGAAATATTGCGCAGCTGGTTGGTCGATTCGATATCGAAGGTGTCGTAGCGCAGGCCGGCCAACACCTGCCATTGGTCGTTCAGGCGCAGCTGATCCTGCACGTACACCGCGCGGCTCTCGACTTCGGTGTGGTTGTTGCTCGCCACCTGCATGCGCCCGGTATGGCGCAGCTCACGGTTGGGGTTAAACAGGTCGAGTGCCGGCACCGGTGAGCTGCCTGGCCCCGACGTAGCAGCGTTGTACAGCGTCGGATCACGGCGCTGGCTGCCCACTTCAATACCGGTGAGCAACCGGTGTTCCAGGGCGAAGGTGTCGAACCCACCTTCCAGCTCGACGTTGTTGAAAACGTTACGGGTGGTCAGGTCCTGTTGCCAGTGCTGGCGCGTGACCTGGTGGGTGGCCGGGGTGTAGCCGGTCTGGTAGGTGTTATCAAAATCACTGTTGAGCTTGAATACGCCCAGGGTATGGCGAAGCTGCCAGTTATCGCTGAGTTCGTAGCTGAGTTTGGAGCGCAGGGATTGTGACTTGTCGTCGATGAAATCGTGATCGCTGCCGTAGGTGGTACCCCGTCCTACATCTGCCGGGCGGCCATTTACCCCAGGCACGCCACGGTCGGGGGTGCGGTTGTAACGGCTGTACTCGTACTGCACCAGCCAGTTGAGGTCCGGGGTCAGCTGCCAGCTCATCGATGGCGCGAACAGTTGGCGATTGCCGCTGACGCCATCGCGGAAGCTATTTTCGTCCATATTGCCCATGTTCAGGCGCAGGCTGATGTTATCGGTCGGGTCGGTACTCAGGTCGGCGTACAGGCTGCGCAGGTCTTCGCTGCCGCCTTGGGCTTCAATGGTCGAGCGGCGGCCGAATTCTGGCTGTTTGCTGACCCGATTGACGATGCCGCCCTGGCTACCACGGCCATACAGCACGGCTGCCGGGCCTTTGAGCACTTCGATCTTCCCGATGTTGTGCAGGTCGCGCACGTACTGGCTGTCGTCACGAATGCCGTCGAGGTAAAAGTCGTTGCTGGCGTCGAAGCCCCGAATGCGCAGGCTATCAAAACGGGTGTCGGCGCCACTGCTGACGTTGGGAACGCCACTGAGTGCCGTGCCCAGGTCGTTGGTGCCGTAGTCCATCACGTTCGCGGTTTTCACCGAGTCGATGGCCTGGGGAACGTAACGCACCGGTGTCGCCGTGCGGGTCGCCGTGCTGGTTTCCTTCACTCGCGGGTCATCGGCCTCAGCTTCGGCGCTGATGGAAGTCGCCGGTAATGTGGTCGGTGCGGCGTAGGAAAAACCGGCAGAAAGCACAGCTGAGAGACCCAAGCTGAAGGGCACAAGGCGAAAAGGGGCAGGCATTTTGGAGGGCGCGTCCTTAGAATTTTTGGGATGTGGCTGAACGTCGCGAATGATAATGCGTGCTATTTACTTTCGATAATTATTCCTGAAAAGTTCCCTGGTTCGATTGTTACTGATCATGTCAGAAACATTACGTTGATGATTCCTTAGACTTTTTTCGCCTATTCACAGACGATTCTTCAAATTGACACACCGTTAAGGGCGCGGCTAGGATTCGCCCCAACGCCTGTGGCCAACCGCCATGACCGACAAAATAATAAAAGGCCCGCCTCGATTTCTCGTGGGCGGGCCTTTTTGTTTTGCGTTGAAAAAAGAGCGTAACAGCGCCGTTTCAGCCGTTCGGCACAGCGCGTATTAACCGCTTATAAGGAAAAGAACAAAATGTTGAACAAGCGTATCAGCCTGATCGCTCTGGGGATGTTGAGTGCTACACAGGCCATGGCTAACGACCAGGCCGAATCCAAGGGTTTTGTTGAAGACAGCAGCCTCAAAGTGTTGCTGCGCAACGCCTACATGAACCGTGACTACAAAGACGGCAACCCGGACAAGGCCGAATGGGGCCAAGCGGCCATCGGCACCTTCTCGTCCGGCTTCACCCAAGGCACCGTTGGTGTCGGTGTTGACGCCTTCGGCCTCTACGCACTGCGCCTGGACGGCGGCAAAGGCCGCAGCGGCGCTGGCGGTATCGACTTCTTTAAACAAGGCGACAGCGGCGCTGCGGCTGACGACCTGTCCAAGGCTGGCGCTGCGGTCAAATTCCGCCTGTCCAGCACCACGCTGACCTACGGCGACCAGATGCCGGCCCTGCCGGTACTGAGCTACGACAACTCGCGCCTGCTGCCGGAAAGCTACACCGGCACCCTGATCACCTCCAAGGAGATCAAGGGCCTGGAGCTGAACGCCGGTCGTTTCACCGCCGAATCGCGCAAGAGCGCTGAAGGCCGTGACAGCGGTGGCCTGAAGTCGATCAACGTATTGGGCGGCAGCTACCAGTTCACCGAGCAGTTCAAGGCAGCGGTCTACGCTTCCGACGTTGAAGACGTGTTGAAGAAACAGTACCTCAACGCCAACTACGTATTCCCGATCGACAAGGATCAGTCCCTGACCCTGGACTTCAACGGCTATCGCACCAAGCTGGAAGACTCCTACGTCCGTGACAGCGGCGCCACCGGCGACGACAACAAGATCTGGAGCCTGGCGGCCACTTTCGCCACCGGCCCGCACTCGTTCACCATCGCCCACCAGCGCAGTACCGGCGACAGCAACCTGGGCTATGCCTACGGCGGCTATCAGCGCGGCCAAGGTCGTGTGGGTGACGGCGGCAACACCATCTACCTGGCGAACTCCTACTGGTCCGACTTCAACGCTGAAGACGAACGCAGCTGGCAGCTGGGCTACGGCCTCGACTTCGGCACCTTCGGCGTGCCAGGCCTGAGCTACAACTTCGCCTACGTGCGCGGCGACAACATCACCACTTCCACCAGCGAAGGCGGTACCGAGCGCGAAATCTTCAACCAGTTCAAATACGTCGTCCAAAGCGGCCCGGCCAAAGACCTCAGCGTAAAACTGCGCAGCTCGATCCTGCGGGTATCGCAGAAGTCGAGCGAGTACAACGTCAGCGGCAACGAAGTGCGTGTGTTCGTGGATTACCCGATCAACATCTTCTGATGCGGATTTGAGTTTTCGAACATGAAAAAACCCCGACTGGTTCGGGGTTTTTTTATTTCTGGGCGGTGGGTTTTTGTCCGCAGGATGTCATGTCGCTGAAATCGTATTTCGAGAACACGTGTCGCGAACATGTCGTCGGCGGCGACACGTTCCAATAACGTGTCGCAAAAAGTGGAAAATTGCGACACGTTGTCGGCTCATGTCTACACTGGCGACATGAATAAAGCTTTTTTTGCTCAAAAAACGTACAAATCAGCAGGGGCGAACCATGACTGAATCATTGCCGTGGCAGGCTGACAGGCCGTACAACCAGCTTCCCTTGCTACCGCCAGGCATTGAACTGGAGACACGCGCTGTCCTTAAGAAGTGTATTTCTGCTCGTACAGCGCTGGCCGAGTTGAAATAAGCCGCAGAGTTGATTCCGAATCAGACAGTCCTGATCAACACAATTCCCTTGCTGGAGGCGAAGGACAGCTCGGAAATTGAAAGTATCGTGACCACTACGGACCTGCTGTTCCAGCATGCCCAAGACACTGAAAACCATGCGGACCCAGCGACCAAAGAGGCACTGCGCTATCGAACGGCGCTGAGCCAAGGCTTTCAATCCCTGGCTCAACGGCCACTATCCACCAACACAGCCGTAGAAATCTGCCGCACCCTCAAGGGCGCAGAGTTGGGTATTCGTCGCACGCCAGGTACGCAGCTCGCGAACGATCGAACCGGAGAAGTGATTTACACCCCACCTGAAGGGGAGGAGCACCTGCGTAACCTGCTCGCCAACTGGGAGCGCTTTCTGCACAACGAAACAGAACTTGATCCGCTTGTGCGCATGGCGGTAGGACACTACCAATTTGAAGCCATCCACCCGTTTATCGACGGTAACGGTCGCACCGGACGAGTCCTGAATACCTTGTTTCTGATACAGGAAGGCCTCCTCAACCTGCCAATCCTCTATCTAAGCCGCTACATCATTGCTTACCGCGCGGACTACTATCGACTCCTGCTGGAAGTAACGACCCAACAAGCTTGGGAGCCGTGGCTGTTGTTCATGCTGAGTGCTGTGGAAGAGACCGCTCGCTGGACGACGGCCAAGATCGCGGCGATTCGAGCCCTGTCCGAACACACCACTCAATTTGTCCGAGAACAACTGCCCAAGGCCAATACGCGCGAGCTGGTTGATGTGATTTTCGAGCAGCCTTACTGCCGGATCAGTAACGTGGTCGAAAAGAAAATTGCCCAGCGCCAGGCGGCGTCTCGTCACCTCAAGGATCTGGTGGCTATCGGAGTGCTGGAAGAGGTTCAGGTGGGTAAAGAGAAACTCTTTATCCATCCGAAACTGATGCAATTGCTGGTTCGCGATAGCAACGAATTCCGGCGCTATGCAGGGAGCTCCGAGATTTTGTGATTTTTATGGCTGGGCAATAATTATTGCCCAGCCATTCATAATTCCCGTCAATTGCAGTAGAGCGTCCAAAACGGCATGCACCATCGATCTCATTGATTACCCCACGTAACTAATGATGTTCCCGCCCCCATCTTTATCCCCTCCACCCAACGCCCTACATTGAGCTCCAACACCTACCCATCATTCCGAGGGCAGGTCACTGGAGATTCCTCATGCCTTTCGTCAGCGTTCGCATTACCCGCGATGGCGTTACCCCAGAGCAGAAAGCTCAGGTGATCGCCGAAATCACTGAAACCCTGGAACGCGTCCTCAACAAACGCCCGGACCTGACCCACATCGTGATCGAAGAAGTCGACACCGATAACTGGGGCTACGCCGGCATGACCACCACTGCGTACCGAAAACAACTGGCTGAAGAGGAGGGCAAGTCATGACCGCCTCGGTCACCGTCGATTTCGTCTCCGACGTGGTGTGCCCCTGGTGCGCCCTGGGCGCCACGGCGCTGGAGCAAGCGATCGCGAATGTGGCGGACGATGTCTCGGTGCAGCTCACCTACAAACCCTTCGAATTGAACCCCGACATGCCGGCAGCCGGCGAGAAAGCCGTAGAGCACCTGATGCGCAAATATGGCCGCACCGCCGAGGAAGTCGCCGCCGGCAAGGCCATGCAAATCGCTCGCGGGGAAGCCATCGGCTTCAAGTTCGACCTGGAGAAACGCAGCCACTTCTACAACACCTTCGATGCACACCGCCTGCTGTTGTGGGCCTTGCAGCAAGGGCGGCAAATCGCACTGAAGAAGATCCTGCTGCGAGCCTACTTCACCGAGGGCCAGAACCCCAGCGATCAGCAAAGCCTGGTGCGGTTGGCGGTGGAAGCCGGGCTGGATGAGGACGGAGCACGTGAAGTACTGACCTCCGGCGCTTTCGCCAGCGAAGTGCGCGAGCTGGAAGGTTTTTACCGCCAGCACGGCATCAACTCGGTGCCGGCCATGGTGCTCAACGGTCGTCACCTGGTGTCCGGTTCACAGTCGGTCGAGTACTACGAACAGATGTTGCGACAAATGGCCAACGCCCCCGCTGAAGCCTGATTACCTGATTACCTGATTACCTGATTTCTAAACCATCATTTATGAGTAGAGGTTCATCATGAGCAATTCGAAAAAAGTCATCGTTATCACTGGTGCATCCCAAGGCCTCGGCGCCGGCATGGTTAAAGCCTTCCGTGATCTGGACTACCAGGTGGTTGCCACTTCGCGTTCGATCAAGCCGTCCACCGATCCGGACATCCTCACCGTGGCCGGCGACATCGGCGAACCTGAAGTCGCCCAACAAGTCATCCGCGAAACCATCGCCCGTTTCGGCCACATCGACACCCTGGTCAACAACGCCGGGATCTTCGTCGCCAAACCGTTCACGGACTACACCGCCGAAGATTACGCCGCCGTGCTGTCGGTGAACCTGAATGGCTTCTTCTACATCACCCAACTCGCCATCACCGAGATGGAAAAGCAAGGCAAAGGGCATGTGGTCAACATCACCACCAGCCTGGTCGATCATGCGATTGATGGCGTGCCTTCAGTACTGGCGTCGTTGACCAAAGGCGGCTTGAACGCGGCGACCAAATCCCTGGCCATCGAGTACGCCAAGCGCGGGATTCGGGTGAATGCGGTATCGCCCGGCATCATCAAGACGCCGATGCATGGTGAGGAGACTCATGCGGCGCTGGGCAGCCTGCATCCGATGGGGCACATGGGCGAGATCGATGATATTTCGCAGGCTGTGGTGTATTTGGATAGTGCCAAGTTTGTTACTGGCGAGATTTTGCATGTTGACGGTGGGCAGAGCGCTGGGCACTGAGGTTTGGTGCTTCAGCCTTCGACAAACAAAGCCCTCGTTTGAGGGCTTTGTTTTGCGGGGTCGCAACAGGTTTACCTGCAGACCCTATCTCACGCAACGGAACGCTTAGGCGATCGGGTCGAGTTGATCCAGAGCCCGGTTCACCGAGAGCTCTGCCAGCATGAGAATCTGGTGAACGCCCAATAGGGAGTTGCGGCTTGGGCCGGTTTCGCGGTCGGCGATGTCCATGGTGATGACGCTGGCGGAAGCCAGGGATTCGCTGACGGAGCCCAGGAGAGTCTGGATATCGACTGTCGGGTTGATGGTGTACATCGTGGAAGGGGTGCGGGGGGTGGACTGGATATCCAGGCCGTACCTCTGACGATCGTAGCTTCCAGCGAACATACCTAACGCCCAGGTCTCGGACCCCTCAGCCAGTCGGGCCTGCACTTGCTCCGATACCGCTTCACGCCCACAGCGTCGAACGCGTTCTTCGGTGCTCAGTTTGTATTGCGATCCGAGAATGCGGCCTTGGTATTTCGAACTCTGATAACGGTCTACTCCCGAGCTTTCCAGTGCTCATTGGATCCATTAATTCCTATGTTCAGGCTTAATGCTTGACGGATTTGAGAATACTCATATTTAATGGATCCATAAAAACAAGCCTGCGCTGGAGATCTTCATGTATCCGAGAAACACCTGGTATGTCGCCTGCACCCCTGACGAGATCGCCTCCAAGCCTCTGGGGCGGCAAATATGCGGTGAGAAAATCGTTTTCTATCGAGGCCTTGAAGGGCGCGTTGCCGCTGTCGAGGATTTTTGTCCTCATCGCGGCGCTCCCCTCTCGCTTGGTTATGTCGACAACGGCAACCTGGTGTGTGGATACCATGGCCTGGTCATGGGCTGCGACGGCAAGACTGTCGAAATGCCGGGTCAGCGCGTACGGGGTTTTCCGTGCAACAAGACTTACGCGGTCGAAGAGCGTTACGGCTTCATCTGGGTCTGGCCTGGGGAGCAGGACAAGGCTGATCCTGCACTGATCCACCATCTGGAATGGGCTGTGAGTGATGAGTGGGCCTACGGCGGTGGGCTGTTCCATATCAATTGCGACTATCGACTGATGATCGATAACCTGATGGATCTCACCCACGAAACCTACGTACACGCTTCGAGCATCGGCCAGAAAGAGATCGATGAAGCGGCGCCGGTCACCACCGTCCAGGGCAACGAGGTGGTCACCGAGCGGCACATGGAAAACATCATGGCCCCGCCGTTCTGGCGAATGGCCCTGCGTGGCAACAATCTGGCCGACGACGTGCCGGTAGACCGTTGGCAGATCTGCCGCTTCAGCCCGCCCAGCCACGTGTTGATCCAGGTTGGCGTGGCCCACGCCGGCAAGGGCGGTTACCACGCCGAGCCGCAACACAAGGCCGCGAGCATCGTGGTCGACTTCATCACCCCGGAGACCGAAACGTCGATCTGGTACTTCTGGGGCATGGCACGCAATTTCAATCCCGGCGACGAAGCCCTGACCGCCAGCATTCGTGAGGGCCAGGGCAAAATTTTCAGCGAAGACCTCGACATGCTCGAGCAGCAGCAGAAAAACCTGCTGGCCCATCCCGAACGCAACTTGCTCAAGCTCAACATCGATGCCGGGGGCGTGCAGTCCAGGCGCGTGCTGGAACGTCTCATCGCCCTTGAACGAGCGCCGGCGGTCGAGCTGATCGCGGCGGCCAAATAGCCAAGGGCATTGCCCTTTAGCGCTACGCCAGTCCCTCCCAAAGATCCTGTTCGCGGCCACTGCGGTGGCCGGTCTTGAAGGTGCGCCATGATTGAAGTCGTCGTGTCATCCCGCAACAACGAAGCGTTGGATATCTGCAGCTACGAGTTGACCTGTGCCCAAGGCGGGGCATTGCCCGTCTTCAGTGCCGGGGCCCATATCGACGTGCACCTGCCCGGCGGACTGATCCGCCAGTACTCGCTGTGCAATCACCCGCAAGAGCGCCATCGCTACGTGATTGGCGTACTCAGGGACGCCGCCTCGCGCGGTGGTTCCCAGAGCCTGCATGAGCAGATCAACAGTGGCGATCGGCTGATGATCAGTGAGCCGCGCAATCTGTTCCCGCTGGTGGCCGAGGGACGGCGCAGCCTGTTGTTCGCCGGCGGCATCGGCATCACCCCGATTCTGTGCATGGCCGAGCAACTGGCCCATAGCGGCGCCGATTTCGAGCTGCACTACTGTGCTCGCTCCAGTGAACGTGCGGCGTTTGTCGAACGGCTCAAAGGAGCATCCTTTGCCGATCGTGTGCACCTGCATTTCGATGAACAAGCCGATTCTCGCCTGGACGCCGCCAGGGTTCTGGCCAATCCGCAGCCTGACGTGCACCTGTATGTCTGCGGCCCCTCAGGCTTCATGCAGCATGTACTCGACAGCGCAAAGGCTCAGGGCTGGAGCGATGGGCAGTTGCACCGTGAATACTTCGCCGCGGCACCGGTGGATACCGCCGGCGACGGGACGTTCCAGGTCAAGCTTGGCAGCAGCGGGCAGGTGTTCGACATTCCCGCAGACAAGACGGTGGTCCAGGTGCTGGAAAGCCACGGTGTCGAGATTGCCATTTCCTGTGAGCAGGGCGTCTGCGGAACCTGCCTGACCCGTTTACTGGAGGGGGTGCCGGATCACCGTGACCTGTTCCTCACCGAAGACGAGCAAGCGGCCAACGATCAGTTCACGCCCTGCTGTTCGAGAGCCAAATCCGCGTTATTGGTGCTGGATCTCTGAACGAGCCGGTCATTCGCCGCGCGCGATGACTTTTACCCGCTCGCCATTGCCAATTGCTCCGAACACTTCGGCGTAGCGCAGCGTGGCGTTGGCGTGTTCACGCATGATGGCTTCAGCGCGTGCGCCCTGGCGGCTGACCAGCGCGTCGTAGACCGAGTGATGTTGCATGTGCGCGAAGTTGAAGCGCCGGTACTCACGCGCCATGTCTTCACGATCGATCGCCAGCGCTGACACTGAGGCAAAAGGGCGATGGTCGTTGCGCGACAGGGCTTCGGCAATGGCCGGGTTGGCGCTGCTGGCGACGATCACCTGATGAAAACGCATATTGAGGTCATGGAATACCTCAAGGTCTTCTTCAGTCACAAAGCCTTTGTCGAACAGCGCATCGCCCTGCACCAGGCATTCGAGCAGCGCCGCCTGCGCTTGCTCACTCAAACCGCGCTCGGCGCTCTGCCGCGCCGCCAGCCCCTCCAGCACCCCGCGTACCTCCACGGCGCCGGCGATATCGTCGGCGCTCACCGAGCGTACCTGATAGCCCCGCCCGCCATGGCGCACCAGCAAGCCTTCCTGTTCCAGGGTCAGGAAGGCCATGCGCACCGGCATGCGCGAGACGCCGAAGCGTTCCGCCGTCGGAATCTCCATCAGCCGTTCGCCGGCCGCCAGCTCGCCCGAGGCGATCATTTTGCGCAGTGCGACCAGCACCATTTGACCTGGTTTGCTCATGCAGGCGACTTCCAGTGAGGGGTCGCCATAGTAACGCAAGGAGAGGGGGAGATGCAGGGGCGCCAGGCGCCCCTGGGCGGAGGTCAGAGTGACAGTGGGTAGCTGACGATCACACGGGTCTGATCGAAGTCACTGTTGAAACTGCGGCGGTTGGTGGCGTTGTTCACCCGCAGGCTGAGGTTCTTCAGCGGGCCACTTTGCAGGGTATAGCTGAGCTCGGTGTCGCGCTCCCATTCCTTGCCATTGCTGCCAGCCTTGGTCGTCGCGTTGTCGCCATGACCGTAGCGGGTCATCAGCTGCAGGCCGGGAATACCCACGGCGACGAAGTTGTAGTCATACCGAGCCTGCCAGGAACGTTCATCGGCGTTGCTGAAGTTACCGTTGAACATGTCATTACCCAGGGTGCGCCCACTGCTGCCATACACGGACATCCAGCCGGTATCGCCGCTGACTTTTTGCAGCCCCAGATACAGGGTATGGCCACCCAGGTTGGCCGAGAACAGCCCGTAGGCGGTATGGCTTTGCACGTTGCCGATACGCGCGCTGCCGTCATCCTTGTCGATGAAATAGCCCAGGTTCGCGCCGAGGGTCCAGTCACCGAATTTCTGTTTATGCAGCAGGTTCAGATAGCTTTGCTGATAGATGTCTTCGAGCTGCGAGTGCCAGGCGCCAATCAGCGTTTGTTGTTCGTTGAAACGGTATTCGCCGCCCGCGTAGTTGAAACTGTCCGACATGACGGTGGGAGCCGCCCAGGCCGAGAGGTCTTGCATGTCCGAGGAGTTACGCAGGCTCACGGCGGTGAATTGACCTGCCTGCAGGCTTAGGCCAGGGAGCTCTCGGGACACCAGCGTGGTGCCCTGGAAGGTCTGTGGCAGCAGGCGCCCGTCATCGTAGCGCAGCAGCGGAATATCCGGCATGAGCTCGCCGAGCATCAATTCGGTTTCGGAAACACGCATTTTTGCCGCCACCCCCGCGCGCCCGTAGTTGTCAGCGGCGTGACCATCGTCGTGCACCGGCAACAGCTCCGATCCGGAGCGTTGAGGGCCGCTGTCGAGCTTGACGCCAAACATGGCTATACCGTCCAGGCCAAAGCCGACCACACCAGGGGTATAACCGGAACTGAACTTGAGGATCGCGCCCTGGGCCCATTCCTCGATCTTGCTCTTGCTGGCGCCGGGATCGTTGAAGTCCCGATTGAAATAGTAATTTCGCAGCGTCAGGCTGGTCTTCGAATCCTCGAAAAAACCGCTGCTTTCAGCCTGCGCCGAAGGAATCAGGGCAAGCGCTATTGCACCGCCGAGCAGCGCCCGGGGAGGGAAGGAGAGGTAAGTCATTATTGTTATTTTCCTGAAGGATGTAGTCAGAAGCGGGGACCGACCCCGCTACCTCTTTGCAAAGGTGTCAGGCCTGGCTGAGCTGAGTGCCAGGCTGTGGTTGGGCGGCAGGCCGCAGCGCCAACAGCACAGCGGCGGCGATGACGAAAACCACGGCAAACACCCCATACAGGTGCAGGGGTTGCCAGCCGCCGTCCAGCAACAGACCGGCGACCGTCGGCGAAAGAATCGCGCCAATGCGGCCGATACCGATGCCCCAACCCACCCCCGTCGCGCGCACCGAAGCGTCATAGACAATCGGCGACAACGCGTACAGGCCCGCCACACAGCCGTTGGCAAACAGGCCGATCAACAGCCCCAGGCCGAGCGCCATTGACACCGATGAAGCCGAGCCGACGAACAACACCAGCAAGCCTGCAGTCACCAACATGAACAGCGACAGCACCCGAGTCAGCCGCCAGCGCGAGGCCATGGCGCCAATCAATGCCGCGCCAAAAATACCGCCAACACTCAGCAACACCCCGCCGCTGATGCCTTGTTGTGCCGACAGCCCTGCCGCGACCAGCAGCTTCGGCGTCCAGCTCATCACGAAGTAGAAGCCGAACATCACCAGGAAGAACAGCAGCCAGATCAGCAGCGTGGTGCGCCGCGAGTCCGGTGAGAGCAACTGCGCCAGGCGTCCGCGGCCTGAAGTCGGCGCTGTCATGGCGAGGGGCAGGGCGCCCAGCGCCGGCTGGCCGAGGCGGGCGGCCAGACGATTGATCCGGGCCAAGGCATTGACGGGACGGCGGGCGATCAGAAAATCCAGCGACTCAGGCAAATACAGCAGCACCAGGGGAATCACCGCCAGGGTCACCACGCCACCGAAGATAAACACCGAGCGCCAGCCAAAGTGCGTCAGCAGCCACACCGACAACAAGCCCCCAAGCGTCGCGCCCAAGGCATAACCGGTGGACTGCAGGCTCACCGCCAATCCTCGCCAGCGCTTGTTGGCGTACTCACTGGCAATCACATTACTGCTGGCCAGGATCCCGCCAATACCCAGGCCGGTCAGCCCGCGCATGAGCGCCAGCTGCAAGGGCGTCTGGGTCAGCGCGGACAACAGCATCCCGACACCCGAGAGCAGCAAGCAAAACAGAATCAAAGGGCGACGACCAAAGCGATCCGCCCACGGGGCAATGAACAAAGAGCCCGCTGCCATGCCAAACAGCCCCGCGCTAAACAACAGGCCAATCTGCGCACCGTTCAGGCCCCATTCGGCAGACACCGAGGAGGCCGTGAAGGCCATGACCAGCACGTCGAAGCCATCAATCATGTTCAGGACAATGCAGATGCCCACGGCCAGCCACTGGAATGGCGCCATGGGGCGCTCGTCCACCACTCTCTTGAGATCGACGGTCATGGTCGGCCCTCGAAACGAGGCTGTGCACAGGTAAGGCTGGAATAGCAGACGCAGGTGGCTGCAAGCCAAGGCTTGAGCCAGATCGAGAAGTCACTCATCACGACAGACACCCTTGTTATTTTTATGGGCGGGCAGGTGGGGTACCTGACACCGTGTGGTGGCAGTCAATCAATTTATGGATCCATTGAGAAGTGGGTTTCGGAAAAATGTTAGCTGTATATTTTCTAATTTATAATAAAAACATTATAAATCAGCAATTTATACTGTTTATGAAAGTGTTCGATTATCGGTCGGATTGGGTGTTTTGTCTTTAGGGGATCCACTAATTGCCGGCGAGGGGCTGTTTTGGTAGACCCCGGGGACCCCCCCCGAAAACGATCGGGCTAGGCATCATTCGCGATCAACCCCGAATCAGCAGGAGCCCCGCTGCAGAAGGCCCGATTTGGATGACCCCCTGTGGAAGGCCTCCTGTGGGAAATACCTCTGTGGGAGCAAAGCTTGCCCGCGATAGCGCCAGATCATCCACAACAAACCCAAATGACCCAGCACCATCGCAAGCCCACCTTTGACTAACCCCCAGAAACCCCTCGCTCCCGCATCAAAACCTTCACCGAATCATCAACCAACGCCTTACCCATAGACACCAGATAATGCGCAGCCCAAGCATGCCGCCCATTGCCCTTCGCATAAGCCGCATCCTCAGTCAGCGACTTGGCAAGGCAAAGAAAATCAGAAGCCATCGATAACGCATCGGCAATGGGCACACCACCAATGACGTGAAACATCGCTTGATTACCGAGGTAGATCGCGGGGGTAAAGCCGATGGTTTTGAGTTCTGGATTGTCGGTCATTTGCCACCTCCGGTGATGGAGAGGACGTGTGGGAGGGTGGATGGTGGGGCGTTACGCAACCGGGAGCCGCGTAGAGGGGAAAGCCAAATTTCGAACGGATTTATGCTGCGCATAGTGAAGCTCCTTAATTTGAAGAGCTGCCACAATTCGTTACCAAGCGAATGGGTGACAGCTGTGCGCAGGTTGGTAAACCGGGAAATCAAGGAAACCGGCACGTCCGAAGACGTCCCACGCACAGCCGCCATTACGCATATCGCAGGCGAAAAAAAAGCGCCTGCGAACGCATAGCACTGTTGCGCAGTGATTTACCTCGGGTTACCAAGCCCGGTCGCTGAATTGGCAGCGACGGCGTCATGGTATCGCGAGCGTTCATCGCCCTGCAACCACCGATAACTTTGGACTGGCTTCTGAAATTCGCAGAATGAGGTCATCTGCGCTCCTTTTGGCTCATCGATGGTCTTGATGAGACCGCTAAGATCCCAAGACTAAGATGGGCGAAACGTAGCTCTCGGCCGGAGGCGATCCGTAGACTCCCCAGCTACTTAGACGTAATTTGTGCAGCAACCCAGATGCGCTACTTACCCCTGGTTTTTCTTCAACCGCGCTATGCAGCGCTTCGCATCACCCCTTGGACGACAACGAATGAATCTAACGCTTCATATGGCAGCTAATGGGCATCTGGCGCTTGATTTCAACGAGTTGTCAGAGGCTGGTTGGCTATCGATAGCTGAAGCGCTGACCAGTCTCCAAGGGTTGAAACGCGTAGGCTCACCCGTCACAGCTGTTAGTGAACAAATTGACCACGATTTCCAGTGTGCTGAGTTCAGCCTTGCGTCGGGTTGGGACAACTGGTCTGGGCACTACTAGCTTTCAGACTCTATGGCAGGCGATGTATTTCTGAGAAAACTATTCGACCGGTTTCGTGCGTGATTACAGTGTTTTTTGGATTGGCAGTAAGCCTATTAGCCATTGCCGCGGCTGCATTAGAGCGTTTTAGGCTTCGCGACAGTCAGCAATCGGCCAGAAGCAGCCGTTCAAGTCATTCAGCCCTAAACCAAAGATAACCAGTGAGCAGCTTCAATACGTGCTCAGCCGCATAGGGTCATGAGCTTGATCAGCAACGAAGCTAAGCTGAAAACTGGTAAGCGTCCAGCCAACACACCTTCCGAACTCCAGCATTAAGGGCGATGGTGTCCGCGTATTTTTAAGCGGACGCGATAGCCCTTAACGTCAGGATTTCAATGCGCCAACGAAGCTCTTACCCCAAACCGTTCAAAGGCCAAGTTGTTCAGGAGTGCCTGCAACCCGGTGCTTCCATTTCCAGCGTTGCCATTACCCACGGCATCAACGCCAACGTCATTCGCAAGTGGCTGCCGGTTTACCGAGATCGGTCAGCAGCGGCGCTGCCGGCATTTGTTCCTTTGAGGGCTTCGCCTAAACGGTCGGCTGAGGCATTGGCGATCATTGAGCTTTCCGTTGGTGAGCAGTCAATCACGGTGAAGTGGCCAACCTCTGATCCTGAAGGGTGCGCACGATTCATCCGTGGACTCGCTCAATGATCCGCATCGATTCCATCTGGCTCGCCACCGAGCCGATGGACATGCGTGCCGGTACCGAGACCGCGTTGGCTAGAGTTATCGCGGTGTTCGGTGCGGCGAAGCCGCACTGTGCTTATCTCTTCGCCAACCGCCGCGCCAACCGGATTAAAGTCCTGGTACATGATGGCGTGGGCATCTGGCTTGCGGCGCGACGATTGAACCAAGGCAAGTTTCACTGGCCAGGTATCCGGCACGGATCGGACGTCGAACTCGACAACGAGCAACTTCAGGCCTTGATACTGGGCTTGCCTTGGCAGCAGGTAGGCGCGGGCGGCTCGATCACAGTGCTTTAACGGCTGCCATTAGCCTATCGGTCTATCGCCGCGAACCGCCTGCTCTGGCAAAATCCTGGGCATGACTTCTTCGCCCAATCTCGACCAAATGTCCCCCGACCAACTGCGTGCTTTGGCAGCGCAGTTGCTGTCGCAAGTCGACACCATGGTCAAGAAAATCAATCGCGACCAAACGGTCATCGAGAAGCTGACCCACGAGATCGCACAACTCAAGCGTTTAAAATTTGCCAAGCGCAGCGAGCAGTTGAATCCGCAGCAGGCGAGCTTGCTAGATGATCTGATCGATACCGATATCGCGGCGATTGAAGCAGAGCTTCAGGGCTTGCAAACAGTGCCAGCGGCGACCGAGAAAAAGCAAAAGCCCAAGCGCACTGCGTTGCCAGCCGAGTTTCCACGCACGTTGATCCATCACGAGCCTGACAACACTCACTGCCCATGTGGCTGCGCACTGAAACGCATCGGTGAAGACGTCAGCGAGAAGCTGGACTACACGCCCGGCGTGTTTACCGTTGAGCGCCATGTCCGTGGCAAGTGGGTCTGCGACGACTGCGAAACGCTGATCCAAGCGCCGGTGCCTGCGCAGGTCATCGACAAGGGCATCCCGACTGCCGGGCTACTTGCCCACGTCATGACCTCAAAGTTCTCTGACCATCTGCCTCTTTACCGCCAGGAATCGATTTTCGGTCGAGCGGGCTTGGCGATTCCACGTTTCACTTTGGCTCAATGGGTTGGCGTTACTGGTGCGCAGTTGCAGCCTCTGGTCGATGCGCTGCGCGACGTAGTGCTCGGGCAGCAGGTCGTCCACGCCGATGAAACACCGGTGCAGATGCTCGCCCCAGGCTCGAAGAAAACCCATCGCGCGTATGTCTGGGCCTACGCCACCAGCCAGTTCTGCGAAACGGCAGCTGTCGTTTATGACTTCAGCCCCAGCCGCGCCGGTGAACATGCTCGCAACTTCCTGCGAGACTGGAGGGGCAAGCTGGTCTGCGATGATTTTGGCGGCTACAAGGCCAGCTTTGAATTTGGCGTGACCGAGATCGGCTGCATGGCGCATGCGCGGCGCAAATTCTTCGAACTGCATGCCACGAACAAGAGCACGCTCGCCGAGCAGGCCCTGCGCTACATCCAGTTGCTTTACGAAATCGAAAGTGAAGTCCGCGATCTGGAACCGGATTTACGCCGTCGAATACGGCAAGAAAAGGCTGTGCCTGTGATGGAAGCGCTGCATGCCTGGATGATCGCCCAGCGCGATCTCGTGCCCGAAGGTTCAGCTATCAGTATGCGTCCGGGCATCACATCTTGCGTGATTAAACCGGCTGCCACTTATGCGGAAGCAACTGCTCGATTTCACTCGCCCGCTGCGTTGGCAGGCGCGTGAGAACATCCTTTAGATAGGCATACGGA
>NZ_JADEVO010000032.1 GCF_017114825.1 Pseudomonas gregormendelii | reverse complement strand
GATATCAGCCATTTTTTGATGCATCGCTACAACTGGATTCGGCCTCACCAATTCAACGAGGGGTTGGCACCAGCGCGGGCCGAGGAAAAACTTAACGTCGTGTCCGGGATTAGTTGACCACTACAACACGGCGCTTTCGCCACCCGGGCAAAGCCGGTAAGGTCGGCGCGTTTCCCCTAGCTCGGAGCCCCTTATGCCCGCCCCCGTTCTCTCTGGCCCGCAATACCTGCGTGAAGGCCTCAAGCTGGTCCTGAGCCCCGGCCTGCGTTTGTTCGTGCTGTTGCCGCTGATGATCAACTTGATACTGTTCGTCGGATTGATCTACCTGGCCAGCCATCAGTTCAGCCTGTGGGTTGATACGCTGATGCCGTCCCTACCCGAGTGGCTGAGTTTTCTCAGTTACATCCTGTGGCCGATTTTTGTCGTGCTGGTGGTGTTAATGGTGTTTTTCACCTTCACCATGCTGGCCAATATCATCGCGGCCCCCTTCAATGGCTTCCTCGCGGAAAAAGTTGAAGTGGTGGTGCGCGGCACCGACGACTTCCCCGCTTTCAGCTGGGGTGAGCTGATCGCCATGATCCCGCGCACCCTGGCCCGGGAAATGCGCAAGCTTGGCTACTTCCTGCCCCGGGCGCTTGGGCTGTTCATCCTGTCGTTCATCCCGGTGGTCAACATCATCGCCGCGCCGCTGTGGCTGCTTTTCGGGGTGTGGATGATGGCGATCCAGTACATCGACTATCCGGCGGATAACCACAAGCTGGGCTGGAACGAGATGCTTGCCTGGCTGCGCGAAAAGCGCTGGCAGAGCATGAGTTTTGGCGGGAGCGTTTACCTGGTGCTGCTGATTCCGGTGGTCAATATCCTGATGATGCCGGCGGCCGTCGCGGGCGCAACGTTGTTCTGGGTGCGTGAACGTGGCGCGGAAAACCTGGTGACCCAGCGCTGACTGTTCACAAATCCATCATTTCTCCGTCACACCGACGACATGGCCCCAGCCGACACTGGGGTCATGACGACAGCTCTGCATATCACCCTGATCACCGAAACCTTCCCTCCCGAAATCAACGGCGTGGCCAACACCCTTGGCCGTTTGTGCGACGGCTTGCGCGCGCGCGGGCATCGCGTGGAGCTGGTGCGGCCGCGCCAGAATGGCGACCAGCAAATGGTTGGCGACGATGAGTTGCTGCTGTGCCGGGGCTGGCCGCTACCGGGTTATCCAGGGTTGCAGTGGGGGCAGTCGTCGATGCACAAGTTGCTGCGGCGCTGGCAGCACCATCGCCCGGATGTGCTCTACATCGCTACGGAAGGACCGCTGGGGTTGTCCGCGCTGCGCGCTGCACGCCGCCTGGGCATTGCGGTGGTCAGCGGGTTTCACACCAATTTCCAGCAGTACTCCAGCCAGTATGGCTTCGGCCTGCTGACCCGCCTGCTGACTCACTACCTGCGCTGGTTTCACAACCGTTCGAGCCTGACGCTGGTGCCCAGTGTGAGTCAGCGCATGGAGCTGGAGCGTCGGCATTTCGAGCGGTTGGCGTTGCTGTCCCGCGGGGTCGACAGCCAGTTGTTTCATCCGACCCGGCGTTTGCCGGCGCTGCGTGAACAGTGGGGCCTGGCCGAGCGCGACATCGCGGTGATCCATGTCGGTCGCCTGGCGCCGGAGAAAAACCTGGGCCTGCTCAAGCGATGTTTCGACACGTTGAAGGCGAGTTATCCACAGAAGAATCTGAAATTGATCGTGATCGGTGACGGCCCGCAACGGGCTGCGCTCGAAAAGGAACTTCCACATGCGATCTTCTGCGGTGCCCAGCGAGGGGAAGTCCTGGCCAGTCACTATGCATCGGGGGATGTGTTTCTGTTTCCGAGCATGACCGAGACCTTCGGCAA
The DNA here is from genome assembly GCF_017114825.1 of Pseudomonas gregormendelii. Classification (GTDB taxonomy): domain Bacteria; phylum Pseudomonadota; class Gammaproteobacteria; order Pseudomonadales; family Pseudomonadaceae; genus Aquipseudomonas; species Aquipseudomonas gregormendelii. The sequence goes on along the minus strand of NZ_JADEVO010000032.1, from coordinate 75,790 downwards.
TGTAGTACTGGAAGCGCTGGCTTCGGGCCTGGGCGTGGTGGCGTACGATCAAGCTGCGGCGGCCCAGCATATTCGCCATGGCTATAACGGTGTGCTGGCGATGCCTGGGGATGAAGATGCGTTTTGCGATGCGGCGGCATGGTTGCTGGAGGAGCGCGAGACGTTGCGCTGCGTGCGTCTGAACGCCAGGCAGCATGCCAGTCGCCAGGGCTGGCCGGCGATTATCGAGCAGTTTGAGGGGCAGTTGCGGGGGGCTTGTGAGGGGGAGCACGTGGTGCCAAATGCACCAACCTCACCCTGAGCCCAGGGTGACATTGAGTCAGTCATCGCCAGCAGGCTGGCTCCCACAAGGGGTCTGCGGTGTACTCAAAACCTGTTAAAGCCAGCCTGCTGGTTCACAGGGGTCTGCGGTGTACACAAAACCTGTGGGAGCCAGCCTGCTGGCGATGGGGACTTCCCAGTTGACGCTTAAACCAGCGTCATCAACGCCTCACGGCTGAACGGCAGGATATCTTCCTCACGCCCATCGCGCACTTTCTGCGCCCAGTCCGGATCCACCAGCAACGCGCGCCCCACCGCCACCAGGTCGAACTCATCGTTGTTCAAGCGTTCCAGCAGTTTTTCCAGGCTGGCAGGCTGGGCGATCTTGTCGGTGTTGACCATGAATTGCAGGAACTCGCCATCCAGGCCCACGCTGCCCACGGTGATGGTCGGTTTGCCAGTGAGTTTGCGAGCCCAGCCTGCCAGGTTCAGTTCGGAACCGTCGAACTCCGGCTCCCAGAAACGGCGCGTCGAGCAGTGGAAAATATCCACGCCGGCGTCGGACAGCGGCTGGAGGAATTCACCCAGCGCTTGCGGGGTCTGCACCAGGCGGGCGGTGTAGTCCTGCTGCTTCCACTGGGAGAAGCGGAAGATGATCGGGAAGCCTTCACCGACCGCGGCACGCACCGCTTGAATCAATTCGATGGCAAAGCGCGAACGATTGGCCAGGCTGCCACCGTACTCGTCGGTGCGCTGGTTGCTGCCCTCCCAGAAGAACTGATCGACCAGATAGCCGTGGGCCCCGTGGATTTCCACGCCGTCCATGCCAATGCTTTGTGCATCCTTGGCCGCCTGGGCAAATGCGGCGATGACTTCCTGGATGTCCTGTTTGCTCATGCCGTGAACCACGACCTGACCGTCCTTCAGCTTTTCCGAGGGACCGTAGCCCGGCACGCTGGCGTCCGGCTCGGTGCCGGTGCGCCGCACACTGCCGACATGCCACAGCTGAGGCACGATCTTGCCGCCTTCGGCGTGCACCGCATCGACCACTTTCTTCCAGCCGGCCAATGCAGCCTCACCATAGAAGTGCGGCACGTTCGGGTAGCCATTGGAGGCCTTGTGATCGACCGTGGTGCCTTCGGTAATGATCAGGCCAACGCCGGCGGCAGCACGTCGACGGTAGTACTCGATCACTTTGGAATTGGGCACGCCACCTGGGGAGAACGAACGAGTCATCGGCGCCATGACAACGCGGGTCGGCAATTGGAGAGTGCCGAGGTGGAACGGTTTGAACAGGGCTTTGACGGGCATGAGGACGCTCCACGGGGGATAGGCTTTATGACAGCCATAATATGGAGAACATCGAGGGCTGAACAGCATTATTGATTTAAGTGATTTATGATCAGAAACGAAAGATCGCAGCCTTCGGCAGCTCCTACAGGGAATGTGAACACCCGTAGGAGCTGCCGCCGGCTGCGATCTTTTGATCTTTCTTTTTCAGCTCAGCGCTTTCTCGATCGCCTGGATCACAGAAGCATCATCCGGCGCCGTGCGCGGCGAGAACCGCGCCAGCACGCGGCCGTCCTTGCCCAGCAGAAATTTCTCGAAGTTCCAGGTGATGTCCCCTGGAAACTCTGCCCCCTCGCCCGCCAGCAGGCGATACAACTGATGACGATCGTGCCCGTTCACTTCCAGCTTGCTGGACAACGGAAACGTCACGCCATAGTTCAGGCTGCAGAATTCCTGGATCTCCTGCTCAGTCCCCGGTTCCTGCCCGGCAAACTGGTTGCACGGCAGCCCGAGCACACTGAAACCTTTGTCCTTGTACTGCTGGTAAAGGTTTTCCAGCGCCGCGTATTGCGGAGTCAGGCCACATTTGGAGGCAACGTTCACCACCAGCACGACGCGCCCTTTGAAAGGCGCCAGCGGTAGCTCCTGACCATCCAGGGCTGTCAATTTAAGGTCGTGAAAAGCGCTCATGACGAACTCCAAATTCCCGTGTTCTTCTCGAAACAGCTACCTGGCGGCGCTGCCATGGACAACCGCGGACTAAAAAAGGCGCCCTCGGGCGCCTCTCCAGTTCTCTGAGCTTAGCGCAGAAAATCAGTGGTGATGACCACCTTCGCCATGGACGTGACCATGGGCAACTTCTTCCTGGCTGGCGTCACGGATGTCGATGATCTTGACCTGGAAATTCAGGCGCTGACCGGCCAACGGGTGGTTGCCGTCGACAGTCACGTCGTCGCCGTCCAGATCGCGAATGGTGACGATCTGCATCTGGCCGTCCGGAGCGGAAGCGTGGAACTGCATGCCCACTTCCAGTTCGTCGACGCCTTCGAACATGCTGCGGCTCAGGGTGCTGACCAGTTCGGCAGCGTACTCGCCGTAAGCGTCTTCAGGTTCAACGGCAACGGTCAGTTCATCACCAACTGCCTTGCCTTCCAGGGCTTTTTCCAGGCCTGGAATGATATTGCCTGCGCCTTGCAGGTAAACCAGCGGCGCGCCGCCGGCGGAGCTGTCGATGACCTCACCAGCGTCGTTGGTCAGGGTATAGTCGATGGAGACAGCCTTATTGGCGGCGATCAGCATGGGGCGAGACCTTTTGCAGAAGAATATAGAAAGGCCAAGTTTAGCGAAGCAATCGCCCGAAAGCGAACACAACCCGGACAGACGGATGACGATGCAGGACTCCAGGGTCACAGGTTTCCACCAGGACGAGGACGGGCACTGGGTTGCCGAGCTTTCCTGCGGCCACACCCAGCACCTGCGCCACCAGCCGCCATGGCAATCCCGGGCCTGGGTCATGGACCCGGCGCAGCGCATTGAAAAAATAGGCCAGCCCTTTGCTTGCGGTTGGTGCGCACAAGGCCCGGTTAGCGATAACCTTGGCGACTGAATGTCGGTAGACCTCCAAAAATAGAAGGTCACCCCTGCGCTCCCTTAGAGAATCCGCATGCAAACTTTTTTTATCGCGCCCACCGATTTTGGTGTGGGTCTGACCTCCATCAGCCTCGGGCTGGTGCGTACCCTTGAGCGAGCCGGTCTCAAAGTCGGCTTTTTCAAACCGATCGCCCAACCGCACCCGGGCGACACCGGGCCTGAACGCTCCACCGAACTGGTGGCGCGCACCCATGGCCTCAAACCGCCCCAGCCGCTGGGCCTGGCCCACGTCGAACGCATGCTGGGCGACGGTCAGCTCGATGAGCTGCTCGAAGAAATCATCACGCTCTATCAACAGGCAGCGATCGGCAAGGACGTGCTGATCGTCGAAGGCATGGTCCCGACCCGCAGTGCCAGCTACGCTGCGCGAGTCAATCTGCACCTGGCCAAGAGCCTGGACGCCGACGTGATCCTGGTCTCGGCGCCGGAAAACGAAGTGCTCACCGAACTGTCCGGCCGTGTGGAATTGCAGGCGCAGTTGTTTGGTGGCCCCAAGGACCCGAAAGTCCTCGGCGTGATCCTCAACAAGGTCAAGACCGATGAAAGCATGGAAGTCTTCGCCTCACGCCTGAAGGAACACTCGCCATTGCTGCGCAGCGGTGATTTCAAACTGCTCGGGTGCATCCCGTTCCAGCCGGAACTCAACGCCCCCCGCACCCGCGACGTCGCCGACCTGATGGGCGCGCAGATTCTCAACGCCGGGGATTACGAAACCCGGCGCATGAGCAAAATCATCATCTGCGCGCGTACCATGCGCAACACTGTCGAGCTGCTCAAGCCCGGCGTGCTGGTGGTCACCCCGGGCGACCGCGATGACATCATCCTCGCCGTCAGCCTCGCCGCCATGAACGGCGTACCGCTGGCCGGCCTGCTGCTGACCAGCGACACCCTGCCCGACCCGCGCATCATGGACTTGTGCCGCGGCGCCTTGCAGGCCGGCCTGCCCGTGCTGTCGGTGAGCACCGGTTCATACGACACTGCCAACCAGTTGAACGGCCTGAACAAGGAGATCCCGATCGACGACCGCGAGCGCGCGGAGATCATCACCGACTTCGTCGCCAGCCACCTCGACGCCAACTGGCTGCACCAGCGCTGCGGTACTCCGCGGGAAATGCGCCTGTCGCCGGCAGTGTTCCGCTATCAACTGATCCAGCGCGCCCAGGCCGCCAACAAGCGCATCGTATTGCCTGAGGGCAGCGAGCCGTTGACCGTACAGGCGGCGGCCATCTGCCAGGCCCGCGGCATCGCCCGTTGCGTGCTCCTGGCCAAGCCCGCAGACGTCGAAGCCGTGGCCCGTGCGCACGATATCGAGCTGCCGCCGGGGCTGGAAATTCTCGACCCGGACCTGATCCGCGAGCGCTATGTCGAGCCGATGGTCGCGCTGCGTAAAAGCAAAAGCCTCAACGCGCCGATGGCCGAGCAGCAACTGGAAGACACCGTGGTGATCGGCACCATGATGCTGGCGCTGGACGAGGTCGACGGGCTGGTGTCCGGGGTCATCCACTCCACCGCCAACACCATCCGCCCGGCCCTGCAGCTGATCAAGACCGCGCCGGGCTGCACCCTGGTGTCATCGGTGTTCTTCATGTTGTTTCCGGAAGAGGTGCTGGTCTACGGCGACTGCGTGATGAACCCGCACCCGAGCGCCAGCGAACTGGCCGAGATCGCTCTGCAAAGTGCCGACTCGGCGGCGGCTTTCGGCATCACTCCGCGGGTGGCGATGATCAGCTATTCCAGCGGCGAATCCGCCAGCGGTGAAGAAGTCGAGAAAGTCCGCGAAGCGACATTGCTCGCCCACGAACAGCAGAACTCGCTGCTGATCGACGGCCCCCTGCAGTACGACGCTGCCGCCAACGAAACCGTGGCCCGGCAACTGGCGCCGAACAGCCAGGTTGCCGGTCGCGCCACGGTGTTCGTGTTTCCCGACCTGAACACCGGCAACACCACACACAAAGCCGTGCAGCGCAGCGCCGACTGCGTCAGCCTCGGGCCGATGCTGCAAGGCCTGCGCAAACCGGTGAACGACCTGCCGCGCGGCGCGCAGGTCGACGACATCGTCTACACCATCGCGTTGACCGCGATCCAAGCCGCCAACCGACCTATGGATCTTTAAATGCCGGGTTTCCTGCCTGCCGCCGTGCGCGGCGTGATCGCCTCGCTATTGCTGGCGCTCAATACCATCCTGCTGTGCTCGTTCCTGTTCTGCGTGGCGATCTTCAAGGTGCTGCCCTTCGCCATCACCCAGCGCTTCACGCGCTGGCTGATGAGCCATACCCATGAAGCCTGGATCAGCAACAACAAGGCCTGGATGAACCTGGTCTGCCGCACCCGCTGGCACCTCAGCGGCCTGGAAGGCCTGGACTATCAGCACTCCTACCTGATCACCAGCAACCACCAGAGCTGGGTCGACATCATGGTGCTGCAGTACGTGCTCAACCGCCGCATCCAGCCGCTGAAGTTCTTTCTCAAGCAGGAGCTGATCTGGGTCCCGGTGATCGGCCTGGCATGGTGGGCCCTGGGCTTCCCGTTCATGAAGCGCTACTCCAAGGCCTACCTGGAAAAGCACCCGGAGAAGAAAGGCAAAGACCTGGAAACCACCCGCAAGACCTGCGCGAAATTTCGCAACTACCCGGTAGGCATGTTCAACTTCGCCGAAGGCACGCGCTTCACCGAAGGTAAACACGCACAGCAGAAATCACCCTTCAAATACCTGCTCAAACCCAAGGCCGGCGGCATTGCGTTTGTGCTGGACGCGATGGGTGAGCAGCTGGAGTCGATCGTCAACGTGACCATTCACTATCCGGGCGGGCGTCCGGGGTATTGGGATCTGTTGTGCGGGAACGTGCAGGATGTGGTGGTGCACTTCCAGGAGTTGAAAATTCCACCGGAGTTCATCGGCAAGAATTATGAGCAGGATGGGGAGTACCGGTTGCAGTTCCAGGGCTGGATCAATCAGCTATGGGAAGACAAGGATGCACTGTTGGAGCAGATGCATCGCAAATATCCAGCCAAACACTGATCTCCTGTGGGAGCCAGCCTGCTGGCGATAGCGGATTCACATTCAGCAGATGGGTTGACTGAAACACCGCAATCGCCAGCGGGCTGGCTCCCACAGTTGACCGAGTTGACCCGAAACAAAAAACCCGCCGGATGATCACTCATCGGCGGGTTTTTTATTAACGGCTAACGCTTAGATCGCGCCACGCTGACGCAGCAGATCCAGCACCTGCTTGACGCTTTCTTCCAGCGACAGGGACTGGGTATCGACTACCAGGTCGGCATCCAGCGGCACGTCGTACGGGAAGGATTCACCCGGGATGTTGTCACCTGCCGCGGCGTACAGGCCTTGCGGGTCACGCTCGGCACAGACCGCTGGCGAGGCCTGGACGTAGACCGTCAGCAGGCGCTCCTTGCCGATCAGGTCCTTGGCCTGTTCGCGGCCTTCGGCGCTCGGTGCGACGAATGCGGCGAGGGTCAGCAGGCCGGCTTCGTTGAACTGACGCGCAACGTGTGCGGCACGGCGCCAGTTCTCGGTGCGTCCGGCGCGATCCTGTGGCAGACCCTTGTTCAGGTCGTGACGCAGGTTCTGGCCATCCAGTACGAACACCGCACGGCCCATGTCGAACAACTTGCGTTCAACCGCGTAGGCCAGGGTGCTTTTGCCCGCGCCCGACAGCCCGCTGAACAACACGGTTGCCGGTAGCTGGCCGAAGCGCTGGGCGCGTTCTTCGGTGGCCACGTGAGCCAGTTTGCCGTGGTGCGTGCTGCTGCCATGAGCCAACGGCTGGGCGATGATCATGCCGGCGGCGACAGTGCCATTGGTCAGGCGGTCGATGACGATGAACGAACCCGTGGTGCGGTTGCTGGCGTAACCGTCCAGCGCGATCTCCGCGTCGAGGCTGACCTTGACCCGACCGATCTCGTTCAGTTGCAACGAGCTGGCAGGTCCTTCTTCCAGGGTGTTCACGTCAACACGGTTAACGATGCTGGTGATCGAACCCGGCACGTAAGTGGTGGCGCGCTTGATGTCGTATTTCTTGCCCGGCAGCATCGGCTCTTCCGCCATCCACACCAGCATGGCGTCGAACGCGTCAGAGACTTGCGGCAGGTTGTCGGCGTGCACCAGCAGGTCACCGCGGGAGATGTCGATCTCGTCTTCCATGGTCAGCGTTACCGCCTGACCAGGACCGGCGTGCTCCAGTTCACCCTCGAAGGTGACGATGGATTTCACACGGCTGCTCTTGCCCGACGGCAGCACAACGACTTCATCGCCCTTGTGCACGACGCCGCTGGCCAGGGTGCCGGCGAAACCACGGAAGTTCAGGTTGGGACGGTTGACGTACTGCACCGGGAAACGCAGGTCGGTGTAGTTGCGGTCGTTGGCGATCTCGACGGTTTCCAGGATCTCCATCAGCGACTGGCCGGTGTACCACGGCGAACGCTCGGATTTGTTCACCACGTTGTCGCCCTTGAGAGCGGACATCGGCACGAAGGCCATGGTGGTCGGTTTGAAGGCGATACCTTCGGCAAACTTCAGGTAATCGGCCTTGATCGACTCGAACACGCTTTCGTCGAAGCCATTGAGGTCCATCTTGTTGATGGCGACCACGATGTGCTTGATGCCCAGTAACGAGGCGATGAAGCTGTGGCGACGGGTCTGGGTCTGCACGCCGTAACGGGCATCAACCAGGATGATCGCCAGGTCACAGGTGGACGCACCGGTGGCCATGTTGCGCGTGTACTGCTCATGGCCCGGGGTATCGGCGATGATGAATTTGCGCTTGGCGGTAGAGAAATAGCGGTAGGCGACATCGATGGTGATGCCTTGCTCACGCTCGGCCTGCAGGCCGTCGACCAGCAACGCCAGGTCGATGTCTTCGCCGGTGGTGCCAACTTTTTTCGAGTCGCGGGTGATGGCTTCCAGGTGATCTTCGTAGATCATCTTGGAGTCGTGCAGCAGGCGCCCGATCAGGGTGCTCTTGCCGTCGTCGACGTTGCCACAGGTCAGGAAGCGCAGCATTTCCTTGCGTTCGTGCTGGCCCAGGTAGGCGAGGATGTCCTCGCTGATCAAATCAGATACGTGCGACATGACAACCCCTTAGAAATAACCCTGACGTTTCTTTTCTTCCATCGAGCCTGCGCCATCGTGGTCGATGACCCGGCCCTGGCGTTCGGAAGTTCGCGTCAGGAGCATTTCCTGAATGATGTCGGTCAGGCTGGTGGCCTCGGACTCGACCGCGCCGGTCAGCGGGTAGTCACCCAGTGTGCGGAAACGGACTTTCTTCTTGACGATGCGCGCCTTGTCTTCGTCGCTCAGGTGATTGAGCAGGCGTTCGTCGTCGATCATGATCCAGGTGCCATTCATCTCGATGACGTCGCGCTCGGCGGCGAAATACAGCGGCACAATCGGGATGCCTTCGAGGTAGATGTACTGCCAGATGTCCAGTTCGGTCCAGTTCGACAACGGGAACACACGAATGGATTCGCCTTTGTTGACGTTGCCGTTATAGACGTTCCACAGCTCCGGGCGCTGGTTTTTCGGGTCCCAACGGTGCTTGGTATCGCGGAAGGAATACACGCGCTCTTTGGCGCGGGATTTTTCTTCATCGCGACGGGCACCACCGAAGGCGGCGTCGAAGCCGTATTTGTCGAGGGCCTGCTTGAGGCCTTCGGTCTTCATGATGTCGGTGTGCTTGGCGCTGCCGTGGGTCAGCGGGTTGATGCCCTGCGCGACGCCATCGGGGTTCACGTGCACCAGCAGGTCGAGGCCGAGTTCTTCGACCATGCGGTCGCGGAACGCGTACATCTCCTTGAACTTCCACCGGGTGTCCACGTGCATGACCGGGAACGGCAGCTTGCCCGGGAAGAATGCCTTGCGCGCAAGGTGCAGCATCACGGCGGAGTCTTTACCGACGGAGTACAGCATCACCGGGTTATCGAACTCGGCGGCGACCTCGCGGATGATGTGGATGCTTTCGGCCTCCAGCTGTTTCAGATGCGTCAGTTTGTCGACCATGGCTACTCACGAAAACGATCTTATGGACGGCCAGCGGGCCGTGTTCGAGCGGGGAATCCTAGCACAGCGACCTCTTCTAATCAGGACGCTGGCTAGATCGAAAGGGTATATGAATATACCCCCGCGTTTGGCCACCACCACGCCTGGCTGATTGGCACACCACCCCTGTAGGAGCTGCCGAAGGCTGCGATCTTTTGATTGTGATTTTTTAAGATCAAAAGATCGCAGCCTTCGGCAGCTCCTACGCAAGGCTCGGGGGATCGCAGCCTTTGGCAGCTCCAGCGCAAGGCATGGGGTTCAATCAGATCGGGTTGGGGCAATCGATGAAGATGTGTTCCAGCGCAAAGCGTCGCGCCAGGTAGTCGCCCAGGGCCTGCACGCCGTAACGCTCGGTGGCATGGTGGCCGGCGGCGATAAAGCTGATGTCGTTTTCCCGGGCGCTGTGGAAGGTCTGCTCGGACGCTTCGCCACTGAGGTACAGGTCAACGCCGGCCAGCACCGCCTGGTCGATGTAGCCCTGGCCGCCGCCGGTGCACCAGCCGACACGGCGGATCATCTCGCTGCCTTCGATCAGCAACGGCTCGCGCCCCATGACTTCCTGCACTCGACGGGCGAAATCCCGGGGTGTCATCGGCTCGCTGAGGGAGCCGACCAGGCCGACAATCTTCAGGTTGTCCGGATCCAGCGGGCCTTCCACGGTGATGTCCAGCTGACGGGCAAGCTGGACGTTGTTGCCGACATCCGGGTGCAGGTCCAGTGGCAGGTGATACGCCAACAGGCTGATGTCGTGCTTGAGCAGGGTTTTCAGCCGACGCTGCTTCATGCCGGTGACGCAGGGGTTCTCGCCCTTCCAGAAATAACCGTGATGCACCAGCACCAGGTCGGCCTGGGCTTCGACCGCCGCGTCCAGCAGCGCCTGGCTCGCGGTGACGCCACTGACGATACGCATCACCTGCGGTCGACCTTCGACCTGCAACCCATTGGGGCAATAATCGGCAATCCTGGCGCTGTTCAGGTAACGGTCAGCTTCTTCGACCAGGGTGCTCAGGGCGACGGCCATAAAAGACTCCTAAATATCCCGTTCAGAGGCGCGCGCGGCCTCGTATAATGCGCGTCATTATGGGCGGTCTCATACCGCCTGCAACCTTTCAGGACGTGCTTAATGCTCAAGGCGCTGCGTTTTTCCGGCTGGCCGCTGTTGGCCGGCGTGCTTATCGCTCTGTTGATCATCCAGCGCTACCCGCAATGGGTCGGGCTTCCAAGCCTCGATGTGAATCTGCAGCAAGCCCCGCAAACCACCAGCGTGCAGCAAGGTCCGGTGTCCTATGCCGACGCGGTGACCACGGCCGCGCCATCGGTGGTCAACCTCTACACCACCAAAGTCATCAACAAACCGAACCACCCGCTGTTCGAGGACCCGCAGTTCCGCCGGTTCTTCGGCGACAACTCGCCCAAGCAGAAACGCATGGAATCGAGCCTGGGTTCGGGCGTGATCATGAGTCCCGAAGGCTATCTGCTGACCAACAACCACGTCACCAGCGGTGCCGACCAGATTGTCGTGGCCCTGAAGGATGGCCGGGAAACCCTGGCCCGGGTGATTGGCAGCGATCCGGAAACCGATCTCGCGGTATTGAAGATCGACCTCAAGAACCTCCCGTCGATCACCGTCGGGCGCTCTGACAATATCCGCATCGGCGACGTCGCCCTGGCCATCGGCAACCCATTCGGTGTCGGCCAGACCGTGACCATGGGCATCATCAGCGCCACTGGCCGTAACCAGCTGGGCCTGAACAACTACGAAGACTTCATTCAGACCGACGCCGCGATCAACCCCGGCAACTCCGGCGGCGCGCTGGTCGATGCCAACGGCAACCTGACCGGAATCAACACGGCGATCTTCTCCAAGTCCGGCGGCTCCCAGGGCATCGGCTTCGCCATCCCGGTCAAACTGGCGATGGAAGTGATGAAGTCGATCATCGAACACGGCCAGGTAATTCGCGGCTGGCTCGGCATCGAAGTACAGCCCCTGACCCAGGAACTGGCCGAGTCATTTGGCCTGTCGGGGCGCCCGGGTATCGTGGTCGCAGGGATTTTCCGCGATGGCCCGGCGCAGAAAGCCGGCCTGCAACTGGGCGACGTAATTCTCGCGATCGACGGCGAACCAGCCGGCGACGGCCGTCGCTCCATGAACCAGGTGGCGCGGATCAAGCCGACGGACAAGGTGACCATTCAAGTGATGCGCAACGGCAAAGAGATCAAGCTCACCGCCGAAATCGGTCTGCGTCCACCACCGGCACCGGCCCCGGTCAAAGAGAAAGAAGAAGAGTAAGCAGCAGCACACAACACTGTGGGAGCGAGCCTGCTCGCGATGAGGGCATAACGTTCAACATCATCGTTGACTGTCAAGCCGCTATCGCGAGCAGGCTCGCTCCCACAGGATCGGGGGATGGCTTAAAGGTTGCCGAGGCCGTCGATCAGCGCCTGGTTCTGCTCCGGCGTACCGATGGAGATCCGCAGGAACTGCGCAATGCGCTCCTGCTTGAAGTGCCGGACGATCACGCCTTGTTCGCGTAACTTGGCTGCCAGGCCCGCTGCGTCGTGCTGCGGATGACGGGCGAAAATGAAGTTGGCTGCCGACGGCAACACTTCAAACCCCTTGCCTTCCAATTGCGCGACGACCCACTCACGGTGCTCGATGACCAACCGGCAAGTCTTGTCGAAGTAATCGCGATCCTCGAACGCCGCCGCCCCCCCGACATTCGCCAGGCGATCCAGCGGATAGGAGTTGAAGCTGTTTTTGATTCGCTCCAGTGCCTCGATCAGGTCCGGATGGCCTACCGCCAAACCTACCCGCAAGCCTGCCAGCGACCGGGATTTGGACAGGGTCTGGGTCACCAGCAGGTTCGGATAACGATCCACCAAAGTGATCGCGGTCTCACCGCCGAAGTCGATGTACGCCTCATCCACCACCACCACCGAATCCGGACTGGCCTTGAGAATTTGCTCCACTGCATCCAGTGCCAGCAGGCAACCGGTGGGCGCGTTCGGGTTCGGAAAGATGACCCCGCCGTTCGGCCTGGCATAGTCCGCCGGATTGATCTGAAACTGTTCATCCAGCGGCACCGCATCGAACTTGATGCCGTATAGCCCGCAATACACCGGATAGAAGCTGTAGCTGATGTCCGGGAACAGCAGCGGCTTATCGTGCTGCAGCAAGCCATGGAAAATGTGCGCCAGGACTTCATCGGAACCGTTGCCCAGGAACACCTGGTTGGCCTGCACTGCGTAGTAACGGGCAACGGCTTGCTTGAGCACATCGCTGTTCGGGTCCGGGTACAGACGCAGGTTGTCATTCAATTCGGTTTGCATCGCCGCCAGGGCCTTGGGCGAAGGACCGTACGGGTTTTCATTGGTGTTGAGTTTCACCAGCTTGGTCAGCTTGGGCTGCTCGCCCGGCACGTAAGGCACCAGGTCCTTGACGAAGGGGCTCCAGAATTTACTCATGTTCATTTCCCCTTCTGATCGTCGACGATGCGGTATTCGGCACTGCGCGCGTGGGCGGTCAGCGACTCGCCACGGGCCAGCACGGAGGCCGTTTTGCCCAGTTCGGAAGCACCCTGCTCGGAGCAGAAGATGATCGAGGAGCGTTTCTGGAAATCGTACACACCCAACGGCGAGGAGAACCGCGCGGTGCCGGAAGTCGGCAACACGTGGTTGGGGCCTGCGCAGTAATCGCCCAGGGCCTCGGAGGTGTGACGACCCATGAAGATCGCACCCGCGTGACGAATCAATGGCAGCCAGGCCTGTGGATCAGCCACCGATAGCTCCAGGTGTTCCGGGGCGATGCGGTTGGCCACTTCGATGGCCTGGTTCATGTCCTCGACCAGAATCAGGGCGCCACGGCCATTGATCGAGGTTTCGATGATCTCGGCACGCTCCATGGTCGGCATCAGTTTGTTAATGCTCGCGGCCACCTTGTCGAGGAATTCGGCGTCAGGGCTGACCAGAATCGCCTGGGCGTCTTCGTCGTGCTCGGCCTGGGAAAACAGGTCCATGGCGATCCAGTCCGGATCGGTCTGGCCGTCGCACACCACGAGGATCTCCGAAGGGCCGGCAATCATGTCGATACCGACCTGGCCGAACACGTGGCGCTTGGCGGTGGCGACATAGATGTTGCCAGGGCCGACGACCTTGTCGACCTTCGGCACGCTCTCGGTGCCATAGGCCAGTGCGGCAACGGCCTGGGCCCCGCCAATGGTGAACACCCGGTCCACGCCGGCGATGCACGCCGCCGCCAGCACCAGCTCATTGAGCTCGCCACGCGGGGTGGGTACCACCATGACCACTTCGGTCACGCCAGCCACCTTGGCGGGAATGGCATTCATCAGTACCGAAGACGGATACGACGCCTTGCCGCCCGGCACGTACAGGCCAGCCCGGTCCAGCGGAGTAACCTTCTGGCCCAACACGGTGCCATCGGCCTCGGTATAGCTCCAGGAGTCCTGCTTCTGTTTCTCGTGGTAGCTGCGCACCCGGGTAGCTGCTTTTTCCAGGGCTTCGCGCTGAGCGATGGTGATACGCGTGAGCGCCAGTTCCAGGCGCTCGCGCGGCAGGATCAAGTCGGCCATCGAGGCCACTTCCAGGCCGTCGAACTTCTGGGTGAACTCCACCAGGGCGGCGTCGCCACGCTCGCGCACGGCTTTGATGATGTCCAGCACCCGCTGATTGACCGAGTCGTCAGACACACTTTCCCAGCTCAGCAGATGATCCAGATGATGCGCAAAATCCGGGTCAGCAGCGTTGAGTCGGCGAATTGCAGTCGGTGCGGTCATAGCGAGAGCCTCATAGGAATGGCAAAAACTCAGGCGCCCTAACTTAGCAGTCGTTTCCGCTTGGGCACCTGAGATTCTGGCTATGAGGCGGATAGACGGGCGCGACTCAAGGTCGCGCAGGTGAATCAGCCGCGGTGTCGAGACTCCACTGCCTTGCGCAGGGTGTCGATCAACGCCTGGATACGGGCGTGCTGCATTTTCATCGAAGCTTTGTTGACGATCAGCCGGGAGCTGATGTCGGCAATGAAATCCTGAGGTTCCAGGCCATTGGCGCGCAGCGTATTACCGGTGTCGACCACGTCGATGATCTTGTCCGCCAGACCGATCAGCGGGGCCAGTTCCATCGAGCCGTAGAGCTTGATGATATCGACCTGACGGCCCTGCTCGGCGTAATAACGCTTGGCAACGTTGACGAACTTGGTTGCCACGCGCAGACGGCCCTTGGGCTCGACATCACCAACACGGCCAGCAGTCATCAGCTTGCACAGTGCAATCCGCAGGTCCAGTGGCTCGTACAAGCCCTGGCCGCCGTATTCCATCAACACATCTTTACCGGCAACGCCCAGGTCAGCGGCACCATGCTCGACGTAAGTCGGCACATCGGTAGCACGCACGATCAGCAAACGTACGTCGGGCTGGGTCGTGGGGATGATCAGCTTGCGGCTCTTGTCCGGATTCTCGGTCGGCACGATGCCCGCTTCAGCCAGAAGCGGCAGGGTGTCATCAAGAATGCGGCCCTTGGACAATGCAATGGTCAACATGGGAAACGTCAGTCCTTAATAAAGGTACTCATGCCCGGTCGCAATCGGCGCCGGACACACATCGAGGCATTCCCGATAACGAAGAATCAGCCTCGATTTGAAACAAATCAGTTAACAGCAAACCGTGGCGAGGGAGTTTGCTCCCTCACCACAGCTGCAGCAGGGACTAGCCCGGTACGCGGCGGATCTTGGCGCCGAGCATCTGCAGTTTCTCTTCGATGCACTCGTAACCACGGTCTATGTGGTAGATGCGATCGATCAGGGTGTCGCCTTCAGCAATCAGCGCGGAGATCACCAGGCTGGCCGAAGCACGCAGGTCGGTGGCCATGACTGGCGCGCCCTTGAGCTTCTCGGTGCCAGTAACGATGGCAGTGTTGCCTTCGACCTGGATCTTGGCGCCCATGCGGTGCAGCTCGTAGACGTGCATGAAACGGTTCTCGAAGATCGTCTCGATCACGGCACCGGTGCCTTCGGCAATGGCGTTGAGCGAAATGAACTGCGCCTGCATGTCAGTCGGGAATGCCGGGTACGGAGCCGTACGCACGTTGACGGCTTTAGGCCGCTTGCCGTGCATGTTCAGCTCGATCCAGTCTTCGCCGCAGGTAATTTCCGCGCCCGCTTCCTTGAGTTTCTCAAGCACCGCTTCAAGGATGGTCGGATCGGTATCCTTGACCTTCACGCGACCGCCGGTAACAGCAGCAGCAACCAGGTAGGTACCGGTTTCGATGCGGTCCGGCATTACCTTGTAAGTAGCCGGGTGCAGGCGGTCGACGCCATCAATGGTGATGGTGTCGGTGCCGGCGCCGGTAATCTTGGCGCCCATGGCGATCAGGAAGTTCGCCAGGTCGATGACTTCAGGTTCGCGAGCGGCGTTCTGCAGGACGCTGCGACCCTTGGCCAGCGCAGCGGCCATCATGATGTTCTCGGTACCGGTCACACTGACGGTGTCGAAGAAGAAGTGTGCGCCGCGCAGGCCACCTTCAGGCGCCTTGGCCTTGATGTAGCCACCTTCCACGTCGATCACCGCGCCCATGGCTTCGAGACCGCGGATGTGCAGGTCAACCGGACGCGAGCCGATGGCGCAACCGCCAGGCAGCGCAACTTCGGCTTCGCCGAAACGGGCAACCATCGGGCCCAGTACCAGGATCGACGCACGCATGGTTTTCACCAGTTCGTACGGGGCGATCAGGGTCTTGATGGTGCGCGGGTCGATTTCGACGCTGAGCTTCTCGTCGATCACCGGCTCGATGCCCATGCGGCCGAACAGCTCGATCATGGTGGTGATGTCGTGCAGGTGCGGCAGGTTGGCAACGGTAACCGGGCCATCGCACAGCAAGGTTGCGGCCAGGATCGGCAGGGCGGAGTTCTTTGCCCCGGAGATGCGGATTTCGCCATCAAGACGAACGCCACCAGTAATAATCAGTTTATCCATAAGAATCTCGACGCCCTTGGGCTCAGGTGCGCTCGGCCCAGGCCGCGCTGCTGAAAAATTTCATAGTGACCGCATGGATGCTGCCATCGGTGATCCATGGGTTCAAATGGGCATAGACCTGCTGCTGACGCTTCACCGGGCTCAACGCCGCCAGTTCATCGCTAATCAGGTTCAGCTGGAAATTGCAGCCTTCGCCTTCAACTTCCACCTTCGTGTCTGGCAGCTTTCCTTCAAGGAAGCTCTTCACTTCTACGGCCTGCATGCTCAACCTCAATCGGCGCCTTGTGCGCGCGGGTCGGACATCATACAAAAAAGCCCCGCGCCTGCGAACCCCGCTAAGCAGGACTCTGACGGGGGGCTTCCCTGTAGATGCGGTTAGGGATGCGCCAATAACTCGGTCAATTCACTGACCTGAGCGATTTCGCGCATATCTTCGGGCATCGCGCGGATGCTCAGGGCCTTGCCGGCGGCCTGGGCATCTCGCATGAAGCACAGCAGCAACGACAAGCCGACACTGCTGGACTTAACCACCTGCGAACAGTCAACCACCAGCGCCGCAGCCTTGCTGGCCTTGATCAGCGCCTGGCCCTGCTTGCGCAGAACCGGGCCGCTGCGGTAATCCAGCGTACCACTGAGGTGCAGTTCGCCGGATTCATTCATCTGGACGGCCGACTCACTCATTGGGTTTGCTTCTCGGCAGCTTGCTCGGTGGTTTCCTTGGCCTTGGCAACTTCGCCGGCCCAGTTGTTGATCACCTTGTCGAGATCGTTGCCATTGCGCTGCATCGAGTCCTGGAACTGATCGCGGAACAGCTTGCCGATGTTGATGCCGTTGATGATGACGTTGCGGACTTTCCACTCGCCGTTGATTTTCTCCAGCGTGTAGGACACAGGATAGATGGAGCCACTGCTGCCCTTGACCTGCATGTCAACGCTGGTCCGGTTACCGCTTTCATCCTTGGCAGGGGAAACGGTGATGCCCTGGTTATTATATTCGAGCAACGCATTGCCATAAAACTGCATCAGGCTGCGCTTGAAGTTTTCCTGGAAGCGCTGCATCTGCTCAGGCGAGGCCTTGCGCGAATACTTCACGGTCATGATGCTGCGGGAAATGCCTTCGGCATCGACCACCGGTCCGACAATGCCGTTCAGGGCGTTGTAGAACTCGTTAGGGTCCTGCTTGTACTTTGCCTTGTTGGCAGCCAGATCGGCCAGCAACCGGGTAGTGGTGTCCTGCACCAGATCGTGCGCCGACGGCGCCGCCACGGCGTTAGCCATCAGCGGCACAGCCGCGAGTAATACCAACAGGCCACGTCGCAAGGTAGAGATCATTCAAAAACTCCTCATTTGGCTTCTTTGCTAACGGTGTTGAGCAGGAATTTACCGATCAGGTCTTCGAGCACCAGCGACGACTGCGTATCGTGGATGGTCCCGCCATCCTTGAGCAGCGTTTCTTCACCACCAACGCTGACGCCGATGTACTTCTCGCCCAACAGCCCAGCGGTCAGGATAGATGCAGTGGAGTCCGTCGGCAGGTTATCGACGCTCTTGTCCAGCTGCATGGTCACCCGGCCGGTGAAACTGTCGCGGTCCAGATCGATCGCAGTGACCTTGCCGATAGTCACACCGGCCATGGTCACTTTAGCTCTGACCGTCAAACCGGCGATATTGTCAAAATATGCGTAAAGTTTATAAGAATCGGTTGTTGCGCTCGGGGACAGGCCACTGACCCGCAACGCAAGCAACAGCAAAGCCAGGATGCCAGCCAGCAAGAAAAGGCCGACACCGATTTCCAGGGTGCGGTTTTGCATCAGAAATCTCCAAACATCAAGGCGGTCAGAATAAAGTCCAGGCCGAGCACCGCCAACGAGGCGTATACGACGGTCTTGGTAGTGGCACGACTGATACCCTCGGAAGTGGGCTCGCAGTCATAGCCTTGGAATACGGCAATCCAGGTCACGACGAAGGCGAAGACGACACTCTTGATGATGCCATTGAGCACATCTTCAGAGAACGTCACGCTGTTCTGCATGTTCGACCAGTAGGAACCTTCATAGACTCCCAGCCAGTCGACGGCCACCCATGAACCGCCCCAGATACCCACCACGCTGAAAATCATCGCCAGCACTGGCAGGGATATGAAGCCGGCCCACAGGCGCGGGGCAATGATGTACTTGAGCGGGTCGACACCAATCATTTCCAGGCTGGACAACTGCTCGGTGGATTTCATGTTGCCAATCTCGGCCGTCAGGGCAGAGCCTGCGCGCCCGGCGAACAGCAAGGCGGTGACTACCGGCCCCAGTTCACGCAGCAGGGTCAGCGCAACCATCTGCCCGACCGCCTGCTCCGAGCCGTAGCTGGACAGGATGTTGAAACCCTGCAGCGCCAGCACCATGCCGATGAACACCCCGGAGACGACGATGATCACCAGGGACATGACGCCCACCGAATGCAATTGCCGGATCAGCAGGCCGAAACCACCACCGATGCCGCCACGGCCGAGCAAGGCATGAAACAGGAACAAGGTCGCCCGCCCGAACACCGCGACGGCATCGATTGCCGCCGCGCCGAACCGGCGTACACGTTCTATCAGTGAAATCTTGCGCATCAAGGCTTCCCCAGAAGATCTGCGCGGTAATCCGTCGCTGGAAAGTGGTACGCGACCGGGCCATCAGGTTCGCCCGTCATGAACTGGCGGATCCGCGGATCGTCCGAGTTCATCAGCTCGTCCGGCGTGCCCTGCCCCAAAACCTGCGCCTCACCCACTACATAGATGTAGTCGGCGATGCTCGCGGTCTCTGCCAGGTCGTGGGAAACCACAATACTGGTGATACCCAGCGCATCGTTGAGCAGGCGGATCAGGCGCACCAGCACACCCATGGCGATCGGGTCCTGCCCGACAAAGGGCTCGTCGTACATGAGGATCTGCGGATCGAGGGCAATGGCCCGCGCGAGCGCGACACGCCGCTTCATGCCACCGGACAGTTCGTCGGGCATCAGGTCGATCGCGCCGCGCAAGCCTACGGCCTGCAACTTGAGCAGGACGATATCCCGGATCATTTCCTCCGGAAGCTGGGTGTGCACACGCAATGGGAAAGCCACGTTCTCGAACACGTCGAGGTCGGTGAACAGCGCACCGCTCTGGAACAGCACGCCCATATGCTTGCGAGCGTCGAACAGATCGCTTCGAGACAGCTTCGGCAGGTTCTGGCCGTTAACCCAGACTTCGCCGGCAGTCGGCCGCAACTGTGCGCCCATCAGGCGCAACAGCGTGGTCTTGCCGCACCCTGAAGGCCCCATGATGCCGGTGACCTTGCCCCGTGGAATACGGATATCGACGTTATTGAAAATGCTGCGCGCACCGCGCTTGAAGGTCAGTCCCTTCAGCTCGACCGCGTAGGCGTTATCGGCACTCATCTAAACTCCTTGCGATGCAGCCTCACACTCGGACGCCTGTCTTTCTGACGAAAGCACATTCACCGTGGGCAGGCCGAACTGGCGGCGAACTATATCACTGCAAGGGCTTGGCGCCCAAGGCTAAAGCCGGGCGATGTTCAGCTGCACGACAGGTCAAAAGACTCCCAGCGAGAGGATTACGTAACAGGGAATGACAAAGCACGACGAACTAGCGTGAGGGTTTCGATCATAACCGCTATAATCGCCGCCTTTTCATCAGGCTATACGATTTCCGACATGAGCCAATCCAGCGACCTGATTCAATCGGCACAACGCACCATCCGTCTCGAACTGGAAGCCGTACAAGGCTTGCTTCCACGCATCGACGCAGATTTCGTACGCGCGTGCGAGATGATTCTGGCAAGCAAGGGCCGCGTGGTCGTGGTCGGCATGGGAAAATCGGGGCATATCGGCACCAAGATCGCCGCCACCCTGGCCAGCACCGGGACCACGGCGTTTTTCGTCCACCCGGCCGAAGCCAGCCACGGCGACATGGGCATGATTACCCGGGACGACATCATCCTGGCCCTGTCCAACTCCGGCTCGACCACTGAAATCGTAACCCTGCTGCCGCTGATCAAGCGCCTGGGCATCCAGTTGATCAGCATGACCGGCAACCCTGACTCGACCCTGGCCAAGGCCGCCGAAGTCAATCTCGACGTGCAAGTCGAGCATGAAGCCTGCCCGCTGAACCTGGCGCCCACCTCGTCCACCACTGCGGCACTGGTCATGGGCGACGCACTGGCCGTCGCGCTGCTGGAAGCGCGTGGCTTCACGGCGGAAGATTTCGCTTTTTCCCACCCGGGTGGTGCACTTGGTCGTCGCCTGCTGCTCAAGGTCGAGAACGTCATGCATGCCGGCGACGCCCTGCCCCGGGTCCAGCGTGGCACCCTGCTCAAGGACGCGCTGATGGAAATGACTCGCAAGGGCCTGGGCATGACCGCGATACTGGAGGCCGACGGCAAACTCGCCGGGATCTTCACCGACGGTGACTTGCGCCGCACCCTGGACCGCGCCATCGACATTCATCACGCCACCATCGACCAGGTCATGACCCTTCACGGCAAGACCGCGCGGGCCGAGATGCTCGCCGCCGAAGCCTTGAAGATCATGGAAGACAACCGAATTAACGCTCTCGTAGTGGTGGACGATGAGGATCGCCCGATCGGCGCCTTCAACCTCTCCGACCTGCTGCGCGCAGGAGTCATGTAATGAGCAACGATCTGCTGCAACGTGGCAAGAATATCAAGCTGGCAATCTTTGATGTCGACGGAGTGCTCACTGATGGGCGCCTGTACTTTCTCGAAGACGGCAGTGAATTCAAGACTTTTAACACCCTCGACGGCCAAGGCATCAAGATGTTGATGGCAGCCGGCGTTCAGACCGCTATCATCAGCGGTCGCAAGACCCCGGTGGTTGAGCGTCGGGCGAAAAACCTCGGCATTCCCCATCTGTACCAGGGGCGCGAAGACAAACTGGTGGTGCTGGACGAACTTCTTGGCGAACTAGGCCTAAGCTATGAGCAAGTCGCCTACCTCGGCGACGACTTGCCTGACCTGCCGGTGATACGCCGCGTTGGCCTGGGCATGGCGGTGGCCAATGCGGCCAGCTTCGTGCGTGAACATGCCGACGGCATCACCCAGGCCCGCGGAGGCGAAGGTGCTGCCCGCGAGTTCTGCGAATTGATCCTGCGCGCCCAGGGCCGCCTCGATGCGGCAAACGCCGCGTACCTGTGAGCCAACTATGCTGAGCAAAAAGTTTCGCAACATACTGCTGTTCGGTTGCATCGCCGCGATTTTTGCTGCGGTCGGCTACTGGAACATCAGCCCTGAACGCTTTCTCGACAAGCCGACCGTGGCCGTCGATGAGACGGCGATCGACTATTACGCCCTGAACGCCCACAGCGTGCAGTTCCTGCCCGATGGCAAGCTGCAGTACGAGATGACGTCGGACAAGGTCGAACACCTTAAAGCCACTGAAGTGACGCTGCTGACCAACCCGGACCTGAACATGTTCCGCGGCACCGAGTTTCCCTGGCATGTACAGAGCGAACGCGGTGAAGTGAATCCGGATGGTACGGAAGTGGAACTGATCGACTCGGTGCGTATCACACGTTTCGACGAGAAAAACCGTAAGACGCTGATTACCACCACCCGTATGACCGTGTTCCCGAAGCAGCAATATGCGCAGACGGAGCAACCCGTTAGAATCGACGGCGCCGGTGGCGTGTCGACTGGCACGGGAATGAAAGCGTATTTGAAAGAAAGCAGGATACACCTGCTATCGAACGTAAGAGGACAGTATGAGGCTCGTTAAAACCCTCCCTATTTTGCTCAGCCTGGGCGCAGCACTGGGAAGCGTGAGCGCCTGGGCTCTGCCGAACGATCAAGAGCAGCCTATCCGCATTCAGGCCGACGACGCCCAACTGGACGACAAGAACGGCATCGCCACCTACAAAGGCGACGTCATCATCACCCAGGGCTCCATGAAGGTGACCGGTAACACCGTGACCATCACCCGCACCCCGGCAGGCGATATCGACGTGGTGACTTCCGTGGGCAACCTGGCTTACTTCGAGCAATTGCAGACCCAGGGCGACGCCAAGCCTGTCCAGGGCTACGGCGTCACGATCCAGTATCACGCCTCGCAGAACCGCGTCGTGCTGATCGATCGAGCCAAGGTCATCGACAAGGACAACAACGTCACCCAGGGCGAGAAAATCGTCTACGACACCGTGAAGAAGCTGGCAAGCGCCGGTCGCGCCACGGGCAACAAGGTGACCGAGTCGCGCCCGCGAATCGACATGGTTATCCAGCCTAAAAAGAAAACCGACGAGCAGAAGGCCCAGTAATGGCAACTCTGAAAGCTCAGCATCTGGCCAAGAGTTACAAGAGCCGCCAGGTCGTGCGTGACGTCAGCCTGTCCATCGACAGCGGTCAGATCGTCGGGCTTCTTGGCCCCAACGGCGCCGGCAAGACCACTTGCTTCTACATGATCGTCGGCCTGGTGCAGGCTGATCAGGGCCGCGTGCTGATCGACGACCTGGATGTCAGTCACCAGCCCATGCACGGCCGCGCCAAGGCAGGTATTGGCTATCTTCCGCAAGAAGCGTCGATCTTCCGCAAACTGTCGGTGGCCGATAACATCATGGCCATCCTCGAGACCCGCAAGGAACTCGACAAGGCCGGGCGCCGCAAGGAGCTGGAGAGCCTGCTGCAGGAATTCCACATCAGCCACATCCGCGACAACCTCGGCATGAGCCTGTCGGGCGGCGAGCGACGCCGTGTGGAAATTGCCCGGGCGCTGGCCACCAACCCGAAGTTCATCCTCCTCGATGAACCTTTCGCCGGCGTGGACCCGATCTCGGTTGGCGATATCAAGCAGATTATCCATCACCTGAAGGCCAAGGGCATCGGTGTACTCATCACCGACCACAACGTCCGCGAAACCCTGGATATCTGCGAAACAGCCTACATCGTCAACGATGGCCAGCTGATTGCCGAGGGCGACTCCGCGACCATCCTGGCCAACGACCTGGTCAAGGAAGTGTATCTGGGCCATGAGTTCCGCCTGTAAGCGCTGAGGTGCCTGCCCAGTCGCGCGAGCGCTTGTCACTTTGAAAAATCAATACTTTTTTATTGTTACAGCGCTCTAGGCAAACACTGCAAAATCGGGCATATAATTTGCTTAAGTTTGGCGCTTCGGCGCCCTGTAGTGGATGGCGCATGCGCGCCGGCGAATAAGGTTTAAGCCCCTGCCATGAAACCATCGCTAGTCTTGAGAATGGGCCAGCAGCTGACGATGACACCTCAGCTGCAACAGGCCATCCGCCTGCTCCAATTGTCGACCCTGGACCTGCAGCAGGAAATCCAGGAGGCGCTGGAGTCCAACCCGATGCTCGAACGCCAGGAAGACGGCGACGACTTCGACAATGCCGATCCCTTGGCCGACAAAGCCGAGCAGCAACCCAACGCCGATGTTTCGGAGCCCTCCTATCAGGAGACCGCGCCAACGGTCGACAACCTTGAGGAAGGCGACTGGAACGAGCGCATTCCCAACGAGCTGCCGGTCGATACTGCATGGGAAGACGTCTACCAGACCAGCGCCAGCAGCCTGCCCAGCAACGATGATGACGAGTGGGACTTCACCACCCGCACGTCGGCCGGTGAAAGCCTGCAAAGCCACCTGCTGTGGCAGCTCAACCTCGCCCCGATGTCCGACACGGACCGCCTGATCGCCGTCACCCTGATCGACTGCATCAACAATCAGGGCTACCTGGACGAAACCCTCGAGGAAATCCTCGAAGCCTTCGACCCGGAGCTGGACATCGAGCTGGACGAAATCGAAGCCGTCCTGCACCGCATCCAGCAATTCGAACCGGCCGGTATCGCTGCCCGAAACCTCGGCGAATGCCTGCTGCTGCAATTGCGCCAGTTGCCCGCCAAGACCCTCTGGCTCGCAGAAGCCAAGCGCCTGGTCACGGACTACATCGACCTGCTGGGCAGCCGCGACTACAGCCAGCTGATGCGCCGCATGAAGCTCAAGGAAGATGAACTGCGCCAGGTGATCGAACTGGTGCAGAGCCTCAACCCGCGACCCGGCTCGCAGATCGAGTCCAGCGAGGCCGAATACGTGGTCCCGGACGTGATCGTGCGCAAGGACAACGAGCGCTGGCTGGTGGAACTCAACCAGGAGTCGGTGCCCAAATTGCGGGTCAACGCCCAGTACGCCGGTTTTGTGCGTCGCGCTGACACCAGCGCGGACAACACCTTCATGCGCAATCAGTTGCAGGAAGCCCGCTGGTTCATCAAGAGCCTGCAGAGCCGCAACGAAACCCTGATGAAAGTTGCTACCCAGATCGTCGAGCATCAACGGGGTTTTCTGGAGTACGGCGACGAAGCCATGAAGCCGCTGGTACTGCATGACATCGCCGAAGCCGTCGGCATGCACGAATCGACGATTTCCCGGGTGACCACGCAAAAATTCATGCATACCCCACGGGGTATTTATGAACTGAAATACTTTTTCTCCAGTCACGTCAGCACCTCGGAAGGCGGTGAATGCTCGTCCACGGCGATCCGCGCGATCATCAAAAAACTGGTTGCAGCGGAAAATCAGAAAAAGCCGTTGAGTGACAGCAAGATCGCTGGTTTACTGGAGGCACAAGGCATTCAGGTGGCTCGCCGCACCGTCGCCAAGTACCGCGAATCCCTTGGGATCGCGCCTTCGAGCGAACGCAAGCGGTTGATGTAAAGCCACGCCACAGCGTTCCAGTGGTAGACCATCGGGTCTACCGCTTTATGCACTGGCAACGAAGGAGAAGCTGTATGCAAGTCAACATCAGTGGACACCAACTGGAAGTGACCGAACCCCTGCGCACCTACATCGGCGAAAAACTCGCCCGATTGGAAAGGCATTTCGACAAGATAACCAACGTGCAAGTCACGATGACCGTCGAGAAGCTGCTGCAGAAAATCGAAGCCACGCTGCATATACCCGGCGGAGAAGTGGTCGCCAATGCCGAGCATACGGACATGTATGCCGCCATCGACCTGCTGACCGACAAGCTGGATCGCCAACTCAAAAAGCATAAGGAAAAGACCCAGAGCCTCCTCCAGGGCGCAACCGGTCGTTAACACTCCCAATCCATGATCCGACTTGAAAGCATCCTGACCCCCGGCCGTTCCCTCGTGAACGTGCCGGGCGGCAGTAAAAAGAAAGCCCTCGAACAAATTGCCAACCTAATCCATCGCGAAGTGCCGGATATGGAGATGCAAGATGTCTTTGAGGCCCTGATCGCCCGTGAAAAACTCGGCTCGACCGGTTTTGGCAACGGCATCGCCATCCCCCACTGTCGCCTCAAGGGCTGTACCTCGCCGGTCAGCGCCCTGATGCACCTCGACGCCCCTATTGATTTCGACGCCATCGACGGTGCTCCGGTTGACCTGCTGTTCGTGTTGCTGGTCCCGGAAGCCGCCACCGATGCGCACCTGGAGCTTTTGCGCCAGATTGCCAGCATGCTTGATCGCAAGGAAGTGCGCGAAAAATTGCGCAGCGCCCCGAGCAATGAAGCCTTGTACCAGGTTGTCCTGGACGAGCAGAACGGTCATTAATCATGCGCTTGATCATTGTCAGCGGCCGCTCCGGCTCAGGTAAAAGTACCGCGCTCGATGTCCTTGAAGACAGCGGGTACTACTGCATCGACAACTTGCCCGCCGGGCTGTTGCCCGAGCTGGCCGAACGAGCACTGATCCACACCGAGCTCGCGCAACCGCTGGTGGCCGTGTCGATTGACGCGCGCAACCTGCCAAGCCACCTGTCCCGTTTTCCGGAATTGCTGGAGGAAGTGCGCAGCCGTCACATCAAGTGTGACGTGCTGTACCTGGACGCCGACGAAGAAACCCTGCTCAAGCGGTTTTCCGAAACCCGTCGCCGCCATCCGCTGAGCAATGCCAATCGCTCGCTCGCCGAGGCGATTCAGGACGAGTCCAATCTGCTGGGTCCGATTGCCGACCTGGCTGACCTCAAGGTCAACACCACCAACCTGAACCTGTACCAGTTGCGCGATACCATCAAGCTGCGGCTGTTGAACCAGCCTGAGCCTGGCACCGCGTTCCTGGTGGAGTCTTTCGGCTTCAAGCGTGGCATGCCTGTGGATGCCGACCTGGTGTTCGACGTGCGCTGCCTGCCCAACCCTTATTGGAAACCAGAGTTGCGCGAGCAGTCCGGGCTCGATCAACCGGTAGCCGACTACCTGGCCGCGCAACCGGACGTCGAGGAAATGTTCCAGGACATCTCCACCTACCTGCTCAAATGGCTTCCACGCTTTGCTGCCAGCAACCGCGCGTATGTCACCATAGCCATTGGCTGCACCGGCGGGCATCACCGCTCCGTCTACCTGACCGAACGTCTGGGCCAGGTTCTGCAACAATCCCTGAAGAACGTCCAGGTCCGCCACCGCGACCTCAGCTAAAGGATTCACATCGCGATGCCTGCTCTGGAAATTGAAATCATCAACAAGCTGGGCCTGCATGCCCGCGCGTCGGCGAAATTTGTCGGGGTCGCAGGAAAGTTCAAGGATTGCACCATCAGGGTAGGACGCACGCCGGAAACCACGGTGGACGGCAAGAGCATCATGGCAATGATGATGCTGGCGGCTGGCAAGGGCACCAGGATCCATTTGAGTACCGAAGGCGAAGAGGCGGACGAAGCGCTGGATGCGCTGGTAGCGTTGATCAACAACTACTTCGACGAAGGCGAGTAAAGAACAAGGTCAAGATTAAAAGATCGCAGCCTGCGGCAGCGCCTGCACGGGTACACGAACCCTGTGCGATCTTTTGATTTTCAAGCCAGCGCCGTATCCATCACCATCATCAAGCAAAACCCAATCAGCAACCCCAGGCTCGCCAGCTTGTCGTGACCATGACGTCGCGACTCGGGGATCACTTCGTGCGTAACCACCAGCAACATGGCCCCGGCCGCCAGTGCCAGCCCAAGCGGCAATAGCAGTTCGGCCAGGCTCACCAGCCACGCACACAGCAGCGCAAAAACCGGCTCAACCAAACCTGAAGCGGCACCGATCAGGAATGCCCTGACCCTCGACATCCCCGCCCCCGCCAACACCAGCGCAATCACCAGCCCTTCCGGCACATCCTGCAGCGCAATACCCATCGCCAGGCTATCGGCATCAGGCATGCCGCCCCCGGCTGACACCCCGACCGCCATGCCTTCGGGAATGTTATGGGCAATGATGGCAAACACGAACAGCCAGATCCTCGGCGCAATCGCCGGCCCCTCCTGCGCGCCTGCCAGCATTTCCGGGCAGGCCCCGGAGACCTTGCGGTCCACCAGATACAAACCCAAAGCGCCAAGCATGATACCAAGGCTGATCAGGCCACTGGCGGCCCAAGGCTTAAGCCCGAGGCTCTGCGCGGCGGAGATCCCAGGCACGATCAGCGAAAACGCCGTCGCCGCCAACATGACCCCCGCGCCGAAACCTAACAGCGTATCGCTGACGGCTTGCGGCATGCGGCGAATCACCAGCACCGGCACCGCGCCCAGCGCCGTACCCAGTGCGCAGATCGCCCCACCCTGCAATGCACGCAGCAGTTTCGGTTCAAGATCCAGCCACGCCAGCCCTTGGGCGACCAGCAAGGACATACCCGCCAACAATAACAGCGATCCGAATGCGTAACGAAACATCCGCCCACTTCCGATCGCCAGCGTTTCAGTGCCCATAATCAGCCTTGGTGGTTTTTCATTGGAGATTCAACCCTGGGCCGCCTTGTAGCGCGCCGCCACTTCAGGCCAATTGATTACGTTGTAGAACGCGTTGATGTATTCCGGGCGACGGTTCTGGTACTGCAGGTAGTAGGCGTGCTCCCACACGTCCAGGCCAAGGATGGGCGTGTTGCCATTCATGAGCGGACTGTCCTGATTGCCGCTGCTTTCCACCACCAGTTTTTTCTGCGGGGTCACACTCAGCCATGCCCAGCCACTGCCAAAACGGGTCAGCGCAGCCTTGGTGAACGCCTCCTTGAAACTGTCGAGCCCGCCCAGTTGCTCGTCGATTGCCTGGGCCAGCGCGCCGTCAGGGGCGCCGCCACCGTGCGGGGCCATGACTTCCCAAAACAGCGAATGGTTGGCATGACCACCGCCCTGGTTGATAACGGCGGCACGCAGTTTTTCCGGCAGCTGCTGAACGGCCGCCACCAGCTTTTCCACGGTCCATTCGGCGAATTCGGTGCCTTCGACGGCCGCGTTCAGATTATTGATGTAGGTCTGGTGGTGCTTGGTGTAGTGGATCTCCATGGTCTTGGCATCAATGTGCGGTTCCAGGGCATCGTAGGCGTAGGGCAAGTCAGGCAGGGTAAAAGCCATGTTCAGTGAACTCCATGATGAAGAGGCGCAGGCCGGTTGGCAGTTGGAACGGCTTCGATGTGCAGCAGGCGGTGGGTCCGTGGGTATTCACCGTGTTCGCTGATGAAATTCAGCAGCTCGACATAGGTCTTGCTGCTCTGGCGCAGCGCAGCTTCGCGCAACGCTGGCGCCAGTCGCGTGTCCTGCATGGTCTGCAGCAACCGCTGGTGGATGGCACACAGGTATTCGGCGCTCTCCTCCGGCTGATTGAGCCGCAGGTGCAGGTCTGCAAGGTTGTGATGGGAGATGACGCAGGCTGCCACCGCTTCGTCGGCATCCGCCCAGCGCTCGAACAACACCTGGGCCAGCGCTAATGCCTGCAAGTAAGCCTCGCGCGCATCGACCAGTTCGCCCTGCATGAAACAGCGATTTGCTCTTTCGATCGTGCGTTTCCAGTGCTCCATGGTGAGCCTCCAAAACGGTAGCGGTGGTTACACGCCGCCTGCGGTGAGCGTTACCGGGTCAAGCAAAAGCTCGAGCTGGCTGCGCGTCAGGTCAGTGTGTTCAAGGGCGACATCAATCACCGGGCGGCCTTGCTGATAGGCCTTCTTGGCGATTTCAGCGGCTTTCTGGTAGCCAATGATCGGGTTCAGGGCCGTGACCAGGATCGGGTTGCGCGACAGCGCTTCCTTGAGCCTGGCTTCGTTGACCTTGAAGCTGGCAATGGCTTTTTCACCCAGCAGATGGCTGGAATTGGCCAGCAATTCGATGCTGCTCAGCAGGTTCTGGGCGATGATCGGCAACATCACGTTGAGCTCGAAATTGCCCGACTGACCGGCGATGGTGATGACCGTGTCGTTGCCGATCACTTGGGCGGCAACCATGGCGGTGGCTTCCGGTATGACCGGATTGACCTTGCCAGGCATGATCGAGGAGCCCGGCTGCAGCGCCTCGAGTTCGATTTCACCGAGACCGGCCAAAGGGCCGGAGTTCATCCAGCGCAGGTCGTTGGCGATCTTCATCAAGGTCACGGCGGTGGCTTTCAACTGGCCGGAAACACTGACGGCCGTATCTTGCGAGCCAATAAGCGCAAACAGATCCTGGCCCGGGGTGAACTCCACCAGGGTCAACTTGCTCAACTGTTCGCTGAAACGTACCGCGAATTCGGGATGGGCGTTGACCCCGGTGCCCACCGCCGTGCCGCCTTGAGCCACGGATTGCAGGCTCGGCAGCAAATCCTGCAGGTGCCCGACGTTGGCCTTGAGTTGCTGGGCCCAACCGTTGAGCACCTGGCTCATGCGCACCGGCATGGCATCCATGAGGTGCGTGCGACCGGTCTTGACGTGGTGGTGAACCTCTTCGGCCTTGCGCTCGATCACCTGCACCAGGCGGGTCAATGCCGGCAACAGTTGCTCATGCAGCGCCAGGGCAGCGCTGACATGGATCGTGGTCGGGATGATGTCATTGCTGCTCTGGCCGCAGTTGACATGGTCGTTGGGATTGACCGGCTCACCGAGCAGACGGCTGGCCAGGGTGGCGAGCACTTCATTGGCGTTCATGTTGGAACTGGTGCCCGAGCCGGTCTGGAAGATATCCACCGGGAAGTGCTGCATGAAGTCGCCCTCAAGTAAGCCTTGCGCCGCATCGACAATGGCTTTGCCCTGGGACTCGCTGATCTGCTTGAGCTCGACATTGGCGCGGGCCGCTGCAGCTTTGGCGAGTATCAATGCACGGATGAACTGCACCGGCATCGGCTTGCCGCTGATGGGGAAGTTGTCCACTGCGCGCTGGGTTTGCGCGCCGTACAGGGCGTCTACCGGGACGTTCAATTCGCCCATGCTGTCGCGCTCAATACGTGTCTTGTTCATCAGAAAATCCTTGCACCAGTTCGTCTAGAGGAATGGAGGGCTGCAACTCGCAGGTGGCCAGTTGCCAGGTGTAGCGTTGCCAGCGCTTGAGGCGGCATTTACACAAGGAGAGGCGTTCCAGGTCGCGCAGAGGACGCCAGGCCTGGTCAAGGCACAAGCTGCGCCAGTGCCAGGGCAGTGCGACGTCGGCGGCGGTATCAAGCAGCAAACGGAAAGAGGTTTCGGCTATGGTCCAGGGAGAAGTGGCCGTGCAACACGCCAGGTACCGGCCTTCGGCCAGGTAGTGCTCAATCAGGCGCGGCTCGTCAGGGTCCATTGCGCAACGGATCTGGCGACTCATCCAGCGCCAGCTTTCTTGATAGGGCTGCTCGTGCAAGGCAGAACTCATGATCCGGGCTCATTCGGTAATGAGATTTATTATTATATGATAATGATAACCAAAACAACCCCGAGATCCCGGATATCCCTCTGGGGAGCAAAGCTTGCTCCAACAGGCGTGCTTTACCTGCCGTGATATGCAGGCGAAAAAAAAGCACGCCATCCGGTTGGGTCGCGTGCCTTTAGTGTTGCAGCAAAAATATCAGCTGCCTGCGACGGTCATCCGCTCGATCAGCACCGACCCCGTGCGAATATTGCTGCGCAGTTCCAGGTCATTACCCACGGCAACGATCTGCTTGAACATGTCGCGCATGTTGCCGGCGATGGTCACTTCCTGGACCGCAAACTGGATTTCGCCGTTTTCAACCCAGTAGCCGGCAGCACCGCGGGAATAGTCGCCAGTGACCATGTTCAGGCCCTGCCCCATCAACTCGGTTACCAGCAGGCCGCGGCCCATGCGGCGCAACAAGGCTGCCTGGTCTTCGTCGCCATGGGTGACGAACAGGTTGTGCACGCCGCCGGCGTTGGCGGTGCTCGGCATCCCCAGCTTGCGACCGGAATAGGTGCCAAGGATGTACGACACCAGCTCGCCCTTCTCGACGAACGGCTTGGCATAGGTCGCGAGGCCATCGCCGTCGAACGCCGAACTGCCCATGGCGCGCATCAGGTGTGGACGCTCGTCGATGGTCAGCCATTGCGGGAACAGTTGCTGCCCCAAGGTGCCTTCCAAAAATGAAGATTTGCGATACAGGCTGCCGCCGGAGATCGCCGAAAGGAAACTGCCGAACAAGCCACCGGCAAGTTCGGCGGAGAACAGTACCGGCACTTCACAGGTTGGCACCGGGCGCGCGCCCAACCGGCTGGCAGCCCGCTGCGCGGCACGCTGGCCAATGCTCACCGGATCGGCCAGCAAATTGCCCTGGCGGCTGACGTCATACCAGTAATCGCGCTGCATCTGGCCATCGGCCTCGGCGATCATCACGCAGCTCAGGCTGTGGCGGGTCGATGCATAACCGCCAATGAACCCGTGGCTGTTGCCATAGACTCGGCAGCCCTGATGCGTGCTGAGGGTGGTACCGTCGGCGTTCTTGATCCGGCTGTCGGTTGCAAACGCCGCCGCTTCACAGCTAAGGGCCATCTCGATGGCCTGCTCCGGGGTAATGTCCCACTGGTGGAACAGGTCGAAATCCTTCAGGTCCTTGGCCATCAGCGCGGCATCTGCAAGGCCCGAGGCTTCGTCTTCGGAAGTGTGCCTGGCAATTGCCAGCGCGGCGGCCACGGTTTCCCGGATCGCCTCTGGCCCGCTGGCCGACGTACTGGCCGAGCCTTTGCGCTGGCCGACGTACAAAGTGATGCCAAAGCCCTGGTCGCGGTTGAACTCAACAGTCTCGACCTCACGCTGGCGCACCGAAGTCGACAGGCCCTGCTCCAGGGACACTGCTACTTCACAGGCACTGGCGCCCTGGCGCTTGGCTTCAGCAATGATCTGCTCGACTTGTTCCTGCAGTGCCGGCAACGCTTGCGGGCCGACGCTTTCAACTGCACTCATGCTGTTCTCCACTCAAATTCTGCTTTCGGCGAGGGTCATCGAGCGACCGGGCCGGACAAGTGGCCCCCGACTGGTTATCATGGCGGCGTTTCTTTGCGGACGGCCACCATGGTTGATTCTTACGACGACTCCCTCGATACGGGAGAAAAAAGCAAATCCCAGGTTAAACGCGAGCTGCATGCTCTGGTTGACCTTGGCGAGCGCCTTACAACACTCAAGCCTGACTTGCTGGCAAAACTGCCGTTGACCGACGCCATGCGCCGGGCATTGGCCGATGCGCCCAAGCACACCGCGAATATCGCGCGTAAACGGCACCTGATGTTCATCGGCAAACTGATGCGCGACCAGGACACTGACGCCATTCTTGTTCTGCTCGATCAACTCGATGCCTCCACCCGGCAGTACAACGAACGTTTCCATGGCCTGGAACGCTGGCGCGATCGCTTGATCGCGGGCGACGATGCGGTCCTGGAGAAGTTCGTGCTCGACTACCCGGAGGCTGATCGCCAGCAGTTGCGCTCCCTGATCCGTCAGGCCCAGCACGAACTGGCGACCAACAAGCCGCCGGCATCGAGCCGTAAAATCTTCAAGTACATCCGTGAGCTGGACGAGACTCAACGCGGTTTGCGTTAAGTAGCGCACAACCCATCCGAGGTAGGAGCTGCCAAAGGCGGCGATCTTTTGATCTTGTAAAAGCAAAAGATCGCAGCCTGCGGCAGCTCCTGCACGGAACACGTGTTCCTTACGATCCTGTGCCACCCACAGTGATTGCATCAATCTTCAGCGTTGGCTGGCCGACACCGACCGGCACCGACTGCCCATCCTTGCCACAGGTTCCGACGCCGCTGTCCAGCGACAGGTCGTTGCCGACCATCGACACCTTGCTCATCGCCTCCGGCCCGTTACCGATCAGGGTTGCGCCTTTGACCGGCGCGGTAATCTTGCCGTCCTCGATCAGGTACGCCTCGCTGGTGGAGAACACAAACTTGCCACTGGTGATGTCGACCTGGCCACCGCCGAGGTTGGCGCAGTAGATGCCGCGTTTCACCGAGGCAATGATCTCCTGCGGATCACTCTCGCCTGCCAGCATGTAGGTATTGGTCATGCGCGGCATCGGCAGGTGCGCGTAGGATTCACGTCGACCGTTGCCAGTGCGGGCCACGCCCATCAGGCGCGCGTTGAGCTTGTCCTGCATGTAGCCCTTGAGCACGCCGTTTTCAATCAACGTGGTGCACTCGGTTGGAGTGCCTTCATCGTCGACGCTCAGCGAGCCGCGACGACCGGCCAGCGTGCCGTCATCAACGATGGTGCACAGCTTGGAGGCAACCATCTCGCCCATGCGTCCGCTATAGGCGGAGCTGCCCTTGCGATTGAAGTCGCCTTCCAGGCCGTGACCAACCGCCTCGTGCAGCAACACACCGGACCAGCCCGAGCCCAGTACGACCGGCAAGGTGCCGGCCGGTGCCGGAATGGCTTCCAGGTTCACCAGCGCCTGACGCAGCGCTTCGCGGGCGTAGCCCATGGCGCGGTCATCACTGAGGAAATAACGGTAGTCGGTACGACCGCCGCCGCCATGGCCACCGCGCTCGCGGCGACCGTTCTGCTCGACGATCACGCTGACGTTGAAGCGCACCAGTGGACGTACATCCGCTGCCAGGCCGCCGTCGGTGGAAGCCACCAGAATGCGCTCCCACACACCGGCCATGCTCACAGTGACTTGCTGGATGCGCGGATCGAGAGCACGGGTTGCGACGTCGATGCGCTTGAGCAACTCGACTTTCTCGGCACGGCTCATCACTTCCAGCGGGTTATCCGGCCCGTACAACTGGGCGACGTTCTGGGTAGTAAAAGCCTGCACGCTGCCATTCTGGCCGGCACGGGAGATCGAACGCGCGGCACGGGCCGCTGCGCCCAGGGCTTCGAGGGTGATGGCGTTGCTGTAGGCAAAGCCGGTTTTTTCACCGGACTGCGCGCGCACGCCAACGCCCTGGTCGAGGTTGAAGCTGCCTTCCTTGACGATGCCGTCTTCCAGCGCCCAGGACTCGGAGATCTGTCCCTGGAAGTACAGGTCGGCGGCATCGATGCCCGGGCCGGCGAGATCGCCGAGCACACCTTGCAGGCTCTCGATGGTTACGCCGCCAGGTGCCAGGAGGTGTTCACTGACTGAGGACAACAACTCGCTCATATGCTTTGCGCCTTAAATTCGTTCATTGCGAGGCAGGTCGCTGTGCGCCCTGCGAGAAAAAGCGCCGGTGACTGGACACCGGCATCCGCGCCCTGATGGACGCCTGTTCGCTACTATCGCGCTCGGCCAGCAGCACGGCCTCGCCTTGATCCTGCTGGGCCAGCACACGCCCCCAAGGATCGATGATGGCGGCGTGCCCCCAGGTTTCGCGCGGTCCCGGATGAGTTCCACCCTGGGCTGCCGCGAGCACGTAACACTGTGTCTCGATGGCCCGTGCGCGAATCAGCACCTCCCAGTGCGCCGCGCCCGTCACCGCAGTGAAGGCTGAAGGTGCGGTAATCAACTCCGCGCCGGCAGCCCGCAATTCGCTGTACAGCTCTGGAAAACGCAGGTCATAACACACCGTCAGGCCGACCCGGCCGACTGGCGTATCCGCTACCACGACACCACTGCCATAAGCATAGTCATCGGATTCGCGATAACGCCCGCGGTTGTCTGCCACATCCACATCGAACAGGTGCAGCTTGTCGTAGCGCGCCACCGTCTCGCCCTGGTCATTGACCAGCAACGAGCAGGCGTGCACTTTGGCCGTTGGCTGATCCACCGGCGGCAGCGGCAATGTGCCGGCCACTATCCATAACTTGAGGTCGAGGGCGGTCTGTTTCAACCATGGCAGGATCGGACCTTCGCCCAACGCCTCGGCGCGCCCGATGTCAGCGATATCACGGCGGCCCATGGCGGCGAAGTTTTCTGGCAGCACGGCGAGGCGCGCGCCAGCTGCGGCGGCCTCTTCGAGCAAGCGGCGGGCCTGGGCCAGATTGGCCAGCACATCGCTTTGGCTGACCATTTGAATCACCGCAAATGACATGACGTATTCCTATCGTGAAATCGAAACATACCCCGTAGGAGCTGCCGCAGGCTGCGATCTTTTGATGTTGATTTTAAAATCGCCAAGGTCAAAAGATCGCTGCCTGCGGCAGCTCCTACAGGGGCCATGCTACTCCATCGAGCCTGGCTGATGATTTCAAAAAGGCTTGTCGAAAGTGATTTTCGGTTCTTTCCACGGCCCCTTGACGGTGTACTTGACGCTGGCGAAACGCGCCACGCGGTCGCCGATCAACTTGTCGATCAGGAACAGCGCGCCGCCGATGGCCGGTGCGCCGACAATCAGCGCGGCAATTGGCAGGTTATTGGTCACCGGCAAGGTCACCAGCAACTTGGCATCAACCTTGTCGCCCACCAGGTCCAGGGTGCCGTTCAACTCGATGTTGCTCGATGGGCCGGTCATCAGGATCGGCTCGCGGGTGACGAAGACCCCGTCACTTGCGACCAGCAGTCCCTTGACCCGATCGTAGCTCAAGCCTTTGCCGAACAGGTCGGAAAAGTCCAGGCGCAGGCGACGGCCGATGGAGTTGAAGTTCAGCAGGCCAAATACCCGCAACGCCTGGGCGCCGCCATCAACTTCGACGAACTGGCCTTTGTTCAGCGACGCATCGAGGGTGCCGGAGAAGCGCTTGGTGGCCAGCCAGGCTGGCGAACCAGGCCAGCGACCGTCGACGTCCATGTGAAAGTTTTCACTGGTGACACTCGGCGCGAATCCCCAACCCTTCAGTACGTCGGCGAGATTCTTGCCGCTGATCCGACCCTTGTACCAGCTGCTCGATGCGCCCGGTGTGCCTT
Organism: Pseudomonas gregormendelii; assembly: GCF_017114825.1. GTDB lineage: Bacteria > Pseudomonadota > Gammaproteobacteria > Pseudomonadales > Pseudomonadaceae > Aquipseudomonas > Aquipseudomonas gregormendelii. The sequence continues at coordinate 39,574 of NZ_JADEVO010000032.1, read as the reverse complement.
CCCAGCCACCGCTGCCCTGCAGCAGGATGCCCTTGAGGCCCAGGTCCAGGGTGTTGAGGGCAATGCCTTTGGCTGTGGGGCGGACCTTCAGCGACCAGGCGCCAACCAGGTCCTTGCCCTGGAACAGCTGGTTGATCGTGACATCCAGCGCCGGAATCTTTGTCGGGTCCACGGTGGCCAGCGGGTCCGGCGAGTTCTCATCGGCGAGGACCGTCGGATCGGGCGCTGGCAACTTCACGTACTGCAGGTTGATGGCAATCGGCGCACCTTTGGCGTCAGGGATGGCGACCGTGCCCTTGACCTGCTGGCTGTCGAGCTGCAAAGCCCACGAGGCCGGCCTGCGGTTCAACTGCACCGATGCCTGATCCAGCGTCGTGCCCATGGCGGTGAGTTTGCCGATCTTCAGGTCGGCGCTGCTGAGCAACTGCTTGGCACTGCCGCCAGGATCCTTGCCGGCATATTTGTCTGCCAGGTCCTTCCAGGGCCCGACGTCCAGTTCCGATAGCGAACCGCGCACTCGCAGGCCCTTGGCACCCGGCACGACGGCCTGACCGCCACCCAGCAGCAGTTCGCCACGACCTTCGGCGAAATTGCTGACGGGCGCTTCATAGGTGAAGTTCGCCAGCTCGCCGTAATTGACCCAGTAACGCCGATCCTCACCCTGCAGGGTCATGCGGAACGTGGTGTCGCGCCCCACATTCGCCGCCATGCCAAACGGCGCAGGCAGATCGATGGCAACGCCCTTGAGGTTGGAGCTGACCAGCAACTGGCTGTCGGCTCCGCCAAGGTTGAGTTGCAGTTGATAGGGAATCACACCGGTGACCGGCAACGGCTGGGTCACGCTCAACCAGTCAGTGAGTTTTTTCACCTCGACCTGGCCCGCCGCCATCACCCGGGTTTTGAGATTGCCGGCACTGCCATCGGCAAAGATCTGCGCGGAGACCGGCTTATCAAAGGCCCGTGCCGTGATGTTCTGACCGCTAAGGCCCTTGGTGCTGTCGAAACGGAAATCACCCTTGAGCTGGGTCAATTCCAGCGCCGGTTCGCTCAATTTCAGGCGCGCCTTGGCGGTCTTGAAGTCGACCAGGATTTTCGGCAGCTCGCCCTTGGCCAGCGGAATATCCAGCTTCAGCTTGCCCTGCAGGTCGCCCTCGCCTTCCCAGCCGGCAAAGGTCTGCGCGGTACCGATCGGCGCGGTCTGGAGAATTTTCAGGCCATCGCCCAACCCCCCGGCAAAAGCGCCGTCGAGCAGCAAGTGACTGCTTTTGCCGGCAGCCGCATGGGGAATTTCGACGTAGATATCGCGAACCTGGGTGTCGAGCAACTGCCCTTTGCTGGCAAGAATCCGCACCCCTCTGTCCTCGATGAACACATCGCCACTGACCTTGCTGACATGCGGCCAGCCTGGCTGGAAGGCCAGTTCTGCGTCATGAACCTTGAAGAACAGGCTGATGCTGCGATCGGCTTCTGCAGCGCCGTGGGCCAGCGAGCCCTGGTACTGGAAGAAACCTTCGTCTACCGCGCCCTTGAGAATCGCGGTGCGCAGCCATTCGTCCAGCGCCGGGCTCAATACCGTCGGCAGGTACTTGGCAGTGTATTTACCATCACCGTCCACCAGGCCGACCCGCAGGTCCATGTAGTCTTCCTGGGAATGATCGAAATGCAGGCGGATCAGGAAGTCGCCGGCAATCTTGCCCTCCTCGCCCAACACCTTCAGGTAGGGCGCGGTCAGGGTGAAGGCTTCTTTATCAATTTTCCAGGTCAGCTTGGCGTTGGCCTGGAGGTACTGCCAGGGCTTGGCGAAGATCGGGTCCAGGTGCAGGGAAAAGTCCTTGCTGTCCATGCGCAACTCGCCCTGCCCCAGGTCGCCACTGATACTGCCACTGACATTTCGCGCCGCCGGTGCACCGTGATAGGCATTGAAGCCTACCCGGTCGAGGTTGGCGGCAAAGCTGATTTTGCTGTCGTCCGTGGCCGCTGGCCGGAAGTCGAGCAGTACATTACGCAGGCTACCCGTCACTTTAAGTCGCTCGACCGCCGTGGCGACGCCTTCAGGCAAGGGGCCCAGCGCATTCAACAGCGGCGTGAGCGGCGTAAGGTCGAGGCGATCGGCCTGCAGGTGCCACAGTTCCGGGGTGTTATCACTGGCGCCGCTCTGCTTGAGTTGCAGTCGCGATTCCCAACGGGTTTCGCCGAAGTTCATGGCCAAGGAGTCCAGCGTGACCAGCGCACCCGCGGCGTCACGCTGGAAATAGGCGTTGAGTGCCAGGTTGCTGATCTGGATCGGCTTGCGCTCGGCGTAGGCACCTTTGATTTGCGGCGCATTCAGACGCACGGCCGCGCTCTGCAGCGCGCCCTTGCTCCAGTTTACCCACAGCTCGCCGCCGGCCTTGATCTCGGTGAAATTCCAGTGCTGGGTCAGACGCTCCGGCAGCCACTTCGACCAGTCACTTTGCGGCAGGCTGAGATAGGCGTCCGCTGCACCGTTCTTCCAGTCGCTGGCCTGCAGCCGAGTGCGCAGGCTCAGGGCCAATGGCTGGCCATCCGGCAATGTCAGCCGGGCATCGAGCCGCTGTCGGGAGCTGCCGGTCTTGAGGCTCATGCCGACATACGTCAGGGTGAGCGGCACATGATCCAGCGGCTGCAAGGTCACCTGGCTATCAAGGACCGAAAGCTGCTGGACCATCTGCATGCGGTTGAGCAGTTGTTCAGGGTCCAGCGGCTGATCCTGCTGGACGGGCAATCCTTCCAGCGCCCAATGGCCATCCTCGCCTTCCTTGAGGCTGATCTTCAGGCCGTTGAGTTCGAGATGGGCCAGGCGTACTTCGCGGGCCAGCAGGCTGGCCCAGATATCCGGCACCGCGCGCACCTGGTCCAGGCGCAGAGCGTTTGCCCCTTCGCCGAGCATCACGTCATGGGCCAGCAGGATCGGCGCAAAACCGCTCCAGTTACCTTCCAGTTCACCGATGTGCAGCGGCATACCCAACGCAGTGCTGGCCTTGGCCTCGACCTCGGCCCGGTATTCGGCCACCAGCGGCGTCAGTTCCCGCCCAAGGCTGACGTAGAGCGCCATCAGCACCAAAGCCAACGCGCACAGGCCCAGACCCCAGCGGGTCAGTGCGGCCAAAATGCGTGTCAGACGGTCCATGTCAGTTGGCTCCCATGGCGTTAAAACTGCAGAAAGCTGAGGCCAGCTGTTCCAGGTGATTGACGACGTAAGGGTTCAGAGCAGCACCACGTCGTATTGTTCCTGTGAATACATGGTTTCCACCTGAAACCGGATGGTGCGGCCGATAAATCCTTCGAGTTCGGCGACATTGCCGGACTCCTCATCCAGCAGGCGGTCGACAACTTTCTGGTTCGCCAATACACGATAGCCTTCGGCCTGATAGGCGCGAGCCTCCCGCAGGATTTCCCGGAAAATTTCATAGCAGACGGTTTCCGGCGTCTTCAGCTTGCCCCGGCCCTGGCAGCTGCTGCAAGGTTCGCACAGCACCTGTTCGAGACTTTCACGGGTACGCTTGCGGGTCATCTGCACCAGGCCCAGCTCGGTGATGCCGATGATGTTGGTCTTGGCGTGGTCGCGCTCCAGCTGTTTTTCGAGGGTACGCAGGACCTGGCGCTGGTGCTCTTCGTCTTCCATGTCGATGAAGTCGATGATGATAATCCCGCCCAGGTTGCGCAGGCGCAGTTGACGAGCGATAGCGGTGGCCGCTTCCAGGTTGGTCTTGAAGATGGTTTCTTCGAGGTTGCGATGCCCGACAAAAGCCCCGGTGTTGACGTCGATGGTGCTCATGGCTTCCGCCGGATCGACCACCAGGTAACCACCGGATTTTAGCGGGACCTTGCGCTCGAGGGCCTTCTGGATTTCATCTTCGACGCCGTACAGGTCGAAAATCGGACGTTCACCCGGGTAGTGCTCCAGGCGATCAGCAATTTCCGGCATCAATTCAGCGACGAACTGCGTGGTTTTCTGGAAAGTTTCCCGAGAGTCGATGCGGATTTTTTCGATCTTCGGGCTGACCAGGTCGCGCAATGTGCGCAGCGCCAGGCCGAGGTCTTCGTAGATCACGCTCGGCGCGCCGATGGTCTTGATCTGCTCGTTGATCTGATCCCAGAGCCTGCGCAGGTAACGGATGTCCATGAGGATTTCATCGGCACCGGCACCTTCTGCAGCCGTGCGCAGAATGAAGCCGCCCGCTTCCTTGATCCCTTCCCTGGCCACGCAGTCGGTGACTACCTGCTTGAGCCGTTCACGCTCGCCTTCGTCTTCGATTTTCAGGGAGATGCCGACATGTGCCGTACGCGGCATGTACACCAGGTATCGCGACGGAATCGACAGCTGGGTGGTCAGGCGTGCGCCTTTGGAGCCGATCGGGTCCTTGGTGACCTGCACCACCAGGCTTTGGCCTTCGTGAACCAGTGCGCTGATGCTCTCAACCGCAGGCCCTTCGCGCAGGGAAATCTCCGAGGCATGGATGAACGCTGCCCGATCAAGGCCGATGTCGACAAAAGCCGCCTGCATCCCCGGCAATACCCGAACGACCTTGCCCTTGTAGATGTTGCCGACAATCCCGCGCTTCTGCGTGCGCTCGACGTGAACCTCTTGCAGAACACCGTTTTCAACCACCGCCACGCGCGATTCCATCGGCGTGATGTTGATCAGGATCTCTTCACTCATGGCAGGGTCTCGTTCAGGCATTTTCACGATAATGGCCGCATCTTGTCAGTACGACGCTCAGAGCGCGTTAAGGGTTTGCCAACAGGGTATGCCGAAATGGCCCAGCAGTTCTGCGGTTTCGCACAGTGGCAAGCCAACCACCGCCGAGTAGCTGCCATCCAGCCCCGCCACGAACACCGCGCCGAGCCCCTGGATGCCATAACCGCCGGCCTTGTCACGGGGTTCGCCGCTGGCCCAGTAGGCCGCCGCTTCTGGCGCTTCAATGCGGCGAAAACGTACCAGGCTACGGATCACCCGGGATTCGCAACGCGCGCCATCCAGCACGGCGATACCTGTCAGAACTTCATGCTCGCGACCGGACAACATCATAAGCATGGCGCATGCGTCAGCTTCGTCCACCGGCTTGCCAAGAATTTTCCCGTCCAGCACTACGGCGGTGTCGGCACCCAGCACGCAATAATCTGCGGCGCACACGACAGCATCACGCCCGGCCTCGGCCTTGCCTCGCGCCATGCGCTCGACGTAGGCCGAAGGGGATTCGTCATTCAAGGGGGTTTCATCGATGTCCGCACTGATGGCGGAAAACGGCACGCCAATCTGCGTGAGCAACTCACGCCGACGTGGCGAGCCTGAGGCGAGAAATAGCTGTTTCATCTCGACATCTCCCTGTCCAGTACACCCGTGCGGGCAAATGCCTGACCGATTTAGTTGATCTTGTAGCGTCGACGCAGCCCGCGCAAACCGTAGCTGATCCACGGCCACAGCAGGGCACTGACCAGAGCGGGCAATACCAGCGCCAGTGTCGGCTGGCGATTACCGGTGAGGGCGCTGAGCCATAGCTGAACCAGTTGGGCCAGGCCGAAGATCACCAGGATCACCAGGCTCTGCTGCCACATAGGGAACATCCGCAGGCGTTGTTGCAGCGACAGCACCAGGAAGGTGATGAGCGTGAGAATCAAGGCGTTCTGGCCCAGCAGCGTGCCATAGAGCACGTCCTCGGCCAGACCCAGGCACCATGCGGTGACCATGCCGACTTTCTGCGGCATCGCCAGTGCCCAGAAGGCCAGCAGCAATGCCAGCCACAATGGGCGCAGGATTTCCATGAACTGCGGCAGCGGTGAGACGCTGAGCAGCATGCCGATGGCGAAGGTCAGCCAGACGATCCAGCCGTTTCGGGATGCAGTCGTACCGACCATTATTCTCGTCCCCCAGTGTTAGCCGGTGCAGAGACAGGCGGTTTGGCAGCAGGCCTGGTGACCGGCGGCTTTGTCACAACAGGCTTGACCGGGGTCGTGGCGGCAGGCGCCACCGGCGCGACGACCGCCGGCACAGCGGGAGCCGCAGGCGCAGCTGCTGCTGCTGCTGCTGCTGCTGCTGCCGCTGCCGGGACTATGGCGGGTTTGGGCACCGTGGCAGGAATCATCGGGCCGCCACCGTACTGGTCCAGGGTTTCCTGGGCCTGGGCCGCTTCATTGGCACGCTCTTCGGCCGTGCGCCCGTCGCTGAACACCAGCAGCAGGTAACGGCTGCGGTTCAATGCGGCGGTGGGCACGGCGCGAACGATGGCAAATGGCTGGCCGGAGTCATGGATTACTTCCTTGACCGTCGCCACCGGGTAACCGGCCGGGAACCGCTGGCCCAAGCCGGAACTGACCAGCAGGTCGCCTTCCTTGATGTCGGCCGTATCGGCTACATGGCGCAGTTCCAGGCGTTCCGGGTTACCGGTGCCGCTGGCGATTGCGCGCAGGCCGTTTCGATTGACCTGCACCGGAATGCTGTGGGTGGTATCGGTCAGCAGCAACACGCGGGAGGTATAGGGCATCAACTCGACGACCTGCCCCATCAGGCCACGGGCATCAAGTACCGGCTGGCCGAGGACCACGCCATCGCGCTCACCCTTGTTGATGATGATGCGATGGGTGAAGGGATTGGGGTCCATGCCGATCAACTCGGCCACTTCGACTTTTTCGTTGACCAGGGCCGAGGAGTTAAGCAACTCGCGCAGCCGAACGTTCTGCTCGGTCAGGGCGGCAAGCTTTTGCATGCGCCCCTGCAGCAGCAGGTTTTCGGTCTTGAGTTTTTCGTTTTCGGCGACCAGTTCGGTGCGGCTGCCAAACTGACTGGCCACACCCTGCCATAACCGCTGCGGCAGGTCGGTGATCCAGTAGGACTGCATCAGCACCAGCGACATTTGGCTACGCACTGGCTTGAGCAGTGTGAAGCGGGCATCGACCACCATCAGTGCGACCGATAGCACGACCAGCACCAACAAGCGCACGCCCAGTGAAGGCCCTTTGGTGAAAAGCGGTTTAATAAGCCGCTCCTCCCAGGCAAATGTTTTGTTTATTCATACGGCAGACCGGCCTGGATGCAGACTGACAGAAGATAAACGCCAACAGGCAGCACTGCAAAGTGCTGCCTGTGCGCTCAACAGCATAGATGCAACCCCGCGACTTATTCGCTGGAGAGCAGGTCCATGGTGTGTTTATCCATCATTTCCAATGCACGGCCACCGCCGCGAGCAACGCAGGTCAACGGGTCTTCGGCAACGATCACCGGCAGGCCGGTTTCCTGGGCCAGCAACTTGTCGAGGTCACGCAGCAGGGCGCCACCACCGGTCAGCACAAGGCCACGCTCGGCGATGTCGGAAGCCAGTTCCGGAGGCGATTGCTCCAGTGCGCTTTTCACTGCCTGAACGATGGTAGCCAAGGACTCTTGCAGAGCTTCCAGCACTTCGTTGGAGTTCAGGGTGAAAGCACGTGGCACGCCTTCAGCCAGGTTGCGACCGCGAACATCGACTTCGCGAATTTCGCCGCCCGGGTAGGCCGTACCGATTTCCTGCTTGATGCGCTCGGCGGTGGATTCGCCGATCAGGCTGCCATAGTTGCGACGCACGTAGGTGATGATCGCTTCGTCGAAGCGGTCGCCGCCAACCCGTACGGATTCGGCATAGACCACACCGTTCAGGGAGATCAGCGCGATTTCAGTGGTACCGCCACCGATGTCGACCACCATCGAACCGCGAGCTTCCTCTACCGGCAGGCCGGCGCCGATCGCAGCAGCCATCGGCTCTTCGATCAGGAACACTTCACGGGCACCGGCACCCAGGGCCGATTCACGGATGGCACGACGCTCAACCTGGGTGGATTTGCATGGAACGCAGATCAGCACTCGCGGGCTAGGCTGCAGAAAGCTGTTTTCATGAACCTTGTTGATGAAGTACTGCAGCATCTTTTCGCAGACGCTGAAGTCGGCGATTACGCCGTCTTTCATCGGACGAATGGCAGCAATATTTCCTGGAGTACGGCCGAGCATACGCTTGGCCTCGGTGCCGACGGCCACGACACTTTTCTGGTTACCGTGTGTCCGAATGGCCACAACCGATGGCTCATTCAGAACGATTCCGCGCTCGCGCACGTAAATAAGGGTGTTGGCAGTGCCCAGGTCAATGGAAAGATCGCTGGAAAACATGCCACGCAGTTTCTTGAACATGGGGAAAGGACCCTAGGCAACGCGTGGGTAAAAAAGTGCGGCAAACTCTAACAACGACAGGGATTTTGGGCAAGGCGCCAATATGTTAAATTGGCCGCTTTTCTGTGCACCAACCCCCACAATCGCGGCCTTATGACCGTAGAAATGCGGTAGTGTTCCGACAATCTAACACACGGACGCCGTCCGTTCTGTTTTCCACTGGAGATTCCCATGGCGCTTGAACGCTCCGACGTGGAAAAAATCGCTCATCTGGCCTGCCTTGGCCTCAATGATGCCGATCTTCCACACATCACTTCGGCCCTGAACAGCATTCTCGGGCTGGTCGACGAAATGCAGGCGGTCAATACCGACGGTATCGAGCCGCTCGCCCACCCACTGGAAGCCAGCCAGCGCCTGCGCGCGGACGTCGTGACCGAGACCGATCATCGCGAGGCCTACCAGTCCATCGCACCAGCGGTCGAAAACGGCCTGTACCTGGTTCCGAAAGTCATCGACTAAAGGGAAAGAGCCTGCAATGCATCAAATGACTCTGGCCGAGATCGCCCGCGGACTCGCCGACAAAAAGTTTTCTTCCGAAGAGCTGACCAAGGTCCTGCTGGCGCGTATCGCCCAGCTCGATCCACAGCTCAACAGCTTCATCAGCCTCACCGAGGACCTCGCGCTGCAGCAGGCCAAAGCCGCTGACGCCCGCCGGGCCAATGGTGAGAGCGGCGCCCTGCTTGGCGCGCCGATCGCCCACAAGGACCTGTTCTGCACCCAGGGCATCCGCACCAGCTGCGGCTCGAAGATGCTCGACAACTTCAAGGCGCCGTACGATGCCACCGTGGTTGCCAAGCTGGCCGCTGCCGGGGCCGTGACCCTGGGCAAGACCAACATGGACGAATTCGCCATGGGGTCGGCCAACGAGTCGAGCTACTACGGCGCGGTGAAAAACCCGTGGAACCTGGAACACGTACCGGGCGGTTCGTCCGGTGGTTCAGCTGCGGCCGTTGCCGCGCGCCTGCTGCCGGCCGCCACCGCGACCGACACCGGCGGCTCCATTCGTCAGCCGGCCGCGTTTACCAACCTCACAGGCCTTAAACCGACGTACGGTCGTGTTTCGCGCTGGGGCATGATCGCTTACGCCTCCAGTCTCGACCAGGGCGGTCCGCTGGCGCGCACCGCCGAAGACTGCGCGATCCTGCTGCAAGGCATGGCCGGTTTCGATGCCAATGACTCCACCAGCATCGACGAGCCCGTGCCGGATTACAGCGCCAGCCTCAACGGCTCGTTGCAAGGGCTGCGCATCGGCGTGCCGAAGGAATACTTCAGCGCCGGTCTGGACCCGAGGATCGCCGAGCTGATCCACAACAGCATCAAGGAGCTGGAGAAGCTCGGTGCCGTGATCAAGGAAATCAGCCTGCCGAACATGCAGCACGCGATTCCTGCGTACTACGTGATCGCCCCGGCAGAAGCCTCCTCCAACCTGTCGCGTTTCGACGGGGTGCGTTTCGGCTATCGCTGCGAAGACCCGAAAAACCTGATCGACCTGTACAAGCGTTCCCGCGGTGAAGGTTTCGGCCCGGAAGTGCAGCGCCGCATCATGGTCGGCGCCTACGCGCTGTCGGCCGGCTACTACGACGCCTATTACCTGAAGGCGCAGAAGATCCGCCGCCTGGTGAAAAACGACTTCATGGCCGCCTTCAACGAGGTCGACATCATCCTCGGCCCAACCACGCCGAACCCGGCCTGGAAGCTCGGCGCCAAGAACAGTGACCCGGTCGCTGCCTACCTGGAAGACGTCTACACCATCACCGCCAACCTCGCCGGCTTGCCGGGCTTGTCCATGCCAGCAGGTTTCGTCGATGGCCTGCCGGTGGGCGTGCAACTGCTTGCCCCGTATTTCCAGGAAGGCCGCCTGTTGAACGTTGCTCACCAGTATCAGCTCAACACTGACTGGCACACCCGCACCCCAACCGGCTTCTGAGGAGAAACACATGCAATGGGAAGTCGTGATCGGGCTGGAGATTCATACCCAGCTCACCACCCGGTCGAAAATTTTTTCCGGTAGCTCCACCACTTTCGGTTCCGAGCCGAACACCCAGGCCAGCCTGGTTGACCTCGGCATGCCTGGCGTCCTGCCGGTACTGAACCAGGAAGCGGTGCGCATGGCGGTGATGTTTGGCCTGGCCATCGATGCCGAAATCGGCCAGCACAACGTGTTCGCCCGTAAAAACTACTTCTATCCGGACCTGCCCAAGGGCTACCAGATCAGCCAGATGGAACTGCCGATTGTCGGCAAGGGCCACCTGGACATCGCCTTGGAAGACGGCACGGTCAAGCGCGTCGGCATCACCCGGGCGCACCTGGAAGAAGACGCCGGTAAAAGCCTGCACGAAGAGTTCAATGGCGCCACCGGCATCGACCTGAACCGCGCCGGCACGCCTCTGCTGGAAATCGTTTCCGAGCCGGACATGCGCAGTGCCAAGGAAGCCGTGGCTTACGTCAAGGCTGTCCACGCACTGGTGCGTTACCTGGGCATCTGCGATGGCAACATGGCCGAAGGTTCGCTGCGTTGCGACTGCAACGTGTCGATCCGTCCGAAGGGCCAGGCCGAGTTCGGCACGCGCTGCGAAATCAAGAACGTCAACTCGTTCCGTTTCATCGAGAAGGCGATCAACACCGAAGTGCAGCGTCAGATCGAGCTGATCGAAGACGGCGGCAAAGTGATCCAGCAGACCCGCCTGTACGATCCTAACAAGGACGAAACCCGTCCGATGCGCAGCAAGGAGGAAGCCAACGACTACCGTTACTTCCCGGATCCGGACCTGCTGCCAGTGGTCATCGAGGACTCGTTCCTCGACGACGTGCGCACGACCCTGCCGGAATTGCCGCCGCAGAAGCGCGAGCGTTTCCAGGAGCAGTTCGGTCTGTCGGTCTACGACGCCAGCGTCCTGGCCACCAGTCGCGAACAAGCCGATTACTTCGAGAAAGTCGTGAGCATCAGCGGCGACGCCAAGCTGGCGGCCAACTGGGTGATGGTTGAGCTGGGCAGCCTGTTGAACAAGCAGGGCGTGGACATTGACCAGTCGCCGGTCTCGGCCGAGCAACTGGGCGGGATGCTGCTGCGCATCAAGGACAACACCATCTCCGGCAAGATCGCCAAGGTGGTCTTTGAAGCCATGGCCAGCGGCGAAGGCAGCGCAGACGAGATCATCGACAAGCGCGGCCTCAAGCAAGTGACCGACACCGGTGCGATCTCGGCGGTGCTGGACGAGATGCTCGCGGCCAACGCCGAGCAGGTCGAACAATACCGCGCGGCAGACGAAGCCAAACGCGGCAAGATGTTCGGCTTCTTCGTCGGCCAGGCCATGAAAGCCTCCAAAGGCAAGGCCAACCCGCAACAGGTCAACGAACTGCTGAAAAGCAAGCTCGAAGGCTGATGAGAATGGAGCCAGCCTTCAAATCTGGCTCGACTCCTTGTGGGAGCCCGCCTGCTGGCGATAGCGGTCTGACATTCACCCTATCCGTGTCTGACACTCCGCAATCGCCAGCAGGCTGGCTCCCACATTTGTTTTCGGGAAACCTTGAATGAAGCGTCTACTCGGCCTTTGCGCCCTGCTCTCTCTGTTGGCCGGTTGCGCCAGCAACGACATCATCGATCCACACGGCTACGACAAGACCGGCACGGCTTCGTATTACGGCGCCAAACACCAAGGTAAACGCACCGCCAGTGGCGAGCGTTTCAACAAGAATTCCCTGACCGCAGCCCATCGCCAACTACCCTTCGGTACGCGGGTGAAGGTCACCAACCTGAGCAACGACAAGTCTTGCGTGGTCCGCATCAATGACCGCGGGCCGCACACCCGTGGGCGACTGATTGACCTTTCCCACGAGGCTGCCGCACGCCTGGGCATGCTCAGAAGCGGGACCGCCCGGGTGCGTGTGCAAGCCCTCGACGACTGACAGCTGGAGCGCCGACCATTTTCGGACTTGCAGATTTGCCCCTGATCAACGTGATTGAATTGCTCAGCGGCCTGGTTCTACTGATCGCCGGCGCCGAGCTGATGGTGCGGGCCGCCGTACGCCTGGCCGCACGCCTGCACGTGCGGCCGCTGATCATCGGCCTGACCATCGTCGCCCTCGGCAGCAGCGCACCACAAATGGCCATCAGCCTGCAGGCGACCCTGGCACAGAACGTCGACATCGCAGTGGGCAGCGTCATCGGCAGCAGCATTTTCAACATCCTGGTAACGCTTGGCCTGTCGGCGCTGATTATCCCGCTGCGGGTGTCCCGGCAGTTGGTGCGCCTGGATATTCCACTGATGATCGGCGCCAGCCTGCTGGTCTTCATACTCGCCTGGAATGAAGAACTGACCCGCTTCGACGGCATGGTGCTGCTGGCCGCGCTGATGGTGTACCTGGGCTTGTTGTTGCGCCAGTCGCGCCACTCGACGCGGCCGCCATCTCACGATGAAACTCGCCAGGCGCCCTGGTTCAGCAGCCTGCTGATGATCGTCGCCGGCCTGGGGATGCTGGTGTATGCTGGCCACTTGCTACTGGGCGCTGCGGTCGCGGTCGCGACTGATCTTGGGCTTTCGGAACGGATCATCGGCCTGACCATCGTGGCCATCAGCACTTCCCTGCCGGAATTGGCCACCTCGTTGATTGCGGCCTTGCGCGGCCAGCGTGAAATTGCCGTGGGCAACGTCATTGGCAGCAACCTGTTCAACCTGCTGGGCGTGCTCGGCGTCACGGCGCTGATTGCTCCGACGCCCTTGTCGGTCTCGCCCAACGCCCTGGATTTCGACCTGCCGGTGATGCTCGGCGTCGCCGCGCTGTGCCTGCCAATCTTCTACTCCGGTTACCGGGTGACGCGTGCCGAAGGCCTGGTTTTCCTGGGACTGTACCTGGCCTACGGCCTGCATGTGGTGTCCTTCACCACCGGCATGCCGCTGGCCGGCAAGCTTGAACACCTGATGCTGTTTTTCGTCCTGCCGGCCCTGGGGGCGTTTGTGCTGCTTACGTCACTGCTCGCCTGGCGTCGCCAACACCACAAAAAGGAAGTGCCATGACCGACAATAAAAAACCCGGCGTTGAAGTGCGTCGGCAAGTGATGGGCGATGCTTTTGTCGATCGCGCACTGGGCAATGCCACCGATTTTACCCAGCCGCTGCAGGACTTCGTCAACGAGCACGCATGGGGCAGCGTATGGAATCGCGAGGGCCTGCCGCTGAAAACCCGCAGCCTGATCACCCTTGCCGCGCTGACCGCACTCAAGTGTCCGCAGGAATTGAAGGGGCACGTGCGCGGGGCGTTGAACAATGGCTGCACAGTGGAAGAGATTCGCGAGGCGCTGTTGCATTGTGCGGTGTATGCAGGAGTACCGGCGGCCATCGATGCGTTCAGGGCGGCGCAGGAAGTGATTGATACTTACCAGAAGCCGGAATGATTATTCGAAAGTTGTGGTGACAGGTCTGCCGCCATCGCGAGCAGGCTCGCTCCCACAGGGGAATGCATTCCAAATGTGGGAGCGAGCCTGCTCGTGATGAGGCCCTGGAGAACGCCGCAACCCCCTGCGCTAAATCCACCCGCCCCACTGCAACAAAAAGATCCCGACATTGGTGGTCACCGCCGCCATCAACGTGGTGATGACAATGATCGCTGCCGCCAGCTCATGGTTGCCATTGGCCTGGCGAGCCATGACAAAACTGGCTGCAGCGGTCGGGCTGCCGAAGTACAGGAACAAAATCCCCAGTTCCGCCCCGCGAAACCCCCACAGCCACGCGCCCAGCGTCGCCAGTACCGGCAGGCCGATCATCTTGACCAGGCTGGAACTGAGCGCCATCGAGCCACTTTTTCGCATCGCTGCCAGCGAAAGGGTGCCGCCAATGCAGATCAGGGCCAGGGGCAAAGTGGTCTGCGCCAGGTACTGCCCGGAGGTTTCCAGCCAACCCGGCAGGCCGATCTTGAAATAGGCAAAGGGTGCCGCTGCAATCACGCTGATGATCAACGGGTTGATCATCACGCTCTTGAAGATACTCCAGGGGTCGGACTTGATCACCGGGCTGTACACCGCCAGGACGATAGTCGAGAGGGTGTTGTAGAACAGGATCACCAGCGCCGCGAGAATCGCCCCAAGGGAAATCCCGTAGTCGCCGTACATGCTCGCCGCCAGCGCCAGGCCGATCACCCCGTTGTTACCGCGGAATGCGCCCTGGGTGTAGATCCCGCGATCTTCCCGCGGACATTTCCAGATCGCCCAGCCCCAGGCGATGGCGAAACACACCAGGGTCGCCACCGAGAAATAGATCAGCAGTTCCGGTTGCAGGGCGGCATGCAGGTCGGCATGCAGGATGCCCAGGAACAGCAGCGCCGGCATGGTGACGTTGAACACCAGGGCCGATGCGGTGTGGATAAAGTTGTCGTTGATCCAGTCGATGCGTTTGAGCAGCACACCCAGAAACAGCATGGCAAACACCGGGGCGGTGATGTTCAGGGTTTCGAGGAAGATTGCCAGCATGCCGGAATTAACCTTGGGTGAGCGTCGTTAGGTGGCTAATGATAAGCCACCCCGAGCACATTAAGATCAAAAGATCGCAGCCTGCGGCAGCTCCTACAGAGTATGCATTCCAATGTAGGAGCTGCCGCAGGCTGCGATCTTTTTCAGGCAGCTCGGCCTCAGGTAATCGGCGCTGGGTTGAACAAGGTGATGTCGTTATGCAGCTTGTGCTGCTCGGCCCATGTCTGTTTCTTGCCGCTGGCAACATCCAGGTAATAGTGGAACAACTCCCACCCCAGGTCCTCGATCGAAGCCCGCCCTGTCGCAATCCGCCCGGCGTCGATATCGATCAGGTCAGGCCAGCGTTGCGCCAGCTCGGTGCGGGTCGAGACCTTCACTACCGGCGCCATCGCCAGACCATACGGGGTACCGCGCCCGGTGGTGAATACGTGCAGGTTCATCCCGGCCGCCAGCTGCAAGGTCCCGCAGACAAAATCACTGGCCGGGGTCGCGCAGAAAATCAGGCCTTTGCGCTTGAAGCGTTCGCCAGGGCCCAGCACGCCATTGATCGCGCTGCTGCCGGACTTGACGATCGAGCCCAGCGACTTCTCGACAATGTTCGACAACCCGCCTTTCTTGTTACCCGGCGTGGTGTTGGCACTGCGATCCGCTTCTCCCTTGGCCAGGTATCGGTCGTACCAGTCCATTTCCCGCACCAGTTCCTGCGCCACTTCCTCGGTTTCAGCGCGGGAGGTCAGCAGGTAGATCGCGTCGCGCACCTCGGTGACTTCGGAGAACATCACCGTGGCACCGGCCCGCAGTAACAGGTCCGAGGCGTAGCCCAGGGCCGGATTGGCGGTGATCCCGGAAAACGCATCGCTGCCGCCGCACTGCATACCCAGAATCAGCTCGGATGCCGGCACGGTTTCGCGACGACGTTGGTCGAGCTTTTTCAAGCGAGTCTCGGCCAGCGCCATGATCTGTTCGATCATCTCGGTGAACCCGTGACTGGAATCCTGCAGTCGGTACAACCACGGGTCGCTCAGGTCTACCGAACTGTCCCCTTCGTGCATCACCTGCCCGGCCTGCAACTTCTCGCAGCCCAGGCTGATCACCAGCGCCTCGCCACCCAGGTTCGGGTTGCGCGCCAGGTTGCGCACGGTACGGATGGGGATGTACGCGTCTGTTGCGGTAATCGCCACGCCACAGCCATAGCTATGGGTCAGCGCCACCACGTCGTCGACATGCGGATACCTGGGCAGCAACTCGTCCTTGATGCGCTTGACCGCATGATCGAGCACGCCGGTGACGCACTGCACCGTGGTGGTAATGCCGAGGATGTTGCGCGTGCCCACGGTGCCATCGGCGTTGCGATAACCCTCGAAGGTAAAGCCTTCCAGCGGAGCCTGCACCGCCGGTACTTCGGTGGACAGCGGCAGGCTGTCCAGGGGTGGCGCGGTCGGCATGCGCAGTTGATCCTCATTGACCCAACTGCCGCGGGGAATCGGCTGCAACGCGTAGCCAATGGTCTGGCCGTAGCGAATCACCTGGCCACCCTCGGGAATGTCTTCCAGGGTGACCTTATGGCTCTGCGGCACAAAGTCCAGGGTTACCAGACCGTCCGCAAACGCTGTGCCCGCCGGCACGCCCTGATCGTTAACCACCACGACCACGTTGTCCCGCTCGTTGAGGCGGATGTAGCGCGGCGAGTCGGAATGTTCAATCAACTGCATGACGCCGCTCCTCAGGAATGCGCTTGAGACAATTTATTATGAGTTTCAGGACCGCTCACCGGCGGTTCCTTGAGCACCACGCGCTTGATCGGACCGACGATCACCAGGTAGCTGAACACCGCAACCAGTGCGTTGCAACCGACGAACACCAGGGCCCATTTGAACGAGCCGGTGGAGCTGATGATGTAGCCGATCACGATCGGCGTGGTGATCGAGGCGATGTTACCGAACGTGTTGAACAGGCCACCACTCAGACCGGCAATCTGCTTGGGCGACGTGTCGGACACCACTGCCCAACCCAGCGCACCCACGCCTTTGCCGAAGAAAGCCAGGGCCATGAAGCCGACGACCATCCATTCAACATCGACATAGTTGCACGCCACAATGCTGCTGGAGACCAGCAGGCCGGCAATGATCGGCGCCTTGCGAGCGAAGGTCAGGGAGTGCCCCTTGCACAACAGGTAATCGGAAATCACCCCGCCGAGTACACCACCGATAAAGCCACAGATGGCCGGCAACGAGGCAATGAAACCTGCCTTGAGGATGGTCATGCCGCGTTCCTGCACCAGGTATACCGGAAACCAGGTCAGGAAGAAGTAGGTGATACCGTTGATGCAGTACTGGCCCAGGTAGACACCGAGCATCATGCGGTTGGTCAGCAATTGACGGATGTAGTCCCACTTCGGTCCGTCAGCCTTGGCGCCTTTGCCTTTGTCCTGGTCCATGTCGACCATGCCGCCGTTGTCGGCGATGTGCTTGAATTCGGCCTCGTTGATCATCGGGTGTTGACGCGGGCTGTAGATCACTTTCAGCCAGATGCCCGAGAAGATGATGCCAATTACGCCCATCACGATAAAGACGTGCTGCCAGCCGAAGCTGTAGACGATCCAGCCCATCAGCGGCGCGAACAGCACGGTGGCAAAGTATTGCGCCGAGTTGAAGATCGCCGAAGCGGTGCCGCGTTCCGCCGTTGGGAACCAGGCCGCGACGATGCGCGCGTTGCCGGGGAAAGAAGGTGCTTCAGCCAGGCCCACGAGGAAACGCAGCATGAACAGCGCCACAACCGCCGTGGACATGCCGAACTCGCCGACATAACCCTGCAACACGGTAAACAGCGACCAGGTGAAAATGCTCAGTGCATAGATTTTTTTCGAGCCGAAACGGTCCAGCAGCCAGCCACCGGGAATTTGCCCGGCCACGTAGGCCCAACCGAATGCAGAGAAGATGTAACCGAGGGTGACCGCATCAATGCCGAGGTCTTTTTGCAGGCTGGAGCCCGCGATGGCAATGGTTGCCCGGTCGGCGTAGTTGATGGTGGTCACCAGGAAAAGCATGAGCAATATCAAATAGCGGACGTGGGTCGGCTTGGTCGCTTGCATGTAGATGTACTCCCACTGATTATTTTTATGCGGGTAATAACGGTGTTGTTTTTGTGGGAGCTGGCCTGCCGGCGATGCGGGCACCTCGGTATGTCAGTTACACCGCGGTGATGCCATCGCTGGCAGGCCAGCTCCCACAGGTATTGCGGTGTATCAGGAGCCGATGTAAGAGGTTTTCACGACCGTGTAGAACTCTTGCGCGTAGCGACCTTGCTCGCGGGAGCCATAGGATGAACCTTTACGCCCGCCGAATGGAACGTGGTAATCCACGCCAGCCGTCGGCAGGTTGACCATCACCATCCCGGCCTGGGAGTGGCGCTTGAAGTGGTTGGCGTACTTCAGCGAAGTGGTGGCGATGCCCGCTGACAGACCGAACTCGGTGTCGTTGGCCATGGCCAGCGCGGCGTCGTAATCGGCCACTCGAACAATGTTGGCCACCGGGCCAAAAATCTCTTCGCGGCTGATGCGCATCGCGGCTTCGCTGTCGGCAAACAGGGTTGGCGCGAGGTAGTAGCCTTCGGTATCACAGGTCACCAGGCCGCCGCCGCTGACCAGGCGCGCACCTTCGGACTGGCCGATGTCGATGTACTTCATGTCCTGTTCAAGCTGCGCCTGGGAGACCACCGGACCAATATCGGTGCCGGTTTTCAGCGCATGTCCAACCTTGATCGACTTCATGCGCTCGGCCATGGCCTCAACGAATTTGTCATGAATTCCGGCGGTGACGATGAAGCGGCTCGAAGCGGTGCAACGTTGGCCGGTGGAGTAGAACGCGCTCTGCACCGACAGCTCGACCGCTTGCTTGAGGTCGGCGTCGTCAAGAATGATCTGCGGGTTCTTGCCGCCCATTTCCAGCTGCACTTTGGCCTGGCGCGACACGCAGCTGACTGCGATCTGCCGCCCCACCCCCACCGAACCGGTGAAGCTGATGCCATCGACTTTCGGGCTTTGCACCAGCGCATCGCCAACCACCCGACCGCTGCCCATCACCAGGTTGAACACGCCGGCCGGGAAGCCCGCGCGGGAGATGATTTCGGCCAGGGCCCAGGCGCAACCCGGTACCAGGTCAGCGGGCTTGAGCACCACGCAGTTGCCATAGGCCAGGGCCGGGGCGATTTTCCAGGCAGGGATCGCGATCGGGAAGTTCCACGGGGTGATCAAGCCGACCACGCCCAAGGCTTCGCGGGTCACTTCGACGTTGACACCCGGACGCACCGACGGCAGGTAATCGCCGGACAGACGCAGGGTTTCACCGGCGAAGAACTTGAAGATGTTGCCGGCGCGGGTCACTTCGCCAATGGCTTCAGGCAGGGTCTTGCCCTCCTCCCGAGCCAGCAGGGTGCCCAGTTCTTCGCGACGGGCGAGGATTTCAGTGCCCACTTTGTCCAGCGAATCGTGACGGGCCTGAATGCCCGAAGTGGACCAGGCCGCAAATGCAGCCCGAGCGGCGTCGATGGCGGCGTGGACCTGGGCCAGGTCCGCCTTGGCGTACTCGCCGATGGTATCGGTCAGCTCGGAAGGGTTGATGTTGGCGCAGTAATCACTGCCGGCAACCCATTCGCCGTTGATGTAATTGTCGAAACGCTTTGTATCTGCCACGGATCTATCTCCTCACGCAAAAGGCCGCTGATTGCTCAGCGGCCTTGCTCAATCAATTGTTATTGCGCGCCTTGCTTGTCGATCAGCGCAGCCAGAGCTTCGTACTCTTCTGGCAGCAGGTCGGTCAGCGGCGCACGTACAGGACCTGCGTCGTAGCCGGCAATTTTTGCCCCGGCCTTGACGATGCTCACTGCGTAACCGGCTTTGCGATTACGAAGGTCCAGGTACGGCAGGAAGAAGTCGTCGATGATCTTGCCAACGGTGGCGTGATCTTCGCGGGCAATGGCGTGGTAGAAATCCATCGCGGTTTTCGGGATGAAGTTGAACACCGCCGAGGAGTAGACCGGCACGCCCAGTGCCTTATAGGCAGCGGCGTACACTTCGGCGGTCGGCAAACCACCCAGGTAGCTGAAGCGATCGCCGAGGCGGCGACGGATCGACACCATCAACTCGATGTCGCCCAGGCCATCCTTGTAGCCGATCAGGTTCGGGCAGCGCTCGGCCAGGCGTTCAAGCAGCGGAGCGGTCAGGCGGCAGACGTTACGGTTGTAAACCACCACGCCGATGTTCACCGATTTGCACACGGCTTCAACATGGGCGGCAACGCCGTCCTGGCTGGCTTCGGTCAGGTAGTGCGGCAGCAGCAGCAAGCCTTTGGCGCCCAGGCGCTCGGCTTCTTGAGCGTATTCGATGGCCTGACGGGTCGAACCGCCGACACCCGCCAGAATCGGCACGCTGGTTTCGCAGGTGTCGACGGCAGTCTTGATGATTTCCGAGTATTCGCTGGCCGCCAGGGAGAAGAACTCACCGGTGCCGCCTGCGGCGAACAAGGCCGAGGCGCCATAAGGGGCCAGCCATTCAAGGCGCTTGATATAGCCAGCGCGATTGAAATCGCCCTGGGCATTAAAATCGGTTACCGGAAAAGACAGCAGGCCGGAAGAGAGGATGGACTTCAGTTCTTGTGGATTCATTATTCGAACACCCTGGGTAGCGACGTATGTTGTTGGAAAACCGTTCAGCTTTCGCCGAGTTGTAGGTCATCGTACAACTTAAAATTTAATCGTCAACTGCATTTCATCGTCAGGATGGGAATAAGTGGGGAAACCTGCAGCAGGATGGGTGCTGGATAGCTACGGCTGAGAGGTAGGTTGTCCGAGGATGTGTACCCTCAGAGCCGACGCGGGATGATCGCTGGCTTCATCGCGGGCAAGCCCGGCTCCCACAGGGAGCGTCGAGGGCCACACAACCGGATTTCACTCATGACTATTGCAGGAATGCGGCTGCTGGCGATCGCAGTGTTCCTGTCGCGTCGATAGTGGATGTTCCGCCGCCATCGCGGGCAAGCCCTGCTCCCGTCAGGTTTAGCCCCGCTGCGCCTCAGCCTCTTCATGGGCATGGCGCAGCCGTTCGCGGCTGTTGGTCAGGTGCAGGCGCATGGCGGCCCGTGCGGCATCGGAATCCTGGCGCGCGATGGCGTCGTAGATTTCTTCGTGCTCACGGCTCAGGCGGCTCATGTAGTGCTGCTGGTCGTCGTGGGCCAGCCGCGCCGAGTTGAGGCGGGTGCGCGGGATGATGCTGGTGCCCAGGTGCGTCATGATGTCGGTGAAGTAGCGGTTGCCGGTCGACAGGGCAATCTGCAGGTGAAACTGGAAGTCCGAGGCTACGGCGTCACTGGCATGGGACGCGCTTTCGTTCAGGGCATCGAGCGCGGCACGCATCAAGGCCAACTGCTCGGCGCTGCGACGTTGCGCGGCAAGTCCGGCGGACTCCACTTCCAGACTGATGCGCAATTCCAGGATGGCCAGTACGTCACGCAGGGTGACCACGGTGGCGGGATCGATGCGAAAGCCGCTCGGGCTTGGGGTATCGAGCACAAAAGTACCGATGCCATGGCGGGTTTCCACCTGCCCGGCAGCCTGCAACCGGGAAATGGCTTCGCGCACCACGGTGCGACTGACGCCATGGGCGTCCATGATCGCCGATTCAGTCGGCAACTTGTCACCGCGTTTGAGATGACCGTCGCGGATCTGCTCGGACAGCACCGTCACCAGTTCCTGAGCGAGGCTACGGCGCTTGCGAGGGAGACGTGGTGTGGCGATCGGGTTTTCCATGGTGAACATCGGTCTCGAAAAATTCGGTTGAAACCGCATCATAGCTCAACGCGGTTGTACGATCACCTCTACCCGTAGGAGCTGCCGAAGGCTGCGATCTTTTGATCTGGCTTGCAGATACCAAAGATCAAAAGATCGCAGCCTGCGGCCGCTCCTACGGGCGTATCGTCAGGCGGTGACTGGTTGCTCCACCAGATGGCCATTGTCGATACGCACATGCCGCGGATGGAAGCGTTTGAGGCTGCTGCGGTGGCCGACGCTGACAATGCTCAAGCCCGGGATCTCGTCGATCAGCGCCTGATACAGCGAGGCCTCATCCTCTTCATCCATCGCCGACGTTGCCTCGTCCATGTAGAGCCACTGAGGCGCATAAAGCAGCGCGCGGGCAAACGCCAGGCGTTGCTGTTCACCCGGGGACAACATGCGCTGCCAGTGATTGGGTTCGTCCAGGCGTCCCAGCAGGTGCGGCAGGCGGCACACTTCAAGCACGTGGGCGTAACGCTCTTGCGGATATGTCTCGGCGACCTGTGGATAACTCAGCGCCTCACGCAAGGTGCCAATCGGCAGGTAGGGTTTTTGCGGCAGGAACAGGTACCGCTCGGCCGGCAGGCGAATGCTGCCATGGCCCCGCGGCCACAAATGCCCCATCGCCCGCAGCAGCGTCGATTTGCCACTGCCGGAGCGGCCGCTGATCATCACTCGGTCACCCTCCTCCACCGTCATGTCGGCGTCGGCCAGCAGGTGGCGACCATCAGCAAGATCCAGCCCCAGGTTGTGTACTTTTAACGCGGAGCCCGAATTCTGCACGTCGATGGCCTGCGGCTTTTGCTCATTCTCGGTCATGGCCTGACGGAAACTGAGCAGGCGATCACAGGTGGCGCGCCAGGCCGCGAGGCTCTGGTACGCACTGATAAACCAGCTGAAACTCTCTTGCACGTTGCCGAACGCCGAGCTGATCTGCATCAGCTCCCCGAGCTCGATCTTGCCCGCGAAGTAGCGCGGTGCCGCGACCATGAAGGGAAAGATGATGGCTACCTGGCCATAACCGGCCGTGAAGAACGTCAGTCGCTTGGACACCTTCATGATGTCCCAGAAATTGTGCCAGACCAGGCCGAAGCGACTGCTCAAACGACGATTTTCATTGGGCTCGCCGTCATACAGCGCAATGCTTTCGGCATTCTCGCGAATGCGCACCATGGAAAATCGCAGGTCGGCTTCGAAGCGTTGCTGGTTGTTGTTCAGGCCGATCAGGCGACGACCGATCAAATGCGTCAGCCAGCTGCCGATCACGGCATACACCAGTACGCACCAGAACATATAGCCGGGAATGGTAAACCCGAAGACCTCGATACTGCCCGACACACCCCAAAGGATGATCGAGAACGATACCAGGCTGACAATGTTGCGCAGCAGGCCGATCCCCAGTTCCAGGGTGTTGGAGGTGAAGCTGTTGAGGTCCTCGGAGATGCGCTGGTCGGGGTTATCGGTGTAACCGCCTTGCTCGAGGTGGTAGTAGTTCTTATGGCCCAGCCAGCGGGCGAAGTGTTTTTCGGTCAGCCAGGCCCGCCAGCGAATGGTCAGCATCTGCGTCAGGTACAGCCGATAAACCGCGCCGACAATCGCGACGGCCGCGATCGCGCAGAAATACAGGATCAACCGCCAGAATGCCGCCTCATCCTTCTGTTGCAGGGCGTTGTAAAAATCCTTGTACCAGGTGTTGAACCATACCGAAATGCCTACGCTGACCAGCGATAGAACGATTACGGCGATCAGCAGCGTCCAGGCCTTGCCCTTCTCTTCACTGCGCCAGTAAGGCGTGATCATCGCCCAGACTTTGCGAAAAAACTGCCCGCGCACAGCATCATTGACCGCGGAGTACTCAGCGTTCTGATTCATGGAAAAGGCTCATTGGAAAAAAGAACATCACACGAACCGATCATAGATGATCGGCTCGTGTTGCAACGCGGTGTGACAACAATTGTTCAGCACCGGTTCAGCGCCGGACAGGGCGCTTCTGCAATTTGCGCTGCAGAGTACGCCGGTGCATGCCCAGGGCGCGGGCAGTGGCGGAGATGTTGCCTTCGTGTTCAGTCAGCACCCGCTGGATGTGTTCCCACTGCAAGCGGTCCACCGACATCGGGTTTTCCGGTACCAGGGTGTCGAGGTCGGCGTGCTCGGACAGCAGTGCGGCGAGGACGTCATCGGCATCGGCCGGTTTGCACAGGTAGTTGCAGGCACCGCGCTTGATCGCCTCGACGGCGGTGGCAATGCTCGAGTAACCGGTGAGGATCACCACGCGCATTTCCGGGTCCAGCTCCAGCAGCTTGGGCAACAGCACCAGGCCGGAGTCACCGTCCATTTTCAGGTCCAGCGCGGCGTAATCCGGCAGGTCCGCCTGGGCGATGGTCAGGCCTTCCTCGGCGGACCCGGCGGTGCTGACGCGAAAGCCGCGACGGGCCATGGCGCGGGCCATCACGCGGGTAAAGGTTGCGTCGTCGTCTACCAGCAGCAAATGCGGGAGTTCTTCGCCTTCGCCTTCGACTTGGATATCGTCACTCATGTTCGTCTCCTCGGGCGACACGGGGCAGGCGCAGCTCGGTGAGCGTGCCGCCTTCCTCATGACTATAGAGTTTCACTGAGCCGCCGGCGCGTGTCACGCTGGCCTTGCTCAAAAACAGGCCCAGGCCGAAACCTTTGCCCTTGGTGGTAAAAAACGGTTTGCCAATCTGCTCGGCGATGGCCAGCGGCACACCGGCACCGTGGTCGCGGATGCTGATGGTCAGGTCCTCGGCATTCCAGTCCAGCGTCACCTGCAACCCTTCCGGGCAGGCGTCGGCGGCGTTGTTCAGCAGGTTCAGCAAGGCCTGGGTCAGGTCCGGCGGTGGCGCCATGCGGGGCACGGCGCCCTGGCCGAGCCGCTGGAAGCGATAACTGGCTTCGGGGCGCATCAGGTGCCAGCGATTCAAGGCCTCGTCTAGCCAGTCGGTGACGTCCTGCATCTCCACGGCCAAGCGACGATTGGCTTCGGCGGCGCGCACCAGTTGCTGCAAGGTTTCCTTGCAGAGTTTCACCTGATCCTGCAGCACCTTCAGATCATCCTGCAACATCGGGTCGGGATGATCCTGCTGCATCTCTTTTAGCAGCACGCTCATGGTGGCCAAAGGCGTGCCCAGTTCGTGGGCGGCGCCGGCGGCCTGGGTCGCAACGGCCAGCAGTTGCTGGTCGCGCAGGCCCTCTTCTCGCCGAATGGCGCGCAACTCTTCCTGGCGACGCAGCTCCTCCGCCATGCGCGCGGCGAAGAAGGTGATCACCGCCGCGGCCAGGGCAAAGCTCAGCCACATTCCGTAAACCTGCAGGTTTTCCCGGGCGATGGGGAACGTCTGCAGGGGATAGAACCGCGCCAGCAGCAAGGTGTACATGGTCAATGCGATGCCGGACAGGATCACCGAATAGCGCCAGGGCAACGTCACGGCGGCGATGGTCAGCGGCACCAGGTAATAGGAAACGAAGGGGTTGGTCGAACCGCCGGAGAAATACAGCAGCGCACTGTGGATAAACAGGTCGCAGGCCAGTTGCACGGCGTATTCGAGTTCAGTGACGGGCCAGGAGGTGCGCAGGCGAATGGCCGTGAACGCGCACAACAGCATCGAGCAGCCGAGGGTCGCGGCCAGCTGAAACCAGGGCAGCGGCAGCAGGTCGAACCAGTAAGCCAGGCCCACGGAACCAGCTTGGGCGGCAAGTACCAAAGTACGAATGAACGTCAGCCGCCAGAGGTTCTGGCGAGTCGCGGAAGTGATTTGAACGGGGGCGAGCATGAGCTCTCCTGATGAGCGCTCCAGGCGGATCGCCAGGAGTATAACCAAGCGCGGGGGCTGGCAGGCAAAAGTGCGGCAAACGGCCACATGGCAGAAACCATGGTGGCGTCTATGAGACCGCTATCGCGAGCAGACTCGCTCGCACATTGAATTGCAATCCCTGTGGCAGCGAGCCTGCTCGCGATTGAGCGCGCAACGGTCACCTTCGATCTGTATAGAAGTTGTAACTGTGCGAACCGGCTCATAAAAGCTAAAGTCTGATGGTTTCACGCAGGCTCGGACCTTAACCCCTGCGCATCGCCCAAGGAGTTTTCATGCACACTTTCCGCCGTAGCGCCGCCCTTCTTGCCCTTAGTGTTGGCACCGTCGCCAGCCTGCCGGCCCTGGCCGCCGACGAGCTGCATTACAACCAGATTTCCCTGCGCGCCGAAGTCAGCCAGGAAGTGGCCCGCGACCTGATGATCGTGACTCTTTATACAGAAGAGCAGAACACCGATCCGGCCAAACTCGCCGCCGACATCAGCACCACCATGAACAAGTCGCTGGCCCAGGCCAAGCAGGTCAAGGACATCACCCTGCGCCAGGGGAGCCGTAACAGCTACCCGATCTACGACACCAAGGGCCAGAAAATCACCGGCTGGCGTGAACGTGCCGAGTTGCGCCTGGAAAGCTCCGATTTCGCCGCCCTGTCGAAGCTGACCGGCGAACTGCTGACCGACCTGAAAATGGCCGGCATGGACTTCGCCATCGCCACGCCAACGCGCAAGGCCAGTGAAGACGCACTGCTCAAGGACGCCGTCAGCGCCTTCAAGGCCCGCGCCCAGCTGGCCACTGACGCCTTGGGCGGCAAGGGCTACAAGATCGTCAACCTGAACCTCAACAGCAACGGTTATCCACAACCGTACATGCGCGGGCCGATGATGATGAAAGCCGCCAGCATGGACGCCGCTCCGGTGACCCCGGAAGTTGAGGCTGGCACCAGCCAGGTCAGCATGACGGCAGATGGGTCGATTGAAGTGTTGATGCCTTAAACCGCATTGATTGCCCTTGTAGGAGCTGCCGCAGGCTGCGATCTTTTGACTTTGCCTTCAAGATCAAAAGATCGCAAAGATCAAAAGATCGCAGCCTTCGGCAGCTCCTACGCGGAATGTGCCGATGACTGCCGCATACATGGAATCTGCCGACTACGCTGCATAAGTGGGATATGCCGGATGCTCCGCTGGCGAGGGTATAAATAAGTAACACCGCGCGCCAACCGGGGGCGCCAGACGTCCCGGCCGCCCCATGTAGGTGCGCGATATGCACCGAAAAAAACCTGCGCAAACGGTCAAATGCGCGTCAATTTACACATATGCGACATTAAGGTACGTTCGTGCCACTGTTTAATGCTTGTGGCCCCCCTGCATCTTGCATTGGGTATGGCCCCTGCATAAGTATCCGCAGGCACGACTCACGAGGTCGTCCTCTAATTCCAAAAATGACAACAAATCATGAGGCCACCATGCTCAAACACGCGGTCATTCCGTTTTTAGTCGGCGCCAGCTTGTTAGCTGCCGCACCTTTCGCCCAAGCGGCGACTAACCTGGTGTTTTGCTCCGAAGGGAGCCCGGCCGGTTTTGATCCTGGTCAGTACACCACCGGAACCGACTTCGACGCCTCTGCAGAAACCATTTTCAACCGCCTGACCCAGTTCGAGCGCGGCGGCACCGCCGTGATTCCTGGTCTGGCGACCAGCTGGGACATCGCTGACGATGGCCTGACGTACACCTTTCACCTGCGTGAAGGCGTGAAGTTCCACACCACCCCGTACTTCAAGCCGACTCGTGAGTTCAACGCCGACGACGTGCTGTTCACTTTTAATCGCATGATTAACAAGGACGACCCGTTCCGCAAAGCGTACCCGACCGAATTCCCGTACTTCACCGACATGGGGATGGATACCAACATCACCAAGATCGATAAAGTCGACGATCACACCGTCAAATTCACCTTGAAAGAAGTCGACGCTGCGTTCATCCAGAACATGGCCATGAGCTTTGCCTCGCTGCAATCCGCCGAGTACGCTGCCCAGCTGCTCAAGGACGGCAAGCCCGCCGACATCAACCAGAAACCGGTCGGCACAGGCCCGTTCGTGTTCAAGAGCTACCAGAAAGACTCCAACATCCGTTACACCGGAAACAAGGACTACTGGAAGCCTGAAGACGTCAAGATCGACAACCTGATCTTCGCCATCACCACCGACCCGTCGGTACGTATCCAGAAGCTGAAGAAGAACGAGTGCCAGGTCACTCTGTTCCCGCGTCCGGCTGACCTCAAGGCGCTGAAGGAAGACAAGGCGCTGAAGATGCCTGACCAGGCTGGTTTCAACCTGGGCTACATCGCTTACAACGTGATGGACAAGGTCAAAGGCAGCAACGAGGCCAACCCGCTGGCTGACCTGCGCGTGCGCCAGGCGCTGGACATGGCGGTCAACAAACCGCAGATCATCGACTCGGTTTACCAGGGCGCGGGCCAACTGGCCGTCAACGCCATGCCGCCGACCCAATGGTCCTACGACACCACCATCAAGGACGCCAAGTACGACCCTGAGAAAGCCAAGGAGCTGCTCAAGGAAGCCGGCGTCAAGGAAGGTACCGAAATCGTCCTGTGGGCCATGCCGGTACAGCGTCCGTATAACCCTAACGCCAAGCTGATGGCCGAAATGCTCCAGTCCGACTGGAAGAAAATCGGTCTGAACGTGAAGATCACCAGCTACGAGTGGGGCGAGTACATCAAGCGCTCCAAAGGTGGCGAGAACCAGGCCATGATCATTGGCTGGAGCGGTGACAATGGTGATCCGGACAACTGGCTCAACGTGTTGTTTGGTTGCGACTCGCTGAGCGGCAACAACTTCTCGAAATGGTGCGACAAGAAATTCGACGGCCTCGTGAAGGAAGCCAAGCGCACCACCGACCAAGGCAAGCGCACCGAACTGTACAAACAGGCACAACACGTCCTCAAGGACGCTGTTCCAATGACACCTATCGCTCACTCGACGGTGTATCAACCCATGCGCGCCAACGTGCAGGACTTCAAGATCAGCCCATTTGGCTTGAATTCCTTCTACGGCGTCAGCGTCAGCAAATAAGGTTCAACAACGGCGACGTCAATGACGTCGCCGTTGTTGTATCCACCGAGAGCGTAAGAAAGAGCCTACATCCAGGTCCGACGCTGACTCCAGCGCCGGCGCAGGACGCGTCCACTTTTCCTACGAATGTTTAGGACTCTACGCATTTACCGCCGGCCCGATGGCTCATACCGTCGGAGTTCGACCAGCTCATGCGTGGGCTCTCGGTTTTGCTTCACGTAAATGGATTGCGCTCGATAAGACCCCCACGTCCCGAGACGGGACGACGGCTTGTCGAAAATACTCAGAGAACAGAGGGAGCGTCATGCGCCATACCTTGGTTTTATCCGCATTGCTGGGCACCGGCCTGTTGGCCGCTACGTCCATTAGCCAGGCTGCCAGTGACAGCCTGGTGTTCTGCTCCGAAGGCAGCCCCGCTGGCTTCGATACTGCGCAGTACACCACCGCGACCGACAACGACGCCGCCGAACCGCTGTACAACCGCCTGGCAGAGTTCGAAAAAGGCGCGACCAATGTCGTGCCGGGCCTGGCCACCCGCTGGGATATTTCCGAGGACGGCCTGAAATACACCTTCCACCTGCGTGAAGGCGTGAAATTCCATACCACCAAGTATTTCACCCCTAGCCGCGATTTCAACGCCGATGACGTGCTGTTCACGTTCAACCGCATGCTCGATCCGCAACAGCCATTCCGTCAGGCTTATCCAACTGAATTCCCGTATTTCAACGGGATGAGCCTGAACAAGAACATTGCCAAGGTCGAAAAGACCGGGCCTTTGACCGTGGTCATGACGCTTAACAGCGTCGACGCCGCGTTCATCCAGAACATCGCCATGAGCTTCGCCGCCATCCTGTCCGCCGAATACGCCGACCAGTTGCTGGCATCCGGCAAACCAAGCGATATCAATCAGAAGCCGATCGGCACCGGGCCGTTCGTATTCAAGAGTTACCAGAAAGATTCCAACATTCGCTACACCGGCAACAAGCAGTACTGGGACCCGAGCCGGGTCAAACTCGACAACCTGATTTTCGCCATCAACACCGACGCCTCGGTGCGGGTCCAGAAGCTCAAGGCCAACGAATGCCAGATCACCCTGCACCCGCGACCTGCCGACGTCACCGCGCTGAAAAACGACCCGAAACTCAAGCTGATCGAGAAGCCCGGTTTTAACCTCGGCTACATCGCCTACAACGTTCGACACAAGCCATTCGACCAGCTTGAAGTGCGCCAGGCGCTGGACATGGCAGTGAACAAGCAGGGCATCCTCAACGCCGTGTACCAGGGCGCGGGGCAACTGGCGGTCAACGCCATGCCGCCGACCCAATGGTCCTACGACGAGACTATCAAGGACGCCGCCTTCAACCCGGAGAAAGCCCGCGAGTTGCTCAAGGCCGCTGGCGTCAAGGAAGGCACCGAAATCACCCTGTGGGCGATGCCCGTGCAGCGCCCTTACAACCCCAATGCCAAGTTGATGGCCGAGATGCTCCAGGCCGACTGGGCAAAAATCGGCCTCAAGGTGAAGATCGTCAGCTACGAATGGGGCGAGTACATCAAGCGCACCAAGAATGGCGAGCACGACATCAGCCTGATCGGCTGGACCGGTGACAACGGGGACCCGGACAACTGGCTCGGTACGCTTTACAGCTGCGATGCCATTGGCGGCAACAACTACTCCATGTGGTGTGATCCGGCTTACGACAAGCTGATCAAGCAGGCCAAGATCGTCACCGATCGCGACCAGCGCACCGTGCTCTACAAGCAGGCGCAGCAATTGCTCAAGCAGCAAGTGCCGATCACGCCAGTCGCCCACTCGACGGTCAACCAGCCGTTGAGCGCCAAAATCGAAGGGTTCAAGGTCAGCCCTTTCGGTCGCAACGTGTTCTCGGGTGTCAGCATAGAAAAATAATCGATTAGCCGAAAAACGCTGGGGGCGCATTCCGCCCCCAAGCAAGCGTATTGCCTTTATTCGTCGATCTGGCGTAATGCAAACGTTTGCCTAGCGAGAAAAGTTCCAAACCAAATAGCCGGACCACAAAAAAAGGCCGGTATAAAAAAAGAGAAACCAAGGAGCTTTACCCATGAAACTGAGCAGCACCGCGTTACTGGCCCTGGCCATCAGTAGCATCACCGCCACGGCTTACGCCGAGACTCAGAGCCAGGAATTCACTCCGGTAACGGTCAACACCAAAAGCGCTCAAGCTGAAGCCACTGGCTTCGTCGAAGGCCAATCCATCAGTGGCACTACACGTAACTGGTACGCCAACGAACAACTGAAACGTGGCGGCACGTTCAACTACAAAAAAAATGGCGTTTCGACCCCGACTGATCGTCGTATCAACTGGGTCCAAGGCACCATCATCAAGTACAACTCCGGCTTCACCGAAGGCACCGTCGGCTTCAGCACCGAAGTCGCCGCCTACAACGCCATTGCGCTGGAGCGCGACCGCGAGAACCTGGCATCCAACAACGGTGGCGCACCGGGTACTCGTCCAGGCGCGGGCAACAACCGCACCCTGACCCGCGAAGGCGGCGACGCTGAAGGCCAATGGAGCAAACTGGGCCTGGCCAACGTCAAGGCGCGCGTTTCCAACACCACCCTGACCGCCGGCCGCATGAACTTCAGCAGCCCGCAGGTCGACGTCATCGGTAACCGTGCCCTGCCTTCGAGCTTCGAAGGGATCGCGATCCACAGCGAAGAACTGAACAACCTGTCCTTCGACCTGGCCACCTTCGATCGCAACTCTCCGCGTACCGAAGAAAGCCTGAGCAAGTTCCGCTCCGAATACGGCGACTCCAGTGCCGAAGCCGATCACGTCAACACCGCCGGCATCACCTACACACCATTCGCCAGCCTGACCACCAGCCTCTGGGGCACCCAGGCCGAAGACCTGTGGAACCAGTACTACTTCGGCGCCAGCCACGTGCTGGGCGACAGCTCGGTACTGAGCCTGACCACTGGCCTGAACTACTACAAGACTGTCGACCAAGGTAAAAAACTGCTGGGCGAAATCGACAACGACACCTACTCCCTGTCGCTCGGCCTGACCCACCAGGCCCACAGCCTGACCTTCTCCTACCAGGAAGTGAACGGTAACGAGTACTTCGATTACCTGCACGAAACCAACGGCATCTACCTGGCCAACTCCCTGCTGTCGGACTTCAACGGCCCGAACGAGAAATCCTTCCAGATCGCCTATGGCCTGAACATGGCCGAATACGGCGTGCCAGGCCTGAAGTTCAACATCTACCAGGCTCGCGGCTGGGGCATCGACGGCACTCACTACAAGGGTGGCGGCTACGACGGCGTGCAGTCCATGGACGGCGAACACCATTACGAATATGGCATCGGTGCTGCTTACGCAGTACAGAGCGGCCCGCTCAAGGCCACCGCGATTCGCGCGACCTACACCGCGCACCGTGCCAGCGAAAACCAGGCTGATGGCAGCATCAACGAGTTCCGTCTCGTGACCACCATCCCGTTCAACATTCTGTAATGCACCTGCCCTGCGGCTGATTCAACGATGAATCGGCCGTTGGGCTTTTGTCTTTCAACCGATTGCAGAGGGTTCTTGATGAAAATGCTTCCCCTACGTGCGGCCATTGCGGCCGCGTTGCTGAGTGTGGCGGTAGGCGTTTCGGCCAAACCGCTGGTGGTTTGCACCGAAGCCAGCCCGGAAGGCTTCGACATGGTTCAGTACACCACTGCAGTCACAGCCGATGCAGTGGCCGAGACCATCTTCAACCGTCTGGCCGACTTCAAGCCCGGCACCACCGACGTGATCCCGGCGCTGGCCGATTCCTGGGACATCAGTGAAGACGGTCTGACGTATACGTTCCATCTGCGCCAAGACGTCAAGTTTCATACCACCGACTATTTCAAGCCGACTCGCAACATGAACGCAGACGATGTGGTCTGGAGTTTCCAGCGTCAGCTGGACCCGAATCACCCGTGGCACAAACTGTCGAGCGTGGGCTTCCCGTACTTCGAAAGCATGGGCTTCAAAGAACTGCTGAAAAGCGTCAAGAAAGTTGACGACAACACGGTCGAGTTCACCTTGACCCGCCGCGAAGCGCCGTTCCTGGCCGACATCGCCATGGCGTTCTCGTCGATCTACTCCGCTGAATACGCCGACCAGTTGCTCAAGGCCGGCAAGACCGGTGACCTGAACAACAAACCGGTCGGCACCGGGCCGTTCATTTTCCAGCGCTATAACAAAGATGCACAGGTCCGTTTCAAGGCCAACCCGGAGTACTTCCGCGGCAAGCCACCGGCCGAAGCGCTGATCCTGGCAATCGCCACCGACAACAACGTGCGCCTGCAAAAGCTCAAGGCCAACGAATGCCAGGTAGCGTTGTATCCAAAACCCGATGACATCCCAAGCATCAAGAAAGACGACAAGCTGAAAGTCGATGAAATGAATGCGATGACCGTCGCCTACATCGCCATCAACACCACGCACAAATACTTGAGTGATGTGCGCGTGCGTAAAGCCATCGACATCGCCTTCGACAAGGAAGCGGCGGTCAATGCCCTGTTTGGCAAAGGTAACGCGACGGTCGCGGTCAATCCGTACCCGGACACCCTGCTGGGCTACAACCACAGTCTGAAAAACCCGCCGCGTGATCTCGACAAGGCCCGCGCCCTGTTGAAGGAAGCCGGTGTACCGGAAGGCACCGTGTTTACCCTGTTCACCCGTAACGGCGGCGGAGCGACCAACCCGAACCCGATGCTCGGCGCGCAAATGATGCAGGCCGATCTCGCCAAAGTCGGCATCAAAATCGACATACGGGTGATGGAATGGGGCGAAATGCTCAAACGCGCGAAGAACGGCGAGCACGACATGGTGTCTGCAGGTTGGGCGGGCGATAACGGTGACCCGGATAACTTCCTAACGCCTATGCTCAGTTGCGAAGCGGCGAAGAACGGCGAAAACTACGCGCGCTGGTGCAATGAAAAATTCCAGACCCTACTTGATGAGGCCCGCTCCAAGGTCGATCCGGCTGAACGCGCAGCGCTCTACGAGCAGGCACAGCTCATTTTTAATCAGGATCAACCTTGGATCAGCATCGCACACACTAGAATGTTTACCGCAATGCGCAAGAACGTAGAGGGCTATCACATCAGCCCTCTCACCACTAATAACTTCGCCACTACCCAGGTGAAGTAGATAAGAAAACTCCTGGTGTCCCTGACTCCAGGGACACCAGGCACGCCTAACCGGCTGATGAGGTACACCACAAGATGTTTAGTTTTATTGCCCGCCGATTGGGGTTATTGATCCCCACGTTCTTCGGCATCACCTTGCTGACTTTCGCGTTGATTCGCATGATCCCTGGCGACCCCGTGGAAGTCATGATGGGCGAACGCAGAGTCGACCCGGAAATGCATGCTCAGGCAATGGAACGCCTAGGTCTGAACAAACCCCTGTATGCCCAATACCTGGATTACATTGGCAAACTGGCTCAAGGCGATCTCGGCGAGTCGTTGCGCACCCGGGAAAGCGTCTGGACTGAATTCACTTCACTCTTCCCCGCGACCCTGGAACTGTCCATGGCCGCCCTGCTGTTCGCCGGCATCCTGGGCCTGCTGGCCGGGGTGATCGCGGCACTCAAGCGAGGATCCCTGTTCGACCATGGGGTGATGGGCATCTCCCTGGCGGGATATTCGATGCCGATCTTCTGGTGGGGCCTGATCCTGATCATGTTCTTCTCGGTGTCCCTGGGCTGGACCCCGGTGTCCGGACGGATCGACCTGCTCTACGACATTGAGCCGCGTACCGGCTTCATGCTGATCGACACGCTGCTGGCCGATGACGTCGGTGCGTTCCTCGATGCGCTGCACCACCTGATCCTGCCTGCCATCGTGCTCGGCACCATCCCGCTGGCGGTCATTGCGCGGATGACCCGTTCCTCGATGCTCGAAGTGCTGCGCGAAGACTACATCCGCACCGCCCGCGCCAAAGGCCTGTCGCCATCGCGCGTGGTATTCGTGCACGGTCTGCGCAACGCACTGATTCCGGTATTGACGGTAGTCGGCCTGCAAGTCGGCACTTTGCTGGCCGGTGCGGTACTGACCGAAACCATCTTCTCCTGGCCCGGCATCGGCAAGTGGCTGATCGAAGCCATTGGCGCGCGGGACTATCCCGTGGTGCAGAACGGCATCCTGTTAATCGCCTGCCTGGTGATTGTGGTCAACTTCGTAGTGGATATCCTCTACGGCTTTGCCAACCCACGCATCCGTCATCAGCGCTGAGATCATGACCATGACCACTCCAGCTTCAACTCCAGCGGTAGCAGTCGATCAAAGCCTGCTGTACCCGTCCCCGTACAAAGAATTCTGGCAAGCCTTCTCCAAGAACAAAGGCGCCGTCGCCGGCCTGATGTTCATGTTGCTGGTGATTTTCTGCGCACTGTTCGCCCCATGGGTGGCACCGCACAACCCGAGCGAGCAGTACCGCGACTTCCTGCTGACCCCGCCAGCCTGGCTGGAAGGTGGGCAGATGCAGTTCCTGCTCGGCACCGATGAATTGGGCCGAGACCTGCTGTCACGGCTGATCCAGGGCTCGCGCCTGTCGCTGCTGATCGGCTTGTCGTCGGTAGTGATGTCGCTGATTCCAGGTATTCTCCTGGGGCTGTTCGCCGGGTTTTTCCCGCGCTTGCTTGGCCCGTCCATCATGCGTCTGATGGACATCATGCTGGCACTGCCGTCGCTGCTGCTGGCCGTGGCGATTGTCGCCATCCTCGGCCCTGGCCTGATCAACACCGTGATCGCCATCGCTGTGGTGTCCCTGCCATCCTACGTGCGTCTGACCCGCGCTGCGGTGATGGGCGAACTGAACCGCGACTACGTGACCGCAGCGCGCCTGGCGGGTGCCGGTCTGCCACGCCTGATGTTCATCACCGTGCTGCCCAACTGCATGGCACCGCTGATCGTTCAGGCGACCTTGAGCTTCTCCTCGGCGATTCTCGATGCCGCGGCACTGGGCTTCCTCGGCCTTGGCGTCCAACCGCCAACCCCTGAGTGGGGCACGATGCTGGCTTCGGCTCGCGACTACATCGAACGCGCCTGGTGGGTGGTAAGTCTGCCTGGCCTGACCATTTTGCTCAGCGTGCTGGCAATCAACTTGATGGGCGACGGCCTGCGCGATGCGCTGGACCCGAAACTCAAGAACGCCGCCTGAGGAGATTCAAATGTCACTGTTAGAAATCAAGAATCTCAACGTTCGCTTTGGCGACAAGAATGCCGTGCCAGTGGTCGACGGCCTCGACCTCAAGGTCGACAAGGGCGAAGTCCTGGCCATCGTTGGCGAGTCGGGTTCCGGCAAGTCCGTGACCATGATGGCGTTGATGGGGCTGATCGAGCACCCAGGTATCGTGACCGCCGACGCGCTGAATTTCGACGGCAAGAACATGCTCAAGCTCAGCAATCGTCAGCGTCGGCAAATCGTCGGCAAAGACCTGTCCATGGTCTTCCAGGACCCGATGACCGCGCTGAACCCGAGCTACACCGTCGGTTTCCAGATCGAAGAAGTGCTGCGCCTGCACCTGAAAATGTCCGGCAAGCAGGCGCGTAAACGCGCCATCGAACTGCTGGAAAAAGTTGAAATCCCGGGCGCCGCCAGTCGTATGGATGCCTACCCGCACCAGTT
The DNA here is from genome assembly GCF_017114825.1 of Pseudomonas gregormendelii. Classification (GTDB taxonomy): domain Bacteria; phylum Pseudomonadota; class Gammaproteobacteria; order Pseudomonadales; family Pseudomonadaceae; genus Aquipseudomonas; species Aquipseudomonas gregormendelii. The sequence goes on along the minus strand of NZ_JADEVO010000032.1, from coordinate 3,507 downwards.
GTCCGGCGGTATGAGCCAGCGTGTCGCGATCGCCATGGCGATTGCCGGCGAGCCGAAATTGCTGATCGCCGACGAACCGACCACAGCCCTCGACGTGACGATTCAGGCGCAGATCATGGAGCTGCTGCTGGCCCTGCAGAAAGAGCAGAACATGGGCCTGGTGCTGATCACCCACGACCTCGCCGTCGTTGCCGAGACCGCCCAGCGCGTGTGCGTGATGTACGCTGGCCAGGCGGTTGAAGTCGGGCAGGTGCCGCAACTGTTCGACATCCCGGCGCACCCGTACAGCGAAGCGCTGCTCAAGGCCATTCCGGAACACAGCCTCGGCGCCTCGCGCCTGTCCACGCTGCCGGGCATCGTTCCCGGTCGTTACGACCGTCCGCAGGGTTGCCTGCTGTCGCCGCGCTGCCCCTATGTGCAAGAAAATTGCCGCACCCAGCGTCCGGCCCTCGACCCGAAAAGCAACAGCCTCGCCCGCTGCTTCTACCCGCTGAATCAGGAGGTGGCGTAATGGCCGTCGTACTTACCGCCCGCGACCTGACCCGTCACTACGAAGTGTCCCGTGGCCTGTTCAAGGGCCACGCGACCGTACGCGCCCTGAACGGCGTGTCGTTCGAACTGGAGGCCGGCAAGACCCTCGCCGTTGTTGGCGAATCGGGCTGCGGCAAATCCACCCTGGCCCGCGCCCTGACCCTGATCGAAGAGCCGTCATCCGGCTCTTTGAAAATCGCCGGCCAGGAAGTCGCTGGCGCCGACAAGGCCCAGCGCAAGCAGCTGCGTAAAGACGTGCAGATGGTGTTCCAGAGCCCGTATGCGTCGTTGAACCCGCGGCAGAAAGTCGGCGACCAGCTGGGCGAACCGCTGCTGATCAACACCAACCTGAGCGCCGCCGAACGTCGCGAGAAAGTCCAGGCGATGATGAAGCAGGTCGGCTTGCGCCCTGAGCATTACCAGCGCTACCCGCACATGTTCTCCGGCGGCCAGCGCCAACGGATCGCCCTCGCCCGCGCGATGATGTTGCAACCAAAAGTGCTGGTGGCGGATGAGCCGACCTCGGCCCTGGACGTGTCGATCCAGGCCCAGGTGCTGAACCTGTTCATGGACCTGCAGCAGGAGTTCAACACCGCCTACGTGTTCATCTCCCACAACCTGGCGGTGGTGCAGCACGTCGCCGATGACGTGATGGTGATGTACCTCGGCCGCCCGGTGGAGATCGGCCCGAAGAACGACATCTACGAACGCCCGCTGCACCCCTACACCCAGGCGCTGCTGTCGGCCACCCCGACCATCCACCCGGACCCGAACAAGCCGAAAATCAAGATCGTCGGCGAACTGCCCAACCCGCTGAACCCGCCACCGGGCTGCGCTTTCCACAAGCGCTGCCCGTATGCGACCGAGCGCTGCAGTACCGAAGAGCCGGCGTTGCGTCTGCTCGACAACCGCCAGGTGGCTTGCCACTACGCCGAGCAGTTTCTCGACGGCGTGGCCTGAAAAATGTAGGCGAGAGCCTGCTCACAAAGATGGGGTGTCAGTCACTATTATTGTGGCTGACACACCGCTTTTGCGAACCGGCTCATTACCTGTTTGACCAAACCCCTTTTCCTGGAGTGCGCCCCAGCTCGATAGAAGGGGTTTTCTTTTATCTGTCGAGATAATGCAACTCTGTGAACGTTATATAATGCAGGATCAGCCTCGGCTTTACTCAAAATGAACATACGTTCCTGAGCAAATGAAAGCGGCACCTCCACCTCATCCTGATCACCGATCATTCGCTGTGCTCTCCAGACCTTTCGAACATCTCTCGACGCTTCAAACTGGGAATAAGACATGCCAGCCATATAACTGTCAGCCCGGCACCAATCAAACTGTTCAATTGGAAGGCCGCCACAGCCGAGTAATAGTTGAGCAACATCCCCCCCAGCAACGATCCAAGCGGCATCGCCCCCCAACTGATGAGCCTGACCACAGACGTCATGCGACCCAGCAAGTCCCGCGGCGTTTCCTCCTGACGCAACGTGATGTGCAAGATCGAATGTGCTGCGGCAGACACTCCGGAAAGCAGTAGCGCGATAGCAACGGCGACCTGGCTGATCCACATTTCTGAATAGGGTACCGGGATGAGCACCAGCGGAAGTTGTGCGCCTATTAAGGTAGCGGCCAGCATAAACAACCTCCCGATGCTCACCTTCACCCGCGAGATAACGATCGCCCCCACCAACGACCCCAGGCCGCCACAGCTCAGTACGATACCCACCACATACGCCGGTGAAGTCAGATCCCTGGTCAGATAGATGAACAGCATCGTCAACAGCGAGAAATACACCAGATGCCATATCGCGGCGCCGCTGGCCAACAACAGGATCTTACGGTTGCCAAATACAAAGCGAAGACCGGATAGCAAAGCCTCAAGCACTGGTTCATGGGTAACGGGAGGCTCATCAGCCTTCTTTACACTGACACCTTTGGTCAATACAAACGATACAAGGTAAGAGATGGCATCAACCACTAACGCCATAGTTGGCCCGATAAAACTGGCGATGGCCCCCGCCATCCCCGGCCCCCCGGTTGTGGCGATGGACTGGCTCATCGATAAACGAGAATTACCGGCCAACAACTGTTGGTCAGGCACTATCCGGGGAATAAAACTCCAATAGGCGATATCCGAGAACACGGTGACGCTGGCAATGAGGAAAGTACACAGAAACAGGGCTGCAGTACTCAGACTGTCAGCCCAATACAATAGGGGAATGAAAGCAACTAGAACAGCTCGTAGCACATCGCTTGCAAGCAGCAGGCGTCGCTGCGAAACCCGGTCGACCCATACGCCAGCAAACACACCGAATAACACTGGCGGAATACCTTGCAGCGCGAGCAGTGTACCCAATTCGACAGCATCGAACCCCAACATGCCAATCGCGAACAACGGAATGGCCACTGCCGAAATTTCGCTACCGACCAGTGAAACCGCTTGTGCAGCCCAGAGCAGTGAAAAGTTTTTCCCCAAGTCTTTAGCCATTGTCATGGCCAGCCCGATACATAGCTTCTCGCAGACTTTTCGGCCGCATGTCGACCCAGCGCTGCTCTATTTCATGCAGGCACTCATCCCTTGGACACGGACCAAATACAGACCTCCACCCGGCAGGAAGACATTTCCCTTGAGGCCATAGGGAATACTGTTCTTCCTCGTTCACAACCACAACATAGTCCGACTCGGCATTCGACGATGTCATACAACCTCCTCAGATCGAATGAACAGGAATGATTAGCGAAGGTTCAGCTTCGTGAGAGTTGAACCTGGGATGCAGGAATGGCTTTCTGATTTCAGATGTTTTCAAGCAGCGTTTTCGGGTTGCGCTCGTCAACTCCTTCATCGTTTGAAGGTATCCGCTCCGTGAACCCCACATTCCAAGCGGATAGCTGACGGCTGATGCTGTGCTCCCGATTTTCTTCAGGAGCCCATCACCATGATGCGTCCCAATGCCAGCGTTGAAAAAGTGTACCTCTACC
>NZ_JADEVO010000031.1 GCF_017114825.1 Pseudomonas gregormendelii | reverse complement strand
CATACATGCGGTGGGGCTTGATGCGTCTCGAACCGGAGCACTGCTGCTAAACTTATCCACAATTGCTGGGACAGAAATCAGCAATCCGTCCTGGGTCAATTTTCAATCGGCAGGGTGGGTCAGTTTTCAATCAGCGCCAACACCCTTAGTGCAAGGCAAGCAGGTTGCGCAGTGCCTGATTGGGCTCAGGGGGGTTATCGAGCATCTGGAACGCAGTATCAGCATCGAGCACAGTCATGCCTTCGAAATCCACCGTGTCGGAAAGCTGGGCTGACTGATCGTGAACAACGCAGAGCAGGGAGAGTGCCTCAACTGCTTTCTTCAGCTCGAGGATATCCCGCTCCATGCCAATGAGATGCGGAACTCTAGGAGCGCGAGTGACTTTAAAACCACCTGATTGACTGCGCACAGTGCCAGCAAGAGCCTTTGCGGCGTGCCGCTCAACAATGTCATTTGCGAGCGCAGACACAGCCACAGTGCGACTGTCATCCAGTCGAACGGCGAATGGCGACTTCTTGGTTGCCGTCGGTGGCAGTGGTTTGTTTTCTGCTTGCTTGGTCACGGTGCTGCTCCTGTTGAATAACAAGAATATCACAAGCTGCTTGACACCCAGGGTTTTCTAAGGAGCCGCCGACCAGTAGCGCCGACCTTCGTCGTTTCGACGGTGCTGTGCGCCTTTTAACGGCTTGGCTTCTGGGAATCTGCGCACCGACAGGCGGCAGGCCCGCCTTTACAGACTTCATACAGGTACGAAAACCCGCATCCAACAAAAAAGGCCTACGTCTGAACGACGTAAGCCTTTGATTTGTTTGGTGGGCCCACACGGACTTGAACCGTGGACCAAAGGATTATGAGTCGCCGACTGATGCACCGAGGCCAATAAAGTCTAGGCTAGGTAGGGGAAGGGTACAATAGCTTTAACCAGTTGATTATTGGTAGGTTTGGCTAGTTTCAGCTAAGTGAGTAAAGCTGGGCACTGTACCGCTGCTGTACCTTCTCATGGGCTTGGAGAAAGCGACAATCATCGGGAGGTCGGTTGAAAACCTACCCGTTCGACCGGATAGCCTACCAGCTCGAATATACTGCGCTGCCGTTCCGGATTCTGTGGTTCCCATTCTTCGCGATTATTTTCAACAGGTATGCGTTACCGCAGCTTTTCCCCCGCCTTTGGGCTTGGAGAGGCAGCTTTAGGAAAACGCTTCTACTGGCCTTTCCTGGATTGGCCCTGGCATTCTTCCTTTCGATTTTTTGGCCTCTTACTGCGCATTCCACGCCATCCGGCCACTCAGCCCACCAACATCCGGCCACCTATTCCACGCTCATCCGGCCAGGCAGTCGGAGCGCAGCGACGCGGGTTTGCATTGTTAGTCTGAAGTCCCTGCCGTCGTCAATTTCGTTGCGCGTCTGCGCATCGATTCGCCCTTCAGTTCGATCCGATAAGCAGCGGCAGGTTTTGCTGGGCCAGCGGCAGCCGCTCCAGGCCTTGGCGCAAGATCGATTTGAGGCTTTTGTAACTGCATGCACCCAGTGCCAGCGCACGCTGGCACGCGGCTTCCAGCCGCGCTTAGCCGTGCTGTTTGCTCAGGCGCAGGATGCCCAGGCAGGCGCGGAAGCCGTGCTGCGGGTGGATTCGGCGTTCGAGGATGTAGGCGATGACGCCAGCAGTGTTGGGCCCGGTCTGCTCTGCCCAGCGGATCAGTCGCTGGGGCGTCCACTCGGCATGTTCGCGGTGGCTCTTGGGCATGTGCTCGGTTTGGGTGGTGTGGCGGCCTTTGTGCAGTGAGCGCAGATGGCTGGCCACGCGCTGATTGGCGTGGAAGCACTTGACCGTCTGCGCGGTCAGGCGCACTTCGAGTTGGTGCTTAACCAACTGGTACGGCACCGAGTAAAAGTGGCCGTCGACCTCGAAGTGGTAGTCGATATGGACTCGCAATTTTTTCCATTCGGCGTAGACGTACGGATGCTCTGGCAGCGCTTGCAGCGCCGGTTGGTCGATGCTTTCGAAGGCTGATCGGCGTGAGCCGGGCAGCTTTTTGAAGGGCTTGTGAATGAGGCGATCCAGCAGCAGTGAGATTGCGGTGTTGAGTTCGCCCAGCGAGAAAAACTGGCGGTTGCGCAGCACCGCTAGGATCCAACGCTCGACCACTTGCACGCCGACTTCGACCTTGGTTTTGTCCTTGGGTTTGCGTGAGCGAGCAGGCAATACGGCGATGCCGTAATGCTCGGCCAGGTCGCGGTAACTAGGGTTGATGTCGGGCTCGTAGCGATGCGCTTTGGTGACGCCGCTGCGCAGGTTGTCGGGCGCCAGGATCTGCGATGTGCCGCCGAGAAAAGCGAAACACCGTACGTGCGAGCCAAGCCAGTCAGGCAGCTTCTGCGACCAAGTGGCCTCGGCGAAGGTGTAGCTGGACGCGCCGAGGACAGCGACGAAGATCTGCGTTTGGCGGATCTCACCGGTTCGCCGGTCAATGACCGGCACGGTCTGCCCGGCGTAATCAACGAACAGCTTTTCTCCGGCGCGGTGTTCCTGGCACATGACCACGTCGACCTTGGCGGCCCAGAGGCGGTAGTGCTCGCAGTACCAACTGTATTGAAAGCCTTGCGGGTGAGCGAGTCGATATTCCTGCCAGAGCAGAGCCAGGGTTACGCCGGGGCGGCGCAACTCGGCATGGACATGAGCCCAGTCAGGCACCGGACGTTGATCACTGGGGACTGCTGGCGGCGGCGGAAAAAGATGTCGTTGCAACTTGGCGTCATTCAGCGCAGACGGCCAAGTTAGGCCGCTGGCAGCAAAACGATTGAGGTACTCACCGACGCTGTCTCGACCGACTTGCAAGCTGGCAGCGACTTGGCGGGCAGATAGGCCGACCTCGAATTTGAGACGTAGCACTTCTCGAATCTTACGCATGGATAAACGCTCCACGACGACCTCTCTGCTTCGATAAAAGAGGTCGATGGTAGTGAATTAATCCTGCGTTGCTGCCTGCCTTATTGGTGGCCAGATGGCCGTGGAATCCGCACTCTTACTCCAATTTCCACCCCCGGAATCTTGGAGGTTACTCCGGGGCTGTTGCCGTGCTTGAGACGCTATCAATCATTCTTAACATGTTGCCGAAAATCTGGGTCCGGGCATACATCATTGCTTTCATTCGATACCCAGGTGCTGGTCATCACTGGGCACGTCGAATGCACCGAAAGATGACCCAAAACCTAAACTAAAGCTTCATGAATTAGGCATTTTTTGGGGGTTTCCCATAGCGACCAGCTATGCGCCAAAGTGCTCGAAGGTTCCGTAGAGCCGTCCGCAGCGTATAGATGTTGAATGGCCATCATTGTCTGTGTTTAACTTACCGCTCGTGGGCTTGCATCTACCATGAAAAATCGCGGTGGATCGCCGAAAAGGATGGGACGGAGCCCGCGGAAAGGTCCGGTTTTCGCCTAATCCAAGACCGCAATCTGCTGCCACATCCATTCAGGAAGATCTAAGGAAAAATATGCTAGCCAGCTTCAATATGTCGGATGAACGGGCGATCATCGGTGGTTACAAGTCGCAAGGCTTGAAAGATGCTGACGCGATCTACTCGCAGAAGCAAATGTTGATCAAAACCTTCAAGTTTACCAAAGTGTTCGCTTGGTTTTTCATCGTAATCGGTCTGCCACTTCTAATCTTCATCATTCCAGGCATTTTGTTTATTGGTAGTGGTATTTTTATGCTATTGCGCGCCAACAAGAAGATCAGACTGATCGAACAGGCAACTGAGACATATTGCCGCGAAATCGGCGTGCAACCGGTCTAATAATTTACACCACTCTAGCGGCCCTTAGTTTTCGTATAGCTTCCAAGCCACATGCCTGCCGTGTTGCGGGCGTGTGAGCGCGGCTGCCTCTTAACTAAAAAACGTCTACGACCACTGTGACTCTTTTCAGGAATCTCTCAGATGCGCTTCAAAACGCTCTCTGTATTGGCATTGGCTATCACCCTCGCTGCCTGCTCGGACAAAGAAGACGAACACTCCAAATCCGCCGTGCATTCGCCTTCCCAGCCCATGACTCAAGCGGAAATAAACAAAGAGAAAGCCAGAAGAGTATATAACCCTACTCCCGAAGAGCGCGCTCAAGACGAAGCTGAGCGTATGCAGCGGGAGGCGAAGTTGCATGCAGATGACCCCGTAAGCTGGACGCTGCCATCGCCGAGCAGCCAGCCCGACTTCAGTCAGTACGTGACTCTAAAGTCTGGGACACAAATGCTCTATATCTACAACGGCAACAAAGAAACTCCGGACGATGCGCTGACCCTCGCCGACTCCTTTCGCTACGATCTGCGCACGCAATACGACTTGGGCGACGAAACTCTCAGCAGCTTTTTGCAGAAGTTTGCTAGCACAAACGACCAGTTTACCCAACGTGACATCGCTAAAAGCCTAGAGCCAATTTTTACCAAACATATTCGCGATAATCTCAACACCCGTTACGTCATGCTCGACATGCCACAAGCAATCCCACTGTCGCAGTATGATTTCAATAAAAAGGGATTCAGCTACGCGCCAAGTGCATTTAACGCCGTCAACACCCAAGCGGCACATGAGCAATCAAGTTCCTACGCTTACGGCCACGAGGTAAAGAACAGAGGCGACATCAAGTTCGGAGATAACTCCTCCTATGCACTAACTTTCAGCAACGGTCAACAATTCAACTTCATCCCGGTTGAAGACGAAACCGCCGCGCGAGTGCTCGAAAGCTATGTGAAGCAACGCAAACCTTACACGGTCAAGGTGTATGGCTACGTCGATTCGTTGATTCAAGGTAATGACAAAAAAACCGATCGCCAACGCACCACTGTAGTAGCTATTCAAAAGCTAGTGGTTGTAGATGCGGAACATCCGAGTACGGTGTTGGCGAACTTGAGTTACTGAGCCGTGCGCTGAAGCCTAAATCAGGCACCTGCGACGCATGCTTGTTTGAACGGGCAATCTGAGTCGCACAATACTCGGCCGCGGCTCCTGCTCTGCTACAGAGGACTTCGTATAAGACTAGTATTTGGGAGCTCTGGGGCTGGCATCACGGTGCCCCAGGTTTCGAGTCATTATATTTCTCCAACACCTTTCCTTCGATTTTATTCGACAACGTGTCATTGAAAAATGATAAAAATCGAAATTTCCGCTTTTAACAACTGACGTCCAAACACGGTTGAGTCAGCGGCGAATGCATCCATTAAAATCCGGGGATTTATGTTCGTTCCATTGATGTGCCACAGCTGGTGTGATGAAATCAAATCACTTTTGAGCTCAGCTAATTTATTCGTGCCAGCTACTGAGATGGATCTATTCAATTCCGTACTAACTTAGACAGATTCCATTGTTAATTTGAGATGCGTTTTTGCTTCGAGCTCCACTTACTACAGGTGTTTTGTTGAAGTATTCAACCTACAATTTCGGAGGCGCGACTTTCGCGCAGCATGGATGATTTTACCAAGAAGTTCGTTCCGCCTAGCTGGTCTCGGTCTTGTCGCAATTCTTAGTCTCACTTCACCGCTTGCTCAAGCTGAAGGTCTCGGCAGCTTCCTTTATGAACTGACCCAGCCACCGGTACCCAAGCCGGCCCCTCAATTTCGGTTTTATCGGGATGCTCTGAGCACGCTGACGGCGGAAGATTATATCTCCTTCAGTCCATCCAATCCCAAGGCATACGTCTATGTGTTTGCTGACGCCACCTGTCCGTTTACTCGTGAACTGCACAAGTCGGTGCAGGAGATCAACGCCCGGGGGGTTGAGGTGCGTTACCTCGCTGCGCCGTCGGGGGAACTTAATGGTCCGGCCTGGATGCTTTACAAGAACATCTGGTGCAGCGACAACCCGAAGCAGACGTTCGATGACGCTATGAAGGGTAAGCCTGTGAGGACGCAGACTTGCAGTAAAAACGACTTGCGCACACTAGGTGCTCAGGATGACGCCCGTAGAACTATTAACATTGCCAAAACCCCAACGACTTTCTTCCAAGATGGTGTTTGGTCGATAGGCTCAGAGGCCGCCAAAGGTTTACCAGAACGTGCCATCCTGGGGGCCAGAATAATGGCAAGTCAGCGCTAACTCAGCTAAGGCTTACATGCGTTAAACAGAATAAAATTTCCACATGCGGTGCTGACGCACGGCGTCGTCCACACCACTGAAAAGCTGGTACAAATGCTGGCGCCTGGAGATAACCGACAATTGCGCTGGGTGAAAGGATTGTGCGCGGCGGGTTGAGTGACAGACGCCCCAAAAAAGCCCCCATTCAATGGGGGCTTAACTTAAGTTTTTGGTGACAGTTTTCGATACATTCGACGCGCCCAATATTGACCGGCAGCGGGATATCGAATCAACGCAATAATCAGCGCCCAACCCCAGATTTTCGGAACCATAACTCCCACGGCTGTAAGCGTCATCATCACTTCAACAACCTGACTATAGGGCGTCACATTTTCGAAGTTTAATCCTGTGTATGACGCCGGGAAAATCGCCAGTAGAAAAGCCAGTATGGCCATACCAGGAATGGACAGCAAAAGGCTTGTCATAATGTTTTTATTCCAATCCCACAGGCGTGGAAAAAGAAGTGGAAGCGCATATTTGTTGAATAAAATTGCACAAAATGGAAACCACAAAGCTTGGAAAGGCCACGTATTGTTGTGGTACTGATCGTACATCCACTCGAATGGATGGATGAACTTTTGAAAGACAAACATCGGATTTTGAAATGCCTCGGTAAGGCTCAAGATTCGTGCGACCTTCTTCCACTCCCCTAAAGGTGGCATGTCTGATGCTATGTATGCCACCAAATATAGGGTGGAAAGCAGAAGCGTCAATCTCAAACTGAATTGGAAAATTCGGCCCGGCTTAAAGGCTTTCTGACTCTCTTCGATGTAGGTTTTCGCTTTCGCACGCCCGGCTAAGAATTCCGTGGCCTGGTCTTCACTAATCACACCACGCTGCACTGGTGTGGAGATCGCGGGGAAATAAATTCCTTCCTCCACTTCAGTGATGAGCTCTCGGGCAATGTTGTTGCGTGATGCCTTCCCGACTTTATTAATTTTCGTCGGATCGGAAACGCCATCAATCGATTTCTGAAATTCCCCGGAAAGGACCCCGTCCAGATAGACAGGGATCAACGACTCCCCTATAAATTTGCATTGTCCAATAGCCCCTTGGTATCCGACCATTGCTTCGGAACCAATTGCATGACCTTTCCCAACAAAAATGTTTGGTTGGTCATATTTAGTCTCGTAGGTGGTGACATGAAAAACAGAATCCATCTCAGAATTGCGGGTTGCTTCCTTAAGAGATACCCGAAACCAATCTGGGATTTCACTACCCCAGGAGTAAGTCACTGAAGTGCTTACATAGACGTCCAGATGATATTGATACGACAACTCGCAGGCACCCTGACAAGTGCCACAAGTGACTTGGCCACGATGGCATGCAGTGCATTGCAGTCGAGTGGAGCCCCCACACCTGTCGCAAGATCTCTTCCCGGTGGCTGAGCAGTAACCGCAAGGCGAGCCAGGTTTCCCTGTGCCATTGCAGCTACGACAAAAAACACCATCTTTCATACGATTGCCAGAACAGTTATTGCAAGATGAACTATGCGCGGTGTTCCCATATCCGGAGCATCCGGTACACCTAACCCTTCCGTCTGAGCAGTTGTTACACGCTACCTTGGCGGTTCCACGACAGGTTGAGCAATCGCAGGTCCCTTGCCCGGAGCAGCCATGACAGGTCTCATTGCAATAGAAATTCTGATCGTCACGCACTAACGCGAAATTTGTACCCTTCTTGAATAAATCAGATTTATCTATCAGGCGGCCTAGCATTCGATCTCGGTAGACATTTCCCGAATCGAATGACAGAGACATTTTTCGGACCGACAAAGCACGATGCAGATCGTCCTTTGAATAGGCACCAGCTGACGCTCTGCCAGCTGGTCTGGACTCAATCTTGGTGGAGTATTCCGCCGTCACCGTGTAGGTAAGATCCGCTTTGTGCGTCTGTATGTTCTTAACAGTGAATGGACCGGCTGGAGGTGCGTTGTAAGCATCCTGAACTTTGGCTTTCAGAACGTTGGTGATTGCCTGCCCTGTGATGGGGGACTGTGTGCCCATTTTCTATCCTAAATGAGTTATTCCGAGTAGTGGCATTGTGTCATCGGTAGCGTGTAGAGCTTTTACCCGAAAGTAGCGGGTTGTTCACTCGGAAAGTGAATCGACTGCCTGGATTTTTTGAGCGTGCAAGTCGCTCCTTACGCATTGCTTGACCGACGGCAGGACCGCTCAGGCCCCGCTCCACAAACGGATTGGCCCGAACTGTTCGTGCCGCTTCGGCCGCTGCAAGTAGATAAGCTCCTTTTTTGCGTATGCCTGAGCTGATACGCGCAAATTTGCGTTTATTTGCCCTTTCCGCTTGATAAGTGACACTCAAAGTGCAACAGTATTAGTGAGACACCTAAACTGATACGGGACGCACATCATGTTCATCCGCGCATACCTTCGAGCATCAACAGACGAGCAGGACGCCGGCCGCGCCCGGGCCTCTCTCGAGCAATTCGCCACGGACAACAACAAGGTCATAGCGAGTGTGTACCTGGAGAATGCCAGCGGTGCCACCGCTGACCGGCCTGAGCTGCTGCGCCTTCTCAAAGATGCGCGCAAGGGTGACGTCCTGCTGGTGGAGTCGATAGATCGCCTCTCACGGCTTCCTGTGGAGGATTGGCAGAAGCTCAAGGCTGCGATCGACTCGAAGGGCCTGCGCATCGTCGCGCTCGATCTGCCAACCAGTCACCAGGGAATGCAGGACACCAAAGGCGACGAGTTCACCGGCCGGATGCTGGGGGCGATCAACTCGATGCTGGTGGAAATGATGGCTGCTATCGCGCGCAAGGATTACGAGCAGCGCCGCGAGCGCCAGGCGCAGGGTATCGAAAAGGCGAAAGCTGCGGGTAAGTATCAAGGCCGGCCGGTCGACGCCGATCTGCACAAGCGCGTAACTGAGCTGCTCAAGGCCGGCTTGGGCATTCGAGCCACCGCACGGCACGCCGACTGCTCAACGACTACAGTGTTGCGTATCCGAGACTCTCTAATCCCCGTGAGTGCCTAATGTCCTATCAGGCGTATTCCGACTTTACAGCTCAAAGTGCGAACATTCAGACGTTGATGGCGATGTTCTCAGACTTGGACAAGTCCAACGATAGCGCGGTTAGGGTAATACCCATCGTCGTCTTCATGGCTTTCTCAATCGAGGCGTATATCAACTCCGTCGGAGCGCGGGCCATTCCTTATTGGGGCGAACTGGAACGGCTCCCTTGGAAGAAGAAGCTGGGCATCCTCCACCAAGCTGCTGGAAAAACAGCGAAATGGGGTGAAGGCGATCTGCAATTTGCGTCGTCTGTTTTTAACTTGAGAGACAACCTCGCACACGGAAAGCCCGAACGCGTTGTAGGCCCCATCTTCGAAACTTACGAGGAAGCGTACGAGCACCGGCAAATGAACAGGCTAGAACCGGTATGGTGGGCCAGTTTGAACAAAGCTTGGGCAGTGAAGGCCAGAGTGCAATTCAACGAGTTGATGAAATACGTCGCAGCTCTTCACTCCCTGCATGAGTCAGATCACTTGATGCTGGCGACTGGGGGAATGATTCACGATGATCAGAATTGACGCTGCTGCTGCCACCCTGCTGTCACGGCATTTCAGCTATCAGGGCGAATTGGCTGTAAGCCTCGAATAATATGGTGTCCCAGGGCAGGTTCGAACTGCCAGCCTTCCCCTTATGAGAGGTAATGACCAAAAACTGACTCAGTAAAGGTGAGGCGTCATCGTGTTGCTGCCTCAGCTGTGTCACCAGCCTATTTTTTTCGTCTCGATCAATGGAGCGTACCTATCGCAGGTCAACTCATACGGTCGCATCGTGAAAAGATCGTAGTAGTTGCGGGCGCCTCCACCCCCGGATACATGATTGGTGAATCCTGATTCTCGGGATTGGCTCGGTATGGTCATACAGCCTCCCAGTCCACTTGCCGGCAGAGGCCGTCGAGGCGCTTTGTTAGGTTTCAAAAGCCTGTTCGATAGAGACCAATGTTGCACATCGCACATGAATGCAGGCGGCGAATGTCTCCCGGGCCACTGAATCCCCAACTACGAATATGGTTCGAGCCGCATTGGGAGCAATAGATGCCCATCCCCGCATTTGATCGAGGATGCACGGACATGTATTCCTCCAAAGTTGGAAAATTTATGTACTTGCGATCGTTGAGGACTTTGAAGGCAAGAAAGAAAGTTGAGATAAATGGAAGGAGAACGGCCAGAATTATCCAAATGAATCCGTATCCAAATTTTCTGGCGGCCCAGTAGTGAAAGAGAAATGCGGATACATACATAACAAAAAACATTTCAGAATATTCCTTAATTTAATTGTTGGTCTGTGTTGCGCGCGCGAGCAGGTGTCCTTCCACTTGTTCGGCGCCTCCCCGCAACACCTAGGCGGCATCCGGATGCTTCGTCTACGTTCTAATCACTTCACCTCCCAGCCAGCGCTGCTGAGCTTCAAGGTCGCACGTGCTTGCTGAGGTCCTGCGTTTACCTGGAGCATCTCAGGGTAATAGAGCGGCAGTGCGGAGGTGATAATCCATGTCATTGGCTGCACGTTATATTTGTACGAAACGACGGCTTCCTTGTAGTCCCCGTTGCTCATTGGGCCATCCCATTTGACGACTTCAGTAAGCTCCTTTCTCCCCCAGCAGATATCCGGACCGATCATGAACGGCTTAGCCTTCTCACTTGGGGTATAGCGAGAGACGGGCATCCTCCAACTAGAAGTTCCAATCGACGTCTCTTCGACATTTACCAGCCCGTCTATCGTCAAACCGGCAAACGTCATTGCCCTCAGCGATTTCGATTTGAACTCCAAGACTGTTACGTCTATGGGCCACTTTTTTATGCCCAGGCATAAACTTCCTGTCGTTTCCAGGTCTTGGGATAGGGCCTTTTGAAAGTCTGATTTGTAGTTGTCGCAGCCAGCGAGAGCCAGCGAGGAAACAGCCAGCACAGCGATATGCTTCTTCATAGCGTCCCTGTTATTTCAGGTTGTTTAGAGGTGTGGCGATATCAAGTCAAAAGGCCGTCATTGATACCGACGAACCCAGAAAAATGCATGCCTATCTGGCATCCTCGATGCTAGCCTCAAGCTCAGCATTCCCCACCAAGTGAACAGCATCAGTGGCTTCCTGCACCGGTCATGCTCCGCAGGATCGCGATGCGTTGGCGATCACCCACCCCCTGCAAGGCATTGAGCCGGGCAGCGATCAGCTCGGCCTCGACAAACGAGCTGAGGTTTGGATGGTTCAGGTGCACGGGGTACGGGAAACCCTGACCAATCGCGACCAGGGCGGGGGTATCCGTGTGCCACACCGCTGCCACGGCGCCGAGGCGGTTCAATTGCGCGTCGAGGTCGCGCACCAGCTCGCTTGAAATCGTAATGAACATACCGGCTCTCCTCTTTATGGTGAGCGCGTAGGTTCAGACCAAATTGACTGTGTCACTAGCCCTATCCTAAAAGCGGCAGCAACTGATTGCCGGCATAGCCCCCTAGAACCACCGCATTGAAAAAAACGGCTTCGCGCTTCCAGGCGGACAGGCCGTTGCGCACGCCGGCATAAAAAAACAGCACGGCACCGATGAGCAGCGCGAACGACACTACCTGGGCACTGAACAGCATATCGAACGGGTTGCTGTCGGCGTTGGCCGTGGGGAGCCACGCGCCGCCGGCGGTTAGGGCAAAAACGAAGTTGCAGATTGCCACCACACCAAAACGCCAAGGCGTCAATGACAGGCCGATAACACGAATTTTCTGGGTCATGGATCACCTCCAAGGTAAAGGGGAGGCGACATCGTTTACTTAATGAGGTGTGTCACAAGCCATTTTTTCCGCTTCGATCAATTTCTCGCATTCTTCACAGATCAACTCATACGGTCGCAATGTGAACAGGTCGTAGTAATCGCGTGCGGATCCGTGCCCCATTTGGTTCTGGCAGCAAGTACAAAATATCGGCATTTCCTGATCACCTGCACCACGGAACCATCCGTTACAGAAACTGACGGCATTGAGGCCTACTGGCACAGGGAGAAGCTTCCCTCCCTCATGTCCGTGCTTGTAGCCCAGATGCTCACTCTCCTGATGTAACCACAGCGTTGTCCGCCGAAACCCCAACTCTTCCATTCGTTGGCGATAGCGCTGCTGGCGTATCGAAACGGCGCTGTGTTGAGGAGAAGGCTGCTTTGTCTTCATTGCGTGGGCACAGTCAGTTAGGGGGGCAGACTACAACAGCAGACTGCACTCGCGTTACCGCTCACGGGCTATGTAGGATTCATCCACGTCGCTCAGGGTCGCCAAGGAGTTGTATGTCACATGCCGACATAGCGGTACTCCATAAAGCTACAGATCGATCTCTGACCTTGCTACCGATTCGCCTGGTAAATACGTGCGCCTCCTCGCATGTCAGTCGCACGGATGGCGGCTCGTAAGCGGTAACGGTAAATCCTGATGACTCGATGCTGGTTCGTACCCCCGCTATGTCAGGCTCGCAAGCTCACCTGCACATAGCGGGGCCACTCGCTTCCGACTATTTCGCGCACAGAATCACTTGCATATGTTTCACGCATTTCTGCAAACGCAGATAGCGCGTTGCATCACGCAGCGTTACTGTGAGTTCGTTGACCGCCGACTGACGAGCATCAGTTCATGGCACCGCCCATGTGAAAACCGAGACGCCCACAGCCATTCTGTGCGGCTTGGCTACCTCATCAGCTGTGATAAATGGATGAGGTCAGGTATGCGGACTGAAAACCCCGTAACGAGCTGGCCGCTCGATAATTAGGTCAAATGGTGAGATCAGTCCGAACCAGCGTATATCGCAAACAGGGGCGAATAGGCGAATAGCCGCTGAGACCGACATGTCGGCCAGGTGTTCTTACAGATCTGTTGCACATGCACATGCACATGCACACGCACCATGCGTTTTTGACACCCTAATCGGTTGAAAGCTTCCAGCCGCTCAATAAGCTCCTCCTGTAAATACACAGGAGAGCGCTATGAGCCAATCCAGATTTGACCCTCTTGCCGAAACTGCTCGGTTACGCAAGATTTCCGCAGCGCGACGTAAAACCAATTATCGCCGCTCTCGACTCGACCGCTATGCCGGTGAGCTAATACAGCTGCACAAAGCCGGGGCGACCATTGCCGAATTACAGCGCTGGTTGCGAGAGCGTCGCGTGGTTGTCGTTCATGCGACCGTAGCCCGATGGATGAAGCGTCAAGTAGCTGGAGGAGCGAGCAATGGCCAAATTTGCTAGCCCTGTTAGGCAGGCCGCTGCCGTTGTGAAGCGACTTCAGGGCCGAGATGGCGTCCTAAAATCCGTTGGTACTGTCAGAAATTACCAAGCCGCCTTATCCAGAGTCGCAGAGTGGATGAGGGTGGAGCGGCTACCCGTAGGATTGCAAAGTCTCACTAGCCAACAAGCCCATCATTACTTAGAGATGCGGTCTCAGTCGGTTGGGCAAAGCGCACTGAACTTGGAGCGCCAAGCCATCCAGGCCATGTTCCAACATCTCACCCATCAGATGGCGGTGGGCCATGCACTACCCGTCGTCAAATCTGAGTTGGATCAAGCTTTGAAATCGCGCGCCTACACGCGCGAGCAGGTTGAGTTGGTCACCCTAGCGCAGATGCAACGTAATTCCTTGGCGACGGAAATCGCCTTTGCGGCGGGCCTTCGCGCGCACGAACTATTAACCCTGCGTAGAGCCCATGAGCGTATTGCTGATCCCCGGCCGGCACGTACAGAAAAATTCCAAGGCCGAGCGGGGCTGCATTACACAGTTCAGGGCAAGGGAGGCCTGATTCGCCAAGTAACCATTCCGTTAGTGTTGGCCGAGCGGCTTGAAAGCCTCCGTCTCGATATGCCCAGGCGGGTGACTGATCGGGGCATTTACTACCAGCAATATTACGACCTGGCCGGGGGGCATCGCTGGTCCGCTAGCTACAGCGCTGCCTCAACTCGGGTACTGGGTTGGTCTGCAGGCGCACATGGGCTTCGTCATAGTTATGCACAGCAAAGAATGACTGAACTCCAGCTCTTGGGATTGGAAAGAGTTGTTGCGCTTGAAACCGTCTCTCAGGAGCTCGGTCATTTTCGTCCGGAAATTACCGAGGTGTATCTACGATGAAGAAAACCTTCAGAAATATCTATGATTGGTTAGCTGAGTTGGTCACGCCGTCTGTACTCATCGGCTTTTTAATGCTCTCCGCGACAGTCCTTTTTCCGTACTTAAAGACGCGACTCCAAATCATGCGTCTCGATGTATGGGGAGGCAAGCATTGGGAAATGACCGCTTATGGGTGGGATATTTTGTGGTACGCAATGCCTCTGATGCTCCTCATTTTCGCCATCTCCGTTCTGATCGGTGCTTCAGTGGGTATCGTCATTTACGAAGCCGGAGCTGGCAGTGATTACCGAAGACGATTGGATCAAGCGAAACAACGTTACGAGAATGCTGAAAAATCCGGTCTAGAGCGAGCCAAGCAACACCTGCGAGACGATTTTGCCAGCATCAGCGCGCGTGAGAAGGAATGTAATCGATTAGTGGCTGATGCGATGAGGCAGGCGGAGGCAGATGAACAGCGGGCACAGGCGGCGGAGTGGATGCTGGCTCATACCAATGAGAAGTTGGCAAAACTCGAAGCCAGAAAATCAAATGCCCAAGGAGCGGCAGAACGACATAAACGACGTAATCGTCAAGATCCCCCAATAGATGATTACGGCGATTACAGTGGGGACCCAAGCCCTAGAAGATGAATGGTTGTCGCCTCATGTCGGCAGCGACATGAGGCGTTCAGCAGTAGGACGTTCACTAAAGCGAAAGCAGGCACAAGTTTCCCTTAGGCCCAGAAATCACGAAGCGCCAAAGGCTGCGAGTAATCATTTGACCATGAGATATTCGGCAAGAACTCGTCAGGTGGGCGATCATCATTCGTGCCCATCCCACCCATTGATGCCTACCATTTCTCGTGGGCATGATTGTGTTTTTAGGGCACGAATAGTGATGTAGTCGTTTTACTTTTACGGCATGGACCAATTAGTTGTCATATCCCTACCGAAACCTTCACGGCTGGCAATAACGTTCAGCTTTTCACGAGCAGTTCGCGTCTGCTTCGTGGTGAATCCATTCTCCGCCATCAATCTTTTAACCTCCTTACCAGAGATGGGACCGTCCCTGAGAATTCGGCGCAATGCTTCGCTAGGGTCGTCATCTGATACAGCGTCCACATCAGGGCACTCAATCTCTGCCAAAATGTCACCAGCACTACCCTCGACTAATTCTCCCCAGACCACTCGGGTGGTTTCGATATCGTTTGTCACGGTGCAAGCCTCGATGGTGTATCTGACTCCACCCTGGTCGTCGCTGATATTGGATTTTGCGCGAGCCAGAATCCTGATATCGGAGTCCGCGGATTTGGCTGCAACAAGGACAGTCCGGGCCAGCGCGCTAAACGCCTGGCTGCCTATCACTCGGTCAGCTGGAGAGGATGCACCGCTGCCTTTGCTAAAGTGGGTGATTCCAAGTACGGCGCAACTATGGGCTTCTGCAAAATCTACCACCACCTGCAATGAACGCCGAACATCGTTGGCCTTATGCATGTCCCCACGTACCAAACTAACCATAGGATCGAGCAAAAGCAGGGATACCCCTCCAATACGCGCTGAAGCTTCGCGCAGGAGATCAAAGTTGGTCGCGGGATCGAACGTATCCCGCTCGCCAACGGCGCTGATCCGGCCATTGATGAAATGAACGCGTGTCAAATCTGCACCTGCTGCTATTAGCCGAGGGACAAGGGTGTCTGCGTGGTCGTCTTCGCTGCTCCATATCAATGCATTACCGCACTCGTTACAACGACTACCGTCCGGCCAATTTCCCCCTCTCGTCAAGCAGCTGATTAGCCCAATAGCCAGAGTTGTTTTGCCTGATCCGCCGGCCCCGGCCAAAATGGTGAGTTTTCCTTTCGCTAGCCATTGAGGCCACAGCCAACTGATGGACTTCGGCGTGATGGATGCAGCAGACGCGAGCTCCGCACTCCAGAGCTGGGGAGTGGGTTTTCCATCAATGGCAGGATGGATATCACCCAGTCTCAAGATAGAGGTCATACGGCCACCTCGCCTGCCAATAACAGTGCAAGATCCGCAGCGCGATAATAGTTGCGACGGCCGATTCTGACGCGTGTAGCGTTGATCGTGTCAGCGAATTGGCCAGGCTGAGTAAGGCTCCACCGCAAGCCCTGTTCGCTGCGGTGAAGTACCCCCGCAAGGTGTACAGCGGTGAGGAGTGGACCGAACTGTTCGGTAAGCTTCCGCTCCATTTTTTCTACCGACTCTTTCTGCTCAGGGGTTGATGGCTGATTGAACTGCTTCATTGAGATATCTCGGGCTGATGTCTCAATAGTTCAAAAGTGTGCCCCAAAAAACGGCCTTTTTACCGTGGTCGCTAAAATTCCCTCATTTCAGCTAACCTCCGCTGCTCAATCCGCACTTTTTACAATGAGGACACACATCGCTTGGTTTAGATAAACTTGTACATGCACAAACTTCTAGCCTCGACCTCGCTGTAGGCTATCCAGGCGCTCCACCAAATCTTCTGCGCGAAGGTGGGTGTACCGCTTGAGCATTTGCATCGACTTGTGGCCACTGATGGCAGATACCTCTTGGTCTGATAGCCCTGCTTCAACTAGCCGACTGACGGCTTCATGCCGCAGGTCATGAAAACGAAAGTCCCGCATTTTCAGTTTAGTTTTCAGGGTTCCCCAGACTTTAGTAAATGCGTATGGGCGACGTTTTTTGTCTCGACCAGGCTCGCCAAAAAAGACCAAATCACAATCTATCGGTCGAATGGGGTTATTCATCGCAGACTTAATAGCTTCTGTGGCGAATCGGTTTAGAGGTACGGTTCGAGCTGAGTCATTTTTCGTGTCTTTGAGCCTCAAGACGCGTCGTTCTAAGTCGACTTGGTGTCGCCGTAAGGTCGAAATCTCAGAAGCCCGCATGCCGGTTTCCAGGGCTATGCGCACAATCCAGCCGAGCATTGGGTTGCTATGAGCGTTCACAGCATTGATCAGCCGGAGCTCTTCATCAGGTGACAGCCTTCGATCTCGACCTTCACCAGGGCTTGGCTTACGAATGTTGAGCACGGGGTTGAATGTAAGGCCCACCCCCCACTCTTGGATTGCTACGGTGAAAAGATGGCTGAGTAGCGCTAGCTCTAGGCGGACGGTGTTGTTGCTGAGGTTTCCCTTGTGGCCGGATTCGCTCAAGCGCTTATCACGAAACCCGGCGATAATTTCAGCGGACAATGCAGCGAGTGAGTATTTTCCCAAATGCTCGATGAGCTTTTTGGCTTTGCTGATTTCGCCACGCTGAGTAGTAGGTTTTTTGGTTGGCGTGACATCGCTCAGATAACGCTTCAGAGCAGCTTCGAGCGTCATTCGTTCTGAACCACTGCGTTGGATATAAACGCCCCTGACCATTTCGTCTTCGGTGCGTCTTGACCAGTCTTCAGCATCGCGTTTTGTGCGGAATGTCTTAGAAGCAGTCGGCCAGCCATTTTTTCGAATGACCGCTTTCCATGTGCCAGAGGGGGTTTTTACGAGGGTCGCCATACGTTCTCCGAGGGAAGATCGGTACGGACTGTACCGAAACTGTACCTCGGGAACATCTGATTGGGGCGTCAAAACCTGCAGCTGAGCTGCAGGCCTTGATTCATATGGTGGGCCCACACGGACTTGAACCGTGGACCAAAGGATTATGAGTCCTCTGCTCTAACCAACTGAGCTATAGGCCCTCAGTAGGTCGCGGATTATAACGATGGTTTCTCGGCTGTGCTATCCGAAAAGCTCGAAACTGTTGTACGAAGAAATGTCGCGGCGAATTCGTCGGGTGGCAGGGGCAGGCTGACGATGTAACCCTGGATCTGGTCGCAGCCTTCGGCAGCGAGGAATTGTTGCTGGGCCTGGGTCTCGACGCCTTCGGCGATCACGGTGAATTGCATGCTGCGGCCCAGGGCGATGATTGCGCGAACGATGGCCACGTCGTGCGGGTCGTCCGGCAGGCCGCGGACGAAAGACTGGTCGATTTTGAGGATGTCCAGCGGGAGCCGCTTGAGGTAGCTCAGGGATGAATAGCCTGTACCGAAGTCATCGATTGCCAGTTGCACGCCCAGGTTTTTGAGCTGGTGCAGCACTGCCAGCGCTTCTTCCGCCTGGCTCATGATGAAGTTTTCGGTAATTTCCAGTTGCAGTAGATCCGGTCTGAGACGGTTGTCCTTGAGCAGTTGTTCGATGCGCCCGAGCAGGTTGGGCTGGCGCAGCTGGGCGCCTGCCAAGTTTACCGACAGCGGGCCCATGCTTTGATAGAGCTGATTCCACTCCAGCATCTGGCGGCAGGCGGTTTCCAGTACCCAGTCGCCGATTTGCAGGATCATGCCGTTTTCTTCGGCCAGGGCAATGAAGTTCTCTGGTGGCACATCACCGAAAGTCGGGTGGCGCCAGCGGATCAGTGCTTCGGCGCCGACCAGGCGATGGTCGTCGAGGCTGATCTTCGGCTGGTAGTGCAGGTGTAGTTCATTGCGCTCGATGGCGCGGCGCAACTCGTGTTCCAGCGCTACCCGCTCACTGGCCTGGGCGGTCAGGTCGCGGGTGTAGCTTTCGACGCGGTTGCGCCCCTTGGCCTTGGAGCGGTACATCGCGGCGTCGGCATTCTTGACCAGTGTGGCCACGTCACCGCCGTCACGGGGATAGAGGCTGGTGCCAATGCTGGCGCTGATGAAGAACTCATGTTCACCGGCCTGGAACGGCGCCGAGAAGCAATTGAGCAACTTGTTGGCGATGTAGTCGGCATCGCTGGGTTGTTGAAGGCCTGGAAGCAAAATGATGAATTCATCGCCGCCGAGTCGTGCCACGGTGTCGATGTCCCGCAGCTGCTCTTTGAGGCGCACGGCAATGCCCTTGAGCAGCAGGTCGCCGACCGGATGGCCGAGGCTGTCGTTGATGTGTTTAAAGCGGTCCAGGTCGAGAAACAGTACTGCGCCCTGGCCGCCGTTTTCCTGCTGGTTGTTCAGCGCAGTCAGCAGCCGGTTTTCGAACAATGTGCGGTTTGGCAAGCCGGTCAGTGGATCGTGGTGCGCCTGGTAGTCGAGCTTGGCCTGGGCGTGCTTGAGGCTGGAAATGTCAGCGAACACGGCAACAAAATGGGTAATGAATCGATCGCGGTTGCGCACTGCGCTGATGGTCAGCCAGCTGGGGTACAGCTCTCCATTTTTACGGCGGTTGGAAATCTCCCCTTGCCAATGGCCTTCGGCGGTCAGTTGATGCCACATGGCGGCATAAAACGCGCTGTCATGCAGACCTGATGCGAGCAGGCGAGGGGTGTGACCCAGTGCTTCGCTTTCGCTGTAACCGGTGATTTCGGTGAACGCGCGATTA
Source organism: Pseudomonas gregormendelii (assembly GCF_017114825.1). GTDB lineage: Bacteria > Pseudomonadota > Gammaproteobacteria > Pseudomonadales > Pseudomonadaceae > Aquipseudomonas > Aquipseudomonas gregormendelii. The sequence goes on along the minus strand of NZ_JADEVO010000031.1, from coordinate 58,500 downwards.
ACCGCGCTGATGTGCTGCTGGGTGTCGGTGATCAACACGCCCTCGGCGGTGCTCTCGAACACGGTAGCGGCCTGTTGCAGCTTCTCCTGCATCAGGTGGCGTTCGGTAATGTCCCGGGCGATGGTCAACATGCAATCTTCATTGCCGATCGGCAGCGGCCGGCTGGACACTTCGCAAAGGCGAATCTGCCCGTCGCTGCGGCGGATGTGGCAACTGAAGTCGCGAACAAAACCATCGCGATTGAGCAGGTCGAGCATCTGCTTGCGCTCGTTGAGGTTGACCCAGATGCCCAGTTCCAGGGAGGAGCGGTCGACCGACATCGCGCTGTTGAAGCCGGTGATGCGGCTGAAGCCATCGTTGACCTCCATCAACAGGCCGTCGCTCTGGCGCGACAGCAACAAGCCGTCCGGGGAAGCGTGGAACGCCTTGGCGAATTTCTCCTCGGAGATTTGCAGCTGCTGTTGGGTCTCCTTGAGCTGGCTGATGTCACGAACGACAACGACCAGCGCCGGGGTGGCATCCAGGTCGAAGGGTTCGGCGGAGATCAGGCCGGTGAACACTTGGCCGTTGTTGCGGCGAAAGGGCATCTCGAGGTTGCGGATGCTGCCTGCCTGCAAGCGCTGCAGCAGGCCCGGGCCGACGCCGGGGATGCCCCAGATGTTCAGGTCAGTGGCGGTTTGGCCGATGACTGCCTCGGCGCCGAGGCCGATCTGCTCCTCAAACGCTTCGTTGACCTCCAGCAGGCAGCCATCGGACAACCGCGCAATCACCAGAATGTCAGGGCACTGCTGGAAGACCGAGGCGAACTTCTGCTCGGACAGGCGTAGCGCTTCTTCCGTGCGTTTGGCGTCGCTGATGTCGATCATCAGGCCGCGCAGCACCGGCTCGTGCCCATGCTCGATCAGGCTGACGATGTCGCGTACCCACAGGCACCGACCGTCGGCGGTGATCACGCGGTAATCGACCGTGTGATCACGCCCGGCCAGGACTTCGTGGTCGCAGAAGGTTTGGGCTCGGGTCAGGTCTGCAGGGTGAATGATGTTGCGCCAGAACCCCGGGATCAGCCAATGGGAGAGCGGGTAGCCGAGCAGTTCTTCGGCATGCGGCGACACGTAGCTGTAGGTGAAGTCGCTGATACGCGCTTCCCAGGCAATGGCCGAAAGGCTCTCGACCAGGCCGCGGTAGTGATACTCGCTGCTGCGCAATTCCTGTTCGAGATCGACCCGGCGGGAAATTTCCGAGCTCAGTCGGCGATTGATCCTGATGACGACCGCCAGCACGGTGATCAGCAGCAATAATCCCGGCAGGCCGTAAACCAGCAGGTCGGACCAGAATGTACGGTGATCCAGCACGTTGCCGACCCAATGCTCCTGAATGGCGCTGATTTCAGCCGGGCTCATGTCCGCCAGGACCTTGTCCAGGATGCCAACCAGTATTTTGTTGTCCTTGGGCACGGCCATGGCCAGTTGATAGCGGTAGGGCGTCTCGCCGCTCACATACAGGCCGTCGAGCTTCAACTGGCGCAGGCTCCAGACGCTGGAGGCGAGATCGCCGACCACGGCGTCTACTTCATCCGTCGCCAGCGCCTGCAGTGCCGAGCTGACGTTGGGCATGGCCACCAGGTTCAGGTCGGGATGATGGGTGCGTAGCAGTTCATGGGGGGCGTAGTTGTCCACCACGGCGATTTTCAGCCCGTATAAGTCCGCGATTTTGCGCGGCTGGGCGCCCCCCACGTGGGCGAGGATGACGATCGGAAAGTCCAGGTAAGGGCGCGTGAAGGATAAATAAGACTGGCGTTCCGGGGTCGACATGATGCCCGGCAACAGATCCAGCTTGCCTTGCCTGACCTGTTCCAGGACCACCGTCCAGCTGACGGGCTCGACCGGTTTGAGGTCGACCGACAGGCGTTGCCGAATCACGTCGATGTAGTCTGCGGCAAGACCCTGGTAGCGGCCCTGATCGTCCCGAAACTCGAAAGGTGGCCAGGACGCATCGACACCCAGGCGCAGGTGCGGATGGGCGTCCAGCCAGCTACGTTCTTCGTCGGTTAGAGTCAGAGCGCCAGCCGTTGTGGTCCAGGTGATCAGCGACAGTAAAAAAAGCACGGTCGGCAGTCTGGGCATAACGCTCTCGTTATGGCTCGGGGGAATGTTTCGAGTGTAGACGGGCAATTCGGCGGGAGGGAAGTGCGGGGGATTTAATCTACATAAAGCAAAACCCCCGGCCTGGGCCGGGGGTTTTGTGATCACTCGTCGAGGAAGGAGCGCAGATGCTCGCTTCTCGTCGGGTGGCGCAGCTTGCGCAGCGCCTTGGCTTCGATCTGACGAATCCGTTCACGGGTTACGTCGAACTGCTTACCAACCTCCTCGAGGGTGTGGTCGGTATTCATGTCGATACCGAAGCGCATGCGCAGTACCTTGGCTTCACGGGCAGTGAGGCCGGATAGTACTTCGCGAGTCGCTTCTTTAAGGCTCTCAACGGTAGCTACATCGATTGGCGACTGCATGGTCGAGTCTTCGATGAAGTCACCCAGGTGGGAGTCTTCGTCATCACCGATCGGGGTTTCCATGGAGATCGGCTCTTTAGCGATCTTCAATACCTTGCGGATCTTGTCCTCAGGCATTTCCATGCGTTCGCCCAGCTCTTCCGGAGTCGGTTCGCGACCCATTTCCTGCAACATCTGCCGGGAAATACGGTTGAGCTTGTTGATCGTCTCGATCATGTGCACCGGAATACGGATGGTGCGGGCCTGGTCGGCGATCGAGCGAGTGATCGCCTGACGGATCCACCAGGTGGCATAAGTCGAGAATTTGTAGCCGCGACGGTATTCGAACTTGTCCACCGCTTTCATCAAGCCGATGTTGCCTTCCTGGATCAGATCAAGGAATTGCAGGCCACGGTTGGTGTACTTCTTGGCGATGGAGATCACCAGACGCAAGTTCGCTTCAACCATCTCTTTCTTCGCGCGGCGGGCCTTGGCCTCACCGATCGACATGCGACGGTTGATGTCCTTGATTTCGGCAATCGTCAAACCGGTTTCGGTTTGCAGCGCGATCAGCTTCTGCTGGCAACGAATGATGTCCGGCTGCAGGCGACCAATGGCTTCAGCGTATTTGCTTTTGCCTTTGGCCAGTGCATCGGTCCAGCTTTCGTCAACTTCATTGCCTGGGAACTGACGCAGGAAGTCGGCACGCGGCATGCGGGCATCACGAACGCACAGTTGCATGATCGCTCGCTCTTGCTGACGCAGACGATCCAGGGCACTGCGAACACGCTCGACCAGGCCTTCGAATTGCTTCGGCACCAGTTTGATCGGCATGAACAGCTCAGCCAGAAGCACCAGCTCGGCAATCGCCAGCTTGTTGCCACGACCGTGCTTTTTCAGGGCCTTGCGGGTGACTTCCATCTGGTCGGAGACAGCGCCAAAACGCTGTGCTGCGATGACCGGATCCGGACCGCTTTCGGCTTCTTCTTCGTCGTCAGTTGCTTCGGCGTCGTCGTCATCGGTGTCGTCATCCGCTTTCACGGCTTTCGGATCGACTGGCGGCGGCACTTCTGCAGCAGGCGGCGCAATACCGTCGTCCGGGTCGATATAACCGCTCAGGACGTCGGACAGGCGGCCACCTTCGGTGGTGACGCGAGTGTACTCGGAGAGAATATGGTCAACCGTGCCAGGGAAGTGCGCGATTGCGCCCATCACTTCGCGGATGCCCTCTTCAATACGCTTGGCGATTTCAATTTCGCCTTCACGAGTGAGGAGCTCTACCGTACCCATTTCACGCATGTACATGCGCACTGGGTCGGTGGTGCGACCAATGTCGGTCTCGACCGCTGCCAACGCTGCTGCTGCCTCTTCGGCCGCAGCTTCGTCGGTATCGGCGTCGGCCAGCATAAGGGAATCCTTATCTGGCGCAACCTCGAATACGTTGATCCCCATGTCGTTGATCATGCGGATGATGTCTTCCACCTGTTCCGGATCTGAAATATCCTCCGGCAGGTGGTCGTTGACCTCCGCGTAAGTCAGGTAGCCCTGCTCACGACCAAGTGTGATCAACTCTTTGATACGAGACTGCTGTTGCGCTTTTCCGGACATAACACCCTATCCACTGAAGGTCTTGGCGGGCAAAAAACAAGCCGAGGATTATACCTGAGCTATGACCTCACGCGCCAGTTGAGGTCGGGTTTGATACAGCCACATTACGTTTTAATAGGTCGCGCATCTGATTTGCGATCTGATTTGCTTCCTCGGCAGTCAATCCTGGCTGCCTTGCTTTCCTGATCAGAACTTCCAGGCTGTCTGTGTGTTGACCTGCTGATAACCTAGTAATGGTGTCTAAAAACTGTTGTTCAAGGTTGTCGCCGTCAATCAGCCACTCCTTTTCCGCCAAAGCCTTGAGCAGGCGACCCTGTTCGGTGCCGTGCCAGCGGGCCATCAACTGGATAGAGTTTAGCTTAGGATTTTTCTGCACCGCCTCGATAAGGGCGACCAGCAGTTGTGCGTAGGTATTGCTTTCATTGGCGAAATGGTCGGCGGTTTCCACCTTGCCGGCCAGTTGCGGATGATGAATCAGCGTGCGCAGTGCAATCAGTGTAGGGGCTTCGACAGCGATCGGCGTGCGTGGTGCGCTCTGCTGATCGCGATCACCGCCACGCTTGCCGTTCTTGTCCCAGGGCTTCTTGTCCCACTTCTTGCCGCCGGCGCCAGGCTTCTTCGGCGTCCACTCCTGCTGCGGCGTGTACATGTCGGGTGATTGCGGCTGATGATAGTCGCTGTAGTCGGGCATGGCGTCATAGTCGATGCCTGGATCGTAGGCCGGCGGCGCATCTTGCGGAGCGCTTTGCACCAACTGGCTGACGGCTTCGCCACTCAGGCCGGTGATTTCACTCAGGCGCTGGCGCATCAGGATACGCAGGTTGGCGCCGGGCACCTTGTCGATCAGCGGTGCGGCCAGCGTGGCCATATGGGCCTTGCCTTCGAGCGAGCGCGGGTCCGATTCTTCAGTCAACTGCTGGAAAAAATAGTCGGCCAGCGGTTGTGCGTGCTGGTTGATCCTTGCGCGGAAGGCATCGGTGCCCTCCGAGCGGACCAGGGTATCCGGGTCCTCGCCTTCGGGCAGGAACAGGAACCGCGCACGCCGCCCGTCCTGCAGGCACGGCAGCGTCGCTTCGAGCGCGCGCCAGGCGGCATTGCGGCCGGCCTGATCGCCGTCAAAGCAGAACAGCACGTTGGGCACGACGCGAAACAGTCGCTTCAAGTGTTCTTCGCTGGTGGCTGTGCCCAGCGTTGCCACGGCGTTGCGCAGGCCTTGCTGCGCCAGGGCGATGACATCCATGTAGCCCTCAACCACGATGATTTCATCGAGATTGCGGTTGTTCTTGCGTGCTTCGTAGAGGCCGTAGAGTTCCTGGCCTTTATGAAACACCGGGGTTTCCGGCGAGTTCAGGTATTTGGGCTTGTCGTCGCCCAGCACCCTGCCGCCAAAGGCAATAATGCGGCCGCGGCTGTCGCGGATCGGGAACATCACGCGATCGCGGAAGCGGTCATAGCGTTTGCCGGTTTCGGCGTTCTCGATCAGCAGGCCGGCATCGACCATGGCTTTCTGCTGCAAGGTGTCGCTGCTCAAGTGCTTGAACAGGTTGTCCCAGCCAGGCGGAGCGAAACCAAGGCCAAAGTCCCGGGCTATTTCGCCGGTCAGGCCGCGCCCCTTCAGGTAATCCACGGCAGCCTTGCGCGACGGATGGCTCTTGAGCGCCTGGCGATAAAATTCGGCGGCGGCAGTCAGCAGGGGATATAACGGGGAGTCGGTGGGCTGTCGTGGTTTGTGCGGCCGGCCACTTTCTTCCCTGGGGATTTCCATGCCTGCGGCTTTGGCAAGCTCTTCGACGGCCTGGACGAAATCCAGGTTGTCGTGGTCCATCATGAAGCCGAGGGCGTTACCGCCAGCACCGCAGCCGAAGCAATAGTAGAACTGCTTGTCGGGGCTGACACTGAAAGACGGGGTTTTTTCTTTGTGGAACGGGCAGCAGGCAGTGTAGTTCTTGCCGGCTTTTTTCATTTGCAGGCGCGAGCTCACCACATCGACGATGTCGGTGCGGTTCAGAAGGTCGTCAATGAAGCTCTGGGGAATTAGCCCGGCCATGGCGTTCTCGTCATCTGCGCTGAATGGATCCAAAACCTGCGGCGAGCGAGCGCGGTCCGTTGCTTGAGGCGCGTGTTAAGGCGGCTCGAACCTGTCGTTTGCGTAATCGCCGTAGGGAAGTGTATCTGTCGAAAATCAACTGACGTTAGTACCCATCAGTATTCGACCATTTGAAAATATTGCGCTGAAATCCGCTACCGCCAGTCGGTGGCCTCGGATAGCTCATAAGCGGGCACGCAAGAGGGTGCCTTGGGCTGATCGTCGTGAGAGGAATCAGTGGGTGTGCTCGTCAGTAGCCTTGGAAGGCTCGTCAGAAAAGACGTGCACCGCTGGCAAAAGAGCCAGGTCTGACGCTGTGAAGCGGATTTTGTCTAGGTCGCGTCTGCGGCTTTGACGGTGAAGCATCAAGCGTTTTCCGCAAATGCCATAAGCCCGGCTGAGGGCCGGGCTTGGCAGAAGCTTGCTACGAACGTCTGTGTATTAGTACAGACGAACGGCGCGGCGCTGTTCGCGCTGTACTTTCTTGGCGTGACGCTTAACAGCGGCTGCTGCTTTACGTTTACGCTCAGAAGTAGGCTTCTCGTAGAATTCGCGGCTACGAACTTCAGCCAGTACACCGGCTTTTTCGCAGGAGCGCTTGAAACGACGCAGAGCTACGTCGAAGGGTTCGTTCTCTTTTACTTTGACGGCTGGCATCCAGAGCTACCTTCATTCATTACCGGGGTCAACATCCTCGTGGCAAAAGAGCACTTGAAGACGTCGGTTTTTAAGGGTTGCGGATGTTAACCCCTCATCGCTCGGAATGCAAAGCCTCTGATCGAAAACCGCTGGTCGGGGCATCGCGTGGCGACTATTATGCGCGCCTTCGAATTCAGCCTAAACAAGGCGCAAACCCATGCTAGTACTGGGATTAGAGACTTCTTGCGACGAAACTGGTGTCGCATTATACGACAGTGAGCGCGGTCTGCTCGCCGACGCGCTGTTCAGCCAGATAGACCTGCATCGCGCCTATGGCGGGGTGGTCCCGGAGCTGGCCTCGCGTGACCATGTCAAGCGCATGCTGCCCTTGATTCGTCAGGTGTTGGCCGAGGCCGACTGCGTGCCTACCGAGATCGACGCGATCGCCTACACCGCAGGTCCCGGGCTTGTCGGTGCATTGCTGGTGGGGGCGTCTTGTGCCCAGGCGCTGGCCTTTGCCTGGGGCATTCCGGCCCTCGGCGTGCATCACATGGAAGGCCACTTGCTGGCGCCCATGCTGGAGTCGCAACCGCCGCAATTCCCGTTCGTCGCTTTGTTGGTGTCAGGCGGTCATACGCAGTTGGTTCAGGTCGACGGGATCGGCCAATACACCCTCTTGGGCGAGACGCTCGACGATGCTGCCGGTGAAGCTTTCGACAAGACCGCGAAGATGATGGGGCTCAACTATCCGGGTGGTCCTGAAATTTCGCGCCTGGCTGAGCAGGGCGTCGCCGGACGTTTCACCTTTCCGCGGCCAATGTGCGACCGCCCGGGCCTGGCCTTCAGCTTCAGCGGCTTGAAAACCTTCGCGCTGAACACCTGGCAGCAGTGCGTGAGCGCCGGGGACGACGGTGATCAAGCCCGTTGCGACATCTCGCTGGCGTTCCAGCAGGCCGTGGTGGAGACTTTGACCATCAAGTGCAAGCGCGCCCTGAAACAGGCCGGCATGAAGCGCCTGGTGATCGCTGGGGGCGTCAGCGCCAACAAGGCACTGCGCACCTCGCTGGAAAAAATGCTCGGCGAAATGCAAGGCGATGTGTTTTATGCGCGTCCGGAATTCTGCACTGACAACGGTGCGATGATCGCGTTTGCCGGTTGTCAGCGTTTGCAGGCTGGCCAGCATGAAAGCCTGGCGATCAGTGTGCAGGCCCGCTGGCCGATGGAACAGTTGTCGGCGCTTTGAGCCGCCTGCGATGCACGGCGCTCACAGCGCTGAATTAGAAATGCCGTTCGCGCCCGGCAAACAGGTCGCGTAGATTGCCACGGTGACGCCAGACAATCAGGCCGGTAAGCGCGCTCATCGGTAGCAGGGCAGCGGGCTCTTGCCACGCCAGCAGTGGCAGGGTCAGAGGGGTGGCAATCAACGCGGCGAGCGAGCTGGTGCGGGTCAGGTAGAACGTCAGCAGCCAGGCGCAAACGGCCAGTAATGCCGCTGGGGGGTAAAGCCCCAGCAGCATCCCGGCAGCGGTGGCGACACCCTTGCCGCCGCGAAATCGGAAGTATAACGGGAACAGATGGCCGATCACGGCGCAGACGCCGATCCAGGCTTGCTCCTGCAGTGAAAGGCCGGCAACACCCGCGATCAATACGGGCACCAGGCCTTTGCAGAGGTCTCCGATCAAGGTCAGGACCGCCAGTTTCTTGCCGGCCAGACGCAACATGTTGGTGGCGCCGGCATTGCCCGAGCCACTCATTCGCGGATCGGGATTACCGGTCAGGCGGCTGAGCAAGATGGCAAAGGACAGCGAGCCGAGCAGGTAGGCGAGAGTCGCCAGTAACCAAAACATGCTAACTATTCCGGGCGAGGACGCCCTGATTCTAACGGCGCATTGCGCCCTTGTCGTGCAGCGGAGAAAAGTGCTTGGACAGAGTGTTTATCGAGGGCCTGGAAGTCGACACCGTCATTGGTGCCTACGACTGGGAGCGAGGCATCCGGCAGTGCTTGCGTCTGGATCTGAGTTTTGCCTGGGATAACCGCCCGGCTGCGGCGGGAGACGACCTGACCCTGGCACTCGATTACGCCAGCGTTTCAGCGCGCATCCAGGCTTTTGCCGAGCAGGCGCAGTACCAACTGGTCGAGACTTTTGCCGAGCGTCTGGTGGAAGTCCTGATGAGCGAATTCGAGATCACCTGGGTTCGGCTCAAACTGACCAAGCCAGGTGCTGTCCCCGCGGCGACCGGGGGTGTGGGTGTGGAGATCGAGCGCGGATGTCGCTGACCCAGGTTTATCTCGGGCTCGGTAGCAATATCGAGCGCGAAGCCCATCTGCAGGCGGGCCTGGAAGCCCTTGCGGGTTTTCTGGTGGATATACGCTGCTCGGCGGTGTTCGAAAGCCAGCCGGTGGGCATCAAGAGTGGGCCGTTTTTCAATTTCGTGGTATCGGCCTGGACTGATCTGCCGTTAATCGAGCTGGACCGTCGGCTCAAGTTTATCGAGGCGGATAACGGTCGTTATGCGCCAGATCGCCGAGGTTTGCCCCTGGATATCGACGTGTTGCTGTTCGGTGACCTGGTGGGCAACTTCGATGGCCTGGTACTGCCGAGGGCAGAAATTCTTAAAAATGCCTTTGTGTTGTGGCCGTTGTCGCTGATTGCCCCGGACCGTGTGCATCCGGGTGTAGGAAAAAGCTTTGCGACCTTGTGGAGTGAAGCTCAGATTGATCAGGTGTTGGCCCCGGTGGCGTTTGAGTGGCGCGGTGAGCAACTGACGCCTGCTGAGCTGCTGTAATAGCAAAAGATCGCAGCCTTCGGCAGCTCCTACAGAATTTGCGTCAATCCATGTAGGAGCTGCCGAAGGCTGCGATCTTTTGATCTGCTCTACGCGTGCTCCTTATAGGCTTTGAGTGCTTTGAGCCTTTCGCGCTTGATCGCTTCTCCCAGTTCAGGCCCTTTGAATCCCTGCTCCAGCAGCGGCTGAACCGCCACACCGCGGGCTGCCGCTGCAGCCCCGCGCAGGTAGTCCGCCTGCGGATAACTTCGCTGCTCCAGCCCCTTGCGCCCGCGCGCATCCATCTCGCACGCCGCAATAAACTCCTCAAACCGCTGTGGCCGGCGGTACACATCGAAACTCTGCAACAGTTCCAGCAAGGTCGAGGGCTTCAGCTCCAGGGCGCGGTGGCCATGGGTGTGGTATTGCCCCACCAGCAACGCCAGTTCCTGACAGTCCTTCGGTGCCTTGAAGCGTTCGTTGACCGCCTTGATCAGCTTCAGCCCGGTGTGCTCGTGGGCGATATGGCGTGGCCATTCCTCCGTGGGGGTCAGCCCCTTGCCCAGATCGTGCAGCAGGCAGGCCCAGCGCACGGTCAGGGGGAGCTTGTGCAGGGCAGACTGCTGCAACACGCTCAGGGTATGCACCCCGGTGTCGATTTCCGGGTGATGGGCTTCCGGTTGCGGTACCCCGAACAGGGCGTCGACTTCAGGCATCAACACCTTGAGCGCGCCACATTCGCGCAACACCTCGATAAATATTTGCGGCTGGTCTTCCATCAGTGCGCGGGAGATTTCCTTCCAGCTGCGTTCAGCCGTCAACGCCTGCAATTCACCGGAATCGGCGAGCTGGCGCATCAATTCCAGCGTTTGCGGAGCCACCGTAAATCCGAGCCCGGCGTAGCGAGCTGCAAAGCGGGCAACGCGCAGTACTCTGAGCGGATCTTCGGCGAACGCAGGTGAAACATGGCGCAGAAGGCGATCCTTCAGGTCCTGCTGGCCGTGGTAGGGATCGGTCAGATTCTGCTGATCGTCCTCGGCCATGGCGTTGATCGTCAGGTCGCGGCGGATCAGGTCTTCTTCGAGGGTGACTTCAGGGCTGGCATGGAAGGTGAAGCCACCGTAGCCGCGCCCGCTTTTGCGCTCGGTGCGGGCGAGGGCATATTCTTCACCGCTTTTGGGATGCAGGAACACCGGAAAGTCTGCGCCCACGGGCCGGAAACCCTTGGCGAGCATCTCTTCGGTGGTGGCGCCTACCACTACCCAATCGATATCGGTGACCGGAATACCCAGCAGGCGATCGCGCACTGCACCGCCGACTTTATAAATCTGCATAAAAAACCTCCGTTAGCTCGACAGAATAACCTTTGCGTCGAACCACCGGAGGCACTAACGGATTCAAAGATGAATGACAGCCAGGTCCAGCCGGCCGTAATCACCTTCAGCGTGTTCGCCTTTGGGAGGCACATGTTGGGTCTTCATCACCTTCTCCCCTTGCAGGGTTTCCAGATGAATATCGAAGCCCCACAGCCTGTGAAGATGTTTGAGAACCTCGTCGGTCGACTCGCCCAGCGGTTTGCGATCGTGCTGCTGATGGCGCAGGGTCAGGGAGCGGTCGCCGCGCCGATCGATGCTGTAGATCTGCACGTTGGGTTCACGATTGCCGAGGTTGTACTGCGCCGCCAGGGTCTCCCTGATGGTGCGGTAACCGCCTTCGTCGTGAATGGCCGGAACCAGCAGATCGTCCTTTTGATCATCGTCGAGAATGCTGAACAGCTTCAGGTCACGTATCACTTTGGGTGACAGGTACTGCAGGATGAAACTCTCGTCCTTGAAGCTGCTCATGGCGAATTTGATGCTCGAAAGCCAGTCCGTACCAGCAATGTCTGGAAACCAGCGGTAGTCCTCCTCGGTAGGGCTTTCGCACATGCGGCGGATGTCGCGGTACATCGCAAAGCCCAGGGCATAAGGGTTGATGCCACTGTAGTACGGGCTGTCGAAGCCCGGTTGCATGACCACGCTGGTGTGAGAAGTCAGGAACTCCATCATGAAACCATCGGTGACGAGGCCTTCATCGTAAAGGTCGTTCATCAGCGTGTAATGCCAGAACGTGGCCCAGCCTTCGTTCATGACCTGGGTCTGGCGTTGCGGGTAAAAATACTGGGCGATCTTGCGCACGATGCGCACGATCTCACGCTGCCAGGGCTCCAGCAACGGTGCATGTTTTTCGATAAAGTACAGGATATTTTCCTGAGGTTCGGCGGGGAAGCGCGCATTGTCCTTCTCGCTGTACTTGTCCGCGCCTTTGGGAATGGTGCGCCACAGGTCGTTGATCTGCTTCTGCAGATGCTCTTCGCGATCCTTCTGACGGCGGCGTTCTTCCTCGGCTGAAATAGGGTAGGGGCGCTTGTAGCGGTCGACCCCGTAGTTCATCAGCGCATGGCAGGAATCCAGCAGGTCCTCTACCGCGTCGATGCCATGCCGCTCTTCGCACTGCATGATGTACTGCTTGGCAAACACCAGGTAATCGATGATCGAACTGGCGTCGGTCCAGGTGCGGAACAGGTAGTTACCTTTGAAGAAGCTGTTGTGGCCATAGCAGGCATGCGCTACCACGAGTGCCTGCATGCAGATGGTGTTCTCTTCCATCAGGTACGCAATGCACGGGTCGGAGTTGATCACGATCTCGTAGGCCAGCCCCATCTGGCCGCGGCTGTAGGATTTTTCGGTGCTGAGGAAGTGCTTGCCGTAGGACCAATGGTGATAGCCCAGCGGCATGCCCACTGATGCATACGCATCCATCATCTGTTCGGCGGTGATCACTTCTATCTGGTTGGGATAGGTATCGAGTGCGTAGCGAGCGGCGATACGACTGATTTCGCGGTCATAGGCCTGGATCAGCTCGAACGTCCACTCGGAGCCGGTGGAAATGGGTTGGCGCTTCTGCTCTTTGGCGGTCATGTCACTAACCTGCGCTGGAAGAGTTCACGGAAGACCGGATAGATATCCCCGGCCGAGACCAGTTGCTGCTGGGCAAAAGTGTCAGAGAAGGCTTCGGCAATGCGTTCGTACTCGAACCACAGAGCCTGGTGCTCCCGAGGGGTAATCTCGACATAAGTGTAGTACTGCACGAACGGCATGATCTGATTGATCAGGATGTCGCGGCAAATCGGTGAATCGTCGTTCCAGTTGTCCCCGTCGGAGGCCTGTGCCGCATAGATGTTCCACTCATTGCTTGGATACCGCTCCTGCATGATCTCCTGCATGAGCTTCAGGGCGCTGGAAACGATGGTGCCGCCGGTTTCGCGAGAATAGAAAAACTCTTCCTCGTCCACTTCTCGTGCGCTGGTGTGGTGGCGAATGAACACCACGTCGATCTTGTCGTAGTTACGTTTCAGGAACAGGTACAGCAAGATGAAAAAGCGCTTGGCGATGTCCTTGGTCGCCTGGGTCATGGAGCCTGAGACATCCATCAGGCAGAACATGACCGCCTTCGAACTGGGGTTGGGTTGCTTGATCAGCAAGTTGTACTTGAGGTCGAAAGTGTCCAGGAAAGGCACGCGATGGATGCGCGCACTGAGTTTTTCGATTTCTGCCTCTATTTCCTGGATATCGCCGAAGTTGTCCGGTTCATCCCGCTTCAGTCTCAGCAACTCCTCCTTGGCTTCACGCAATTTTGCCCGGCTGCTGCCAGACAGAGCAATACGCCGTGCATGGGCTGAGCGCAGGGTGCGGATGATGTTAATCCGCGACGGATTGCCTTCGTTGCTGATGCCCGCGCGGACGGTCTTGAAGGTGTCGGTACCGGTCAGGTTGCGCTTGACCAGGTTGGGCAGTTCAAGATCCTCGAACATGAATTCGAGGAATTCTTCCTGGGTGATCTGGAAGACGAATTCGTCCATGCCCTCACCGGAGTTGCCGGCCTTGCCGGGCCCTCTGCCGCCGCCACCGCCCGGTGGACGGGCAATGTGCTCGCCGCTGGTGAACTCCTTGTTGCCCGGGTGCACGACGGTCTGCTTGCCACCACGGCCGTGGTGAAGCACTGGCTCATCGATATCGCGACCAGGGATGCTGATCTGCTCGCCGTGTTCCATATCGGTAATGGAGCGCCGGCTCACCGCCTCTTCGACGGCTTTCTTGATGTGGTCACGGTAGCGCCGTAAAAACCGCTGGCGGTTTACCGTGCTCTTGTTCTTGCCATTGAGACGTCGGTCGATCACATAGCTCATAGGCCCTCCGGGGAGCTTCGAGTCATAAGCTTCAAGCTGCAAGACAGAAGCTTCAGAAACAAGCGGCGCGCGACATATGGCCACAAATACGCAAACACCGCGTGTCTGTGGAGGGTTCGTTGTTTGCCGCCTGCAGCTCCCTTACTGGGACTTTCTCACCCGCAGATACCACTCGGATAGCAGCCGTACCTGTTTGTCGGTATATCCACGCTCGACCATTCGTGTAACGAAGTCGTTGTGTTTCTGCTGGTCCTCTTTGCTGGCCTTGGCATTAAAACTGATGACTGGCAGCAGGTCTTCGGTGTTGGAGAACATTTTCTTCTCGATGACCACCCGCAGTTTTTCGTAGCTGAGCCAGGTCGGATTCTTGCCGTTGTTATTGGCACGGGCACGCAGTACGAAGTTGACGATTTCGTTGCGGAAATCCTTCGGATTGCTGATGCCTGCCGGTTTTTCGATTTTCTCCAACTCTTCGTTCAGCGCTACACGGTTGAGGATCTCGCCGGTTTCCGGGTCGCGATACTCCTGATCCTGGATCCAGAAATCCGCATACAGCACATAACGATCGAAGATGTTCTGCCCATACTCGCTGTAGGACTCGAGGTAGGCGGTCTGGATCTCCTTGCCGATGAATTCGATGTAACGCGGGGCCAGGTATTCCTTGAGGAACCGCAGATAACGTTCGCGTGTTTCGGCCTGGAACTGCTCCTGCTCGATCTGTTGTTCCAGCACATAGAGCAGATGCACCGGGTTGGCGGCGATCTCGTGCGGGTCGAAGTTGAAGACCTTGGACAGGATCTTGAACGCGAAGCGGGTCGAGAGGCCGTTCATCCCTTCATCGACGCCTGCATTGTCACGGTATTCCTGGATCGACTTGGCCTTCGGATCGGTGTCCTTGAGGTTTTCGCCGTCGTACACCCGCATCTTCGAGTAGATGTTCGAGTTTTCCGGCTCTTTGAGGCGCGAGAGCACGGTGAACTGGGCGAGCATTTTCAGGGTGTCAGGTGCGCAGTGGGCTTTGGCCAGCGAGCTGTTGAACAGCAGCTTGTCGTAGATTTTCACTTCGTCGCTGACGCGCAGGCAGTAAGGCACCTTGACGATGTAGATCCGGTCGATGAAGGCTTCGTTGTTCTTGTTGTTGCGGAAGGTGTGCCATTCCGATTCGTTGGAGTGGGCGAGCAGGATCCCGGTAAACGGGATCGCGCCCAGGCCTTCGGTGCTGTTGTAGTTACCTTCCTGGGTAGCGGTCAGCAATGGGTGCAGCACCTTGATCGGCGCCTTGAACATTTCGACGAATTCCATCAGGCCCTGGTTGGCCCGGCACAGGGCCCCCGAGTAGCTGTAGGCGTCGGCGTCGTTCTGCGGGAATTCTTCCAGTTTACGGATATCGACCTTGCCCACCAGCGCCGAGATGTCCTGGTTGTTCTCGTCCCCAGGTTCGGTCTTGGCCACGGCGATCTGGTTGAGGATCGACGGATAGAGTTTCACTACACGGAACTGGCTGATGTCGCCACCAAACTCAGCCAGGCGCTTGGTGGCCCATGGCGACATGATGGTATTGAGGTAGCGCCGGGGAATACCAAAGTCTTCCTCGAGGATCGCGCCATCTTCTGTGGCGTTGAACAGACCCAGGGGTGATTCGAAGACCGGCGAGCCCTTGATCGCGTAGAAGGGCACTTTTTCGATCAGCTGTTTGAGCTTCTCGGCCAGGGACGATTTACCGCCACCGACGGGGCCGAGCAAGTAAAGAATCTGTTTCTTCTCTTCCAGGCCCTGAGCGGCATGGCGGAAATACGACACGATCTGGTCGATGCATTCTTCCATCCCGTGGAAGTCTTCAAAGGCCGGATAGCGACGGATCACCTTGTTGGAAAAGATTCGCGACAGCCTCGAGTTGGTCGAGGTGTCCAGCAGTTCCGGTTCTCCGATGGCCAGCAAAAGACGCTCGGCGGCAGAAACGTAGGCACTGCGGTCCTGTTTGCACAGCTCAAGATACTCTTGCAGCGAGAGTTCTTCCTGGCGTGTGGACTCGAAGCGTTGTTGGAAGTGGCTAAAGATACTCATGACGTCACCTCGCTCGATACGTGGAGCCGACGCCGGATCACTCAGTCGATGCTGGCAGCAACCGAACAGGCGGTCGCTGTTTACCCCCCAGAACTCTTTCAGAGCTGACGACTCCGAAAGCTACTCCCGATGACCCGCGCGCCGGTGTACCGGCTCTCCCCTGTTTTGGATGGCCTGGGCTTAAGGATAGTTGGGAATTCGGGAGGTAAAGGCGAGATACGCAATTAGTTGTGGCAGACCGTTCGTCTGCCACGGCGCTAGCCCACAGTGGCTGGGGCTTACGCGTTACAAAAATATTATTCCGAGGTGCCTTGCGCGGTTTGCGCAGGATAAGTCGTACGCCACAGCTCAAAACCGCCATCCATGCTGTAGACATCGGAGAAGCCCTGGCTGATCAGATAAGCGGCCGCGCCTTGGCTGGAATTGCCGTGGTAACACACAACGACCGTCGGTGCATCAAGGTCGGCGCCCTGGATGAACGCGTGCAGGGAGTGGTTATCCAGGTGCCTGGAACCTGCGATGTGCAGCGCGGCAAAAGTAGCGGGGTCGCGGACGTCGACCACTACAGCGCCTTGTTCGCGCAGGGCTTGTGCCTGCTCTGGGGGGATACGTTTGAATTCGCTCATGGCGGGCTCCTGTGGCTCGGCTGAAAGCGTAGCCTAGCGCTGAATGCTGGCTGACGATGATGCGGTGAGTGTGGGGGCGATGGGCTCAGCGGCGACATGGCCGTGCGCGTCGCATTTGCAAGACAGGCGTTCGCCGGTGTCGACGTTCATCAGGGTCAGGGCGCCGCCCCAGACGCAGCCGGTGTCGAGGGCCGAGATGCCCGGCTCCACAACGTTGCCCTCCAGCGCTGCCCAATGGCCGAAGATGATCTTCAAGCCTTTGGTCTTGCGTTCTTTGTGCTGGAACCAGGGCTTGTAGCCCGGTGGTGCCGAGTCCAGGCCTTCCTTGCTCTTGAGGTCGAGCTTGCCTTCGGCCGTGCAGAAACGCATGCGGGTGAAATAGTTGGTGATTACTCGAAGGCGCGTGATGCCTTTGAGTTCGCTATCCCATTTCGCTGGTTCATTGCCGTACATGCCGTCGAGAAAGGGTGGCAACAGGTTGTCGTCGCGCAAGGCTGTCTCGACTTCGGCGGCACATTTCAAGGCTTTGCGCAGCGACCATTGTGGCGGGATACCCGCATGCACCAGCGCCATGTTGCGCTGTTCGTCGTAATGCATGAGCTTTTGCTGGCGTAACCAGTCCAGCAGGTCTGCGCAATCGGGCGCATCGATGATCTCACGCAGGGTGTCGCCTTTTTTCAGGCGCTCGATGTTCCTCCCGGCTGCCAGCAAATGCAGGTCGTGGTTGCCCAGTACGCATACCAGCGACTCGCGCATGCCGTAGAGGAAGCGCAGGGTTTCCAGCGACTGCGGGCCACGGTTGACCAGATCGCCGACCAGCCATAGCCGGTCATGAGTCGGGTCGAAGACAACTTTTTTGAGCAGGCATTGCAGTGCGTCAAGGCAGCCTTGGAGGTCTCCGACGGCGTACGTTGCCATCAGTGCAGGGCTCCGGGCACCGCCAGGCGGAACGGCGCAATGACGGCGTCGAAGTGCTTGCCGTCGTCGGCAATCATTTCGTAGGTGCCCTGCATGGTGCCGACCTTGGAGGTCATGACCGTGCCGCTGCTGTAGGTGTGGCTCTTGCCTGGATCGATCAGCGGTTGCTGGCCGACGACGCCCGCACCGCGAACCTCCTCGACATGCCCGTCGCCATCGGTGATCACCCAGTGCCGCGACAACAGCTTGGCCGGGAGCTGGCCATTGTTCTGCACGGTGATGGTGTAGGCGAAGGCAAAGCGTTCGTGCTCGGGTTGCGATTGTTCTGCCAGATAGCGGGTGACGACGCTGACGTCGACCTGATAGCGAGGATCGGACATGCAAGAGGCCTTAAAAACGAAGCGGGACGCGGGGCGTAGCTGAGGGAGTCAGTCTAGGCCAAGTACCGGGTAGTAAACCAGACTGGCGTCCTACCCGATAGCGCTCATCGCTGGTCAGTCGGCAGCAGGTGCCTGGGGTACCTGCTCGCTGAGCTTGTCGGCCAGGCGCACGAAGGCGGCCAGGTCGAGTTGCTCCGGACGCAGGCTGCCATCAACGCCGGCGGCTTCGATTTCGTCATTGCTCAGCAACAGCTTGAGGGTGTTGCGCAGGGTCTTGCGACGCTGGTTGAAGGCTTCGCGAACCACGCGCTCCAGCAGCTTGTGGTCTTTTGCCGGATGCGGGAGCACCGCGTGAGGCACCAGACGCACGATCGCCGAATCAACCTTGGGCGGCGGATTGAACGCGCCAGGGCCGACATTGAACAGGTGCTCGACCCGGCAGTGATACTGAACCATGATCGACAAACGGCCCCAGTCTCCGCCCCCCGGGCCTGCCGCCATGCGCTCGACCACTTCTTTTTGCAGCATGAAGTGCATGTCGCGGATCAGGTGGGCGTTGTGCAGCAGGTGGAAGATCAGCGGGGTAGAGATGTTGTACGGCAGGTTGCCGACCACCCGAAGACTGGCAGGCGCTGCGTTCAGGCTGTTGAAGTCGAACTTCAGTGCATCGCCCTGGTGCAGGTTGAAATTGCTCTTGCCGGCAAACTGCTGGTTGAGGATCGGGATCAGGTCCTTGTCCAGTTCCACCACGTCGAGCTGGCCGCCGCTGCTGAGCAGGCCTTGGGTCAGCGCGCCCTGGCCGGGGCCGATTTCCAGCAGGCGATCTTCAGCCTTGGCATGGATGGAGCGCAGGATGCGGTCGATGACGCCGGCATCGTGCAGGAAGTTCTGGCCAAAGCGTTTGCGCGCCTTGTGTTGGTAATGCTCGGTCATATACGGGTCTCGGCCATCTGGTAGGCGGTTTCCAGGGCGACTTGCAGGCTGCCGGTGTCGATTTTGCCGCTGCCGGCCAGGTCCAGGGCGGTGCCGTGGTCGACCGACGTGCGGATGATCGGCAAGCCGAGAGTCACATTGACTGCCGCGCCGAAGCCTTTGTACTTGAGCACCGGCAGGCCCTGGTCGTGGTACATCGCCAGCACTGCGTCGCAGTGCTCCAGATATTTGGGGGTAAACAGAGTGTCGGCGGGAAGGGGGCCGCGAAGGTCCATGCCCTCACCGCGCAAGCGCTCTAATGTAGGTTCGATGATGTCGATTTCTTCATGGCCCAGGTGACCGCCTTCACCGGCGTGCGGGTTGAGCCCGCACACCAGGATGCGCGGCTGGGCGATGCCGAACTTCTCTTTCAGGTCGGTGTGCAGGATACGTGTCACGCGCTCCAGGCGCTCAGGCGTGATTGCGTCGGCAATCTCGCGCAGCGGCAGGTGAGTGGTGACCAGCGCCACGCGCAGGCCACGGGTCGCGAGCATCATTACCACTTGTGCCGTGTGGGTCAGGTCAGCGAGAAATTCTGTGTGCCCGGAAAAGGCGATGCCCGACTCGTTGATGACGCCCTTGTGTACCGGGGCGGTGATCATGCCGGCGAAATCCCCGTCCAGGCAGCCTTGGCCAGCCCGGGTCAGGGTTTCCAGGACGAAGGCGGCATTGGCCTTGTCCAGTTGCCCGGCAGTGACCTTGGCATTGAGCGGGGTGTCCCACACATACAGGCTGTTGGCTGGCGCCGGGGCGTCTGGCCAACTGTCCGGTGTCACTGCCAGCAGATTAACGGCCACTCCCAGTTGCGCGGCCCGCTCAATGAGCAGGTCGCGACTGGTGATGGCAATCAGGGGGTGTGGCTGGGCTTGCGAGGCGAGTAGCAGGCACAGGTCAGGACCTATGCCCGCCGGCTCGCCGGGTGTCAGCGCGAAACGTTTGGGGTTCACTGCGCTGCCTGGTCTGCACCAGGGAGTTTGATCTCGACGTACGCTTCGTCACGGATCTGACGCAACCAGGTTTGCAGCTCTTCGTCGTATTTGCGGTTACGCAGTACGGTCATGGCTTGCTGTTCGCGGGCCTGGTTGGTGCTGTCGGTAGCGCGGCGGCCCAGGACTTCCAGGACGTGCCAGCCATATTGAGTCTGGAACGGCTTGGACAGCTTGCCTTGTGGAGTATTGGCCATCACTTCGCGGAACTCTGGCACCAGGGCGTTCGGGTCGATCCAGTTGAGGTCGCCGCCGTTGAGGGCAGAACCCGGATCTTCCGAATAGCTTTTTGCCAGCTCGGCGAAGTCTTCGCCCGACTCGATACGGGTGTAGAGCGACTCGACCAGCGCCTTGGTCTTCGCTTCGTCACGGATCGGACTTGGCTTGACCAGGATGTGGCGTACATGCACTTCGTCACGCACCTGAGCTTCACCGCCACGCTTGTCGAGGATCTTCAGGATGATGAAGCCCCCTGGTGTGCGCATCGGCTGGGTCACGTCGCCCACGGCCATGGTGCTCAGCATGCGGTCGAACGGTGGTGGCAATTGAGCAGCTTTACGCCAGCCCATGTCGCCGCCTTCCAGTGCGGTTTCGCTGGCGGATTTGGCGATGGCCAATTGACCAAAGTCAGCGCCTTGCTTGAGCTGCTGGTAAACCGAGTCTGCCTGCTTGGCAGCATTCTGAATCGCTTCAGAGTTGGCGCTTTCCGGTGTAGGAATCAGGATGTTGGCCAGGCGGAACTCTTCGGACAGCTGCATCTTGCCCAGGTCGGAAGCGAGGAAGTTCTTCACTTCCTGCTCGGACACCTGGATGCGCTCCGCCACACGGCGCTGACGCACGCGGCTGATGATCATTTCGCGACGAATCTGCTCACGTGCGTCGTCGTAGGACAGGCCGTCACGTGTCAGGGCGGCGCGGAACTGATCCACCGACATGTTATTGCGCTGTGCGATGGTGCCGACAGCCTGGTTCAGTTCTTCATCGGTAATGCGGATGCCCGAGCGCTCGCCGATCTGCAACTGCAGGTTTTCGACGATCAGGCGCTCAAGAACCTGCTGGTCCAGCACACCAGGCGGCGGCGCGGCGGCGCCACGCTTGGCGATGGTTTGCTGAACTTCATGAACCCGTTGATCCAGCTGGCTCTGCATGACCACGTCGTTATCGACGATGGCCACCACTCTATCGATGGACTGCACTGCGGCGTTGGCCGCGGTACCCAGGAACAGCGCGCCCAGCATGAGCGGGCGCAGACAATCAGAAAGCTTGGTCTTCACGTTCACGATAACCTTGGATGCCTTTGTCGAGGAAGCTCTCTACTTTGGCGCCGGTGAGGCCGCCGAGTCCCTTCAGAACAATTTGGAGGAAGACGCCATGGTCGCCTTTTTCGTTTTGCGGAGCGTCTTGACTGGTTTCGTCGTAGTCAACCCAGTAACGGTTGATCACGCGCAGTTTCCAGCAGCAGTTGTCGTACTCAAAGCCACCAAAGGCTTCCAGGGTACGGTTGCGGTTGTAGTCATACTGCCAGCGGCTGATAGCGTTCCATTGCGGCACGATCGGCCAGATAACCGAGAAGTCGTGCTGCTGGATCTTGTAGTAGTCCTTCACGTAGCCCGGCGTACCAGGGGTGCCGTAGTCACCGCCACCAACCTGCCATTTACCGGAGGTTTGGTCGTAACGAACCTGGTCATTGCGATAACGATAACCGGCGTTGATGACCTTGTTCGGGTTGTCTTCAGGCTGGTAATGGAACATCGCGCTGCCCGAGCGAGGGCTGCGGCTGTCCGGGTCCCAGTTGTAATCGGCAGTGGTGCGCCAGTCACGGTTCCAGCGGTATTCGTATTCCAGTGCGTAGGGCGAAACATTGGATCTCGCGTCATCACGGGTCTTGGCATCGATACCCGGCAACTGGACTTCACGGTCCTTGAAGTAGAGCGCCTGGCCGACGCTGATACGCTGACGTTCAAAGCCGTTTTCTTCGATCCAGCGGCTGGTGACGCCCAGGGACAGTTTGTTTTCGTCGCCGACCCGGTCGGAGCCGGAGAAGCGGTTGTCACGGAACAGCGACGAATAGTTGAAGGTATATTCGCTGGTGTCGAAGACAGGAATATCTTCCTGATCCGTCTCAGGCACATATAGATAGAACAATCGCGGTTCAAGAGTCTGGTTGTAGTTCTTGCCAAACCACGTGGTTTTGCGATCGAAATAAAGGCCGCTGTCAATACTAGCAATCGGCACGCCACGGTTCTGATTGGTGTCGAAGGTGCCGTTGAGCTTGTCCTGTTCCGCATTCTGGGTGGCAATTTGAGATTTGCCGATACTGTCCAAGTCAAGTTGATACTGGGTGTATTGATACTTCAGCGTTGGCTTCAGGAAACCGTATGACCAATCCAGTGGCAAGCTGACGGCAGGCGCCAAATTTAAACGATCGCCGGTAGCGCGGGCGAGGCCGGTAACATTATTGTCCAGACGGGGAGTCACAACGCCATCTTCGTCCGAGAAATCGCCGTTTTTCAAATCACGGTCGAATCGCACGAGTTCAGTGTCATAGGTGAAATTCAGGCCGCCTGGAGTATAGGGCAGCGCACCGTTGAAGGTGATCTGCGGCAAACGGTCGTACGGAGTGATGTCCGACACAGTAGCAAGTTGATAAGCCTGAGCGTTCACGCGAGCGGTATAGCTATCACCGCGGTACGTCACCGACCCCTGCTGATTCACATAATCCGCGCTTTTCACGCCAATCTGGTCAGTCTGCAGATCCTGGAAGTAATAAGGATCGCTGATCTTGGTGTAATCGACCTGCGTGAGAACACGCGAGTCGAGGCCACCCTTGTGCTGCCAGTTGTACATGTAGCGGGTTTTTTCGTAGTCGGTCTGTTTGCTGCGCTCGGTGTCGTCGTCGTTCAGGTACGCAGCGCCGAACTGGCCTTCGCTGGACGGCGTCAGGTAGCGGAACTCGCCTTCCATCAACAGGCCGCGCTTGCTCATGTAGCGTGGGTACAACGTGGCGTCGTAGTTCGGTGCCAGGTTGAAGTAGTACGGAGTTACCAGCATGAAGCCGGTATCGGTGCCCGTGCCGATGGTCGGCGGCAGGAAGCCGGACTGGCGACGGTCGTCGATCGGGAAATAGATGTACGGCGTGTACAGGACCGGAATGTCCTTGACCCGCAAGGTCACGTTGGTCGCGGTACCGAAGCCGGTGGCCGGGTTCAGGGTGATGTTATTACCCTTGAGCTGCCAGGCATTGCTGTTCGGTTCGCACGTGGTGTACGTACCGTCCTTCAGGCGGATGATCGCGTTTTCGGCACGCTTGGCGTACAGGGCGCTACCGCGGATACGGGATTTGTGCAGAACGTATTCGGCGTTGTCGACCTTGGCTTCACCGGTGTCCAGTTGCACATCGGCGTGATCGCCAACGATCAGTGCACCATTGTCGCGAATGCGCACGTTGCCGCTCAGCTCACCGCGGCTCTCGGCCTGGTACAGGTTGGCTTCGTCGGCTTCGACCTGCATGCTGCCCTGGCGCATGACGACGTCACCGGCCAGTGCTGCAACCTGTTCTTCCTGCTTATAGCGAGAGGCCTTGGCGCCGATAAAGGTCGGGGCGTCACTTTTATTCGTCTTGTCATTCATGCCAGGACGAGTGGGTTCGATATAGGAACCCGAGCAGTAAGGGCCGGTTTCAGCCAATTGCGCTGCGGTGAGGTTCTCGCGCGGAACCCAGTCGAGGTGACTGTAGTCTGCACTGCGAGACTTCAGGCCGCGGCCCTTGGCTTCGGTCACCAGTGCCGGTTTGGCGCCGGTGTCGTCGCTCGTACCGCTGTCGGCAGGCGTCTCGCCGCTTGCACTTACCGCGCTGCCGTCATGGACGGGGCGAGGTGGCAAAGCAGCGGCTGGGGATTTTGGCGCACAGTCCCAGGCACCCGAAGCAGAGACTGAGCAGTCATACTGTTCCGCGGCGACCACGAACGAAGTGGCTAGAGGTTGAAGGGCCAGCAGACTGCCGGTAACCAACAACGGAAATTTTTTACGAAACGCGGGGGATTTCAATGCCATCTTATTAGTCCGGGCTTCCTGCGTGCCATCTGCCCGCGGTGTGGGCCGCACGCCTCTCGATGGTCTGAAAAAGATGCTGGATAATAAAGCATGACCCGCTTGACGGCTAGCGCCGTCGGAGACCCTTGCAATGCCTGACCAAGATGTACGTTTGCAACACCTGAAAGTTTGGCTCGAAGAACAGTTGGCCACCCTCTTTGCAGAGCAGGGCTGGGGAGCCGTACCCCCAGCCACGTTGACTGCGGCCAGTAGCGATGCGAGTTTTCGGCGCTATTTCCGCTGGGAGGGCGCGGGCCGCAGCTTTATCGTGATGGATGCGCCGCCGCCCCAGGAAAACTGCAAACCCTTCGTTGACATCGCTTTTTTGCTGGCGAAATCCGGCATCAATGTGCCGAAAATTTACGCCGAAGACCTGGAACGCGGTTTTCTTTTGCTCAATGACCTGGGCAACAAGACCTACCTGGACGTGATCGACAGCGAAAATGCCGACGATTTGTTCAAGGATGCCTTGCAAGCCTTGCTGGCCTTTCAGCAACTGCCAATGGTGGCGCCGCTGCCAAGTTATGACGTGGCCTTGCTGCGCCGTGAGCTGGAGTTGTTCCCGGACTGGTATGTGAAGCACGAACTGGGCGTCGAATTCGACTCCACCCAGCAGGCACTGTGGCAGCAGGCCAGCGACCTGTTGATCGACAGTGCGCTGGCGCAGCCAAAAGTCCTGGTGCATCGCGACTATATGCCGCGCAACCTGATGCTCAGCGAACCGAATCCCGGCGTGCTGGATTTCCAGGATGCGGTCTACGGCCCCGTCACTTATGACGTCACTTGCCTGTTCAAAGACGCTTTTCTCAGCTGGCCCGAAGAACGCGTACGCGGCTGGCTCGAAGATTACTGGCAGCAGGCCGGTGCCCTGGGCATTGCGGTGCAATCGGACTTCGAAAGCTTCCTGCGCGCCAGCGACCTCATGGGCGCGCAGCGTCATCTGAAGGTCATCGGCATCTTCGCCCGCATCTGTCACCGTGATGGCAAACCCCGCTACCTGGCCGACGTGCCGCGCTTCTTTGCTTATATAGATGCTGTGGTCGCTCGCCGGCCGGAACTGGCGGATCTGGGTGCATTGCTTGATAGCTTGCGTGCCGGAGTTCAAGCATGAAGGCGATGATTCTCGCGGCAGGCAAGGGCGAACGAATGCGCCCGCTGACGCTGACCACTCCCAAACCGCTGGTGCGTGCCGGCGGCATACCGTTGATCGAATATCATCTCAAGGCGCTGGCGATTGCCGGTTTTACCGAGATTGTGATCAACCATGCCTGGCTCGGCCAGCAGATCGAGAACTACCTGGGTGACGGATCGCAATACGGCGTGCGGATTCACTACTCGCCTGAAGGCGAACCGCTGGAGACCGGCGGCGGCATCTTCCGAGCGCTGCCATTGTTGGGTGACGACGCTTTCCTGGTGGTCAACGGCGATATCTGGACCGACTATGACTTCAGCGTGTTGAAACACCCCATCGACGGGCTGGCGCACCTGGTGCTGGCGGACAACCCCGCGCATCACCCTGCCGGGGATTTCAGCCTGCGCGACGGGCTGGTGCGCGACGGGCAAGCAGATGATGCGACGCTGACCTACAGCGGGATTGCGGTGCTGCACCCGCAGTTGTTCAAAAATTGCTCAGCGGGTGCGTTCAAGCTGGCGCCGTTGCTGCGCGCGGCCATGACGCAGGGGCAGGTGACTGGTGAACGCCTCGATGGACGCTGGGTAGATGTCGGCACCCACGAGCGCCTGGCAGAAGTGGAAACCTTGATAGAAGCGAGTCGCTGAGATGCTGTGGCCAGGGACTCTGATTGGAGCCGGGGCGGGCTTTGCCATCGCCAGCATTCCGGGGGCCATGCTCGGCGCGCTATTGGGGCAGGCGCTGGACCGGCGTCTACAGCTGCAGAGCTGGGGACACTTGCGGGAAAAGCTCGGCGGCCGGCCAGTCCTGCGCAACGATGAACTGCTGTTCATCCTGCTCGGGCGGTTGGCCAAATGCGATGGACAGGTGGTGGCAGGTCACATTCAGCAGGCCCGAGAGGAGATGCGATCGCTGGAAATGACCGAGTCCGCGCAACGCCGGGCGATTGTCGCATTCAATCGCGGCAAATCAGGACATGACCGGCTGCGCGGATACCTGCAACGCCTGAGCGCCCAACCTTTCGCTGCCGAAGGCGTGTTGCGCGCCTGTTGGCGCATGATCTGGGCGGATGGGCGTGCCGGTCGCAGTGAGCTGGAGCTGATTGCCCAATGGGGTCGTTGGCTGGGCTGGACGCCACAGCAGGTGCAGGCCCTGGCGAGCGAATATGAACCGCAGAAACGTCCTGCGATCAGCAGCGCGCTGACCTATCAGGACGCGATGCGGCTGCTGGGGGTGTCGGCTACCAGTGAGCCGGCGCAGATCAAGCGCGCCTACCGTCGTCTGCTGAGTCGGCATCATCCGGACAAGATCGCCGGCAGTGGGGCAACCACGTTGCAGGTGCGCGAGGCGACGGACAAAACCCGCGAGTTGCATAACGCCTACACGGTAATCCGTCAGCGTCGGGATTTTCGCTAGCGTTTTCATCCCGCCGGCTGAGGGCTCAACCAACCCCGCACCCGGCGGACCAGCTGCTCTTGTTGATCCTTGGCATTTCCTGGCAAGGCTTTCAACGAAACCTGGCTGAACGCTGCCGTCTTCAGCCGCTTGCTCGCCTGCAATCGCTTGAGCGCTTCATCGCGGTCCAGCGGCTTGTCCATGTAGAAAATATCTGCGGTGGGCAGTTTGAGCGTCGAGGCCAGCTCGACTAGCTCGGGCTTGGTGGATGCCGGCGTCTTGACCGCGACCATTACCAGCTTCTCGACCTGCGGTGGCTGCTTCTCGCTCAGGTATCGGGCTGCCCAGTAGCCGCCGGTGCCATGTCCCAGCACGACGATGCTGCGAGCGCTTTGCCCTTCGGCGTAGGCCACTGCCGCGTCTATTCGCGCGAAAATCCGTTCGGCATCGACCCTTCGCTGTTCGTCGACGCTTTCGACCACAGCCTTGTCTGCCACATCGGCCTCGCCGCCGGCGGCCTGTTCGATGGGCGTGGAAGTGGTCGAATCCTTGGTCCCTGTGTCAGGGGCCTTGATCGCCGGGGGCACTTCGAGGACGCGAGGGGCAATGGCGTCGCTTTGCAGGTCTGGCAAGGTGATACTCAGGCTGCTCCAGCCGGCATCCGGTAATTTACGACGCAATGGGCCGATCGCTTGCGGTGAGTCAGCTGTCTCGCCGACGCCCGGGACGATAATCACCGCACCTTTGGGCTCTGCAGTATTCGCCGGCTTCCACAGCGCCAGGAAGGTCTCGCTGCCCGCTTGCAGCTGTTGCTGTTCCTGAGCGGGCAAGGTGCGTTCGAGTGCGGCCGCGTCTTCCTGACTACGCTCAAGCAGCGGTTGGCGTTGCGTTGGCGCAGATGCAGCAGGGGAATCAGCAGCAGGGGCCGGGTCGGCCGCCTTGACGGAAAACGCGCAAGGCAGGATCAGCGACAGGCACAATGCTGGCAGTGCCAGGTGGTAGACAATGGGCATCGGATATTCCAGGCCAGAAGTGATTCCGGCAGCCTAATGGGTTAGTCAGTATTTGTCAGTGTGTGGGGCTTTAATGATGGTTGTGCGCTGCCTGTTAATGATTGCCTGTCTGTGCTTTTCCCTGGCGGGTTGGTCGGCCTCCGCGCCTTCCGAGCATCTTGCGCAACTGTCGCCGGCGCAGCGCCAGTGGTTGGCCAGTCATGGCGAGTTGCGCGTCGGGGTGGTGCTGCAAACGCCTTATGCCCAATACGATCGGCGCTTGCAGCGGCTGTCCGGGGTCAATGTCGAGCTTATGAAGTGGGTGGCCAAATCCCTCAAGGTCGAATTGAGCTGGCGCAATTTCCCCGACCTGGCGCAACTGGAGGCGGCGGCCCGAGAAGACGAAATCGACATTGCCCCTGGGCTGACGCAAACCCCGGGAGGTCTGCGGCTATGGCAGTTTTCCGACCCTTATATGCGGGTGCCCCAGCTGGTGGTCAGTGATCAGAAGAGCGCTGGCGTGGTAGAGCTGGAAAAACTCGATAGCCAGACCCGGGTGGCGGTGCGCATGCCAGGTGCGACTGCTGACTACCTGCGCGGCAATTACCCGCATCTGAATTTGCAGGGCGTGCCGATCGAGCGCCAGGCCTTGCAACTGCTGCTGAGCCAGCAGGCCAGCTACGCAGTAGTCGATGAGGCGCAGCTCGGTCGATTGTCCGCCGAACCGGAGTTTGCCGGATTGGTGGTGGTGGGTGACATTGGCTTGCCGCAGTTGCTGCGGGTTGCGACCCGCCGTGACTGGCCTGAACTGGCAGGCATCGTCGAGGCGGCGTTGCGGGCGATTCCGGCCAAGGACCTCGAACAGTTGCACAACCAGTGGCTGCAGCCCAAATACCCTCGGCTGGCCGAGTCGCCAGGCTTCTGGCAAAACCTGTGTCTGTTGTTTGCGGTGCTGATGTTCAGCAGCATGGCCATCGTCTTCTGGCAACGGCGCCAACAGCACAGTCTGGAGCAGCGGCTGGTCGCGGCACGTGAAGACATTGCCTTGCGTGCAGCCAGCGAAGAAGCGCTGCGGCTCACGCAGTTTTCCATCGATCAAAGTACGGTCGGCATTCTGTGGGTGAATTGGGACAGCCATGTGCGCTATGCCAACCGTGCAGCCGAGACCATGCTGGGTTATGCCGCCGGCGGAATCATTGACCGGCCATTGATCGATTTCGAACCCGGCCTGCACATGGATCGCTGGCTTAACCTGTGGAAGCGAGCCCGTGCCAGCGAGGAGGGGCCGCAAAGTTTCGAAACCAACTGCGTGCGGGCGGACGGCAGTATCTTGCCAACGGACGTGTCGTTGAGCTTCCTGCGATTTCGCGAAGGCGAGTACCTGGTGGTTTACCTCAACGACGTCACTGAACGTCGCCGTGCCCTGGCCGCACTGCAGGAAAGTGAAGCGCGGCTGCAGGGGATCGCCGCCAACGTCCCGGGATTGGTCTTTCGCCTGGAGCGGGCGCCGGTGACAGGGCAGATCGACTTTGCCTACATCAGTGAAGGAAGCGAAACCCTGGTCGGTTACTCCCCGGCGACTCTCGCCCATCGCGACAAGGGCCTGCGCAGCCTGGTGCATCCGGATGACAAAGCCAGCTACCACAGGACCCAGGACCTGGCGCTGGACACCGACAGCGACTGGTCATGGCAAGGACGAATTCTTACCCGCCAGGGCGAACAGCGCTGGGCCGAGATCAAGGCGATTACCCGTCGACTGGAAGACGGCGCCTACGTCTGGGATGGCATCGTCTGGGACATCAGCGAAAGCAAGCGCATCGAACTGGAGCTGGCCAGCTCGCGCGAGCAGCTACGGGAGTTGTCCGCGCACCTGGAAAGCGTGCGGGAAGAGGAGAAAGCGCGAATTGCCCGGGAGGTCCACGACGAGCTGGGGCAAATGCTCACCGTGCTGAAGCTGGAGACCTCGATGTGCGAACTGTCCTACGCGCAGCTTGATCCTGGCCTGCAGGATCGCTTGAACAGTATGAAGCGCCTGATTGCACAGTTGTTCCAGCTGGTTCGGGACGTGGCGACAGCGTTGCGCCCGCCAATTCTCGACGCCGGGATCGCTTCGGCGATTGAATGGCAGGCCCGGCGCTTCGAAGCGCGCACCCATATTCCCTGCCTGGTGCAGGTGCCGGACAACCTGCCAGTGCTCAGCGACGCTATGGCCATTGGACTGTTCCGGATCCTTCAGGAAGCGTTGACCAATGTCATGCGTCATGCCCAGGCGCATACTGTCGAACTGACGCTGGTTCGCGAGGGCAACGAGTTGCTCATGACGGTCAGCGATGATGGCGCAGGATTTGTCGCCTCAACCGGTCGGCCTACTTCCTTTGGCGTGGTGGGCATGCGCGAACGGGTGTTGATCATGGGCGGCGAGTTGTCGCTTGAGAGTGAGCCGGGTGAGGGTACGACGCTGATGGTGCGAGTGCCGCTGGATGGGGCCTGAAGGTTTGTGTTGTCAATGATGAAGCCTTCGCGAGCAAGCCCGCTCCCACAGCAGTTGGAGTGTAATAGAGATCTGTGCCTCGACCCGGTCTCCCTGTGGGAGGGGTTTTGCTCGCGAATGATCCTGGATCTGAAACAAGAAGAATGGAGAACAATGTGATCCGTGTACTGGTAGCCGAAGACCACACCATTGTCCGCGAAGGCATCAAGCAGTTGATCGGCCTGGCCAAGGACTTGCTGGTGGTAGGGGAGGCGAGCAATGGCGAGCAGTTGCTCGAGACCCTGCGTCATGTTCCCTGCGAAGTGGTGCTGCTTGATATCTCCATGCCCGGGGTCAATGGGCTGGAAGCCATTCCGCGGATTCGCGCGCTGAACAATCCCCCGGCCATCCTGGTGCTATCGATGCATGACGAGGCGCAAATGGCTGCCCGCGCTTTAAAAGTAGGCGCGGCAGGCTACGCGACCAAGGACAGTGACCCGGCGCTGCTGCTGACGGCCATCCGCAAGGTCGCAGCGGGTGGGCGCTACATTGACCCCGACCTGGCTGACCGAATGGTCTTCGAGGTGGGTCTGACCGATTCGCGGCCGCTGCATTCGCTGCTGTCAGAGCGTGAATTCTCGGTGTTCGAGCGCCTGGCCCAGGGCGCCAACGTCAACGACATTGCCCAGCAACTGGCGCTGAGCAGCAAAACCATCAGCACCCACAAGGCGCGGTTGATGCAGAAGCTCAACATCACCTCCCTGGCGGAGCTGGTGAAATATGCGATGGAACACAAACTCCTCTAATTGCGACATATCTATCTGCGACATCCCTTCAAGCCGCTTTTGCCTGTGCTTCAAGCCTGTAGCTGGCAAGGTGCCGGTGCATTTGCCCAAACGCGCCATCCTTGTAGGGCAATCCCTACCCCCAACCTTCCAGCCGGCTGAGGCGATTCTCTCCTGCCCCCCGATTTGCGTGGTCCCCAGCGTCCACTAGGCTTAGTCCACAGCAGTCATCAACAACAAAGGTGTGGGTATGAGCCAGGTCGATTCAAGCGCAGGGGCCAGCGACATTCTGGTCAGCTTTCGTGGAGTGCAAAAGAGCTACGACGGCGAGAACCTGATCGTCAAAGACCTCAACCTGGATATTCGCAAAGGCGAATTCCTCACGTTGCTCGGGCCGTCCGGCTCCGGCAAGACCACCAGCCTGATGATGCTCGCCGGTTTTGAGACCCCGACCGCTGGCGAAATCCTGCTGGCCGGGCGCTCCATCAACAACGTGCCGCCGCACAAGCGTGACATCGGCATGGTGTTCCAGAACTACGCGTTGTTCCCGCACATGACCGTTGCCGAGAACCTTGCGTTCCCGCTGAGCGTGCGCGGCCTGAACAAAAGTGATGTCAGCGACAAGGTGAAAAAAGTCCTGAGCATGGTTCAGCTCGACGCCTTCGCCCAACGCTATCCGGCGCAGCTGTCTGGTGGCCAGCAGCAGCGCGTGGCCCTGGCCCGGGCGCTGGTGTTCGAGCCGCAACTGGTGCTGATGGACGAACCGCTGGGCGCACTGGACAAACAACTGCGCGAACACATGCAGATGGAGATCAAGCATCTGCACCAGCGCCTGGGCGTGACCGTGGTCTACGTGACCCACGACCAGGGAGAAGCATTGACCATGTCGGACCGCGTGGCCGTGTTCCACCAAGGCGAAATCCAGCAGATCGCCCCGCCGCGCAGCCTCTACGAAGAGCCGAAGAACACCTTCGTCGCCAACTTTATCGGTGAGAACAATCGCCTCAATGGCCGCCTGCACAGCCACACCGGTGACCGCTGCGTGGTCGAGTTGGGCCGTGGCGAGAAGGTTGAAGCCCTGGCAGTGAATGTCGGCAAGACCGGCGAGCCAGTCACGCTGTCAATTCGCCCGGAGCGCATAAGCCTCAACGGTTCGAGCGAATCCTGCGTCAACCGCTTCTCAGGACGGGTGGCGGAATTCATCTACCTGGGCGACCACGTCCGGGTACGCCTGGAAGTCTGCGGCAAGACCGATTTCTTTGTTAAACAGCCGATAGCCGAGCTCGATCCCGCGCTGGCCGTTGGTGACGTAGTACCGCTTGGCTGGCAAGTCGAACACGTTCGCGCGCTCGACCCACTTCTAGAGGCGAATTAATCGCCCCCTGCAACACCAACCCTGCACGTGGAGAACAATATAAATGTTGAAATCCCTGAAATTCACCGCCCTGGTCATGGGCATGATCGGTGCGGCACACGCAATGGCGGCAGGTCCCGACCTGACTGTCGTGTCCTTTGGCGGGGCGAACAAGGCGGCGCAGGTCAAAGCCTTCTACGCACCTTGGGAAGCGGCGGGCAACGGCAAGATCGTGGCGGGCGAATACAATGGCGAGATGGCCAAGGTCAAGGCCATGGTCGACACCAAGAGCGTGTCCTGGGACCTGGTGGAAGTTGAATCGCCAGAACTGTCCCGCGGCTGCGACGAAGACATGTTCGAGCAACTCGACCCGGCACTGTTCGGCAAGACCGAAGACTACGTCAAGGGCGCCATCCAGCCGTGCGGCGTAGGCTTCTTTGTGTGGTCGACCGTGCTGGCCTACAACGCCGACAAGCTCAAAACCGCGCCGACCAGTTGGGTGGATTTCTGGGACACCAAGCAGTTCCCGGGCAAGCGTGGCCTGCGTAAAGGCGCCAAGTACACCCTGGAATTCGCCTTGATGGCCGACGGCGTAGCGCCCAAGGACGTCTACAAAGTGCTGGCGGGTAAAGACGGTCAGGACCGCGCGTTCAAGAAGCTCGACGAGCTCAAGCCAAGCATCCAGTGGTGGGAAGCGGGCGCACAACCGCCGCAGTACCTCGCTTCGGGTGATGTGGTCATGAGCTCGGCGTACAACGGCCGCATCGCCGCCGTGCAGAAGGAAAGCAACCTGAAGGTCGTGTGGAACGGTGGCATCTACGACTTCGATGCCTGGGCCATTCCTAAAGGTCTGGACAAGGCGCGTGCTGAAGCGGCGAAGAAATTCATCGCGTTCTCGGTGCAGCCACAGCAGCAGAAGACCTACTCGGAAAACATCGCCTACGGCCCGGCCAATACCCAGGCCGTACCGTTGCTGGCCAAGGATGTCCTGAAGGACATGCCGACCACCCCGGAAAACATCGCCAACCAAGTGCAGATCGACGTCAGCTTCTGGGCTGACAACGGTGAGCAACTGGAGCAGCGTTTCAATTCCTGGGCGGCCAAGTAGGAGCTGCCGAAGGCTGCGATCTTTTGATCTTGATCTCCAGCGATCTCAAGGCCGCCAAAAGATCGCAGGCTGCGCCAGCTCCTACAGGGGGCGGCGTGTTTCATGAATGTTGATGTAATGCGGCATTACTTCGGTAATGCCGCCCATCCAAAGATTTCCGGAGTACGCCATGGCCACCGCCATTCCCCTGAACGCGGGCACTGACCCCACCTTGAAGCAGCGGCTCAAGCACGCCGAGCGGATCAACCGCTGGAAAGCGCAAGCCTTGATCGCGCCGCTGGTGCTGTTCCTGCTGCTGGTGTTCCTGGTGCCGATTGTGGCGCTGCTCTATAAAAGTGTTGGCAACCCGGAGGTGGTCGGCGGTATGCCGCGCACCGTGGCTGCCATCGCCAGTTGGGATGGTCGAGGCCTGCCCGCTGAACCGGTCTATAAAGCCGCCAGCGAAGACCTTGCCGAAGCGCGCAAGAATCAGACCCTGGGTGACCTGTCCAAGCGCCTGAACATGGAATTGGCCGGCTACCGCAGCCTGTTGACCAAGACTGCGCGTGCCTTGCCGTTCGCCACTGAACCAGCCTCTTATAAAGAAGCGCTGGAAAGCCTCGACGAGCGTTGGGGCGACCCAGCTTATTGGCAAGCCGTGCGCCGCAATACCAGCAACATCACGCCTTATTACCTGCTGGCTGCTGTCGATCACCGCATCGACGACCTCGGCGAAGTGGCCCCGGCCACTCCCGACCAGGCGATCTACCTCGACATCTTCGCCCGTACTTTCTGGATGGGTCTGGTCATCACGGCGATCTGCCTGGTGCTGGCGTATCCACTGGCTTACCTGCTGGCCAACCTGCCTTCACGGCAAAGCAACCTGTTGATGATTCTGGTGCTGTTGCCTTTCTGGACCTCGATTCTGGTGCGAGTCGCAGCCTGGATCGTGTTGCTGCAATCGGGCGGCCTGATCAATAGCGGGCTAATGGCCATGGGCATCATCGACAAGCCGCTGGAACTGGTGTTCAACCGTACCGGGGTCTACATCTCGATGGTGCACATCCTGCTGCCGTTCATGATCCTGCCGATCTACAGCGTGATGAAAGGCATCTCGCCTACCTATATGCGCGCGGCGATTTCCCTGGGCTGCCATCCGTTCGCCAGTTTCTGGCGGGTGTACTTCCCGCAGACCTATGCCGGTGTAGGTGCCGGTTGCCTGTTGGTGTTCATCCTCGCCATCGGCTACTACATCACGCCCGCGTTGTTGGGTAGCCCGAACGACCAGATGGTCAGCTACTTCGTCGCCTTCTACACCAATACCAGTATCAACTGGGGCATGGCGACCGCACTGGGTGGGCTGCTGCTGTTGGCGACCGTCGTGCTTTATCTGATTTACAGCTGGCTGGTAGGCGCCAGTCGCCTGCGCCTGAGCTAAGGGGAGAACGGAATGCTGAGTCCTTACATGTCGCCCATCGAACGGGTGTGGTTCTACAGCTTGCGGATTCTCTGCGGCTTGATTTTGTTGTTCCTGATTCTGCCGGTGCTGGTGATCATTCCGCTGTCGTTCAACTCGGGCAGTTTCCTGGTGTACCCGCTGCAAGGCTTTTCGCTGCACTGGTATCAGGACTTCTTCGCCTCGGCGGAATGGATGCGCGCCCTGAAGAACAGCATCATCGTGGCCCCGGCGGCCACGGTGCTGGCGATGATCTTCGGCACACTGGCAGCGATCGGCCTGACCCGGGGCGATTTCCCGGGCAAGGCGCTGGTGATGGCCCTGGTGATTTCGCCGATGGTGGTGCCGGTGGTAATCATCGGTGTGGCGAGTTATCTGTTCTTCGCACCACTGGGGCTGGGCAACAGTTTCTTCTCGCTGATCGTGGTGCACGCGGTGTTGGGTGTGCCCTTTGTGATTATCACCGTGTCGGCGACGTTGCAGGGGTTCAACCAGAATCTGGTGCGCGCCGCAGCAAGTCTGGGGGCTTCGCCGCTGACTGCGTTCCGTCGTGTGACCTTGCCGTTGATTGCACCGGGGGTGATTTCCGGGGCGCTGTTTGCTTTTGCGACTTCGTTCGATGAAGTGGTCGTGACGCTGTTCCTGGCCGGTCCTGAACAAGCGACCTTGCCACGGCAGATGTTCAGCGGAATTCGCGAAAACCTCAGCCCGACGATCGCCGCAGCTGCGACGCTGTTGATCGCCTTCTCGGTGATCCTGCTGCTGACCCTGGAATGGCTGCGCGGGCGCAGCGAAAAACTGCGGACCGCACAGGTCTGACACGACCCTTCCTGTAGGAGCTGCCGAAGGCTGCGATCTTTTGATCTTAGGAATCAAGGTCAAAAGATCGCAGCCTTCGGCAGCTCCTACAGAGGGTTTGTGCGGGATTGAGTGTTCCAGGTCATTCACACCCTGAATACCAGACAACCTCCAATCCCCAGCTACTATTGTTGCCCAGCTCCTACCTATAAGAGGCTGCGCACATGAGTCTTTCCTCTTTCAAAATCGCCCACAAACTGATCACCGGTGCAGGTGCCATCGAGCAGCTGGCCGCTGAGCTCACCCGGCTGGACATCGACCACCCCCTGATCGTCACCGACGCTGCGCTGGTTAAATCCGGCACAGTCGAGCTCGCGCTGGCGCAATTGGGCGGTCGCACTTATGAGATCTTTGACCGGGTGTTGCCGGATCCGGAAATCGCCATCGTTGAAGATTGCATGCAGGTCTATCGCGAAGGCGGGCACGACGGGCTCATCGGCCTGGGCGGTGGCAGTGCGATCGACATCGCCAAGAGTGTCGCAGCCTATGCCGGTTATCACGGTGCGCTTGAGGATTTGTTCGGTGTCGACCAGGTGCCCCGCAAAGGCCCGCCGTTGATCGCCATACCGACTACTGCCGGTACCGGCTCGGAAGTGACCAATGTGGCGATCCTGTCCGACAAGGTCGCGCAACTCAAAAAAGGAATTGTCAGCGACTACCTGTTGCCGGACGTGGCGCTGGTCAGCCCGCAGATGACCCTGACCTGTCCGCGCGGCGTCACGGCAGCGAGCGGCGTCGATGCGCTGGTGCATGCCATCGAGTCCTACCTTTCGGTCAATGCTTCGCCCATTACCGATGCCTTGGCCATCGGCGCGATCAAGCTGATTTCCGGGGCGCTGCCCAAGGCCTACGCCAACCCCTCCAATCTGCAGGCCCGCGAAGACATGGCCACTGCCAGCCTGATGGCCGGCATGGCGTTCGGGAATGCCGGGGTCGGTGCGGTGCATGCACTGGCGTATCCGTTGGGCGGGCGCTTCAATATCGCCCATGGCGTCAGCAATGCGTTGTTGCTGCCCCATGTCATGACGTGGAACAAAATGGCCTGCGTTGAGCGAATGCAGGATATTGCCGAGGCCATGGGGGTCCGTACTGCTCATCTGAGTGCCAATGAGGCCGCGCACAAAGCCGTCGAGGCGATGGCGGCATTGTGCGCTGCGGTTGAAATTCCCCAGGGCCTGCGCAGTTTCGGCGTTCCCGAGGATGCGATCCCGGCCATGGCCGTGGAAGCCGCGGGGATCGAACGTCTGATGCGCAACAATCCTCGTCAATTGAGCGCCGTCGATATCGAGAAGATCTACCGGGCGGCTTACTGATCATCGCAGTCACGTCGCGCGCGTCAAAGCATGAGGTATACAATGCGCGCCATCGTGATTTTGCTCAGAAAAGGTGCGTCATGCAGCCCTTCGTAATTGCTCCGTCGATTCTCTCCGCCGACTTCGCCCGCTTGGGCGAGGAAGTGGACAACGTCCTGGCCGCTGGCGCCGACTTCGTCCACTTCGACGTCATGGACAACCATTACGTGCCGAACCTGACCATCGGTCCGATGGTCTGCGCGGCGCTGCGTAAATACGGCGTGACCGCGCCGATCGACGCGCACCTGATGGTCAGCCCGGTAGACCGTATAGTCGGCGACTTCATCGAAGCCGGCGCGACCTACATCACCTTCCACCCGGAAGCGACGCAGCATGTCGACCGCTCCCTGCAACTGATCCGCGAGGGAGGCTGCAAGTCTGGCCTGGTGTTCAACCCGGCGACTCCGCTCGACGTACTCAAGTACGTGATGGACAAGGTCGACATGATTCTGCTGATGAGCGTCAACCCCGGCTTCGGCGGGCAGAAGTTCATTCCGGGCACCCTCGACAAGCTGCGCGAAGCGCGGGCACTGATCGATGCCAGCGGTCGCGACATCCGCCTGGAAATCGACGGCGGCGTTAACGTGAACAACATTCGTGAAATTGCGGCGGCGGGGGCTGACACCTTTGTCGCCGGCTCGGCCATCTTCAACGCGCCGAACTACCAGGAAGTGATCGAGAAGATGCGCTCCGAACTGGCGTTGACCCGTCCATGAGTGGCTTTGAGCAGCTGTTCCCGGGGGCGTTGCCGCGCCTGGTGATGTTCGATCTGGATGGCACGCTGATCGATTCGGTCCCCGACCTGGCTGTCGCCGTGGACAACATGCTGCTCAAGCTCGGCCGCCAGCCTGCGGGCCTCGAGTCGGTACGCAAGTGGGTCGGCAACGGCGCGCCGGTGCTGGTACGACGTGCGTTGGCCGGTGGCATCGATCACTCAACGGTTGATGACGGTGAAGCCGAAGGCGCGCTGGATATCTTCATGCAAGCCTACAGCGAGAGTCATGAGCTCACGGTGGTCTACCCTGGTGTTCGCGACACGCTCAAATGGTTGCACAAGCAGGGCGTGGAAATGGCGCTGATCACCAACAAGCCGGAGCGTTTCGTCGCGCCGCTGCTGGACCAGATGAAGATCGGTCGCTATTTCAAATGGATCATCGGCGGCGATACCCTGCCGCAAAAAAAACCCGACCCGGCCGCGCTGTTCTTTGTGATGAAAATGGCCAACATTCCGGCTTCGCAGTCGTTGTTCGTCGGTGATTCGCGCAGCGACGTGCTGGCGGCGAAAGCGGCAGGGGTCAAGTGCGTCGCGCTGAGCTACGGCTATAACCATGGCCGGCCGATTGCCGAAGAATCGCCGGCACTGGTGATTGACGACCTGCGCAAGCTAATTCCCGGTTGCCTGGATACGGCCTCTGGGATAACGTTGCCCGACGCTGTTCAATCCCCTAATGGAAACGCCATCGTGGTGGTCACCCGCAAACTCTGGATGAAAGTCATCAAGGCCCTGGCCCGCTGGCGTTGGCGCGCCTGACTCGATTCTGGCCGGCGTTCCGGCGCGTTTGCATACCTGACTGTTAGCACCTCAAGCCACGAGGCTACCCCATGATCCGCGAAGAATTCCTGCGTTTGGCCGCTGCCGGCTATAACCGCATTCCCCTGGCCTGCGAAACCCTGGCCGACTTCGATACGCCGCTGTCGATCTATCTGAAACTGGCCGACCAGCCGAACTCCTACTTGCTCGAATCGGTACAGGGCGGGGAAAAGTGGGGCCGTTATTCGATCATCGGCCTGCCGTGCCGCACGGTGTTGCGGGTGCATGATCACCACGTCAGCGTGACCCACGATGGAGTCGAAATCGAAACCCACGAGACGGAAGACCCGCTGGCCTTCGTCGAAGAATTCAAGGCGCGCTATAACGTGCCGACCATTGCTGGTTTGCCACGCTTCAATGGCGGCCTGGTGGGTTACTTCGGTTATGACTGCGTGCGCTATGTCGAGAAACGCCTGGGCAAGTGCCCGAACCCGGACCCGCTGGGCGTGCCGGATATCCTGCTGATGGTCTCGGATGCGGTGGTGGTTTTCGACAACCTGGCCGGCAAGATGCACGCCATTGTCCTGGCTGATCCAGCTCAGGAAGGTGCATTCGAGCAGGGACAGGCACGGCTGCAGGAGTTGCTGGAGCAACTGCGCCAGCCAATCACTCCGCGCCGTGGCCTGGACTTCAGCAAGCAGCAAGCGGCGGACCCGGTGTTCCGCTCCAGCTTCACCCAGGACGATTACGAAAAAGCCGTCGACACCATCAAGGAATACATCCTCGCTGGTGATTGCATGCAGGTCGTACCTTCCCAGCGCATGTCGATCGACTTCAAGGCGGCACCGATTGATCTGTACCGGGCACTGCGCTGCTTCAACCCGACGCCCTACATGTACTTCTTCAACTTCGGTGATTTCCACGTCGTTGGCAGTTCGCCGGAAGTGTTGGTGCGGGTCGAAGACAACCTGATCACCGTGCGCCCGATCGCCGGCACCCGTCCACGGGGCGCCAACGAAGAAGCGGACCTGGCGCTGGAGCAAGACCTGCTGTCCGACGACAAGGAAATCGCCGAGCACTTGATGCTCATCGACCTGGGACGTAATGACACCGGTCGCGTATCGGAAATCGGCTCGGTGAAACTCACCGAGAAGATGGTCATCGAGCGTTATTCCAACGTGATGCATATCGTTTCCAACGTCACCGGGCAATTGAAAGCCGGGCTGACCGCGATGGACGCGCTGCGGGCAATTCTGCCGGCTGGCACCTTGTCGGGTGCACCGAAGATTCGTGCGATGGAAATCATCGACGAGCTGGAGCCGGTCAAACGCGGAGTCTACGGTGGAGCGGTGGGTTATTTTGCCTGGAACGGTAACATGGACACCGCCATCGCGATCCGCACGGCGGTGATCAAGAATGGCGAGCTCCACGTGCAGGCCGGTGGCGGGATCGTTGCCGACTCGGTGCCGGCCCTGGAATGGGAAGAAACATTGAACAAGCGACGCGCCATGTTCCGCGCGGTGGCGCTGGCCGAGCAAACCCCGGACGCATGAGTTGACACAAAGGGGGGCACCCCCAAAAAAAGCGGCGCCTGTGAGGGCGCCGTTTTTTTTCACCTGTCGATCAGCCGATCAGAAATCCAGCGCCACACCCAGGTTTACGCCTTGTTGGGTAAAGTCGTCATCCTTGCGAATGATGTAGCTCGCGCGCAGTGCGAGGTCTTTGGTGAGGTTGTGACTCACCCCCAGGTTCACCCGGTTCAAATGACTCTGCGGGGTATAGCCTTGCAGGGTGAAATCATTGGCCGGCAAGCTATTGAGGGCGATGTTGATCTTCTGCACATCGTCCTCGTACTCGCGCTCGTAGGCATACTCACCAAACACCCGGGTTTGCGAGGTGATCTGGTACTTGCCCTGCAGGCCAACGCCCAGGCGTTTCGAGTTACGGGTCTGGTCATCAAAACTCAACGCGGTTGCGCGATTGCTATTCTCCGAGTACCCGTCGACTTCCACCTTGGCGTAATCGGCGCTGACAAACGGTGACAGGTGCCACTCGCTGCCTGGTTGGGCAATGTCGTAGCCAATGCGCGTGCTGAATGCCCACAAATGCCCGTCAGTATCGCCTTTCTCGGCACCTTCGCTGGCGCCCAGGTCGAACTTGCGCTTGAGATTGTCGTAGTCCAGCTTTCCAGCTGTCAGCGCAGCATCCGCCCACCAGCGGTTCTGCTGGAACTGGGCAAATGCTGTAGCCAGGTAGCTATTGAGCTTGTAGTCCGAGTCGTTATTGCCGGCATCCAGGTTCTGCCGGTAGAAACCTGCGGCGACACCTACGCGCCAGGCGTCGTTGAGCCGGTAGCTGCCGCCCACATTCAGGTTGTAACCGCTGCCGTCGGCGCTGGCGCCGCTGCTCTGGCTGTCGAGGTCAAGATGCTGGCCTCCCCCGGCAACAATGGCTCGCCATTGCCCGACCGCTTGCCAGTCTTCCCAGTCCGATTGCCATTGGCTGCGCAGTTCGTCCTGATGCGCGCGCAAGGTGGCGTGGGCCATTTCCGGCAGCAGCGTCAGCTCCCATGGCGCGGCGAGCAGGGAATAGGCGTAATCGGCGATCAGCTTTTGCCCGGCTTCGGTCGGATGGACCCCATCGTTGTAGATCAGCTTGGTCGGGTCTGGCGTGGCACTGTTGATGCCATAGGTAGCGTTTTCCGTGCAGCCATTGCCACTGAAGCAGGTTGCCGTCAGGTTCTGGTCAGTCGCCAGGCCGAAACGTCCCGGATCTGCAAAGCTCTCCTGCAGCAGCAGGGGAATGTTCAGCGGGATGATTTCGGCGTTGATGCCCTGCAGGCGCTGCACCAGCTGCAGGTTGAACTGATTGCTGAGCTGGGTGGCGGCCGTTTGCAGGCCGGTGCTATTGATGGCCGGCGTCAGGCCGATGTCCGGCAGCAACCAGACCATCACGTATTTCGCGCCGGCGGTCTGCAGCACTTGCACGCTGTCGGCCAGGCGGTCTGCGGCAGCGTTCGCCTCGGCGGGGCTGAGGATGCGCCCCTGAAGGAAGTCGTTACCACCTCCCGAGAGGTAGTACAGCGCGTTTGGGTCGGCCTGGAAATTGTTCGACGGCAGATAACCGACCCGGGTGCGCTCCCCTGTAGCGGACTGGGTGGTGATCGAGTCAAGGATCTGGTCGGTGCGGTAGCCGCCGACCGCCCAGTTGTTACCATCCGCCAAACCCTGGTTGGCCCGCACGGCCGAAGTCGACGCTGCGGTTTCGTCGGCAGAGAACCCGAGTCGGCCACCCAGCAATTGGGTAGAGTTGAGCGAGCGCGACTCGCCGCTGCCATCCTGATAAACCGGCCCCGTCCGGTTGGTGTAGCGCTGGGTCGCACCTGCCGGCCCGCCTGAATCGGTAAAGGTCCCGGCATCGTTGAGGCTGTCGCCGAACACGACAAAATTGGAGTATGGGTTTGGAGCGGCGATCGCTTGGGTGCAGGCCATTGCGAGCAAGCATCCGGCGAGCGGTACAAACAGCGTCTGTTTGATCATGAGCAAGTCCGTTTATTTATTGTTGTAGTGAACGAAACGACAGTACCAAAAAAAACCGGCCTTTCGCCATCCGTCGCGATCCCTTCTAATGATTCGCCTGCGGGCGTCACCGCGATATTGCACGCTCCGCCCAGCTAAGTTACTGTGCCAAGACGTATGAATGAGACCTTCCCCGTGTTGATCATCAGCAAACTCCTGGATCAAGTCATCAAGGCACACGCCCGCTGGCGTTGGCGCGCCTGAATTCTTTGCCGGCCTCGCCGGACCTGTACCGATTTACCTTCGTTGCCCGTTTTACCTGCCGCTTTGCTGGCGCCACTCCAGCACCCGACAAAGCGCAGCGCCCTGCGGGTAATCATCTGAAGGTCATGTTCAAAAATCAGTGAATTCAAGAGGTTCCCAGCGCCATGTTGCTGATGATCGATAACTACGACTCCTTTACCTACAACGTTGTGCAGTACCTTGGTGAGCTCGGCTCCCAGGTCAAAGTCGTGCGCAACGATGAGCTCACCATTGCCGAAATCGAAGCCCTCAACCCTGAGCGCATCGTGGTGTCCCCCGGTCCTTGCACACCGACCGAAGCCGGCATTTCCATCGAAGCCATCAAGCATTTCGCCGGCAAGCTGCCGATCCTGGGCGTGTGCCTCGGGCATCAATCCATCGGCCAGGCCTTTGGTGGTGACGTGGTTCGCGCGCGCCAGGTCATGCACGGTAAGACTAGCCCGGTATTCCACGAGGACAAGGGCGTATTCGCCGGCCTGAATCGACCGCTGACGGTCACTCGTTATCACTCGCTGATCGTCAAGCGCGAAACCCTCCCCGACTGTCTGGAGCTGACGGCCTGGACTCAGCTGGAAGATGGCTCGGTCGACGAAATCATGGGCTTGCGCCACAAGACGCTGAACATCGAGGGGGTGCAGTTTCACCCCGAGTCGATCCTCACCGAGCAGGGCCACGAACTGTTCGCCAACTTCCTCAAACAAACCGGCGGCACGCGCTAAGGACTTTCCATGGATATCAAGACAGCCCTGAGTCGTATCGTCGGCCAACTCGACCTGAGCACGGACGAGATGCGCGATGTGATGCGCGAAATCATGACCGGACAATGCACGGATGCGCAGATCGGCGCATTCATGATGGCCATGCGCATGAAAAGTGAGAGCATCGACGAGATCGTCGGCGCGGTGTCGGCCATGCGCGAGCTGGCGGACAAGGTCGAACTCAAGACCCTTGACGGTGTGGTCGACGTGGTGGGTACCGGCGGTGACGGTGCCAACATCTTTAACGTGTCGACCGCGTCTTCGTTTGTAGTCGCGGCCGCCGGCTGCACCGTCGCCAAGCACGGTAACCGTGCGGTGTCTGGCAAAAGCGGCAGCGCGGACCTGCTGGAGGCTGCTGGCATCTACTTGAACCTGACGCCGGTCCAGGTGGCGCGCTGCATCGATAACGTCGGCATCGGCTTCATGTTTGCCCAGACCCACCACAGTGCCATGAAGCACGCCGCCGGCCCGCGCCGCGAGCTGGGCTTGCGCACGATGTTCAACATGCTCGGCCCGCTTACGAATCCGGCCGGTGTCAAACATCAGGTAGTGGGTGTGTTCAGCCAGGCGTTGTGCCGTCCCTTGGCCGAAGTCTTGCAGCGGCTTGGCAGCAAGCACGTGCTGGTGGTGCATTCCAAGGATGGCCTGGATGAATTCAGTCTTGCCGCGCCGACTTTCGTTGCGGAATTGAAGAACGACCAGATCACAGAGTATTGGGTAGAGCCTGAAGACCTGGGCATGAAGAGCCAGAGCCTGCACGGCCTGGCTGTCGAGAGTCCGGCGGCATCGCTGGAGCTGATTCGCGATGCCCTGGGCAAGCGCAAGACCGAGAACGGTCAGAAAGCGGCCGAGATGATTGTGCTCAACGCCGGTGCGGCGTTGTACGCCGCCGACCATGCCACCAGTTTGAAAGAGGGCGTTGCCCTGGCGCACGATGCGCTGCACACAGGTCTTGC
Source organism: Pseudomonas gregormendelii (assembly GCF_017114825.1). Taxonomy (GTDB): domain Bacteria; phylum Pseudomonadota; class Gammaproteobacteria; order Pseudomonadales; family Pseudomonadaceae; genus Aquipseudomonas; species Aquipseudomonas gregormendelii. The sequence continues at coordinate 14,703 of NZ_JADEVO010000031.1, read as the reverse complement.
TCGGGAAAAGCTTGAGGAGCTGGGTGCATTTACCGCGGTATTCAGAGTGGAGAATGAAGGATGAGTGTACCGACGGTTCTGGAAAACATTCTGGCGCGTAAAGTCCAGGAAGTCGCCGAGCGCAGTGCTCGTGTGAGTCTGGCCGAGCTGGAAAGCCTGGCCAAGGCGGCCGATGCCCCCCGTGGTTTTGCCAACGCATTGATCGCCCAGGCCAAGTCGAAGCAGCCTGCCGTCATCGCTGAAATCAAGAAAGCCTCACCCAGCAAAGGTGTGATCCGCGAGCACTTCGTACCTGCCGATATCGCCAGAAGTTACGAAAAGGGCGGCGCCACCTGCCTGTCGGTACTCACTGATATCGATTACTTCCAGGGTGCCGACGCTTACCTGCAGCAGGCGCGAGCGGCGTGCAAACTGCCGGTGATCCGCAAGGACTTCATGATCGATCCTTACCAGATCGTCGAAGCCCGGGCATTGGGCGCCGACTGTGTGCTGTTGATCGTTTCCGCCCTGGACGACGTGAAAATGGCCGAGCTGGCGTCTGTCGCCAAAGGTGTTGGCCTGGACGTGCTGGTGGAAGTTCACGATGGAGACGAGCTGGAGCGGGCCTTGAAAACCCTCGACACTCCGCTGGTGGGCATCAACAACCGCAACCTGCATACCTTCGACGTGAGCCTGGAGATTACCCTGGATCTGTTGCCGCGAATTCCGCGGGATCGTTTGGTGATTACCGAAAGCGGCATTCTCAACCGTGCCGATGTGGAGCTGATGGAAATCAGCGACGTCTACGCGTTCCTCGTGGGTGAAGCGTTCATGCGCGCGGAAAGCCCGGGTACTGAACTGCAGCGTCTGTTTTTCCCCGAGCGTGGTACTGCAGTCAGCGGTTCTACCCTCGACTGAGTGCATTTTCGTAGGCAACCCAATCCCTGTGGGAGCGGGCTTGCCCGCGAAGAGGCCATCAAGAACCCCACAGATGTCATGTCTTGCTGAGTCATCCATGCCCCAGCCAATCTCTCATTCTGTAGAAGCCGGCTTGCTCGCCGAACAGGAACTGCTTGCGCAGGTCTGCACCGGTGAATCGGAATTCGGCCTGCTGTTTTGGCAGCCCAATGATCAGGCGCTGGTCATGCCGCGTCGTCTCAATCGCCTGCCTCAGTTCGAATCCGCCTGCGAAGTTTCCGCTGCCGCCGGTTGGCCAGTCTTGTTGCGTGAAACCGGCGGCGAGCCCGTGCCGCAGTCCGCTGCCACGATCACCATTGCGTTGGTTTATGCTCCACCGCGCAGCGAGGGTGACCAGAATCGTATCGAAACAGCCTATCGCCGCCTCTGCGATCCTATCTGTCAGCTGCTGGATGAGTTGGGCGGGGCGTCGTCCATCGGTGAAGTGGAAGGTGCATTCTGTGATGGTCGCTTCAACGTCAACCTGGACGGTCGGAAAATGGTTGGCACCGCTCAACGCTGGCGGCAAAGCATGGGTGGTACGCGGCCGGTCGGCCTGGTGCATGGGGCCTTGCTGCTCGATAACCAGCGCGAATCCATGGTGGCTGCGGTCAATCGTTTTAATCAAGCCTGTGGCCTGGAGCAGCGAGTACGCGCCGAAAGCCACATTGCGTTGCATGAGAAATTCGCCGCACCGCAAGCGTTGATGCGACTGGACCAACTCTACCGGCAAATGCTCAAGCAGATGTTCGGCGGTTAACGCGTGCCGAAGATCACCATGGTCTTGCCTTTGACGTTTACCAGGTTGCGCTCTTCCAGATCCTTGAGCACGCGACCGACCATCTCCCGGGAACACCCGACAATCCGCCCGATTTCCTGACGGGTCACCTTGATCTGCATCCCGTCGGGATGAGTCATGGCGTCGGGTTGCTTGCACAGTTCCAGCAGGCAGCGCGCGACGCGGCCCGTCACGTCGAAGAAGGCCAGGTCACCGACTTTGCGGGTGGTATTGCGCAGGCGCTGGGCGATCTGTCCGCTGAGCACGTAAAGAATGTCTGGGTCCTGCAGGGATAATTCGCGAAATTTCGCATAGCTGATCTCCGCGACTTCGCATTCAATCTTCGCCCGCACCCAGGCGCTGCGTTGCTGCTCCTGGCCGGCCTGTTCGAACAGGCCCAGCTCACCGAAAAAGTCCCCGGAGTTCAGGTACGCGATGATCATCTCGCGGCCATCATCGTCTTCGATCAGGATCGTGACCGAGCCCTTGATGATGAAGAACAGGGTGTCGGAGCGGTCGCCGGCACAAATGATGTTGCTCTTGGCCTGATACCGACGGCGCTGGCAATGCATGAGCAGCTTGTCGAGGTTCTTGATCTTGGGGGTGGGGGCAATAGCAACCATGGTTGTATCCCGAAAAGACTGCGCAGTAAGTTGGATTTATTTGCACGAGCTGACGACAGTTCAGGCCGCGATCGGACGATCTTGTTGTTCGCTTCAGGTCTGGCAAGGCGCCAGCGATTTGGCGCCAGCATAACAGACACTTTCTGCAGTTTTCGAGATTTTGCCTGGGGCGAGTGGTTATGTCCTGCACAGGTGAACGCTGCCAACCATGGGCCCTGTGCTAAGCTGGCGACCCTTTTTTATGTAGTGGAGTCTGGGCGATGAAGGCACGCATCCAATGGGCTGGCGAAGCCATGTTCCTCGGCGAATCCGGCAGCGGTCATGTCGTGGTCATGGACGGTCCTCCCGATGCCGGCGGCCGTAATCTGGGTGTCCGGCCGATGGAAATGCTCCTTCTGGGCGTCGGCGGTTGCAGCAATTTCGACGTCGTCAGCATTCTCAAGAAGTCGCGCCAGGCTGTCGAAAGCTGCGAAGCCTTCCTCGAGGCCGAGCGCGCGAATGAAGATCCAAAGGTATTCACCAAGATCCACATGCATTTCGTGGTCAAGGGCCGCGGGCTCAAAGAGGCTCAGGTCAAGCGTGCCATCGAGCTGTCAGCGGAGAAATATTGCTCGGCTTCGATCATGCTTGGGGCGGCGGGCGTGGCCATCACCCACGACTACGAAATCATCGAACTCGGTTGAATCGACATTCAACTATCATAAATGCAGTGCAGACTCTGGCGATCCCAAGCTGACGTCTGCATAATGCGCCACTTTTTTCAGGGTCGTGGACCGTCTGCCGACAGGCCACTCACCCGAACAGACAACCAAAATCGCCATCGCGAAGAGGTGTTAACCGTCCTACGCAGCTGCGTTGTTCGCATCTGACGGGCATGCTTGATCACGCGGCCCGGGCCGCAATACATAGAGAGTTTTTAACGGTGAAAAGCAAACTCAAGCTCCACGGGTTCAATAACCTGACAAAGACCTTGAGCTTCAACATCTATGACATCTGCTACGCGGAAACCCCGCAAGACCAACAGGCTTACGTCGAGTACATCAATAAAGAGTACAACGCCAAGCGCCTGACGCAGATCCTCACTGAAGTTGTCGATATCATTGGTGCCAACATCCTGAACATTGCCAGTCAGGACTATGAACCCCAGGGTGCCAGCGTCACGATTCTGATCTCGGAAGAGCCGGTCACCCCGACCGACAGCCAGATCGAAGAGTCTCCGGGGCCGTTGCCTGAAATTATCCTGGCCCACCTCGACAAGAGCCACATCACGGTGCACACCTACCCGGAAATCCATCCGGATGACGGTATTGCAACGTTCCGTGTAGACATTGACGTATCGACCTGTGGCGTCATTTCACCGCTTAAAGCGCTCAATTTCCTGATTCACCAGTTCGATTCGGACATCGTGACCGTGGATTATCGTGTGCGCGGTTTCACCCGTGACGTTGAGGGCAAGAAGCACTTCATCGACCACGAGATCAACTCGATCCAGAACTACCTCTCCGAAGACACCCGCGCCAGTTACCAGATGACCGACGTGAACGTGTACCAGGAAAACCTGTTCCACACCAAAATGCTGTTGAAGAACTTCGAACTGGATAACTACCTGTTCGGCGATGCCACCAACAGCCTGTCCTCTGAGCAACGCGCCCGGGTGACCGACCGTGTGAAGCACGAAATGCTGGAAATCTTCTACGCGCGCAACATGCCGACCTAAGATTTACGGGTACAAAAAAGGCGACTTCCTCACGGTAGTCGCCTTTTTTATGGTTTCCGCACACCTCTGGCTGATGCAGCGCTCTTGTGGGAGCAAGGCTTGCCCGCGATGGCGATCCGGAGAATGCCATCGCGGGCAAGCCTTGCTCCCACAGATCAGATCAGATCAGATCAGATCAGATCAGATCAGATCAGATCCGGTAGGTGCTCTTGGTCATCACCTTGGCCAACAAGCTCATCCCGAACTTCACCGGCGCCGGAAAACGAAACCCGCCCGCATCCAGCGCGCTTTCCGCGTGGTGTTCTTCATCAGTGCGCATCTGCTGCAATATCGCCCGGGACTTTTCGTCCTCGGCCGGCAACTGCTCAAGGTGTTCGTTCAGGTGTTTGCACACCTGGTGTTCGGTGGCGGCAACGAAGCCCAGGCTAACCTTGTCGCTGATCAAACCGGCCACTGCGCCAATACCGAACGACATGCCGTAGAACAGCGGGTTGAGAATGCTGGTGTGGCTCCCCAACTGGTGGATGCGTTGTTCGCACCAGACCAGGTGATCGATCTCTTCTTCTGCAGCATGTTCCATGGCAGCGCGCACGTGCGGCAGCTTGGCGGTCAGGGCCTGGCCTTGGTACAGCGCCTGGGCGCAGACTTCGCCGGTATGGTTGATGCGCATCAGGCCGGCGACATGCCGGGTGTCTTCGTCGCTCATCTGCACATCCGGTTGCACGATAGCGGGCGATGGGCGGTACGGCTGGCCACTGAAGGGCAGCAGGGTACGCATGGCAGCATCGGCTTGCAGCAGTAGACGGTCAATGGGCGAGTAGTGACGTTGGGTAGTCATGCTGACCTCCGGGAAGAATCTCGGCTACCAGTTTAACCGAATCGGCCGGGGAAGGTTTGCGTTGGGTCATTTGCCACGCGGTGATGTTTTATACGCTTATGTAGGAGCTGCCGAAGGCTGCGATCTTTTGATCTTGTTTTTGATACCTAGAAGATCAAAAGATCGTCCGAACGCGGCCCGAGCCTTCGGCAGCTCCTACACACAGGTCGCGGTATGTCTTAGCCCGGTGGCCAGGTCATCTGCCGTTGACCCAGTACGTGCATATGGATGTGATAGACGGTCTGCCCGCCATCTTCATTGCAGTTCATCACGACACGAAAACCCTTCTCGCAACCCAGTTCCAGTGCCAGGCGCTGGGCGGTGAAGAGGATGTGCCCGGCCAGCGTTTTGTCTTCCTCGGTGAGGTCGTTGAGGGTGCGCACCGGCTTCTTCGGGATCACCAGGAAATGCACCGGTGCCTGTGGCGCGATGTCGTGGAAGGCCAGAACCTGGTCGTCTTCGTAAATGATCCTGGCCGGGATCTCCCGGTTGATGATCTTGGTGAACAGAGTATCCACAGCTGTTTTCTCCGTTGTTTGGTCTGGCCTGAGTGTACCCACGGAGCTGGCCCGGGCCCAGGGTTTTACCTTGCAGGGTATCAGCGCGGGCAATAGGCCTTGTTGACCATGCCCGCGATTGTCCGGTTGAGCCAGCGTGAACCCAGGCGCGGCAGGAACGCCCGCCAGCGGTTGCGTCGCCCCGGGATGATGATCGCGCGATTTTTTTCCAGGGCGCGAACGGTATAGAGCGCGACTTCTTCGGGGCTCATTGTCAGCCGGGTGTTGTTCAGCTTGTCGGTGTTCAGTTGGGCCGTGCGGAAAAATCCGGTACGGGTAGGGCCAGGGCAAAGCACCGAAACCTTGATCGCACACTTCTTCAGTTCTACGCGCAACCCTTCGGAGAAATTCAGTACGTAGGCTTTGCTGGCGTAATAGGTGCTCATCCAGGGACCTGGGTGGAAGGCTGCGACCGATGCCACGTTGAGGATTTGCCCGCCACCGTGCAGCGCCATGCTATTGCCGATGGCATGACACAGGCGAGTCATCGCCAGGATGTTCACTTCGATCAGGTCCTGCTCGGTCATCCAGTCCTGTGCGAGGAACGGGCCGCAGGTGCCAATACCGGCGCAGTTCACCAGCAGGTCGATCTGCCGGTCGCCTTCTTCAAGCTCCAGCAGGAAACCGGACAGCCGCAAGGGTTCGCCCAGGTCGCAGGCGCGAAAAAGCACCTCCACGCCAAAACGTTGAGTCAGTTCAATGGCAATGCTTTCCAGCTGATCACGCTGTCGGGCCACCAGGAGCAGGCTACGGCCGCGCCGGGCCAGCGCTTCGGCCATCGCCAGGCCGATACCGCTGGAGGCACCAGTGATCAGAGCGTAACGGGTCATGCAGTTCTCCATCGCAACAGCTCCGCGCCCGCGACGCAGGTGTCACCGGCGGGGAGTGCTGTTCATTCTTTCGCAGAGTCTACAGGTGGCTGGGCTTCTTCGGCTGCATCGTCAGCTGAATTCGGCACCGGCTCTGTTTCCACCGCGGTTTGATCTTCGATTTCGGAAGGGCTGATGGAGTCACTTTCATAAGCGCTTTGGGTCGCGCTCTGGTACTCATCCTGAATGGCCGAGAGACCACCGGCCAGGCCGCCAATGAAAACCAGGGCAATAAATACCACCCACAAGCAAGACAGGACTTTGACGGCATTGCTGTTGGGCGGAGGCGGAGCACCATAGCGGTTGGCGACACTGTTGCCCGGCATGATCATCATGACAAAGGGAAAGAAGCTGCCAACAAAAGGCACCAGGTTCAGCAGCCATAGCCAGCCCGACCAACCAATGTCATGCAGGCGCTGGACGCTGAACTGAATGCTGACGAACCCGAGCGCGGCGATCAGGATGAAAGCCAGCAGACCGGCGAGAATCAGGCCGCCGCTCGAGTCCGAACTCAAGACGGCCAGGCCCATGAGCGCCAATACGCTGCCCAGGCCAAGTGTCACCAACGTCAGGACCATCGTCCAGGCGAGAAAGCGCAAGCGACCGATACGACCCTGGAAGCTGAACGGTTTGAGTGGGGCGAACCCCGTCACCGTTTCACCAACTGCTGCGTACGGGGGCGCGTAAGGCGATTGCGGATCCTGGACGAAGGCTGCCACAGGGGCGGGTTCAGGGACGTCAGACAGGTTCAGCTCGATCGAAGGTTCACTTTCGATCCGTGCATCAATGCCGGTTTTTGCCAGTGCCTGAAGATAGGTCTGGGCATCGGAGTGCGACAGGTCGCGTTTGAGCGCAACCGGCCGGCCGCTGAATAGCCGTTCGATGGCAGCCACATCGCTCTTGAACAGCTCGGCAAGGTTGAGCTTGGCGGTGGTGATGTCAACGCCTGGCAGCAGAGCGCCGTCGAACATGATCTTGAAACGGTTTTCGCTCATTGCGAGGCATCCTTGTCGCGAGTGGTCATTGAGGAGGCGGGTAGGGGCTCATCGCGGCCAGCGTTTGGGCAGCGTCGAGGCCAGTTCCAGCGCCTTGCGGTATTCGGCATCAAGGCGTGCCACCAGTTCATCCACGCTTGGCAGGTCGTCGATTTCACCAACGCCCTGGCCCGCGGACCACACCGTCTTCCACGCCTTGGCTTCGTCGCTGATCGGCTTCAGTTTGGCACCGAAGTTCACTTCGCCCTTCCCTTGCAAAGCCGCGGTATCGAATCCGGCCGCTTCCAGGCTCTGGCGCATGAAACTGGCCGGCACACCCGACACGGCTGGAGTATGGACGATATCCGCCGCCCGGGAGTCCAGCAGCATTTGTTTATAGGCTTCAGGCGCATGGCTTTCGGTCGTACCGATAAACCGTGTACCGAAATAGGCGAGATCAGCCCCCAGCAGTTGCGCGGCGAGGATCTCGTGGCCGTGGTTCAGGCAGCCAGCCAGTAGCAGCGTCTTGTCGAAGAATTGACGGATCTCGGCAATGAGCGAGAACGGGCTCCATGTTCCGGCATGGCCCCCGGCGCCGGCCGCTACCGCGATCAGGCCATCCACTCCAGCCTCGGCAGCTTTCTCGGCATGGCGACGAGTCGTCACGTCGTGAAACACCAGGCCGCCATAGCTGTGAACCGCGTCTACCAACTCCTTGACTGCGCCCAGGCTGGTAATCACGATCGGCACTTTATGCTCGACGCAAATGTGCAGATCCGCCTGCAGTCTGGGGTTGCTGTTGTGGACGATGAGATTTACTGCGTAAGGCGCCGGGTTGTCCAGAACCGCCAGACCCGCTTCGATCTCTTCCAGCCACGCCTTGAAGCCGCTGCTTTCGCGCTGGTTCAGTGCTGGAAAACTCCCAACCACGCCATTTCTGCAGCAGGCCAGCACCAATTGCGGGTTGGAGATCAGGAACATCGGCGCCGCCACTACAGGCAGGCGCAGACGTTGTTCGAGCAAAGCGGGCAGCGACATTGGAAGTACCCCGGTGAGTTGTGTCTGTTGAGTTTAGAACGGCCGAACCACGACCAGAATTACGATAGCCAGCAATAACAGAACCGGCACTTCATTGAACCAGCGAAAGAAGACATGGCTGCGGGTGTTTTCGCCACGGGCAAAACGTTTCACCTGAGCGCCGCACATATGGTGGTAGCCAATCAGCAACACGACCAGCGTTAGCTTGGCGTGAATCCAGGCGCCCTGGGTGAAGATGCTGGGGTTGAGGTAGATCAGGGCGACACCGAAGACCAGCGTGGCGATCATCGCCGGGCCCATGATGCCGCGGTACAGCTTGCGTTCCATCAGGCTGAAGCGTTCCTTGCTGACGGTGTCCTCGCTTTGCGCGTGATACACGAACAGGCGCGGCAAGTAGAAAAGGCCGGCAAACCAGCAGACCATGCTGACGATATGAAGCGCTTTGAGCCACAGATAAAGCATTTTAGTTATTCCCAGGTTCACGGTAGCCCGAATAGTAGAGGCTTGAGCGCCCGCACGTCACCTTGCCGGTTGTCGCAGAACGATACGGGCCCTATTATCGTCGGCTTTCCAGTGGGTTCGTTGAGGGCAGGTTTATGGTCAAGGTCGGTATCGTCGGCGGCACGGGTTACACCGGTGTCGAACTGCTGCGTCTGTTGGCACAGCATCCGCAAGCTGAAGTGGCAGTGATCACTTCCCGATCCGAGGCCGGTCTGGCCGTGGCTGATATGTATCCCAACCTGCGCGGTCATTACGACGGCCTGGCCTTCAGCGTTCCGGACATCAAGACCCTGGGTGCCTGCGACGTGGTGTTTTTTGCCACACCCCACGGTGTCGCGCACGCCCTTGCTGGCGAGTTGCTGGCGGCGGGGACCAAGGTCATCGACCTGTCCGCAGACTTCCGCTTGCAGGACGCAGATGAGTGGGCCAAGTGGTACGGCCAGCCTCACGGTGCCCCGCAATTGCTTGAGGAGGCGGTATACGGTCTGCCTGAAGTTAACCGTGAGCAAATCAAGCAGGCGCGCCTGATTGCGGTGCCGGGTTGCTATCCAACCGCTACGCAATTGGGTTTCCTGCCGCTGCTCGAAGCCGGTCTGGCCGACACCTCTCGCCTGATCGCCGACTGCAAGTCCGGCGTCAGCGGAGCCGGTCGTGGGGCTGCAGTCGGTTCGCTGTACTCCGAGACGTCGGAAAGCATGAAGGCTTACGCCGTCAAAGGTCACCGTCATTTGCCGGAAATTCGCCAGGGCCTGCGTCGTGCCTCGGGCAAGGATGTCGGTCTGACCTTCGTTCCGCACCTCACGCCAATGATTCGCGGTATTCACTCGACGCTGTACGCAACGGTTGTCGATCGCTCCGTCGACCTGCAGACATTGTTCGAAAAGCGCTACGCCAACGAACCGTTCGTCGATGTAATGCCCGCTGGCAGCCACCCGGAAACCCGCAGCGTGCGCGGCGCAAATGTCTGCCGTATTGCGGTGCATCGTCCGCAGGATGGTGATCTGGTCGTGGTGTTGTCGGTCATCGACAATCTGGTGAAGGGCGCCTCCGGTCAGGCCGTGCAGAACCTCAATATCCTGTTCGGCCTCGATGAGCGCCTGGGGCTGTCCCACGCAGGCATGCTGCCGTAACGCCTTACCTTGATCGGCAAAAAGGCCCGTTAAGCGGGCCTTTTTGCATTCTGGTCTGACAATAGGTGTGATTGATATACCGTAACAATAGTTGACCAATTTTCTAGGAGAAGCGGATAATGCCCGTCATCACGCATTATGGCGGCGTAACGCCGGGAGATAGTTAGCATGAGCGTCGAATCCTTCACCCCCACGGCTTTGCAATTTACCCACGGTGCTGCGCACAAGGTGAAGAGCCTGGTCGATGAAGAGGGGAATGATCGCTTGAAGCTGCGCGTATTTGTTACGGGCGGCGGTTGTTCAGGTTTTCAGTACGGCTTCACCTTCGATGAAGAAGTGGCCGATGACGACACCATCGTCGAGCGCGAAGGTGTCAGCCTGGTTGTGGACCCTATGAGTTTCCAGTACCTGGCGGGTGCCGAGGTCGACTATCAGGAAGGGCTGGAAGGGTCGCGCTTCGTGATCAAGAATCCGAACGCTTCGACCACCTGTGGTTGCGGTTCTTCGTTCTCGATCTGATCGCACGTCTATTCCAAATCAAGCGCCGCACACTCCCATTGGGTTGTGCGGCGTTTTGCTGTGCGGGATTCGGTGGATGTTCAGGCGGGATAGATGGCGCCAAGCACGCGCAAGCCGCGAGCGCCGGTGACGCTAGGGCGATTGGCTGCGATACCTTCAAGGCAGCAGTGAGCCAGCCAGGCGAAGGCCATGGCCTCGACCCAGTCAGGATCTACGCCATAGGCGCCGGTGCTACTGACTGTTGCGTCGGGCAGCAGGCTGGCCAAGCGTGCCATCAACGCGAGGTTATGCGCGCCTCCTCCGCAGACCAGCAGTTCCCGAGTCGCCGATTGTGCCTGTTGCAGCGACTCGACGATGGTCAATGCCGTGAGCTCCAGCAGCGTTGCCTGCACGTCTTGTGCAGCGAATGCCGTCAGCCGGGACAGATGCTGTGTCAGCCATGGCAGGTTGAACACCTCGCGCCCGGTACTTTTCGGGCCTTGGGTCACGAAGAATGGATCGCTCAGCAAGGCCCGCAATAACGCTGGTTCAACCTTGCCGCTGGCCGCCCACTGGCCATCGCGATCGTAATTATCGCCGCGTTGCTGGTGAATCCAGGCATCCAGCAGCACATTTCCCGGGCCACAATCGAAACCCGATACCGCTTTGCCGGGTTCGATCAGGCTCAGATTACTAAAGCCGCCGACATTCAAGACTGCGCGGTTGCCAGGCTGTTCTTCAAACAGCGCTTCGTGGAAAGCGGGAACCAGCGGCGCACCTTGACCTCCAGCCGCTACGTCACGGCTGCGGAAATCACTGACTACGGTGATGTTGGTCAGCTCGGTGAGCAGGGCAGGGTTGCCGATTTGTACCGTGAAACCCCGCGCCGGTTCGTGCCGAATGGTCTGGCCGTGACTGCCGATCGCGCGGATATCTGCGGGCTGCAGGTTCTGTTCAGCGAGGAGGGTGGCGATGCCCTGCGCCGCAAGCTTGACCCAGTTTTGCTGGGCAATTGCCGAGCGGGCTATTTCGTCGGGGCCACTGGCGCACAATGCCAGCAGCTCACAGCGCAAGGAGTCGGGCATGGGGATGTAGTGGGTGGCGATCAAATTGATCGCCGGGTCCAGCTCCACCAGCGCGATGTCCAGGCCATCCAGGCTGGTTCCAGACATCACGCCTATGTAGAGCGTCATGGCTTAGCGCTTCGAAGCCAGCATGGTGGATTTTTCCTGGTCCATGCGGGCCATCAGCGGCTGGCTCTGGGCCAGGAAGCGTGCGCGTTCGGCCTTGGAGATCGGGTCTGCCATCGCGACTTTCTGGCCCAGGGGATCGACGTGCACGCCATTGACCTGGAATTCGTAGTGCAAATGCGGGCCAGTGGAGAGGCCGGTGGTGCCGATGTAGCCGATGACCTGGCCCTGTTTGACGGAACCGCCGGTCTTCACGCCCTTGGCGAAGCCTTGCATGTGGCCATACAGCGTACGGTAGGTGTTGCCGTGCTGGATGATCACCGTGTTGCCGTAGCCGCCGCGACGACCGGCCAGCAACACCTTGCCGTCACCGGCGGCCTTGATCGGCGTGCCGCGAGGGGCGGCGTAGTCGACACCCTTGTGCGCACGGATCTTGTTCAGGATCGGGTGCTTGCGGCCCATGGAAAACTTGGAGCTGATGCGGGCGAAATCTACCGGTGTACGGATGAATGCCTTGCGCATGCTGTTGCCGTCAGCCGTGTAATAGCTGCTGTTGCCTTGCTTGTTGGTGTAGCGAACAGCGGTATAGGTCTTGCCACGGTTGGTGAAGCGCGCAGAGAGGATAGGGCCATTGCCCACGGCCTTGCCGTTGACGACTTTCTGTTCGTAGATCACATCGAACTCGTCGCCCTGGCGAATATCCTGGGCGAAGTCGACGTCGTAGCCAAATACGCTGGCCATGTCCATGGTCAGGCTGTGGGACAGGCCGGCGCGAGCGGCAGACTGCGACAGCGAGCTGTTGATCACGCCGTGGGCGTAGGCAGAGCGCACACTCGTCTTGGCGGTTACGCGGTTGAAGGCATAGCCCTTGTCGTTCCTGGTCAGGGTGATGGTTTCGAGATCGCTGACCTTGCTGTGCAGCGTGGCCAGCTGGCCGTCCGGGTTCAGTTCGAATTCGAGTTTCTGGCCGCGCTTGAGCTGGCTGAACTGCTTGGCTTGTTTGTCGCTGGCCAGTACATCGTGCACGGAAGTGGCGGGCAGGCCGACTTTCTCGAACAGGGTGGACAGCGTGTCCCCTTTGGCAACTATCACTTCCCGATGGGTTGGGGCTTTCTTTTCTTCAACCACTGGCGTAGGCGCTGGCTCGGCCTGAGCGGTTTCCTGGGGCTGTTCAGCGCTGTTGTCGATCTGTGCGAAAGGCGAAGCGGCGGTTTCATTTGTGGCTTGAACGGCTTCTGCGGCGTCTTGATCTTGTGTCAGTTGTTCAGCAGGGCTTTCCAGTTCAAGGCTCAGGGTTGTCTTTTTGGCTTCTACATCACTGGAAGGGAATACCAGAAGTGCCAGGCTCAGCAGGGCGGCGATACCGCTTGCAGCGAGCAGATGGGTCTTCGGGTAAAGCGGTGGCGCTTTAGACGATTCTTTGGTCATGGGTAATTTTTGACTTTGAAAAAGATGAATTGGAAAAGATGAATTGGAAAAGATGAATGACATGATGAAGATGAAATAACTGTATAAAATATAACCAAATCATCCTTGAAGCAAGTCCGCGGTCACTCTGCCGGCGGATTGGCGTCATTGCGCCGGCCAAACTTTGTATTTGACCCGTGATCTTGTATGGTTGGTTCCCTTTGAATTCGAGCCTTGCGGGTCTGTTATGAAGTCGGTTGAAGAGCAGCTAGCGCTGATCAAACGTGGTGCGGAAGAACTGTTGGTCGAGTCCGAGCTGATCGAAAAGCTCAAGCGTGGCCAACCGCTACGTATTAAGGCCGGCTTCGATCCGACGGCGCCGGATTTGCACCTGGGTCACACGGTGCTTATCAACAAGCTGCGCCAGTTCCAGGAGCTGGGGCATCAGGTGATCTTCCTTATAGGTGACTTCACCGGGATGATCGGCGATCCGAGCGGCAAGAGCGCCACGCGTCCGCCGCTGACGCGCGAGCAGGTTCTCGACAACGCCGAGACCTACAAGACCCAGGTGTTCAAAATCCTCGATCCGGCCAAGACCGAAGTGGCGTTCAACTCCACCTGGATGGATCAGATGGGGCCGGCGGACTTCATTCGCCTGACGTCGCAATACACTGTCGCTCGCATGCTTGAGCGCGATGACTTCGACAAGCGCTATACCACCAACCAGCCAATCGCTATCCATGAGTTCCTGTACCCGCTGGTCCAGGGCTATGACTCCGTTGCCTTGCGCGCAGACGTGGAGTTGGGCGGCACCGATCAGAAGTTCAACCTGCTGATGGGGCGTGAGCTGCAGCGGGGTTATGGGCAGGAGCCTCAGTGCATCCTGACCATGCCGCTGTTGGAAGGTCTGGATGGCGTGAAGAAGATGTCCAAGTCGTTGGGCAACTACGTGGGTATCCAGGAAGCACCGGGTGTGATGTACAGCAAGCTGGTTTCGATTCCTGATGCGCTGATGTGGCGCTACTTCGAATTGCTCAGCTTCCGCTCGATGGATGAGATCAATGCCTTGCGTGCCGACGTCGAAGCGGGCGCTAATCCGCGTGACATCAAGATCAAGCTGGCCGAGGAGATCGTTGCGCGTTTCCACGGCGAAGAAGCGGCGGCCAATGCCCATCGTGCTGCAGGCAACCGGATGAAAGAGGGCGAGTTGCCCGATGACCTGCCTGAAATCGAATTGACCGCAGCTGAAAACATGCCGATCGCAGCCGTCCTTAATAAGGCAGGCCTGGTGAAGAATTCGGCAGTGGCGCGTGACCTGCTCAATTCTGGTGGTGTGCGTATAGATGGTGAAGTGGTTGATCGCACCTTTATATACGTACTGGGCGCAACCCACGTTTGCCAGGCTGGCAAGAAGGCATTTGCGCGCATTACGCTCAAATCCGAGTAAAGCTGAAATAAGCGCTTGACGGCGAATTGTAACGGTCTATAATTCGCCCCACTTCCGGCGCAGTCGAAACGGAAAACTCCTTGGTAAACAATGAGTTACGCAGTTTTGACGGTCAGCTGCTTCAGGTCATCGAAGCGCAAAAGAAGTTGAAAAAGAGGTGT
>NZ_JADEVO010000030.1 GCF_017114825.1 Pseudomonas gregormendelii | reverse complement strand
CGTTTCTTCATGTACTACAACCGCACCAGGCTCCACAGCTACAACAACTACCTGTCGCCAATAGCTATGGAGCAAAAAGCGGCATAAGCACCGTAAACGGTGTCCGGGATTGCTTGACCAGTTCAGCCTGCTGGCGATGGGAGCGGCGCGGTCTTACTGACCGAGCCTTATTCCATGTTCTTGAGCCAGGCGGTGTCCTTGAACCACTTGTCATGGATGCGATCGTAGGTGCCGTCTTCGTGGATCTGGTGCAGGAAGTTGTTGATGAAGTTGAGGCTGTCGTAATCACCCTTCTTCAGGCCAAAGGCCAGCGGCTCGTAGGTGAACGGCTTGTCGAGGAATACCAGCTTGCCGGCCCCGACCTTGTTCACGGCGACAACGTTGTACGGCGCGTCGTAGATGAAGGCATCGGCCTTGCCGTTGACCACGTCCAGCACAGCTTCCTGCTCGTTGTCGTAGCCGTGGTACTTGGCCTTGGAGATCAGCTTCTTCGCGACCATCTCGCCCGTGGTGCCGAGCTTGGAGGTGATGCGGTAGTCGGCGGTGTTCAGGTCCTTGTAGGACTTGATGGTGCCTTCCAGCTCTTTGCGGATCAGCAGTGTCTGGCCAACGACGATGAAGGGGTCGCTGAAGTTCAAGCGCAGGTTACGCTCCTGGGTCAGGGTCATGCCGCTGCCGATCATGTCGAATTTGTCGGTCATCAGCGCCGGGATGATGCCGTCGTAGCCGGTGGACACCAGCTCCAGCTTGACGCCCATGGCCTTGGTCATGGCTTTGAGGATGTCGACTTCGAAACCGATGATCTCGCCGCGCTTGTTGGTCATTTCGAAGGGCATGTAGGTCGGGTCCATCCCGACTTTCAGCGTGCCGCGCTTGACCGCGTCATCGATGGCACCGGCCTGCGCCGTGCTGACTGCAACCAATGCCGTGACGCCGACCAGCAGCATCGAAAGATACTTCTTCATCATCAAGTCCCCAAAACCATTGCGGTATGAGGCGCGCAAACAGCAGATTTCCCTGGGGAAACCGGCAGATACGAACAGAAAGTTGTCCGGGCGCACCAATTCGGGGACGGATGCTATCGCAGCCTTGAAGGATTTGTTAGACGCAAAAGCAAAAGATCGTCCGACCGCGGCCCGAGCCTCCGGCAGCTCCTACGGATAAAGCCTGTAGGAGCTGCCGGAGGCTCGGGCCGCGGTCGGACGATCTTTTTAGCCGGGGAATGCTTTATGCCAACTGAGGCTGCGCACTCAGCGGTTTAAGCGGCAGCAACGGAGCATGCGGATCGGCTTTCACCGACTTGCGCCACGCTTCCAGCCACTCAGGATGACCTTCGTTCCAGATTTGCTCGTGCAGGCGAGCCAGGGCCACCGGATCACTGAGCAGTTGCACGCGCTCATTGTTGTTCAGGCCATCCGGCCCGACTTTCAATGCGTGCCGCACTCGCTCGATACGCAGCCATTCGATCGGCTCCGCCTGACCGTGACGGGAGGTCGCCAGCGAACACGCCAGGGCGTTCTGCTGCGGGTCCACCACCGACCGGACAAAGCCGTCGTTCAGCGCGTGATAGCGGTTTTCGTGGGTGTACTGGTCAGTCGCCAGCAACGCCTGTGGCGGATTGTATTCCTCAGGGATCAGGAACAGGCTCTCGTCACGGGATTTGAGCCCCAGGCCAACCCGGCTGGAAATCACCGACACCGGAATCGACAGCATCAACGAACCGACGATCGGCACCAGCCACCACAGGAAGCTCGGGTTCAGCCAGATCACCAGCAGCGCCCAGAGGAAGCCCAGCAGCGTTTGCGGACCGTGGCGCTTGACCGCTTCACTCCATGGCGTCGAGTCATCGTCACGCTGGGGCGAGTTCCAGGTCGCGGCCCAGCCAAGGAACGCGGCGAGCACGAAACGCGTGTGGAAAATCATCCGCACCGGCGCCAGCAGCACGGAGAACAGCATCTCCAGCAGCATCGACAGGGTCACCTTGAACTTGCCACCGAACTCTTTCGCGCCCTTGGCCCAGATCAGGATGATGCTCAGCAACTTCGGCAGGAACAGCAGCACGATGGTGGTCGAGAACAGCGCGACGGCCTTGTCCGGGTGCCACTGTGGCCACAACGGATACAGCTGTCGCGGCTCCATGAAGTACTGCGGTTCCATTAGCGTGTTGACCGCCAGCAGCGCCGTCGACAGCACGAGGAAGAAGAACCACAACGGGGCCGACAAATAAGACATCACACCAGTGAGGAATACCGCCCGGTGAACCGGGTGCATGCCCTTGACCAGGAACAGCCGGAAGTTCATCAGGTTACCGTGGCACCAGCGACGGTCACGCTTGAGTTCGTCCAGCAGGTTTGGCGGCAGTTCTTCGTAGCTGCCCGGCAGGTCGTAGGCAATCCATACGCCCCAGCCGGCACGGCGCATCAGCGCCGCTTCGACGAAGTCGTGGGACAGAATCGCACCTGCAAACGCGCCTTTACCCGGCAACGGCGCCAGGGCGCAGTGCTCGATGAACGGCTTCATGCGAATGATCGCGTTGTGGCCCCAATAATGGGATTCGCCCAACTGCCAGAAGTGCAGGCCGGCGGTGAACAGCGGCCCATAGACCCGGGTGGCGAACTGCTGCATGCGTGCATACAGCGTGTCCATGCCCGATGCGCGCGGCGCAGTCTGGATGATCCCGGCGTCCGGCGTGGCTTCCATCAGGCGTACCAGGCTGGTCAGGCATTCGCCGCTCATCACGGAGTCCGCGTCGAGCACCACCATGTACTTGTAGTCACCCCCCCAGCGACGGCAGAAGTCGTCGAGGTTACCGCTCTTGCGCTTGACGCGACGACGGCGGCGGCGATAGAAAATCTTGCCGAAGCCCTTGGCTTCGCGGCAGACGTCGAGCCAGGCCTGTTGTTCGGCGACGCAGATGTCGGCATCGTTACTGTCGCTGAGCACGAAGAAGTCGAAGCGATCGAGGTCACCTGTGGCCGCTACCGACTCGAAGGTCGCCCGCAACCCGGCAAATACCCGCGGCACATCTTCGTTGCAGATCGGCATCACCAGCGCAGTGCGCGCATCCTTGGCGATCGGCTCATTACCAGCGCTTTTACCGGAAATACGGTACTTGTCGTGGCCGGTGAGCAGCTCGAGGAAGCCCATCAGCGCCGTCCAGAACCCGGCAGACACCCAGCAGAACAGAATCCCGAACAGAATCAGGATGCTGGTTTGCAGCGCATACGGCAGTACTTGCGTAGCCGTCTGCAGCAGCGGTTGGTGCAGGACTTCGTTGAGGTCGACGAACGACCAGCCCTGATACGGCATGATGCCTTTCATGTACCAGCCGGCAACGATGGTCTGGCCGAGCATCAGCACCAGCAGGATGTAGCGACGGATCGAACCGACGGTGCGCCAGCGAGCCGCCGGCAACACCCGTTCATCCTTCGGCGGGGCCGGTGGATTGGTGCGACCGGTCAGCCGGCGCCAGCCACGCACCAGGATATTGGTGCGCCATGGCTCCGGCACGACCTTGGTCCGACGGATCGGCGGGGTCGCCTTCAGGCAAACCCGACCGCTGGCGTCGAGCGCCAGCATTTGCGCGTCTTCCAGCTCTTCGGCCGTGCTCAGGGCCAGGCGCTTGCCGACCGAGGCCTGGGCGGCCTCGCTCGGCGCGTCGAACGTCGAAGACGACAGCCGCTGGTGCAGCTCGCTGAAAGACTGGCAGCCCGCGAGTTCCGCGCGCTGCTGGTCGGTCATCGGCAGATGCGCCAGATACTCGGCAAGCGTCTCTGGCTGTACTTGAGAATTACTCATCGGCAGGCAACTGGTAGCTCCAGGTCTCGGTCAGGACTTCTTCAGTCGGCGCCGATTCCGGTGTGGCTGGGGCCGCATCGGCAGCTGCAGGCTGCTTGGCGTCTTTGTTGGCCTTGTTGGCGGTATCCGCTACTGGCTTGGCATCAGCCTGCTTGGCCTCTGCCAGCTTGGTTTCCTTGTCCGCCTTCTCCTGCTGCTTGGCGGCAACCTTGTCGGCCTTGGCCACGGAGGAGCTGGAAACAGGCAACGAAGTCTTTGCCAGGTCCTCAGGTACGATGTTCTGCACCAGTGCAGCACGCATCTCGGTGGATTTACCCGGATCCTTGATCTTCATCCGCAGGGTCAGGCGCCAGCCCTTGGTTACAGGGTTGTAACGCACGCTGTTCTCGACCAGTTCGGCGTTGTCACCGACGCTGACCTGGCTGCGAACGTCAGTCTCAGGCGGCAGGGCTGCCAGGGACGGGCCTTCGAAGTCCACCAGGTAGGCAACGCTGCCGTCCGGCTGACGGATCAGGTTGGACTGCTTGACGTCACCGGTGGAACGCAGGGTCTGGCTGACCCAGGCGCTATCGGGTGCGTGCAGCGCCGCTTCATCGATCGTCCAGTGCAGGCGGTAGGCGACATCCAGCGGCTGGCCTGGCTCAGGCAGTTTTTCCGGACTCCAGAACGCCACGATGTTGTCGTTGGTTTCATCGGCAGTCGGGATTTCCACCAGGTCGACAGAACCCTTGCCCCAATCGCCTTTTGGCTCGATCCAGGCACTTGGGCGCTTGTCGTAGCGGTCGTCCAGGTCTTCATAGTGGCTGAAGTCGCGACCACGTTGCAGCAGACCAAAACCGCGCGGGTTCTCGACGGCGAAGTTGCTGACGGACAGGTGCTTAGGGTTGTTCAGCGGGCGCCAGATCCACTCACCGTTGCCGGCATGGATCGCCAGGCCGCTGGAGTCGTGCAGTTCACGACGGTAGTTGAGCACCTTGGATGGCTGGTTGGCGCCGAACAGGAACATGCTGGTCAGTGGGGCGATGCCCAGTTTGGTGACCTTGTCGCGCAGGAACATCTGCGCCTTGACGTCGACGATGGTATCGCTGCCCGGACGCAGGGTCAGGCGGTAGGCACCGGTCGCACGCGGGGAGTCGAGCAGCGCAAAGATCACCAGGTGCTTGTCACCCGGTTTTGGCTGTTGGATCCAGAACTCGGTGAAACGCGGGAATTCTTCGCCGGAAGGCAAAGCGGTATCAATGGCCATGCCACGGGCGGACAAACCATAGGTGTGACCCTTGCCGACGACGCGGAAGTAGCTCGCGCCCAGCATGGTCATGATTTCGTCCTGCTTGTCGGCCTTGTTGATCGGGTACAGCACACGGAAACCGGCATAACCCAGTTGCTCAGTGGCCTTGGGATCAAACTTGACGTCGCCGAAATCAAAACGACTTGGGTCGTATTTGATCTCCTCGACCGTATTGGCCGTGATTTCGTTGATTTTCACCGGGGTATCGAAGTGCATGCCCTGGTGATAGAACGACAGCTTGAACGGGGTTTTCTGATCGGCCCATTCGGCTTTTTCGGTGAGGAAACGAATTTTTTGATAGTCCGCGAACTTCATATCGCGGAATTCGTTCGGCAGATTACTGCGCGGGGCTTCGTATTTCTGCCCGGCCAGCTCTTTTGCCTTGACCGACACATCATCCAGACTGAATGCCCAAAGCTGGCCGGCGCTGAGCAGGCAAAGCAGTGCAGAGCCCGCTACCAGAGCGCTTCGTAGCCGTTTGGCAGACAATTTTGGTGCAATACAGGGACTAACAATCACGAGCAACCCTCGCCGAAAACAGATCAAAAAACCAACGGCCAGCTATCTATATGCCAGGTTGGCGAGCATTGTTCCGACTCCCATGGGGCAAAATGATTCCCCAACAGGTCCAGGACAAGTCTCTACCTAAGTCAAAATGGACCAACGAACGCTGATCCCCGTAGCGCGCGATTATCTAGTAGGCCGCGTTACAACGCATCAGGGGTAACAAAGTATTTATCGCGAAAACCCCCTGTTTCCGCTCGAAATGCGCTTAAAAAGATGTTTCAAGCGCTTTCAGGCCTGTAACAGGAAGGTGACCGGGCCATCATTGACCAGATACACCTGCATATCCGCGCCGAATCTACCTGATGTCACTGTGCCATGCATTTGTTTCGCTTTGCCTAATAGATAGTCAAAAAGCTCTTCGCCCAGTGCCGGAGGGGCAGCAGTCGAGAAGCTGGGGCGCAACCCGCTCTTGGTATCAGCGGCCAGGGTGAACTGAGAGACCAGCAGCAAACCACCGCACACATCCACCAAGGACAAGTTCATCTTGCCCTCGGCGTCACTGAACACCCGATAGTTAAGCAGCTTATGCAGAAGTTTGTCGGCGCTGGCCCGTGTATCGTCGGGTTCGACCGCCACCAGCACCAGCAAACCCTGGTCGATTGCACCGACCACTTCACCCTCCACCTCGACTCGCGCGCTGCTCACGCGTTGCAGCAGAGCCTTCATGCTTCTTCAGGCGACAGGTCGAGCATGCGGCGCGCCATCAGATCGGCGGCGCGCACCAGCGCATCGGTAATGCCCGGCTCGGAGGCGGCATGGCCGGCGTCACGAATCACCTGCAGTTCACTGTTCGGCCAGTTCTGGTGCAGTTCCCAGGCGTTATCCAGTGGGCAGATCACGTCGTAGCGGCCATGAACAATCACGCCGGGCAGATGGGCGATCTTGCCCATGTCGCGGATCAGTTGGTTAGGCTCGAGAAAAGCGTTGTTGGTGAAATAATGGCACTCGATCCGGGCGATCGACAAGGCTCGCTGGGGCTCCGAGAAGCGGTCGACGACCAGTGGGTTCGGGCGCAGGGTCGCGGTCCGGCCTTCCCAGGTGGACCAGGCCTTCGCCGCGTGCATCTGGGCAATCTGGTCATTGCCGGTCAGGCGCCGGTGGAACGCGCCGAGCAGATCCTCACGTTCGTCCAGCGGGATCGGTGCAATGTAATCCTGCCAATAGTCAGGGAACAGCCGGCTGGCGCCCGCCTGATAGAACCATTCGATTTCCTGCGGCCGGCAGAGAAAAATCCCACGCAGGATCAGGCCGTGAACACGTTCCGGATGGGTCTGCGCATAGGCCAGTGCCAGGGTCGAGCCCCAGGAGCCACCGAACAGCACCCATTTGTCGATGCCCAGGTGCTTGCGGATTCGCTCCAGGTCGGCGACCAGATCCCAGGTGGTGTTGTTTTCCAGGCTGGCATGGGGCGTGGAGCGACCACAGCCACGCTGGTCGAAGGTGACAATGCGATACAGATTCGGGTCGAAGTACCGACGGCTCTGGGCATCACACCCGGCGCCCGGGCCACCGTGGATAAACACCACAGGCAAGCCTTGCGGCGAACCACTTTCGTCGACATACAGCGTGTGGGTTCCATCGACGGCCAGATCGTGCCGGGCGTAGGGTTTGATCTGCGGGTACAAAGTCTGCATTGCGCGCTCCGTAAGGGGTCGAGGTCATCCCTGTGGGGACTTCTATTATTCTGCCGTCTGGCATCATAAACCCGAATTACGTGATTGAGCACGCGCGCGCAGTTGGCTTCAGTGCTTCTGGCCCCAAGCCAGCAACCCTTGCAATAACTCCCGAAGCACCACCTGCGTCGGTGCTGCCAGGTCCGGTCGATAGCGGAACGGCTCAAACTCTTCCATGTACGTGCACTGGCCCAGCTCCAGCTGCACCGCATGAATGTTTTGCGCCGGGTTGCCGTAATGCCGGGTGATGTGGCCGCCCTTGAAACGACCATTGAGCACATGGCTGTAATCGGTGTGGCGAGCGCAGATCGCTTCCAGTTCGGTGGCCAGCTGTGGGTCGCAACTGGCGCCATTGAAGGTGCCAAGGTTGAAGTCCGGCAGCTTGCCGTCGAACAGGTGCGGGATGATCGAGCGAATCGAGTGCGCATCGAACAGCAACGCGTAGCCGAACTCGGCCTTCAGGCGCGCCAGTTCGTTCTGCAAGGTGCGGTGATACGGCGTCCAGATCTGTTCCAGATAGGTCGCCCGCTCTGCCGGTGACGGTTCCATGCCTTCGCTGAACAAGGGGATGCCGTCGAACAGCGTGGCCGGGTACAGACCGGTGGTCGCCCCGGCGTACAACGGCTTGTCGTCAGACGGTCGATTCAGGTCGATGACAAAGCGCGAGTACTCGGCCGCCAGCGTGCTGGCGCCCAATTCAGCGGCAAACTCATAGAGCCTGGGAATGTGCCAGTCGGTATCCGGCAGGCTGCGCGCGTCAGGAATCAACCCGGCCTCGACCGCGGGAGTCAGGCGCAGGCCCGCGTGGGGCATGCTGATCAGCAGCGGCACACGACCTTGTTGGAAATTCAGAACCTTGTCCACAGCTGCTCTCCTATACGCTCGTTTCGACGCCGTGGCGCACGACGCGTTTTTCCAGATCGCCGCCCAGCCAGTACGACAGGTCGGCAGGACGATCGATTTGCCAGGCCACAAAGTCCGCGACCTTGCCGGCTTCCAGCGAACCATGGGTGCCGGCCATGCCCAATGCCGTAGCGGCATGGATGGTCGCGCCGGCGAGGGCTTCTTCGGGGGTCATGCGGAAGCAGGTGCAGGCCATGTTCAGCATCAGGCGTAACGACAGCGCCGGCGAAGTGCCCGGGTTGAGGTCGCTGGCGATGGCGATTTTCACGCCGTGCTTGCGCAGGGCTTCCATGGGCGGCAATTGGGTTTCGCGCAGGAAGTAGAACGCGCCCGGCAGCAGCACCGCGACGGTGCCGGAAGCCGCCATGGCGATGGCGTCGTCTTCGTCCATGAACTCCAGGTGGTCGGCGGACAGCGCGTGGTAACGCGCGGCCAGGCTGGAGCCGTGCAGGGACGACAATTGCTCGGCATGCAGCTTGACTGGCAGGCCGAGCCCCTGAGCAGTGACGAACACACGCTCGACCTGCTCTGGCGAGAACGCCAGGTATTCGCAGAACGCGTCGACCGCGTCCACCAGGCCTTCGGCGGCCAGAGCCGGAAGCATTTCAGTGCAGATGTGCTCGATGTAGGCGTCGGCGCGATCAGCATATTCGGGAGGCAAGGCGTGAGCGGCCAGGCAGGTGCTGCGCACGCTGATCGGCAATTCGGCGCCCAGGCGGCGGATCACCTGCAGGATCTTGCGTTCGCTGGCCAGGTCCAGGCCGTAGCCGGATTTGATCTCTACCGTAGTTACGCCGTCGCGCATCAGGCTTTTGAGTCGCTTGGCCGCGCTGGCGAACAGTTCATCTTCACTCGCGGCACGGGTGGCGCGCACGGTGCTGGCGATGCCCCCGCCCTGGTTGGCGATTTCGGCGTAGCTCAAGCCTTGCAGGCGCTGTTCGAACTCGCCGCTGCGGTTACCGCCGAACACCGTATGGGTGTGGCAGTCGATCAGGCCTGGCGTAACCCAGGCCCCATTCAAATCGTTGACCGCCGGGTAGTCGCCTGCCGGCAGGTCGGCACGTGGGCCAATCCACTCTATGAGCGCACCGGACGTCACGATGGCCGCGTCCTCGATGACCGAGTAGACGCCTTGCGCCATGGTTGCGACGTGGCAGTGTTGCCAGAGCGTTTTCATCCCGAGTTCCTCGTCTTGTTCAAAATCGATTCGCGAGCAAGCCCGCTCCCACAAGAGATACGCATTCACCTGTAGGAGCTGTCGAGTGCAACGAGGCTGCGATCTTTTAATAAGCAAGATCAAAAGATCGCAGCCTTCGGCAGCTCCTACATGAGCGGCCTTACAGGCTCGGCAGCAACTTCACCGAGACCAGATCATTCAAACAACGCGTCGCCAACAATTCAGTCGCCGCGTTGATGTCCGGCGCAAAGAACCGGTCCTTCTCATAAAACGCCACTTCAGCACGCAAAATGGCGCGAGCTTTTTCCAGCTTCGCCGAGGTCTTCAAGCCTTCACGCAGATCCAGGCCCTGGCACGCTGCCAGCCACTCCACCGCCAGCACCCCACGCGTATTCTCGGCCATTTCCCACAAACGCTTGCCCGCAGCCGGCGCCATCGATACGTGGTCTTCCTGGTTGGCCGAAGTCGGCAGGCTGTCGACCGAATGCGGATGGGACAGCGCCTTGTTCTCGCTGGCCAGTGCCGCCGCCGTCACCTGGGCGATCATGAACCCGGAGTTGACGCCACCATTGGCCACAAGGAACGGCGGCAATTGCGACATGTGCTTGTCCATCATCAGCGAAATGCGACGTTCACTCAGGGAACCGATTTCAGCGATGGCCAAGGCCATGTTGTCCGCAGCCATGGCCACCGGCTCGGCGTGGAAGTTACCGCCGGAAATCACGTCGCCTTCGGCGGCGAACACCAGCGGGTTATCCGACACCGCGTTGGCTTCGACCGCCAGCACTTCGGCAGCCTGGCGCAATTGCGTCAGGCAGGCGCCCATGACTTGCGGCTGGCAGCGCAGGGAGTATGGGTCCTGGACCTTATCGCAGTTCTGGTGCGAGTCAGACACGTCACTGCGCTCGCCGAGCAAATCGCGGTAAGCAGCAGCGGCGTCGATCTGGCCTTTTTGCCCGCGAGCGGCGTGGATGCGTGCGTCGAATGGCGAGCGCGAGCCCAGTACCGCCTCGACCGTCAGGGCCCCCAGCGCCACGGCGCCGGCGAACAGGTCTTCACCTTCAAACAGGCCGCGCAGGGCGTAGGCGGTGGACACCTGGGTACCGTTGAGCAGCGCCAGGCCTTCCTTTGCCGCCAAGGTCAGCGGGGTCAGGCCGGCGACTTTCAACGCTTCGGTCGCCTCCAGCCATTCGCCCTTGTAGCGCGCCTTGCCCTCACCCAGCAGCACCAGGGACATATGCGCCAGCGGCGCCAGGTCACCGGAAGCACCGACCGAACCTTTCAACGGAATGTGCGGGTAGACCTCGGCGTTGATCAACGCGATCAACGCATCGATCACCACCCGGCGAATGCCGGAGAAACCACGACTCAGGCTGTTGACCTTGAGCACCATGACCAGCCGCACCAGGGCGTCGCTGATCGGCTCGCCAACACCGGCGGCATGGGACAGCACCAGTGAGCGCTGCAGGTTTTCCAGGTCTTCGCTGGCGATGCGAGTCGAGGCCAGCAGACCGAAACCGGTGTTGATGCCGTAGGCGGTGCGGTTCTCGGCGAGTATCTGCTCAACGCAGGCAACGCTGGCCTCGATCTGCGCCGAGGCGCTGTCGTCAAGGCTGATTTTGACCGGCTGCTGATAAACATCGCGCAGTTGGGCAAGGCTCAGTTGGCCGGGAATCAGGTTTAGCGCAGTCATTCAAATGCTCCTTATGAGAGTTTGTTATTAACTACCAGTCGCTCCGGAGCATTCCGTTATCCGTCGCCTCTCGTCTTCTGGACGATCCGCGCCTTGGCACGCTGGTGTGGGTATTGGTCAGTGCAAATTCGGTAACGCGTCGTGCAGCCGCTGCGGATCTTTCAGCACGCTGGCGGCGGCGGCAATGTCCGGGGCCAGCCAACGATCCTGATCGTAGGCCGGAACCTGTTCACGCAGCAGGCGCCAGGCGATATCGGTGCCGACGCCAAAACGTTGCGGCTTGAGGAATTCGAACGCCTGGGCGGCCAGCAAGTATTCGATCGCCAGGATCTGCGTGCAGTTTTCCAGCGCGCGATGCAGCTTCAGCGCGGCATTGGTGCCCATGCTCAGGTGATCTTCCTGCAGACCCGAGGTGACGTAGTTGTCGAGCACCGCCGGTTGCGCCAACTGACGGTTCTCCGCGCATAGCGAAGCGGCGACGTACTGGACGATCATCATCCCGGAGTTCACCCCGGGATTGGCCACCAGGAATGCCGGCAGACCGCTGACATGCGGGTTGATCAAGCGGTCCAGGCGCCGCTCGGCAATGGAGCCGATTTCCGCCATGGCAATGGCCAGCAAATCAGCGGCCAGGGCCACTGACTGACCATGCGGGTTGGCCTGGGACATGATGCGGAAATCGTCCGGTGTGCCCAGCAGCATCGGGTTATCGGTGACCGAGTTGAGCTCGGTTTCAATCTGCTTTCTGGCGTGCTCCAGCTGATCGCGGGCGGCGCCGTGAACTTGCGGGATCGAGCGGATGCTCAGCGCATCCTGCGTGCGCACGCCCTTGCTCGACGCGATCACTTCACTGCCATCCAGCAACGCTCGCAAGTTGAGCCCGACCTGCTGCATGCCAGGATGTGGTTTGAGCGCAATGATCTCGGCATCGAACGCCGCGATCTGGCCACGCTGGGCTTCAAAGCTCATCGCACCGATCACATCAGCCCATTGCAGCAGACGCGTGGCATCAGCAATCGCCAGGCAGCTCAGGCCGGTCATGCACGGCGTGCCGTTGACCAGGCACAGGCCATCCTTGGCACCGAGCTGGACCGGTTGCAGACCTTCTTCGGCCAGGGCTTGCTGCGCAGAAACTATGTTCCCGCGATAGCTCACAGTGCCGACACCCAACAGCACGATGCCGATGTGCGCCATGTGGGTCAGATAACCGACTGAACCCTGGGAGGGCACTTGCGGGGTGATGCCTCGATTGACCAGCGCCAGCAGCGCTTCGATCACTCGACGGTGAATGCCGGATTTGCCATGACTGAAATTGCGGATCGCCGCACACATGATTGCGCGCGTCTGCTCGTCGGCCAATGGAGCGCCGACGCCACAGGCGTGGCTGAGCAGCGTGTTGCGCGACAGCTGGCTGAGTTGCTCGTCTTTCAGCGAGACGTTGCACAGTGCGCCCAGACCAGTGTTGACGCCGTACGCGCGCTCGCCGCTGGCGACGATGCGCTGGACGATGGCTTGGGCGTTCTCGATCCGCGCCCAGACCTGCGCCGACAGCTCAAGCTGTGCGCCATGACGGGCAACCGAGACCACATCCTGCCAACGCATCGGGGCGTCGGCGATAACGATTGTTTCAGCCTGGGACATCTCTACCTCATACCTGAATATTGATGCAGCATCGCCGACGCCATCGCTGGCAAGCCAGCGCCCACAGGTTCCGAGGTGTGCACACAAACTGTGGAACAAACCCCATCCCTGTGGGAGCAAGGCTTGCCCGCGATGGGGCCAGCACTTACACCGCAAATATCTTCAAACCACCGCTGCCCGCCGCTGCACAAACCGGTCGACATACTCATCCGCCGGCGAATGCAGGATCTCGCGCGGCGTACCCACCTGGATCAACCGCCCATCCTTGAGGATCGCGATCCGGTTACCAATGCGCACCGCCTCATCCAGGTCGTGCGTGATGAACACGATGGTCTTGTGCAAGGTCTTCTGCAGCTCCAGCAACTGGTCCTGCATCTCCGCGCGGATCAGCGGGTCGAGAGCGCTGAACGCCTCGTCCATCAGGATGATGTCCGTGTCTGCGGCCAAGGCCCGGGCCAGGCCCACCCGTTGGCGCATGCCGCCCGAGAGCTGATGCGGGTATTTGTTTTCGTAACCCTTGAGGCCCACGGTGTTGATCCAGTGCAGCGCGCGCTCGGAGCACATCTGCTTGCTCTCGCCACGCACTTTCAGGCCGTAGGCGACGTTCTCCACCACGGTCTTGTGCGGCAGCAGACCGAAGCTCTGGAACACCATGCTGATCTTGTGCCGGCGAAATTCGCGCAGGGCTTCCATGTCGTATTGCAGGATGTCCACACCGTCCACCAGGATCGCGCCGCTGGTGGGGTCGATCAGGCGATTGAAGTGACGCACCAGCGTCGACTTGCCCGAACCGGACAGGCCCATGATCACGAAAATCTCGCCAGTGCCGATGCTCAACGACAGGTCGTTGACCCCGACCACGCAGCCGGTTTCGGCCAGCACCTGGTCCTTGGTCTTGCCTTGGCCGACCATGGCCAGCGCATCCTGCGCACGGTTGCCAAAAATCTTGAAGACGTTTTTGACTTCGATTTTGCTCACGGTTACGTCGTTCATTTGCTCACCTCATGCCGTGGCCGACCATACGCCTGAGTAATGCGGTCGATGACCACTGCCAGAATCACGATCGCCAGGCCGGCCTCCAGGCCTCGTCCGACGTTGAGGGTCTGAATCCCTACCAGCACATCCTCTCCCAGGCCACGGGCACCGATCATCGAGGCGATTACCACCATCGACAGGGCCATCATGGTGGTCTGGTTGATCCCGGCCATGATGCTCGGCAGGGCCAGCGGCAGCTGCACGCCGAACAGTTGCTGCCAGCGGTTGGCACCGAAGGCGTTGATCGCTTCCATCACTTCACCGTCGACCTGGCGAATGCCCAGGTCGGTCAGGCGGATCAGCGGCGGCGCGGCGTAGATCACCGTGGCGAAAATCGCCGGGACCTTGCCCAGGCCGAACAACATCAATACCGGAATCAGGTACACGAAACTCGGCATGGTCTGCATGATGTCGAGCAATGGCATCAGAACCGAACGCAGGCGATTGCTGCGCGCCGAGAGGATGCCCAGCGGTATGCCGATCAGTACCGATATCACCGTCGCGACCATCATCAGCGCGAGGGTTTGCATCAGCTTGTCCCAGAGACCGACGGCACCGACCAGGAACAGCAAGCCGACGATAATGGCAGTTGTCACAACCTTGCGGGTCGCGTGCCAGGCAACGCCCGCCACGATCGCCAGCATCAGCCACCAGGGCGCAGCACGCAGCAGCCCCTCAAGATTGACGATGGCCCACAACAGGGTGTCGGAGATCTGCCGGAACACATCGCCGTAGTTGGTGACCAGCGAATCGACCCAACCGTTGACCCAGTCGGCGATGGAAAAGGTAAAGCTTTCGGGAAACATAAGAGACTCTCGATCAAGGGGGTTGAGATGCAGCACCCGACTGCCGGGCTCGACAGTCGGAACGCTGGACCTACAAGGCCGCGTCGATTTTCCTGGCAGCGTCTTCGCTCACCCATGCATGCCAGACTTCAGGATGTTCCTTGAGGAAGATTTTCGCCAGTTTTGGCGAAGCGATCCGCTCCTTGGCCATGCGCCCCAGGTTCTGGTTCAGCAAGTCGATTGGCAGGTTGACCTTTTCCAGCACCGCCACCAGTTCCGGGGCTTCGTCGTGGAAGGTCTTGGACAGGCCGACCTTGATGGTCACGCTCTTGTCCACGCCCGGTTTTTCTTCGAGCTTGACCAGGTCGACCTGGCCCATCAGCGGAGTTGGCGACCAGTAGTAGAACAGGATCGGCTCGCCGCGCTTGTAGCTCGACAGCACTGCCGCATCCAGCGCCGGGCCGGTGCCTGGGCGGAAGTTGGTGTAGGTGCTTTCCAGGCCGTAGCTCTTGAGCATCTCGCTGTTGTCCAGCTCGCATGTCCAGCCAGCCGGGCAGTTGTAGAAACGGCCTTTGGACGGCTCTTCCTGATCCTTGAACACTGCAGCGTACTTGGCCAGGTCGGCGATGTTCTTCAGGTCAGGGGCCTTGGCTTCCAGCTTGCGGCTGGGGTCGCCCTCGATGACGTAACGCGGCACATACCAGCCTTCTACGGCGCCGGTAACAGGAGCGCCGACCCCGACGACCTTGCCGGCCTTCTCGGCCTTGTTCCAGACCTCGCTACGGCCCACCCACTCCTCGGCGAAAACCTGGATATCGTTGCTGCTCAAAGCGTTTTCCATGGTGATGGAGTTGCCCGGCAGGCTGTCGGTCTTGCAGTCGTAGCCTTTCTCCAGCACGACCTGCAGCACGTCGGTGAGCAACATGCCGCTTTCCCAGTTCAGGCCGGCAAATTTCACCGGTTTGCCCGACTCGCACCAGCCGGCTGCCTGGGTGGCGCCGGCACTGGCGAGCAGGCCCATGGAAAGTAGTGCGGTCAGCAGGGTCTTGTTCGATTTCATTGTCGTGACGCTCCTAATCATGAATGGGCTTACGGCAGTCAAGAGGCATCCAGCCCTGTCCACGTCCAATCAGGCCTGCGCCGCAGCGCGACCGGCCCCGCTGGTTTTTGGTGGTGCAACGCTGTCCTGCTCGACTGGCAGGATCAGTTGATCGGGTACGGTGCCATGCCATTTTTTGGCGCACACGTAATATAGAGCGGCTGGAAGCACCAGGCCGATGATCCAGGAAATATCCACACCGCCCATGGCTTCCACCAGCGGACCGGTATAGAACTTGGTGGCGATGAACGGCAGCTGCACCAATACACCGAACACATAGATGCTGATACCCAGGGCGTTCCAGCGACCGTAGCGGCCATTGGGATCGGCCAGCGCCGGCACGTCATAACGTTCGCGGGTGATGCAGTAGTAGTCCACCAGGTTGATCGCGCTCCATGGCGTGAAGAACGCCAGCAGGAACAGGATGAAGGACTTGAACGCACCGAGGAACGAGTGCTGGCCGAGCAGCGCGATCAGGGTCGCAGTGCCGACAATGAACAGAACGAACACCAGTCGCTGCAAGCGCGACACCTGCAGGTGACCACGAAAACCGCTGATGATGGTCGCGATACACATGAAGCTGCCATAGGAGTTCAGCGTAGAGATGGTGACCTTGCCGAATGCGATGCTGAAGTACAGCAACGCAGCGGTGGCACCGGTACCGCCCAGGCCCACAATGTAGGCCACTTCATGGCCGGCGAACTGCCCGTTGGCCGAAGCGGCGGCAAACACGCCGAGAATCATCGCCACTTGTGCGCCAATTACCGAACCCGCGCCGGCGGCAAAGAAGGTTTTCACCGAAGACGTGCTGCTTGGCAGGTAGCGAGAATAGTCAGCCACGTACGGGCCGAACGCGATCTGCCAGGACGCGGCGAGTGATACCGCCAGCAGGAAGCTGCTCCAGCTGAAGTGGCGAATTTGCAGGAGTGCGCCGACGTCTGTCTGGCTCATCAGGCGGTAGAACAGGTAGACAAAGGCAATCACGCCGATGACGCTGGCGACACGGCCAATCCAGTGGATCACCCGATAACCAAGCACCGTGACCAGCACAATGACACTGGCGAAGATGAGGATACCGACGCTGTCGCTGACGCCGAACAACTGGCCCAGCGCCTGGCCGGACAGTACGGTTCCGGTGGCGGTGAAGCCCAGGTACATCAGGCACACCAGCACGATCGGGATCGCCGCGCCATACACGCCGAACTGCACCCGGCTGGAAATCATCTGCGGCAAGCCCAGCTTGGGCCCTTGCGCCGCATGCAACGCCATCACCCCACCGCCCAGCAATTGCCCGATCAACAGACCGATCAACGACCAGAACACATCACCGCCCAGCACCACGGCCAGGGCCCCGGTGACAATCGCGGTGATTTGCAGGTTGGCACCCATCCACAGGGTGAACTGGCTCAACAGACGACCGTGTCTTTCCGCTTCCGGGATGTAGTCGATCGAGCGCTTCTCGATCAAGGGTTTAGTGCCTGCACGTTCGTTGTTAACAGCCATGATTCAACCTCTGTGGATTGTTTTAATTGTTCTGTCGGGCTTACTCGGGCTCTGTGGGAGCTGGCTTGCCAGCAATGACGTCAGCACCTTCAACATCAATTCCAGCAGGGCCGTCGCTATCGCTGGCAAGCCAGCTCCCACAGGGGGTTGCGTTATTTACCGGTAATCATCGGCAGGTTCAGCCCCTGTTCCTTGGCGCAGTCGATCGCGATCTGGTAACCCGCATCGGCGTGACGCATGACCCCGGTTGCCGGGTCGTTGTGCAGCACGCGTGCAATTCGCTCAGCCGCCTCATCAGTACCGTCGCAGACAATCACCATGCCCGAGTGCTGGGAGAAGCCCATGCCGACGCCGCCGCCGTGGTGCAGGGAAACCCAGGTCGCACCGCTCGCGGTGTTCAGCAGAGCGTTAAGCAGTGGCCAGTCGGACACGGCGTCGGAACCGTCCTGCATCGATTCGGTTTCGCGGTTCGGGCTGGCAACAGAGCCGGAATCCAGGTGGTCACGACCGATCACGATCGGTGCCGACAGCTCACCGCTGCGCACCATTTCGTTGAACGCCAGGCCAAGCTTGGCGCGCAGGCCCAGGCCAACCCAGCAGATACGTGCCGGCAGACCCTGGAAGCTGATGCGTTCGCGCGCCATGTCCAACCAGTTGTGCAGGTGAGCGTCGTCCGGGATCAGCTCTTTTACTTTCGCGTCGGTCTTGTAGATGTCTTCAGCGTTACCCGACAGTGCCGCCCAGCGGAACGGACCAATGCCTCGGCAGAACAGCGGACGGATGTAGGCCGGCACGAAGCCAGGGAAGTCGAAGGCATTTTCCACACCCTCTTCCTGGGCCATCTGGCGGATGTTGTTGCCGTAGTCGAAGGTCGGGATGCCTTGCTTCTGGAACTCGAGCATCGCTTTAACGTGCACGGCCATCGATTGCTTGGCAGCCTTGACCACGGCAGCAGGCTCGGTCTTGGCGCGAGCGCGGTACTCTTCCCAGGTCCAGCCGGCTGGCAGGTAACCATTGAGCGGATCGTGGGCGCTGGTCTGGTCGGTGACCATGTCCGGGCGCACGCCGCGCTTGACCAGTTCCGGCAGGATCTCGGCCGCGTTACCCAGCAGCGCAATGGAAATTGCCTTGCCTTCCTTGGTGTATTTGTCGATACGCGCCAGCGCGTCGTCGAGGTCAGTGGCCTGTTCGTCGACATAACGGCTGTTCAGGCGGAAATCGATGCTCACCTGCTGGCACTCGATGTTCAGCGAGCAAGCGCCGGCCAGGGTTGCCGCCAGTGGCTGGGCGCCACCCATCCCGCCCAGGCCAGCGGTCAGCACCCAACGCCCCTTGAGGTCATCGTTGTAGTGTTGGCGACCGGCTTCGACGAAGGTTTCGTAGGTGCCCTGGACGATGCCCTGGCTGCCGATGTAGATCCAGCTGCCGGCGGTCATCTGGCCGTACATGGCCAGGCCTTTGGCGTCGAGTTCGTTGAAGTGCTCCCAGCTCGCCCAGTGGGGCACCAGGTTGGAGTTGGCGATCAGTACCCGCGGTGCGTTGCTGTGAGTCTTGAACACGCCGACCGGCTTGCCGGATTGCACCAGCAGGGTCTCGTCGTCGTTCAGGTTGGTCAGGCTTTCGACGATCTTGTCGTAGCACTCCCAGTTACGTGCGGCACGCCCGATACCACCGTAAACCACCAGTTCTTTAGGGTTCTCGGCAACTTCCGGGTCGAGGTTGTTCATCAACATGCGCAGCGGCGCTTCGGTCAGCCAGCTCTTGGCGGTCAGCTTGTTACCGCGGGCGGCACGGATTTCTACGTCACGAAACTTAGTGGTTTTGTTGTCAGTCACGAAAAAGACTCCTCAGCGATCAATTCAAACCAACCCTGGAAGGGGCAAGCCAGCCTGTGCGCGTCGTTGCGCCACAAGCGAATCAGTTGACGCTGCGAGGAGTCCTGATCGACTCATACGCATACGTCTTTACTTGTACATACAAGCATATGCAATCAAGCGGCCAACTTGCTGGATGGCTGTTCAAGAAAAATTCTGAAAGAAGTGCAGAGCCTGTAGATCAAGGGTTTTGACGTGCATGAAATTTTTTCGGAGAATTTGAACGCACCTGGGAGGGCTGTTACTGGAGCGCGGTTTTGCGCCACCCTGGGGCGTTCGGTAACAAAGTGGTGCGCGTTTTGGAACGCCGGAAAGCAAAAGATCGCAGCCTTCGGCAGCTCCTACGATGAGATGGCGTACATCCTGTAGGAGCTGCCGAAGGCTGCGATCTTTTAGAAGCTTGGATCAGCGCGCGATCAGCTCAATCACACAGCAATTACCGCCACTGGAGACTTCCAGCAGACCGGCATTACCATCAACCTGTAGGCAATCATGGCGGCCCAATTGCTGGGCACTGTTACCGACTTTCACTTCTAACGCGTCAGTGACACTGAACACCAGCACAGTCCCCGCCGAACTGAAAAACCGCTGCTCCCCTGCCAGCCACTGCAACCTCGCGCTGTAGCGCTGCGGCGCATAGATCAGGTTGAAGTCGCGGATCGGCCCGTCGAGCAATCTGCAGGACACCTGGCTCTCGCCGCTAAAGGCAAACGGGTCCAGCGGTAACAATGGCCGTGTGTCCTGGCCATCAACGCGCAGGGTCATGCCCTCGCCTTGCAGCACGGTGATCACGCGTTCGTAACCGGCAAACATCGAGAACCCGCCCGACTCGGCAATATCGGCAATCGACAGGCGCCAGCCGAAACCGTCCAGGCCCGTGCCCGCATCCCGGGTAATTTCCTCAGTGCTGCCTCCGCCGTTTTTCCATGGCATTCGTGGGTAATCTTTGGCGCGTAAAACCTTCATGTTCATTTATGGAACCGACCTTCCAGACGATGACGGGAACCGGGGTGGATCAACCGCGCGGCAGTCACCGGCTGACGCCCCGACCAGGTCCGGCGACGAATCAGCAGGCATGGCTCGCCTTTTTCAATTTGCAGCAATTTGCATTCGCTGGCCTCAGCCAGTATCGCCTCGACCACGTGCTCGCCTTCGGTCAGCGGTGCGACCTGGTTGAGGTAGGCGTACGGCGTTTGCAGGGTGAAGTCCTGCTTGAGGTAATCCGGGGCCACCAGCGCGTTAACAAAACGGTCTTCGATCTGCACCGGAATATCATTCTCGAAGTGCACGATCAGCGAGTGAAAAACCTTCTGGCCTTCGCGCATGTCCAGCGCCAGTGCACGCTCGGAGCCGGCGGCTTCTTCTTCCAGGGTGATCACCTTGCAGGTGTGACGATGGCCGCGAGAGGCGATTTCGTCGGCGATGTTGTGCACTTCAAACAGGGCCGACTGGCTTTTCGGCTCGGCAACGAACGTACCCACACCCTGCATACGCACCAACAGGCCGTCGGCGGTCATCTCGCGCAGGGCACGGTTGATGGTCATGCGGCTGAAACCCAGCTGGCTGACCAGTTCGCTTTCCGAGGGCACGCGGTAATGCGGCGGCCAGTTACCACTGTCGATTTGCTGGGTGATCATCTGTTTGACGCGGGCGTACAGGGGCGCCGGACTGTCGCCCATGTTCGCGGCCAACGGAGAGACAGCAGGCGGAGTCGGCACGGTTAATCCTTGTTCATCTGGATGAGATTGCTAGCTTGCCGGAGTTTACCGACGAGGCAAACGTCTGTATATGTATATACAAATAACACACGATGGGGTGCTGAACCATGTCCGCCTTCTTTGCCGAACGCGCACTGCTGCCTAACGGATGGGCCAATGATGTACGTCTTGAGGTCAGCGCCGATGGCGTGCTGACCCTTGTCCAGGCCAATTCTCAAGCAGATGGCGCCGAACGGATAAAGGGGCCGCTGCTGCCGGGCATGCCGAATCTGCACTCCCACGCATTCCAGCGGGCGATGGCCGGGCTGGCGGAAGTGGCAGGCAATCCAAACGACAGTTTCTGGACCTGGCGCGACCTGATGTACCGTCTCGTCGGAAAAATCAGCCCGGAGCAGCTCGGCGTCATCGCTCGTCAGCTGTACATCGAGATGCTCAAGGCGGGCTATACGTCGGTCGCCGAATTTCATTACGTGCACCACGACACCAGCGGCCAGGCGTATGCCGATCCTGCAGAACTGGCGCTGCGTATCAGCCAGGCGGCGGCGTCTGCCGGCATAGGCCTGACGCTGCTGCCCGTGCTCTACAGCCATTCCGGCTTCGGCGGCCAGGCGCCGGACGAGGGTCAGCGGCGCTTTATCAACAGCACCGAGAACTACCTCAAGCTGCAGTCGCGCCTGCAGCCGATCCTGGCCGGACAGCCGGCGCAGTCCCTGGGTTTGTGTTTCCACTCGTTACGCGCCGTCACGCCCCAGCAGATCAGCGAAGTACTGGCGGCCAGCGACACCCAATGCCCGGTGCACATTCATATTGCCGAGCAGCAGAAGGAAGTCGATGACTGCCTGGCCTGGAGCGGTCGTCGACCACTGCAATGGCTATACGAAAACACCGAAGTCGACCAACGCTGGTGCCTGGTCCACGCGACCCACGCCAACCCGGAAGAGGTTACGTTGATGGCCAGGAGTCGCGCCATTGCCGGCCTGTGCCTGACGACTGAAGCCAACCTGGGCGACGGTATTTTCCCGGCGGTGGACTTCCTGGCTCAGGGCGGGCGCATGGGGATCGGTTCCGACAGCCACGTGTCATTGAGCGTGGTGGAGGAGTTGCGTTGGCTTGAATACGGTCAGCGTCTGCGTGACCAGCGGCGTAACCGCCTGTATGGCGCCGATCAACCGATGGTTGGCCGCACGTTATATGACGCGGCACTGGATGGCGGCGCCCAGGCGCTGGGTCAGCCAATTGGCGCACTGGAAGTCGGCAAGCGAGCGGACTGGCTGGTGCTCGATGGCAACGATCCGTACCTGGCAACAGCCAGCGGTGACGCCATTCTCAATCGCTGGCTGTTTGCCGGTGGCGATCGCCAGGTGCGCGATGTCCTGGTCAATGGCCAGTGGGTCGTGCGCGACGGGCGCCATGCCGGCGAAGAAGAAAGCAGCCGTGCGTTCACCCAAGTCCTGCGCGATCTATTGGGTTAACGCAAAACGAAATGTGGGAGCGAGCCTGCTCGCGATGAGGCCGTCATATCCAACAGAGATATTGGCTGACAGACCGCTATCGCGAGCAGGCTCGCTCCCACAGTTTTGATCTTCGGTGCCCGCTAGTTCGAAGTCTTCGCCATCTGCGTATCGGAGGCACGCCAGATCAATCGCGTGGTGTCGTACCCCTGCTGTCGCGCCTTGCTCAGCAGCTCTTCGCGCGTTACGCCGTTGACGGTGGGGCTGCGTGACAGCAACCACAGGTAACGACGGCTCGGATCGCCAACAATGGCAGTCTTGTAGTCGTCGCTGACGTACAGCACCCAGTAATTGCCCTTCGCTACACCCGGCAGCAAGCGCGAAAACCAGTTGTCGAATTCGACCCACAGCTTGTCGGTCTTGCCTGGCACTTGTGGCCAGGCGGTGCCTTGGGCCTCTTCCCATTGCCAATCCGCCGTCAGGCAGCGGTTCAGCACCAGCACATTACCGTCGGACTTGAGGGTGTAATGGGCTTCGGATTGCGCACAGTTGCGCTGGAAATACATCGGCAGGCGCGCCAGCTCATACCAGGTGCCTTGATATTTCTTCAGGTTGACGCTGTCGACCGTTTTCGGCGCCAGCGACTCATCGCCAGAAGTGGCGCAGCCGGCCAATACCAGGCCGGCCAAAAGAACAAATAATAACCGCTTCATTGTTTTTCTCCCGTGGGCGCGAAGCCCCGGTTTACTTCAGGCCTTGGCCAGAAAACATCAACACTTTGTCACCGGCGTACTGCACGCTGATAAAGCTGTTCTTGTCGCCCCAGGTGCAACTGGACATGCCGAGCGCGCCGGAGCAATCGGTAGGCTTGCCCAGCAAGGTTTCAACCTCGGCCTTGGGCATGCCCGAGGACAACTTCGAATAGTTTTCCTGATTGACCTTGCTGCATGCGGCCAACAGCACGCAGAACGAAAGCAGGGCGATAGAGCGCAGCGACATGGTGTAGCTCCTGGGGCGAAGGGGGTTGGCATGGCTGCCAAGCAGAAGCTTAGAAGAGAAAACCCCAATCTGGTTCCCCGGCCGGCAGCCTATTTGTCGATCCACTCGTCTGCCATGTTCCGAAAAATCAGCAACTTTGCCGCGCCACTCATCAATTCGCCAATTTTGCAGCAGGACGCCTAATCTTTGGCACGGTGCGGTCGACACATCATGTAGGAGCGAGCTTGCTCGCGATGGATGCCAACGATAACGCGGTTCGATTAACCACACGCGATTATCAAACTCCCTCGCACGAGCAAATCGCGACCACACCAGTCCCTGCGCGGTAGCTCACTTAATGACCAGAAACATGAAGTTCAGCCACAAGATCCTGCTGGCTGCCGCCCTCGTGGTGGCCGTTGCATTCGCCTGTTTCATCCTGTTCAACGACTACCGCCAGCGCCAGACCCTGCGCAGCAGTACGCAAGCGTCGATGCAGGAACTGGGCAGCCTGACCACCAGCAACATCCAGACCTGGCTGGAAAGCCGCATTCAGTTGCTGCAATCGCTGTCCCAGCAGATTGCAATAGACGGCTCCGCGCCGGCCAGCCTCAAGCGCGCTATCGACCTGCCGGCCTATACCAGTAACTTCCAGCTGAGCTATTTCGGTGGCAGCGACGGCGTGATGTTCTCGGTCCCGGCCGGCAATCGCGCCGCCGACTACGATCCCCGCGCCCGCGGCTGGTACAAAGCGGCCAACAGTGCAAAACAGACGGTGGTCACTGAACCCTACATCGCAGCGTCCTCAGGCAAACTGGTGATCACGGTGGCAACACCGGTGCAACGCCAGGGCCAGATGATTGGCGTCGCCGGTGCAGACATCGACCTGTCCAGCGTCAGCGCGATCATCAACTCGCTGAACTTCGGTGGCCACGGCCATGCGTTTATCGTCAGCGCCGACGGCAAGATCCTGATCCATCCGGACAGCAACTTTGTCCTCAAGAGCCTGGCCGACGCCTACCCCAATGGGGCACCGACCGTGAGCCCGGGGCTGAAAGAGGTCGAGATCGGCGGTAAAAGCCAGTTCATCTCCTTCACTCACGTCAACGGTGTGCCTTCGGCGGACTGGTACGTGGCACTGGTGCTCGACCAGGAAACCGCGTTCGCGATGCTCAGCGAATTCCGCACCTCGGCGATCATTGCCATGGTGATTGCGGTGGTGATCATCATTGCGCTGCTGGGCATGCTCATCAGCTTCCTGATGCAACCGCTGCTGACCATGGGCCGTGCCATGCACGACATCGCTGAAGGTGAAGGCGACCTGACCCGGCGGCTGACTATCCACGGTCATGACGAATTCGGCGCGCTGGGCACTTCGTTCAACCGCTTCGTGGAACGTATCCATACTTCCATCACTGAAGTGGCGTCCGCCACCGGCCAGGTCAACGAAGTCGCCCTGCGCGTAGTGGCAGCTTCGAACTCGTCGATGTTCAACTCCGACCAGCAAGCATCGCGCACCAGCAGTGTGGCTGCGGCGATCAACGAACTGGGGGCCGCCGCCCAGGAAATCGCCCAGAATGCAGCCCTCGCCTCGCAACATTCGAGCGATGCGCGGGCCCTGGCCGAAGACGGCCAGCAGGTGGTCGACAAGACCATTGCCGCGATGCAGCAGCTGTCGGCGAAGATCAGTGATTCCTGCGGCAACATCGAAACGCTTAACAGCAGCACGGTGAACATCGGGCAGATTCTGGAAGTGATCACCAGCATCTCCCAGCAGACCAACCTGCTGGCCCTGAACGCAGCCATCGAAGCGGCCCGTGCCGGCGAAGCCGGACGTGGGTTTGCCGTGGTCGCCGATGAGGTACGCAACCTGGCGCACCGCACCCAGGACTCGGCGCAGCAGGTGCAGAAGATGATCGAGGAACTGCAGGTCGGCGCCCGGGAAGCGGTGAGCACCATGACCGATAGCCAGCGTCAGAGCGAAAGCAGTGTCGGCATCGCCAACCAGGCCGGCGAGCGCCTGGGTAGCGTGACCCAGCGTATCGGTGAGATCGATGGCATGAACCAGTCGGTGGCGACGGCCACTGAGGAACAGACGGCAGTGGTGGAGTCGATCAATGTCGACATTACCGAAATCAACATGCTGAATCAGGAAGGCGTGGAGAACTTGCAGTCGACGTTGCGGGCATGCTCGGATCTGGAGCAGCAGGCGGCGCGGCTTAAACAGTTGGTGGGTAGCTTCAGGATTTAAACTGCTTTCACTGGCCCCATCGCCAGCAGGCTGGCTCCCACAGGGGATTGTGAACGACACAACCCCAATGTGGGAGCCAGCCTGCTGGCGATGACGGCATCAGCCGCAAGGAAAATCTAGAACCTTGAACCAGGCCCCGAAAGAAACGCCAACTCTTCAGCCGTCGAATCCCTTCCCAACACTGCATTGCGATGCGGAAACCGCCCAAACCGCGCAATCACCTTCTGATGCTTTTCGGCGTAATTCAGGTAATCGGTAAACAACGCCTGATCACCCTCAGGTTGTTGGTTAACCAGATCGATGTACCGCGAAACGGCCTCGTTCTGCACCGCCAGATTCTCGCAATGCTCGAACACCATGTAGATGAATACCCGCTGAATCGGCTGCAACTGCCGATCAAAATCCGCAGCAATGCCTTGGGCTACCAGGGCTTGAGCCCTGAGGTCACCGCAAAAGGCTTTGGGGGAGTCGCGATAGATCATGCGTGGCAGCTGATCGAGCAACAGCACCAGCGCCAGCCAACCGTCGGGGCGTTGCGCCCAGTCAGTCAATCCGCCGGCCAGCGCCTGCTCGACCCAGTCCCCGAAACGCGTTTGCGCCTCGAGGTCCTGGCGGTCGTGCTTGCCGAACCATAACTTGCCCTTGTCAGCCGCTACCTCGTCAGAGGTCTGGGCTGAGCCAAACCACCATTCGAGCAACGGCTGCCAGGGCGCGGTCATGTTATTCCTTGTGGTAAGCCGTAACGCGGGCGACTTCTTCTTTCGAGCCCAGGTACACCGCTACGCGCTGGTGCAGGCCTTCTGGCTGGATGTCGAGAATGCGCTGGTGACCATCGGTGGAAGCGCCGCCGGCCTGTTCCACCAGGAACGACATCGGGTTGGCTTCATACATCAGGCGCAGTTTGCCCGGCTTCGACGGCTCGCGGCTGTCGCGTGGGTACATGAACAGGCCGCCACGGGTCAGGATACGGTGCACATCGGCCACCATCGCGGCAACCCAGCGCATGTTGTAGTTCTTTTTCAGCGGGCCTTCATCGCCAGCCAGCAATTCGTCGACGTAGCGCTGTACCGGAGCTTCCCAGTGACGCTGGTTGGAGGCATTGATCGCGAATTCCTGGGTGCTTTCAGGAATCGTGATGTCTTCATGGGTCAGGACAAAGCTGCCCATTTCACGGTCCAGGGTAAAGCCCTTGACGCCGTCACCCAGGGTCAACACCAGCATGGTTTGCGGGCCGTAGATCGCGTAACCGGCCGCAACCTGCTGGGTACCTGGCTGCAGGAAGGCCTTTTCGTTCAGGGCTTCGTTCTGGCTCAGGTATTCAGTTGGGCAACGCAGTACCGAGAAGATGGTGCCGACTGGCGCGTTGATATCGATGTTGGACGAACCGTCCAGTGGGTCGAACACCAACAGGTAGGCGCCTTTCGGGTATTTGCCCGGGATCTGGTAGGCATTGTCCATTTCCTCGGACGCCATGCCGGCCAGGTGACCGCCCCATTCGTTGGCTTCGAGCAGGATGTCGTTGGAGATCACGTCGAGTTTCTTCTGCACTTCGCCCTGGACGTTTTCAGTGCCCATGCTGCCCAGAACACCACCCAGGGCGCCTTTGGATACGGCGTGGCTGATTTCTTTACAAGCGCGCGCCACCACTTCAATCAGGAAACGCAGATCGGCAGGAGTGTTGTTGCTGCGGGTCTGCTCAATCAGATAGCGACTCAGGGTAACGCGGGACATGGAAGGCTCCGGTGGAATGGGGGGGCGGGAAACCCGCGCAGTTTAACGCGAGTCGGGGCGCATTTCCTCCTATCAGACGTGAGATGCCCAATAGAGTTCATGCGCGGGGTTTAGCGTAGTTCGAATCCTGCAGGATTTGGCGGAAGATTTTTGCCGACTCTGCGAGCGCCATCGCGGGCAAGCCTTGCTCCCACAGGCGCCATCAGTCAGGCCCAATCCCCCAGGACTTCCCTGATCCTGTGGGAGCAAAGCTTGCTCGCGATCCGGCGCGCAGCGCCGGCCATTCTCAGGAGTTCGCCGGCGGTTTGCGCAACAGGCTGAACGCCATCGCCGCCAGAAACACCACACTCAAGAGCAACACCGCCCAAAGACCGAATTTCTTCCAGTCGGTGGCGGCGGTGGCCGCAGTGGTCACCGTAGACGTCGGCACCACGACCACTCCAGCATCTACCGAAGCCTTGCCCAGCGCCGCCAACTTTTGCGCGCTGTAATCCGGGATCAGCGTCGACAACGGCAGGTTCGCCGCCTTCACCGTCGCACTGCCAAGCGCCAGGGTGTAAGGCCCCTCCCCGCGTGCCAGGAACACCAGCAGCGTAGAGCGCACGGCAAATTTCAGGGTCGGCGCCTGCGCGCCCAAGCCACCGCCGCGCTCGTCGACGACCAGCTTCAACTGCTGGACGGTCTGCCCGGCCAACTGCAACTCGTTCTGCACCACATCCTGGCCATTCTGGGTCAGGCGGTACAACAAACCGCTGCCCAGCGGCCGCCACGGCAAGCTGCTTTCCCGACGCCCGGACACCGTCACCGGCGCCAGGCTGTTGGCCTGATCCAACTC
Organism: Pseudomonas gregormendelii; assembly: GCF_017114825.1. Taxonomy (GTDB): domain Bacteria; phylum Pseudomonadota; class Gammaproteobacteria; order Pseudomonadales; family Pseudomonadaceae; genus Aquipseudomonas; species Aquipseudomonas gregormendelii. The sequence continues at coordinate 50,678 of NZ_JADEVO010000030.1, read as the reverse complement.
GATCTGGATGCGCTCCACGTTCAGCCCCGTCGGCAACTGCCAGATGTACTCACCGGCCTTGGCGCTGCTGGCGCCCAACGGCTGCGACCAGACCAACGGCAGCGGCAAGCTGCGCCCGCTGGCGCTTTCCAGTTGCGCCGAGGTCAGGACAGGCGCCGACTGCGCCGTGTTCCAGAGCAGGCGCAGGTAACGCGCCGATTGCCCCGGCAACCCCACCTCACGCTGCTCCACCCGCTCGTCGGCAAAGGTCAGCCGAGCCACCTGCCCTTCTCCCCAGGATTGCCAGTGCTGCAAGTCGTCGCTGGCCTCAATGGTGAAACGCTGGAAGCCATCGCGCTCACTGGTCCAGTCGAGTATCAACTGCTGCAGGGGCGCCTTGATTCCGCTGGCATCCAGCAACCAGCCGCGCAGCACTTCTTCGCCCGCTTCAAGTTGACCGGCTGGTTGCACTTCCACCAGCGTACCGTCACCGCTCGACCGCACCTTCACGCTCGGAGCGCGCTCAGTGGAGTCGGCGGAGGCGTACAGCGGGAACCATTTCACGTCGGTCAGCACAGGCTTCTCGCTGGCCTGCGCCGATTCCCGAGCCAGGGCATAGGCCTGGGGCTCGCCTGCGGCATTGAACACCCGTACATCTGCAAGATCGGTCTGGCGTGCATTCAATTGCACGCTCATCGGTAGCTCAAGGCGATACCACGGCCCCTCGCCGCTGATTGACAACGGCACCTGGGTGCTGAAGTCTGCCGGTTTTTCCTGGGCGCCGGCCGACAGCGTCACGCCTAGCGCAACAACGCCCAACCAACCCAGGCTCAGCTTCTGACTCAAGACGAAACTCCTTCGGTTTGCGGGGCCGGTTTATCCGCCTCCGCCGCAGCTTCGGCGCGCTTGGGCGGCAGCGGGGCGAAATAGCCCACCACCAGCAGCAACACCCCGACTCCAATGAAAGACACAATCCGCGCCAACCCGCCACGGTTGCTCAGCTCAACAAAGAACAACTTGGCAACCACCACACCGATCAGCGCGGCGCCGATCAACCAGACCTCGCGACGATGGCGCAGGTGACCACCAATCATCAGGCTCAGTGCCATCAAGGTCCAGACGATCGACAGCCCGGCCTGCACCCGCATGGATTCAAGCAATGCATCGAGCTGGAATGGCACGCCAGCCCAATGATGGGCGGTGCGCATCACCAGGACGGTGAAGAAGGCGAACAGCGAGACGCCTGCGATCATTTGCGCAGCCTGGTGGAAGTAGTTGCTGCGCAGCGCCAGTTGCGCCACTGCACTGCGCGCCCAGATAAATACGCCGAACAGCGCAAACAACAGGCCCAATTCCAGCGGATTGATCAACGGTACATAGGGCAAAGGGTCGGCCGATCCGTCGCTGACACTGTTCGCCAACCAGAACCAGCCAAGCATCAGCAGCGCCAGCGGTGCGGCCGCATAGACCCGGTACTCGCGGGGATAGGCCGCCACCGGCCATGGCCAACTGCGCGGTACCGCCATCAGCACCAGGTAGACGCTCGGCAGAATCGCCCAACCCAGCCAGCGCCAGGCATTGTACTGCTCGGACAACAGCAGCAAGGCGTAGCGCAACTCCAGGGCCAGCACGCCAATCAGCAGCCAGCAGCCGAGCACGTGGGCGATGCCGAGTGCGCGCTCGGGCACCCGCGCAGCCAGTCGCCGCAGCGAGATGAAATGCACGGCGAACACCGCGACCCACACCAGCCAGCCAAAATCGGCAGCCGGATGAAAACGGCCATGCAGCGCGTCCAGCAGCACCAGGGCGGCAGCAGGTATCAGCGTGAGACAGAGCAACCCCAGCGAGGCCCACTGCAGGCGCAAAGCAAGCACCGTCCACAGCGCGACGCTCACCGCCAGGACGGCCAGCAGCAACGTCGCTTGCAGGTCCACTGCAGCGAAACGCTGGATGTCCATACCCCAGGCGATCGCCCACCAACCCGCGCCCCACACCAGCAATACGTCAGCCAACCGCTTCAGGCTGAACGCACCGAACCTCGCTGCAGGGTTGCCGAACTGCAGGCACCAGGCCCCGACGAACGCTGCCAGGCCCAAAACCATTGGCGTCCAGAACCCGGTGTGCGCCAGTGGACGCAAGCCTTCGCTGGCGAACTGAGCGAAAAATCCTGCAGCCGACAGCGCGAAAGCCGCGCCACCCAGCAACTGCACGGCAAATGCCATGAACAGGAACGTGCGCGACTGCAGGCGCAGGCCGACAACCAAGGTCGCCAGGCCGGCCAGCGCCCAACTGATCGCCGTGCCCTGGGTCAGGAAAAACAGCGGCGCCAACAGATAGAGGAAGATCAGCCCCAGGCCCGCGAGCACCGGCAGCCCCTGACGTTCCCAAGGTGCAGTGTGCGCAGCAGAGGCTGTGCGCAATTGGTGGAAGCTGAACAACAACGCCGCGCCAAGCATCAACGCGCCCAGCGGTGCGCCTTGGAGCAAACTGCTGTCACCGAATCGCAGCTCGCTGAGAAACATCAGCGCCGAGCCCAGCTGCAAGAGCAAGGCAAAGGCGCGGGCCAATGTTCGCTGCTGACGCAGGCCGAGCCAGAGGATACCGGCCCCCTCAATAGCCCAGGCCGCAGACGTCCAGCGCGCATCCAGCCCCAGGGGAATCGCCAGGCTGGCGAAGATCACCCCGAGGGCGAGGCAGGTTTCCGCCAACAACAGCGCCCGGCCCCCCATCAGCCAACGGGCCAGGCCCATGTAGATCATGCCCAATGCCAGGGCACTGAACGCAGCGGCCAACTCCAGATGCTGGACCAGCACAAACTGCAGGCCAAAGCCCACCAGCGGCGGGCCGAAGAGCAGGGTGCCGTCGACGTAATCGCCCTTGCGCGCCGACCAGCGCAACAGCGCATCGCGACTGTCGTCCTCGGGTGTGTCGCTCATCTCCAGCAATTTGCGACGGGCGAACAGCAGGCCGATGGCCAGGTACATCAGGAAAAACAGGATCAGGAACGGCTCGGTGCTCCACAGCAGCTCCGGCGTATAGGAACGCAAGCCCCAGGTGAAGCCGATACCGAAAGTGCCAACGAAGCCGATCACGTTGAGTAACCGCCAGGCCTTGAACCAGGCGATGGCGAGGATGCCGGCATTGAGCAGCGCGAAGTAACTGAACAGCGCGACGTGGCTGCCGGCGCCGGTCGAGGTTAGCAGTGGCGCGGCAAAACCGCCCAGTGCCGCAGCGGCGGCCAGGCCCAGGGAGTCCTGCTTGATGGCGAGGATGGCGGAAAACACTGTCACCGCCACCAGCAGGCCCAGGGCCGCAGTCGGGTCCAGCAGCGGATGCAGGCGCATTGCGGCGAACACCGTGAGGTACAGCACCGCGATCCCGGTGCCTTGCAGGATCAGCGCGTAGTTATTGTTGCGTGTGCGCAACCACCAACCCAGCCCAAGCAGGCTCAAAGCAGCCGCCGCCACCCCGGCGTACCGCAACTCGATCGGCACTACCATGCCTTCGGTGGCGTAACGCAGCAGGAACGCCAGCCCGAGGAACAACAGCACCACGCCGACCCGCAGCACGGTGTTGCCGCCGAATAACCAGGCACGGGCACCATCGATAGCCCGTTCGATGAAGTTGGGGCCGCGTGGAATCGCTGGCTCCAGGGGTTCGCGGGCGACCGGTGCGGCCCTCCAGGCATCGACGGGCGGCGGACGCCTCGCTTCAGAGGCTGCGACGGTAATCGGCTCGAGCTCGGGTGGAAGCTCCCAGACAAGTTCGGGCGCTTCAACAGGGATGTCGTCAAGAATGAACTCAGGAGCAGGCTCCGGTGCCTGCGGCGTCCTCATGCCGGACGTTTCGAGCGAAGCCAGGCGTTGCTGCAGCGCCAGCAGGTCGACTTGCGCCTTCTGTAACTGCAACTGTTGCTCGGTGGCTTGCAAGGCCAGACGGCCGATACGAATGGCCTGCCCGATACCCAGGCCGAGCAACGCACCCAATAGCGCATCGCCGAACGACTCGTCGAGCACCCAGCCGAGCACCAGCCCTATGAGCATGAAAATCCATTGCATGGTCGATATCCCTAAGCGCAGTGGCCAATCCGGGAAGATTAGCGCAGCCCGACACGAAAAGATCGCAGCCTTCGGCAGCGCCTACACAGGAATACGTCCCCCTGTAGGCGCTGCCGAAGGCTGCGATCTTTTCGGCGCCATTATATCCAGCCGGGCGGCTACTTACTCCAACGCTTTCCAGATATCTGTGGCGTACTCGCGAATCGTCCGGTCGGACGAGAACCAGCCCATCCGCGAGGTGTTCAGCACCGCCGAACGCCACCATTCGTTGGAATCGTGCCAATGCGCTTCGACCCGCATCTGCGCGTCCCAGTAGGAGTCGAAATCGGCGCAGACCAGGAAGCGGTCGTAGTCGATCAGCGAATCGATAAAGCCCGCGTAACGGGATGGATCATCCGGCGAGAACACCCCACCGCGAATCGCCTGCAGCACATCGTTGAGTCGATGGGACGCTGCGATGTCCGGCGTCGCATTGAACTCGTGGTTCTGCTTGCGCGCTTCAACCTGCTGGGCACTGAGACCGAAGATAAACATGTGCTCGGCACCGATGCGCTCGCACATTTCCACGTTGGCACCGTCCAGGGTACCGATGGTCAGCGCGCCGTTCAGGCCGAACTTCATGTTGCTGGTACCCGACGCCTCGAAGCCCGCCGTGGAAATCTGCTCCGACAAGTCCGCCGCCGGAATAATACTTTCCGCCAGGCTGACGTTGTAGTTGGGCAGGAACACCACCTTGAGCAGACCGCGCACGGTCGGGTCGTTGTTGACCACACGGGCGATGTCGTTGGTCAGCTTGATGATCAACTTGGCCTGGTGATAACTGGCGGCCGCCTTGCCGGCGAAAATTTTCACCCGGGGTATCCAGTCGGTTTCCGGCTCGGCACGAATCGCCTGATAAAGCGCCACGGTGTGCAGCAGGTTGAGCAGCTGGCGTTTGTACTCGTGGATCCGCTTGACCTGCACGTCGAACATCGCCGCCGGGTTGACGGCGATACCCAGGCGCTCGTGAATGATGTAGGCCAGGGCCTTCTTGCTGTGCAGACGCTGCTCGGCGAACGCCTTGCGGAAGGCGGCTTTCTCGGCGAACGGTTCCAGCTCCAGCAAGCGTTCTTCCGGGTTGTCCAGCAGGTCCGGTCCCAGGGCATCCACCAGCATTGAAGTCAGCTCGGAGTTGGCCTGGTACAGCCAGCGGCGGAAGGTGATGCCGTTGGTCTTGTTGTTGATCCGCTCCGGGTACAGCTTGTGCAGCTCGGAGAACACGGTTTTGCGCATCAGCTGGGTGTGCAGGCCGGACACGCCATTGACGCTATGGGAACCGAGGAACGCCAGGTTGCCCATGCGCACGCGGCGGCCATTGTCTTCCTCGATCAGCGACACCGCGCGCAACACGTCGAAGTCGTGTATGCCCTTGGCCCGCAACGAGTCGATGTGCTGGGCGTTGATCAGGTAGATGATCTGCATGTGTCGCGGCAGCATGCGCTCCATCAGGCCGACCGGCCAGGTCTCCAGCGCCTCGGGCAGCAGCGTGTGGTTGGTGTACGAGAGCGTATCGACCGTCACCTGCCATGCAGCGTCCCATGCCACGTCATAGACGTCGACCAGTTGGCGCATCAGCTCGGCTACGGCGATCGATGGGTGCGTATCGTTGAGCTGGATCGCCGCGTGGTCACCCAGGGTCAGCACCGAGGTGTGCATGTTGCGGTGGCGGCGCAGCAGGTCCTGCAAGGAGGCGGCAACGAAAAAGTATTCCTGGCGCAAACGCAGTTCCTGACCGGCTTCGGTGCTGTCCGCCGGGTAAAGCACACGGGAAATACTTTCGGCCCGGGCAACCTCGGCAACGGCGCCCAGGTGGTCACCGGCGTTGAAGCGTTCCAGGTGCAGATCTTCCATGGCGCGGGCGCGCCACAGCCGCAGAGTGTTGACGCTCGCCCCGCGCCAGCCGACAACCGGGGTGTCGTAGGCAATGGCGCGAACGGTTTCCACGGGTGTCCATACCTGCTTGGTCTTGCCGTTCTCGTCAGTGACGGTCTCGACACTGCCACCAAAGCCGATCGGGTAAACCACCTCCGGGCGCTCGAACTCCCACGGGTTGCCGAAGTCCAGCCAATGCTCGGTTTGCTCCTGCTGCCAGCCATCCACGATGGCCTGGCGGAACAAACCATGCTCGTAACGAATTCCGTAGCCATGGCCGGCGATGCCGAGCGTCGACATGCTTTCCATGAAGCACGCGGCCAGGCGCCCGAGGCCGCCGTTACCCAGCGCCGCGTCAGGCTCCAGCAGGCGGATACGCTCAAGGTCGACACCCAGCTCGGTCAGCGCTTCGCGCGCAACATCAAGCAGGCCGAGGTTGCTCAGGCTGTCATAGAGCAGACGGCCGATGAGGAATTCCAGCGAGAGGTAATAAACACGCTTCTGGCCTTTACGGTAGATCTGCCGGGTGTGATCCATCCAGTGCTCGACCATGTGATCGCGCGCCGCCAGGGCAATGGCTTCGAACCAGTCGTGGTCGAAGGCGTGATCCGGGTCTTTGCCCACCGCGTAGGTGAGTTTGGTCAAGACGGCGTCGCGGAATGCGGCCACCTCTGCTTCGCGAACAAGTGGTTCTTGAGTCATCGATAAGACCTCGAGCGAGCGTGGAGTAGTTGAGCCTAGACGGTCTGACAGGCCGTGGAGAGTCTGGTTCGGCAGTTTTTCCCGTTAGTGCGAGATAGGTCGACAATACCTTGTCGTATGCCGGAAAGAATGCAGGGCCCGTGCCGGATTACCGAAGCCGATCAGCCGCGCTGGAAAAAAACTGGCGAAAGGTTGTTCAAAAATCCACCAGTCCCGGTATGATCGCGCGCCCTGATGCACACGCTGGTAACAACCGATGATGAAACCCAACCTGATCGCCGCTGCGGAGATCGATCGCCTCGATACCTGGGCCAAGTATTCTGCACCGATGTGCGGCTCTTGTGTGTCCAGCTGCTGCACCCTGCCTGTCGAGGTCAAGATCAAGGACCTGATCCGGATCGGCATCGTCGACGAATTCGAGCGCGGCGAGCCGGCGAAGAACATTGCCAAGCGTCTGCAGAAGGAAGGGATCGTCGAGCGCTACAGCCAGAAGACCGAGATCTTCACCCTCCAGCGCATGAGCAACAACGATTGCCTGTATCTGGATCGTAAGAGCCGTCTGTGCACTATTTATGAAAAGCGCCCGGATACTTGCCGCAATCACCCCAAGATCGGGCCGCGGCCGGGGTATTGCGCTTACAAGCCCAAGGAAGTGGTGCGCGAGACCAGTAGCAGCCGTCGCACCCTCGAGAAATTCTAACGCCGAAAAGATCGCAGCCTCGTTTCACTCGACAGCTCCTACAGGGTTATGTGTACGCCTGTAGGAGCTGTCGAGTGAAACGAGGCTGCGATCTTTTGATTTTTTCTCCAGACAAAACAAAAACGCCCCCGATCTCGCGATCGGGGGCGTTTTTTTGTCTGCTAACTAAATGACTTAGTTACCGGACTTCTTGGCAGCGCGGGTACGCTCGCTTTCGCCCAGGATCTTCTTACGAAGACGGATGGACTTAGGAGTGACTTCGCACAATTCGTCTTCTTGAACGAATTCCAGAGCTTGTTCCAGGGTGAAACGGATAGGCGGAACCAGAGCGATGGTTTCGTCTTTACCCGAAGCACGCATGTTGTCGAGCTTCTTGCCTTTGGTTGGGTTGACGCCCAGGTCGTTGTCGCGGCTGTTGATGCCGACGATTTGACCTTCGTACACGTCTTCACCGTGACCCAGGAACAGTTTGCCGCGAGCTTGCAGGGTTTCCAGCGAGTAAGTCAGAGCCTTACCGGTAGCAACCGAAACCAGCACGCCGTTCTGACGGCCGGACATGTCGCCGGACTTCATCACGTCGTAACGGTCGAAGATCGAGGTCAGGATGCCTGCACCGGAGGTCAGGGTCAGGAACTCGTTACGGAAACCGATCAGGCCACGTGCCGGGATGTTGTACTCAAGGCGCACACGGCCCTTGCCATCCGGAACCATGTTGGTCAGGTCGCCTTTACGGATACCGATCTGCTCCATGATCGAACCTTGCGATTCTTCCGGCAGGTCGATGGTCACGTTTTCGTACGGTTCGTGCTTCACGCCGTCAACCATGCGGATGATCACTTCCGGACGACCAACACCCATTTCGAAGCCTTCGCGACGCATGGTTTCGATCAGTACGGACAAGTGCAGCTCACCACGGCCGGAGACCTTGAACTTGTCGGCGGTGTCGCCTTCTTCAACGCGCAGGGCAACGTTGTAGAGCAGTTCCTTGTCCAGACGTTCTTTGATGTTACGGCTGGTGACGAACTTGCCTTCACGGCCGCAGAACGGCGAGTCGTTAACCTGGAAGGTCATCGAAACGGTTGGTTCATCAACGGTCAGCGGCTTCATCGCTTCAACGTTCTGTGGGTCGCACAGGGTGTCGGAGATGAACAGCGACTCGAAGCCGCTGATGCAGACGATGTCGCCGGCAGCTGCTTCTTCAACGTCAACGCGGTGCAGACCGTGGTGACCCATCAGTTTCAGGATACGGCCGTTACGGCGCTTGCCGTCAGCGTCGATCGCAACAACCTGGGTGTTCGGCTTGACGCGACCACGAGCGATACGGCCAACGCCGATAATGCCCAGGAAGCTGTTGTAGTCCAGTGCCGAGATTTGCATCTGGAACGGGCCGTCACGGTCAACTTGCGGTGCTGGTACGTTGTCGACGATCGACTGGTACAGCGGAGTCATGTCTTCAGCCATGTCGGTGTGATCCAGACCGGCAATGCCGTTCAGGGCCGAGGCGTAGACGACTTTGAAGTCCAGCTGTTCTTCGGTGGCACCGAGGTTGTCGAACAGGTCGAAGATCTGGTCCAGAACCCAGTCCGGACGTGCGCCTGGACGGTCAACCTTGTTGATGACCACGATCGGACGCAGGCCGGCTTCGAAAGCCTTCTTGGTCACGAAACGGGTTTGCGGCATAGGGCCGTCTTGAGCGTCAACCAGCAGCAGAACGGAGTCAACCATCGACATTACGCGTTCAACTTCGCCGCCGAAGTCGGCGTGGCCCGGGGTGTCCACGATGTTGATGTGGTAGCCGTTCCAGTTGATGGCGGTGTTTTTCGCCAGAATGGTAATACCGCGCTCTTTCTCCTGGTCGTTGGAGTCCATCACGCGCTCGTCGTTGAGCTCGTTGCGCTCCAGGGTGCCGGATTGACGCAAGAGTTTGTCTACCAGGGTGGTTTTACCATGGTCAACGTGAGCAATGATGGCGATGTTGCGTAGATTTTCGATCACTTGTGTATCTCGATCAGAGGATTCGGTGTGCTGACAAGTCTTGGCAGCGATTAACAGTAGAGTCAGGCCTTGCCGTTACAGCTTGACGGCAGAGTCGGGGGGCCGGTGACGCAGGCCACAGGCAAACAGCCCCGGGCTCTTAGCTCGGTCGATAAACGCGCACATTGGCATGCCCCTCACTGAGCAAATGGTGGGCATGCAGGCGACTCATCACGCCTTTGTCGCAATACAGCAGGTACTGGCGAGTAGGGTCCAGTTCCTTGAAACGAGCGTTCAATGCATAAAACGGCATCGTTTGTACCTCAATGCCCGCGAGGTCCAGCGGCTCGTCTTCAGCGGCATCCGGATGACGGATGTCGATGACGATCTGACCTGCCAGTGCTTCGCCGACTTCTTCGATTTGCAAGTCCTGGCCCAATTCGTCGATCACGCGATCGATCGGTACCAGCTTGGCGTTCTCAAGCGCACGCTCGAGAACCGCCATGTCGAATTCTTTCTCTTCGTGCTCCACGCGCGGACGCTTGGCGTGGGTCTTGGGGTTCACCGAGATGACCCCGCAATATTCCGGCATGTGCTTGGCGAAATCGGCCGTGCCGATTTCGTTGGCCAGATCGATGATGTCCTGCTTGTGGCTGGCGATCAGCGGTCGCAAGACCAGCTTGTCAGTCACGCAGTCGATCACGGACAGGTTCGGCAGCGTCTGGCTCGACACCTGGGAAATCGCTTCACCGGTGACCAGCGCCTCGATCTCCAGCCGATCGGCAATACGGGAAGCAGCGCGCAACATCATACGCTTCAAAACTACGCCCATATGACTGTTATCGACTTTCCCGAGAATTTCTCCCAGTACTTCCTCGAACGGCACACTGACAAATAACACGCGTTGGGAGCTGCCGTACTTCTTCCAAATGAAGTGCGCGACCTCCATCACCCCCAATTCATGGGCCCGCCCGCCCAGGTTGAAGAAGCAGAAATGGCTCATCAGCCCGCGGCGCATGATCTGGTAGGCGGCCACCGTTGAATCGAAGCCACCGGACATCAGCACAAGCGTCTGCTCCAGGGCACCCAGCGGATAACCGCCGATGCTGTTGTGCTGGTTGTGGATCACGAACAACCGTTTGTCGCGAATTTCGAGACGAACTTCGATTTGCGGCTCTTTCAGCGAGATTCCGGCGGCGCCGCACTGACGACGCAGCTGGCTGCCGACGTATTTCTCGACATCCATGGAGCTGAATTCATGCTTGCCGGCGCGCTTGCAGCGCACCGAAAAAATCTTCCCGGCCAGGGCGTCACCGAAGTGCAGCTTGCACTTGGCAACGATGTCGTCGAAGTCACCCAATGGGTACTCGTCGACCTGCAGGAAATGCGCAATGCCCGGCATGCAGCTCAGGCGCTCGGTCATCTCCTTCAGGGCCTTGGGCTCGCTCACGCGGGTTTCCAGCTCGAGATTGTCCCACACACCGTTCACCACCACGGCCGGGTCCAGGTCGCGGAGCACGGTGCGGATGTTCTTGGCCAACTGGCGGATGAAACGCATCCGTACCGGGCGGCTCTTGATGGTGATCTCGGGGAAGACTTTTACGATTAGTTTCATGAAAACAGCGCGCGCTGGGCCAGCCGAAAAAGGGGGGCGCGGATTATAGCGGAAATTGCTCAAGGTTTAACCAGTTAATATGCAGAACCTTCGACGCGCACCAAAACGGGTCATTTGTGTGATTATGCGCCACATAACGGGGCGAGTTTTGCCGTTTCTGAACGCCATACATCTATATAAGCGTGAATTTGGGGCGAAAAACCCATGCTGGGGCACTGGCATGCAATTTGCTCCCTTGTGAGGCAGGTTGCCTTGGCAGAGTATTCGCGCCGGCATCACCCACATTCCAAGGGCCATCCACTACCAAAGCCCGAAGCCACCCGGAGGACACTATGTCGAAGTCGGTTCAACTCATCAAAGATCATGACGTCAAGTGGATTGATCTGCGCTTCACAGACACCAAAGGCACTCAGCACCACGTGACCATGCCGGCTCGCGACGCGCTGGATGAAGCTTTCTTCGAAGAAGGCAAAATGTTCGACGGTTCCTCCATCGCTGGCTGGAAAGGCATCGAAGCCTCCGACATGATCCTGCTGCCAGACGACAGCACGGCCGTTCTCGACCCGTTCACCGAAGACCCAACGCTGATCCTGGTCTGCAACGTGATCGACCCGTCGACCATGCAAGGCTATGACCGCGACCCGCGCGCCATCGCCCACCGCGCCGAGGAATACCTGAAGTCGACCGGTATCGGCGATACCGTATTCGTTGGCCCGGAGCCAGAGTTCTTCATCTTCGATCAAGTGAAGTTCAAGTCCGACATCTCCGGCTCGATGTTCAAGATTTACTCCGAGCAAGGTTCGTGGATGTCCGACCAGGACATCGAAGGCGGCAACCATGGCCACCGTCCAGGTATCAAAGGCGGCTACTTCCCGGTTCCACCGTTCGACCACGACCACGAAATCCGTACCTCCATGTGCAACGCCATGGAAGAAATGGGCCTGACCATCGAAGTTCACCACCACGAAGTGGCGACTGCCGGCCAGAACGAAATCGGTGTGAAGTTCAACACCCTGGTGGCCAAGGCTGACGAAGTTCAGACCCTGAAGTACTGCGTACACAACGTTGCTGTCGCCTACGGCCGCACCGCGACCTTCATGCCTAAGCCACTGTACGGCGATAACGGCTCGGGTATGCACGTTCACCTGTCCATCGCCAAAGATGGCAAGAACACCTTCGCAGGTGAAGGCTATGCCGGCCTGTCCGACACCGCCCTGTACTTCATCGGCGGCATCATCAAGCACGGTAAGGCCCTGAACGGCTTCACCAACCCGTCGACCAACTCCTACAAGCGTCTGGTCCCAGGTTTCGAAGCACCGGTCATGCTGGCCTACTCGGCTCGCAACCGTTCCGCTTCGATCCGTATTCCTTACGTGTCGAGCCCGCGCGCTCGCCGTATCGAAGCCCGCTTCCCGGATCCAGCAGCCAACCCGTACCTGGGCTTCGCTGCACTGTTGATGGCTGGCCTGGACGGCATCCAGAACAAGATCCACCCTGGCGACGCAGCTGACAAAAACCTGTACGACCTGCCGCCTGAAGAGGCCAAAGAGATCCCACAAGTTTGCGGCAGCCTGAAAGAAGCCCTGGAAGAGCTGGACAAAGGTCGCGCGTTCCTGACCAAAGGCGGCGTGTTCTCCGACGACTTCATCGACGCTTACATCGCTCTGAAAAGCGAAGAAGAAATCAAGGTCCGCACCTTCGTACACCCACTGGAATACGAGCTGTACTACAGCTGCTGATCCGGTAGCGCTAGCACTCGCGGCGTGACAAAAAGAGGCCTCCTTCGGGAGGCCTTTTTTATGCGTACAAGATCAAAAGATCGCAGCCTTCGGCAGCGCCCACAGGCGCGTAGGAGCTGCCGAAGGCTGCGATCTTTTGATCCACTTGGCCACACCCAACTATTAACGACTTGGGTCAAGCGCCAGCCCTGACCTATGCTGCACCCCAACGCCTTCGCTTCTGGTCGATTTTATGGGTCGTGGTTTTCTTTTGATGTTGCTGCTGATCGCCCTGCCCGCTGCAGCGCAGATCTACAAGTACACCGACGCCAACGGCAACACCGCCTACAGCAACCAACCGCCCGATGGCGTCGTGGCGCAGCCGGTCGAGCTACCTCCGCTAAACAGCGTCGAATCACAAGCACCTGCTGCGCCGCCTGTTGACGCCGTAACTGACGAGCAGCCGAGTAGCGAATACGAGGTGCTGGAGCTGACCAACCTGCCCACCAGCGAAGCGTTACGCGCCAACAACGGCACATTCACCGTGAACGTGTTGATCAAGCCGCGCCTGCGGGGCCCGCATCTGTTCCGGCTGCTGCTGGATGAACAGCCCTACGGCCAGCCTGGCAACGTGCCAGCGCTGCAGTTGGTAAACATCGATCGTGGCACCCACAGCCTGGCGGTACAGGTGATCAGCGGGGAAAACGTCGTGCAGCAAAGCCCGACCGTGACCTTCACCGTGCAGCGAGTGCACAAGCCTTGAAAGGGTGGCTGTTGGCCGGACTGCTGCTGGTTGCGCTGCCCGCGCCGGCCGAAATATTTACCTACGTCGATGCCCAGGGCAATCGGGTCTTCACCGATCAGCCCGGCTCCGGCAACGCCAAGCGCGTACCGCTGGCGCCGGGTAATCGCATGTCCGCCAATCCGGGCAGCGCCAAACCGGCGCCCCCCCGACCACAAGCCGAAGCCCCCCCTCTTTATCGCTACGACCTGCTGAGGGTGCTGGTACCCGAACCTGACGCCACGCTGCGCAGCAGCGCCGGTGAACTGATCGTCAGTGTGACCAGCGAGCCCGGCCTGCAACGGGGTCACCGCTACCGCCTGCTGCTGGACGGCAAACCCACCGCCGAACCCGGCCTCAGCCCGGTCTTTGCCCTGACCAATGTCGACCGCGGCAGCCACAACCTGTCCGTTGAAATCCTCGACCAGCAAGGCCGCACAGTAGAGCGCACCGCCAATCAACCCTTTCACATGCTGCGAATTTCCCTTGCCCAGAAACGCCAGGTCAAACCCTGCGCCCTTTCCGACTTCGGCCAGCGCCCGGAGTGCCCGCTCAAGGACAAACCCGAAGAGGAAAAAAATCCCTTCCTGAAGTTCTTTTAGCCCTCAGCCCGCTTGCGCACTATATTGGTGCGCGTAGAGGCGCACTACCCACTTCTCATCCCATTTTGGTTCGAAACTACCCGTCAAAGCTGGCAAAACGCCACGCAAAAGAGCGTCAAACGCCTGTTTCAGGCGATCGACGCTTCTTTTCAGAGCCTTGGTTTGGTTTTTGCATTTTCCAGTAACAAACGCTTTTTTCTTGCGCACGCCCTGCTCCAAAAGAGGTCCTGATGACCATTAGCGACGCACTGCACCGCTTGCTGCTCGACAACCTGACTACCGCCACCATCCTGCTCGACGCGCAGCTGCGCCTGGAGTACATGAACCCGGCGGCAGAAATGCTCCTGGCAATCAGCGGGCAGCGCAGTCACGGGCAATTCATCAGTGAATTGTTCACCGAATCCACCGAAGCGCTGAATTCCCTGCGCCAGGCTGTTGAACAGGCTCACCCTTTCACCAAGCGTGAAGCGATGCTTACTGCCCTCACCGGCCAGACCCTGACTGTCGATTACGCAGTGACGCCGATCCTCTCCAACGGCGACACCCTGCTGCTGCTCGAGGTCCACCCGCGCGATCGCCTGTTGCGCATCACCAAGGAAGAGGCACAGCTGTCGAAACAGGAGACCAGCAAGATGCTGGTGCGTGGCCTGGCGCACGAGATCAAGAACCCGCTGGGCGGGATTCGTGGCGCAGCGCAACTGCTGGCCCGTGAACTGCCCGAAGAAAGCCTGCGCGATTACACCAACGTGATCATCGAAGAAGCCGATCGCCTGCGAAACCTGGTGGATCGCATGCTCGGCTCGAACAAGCTGCCATCGCTGGCCATGTGCAACATTCACGAAGTGCTCGAGCGGGTCTGCCATCTGGTGGAAGCCGAAAGCCAGGGTTGCATCAACCTGGTGCGCGACTATGACCCAAGCATTCCCGATGTCCTGATTGATCGTGAGCAGATGATTCAGGCGGTATTGAACATCGTGCGCAATGCGATGCAGGCCATCAGCAGCCAGAATGAGCTGCGCCTTGGCCGCATCAGCCTGCGCACCCGGGCCATGCGCCAGTTCACCATCGGCCACGTGCGTCACCGCCTGGTCACCAAGATCGAGATCATCGACAACGGTCCAGGCATACCGGCGGAACTTCAGGAAACCATCTTCTTTCCCATGGTCAGCGGCCGCCCGGACGGTACCGGGCTGGGCCTGGCCATTACCCAGAACATCATCAGCCAGCACCAGGGCCTGATCGAGTGTGACAGCCACCCAGGCCACACCACCTTCTCGATCTTTCTGCCACTGGAACAAGGAGCCACATCGACATGAGCCGTAGTGAAACCGTGTGGATCGTCGATGACGACCGTTCTATCCGTTGGGTCCTGGAAAAAGCCTTGCAGCAGGAAGGCATGACCACGCAAAGCTTCGACAGCGCCGATGGCGTGATGAGCCGCCTGGCGCGCCAGCAGCCGGACGTGATCATCTCTGACATTCGCATGCCCGGCGCCAGCGGTCTGGACCTTCTGGCGCGGATTCGCGAACAGCACCCACGGCTGCCAGTGATCATCATGACCGCTCACTCCGATCTGGACAGCGCTGTCGCGTCCTATCAGGGCGGCGCGTTCGAGTACCTGCCAAAACCGTTCGACGTCGACGAAGCCGTATCGCTGGTCAAGCGGGCGAACCAGCACGCCCAGGAGCAGCAAGGTCTTGAAGTCGTCCCGACCCTGACCCGCACTCCGGAGATCATCGGCGAAGCGCCGGCGATGCAGGAAGTGTTTCGCGCCATTGGACGCTTGAGCCACTCCAACATCACCGTGCTGATCAACGGCGAATCGGGCACCGGCAAGGAACTGGTCGCCCACGCCCTGCATCGTCACAGCCCACGGGCAGCCTCGCCGTTCATCGCGCTGAACATGGCGGCAATCCCCAAGGACCTCATGGAATCCGAGTTGTTCGGCCATGAGAAAGGCGCCTTCACCGGCGCCGCCAACCTGCGTCGCGGGCGTTTCGAACAGGCAGATGGCGGCACGCTGTTCCTCGATGAAATCGGTGACATGCCGGCAGACACCCAGACTCGCCTGCTGCGGGTCCTGGCCGACGGCGAGTTTTATCGGGTAGGGGGTCACACCCCGGTCAAGGTGGATGTACGAATCATCGCCGCGACTCACCAGAATCTGGAAACCCTGGTGCACGCGGGTAAATTCCGCGAAGACTTGTTCCACCGCCTCAACGTCATCCGCATCCACATTCCACGACTGTCGGACCGTCGCGAAGACATCCCGACCCTGGCCAAACACTTCCTTGCCCGCGCAGCCCGGGAACTGGCAGTGGAGCCCAAGCTGCTCAAGAGCGAGACCGAGGAGTACCTGAAGAACCTGCCGTGGGGCGGCAACGTGCGTCAGCTGGAGAATACCTGCCGCTGGATTACAGTGATGGCTTCCGGTCGCGAAGTGCACATCAGCGACCTGCCGCCGGAACTGTTGAACCTGCCTCAGGATTCGGCCCCGGTGACCAACTGGGAGCAGGCGCTGCGCCAGTGGGCAGACCAGGCGTTGGCCCGTGGCCAGTCGAGCCTGCTCGACAGCGCGGTGCCGGCGTTTGAACGGATCATGATCGAGACCGCCCTCAAGCACACGGCTGGCCGCCGGCGTGATGCCGCGGTATTGCTGGGCTGGGGGCGCAATACCCTGACTCGCAAGATCAAGGAATTGGGGATGAAGGTTGATGGTGGGGATGATGATGAGGGGGAAGAGGGCTAAATACCCTATAAATCATCGTCGCTACATAGATCCATTCGCGGGCAAGCCCGCTCCCACAGTGAATCCGGTGTTTTCACGAATGCGTGAACAACACTGGACCCTGTGGGAGCGGGCTTGCCCGCGATGCTTTTGGCGCCATCGTGCACCGACTGAATGCACCGTGAACCGCAATCGCGCACAAATGCTGATTTAAAACCCCGCCTGCTTTCGCAATCGAACCCTGACCGAAAAAACACGAAAGCCCCGGAATACGGGGCTTTCGACGTTTCAATGCGACTTTCTGTTTCAACTTGTTAAAAACTGGCACGCCCCCTGCAATAGTCCATTCAGTGAATCAGTTCACTACCCAGTTTCGGGGACCTTGGTACAGGCAGGCCGGGGATTCCCCTCTTTACACCGGGCTCACACCGCACAAGCGACGAGCCCAACCAGTTTTGGGGCCCTTGATACAGGCAGGTCAGGGGTTCCTTCTTTACACCGGGCTCACGTCGTCATGCGCGAGCCGTCCCGTTTCGGGAACCTTGGTACAGGCAGGCCGGGGATTCCCTCTTTTATTGCTCCCGGAGATGGATCTCCAGCCGCCAGCGGTCATCGACCTCGCTACCCGCCCACTCGCCCAGCAGTGGCCGGGCAGCCACCACGGTCAGCAACAATCCCCCATCACTCAAACGCACTCGCCAGTTCGCGCTTTTATCATTGAGCTTGAGCTGCCCTTTCTGCGCCTTGCCTTCGGCCGCGAACAGCAGCGCAAGGCTGCCGTCGACGATCTCGCCATGGGTCTTGGGTTCGTTGCTGAACCACACGACCAATCCGTCACTCGTCACCTCGACCTGCTGCAGTTCACTGGGGTCGGGTGTGGTCAGGCGGCCAATCATCAGCCCGACCATGACACCGACTATCGCCAAAGAACCCATCACGCGCGGGAATAGTTTCGAACGCCGATCCTCGGGCGGCGTAGAATGCCGGTCATCTTTATCTTCGGAGCCGTGCATGTTTCACGTCATCCTCTTCCAACCAGAAATTCCGCCGAATACCGGCAACGTTATCAGGCTGTGCGCCAACAGTGGCTGCCACCTGCATTTGATCGAGCCGCTGGGCTTCGAGATGGACGACAAGCGTCTGCGCAGGGCGGGCCTCGACTACCACGAGTATGCCACCCTGCAACGTCACGCCGACCTCGCCAGCTGCCTGGAAAGCCTCGGTCACCCGCGCCTGTTCGCCTTCACCACCAAGGGCTCGCGGCCGTTCCATGATGCGAGCTTCGACGAGGGCGACGCCTTCCTGTTCGGTCCGGAGAGCCGGGGCCTACCGCCCGAGGTGCTGGACGCCCTGCCCGGCGAGCAACGCCTTCGGTTACCGATGCGCGAAGGCTGCCGCAGCCTGAACCTGTCGAACACCGTGGCCGTGGCCGTGTACGAAGGCTGGCGCCAGCTCGGATTCAAGTAACCCGAAGATTATTTTCGCCTGACAGAAACAATCGCGGGCAAGCCAGCTCCCACAGGTTTTGCTCAATCCTGTGGGAGCGGGCTTGCCCGCGATTTGCAGCAGCGCCGCTTATTGAACCGTCGGAGTCTCGCCAGCTGCCTGCATGCGTTGCAGCTCTTGCGCGTACAGCGCATCGAAGTTCACCGGGGCCAGCATCAGGGCCGGGAACGAGCCGCGGGTTACCAGGCTGTCCAGGGTTTCGCGAGCGTACGGGAACAGGATGTTCGGGCAGAACGCACCCAGGGTGTGGCTCATCGAAGCGTCGTCCAGGTTCTTGATCAGGAAGATCCCGGCCTGTTGCACTTCAGCGATGAAGGCGACTTCGCCGCTCTCACCGTTCTTCACGGTCACCGACAAGGTCAGCACGACTTCGTGGAAGTCACCTTCCAGGGCCTTCTGGCGGGTGTTCAGATCAAGACCGACGCTCGGCTCCCACTGCTGGCGGAAGATCGCCGGGCTTTTCGGGGCTTCGAAGGACAAGTCACGTACATAGATGCGCTGCAAGGAGAATTGCGGTGCGGTTTCTTCTTCGCTAGCTGCAGTGTTCTGTTGGTCAGTCATCTCAGATCCTTTCTGATCTTGGGTCTTATAGGGAAGGCGTCAGGCCTTGAGCAGGGCGTCGAGCTTGCCGGCGCGCTCAAGGGCAAACAAATCATCACAGCCACCGATGTGGCGCTCGCCGATCCAGATCTGCGGGACGGAGGTCCGCCCGGCTTTCTGGGCCATGGCGGCGCGCACCTGCGGCTTGCCATCGACCTTGATCTCTTCGAAGGCCACGCCTTTGTTCTCGAGCAGGTACTTGGCTCGCGAGCAGTAAGGGCAGTAATCGCTGGAATAGACGACGACGTTGCTCATATCACTTCACCAGCGGCAGGTTGTCGCCTTTCCAGCTGGAGATCCCGCCGGACAGCTTGGCGGCAGTGAAGCCGGATTTCATCAGTTCGCGGGCGTGAGTGCCAGCGGTCTGACCCATGGCGTCGACCAGGATGATGGTCTTGGCCTTGTGCTTTTCCAGTTCGCCGACACGAGCAGTCAGTTTGTCGTGAGGAATATTCAGCGCGCCGACAATGTGACCGGCGGCGAAGTCCTTGGCCGGACGAATATCGATCACCACGCCTGCGTCCTTGTTGACCAGCCCGGTCAGTTCACCGGTGCTCAGGCTACGACCGCCGCCCTTCATTTCATGGGCGATCAGCAGAGCCAGCAGAACGGCGAAGATACCGACAAGCAGATAGTGAGTGGTGGCAAATGCAATCAGGTGATCAACCATTGAAGGAGGTTCCAGGGCGTTAAAATGTCGGCCAGTATACACAGCCACTATGGTGGGCCAAACCCCGTCCGGCGGTGACGCAGCAGGAACTTACCTTTAAACTGCCACTCCCTTTTCCATTGCCCTCTTTTAACTCAGCCACGAGTGGAATCCATGACTACCACGCCTAAACCTTTGGTCCTGATCATCCTCGACGGCTTCGGTCACAGTGAGAGCCCTGAATCCAACGCCGTATTCGCCGCGAAGAAGCCTGTGCTGGACCGCCTGACGGCCTCCGTACCCAATGGCCTGATCTCCGGCAGCGGCATGGACGTCGGCCTGCCGGATGGCCAGATGGGCAACTCCGAAGTCGGTCACATGAACCTGGGTGCTGGCCGCGTTGTGTATCAGGACTTCACTCGCGTGACCAAATCGATTCGTGACGGCGAGTTCTTTGAAAACCCGACCATCTGCGCTGCCGTGGATAAAGCCGTTGCTGCCGGCAAAGCCGTGCACTTCATGGGCCTGCTGTCTGACGGCGGCGTTCACAGCCACCAGGACCACCTGGTGGCCATGGCGGAACTGGCCTACAAGCGCGGCGCAGAAAAAATCTACCTGCATGCCTTCCTCGACGGCCGCGACACCCCGCCGAAAAGTGCCCAGTCGTCGATCGAATTGCTCGATGCCAGCTTCCAGGCCCTCGGCAAAGGCCGCATCGCCAGCATCATCGGCCGTTATTTCGCCATGGACCGCGACAATCGCTGGGACCGCGTAGCCCAGGCTTACAACCTGATCGTCGACGGCAACGGCGAGTTCAATGCCGCCACCGCCCAGGAAGGTCTGCAAGCCGCCTACGACCGTGGCGAGAGCGACGAATTCGTCAAGGCCACCTCCATCGGTGAGCCGGTCAAGGTCGAAGACGGCGATGCCGTGGTGTTCATGAACTTCCGCGCCGACCGCGCCCGGGAACTGACCCGAGTGTTCGTCGAGGACGATTTCAAGGAATTTGCCCGCGCCCGCCAGCCGAAACTGTCCGGTTTTGTCATGCTGACCCAATATGCCGCCAGCATCCCTGCCCCATCGGCTTTCGCCGCAGGCAGCCTGGACAACGTACTGGGCGATTACCTGGCGAAAAACGGCAAGACCCAGCTGCGCATCGCCGAAACCGAAAAATACGCTCACGTGACCTTCTTCTTTTCCGGCGGGCGCGAAGAACCGTTCCCGGGCGAAGAGCGCATCCTGATCCCGTCGCCAAAAGTCGCCACCTACGACTTGCAGCCGGAGATGAGCGCACCGGAAGTCACAGACCGGATCGTCGAGGCCATTGAAAACCAGCGTTATGACGTGATCGTGGTCAACTACGCCAACGGCGACATGGTCGGCCATAGCGGCGTGTTCGATGCAGCAGTCAAGGCGGTTGAGTGCCTGGACCTGTGCGTGGGGCGCATCGTGGACGCGCTGGAAAAAGTCGGCGGCGAAGCGCTGATCACCGCCGACCACGGTAACGTCGAGAAAATGGCCGACGAAGAAACCCACCAGGCTCACACGGCGCACACCACCGAGCCGGTACCGTTCATTTATGTCGGCAAGCGTGATTTCAAGGTACGCCATGGTGGCGTACTGGCGGATGTGGCGCCGACCATGTTGATGCTGATGGGCCTGGAAAAACCGGCCGAAATGACCGGTACTTCGATCCTGGTGTAATCCGCCCGCACAAACACCGCAAAACCCTGTGGGAGCTGGCTTGCCAGCGATAGCTATCTGACACCAACCTCAATGTTGAATGTTCAGACGCCATCGCCGGCAAGCCAGCTCCCACAGTGGCTTATGGCGTTTTCGCAATGGAATCTGGCCTGTTGCTTGTCCCGGTTATCACACAGCCCCAATTGGGCATTTTTTTTGCTGCGCTTGGCGGGCATACTAGGCCGTCCCTTTCCCTGGTGTCGCCCGCCTTTATGCTTCGCGTCCTGATAGCCCTTGCCCTGACTTGCCTGCTCCAACCGGCCTTCGCTGACGAGCGCGCGCAAACCCAACAGCAGTTGGACGCCACGCGTCAGGACATTGCCGAGCTGAAGAAACTGCTGGGCAAGCTTCAGGAAGAAAAATCCGGTGTGCAAAAGGACCTCAAAGGCACCGAGACGGAAATGGGCAAGCTCGAAAAGCAGGTCGATGCCCTGCAAAAAGAGCTGAAGAAAAGCGAATCCGAGCTGCAGCGACTCGATGCCGAGAAAAAAAAACTCCAGAGCGCGCGCATTGAACAGCAACGACTGATTGCCATCCAGGCCCGAGCGGCCTATCAGAACGGGCGCCAGGAGTACCTCAAGCTGCTGCTTAACCAGCAGAACCCGGAAAGATTCGCCCGCACCCTCACCTATTACGACTACCTGAGCCAGGCCCGCCTGGAGCAGCTGAAAAACTTCAACGAAACCTTGCGCCAACTGGCCAATGTCGAAAAAGACATCGACATGCAGCAGGCTCAACTGCTGGTGCAGAAAAGCAGCCTGGACAGCCAGCGAGACGAGCTCGAAAAGGTTCGCCAGGAGCGCCAGCAAGTGCTCGCCAAGCTCAACCTCGACGTCAAGGCTCGCGACCAGAAGCTGGCGGCACGCGAGCAGGATCAGGCAGACCTGTCTAAAGTCCTTAAAACCATCGAAGAAACCCTGGCCCGTCAGGCCCGAGAGGCAGAAGAAGCGCGGCAAAAAGCGCTGATCGCCCAGCAGGAAGCCGAAAAAAAGCGTTTACGTGAGGCCCAGGCAGCAGCAGAAGACAACACTGACGCCCCACGCAAACAGGTCAAATCAACACCCGGCGCTCTGGTCTCAAGCTCAGGCGAAACCTTCGGTGGTGCTTTTGCTTCCACTCGGGGAAAACTTCCATGGCCTGTTGATGGTCGATTGCTGGCACGCTTTGGCGAATCCCGTGGTGATGACGCTCGAACCAAGTGGGACGGCGTAATGATCAGTGCTTCCGCCGGCAGCCAGGTGCATGCCGTGCACGGTGGTCGTGTGGTGTTTGCCGATTGGCTGCGCGGTGCCGGACTGCTGGTTATCCTGGATCACGGCAACGGTTTCCTGAGTCTTTATGGTCACAACCAGACGCTGTTGAAGTCTGCAGGTGACGTGGTTAAAGCCGGTGAGTCCATTTCCACTGTCGGTAGCAGTGGCGGGCAGGACACCCCGGCGTTGTATTTCGCTATTCGTCAGCAGGGTCACCCGAGTGATCCCGCGCAATGGTGCCGCGCGCAAGGATAAGCACGCCATCTACTTCAGGAGTTCGTTCGACATGCTGCATCTGTCCCGCCTTACCTCGCTGGCCCTGACGATCGCCCTGGTGATCGGCGCGCCTCTGGCGTTTGCCGCTCAACCGGCCCCGGTAGTCGCGCCTGCGGGCACTGCTGCGACCACCAAGGCGCCTTTGCCGCTGGAAGAGTTGCGCACCTTTGCCGAGGTCATGGACCGGATCAAGGCCGCCTATGTCGAACCTGTTGACGACAAGACCCTGCTGGAAAATGCCATCAAGGGCATGCTCAGCAACCTTGACCCGCACTCCGCCTACCTGGGCCCGGAAGATTTTGCCGAGCTGCAGGAAAGCACCAGCGGCGAATTTGGCGGCCTGGGTATCGAAGTCGGCGCCGAGGACGGTTTCATCAAGGTGGTTTCGCCGATCGATGACACCCCTGCGTCGAAGGCCGGCATCCAGGCTGGCGACTTCATCGTCAAAATCAACGGCCAGCCCACTCGCGGCCAGAGCATGACCGAAGCCGTGGACAAGATGCGCGGCAAAATCGGCCAGAAAATCACCCTGACCCTGGTGCGCGACGGCGGCACGCCGTTCGACGTGACCCTGTCCCGCGCCATCATCCAAGTGAAGAGCGTCAAGGCACAGCTGCTGGAGTCGGGCTACGGCTACATCCGCATCACCCAGTTCCAGGTCAAGACCGGCGAAGAGGTCTCCAAGGCCCTGGCCAAGCTGCGCAAGGACAACGGCAAGAAACTCAAGGGTGTCATTCTCGACCTGCGCAACAACCCGGGCGGCGTACTGCAATCGGCGGTGGAAGTGGTCGACCACTTCATCACCAAAGGCCTGATCGTCTACACCAAGGGCCGCATCGCCAACTCCGAGCTGCGCTTCTCCGCCACTGGCAAGGATGAAAGCGAAGCCGTGCCAATGGTCGTGCTGATCAACGGCGGCAGCGCCTCGGCCTCGGAGATTGTCGCCGGCGCCCTGCAGGATCAGAAACGTGCAGTGATCATGGGCACCACCAGTTTCGGCAAAGGCTCGGTGCAAACCGTGCTGCCGCTGAACAACGACCGCGCCCTGAAGATCACCACGGCGCTGTACTACACGCCGAACGGCCGCTCGATCCAGGCCCAGGGCATCGTCCCGGACATCGAAGTGCGCAAGGCGAAGATCACCAGCGAGCAGGACGGCGACTACTTCAAGGAAGCCGATCTGCAAGGTCACCTGGGCAACGGCAATGGCGGCGAAGACAAACCGACCGGCTCCGGCGGCAAAGCCAAGGCGATGCCGCAGGATGATGATTACCAGCTGGCCCAGGCGCTCAGCCTGCTCAAAGGTTTGAGCATCACCTCTGGCCGCTGAGATGTGCGTGCGGTTGCTGCTCGCCCTGTTGTGCTGCCTGGCGGGTGTTGCTCACGCGATGCCCGCCGCCACCACGGCGCATAAGGCCTACATCAGCCTGATCATTGACGACCTGGGGCAGAACCTGCCCCGGGACCGTCGAGTGCTTGCCCTGCCCGGCCCCGTGACGGCGGCGATCATGCCCGACACGCCACACGCCACCGAGTTTGCCCGTGAAGCACACCGCGCCGGCAAGACAGTGATCCTGCACATGCCCATGGACCCGGCCACCGGCCCGTTCGCCTGGCATCCCGAGCTGCCTATCGAAGAACTTGAGAAACGCCTCAACGCGGCGCTCAAGGTCGTGCCTTATACCGCCGGCATCAACAACCATATGGGCAGCCGCATGACCGCTCAGCGACCGGCCATGGCCTGGTTGATGGCGCACTTGCAGCGCCGGCACAAGCTGTTCGTCGACAGCCGCACCAGCGCGCAGACGGTTGCGGCGGCCGAGGCGCAGAAGATTGGGTTGGCGAGCGTTTCGCGGGATGTGTTTCTGGACGATGAGCGCACTGAAGCGGCGATTTTCACCCAGCTACAGACGGCGATCAGCCTGGCGCGCAAGCAGGGTTCGGCGGTGATGATCGGGCATCCGTATCCGCAGACGCTGGCGGTATTGGAGCGGGAATTGCCGAAACTCAAGGCTCAGGGGATTGAGTGGATCGACATCAAGCAAATGATCAGCGTGCGCGGCAATCGCGCGACGGCGGCTCACGGCAACGATGGCGTGTACCGCTAAAAGATCGCAGCCTTCGGCAGCTCCTACACGTCGGGGCGTTCGCCAGCTCCTACACGTGGGTGCGTTCGGCAGCACCTGTAGGGTAGTGCGTTCGGTGTAGGAGCTGCCGAAGGCTGCGATCTTTTGATTGACCTAGAGATACTTCGCCATGATCTCACCTACCACGCCTTCCTTGCGCAACTGATCCAGCGCGGCCTGCAGTTTGGCAACGGTGGTATCCGGAACGTCTTTGTTCAACGCCAGATAGAGCTCGGCACTGTTGAACCGCAGTACCGTCTTGAGCCCGTACACGCCCTCCTGACGCGCCAGATAACGCCCAGCCGGGTCACCCGTGGCCCACAGGTCGATCTGGCCATTGACCAGCTTCTTCGCGTTATCCTGATCGCGCAGCACCAGGATCGGCTTTAGGCCCTGCTTGGTCAGCGTCTCGGCGATCGCATCGCCCTTGTAGGCACCGATCCGGTATTGGCTGGCCTGTTCCAGCGTCTCCAGGCTGATCTTGCTGTCTGCCTTGGCGAGCATGATCCAGTCATCAGGACCAATGGGGCCAACCCACTTGAAGAGATTTTCGCGATCAGGCAGTCGCGCCATCACGAACACGCCGTAGCCTGGTTTTTCGAGGGCGAGTTTATACACGCGCTCCCAGGGGAAACGCAGCGTCAGGCTGTAGGTGATATCAGCACGCTTGAACATCTCGCGAACGATGTCGGTGGCGATGCCATTGATATTTTCGTTCTGGGCGAAATTCTTGCCGTTCTTCGCCATGTTGTAGGGCGGGAAGTTTTCAGTCAGCAGCACCAGGTCGGTGGCGTGACTTTCTGCGGCAGGCACATTGTTGGAGAGCAATACGGCTGCGCTGGCGAGGACAAGAAGAAAGCGTTTCAGCATGTCTGGCTACCGAGATCCATGGCGTACCCAAGAGTGCCTTGAGCCCGCCATGATGTCCACTGGCCTGTACCGTTTGTTCAGCGCATCACAATGCCGCGATGAGCCATGTAGGCCTTGGCTTCCTGCACGGTGTATTCGCCGAAGTGGAAGATACTCGCCGCCAGCACGGCACTGGCGTGACCTTCGATAATGCCATCGGCCAGATGCTGCAGGTTGCCGACGCCACCCGAGGCGATCACCGGGATCCCCAGTGCATCGCTGATGGCGCGAGTCACGCCCAGGTCGAAGCCGTTTTTCATGCCGTCCTGGTCCATGCTGGTCAGCAGGATTTCACCGGCGCCCAGGCCTTCCATCTTCTTCGCCCACTCCACCGCGTCGAGACCGGTAGGTTTGCGCCCGCCGTGGGTGAAGATTTCCCAGCGCGGGGTTTCGCCCGGGCCAGAGACTTTCTTGGCGTCAATGGCGACAACGATGCACTGCGAACCGAAATGCTGGGCAGCTTCGCCGACGAATTCCGGGTTGAACACGGCCGCGGTATTGATCGAGACCTTGTCCGCGCCGGCATTGAGCAAGTTGCGAATGTCCTGCACGGTACGCACGCCGCCGCCCACGGTCAGCGGGATGAATACCTGGCTGGCCATGCGCTCGACGGTATGCAGCGTGGTGTCGCGGCCATCGACGCTGGCGGTGATGTCGAGAAAGGTAATCTCGTCAGCGCCCTGCTCGTCGTAGCGACGGGCGATTTCCACCGGATCACCGGCATCGCGGATGTTCTCGAACTTCACACCCTTGACGACCCGGCCGTTGTCCACGTCCAGGCAAGGGATGATGCGTTTGGCCAGCGCCATAGTCAGTCCTCAGCCTTTATACGAATCGCAGAAAGCTTGCGCTTCGGCGACGTCGAGGGTGCCTTCGTAGATCGCGCGGCCGGTGATGGCGCCGATGATGCCTGGCGCCTTGGCGTCGAGCAGCGACTTGATGTCACCCAGGTTGTGGATGCCGCCGGAAGCAATCACCGGAATACGCGTGGCAGCCGCCAGCGCAGCGGTGTACGAAACGTTGCAGCCCTGCATCATGCCGTCTTTGGCGATGTCGGTATAAACGATGGCAGACACACCGTCGGATTCGAATTGTTTGGCCAGGTCGATGACGTTCACGGTGCTGATCTCAGCCCAGCCGTCGGTAGCGACGAAGCCGTCCTTGGCATCCAGGCCAACGATTACCTTGCCAGGGAATGCGCGGCAGGCTTCGGCGACAAACGCGGGGTCTTTCACGGCCTTGGTGCCGATGATCACATAGCTCACGCCGGCTTTCACGTAGTGCTCGATGGTTTCCAGCGAACGGATACCGCCGCCGATCTGGATCGGCAGGTTGGGGTAGCGCCTGGCGATCGCAGTGACAACCTCGCCATTGACCGGCTGGCCTTCAAAAGCACCGTTCAGGTCGACCAGATGCAGACGGCGGCAACCGCCCTCCACCCACTTGGCGGCCATGCTCACCGGGTCATCGGAGAACACCGTGGAATCTTCCATGCGGCCCTGGCGCAGACGAACACAGGCACCGTCTTTGAGATCGATAGCGGGGATAATCAGCATCTGGCAAACCTTCAAATTCGATTGTTCAGCTTCGCTCGGAAATCAGTTTTTCTCGAGCGCCCACAAGTCGCTTTCGATGCTCTCGAACCTTTCTTTAAGGTGCGTCTGCACATCGAAAATCGCCCTGTTGTAATAGTGCGGAGCAATTTCGCGGGTAAACAGCTCAAGGATTTCGGCCGCTTCGAACGAACCCAGGTCCAGTTCGAAGCGATCCTCCATGAAGCGCTTGATCTTGTGATTGGCCTCATTCTCCTGTTCGGGAGTGAGGGTCAGGATCGGCGGCTTTTTCCTGGCCATTTACCAGCGACCATCCCACGCAGCGAAGTTCTGCAACAATTGCAGGCCATGGGTATGGCTCTTCTCCGGGTGGAACTGCACGGCGAAACGCGAGCCATCGGCCAGCGCCGCGGCGAAATCGACACCGTAGTGACCGCCACCCACCACCTGCCGCGCGTTGCCGGCAGCGATGTAGTAGCTGTGCACGAAGTAAAAACGCGCCAGGTCCGGAATGTTGTGCCACAGCGGATGCGAGATCGTCTGCTGCACTTCGTTCCAGCCCATGTGCGGGACCTTCAGATGCTCGCCATCTTCATGCAGGTCCTTGCCGAAGAACTTCACCGCGCCGGGAAACAGGCCGATGCAGTCAACGCCGTCGTTCTCTTCACTGCTATCGAGCAGGGCTTGCATGCCGACGCAGATGCCGAGGAACGGACGGTCCTGGCTGACTTCGCGCACCAGCGAATCGAAGCCCAGGCGCCGGATCTCGGCCATGCAGTCGCGAATCGCGCCGACGCCGGGAAAAACCACCCGGTCGGCTTCGCGAATCACATTGGCATCGCTGGTGATCAGGACCTTGCCGGCACCGACGTGCTCGAGGGCCTTGGCCACCGAGTGCAGGTTGCCCATGCCGTAATCGATTACCGCGACCGTCTGCATTACAGAACGCCCTTGGTCGACGGCATTTGGCCGGCCATGCGGTCATCGAGCTCGACGGCCATGCGCAGGGCGCGGCCGAATGCCTTGAACACGGTTTCGATCTGGTGGTGGGTGTTGGTGCCACGCAGATTGTCGATGTGCAGGCTGACCAGTGCGTGGTTGACGAAGCCCTGGAAGAATTCCTGGAACAGGTCAACATCGAAACCGCCAACGGTGGCGCGAGTATAGGGAACATGCATCTGCAAGCCAGGACGGCCGGAGAAGTCGATGACTACCCGCGACAGTGCTTCATCCAGCGGGACATAGGCGTGGCCGTAGCGACGGATGCCTTTTTTGTCACCGATGGCTTTGGCAAAAGCCTGACCCAGGGTGATGCCGACGTCTTCCACGGTGTGGTGGTCGTCGATATGCAGGTCGCCCTTGCTGACGATATCCAGGTCGATCAGCCCGTGACGGGCGATCTGGTCCAGCATGTGCTCAAGAAAAGGTACACCGATATCAAATCGGGCCTTTCCGGTGCCATCCAGGTTGATCGAGGCTTTAATCTGGGTTTCCAGAGTGTCGCGCTCGACTGACGCCATACGTTCGGCCATCACCAGCTCCGCAAATCATTGGGCGAAAAAGGCATCCATTATAGGGGCGCGGGCGGGAAACAGAAACACGAGAGGTGATATCGCTGACGGAGTGAATTCAGGAGTGTGGCGGGTAGACATGTCCATACAAGCGATATCTGGAGACACATGAATCAAGTGTGGGAGTGAGCCTGCTCGCGACAGGGCCTGCACATTCAGCATTTCTGCCGACTGTCAGGCCGCAATCGCGGGCAAGCCCGCTCCCACAGGGTTGGGTGTTGGCCTGAAATTCAGGCCTTTCCCTTAGTGAAACAGCACCGCCGTTTTCTGCAGGGTCACCCAGACACCCCACGCCAACGGAATGCCCACCACCAGCCAGGCGGCAATCGCCAGCGGCTTGGTACCCGGGGCGGCTTTCCACTCCAGCACGGTAGTGCTGTCAGCGCCCTTGTCGTGACCCAGCGCCTGTTCGGCGGCCAGTTCGGCGTCGGTCATGAAGTACTTGTCCGCCACCGGCCGCACCAGCAGGTTGCACAGGAAGCCCAACACCAGCAGGCCTGCCAGGATGTACAAGGTGATGTCATACGCTGCCGCGCGCTCCACCCCAATGCTCAGCTGATACTCGCGCAGGTAGTTCACCAGCACCGGCCCCAACACACCCGCCGCCGCCCATGCGGTCAGTAGGCGACCGTGAATCGCCCCCACCATCTGGGTGCCGAACAGGTCCGCCAGGTAAGCCGGCACCGTCGCAAAACCACCGCCGTACATCGACAGGATGATGCAAAACGCCGCCACGAACAGCGCGATATTGCCCAGGTGGCCCAGGTTCGGGATCAGCGCGTACAGTGCGAAACCCAGGGCGAAGAACACGAAATAAGTGTTTTTGCGGCCCAGGTAGTCCGAGAACGACGCCCAGAAGAAACGACCACCGATGTTGAACAGGCTCAGCAACCCGGTAAAACCTGCCGCAATGGCAGCGATCGAAGCCAGTTGCCCGGCATCCAGTTGGCCAAATGGCAGGTCGACACCGATCAGCTTGCCGCCAAACACTTCCTGCAACAGCGGCGACGCCATGCCCAGGATGCCGATACCGGCAGACACGTTGAGGCACAGAACCAGCCAAACCAGGCGGAATTGCGGGGTTTTCCACGCCACATTCACGTGCACATGGCGATGGGTGATCATCGCATTCGCAGTTTTCTTGGCCGGGGCAGTCCAGCCCTCAGGCTTCCAGCCCGTTGGCGGAACGCGGTAGGACAGTGCGCCGCCGATCATGAACACGAAGTAGATTGCGGCCATTACCAGGAAGCTTTGCCACACCCCGACGCTGGTCGGCGAGGCAAAATGCCCCATCAGCGCGGCAGCGAGCGGAGCCCCCACCATAGCGCCACCACCGAAGCCCATGATCGCCATGCCAGTGGCCATGCCGCGTTTGTCCGGGAACCACTTGATCAGGGTCGAAACCGGCGAAATGTAGCCCAAACCAAGGCCGATGCCGCCAATGACCCCGGAACCTACCCACATCAGCCAGATCTGGTGGGTATAAATCCCCAGCGCCGATATCAGCAGACCACCACACCAGCACAATGCCGACACTACGCCAGCCTTGCGCGGCCCGGCGTGTTCCAGCCAGCCACCCCAGATCGCCGCCGAGCAACCGAGGAAAATGAAGAACAGGGTGTAGATCCAGCCGAGCATCGAGATCGGCCAGTCGCACTGGGAGGAGAAGATTTGCGAAATAAAGCTCATGTCCGGCGCGCAAGCCACCGGTGCGGTCACACCCAGGGCTTTGGACAACGGCAGCCAGAACACCGAAAAGCCGTAGGCCATGCCGATGCACAGGTGGATCGCCAGTGCGGCTGGCGGTACCAGCCAACGGTTGAAACCGGGCTTGGCGATGATGCGTTCCTTGGACAGGAACGCAGGCTGGCCGGCTATGCCGTCAGCCGTGATGCTCGTGGTCATTGTGTATCCCCCAATTATTAGTATTGTTCGCCAGCCACTGCTCATCCCCAGCCTTTATGCACACAGGCATGACTGTCTTGTCAGATGAAGCTCCATTTTGATGCAACATCAAGTCGCAGAAGGACGGACGTACCAGCAGAGGTTACCATTTGCGCGTGGCAGAAAAATCAATCTGCCATCACCTTTTGCACGTCATCTGATCTCTTTCACGCTGGAGCCGCCATGCCGATCGTTGTCGAGTCGCTCAAAGAAGCCAACTATCAGGATCAGCAAGACCTGCAGAAGATCTACCTTGATGCGCCGCAGTGGCTCTTCGCACCCTTTGCCTCGCCGCAACAGTTGATCGAAGCCTGCCTGGGCGATGGCTCACTGATCGCCGGGCGCTTCAATGACCGGTTGCTGGGTGCAGCTCGCCTGCAACGGCACCAGAACGTCTGGCACCTGTCGCAATTGTGCGTGCGCAAGGTCACCCGTCGACGCGGCGTCGCCGAACGCCTGGTGGACGAGGCGCGGAAAATGGCCCGCGACGCCGGCGCCACCTTGCACCTGCTGGCTCCCGCCGGCCATCTCGAAGCCCAGGCGCTCGCCGCCAAGCTGAAAGTGTCGCTGGATGAACTGACAACGTGATCGCCGACCGATCGTCGTCCCCGAGGCGCTATACTCCCCGGCTGAATTTCGAATTTGACTAACTACAAGGACTCGCCCATGAAAGCGTTCGGCAAAATCCTGGGTCTGGTACTTCTCGGGCTATTGCTGATCATTGTGGCCCTGGGTTTTGCACTGACCCACCTCTTTGATCCCAATGACTATAAAGACGAGATTCGCCAGATAGCCCGCGACAAGGCCCACATCGAGCTGACGCTCAATGGCGACATCGGCTGGAGCCTGTTCCCGTGGCTGGGCCTGGAATTGCACGAAGCCAGTGTCGCGACCCTGGCCAAACCCGCCGAACCCTTCGCCGACCTGCAAATGCTCGGCCTATCCGTTCGCGTGCTGCCCCTGCTGCGCCGCGAAGTCCAAATGAGCGATGTGCGGGTCGAAGGCCTGAACCTGCGCCTGAACCGCGACAAGGACGGCCACGGCAACTGGGAAGACATCGGCAAGGTGCCTGCCACTCAGACCACGCCAACTGCCACCCCCGGTGAGCCTGCCAGCGAGACCACGGCCCAGGCGGAAAAACCCGCCCAGCCCATTCGCCTGGACATCGACAGCCTGACTGTCAATAACGCCCGGGTTGAATACAGCGACGAAAAGACCGGCAAGCAGTTCAGCGCCGAAAGCATCCAGCTCAGCACCGGTGCCGTGCATGATTCGACCAATATTCCGGTCAAACTCACCGCGTTCCTTGGCACCAATCAGCCAGTCCTGCGGGTTCGCACTGAACTGAACGGCGAACTGCGTTTCGAACGCGCCCTGCAGCGCTACAAGTTCGAAGACATGAAATTGACCGGGGAAGTCGCCGGCGATCCGCTGCAAGGCAAGACCATGACTTTCGCCGCACAGGGCCAGCTTTTGCTGGATAAAGCGGCGAACGTCGCCGAATGGACCGGCATCAAGATTTCCGCCAACCAGCTTCGCGCACTCGGCGAGCTGAAGGTCAACGACCTCGACAAGACACCTCAGGTCAACGGCGCGCTATCGATCGCCCAGTTCGACCTGGCCAAGTTCGTCGACAGCATCGGCCAGACCCTGCCGGCCATGGCCGAAGGCAGCCTGAGCAAGGTCGAGCTGGTCAGTCGCGTCAGCGCAACGCCCACCAGCGTGGCCTTCGACAACATCAACCTGAAAATCGACGACAGCAGCTTCAGCGGTCGCATCGCCGTCGAGGACTTCGCCAGGCAATCGCTGCGTGCGGTGCTCAAGGCTGACACCTTCAACGTCGACCGTTACCTGAAGCCAAAATCTGCCGAAGCCAATAGCGCAACGCAAGTGCGCCAGGCCGAAGTGGCCAGCACCGAAGCCAATGCCATGGCCGGCGCAGGCAGCACTCCGCTGCCGGATGCGCCGACCAAGACAGCCTGGAGCAACGATCGCCTGTTGCCCGTGGAGCGCCTGAGCAAACTCGATCTCGACGCCGACCTGACGTTCGGCCAACTCACCCTCGACAAGCTGCCGATCCGCAACGCGGCCCTCAAGGCTACCGGCCAAAATGGCCTGCTGACCCTGGAAAACCTGCGCGGCGAATTGTACGAAGGTAACTTCGAAGCCAAAGGCACCCTCGATGTGCGCCAACAGGTCCCGGCGCTGAACCTGCAGACCCAGATCAACAAAGTGCCGGTGGAAAAAATCCTTGAAAGCCAAGGCAAAAACCCGCCGGTCAAAGGCCTGGTCACCCTCAACAGCAACCTGACCGGCAGCGGCAACAGCCAGAAAGCCCT
The DNA here is from genome assembly GCF_017114825.1 of Pseudomonas gregormendelii. Classification (GTDB taxonomy): domain Bacteria; phylum Pseudomonadota; class Gammaproteobacteria; order Pseudomonadales; family Pseudomonadaceae; genus Aquipseudomonas; species Aquipseudomonas gregormendelii. Next base: position 17,441 of record NZ_JADEVO010000030.1, on the reverse strand, counting down.
TGTCGACACCCTCAACGGCACCGCCAGTTTCGCGATCAACAATGGCGTGCTGCTCAATGCCAACCTTGAACAGCAGCTGTGCAAAGGCATCGCCACGCTCAACCGCAAGACCCTCAGCGGCGAGCCGCGCGGCAAGGACACGCCCTTCCAGGAGCTCAAGGGCAACCTGACCTTTCGTAACGGCGTGGCCAGCAACCCCGACCTGAAAGTGCGCATCCCCGGCATGACCGTCAATGGCGATGGCGATGTTGACCTGCGCGTGCTGGGCATGGATTACCGCGTCGGCATCATCGTCGAAGGCGACAAGAGCGACATGCCCGACCCGGCCTGCCAGGTCGGCGAGAAGTTCGTCGGCATCGAGTGGCCATTGCGCTGCCGCGGCCCACTGGAACTGGGTGCCAAGGCTTGCCGCCTCGATAACGAACGCATGGGCCAGGTCGCGACCCGGCTCGCGGGAGACAAGCTCAGTGAAAAAATCGACGAAAAACTCGGCGACAAAGTCAGTCCGGAACTGAAAAACGCACTTAAAGGGCTGTTCAAGCGATGAGATCCGAGCAGTTTTCGGCAGCAGTGCTGGATTGGTACGACCGCCACGGCCGTCACGATTTGCCTTGGCAGCAGGGCATCACGCCGTATCGGGTGTGGGTCTCGGAGATCATGCTGCAGCAGACCCAGGTCAGCACCGTGCTGAACTACTTCGACCGCTTCATGGCCTCGTTGCCGACGGTCGAAGCCCTGGCTGCCGCGCCCGAAGACGAAGTGCTGCACCTGTGGACCGGCCTGGGCTACTACACACGGGCGCGCAATCTGCAGAAAACCGCGAAAATCATTGTGGCCGACTACGCCGGTGAATTTCCGCGGGACGTCGACAAGCTGGTCGAGTTGCCAGGTATCGGCCTGTCTACCGCCGGCGCCATCGCCAGCCTGAGCATGGGCATGCGTGCGCCGATCCTCGATGGCAACGTCAAACGCGTCCTGGCGCGCTTTACGGCCCAGGAGGGATATCCGGGCGAGCCAAAGGTGGCCAAACAGCTGTGGGCCACCGCAGAGCGCTTCACGCCCCATGATCGGGTCAACGCCTACACCCAGGCCATGATGGACCTGGGCGCCACGCTCTGTACTCGCAGCAAGCCCAGTTGCCTGCTGTGTCCGCTGGAAAAAGGCTGTGAAGCGCACATGCTCGGCCTGGAAACCCGCTACCCGATCCCTAAACCGCGCAAAGCCGTGCCCCAGAAGCGCACGCTGATGCCGATGCTGGCCAATGGCGAAGGCGCGATTCTGCTCTACCGTCGGCCTTCGACGGGCTTGTGGGGCGGTTTGTGGAGCCTTCCGGAGCTCGATGACCTGGACGACCTGCAACACCTGGCCACTCAACACTCGCTGGAGCTGGGCCAGCAACAAGCCTTGCCGAGCCTGGTGCACACTTTCAGCCATTTCCAGTTATCCATCGAACCCTGGCTGGTCCAGGTCCAGGAGGCGGCCCATCACGTGGCCGAGGCCGACTGGCTCTGGTATAACCTCGCCACCCCGCCGCGCCTGGGCCTTGCCGCCCCGGTCAAGACCTTGCTCGAACGCGCGGCCGCCGTATTGAACGCAGGAGAGTCGTCATGACCCGCACCATCATGTGCCGCAAGTACAAAGAAGAATTGCCTGCCCTGGAGCGCGCTCCATTCCCGGGCGCCAAAGGCCAGGACATTTTTGACCACGTCTCGGCCAAGGCCTGGGCCGACTGGCAGAAACACCAGACCCTGCTCATCAACGAAAAACGCCTGAACATGATGAACGCCGAAGACCGCAAATATCTTCAGGGCGAGATGGACAAGTACTTCTCCGGCGAGGAATACGCCAAGGCTGACGGCTACGTTCCGCCGGCTGAATAATCCCGATTTCACGGGGGTCGGATCGTAAGCGACGGTAATAATTAAATATTTTTTGAAAACTTGCTTGACGACCCCCTGAAAAACCAGTTTAATGCGCCCCGTTGCCCAGATAGCTCAGTCGGTAGAGCAGGGGATTGAAAATCCCCGTGTCGGCGGTTCGATTCCGTCTCTGGGCACCAAATACCGAAAACCCTGAATCGCAAGATTCAGGGTTTTTTTATGCCTGCGATTTGACCGGCGCAGCCGTGATGTACTTTCCTGCACACCCCGGCCTTGGCATGGATTGTCCAAGTGCCGCCCGAAGACTATCGTTGTCAGCTACCTGCAATGGTAAGACGCCGATGAATCTGCAGGACATGCCGTCACCGGCACCCAGCCACATCGAGTTGCCGCTGCCCGCGTTCGCGCCCGGCGAACCCTTCAAGGAACCCGCTGCAGACGGTTTCATCCTCGGCGGCTTTACCTGGCGCCATGCCTCCCATGACAGCGCGCGCCCGGTCGTGATCATCAACGCTGCTACTTCCGTGCGCTGCCGCCACTACGCGCGGTTTGCCGACTATCTGCATGTCAACGGCTTCGACGTCATCACCTATGATTACCGCGGCATCGGGGAATCGCGCCCCGCTTCGATGAAAGGCCTGAGGGCGTCATGGTCCGACTGGGGCACCCTGGACTTCGAGGCGATGCTCAAGCGCGCCCAGCACGAATTCCCCGGCCAACCCATCGATGTGGTGGCTCACAGCTTTGGAGGCTGTGCAGCGGGCCTGGGAGCCTCGGGGCCGGTGATTCGTCGCCTGGTGACGGTGGGTGCGCAATTCGCTTACTGGCGCGACTATGCGCCCGCCCATCGCTGGCGCATGTTGGGCAAATGGCACCTGGTGATGCCGTTGCTGACGATGCTGTACGGTTACTTCCCCGGCAAGCGCCTGGGCTGGCTGGAAGACACCCCTGCCGGCGTCGTCCGGGACTGGAGCACGCCCACCGCCCGTTACGAAAAGCGCCCCAGCGGCCGCGACCTGCATGTGAAAACCTTTGCGGCAGTCAAGGCGCAAGTCCTGGCCATCAGCATCAGCGACGACCCCTATGGCACAATTCCCGCCATAGAACGCCTGCTCGGCTACTTCACCCACAGCCGCAAAACCCATTTGCGCATCGCACCTGAAGACATCGATCAGACAGACGTGGGACATTTCGCCTTTTTTCGCAGCGCATACCAAGCCACACTATGGCCCATTGCATTGTCCTGGCTGCAAAGCGGCGAACTGGCCCCCGGCACTCCGGGGCGGCTAGTGCCACGCAGCTGACTGATGCGCCCACTCAACGCAATACGGAACGACGCCCATGGCCTCCGCCAACAAGCAGCAAAAACGCGCCACCCGCGCCAAAGACAAGGCCAAGCAGAACCGTACCCAGCGAGCGGCTGCGCCGGTGGAGCTGGACCCGAACGACGATCGCATCGATTTTGACTCGGTGGACCTGACCGAACTGTTCAAGGAAATGCTCGACGCGCAGAAAATCAGCCAGCAAGCGATGTGCGCAGCCTTCCTCGAACACCCGCTGCTCGCCCTGGTGCTGGAACAGGAAGGCGAGGAGATCGCCACTGACTTCATCATCGGCGCGCTGATCGAGTATCGCCAGTGGTCCACCGAAACCGACGAAGCCGGCGCCCTGGCGTGGATCGAATCCCCCGCCTTCCAGGTTGATTACGTGGCAGCCTCCGACGCCATCGCCGCCCAAAACCCACAGACACCCAACTGAGTTCCCATGGCCTCCCTGAACAAGCAGCAGAAACGCGCCAAGCGCGCAAAAATCAAAGCCAAGCAAATCAATATCCACGGCCGCAAACCCGCAGCGCTGGATGATGACCTGGGCGAACCGGGCGAGCCGATCCCGGAATACACCCTGGCGATGTTCAGCAAGATGCACGACGCCGAAGCAGTCGGCCGCAACGACATGCTGCAGGTACTGCTGTCGGAGCTCGCGGTTATCATCTCGGACCATCCCGACCTGCTCGACATGGAAAACGCCGACAACGAAGCCATGGCCGCCACCCACCTGGCCGCCGACATGCTGCTCGACTACCGCATGTGGGCCGACGGCATGGACCGCGAAACCGCCCAGGCCTGGCTCACCGAGCCGCAGTTCATCACCGACTTCGGTCATGCACTGGACCAATACCGCCAGGCGCTGGATGCGCAGGAAGAAAAAAGTTGAATAACCACCGCCGTTAGGGGCAAGGAAGCGAGTAGGAGCTTCAATGGAAAGGACAACGATTGTCTCGCAAGACGGAGGCCAGATTATCTGCATACCTGATGCAGTAGCGATGCCGGAATCTATCAAGCGTGTCGACATCGTCGCGATTGGCAGGGCTCGCCTGCTTACACCCGCAGGTGACTGGGACAATTGGTTCGACAACAATCACGTCAGTGCTGACTTTATGACTGATCGAGAACAACCATGAGGTAGAGCTGGGAAATCACTATCAGCTCAATTGACCCAACGGTAAAACGCTCCAAAAAAAACGGCCGCCTGTCATCCCTGACAGCGGCCGTTTTGCGTTACTCGCTACCTATCAGTTCAGCACTGCCGCACCCAGCTTCTGCTGCTTGCGACGGCGCGCCACGAACAGCCCGGCGGCTACAACCAGCACGCTGAGCAAGCCGGTCGCGAGGATCTCCACGCGATGGGCTTCCTGGAACAGCATGATCGTCAGCACGCCAACGATGAACACGATGACCGCGTAGGTCAGGCCCGGGAACAGCCACATGCGGAAGGCGATTTTCTCGCCGGCGATTGCGCGCTGCTTGCGCATGCGCAATTGCGACACCGCGATGACCAGGTACACCAGCAAGGCGATTGCGCCGGAGCTGGCCAGCAGGAATTCGAACACCGCAGCAGGCGCTACGTAGTTGGCGAATACCGCGAGGAACGCAGCAGCCGTCGACAGCATCACGGCCCAGTACGGCGTGCCGCTGCCGTTGGTGCGTTTGGACACCGCCGGCGCATCGCCGCGCTTGCCCAGGGAGAACATCATGCGCGAGGCGGTGTACAGCGCCGAGTTCAGGCAGCTGGTCACCGCAACCAGGACCACGATATCGACGATCATCTTGGCGTTTGGAATGCCCATGCGCTCAAGGACGGTCTGGTAGGAACCCACGCTGGCCAGGACTGGGTCGTTCCATGGCACCAGGGATACCACGATGAAGATCGATACCAGGTAGAACAAGCCGATCCGCCAGATCACCGAATTGGTGGCCTTGGAGATTTGCTGGCCCGGGTTCTTCGATTCTGCGGCGGCAATGGTCACGATCTCGGTGCCCATGAAGGAGAACATGGTGGTCAGAATAGCCGCCAGTACTGCGCCCATACCGTTAGGCATGAAGCCCTGGGTGTCGAACAGGTGGGACACACCACTGACCTGACTGGTCGGCAGGAAGCCGAAAATCGCCAGGATACCGAGCACCACGAAACCGACAATCGCAATGACCTTGATCAGCGCGAACCAGAATTCGAACTCACCGTAGTTCTTCACACTGAACAGGTTGGTGGCTGTCAGCAACAGCGTGATGATCAGCGTAAACGCCCAGATCGCTATATTCGGGAACCAGGCGTGCAGGATGGTCGCGGCGGCGTTGGCCTCCAGCGGTATCACCAGCACCCAGAACCACCAATACAGCCAGCCGATGGTGAAGCCGGCCCAATGACCGATCGCCCGATCGGCATAGGTCGAAAATGAACCGGTGTCCGGTGAAGCAACCGCCATCTCACCCAGCATGCGCATCACCAGTACCACCAGGGTACCGGCGGCGGCGTAGGCCAGCAGCACGGCCGGGCCAGCTACAGCAATGGCATGACCGGAACCGACGAACAGCCCGGCACCGATAACCCCGGCGATCGACAGCATGGTCACATGACGCGGTTTGAGCCCCTGTTCGAGGCCATTGGAACTTGGGGTACTGCTCATTGAAACTACCTTTGTAAGGAAAAGCGAAAGCATTGAGCTCGCCGTTTGTTCTCTCTCGTAAAAAGAAACCAACGGGGCGTTCCTTATTCTGCACGCAATAATTGCGCCAAAATGTTACAAACTCCCAAGACCCGGGGCTCTCCGCCTGACCGGACAGTCATCGCAAGTGCTTGAGATTAATGGCAATTTGCCAGAGCGTTACCCTGCGACTCACTTTCAGGACGATTTGCCGCACCAGAAACACAACAAAAAATGCCCGTCGCACAATAAAAGTGCAGATCAGGAACGTTTGTCCGGTTAACGCTTCCAACCCCCCGGCAAAGCTGGCAACATCGCGCCTTTTTTTACGGCAGGACGTCGTTTTTCCATCGCCGGGCAGGTTCAAACACCTGTTCGTTTGATAGCAGCGCGACAGTCTGCTGTGACGATGCGACAACCTGCCACATGACATCCGTTTACTGCCCGTAGCGCTGTTGGCTGCCATTCAGACGCTATGCTAGCTTGGCCGCCTCGCCAGGAAGGCCGCCAACAGCAGGAGCAACACACTATGAGGAACGCACATGGCTGAGGCCACGCCCGCGCTTGAAATCCGCAACCTGCATAAACGCTACGGTTCGCTGGAGGTGCTCAAAGGCATCTCGCTGACCGCCCGCGACGGCGATGTGATCTCGATCCTGGGCTCCTCCGGTTCCGGCAAGTCCACGTTCCTTCGTTGCATCAACCTGCTGGAAAACCCGCACCAGGGCCAGATCCTGGTGGCCGGTGAAGAACTCAAGCTCAAGGCCGCCAAGAACGGCGAACTGGTCGCTGCCGATGGCAAGCAGATCAATCGCCTGCGCAGCGAGATTGGTTTTGTGTTTCAAAACTTTAATCTGTGGCCGCACATGAGCGTGCTCAACAACATCATCGAAGCGCCGCGCCGGGTGCTCGGGCAAAGCAAAGCCGAAGCCATCGAAGTCGCCGAAGCCTTGCTGGCCAAGGTCGGCATCGCGGACAAGCGCCACGCCTACCCCGCCGAACTGTCCGGCGGCCAGCAGCAACGCGCGGCCATTGCCCGCACGCTGGCGATGCAGCCCAAGGTGATTCTGTTCGACGAGCCCACCTCCGCCCTTGACCCGGAAATGGTCCAGGAAGTACTTAATGTCATCCGCGCATTGGCCGAGGAAGGCCGTACCATGCTGCTGGTCACCCACGAAATGGGCTTTGCCCGCCAGGTGTCCAGCGAAGTGGTGTTCCTTCACCAAGGCCTGGTAGAAGAGCAAGGATCGCCACAGCAGGTGTTCGAAAACCCGCTTTCGGCGCGCTGCAAACAATTCATGTCCAGCAACCGCTAACGGAGCTACAGCATGCAGAACTACAAAAAGGTCTTCCTGGCTGCCGCCGTCACCCTGGCGTTCAGCGCCGGTGCCATGGCCGAAACCTTGAAGATGGGCATCGAAGCGGCCTACCCGCCGTTCAACAACAAGGATGCCAGCGGTAACGTGGTCGGCTTCGACAAGGAAATCGGCGACGCCCTGTGCGCCAAGATGAAAGTCGAGTGCACCGTGGTGACCTCCGACTGGGACGGGATCATTCCGGCCCTGAACGCCAAGAAATTCGATTTCCTGATCTCCTCGATGTCGATCACCGACGAGCGCAAGCAGGCGGTGGACTTCACCGACCCGTACTACAGCAACAAGCTGCAATTCATCGCCCCGAAAGACAAAGACTTCAAGACCGACAAGGCTTCCCTGCAAGGCAAAGTGATCGGCGCACAACGTGCGACCCTCGCCGGTACCTGGATGGAAGACAACATGGAAGGCGTTGAAGTCAAACTCTACGACACCCAGGAAAACGCCTACCTTGACCTGACCTCCGGTCGTCTGGACGGCATCCTGGCGGACAAATACGTCAACTACGAGTGGCTCAAAAGCGACGCCGGCCGTTCTTACGAGTTCAAGGGTGACCCGGTAGAAGAAAGCGACAAGATCGGTATCGCTGTACGTAAAGGCGACCCGGTCCGCGAGAAGCTGAACGCCGCACTGAAAGAGATCGTTGCCGACGGCACCTACAAGAAGATCAACGACAAGTACTTCCCTTTCAGCATCTATTGATTCTGACTTGCCTGGCAGGCGCCGTTCGCTAACGGCGCCTGCCCCGGCATTGCCTGCCGCGATTTGAAAAGAAATCCATGACTATCGATCTCTACGGATTCGGCCCGGCGCTCGCCGCTGGCGCGCTGATGACTGTGAAACTGGCACTCTCGGCCCTGTGCCTGGGGCTGGTGCTCGGTCTGCTCGGCGCCTTGGCCAAGACTTCCCCGTACAAGCCGTTGCAATGGCTTGGCGGCACTTATTCGACCCTGGTGCGTGGCATCCCGGAATTGCTCTGGGTGCTGTTGATCTACTTCGGTACGGTCAACCTGATGCGCGAACTGGGCGAGTTCTTCGGCAACCCCGAACTGGAACTCAACGCCTTCGCCGCTGGCGTGATTGCCCTTGGCCTGTGCTTCGGCGCCTACGCCACGGAAGTATTCCGCGGCGCGATCCTGGCCATCCCCAAAGGCCACCGTGAAGCGGGCGTGGCCCTGGGCCTGTCTAAATTTCGCATCTTCACCAAGCTGATCATGCCGCAGATGTGGCGCATCGCCCTGCCGGGCCTTGGCAACCTGTTCATGATCCTGATGAAAGACACGGCGCTGGTGTCCGTGATCGGCCTGGAAGAAATCATGCGCCATGCGCAAATCGGCGTCACCGTCTCCAAGCAACCGTTCACCTTCTATATGGTGGCCGCGTTCATGTACCTGGGCCTGACGATTCTCGCCATGATTGGCATGCACTTCATGGAAAAACGCGCCGGTCGCGGGTTCGCAAGGAGCACCCAATGAACTGGGAAGTCATCATCAAGTGGCTGCCGAAGCTCGCCCAGGGCGCAACCCTGACGCTGGAGCTGGTGGCCATCGCCGTGATTGCCGGGTTGTTGCTGGCCATTCCGCTGGGCATCGCCCGGTCATCGCGCCTGTGGTACGTGCGCGCATTCCCCTACGCCTACATCTTCTTTTTCCGTGGCACGCCGCTGCTAGTCCAGCTGTTCCTGGTCTATTACGGCCTCGCGCAGTTCGATGCGGTGCGCAACAGCTCGATGTGGCCCTACCTGCGCGATCCGTTCTGGTGCGCCACCGCGACCATGACCCTGCACACCGCCGCCTACATCGCGGAAATCCTGCGCGGTTCGATCCAGGCGATTCCCAAGGGTGAAATCGAAGCGGCCCGGGCGCTGGGCATGTCCCGGGCCAAGGCGATGTTCTACATCATCCTGCCCCGCGCCGCGCGCATCGGCCTGCCGGCCTACAGCAACGAAGTCATCCTGATGCTCAAGGCCAGCGCCCTGGCCAGCACCGTGACCTTGCTCGAACTGACCGGCATGGCCCGCACCATCATTGCCCGGACCTACCTGCCGGTGGAGATCTTCTTCGCGGCGGGCATGTTCTACCTGCTGATGGCCTTCGTTCTGGTGCGCGCCTTCAAGCTGCTGGAGCGCTGGCTGCGCGTCGATGCCTGCCAAGGGCGTTGATGGGCACGTGCTGACGGGCGAGGCCCTGCTCGCCCGCTTCGCCGCGCTGGATGCTTTTCTGATCGAGCATCAAGCGCTGTGGAAGCCGCGACCGTTCACCCATCTGCAACTTCCCTGGGAAGCGTCCTGCCCGCAACTGGCGCAGTGGCTGCGCGGCCGTTCACTGGAAGAGGCTGAACTCGCCCACAACCACCCCGCGCTGCTGGACGCGCCCGAGCCTTTCGCTTCGCTGGCCGCGCAGTCGCTGCAACTCAGCGCCATCGGCGAACTGCCGGCCCATGCGCTGGAAGAGGCCGGGCACCGCCTGAATGTCGATGTGCCGGGGCGCAAATGGCAGCAGATCGAAGCGTTTGCCAGCCGCCTGGAATTCACCCAGCCGTCCAAACACTGGCTCGACTGGTGTGCCGGCAAAGGACACCTGGGCCGACGCCTGTTGCAGGCCGGCCAGCAACTCACCTGCCTGGAATACGACCCGGCACTGGTCGCCAGCGGCCAGGCACTCAGCCAGCGCCATCACCTGCACGCCCTGCATGTTGAACAGGATGTGCTCGCCGCCGAAGCCGCCAGCCTGCTGCACGGTGGGCATACCCCGGTCGCGCTGCACGCTTGCGGAGACCTGCACGTCAGGCTGATCCAGCTCGCCAGCGCCGCAGGCTGCAAACAGCTCGCTGTCGCACCCTGCTGCTACAACCGGATCAGTCTCACAGCCCATCAGGCGCTTTCCTCACCGGGCCAGCAATCCACCCTGCAGCTGTCCCTGGATGACCTGGCGCTGCCCGCCAGCGAAACCGTCACCGCCGGCGCCCGGGTCCGCCATCAGCGCGACACTTCAATGGCCCGCCGCCTGGGCTTCGACCTGCTGCAAAGGCAACTGCGCGGAGTCGATCAATACCTGCCCACGCCATCTCTTTCCAGCGCCTGGCTGGACAAATCCTTTGCCGAATACTGCCATCACCTGGCCGCGCTCAAGGACTTATCCACAATCGGGCCGCAGGACTGGCCCGCCCTGGAGGCCGCCGGCTGGCAACGCCTGGCACAGGTGCGCAACCTTGAGCTGCTGCGCGGACTGTTCCGGCGTCCGCTGGAGCTGTGGCTGGTGCTCGACAGGGCGATTTTCCTCTCCGAGCAGGGTTACACCGTTCGGCTCGGAACCTTCTGCGAAAGCCCCCTCACTCCGCGTAATCTGCTGATCCTGGGCGAGCGCTGCTGAAGCACGCAACCTGTGGATAACTCTGTTGATGGAATTATCCTGGATCCAATGTATACAGCTGTTTCCTCCCTGAAACACCTGTGTTCATTTTTCGTACACATGGATAAAAAACCATAAAAACAGGCATTTGCGGCCTAATGAGAACGGGTCCACAAAATCGGTAATGAACAGTAACGGCCATCACGCCCGTTGTGCATAAGCAATTCGCGAAAACGACATAACCGCCGAATACGGGACCACGCCCGCAGGAATTTGCACCCCGACCGCGACCCTTGCTATACAGGCAAACAAAGCGCCGACACTGCGGCCGTTAACAATAAAAACAAAACACAGGACTCGACTCGTGACGTTCATTTCCTACGCACAGAACTTCGAAGACATCCGCCTGTGGCGCGCCCTCAGAAACGTCGAAAACGGCTATTACATCGACATCGGCGCCAACGACCCCGTCCACGACTCGGTCACCAAGGCTTTTTATGACCACGGCTGGACCGGCATCAACGTCGAGCCCGTCGCCAATTACCACCAGTCCCTGTGCGAACAACGCCCCAAAGACACCAACCTGCAATGCGTCGCCGGCGAAAACGCCCACGACCTGACCTTCTACAGCATCGCCGACACCGGCCTGTCGACCCTTGAACCCACCGTCGCGCAACAGCGCAAAGACGCCGGCATGGACGTGCGCAGCCACACCGTGCAATCGCGCACCCTGACCGCCATCTGCGAGCAACACGCCCAGGGCAGGCCCATCCACTTCCTGAAAATCGACGTCGAAGGCCACGAAGAGACCGTGCTGCGCGGCATGGACTTCAGCCAGTGGCGCCCGTGGATCATCCTCATCGAGACCCCGTGGGAGCGCAACCAGACCTGGGAAACCCTGCTCATCGACGCCGGCTACCAGTCCATCCTCTTCGACGGCCTCAATACCTACTACCTCGCCGAAGAACACCTGAACCTCAAACCCGCCTTCGACATCCCGCCCTGCAACCTGGACAACTTCCAGCTCTGCCGCGGCCACACATTCAGCCACCCCCTCAGCGACGCCGACCAACACCTCGCCGCCGCTCTACAACGCGCCGAACAGGCCGAAGCGCAACTGCACGCCATCCAAAACAGCCGCACCTGGAAAGCCCTGCACAAACTCCGAACAGCACTGCGCCGCGCCTGACCCGAGGCCCGCGCAAAAATAGTCTGAATTCAGGGGTTTACAGAACCATTCCAATCGCTATAATCGTCGCCCAACACGCCGGTATAGCTCAGTTGGTAGAGCAACTGACTTGTAATCAGTAGGTCCCGGGTTCGACTCCTGGTGCCGGCACCATATAGATCAACAACTTAGGCTCACCGAAAGGTGGGCCTTTTTTGTTTCTGCGGTTTGATACCCCATTTGGTCACAGCTTTGGTCACAGCTTCTCTGTTTATTGGAGCTGGTGGCATATACTTTTTGACCGGCACCTCGCTTCACTGCTGGTTTGGCTCCAGCGCTTGTTTTATGCCAAAAGGACTCCTCACGTTCGGCAGAGTGTTGCCGACAATGCGCGGCGCCCTAGGAAGCCATCGACAAGAATGAGGAATTCATCAGGATGACGCTCGCGGTGATGATGGCGCCGGATTGAATGCAACCGGCCATTTGCATTTGACTTGACCAGGTACTGACCGGCAAAGAACGACCCAAAGCGGACTTTCAGATGGCAGTTCCAACCATGTACTCATGGGTCACATCTTTAACAGGCGTTCCCAGCTTCAATTTGACGAACATTGGAAACGTTTGGACGAGTAAAAAACATGCCGGTCATTAAGACCGGCATCTTTAGCTCATTTTGCGAAATCAAACAAATTCGTCGTCCTCCCCGCCACCGAAGAAGCCCTCGTCAGCATAGTAGTCATCTGCTGCGGGTTCCTCCTGTGCCACTGGTGGCTCTTCTACAGGTGCTTGGCTAGCAAGTTGATCAGCACCATCGTCTTGGAACATACCCATCAACATGTTACCAAGCACCATCCCTCCAGCAACACCGGCGGCCGTTTGCAAGGCGCCCGAAAGGAAGCCGCCACCTTGCGCCGGCGCCCCGCGTTGGACGAACCCTGGCTGCTGTCCTGCACCTGGTTGTTGTCCGAAACGCCCGCTAGCAAGTGAGCTTTGTGCACCGGTATTGCCAGCCTGGGAACTGGCCGGCCGGTTCTCAACTGGGTGAGCCTGGCTACGACCGCCAAACAGGCCTGCCAAGAAACCGCCACTGTTCTGCTGTGAAGCGTTCTGAGCACCCTTGAGAGCTTCAATCTCCGCTGCCTGTTCTTTAATGCGAGCGTCCAACTGCTCGATAGCATTTTCCTGCACGATGATGGCCTGCGCCATGAAATAGGGGGCTGCGGGCTGACGAGCAACGTGCTCCCTTATCAATGCGTCGGCCTGGGGCTCTCGCGGTGCGGATTGCCCCTCAACAGCATGCAGGCGGGCAAAAAGTCCATCAATTAGGTTCTTCTCTTCAGGTTGCATAGTGTCTACTCAATGCCTTATGGCAGGTGCACGCATCATCAGAAGCGGCTTCAGCGATGTCAAAAAACAGCTATTTCAAGAGGTTTCAACACGCGATCAAGCGTTGGATGGATATTTTCAGTGACATTATTTTCAGAACATGACGGCCTCAGAAGAGTGCAGGAACACTTCTGACCACAGGGGAAATGACTTCCCAGCCAAGCTACCGCCGCCCTCAAGAGTCTATTGAAGGCGGCTGTAGCTCAAAGCAAGTTCGAAACCACGCGGAGTCAGCGACTCACTGCTGGATGGTTTCGTCACTTATGGCCGATTTCTGCCTGTCGCGACCGGCAGCTTCACGTCCTGAGGAAGTCAGTCAACCTAAATCGAGGTTCTTCAGGAGCGGTGAACCGCGCTTCCTCAAGGCATTCAAATAGGTGGGTTCATCGTAGAGGGTCACAGCTCAATTTCATGACGATGTTTGCGTGATATGAATGCGATTGTGCTGGTGGCAGCCAGCTGCGCTTTTCCAGTTTCTAGACCATAGGTCGATTGGAGTCGGCATTCACAAACGGAAAAGGTTCTCTAGCTAGACGACACGGAGCAAACGCCCGTATGCTCTCGATTCCTTATCTGCATGGAATCCTTCGTGGACCCCAGCCCCGCAACACACATCCGCTGTCCAGATTCTGAATTTGGTCGTGCCACCAAATGATCGAAACTATCCCTACCCTCATTCTTGGCATCTTGGTCATCCTGGCGATCATCGCTGTAAACGGCTATTTCGTTGCGCAAGAATTTGCCTACATGGCGGTTGACCGTACCAGGCTCTCAGCATTGGCTGCTGCCGGGGATACGTCGGCAAAGCGAGCATTAGCCGTCACGAACCGCACAAGCTTTATGCTGTCGGGTGCCCAGCTTGGCATTACCGTAACAGGCTTACTTGTTGGTTATGTCGCTGAGCCCTTGGTTGGTGAGCCATTAGGCTTTCTGCTCGCGGGAACCGTTATTCCGCCCGACGCCAGGGTGGCCGTCGGTACAGGTATGGCCCTAGTTGCTGCTACGATTATCCAAATGATCGTGGGTGAGCTTTATCCGAAGAACCTTGCCATTGCGAACCCTGAGCCCCTGTCGCTCGGGCTTGCCCGCTCCACGCTCTTCTATATGTCGGCCTTCGGCTGGCTAATCAGTTTCTTCGACAAATCTGCCAATCTTCTCCTGAAGTTACTGCGTATTGAGCCGATTCATGACCTCGACGTGAGCGCCTCGGCTACCGATCTACCGCACATAATCGCGAACTCGCGTGACAGTGGCGACCTACCACGTGAGCTTTCACTCATGATGGATCGCATCCTCGACTTCCCGCAACGCAACGTCGAGCACGCTATGGTGCCCAGATCACAAGTCGACTGGGTTGAGCCAGATACGACGCTCGAAGAGCTGCGAGGGCTAATGGCGCGCGCTCACACCCGATACCCGGTGATTGACGATGATGATTCCCCTGTGGGTGTTGTACATCTCGCCGACGTGCTTGCACGTCTTTCCACGGGAAACAGTAATGAGACCGTTGCGTCGCTGATGAGACCTGCCAAGGTTCTGCCGACGCTGATGCTGCTGCCAGATGCTCTTGATCAGTTGGTTCAAACAACCGATCAGTTAGCTTGTGTTATCGACGAGTATGGTGGTTTCGCTGGAGTGCTTACGATTGAAGATCTCGCCATGGAAATCGTCGGTGAAATTACCGATGAGCATGACGCAGAAGTTGGCGATGCCATCGTGTCTGAAGGGGAAAACACCTGGACAATGGAGGGCGACGTTCACCTCGACGAGGTTAGGCGCATTATTGGTCACGACCTGCCGCGCGTTGATGTTGAGACAGTGGCAGGTATGCTGATCGCTGAGCTTGGCGCCCTGCCCGGAGAAGGCGACACAGTCACCATTGATCTACCTATCGATGCTGCCGAGCTGGTCTCCGACGAGCCGGTGAGATATCGACTCGAAGTTGATGTACTGCGTATTGAACGACATGTTCCGACTGACGTTCGCGTACGGCTGGTCAAAGTGTCTGTGGCGGAGGAAGACCAATGAATGATCCGCTGATAGTCACGATAGCAACAGTCGCGCTCATCGCGCTGAGTGGCTTGTTTGTTGTAATCGAGTTCGCGTTGCTCGGCGCTCGCCGGCACCGCCTTGAAGAGCTGGCCGTCAACAGTCTGTCCGCTCGTGCTGCGCTGCGCGGCATGAATGATTTGACGTTGATGCTTGCCGGTGCTCAGTTGGGCATAACGCTGTGTACCTTTGCCCTAGGTGCGGTAACGAAACCTGCGGTCGACTTATGGCTCGGCCCAGTGTTCATCGCGTGGGGCTTGCCTGAGTGGGCTGCTGGTGGCGCAGCTTTCGGCTTCGCGCTTTTCCTGGTGACGTTCTTGCACCTGGTTGTCGGTGAGATGGCGCCCAAGTCCTGGGCCATTGCACACCCGGAAAGATCCGCTCTGGCAATTGGCATCGTCTCGCGCATCTATACCTGGCCGCTACGTCCGCTGTTGCGCTGGGTGAACCGAATCGCCAATCGTCTCGTAAAAGCCTCAGGTGTTGAGCCAGTTGAAAGCGCCGCAGTGGGTGGTCAGGATATTGAGACCATAAGGCAACTCGTTGAGCATTCGGCGAAGGTGGGCACGCTACAGCCGCAGATGCAACAGCAGATTTCTGGCCTGATCGACCTGGGCACCCTACCCGTCGAAGCTCTGCTAATCGAGGGGGAGGCGCTGGTTCACGTTACGCGGGATGCGACGGTGGCGGATGTCCGCACTGCGGCCATTCAGTCCGGGCACCTGCGCATTCTCGTGCTGGGAACCGAGGGCATACAACCCTCGGTGGTTCACGTACGCGACACCTTGCTTGAGCCAGAGACTCGGTTTGCGCATGAGCTTGCACGAGAAGCTTTTGTGCTTGATGCGAAAACCCCCGTCTATGAAGCACTTGCGCGCATGCGTAAATCGAGCATTCAGCTTGCTTTAGTCGTGAGCGCGGATCGCTTGCTGGGCGTTGTTACGTTGGCCGACATCCTCAAACGAGTGCTTCCTGCTGCCTCCAATACCTAACGGTCGCATGTATGTCATAAATGTTCGGGTGTGCCCGTAACCACTTGGCAGTTACATCTTGCTTGGTATAGACAGTTTTCGTAAGCGGCTGGCTATCCCACCTTGCGTAATCACACGATGTAACCGCCCGCAGTCCGCTCGGTATGTCGAAGGGCGTAGCATATGTTCTGGATTGGATCGTATGGTCAATGAGTGGTTTAGGAGTTGTTCCCTTTGAAATTCGATTTAACTGAACAAGACACAAAATATGCAGGCGCGGCAGACCCTGCCCTCGGCCATATTCCAAACGATCTGATAGCGGCTATCCAGGATGTGTACACGCCGGCGGGAATGCAATTGACGGATCTGGCTCTACGCGAGGCTGAGAGTGCCGAGTATGGTGCCTCCCGCTTTGGCCTCGACGGACACACCATTGTCTTCCGTGTGGCTAAAACAACGCCGACGAAGATTGGACAGTTCGTCACAATATGGAAGCGCCCGACGTCAGGCTGCATCATTGCACCTCTCGATATCGATGATGGCGTAGCCTTTGTTGTGGTGAGTGTGTTCGATGCAACGCATCGCGGACAGTTTGTTTTCGACCAGAAGATACTGGCATCAAAGGGCATCATGGCGATTAACGGTAAAGGCGGTAAGCGCGCTATCCGCGTTTATCCACCTTGGGTCAAACCAGTCGCCAAAGAGGCCGTTAGGACACAGCAATGGCAACTACGTTACTTTCTTCCTATTGAACAAAGCGGAAGCGCCGATTCCGTGCAGGTGCGTCGGCTCTTTGAAGTTTAAGATCCTTATTCGTCATTTTTGAGCGTTCTGGGTAAGCCCGGCGTCCACCTATGCGGCAGCAACTGATCAATTTCACTCGCCCGTTGCGTCGGCAGTCGCGTGAGAGCGTCCTTCAGATAAGCATACGGATCATGGCCATTAAGCCGCGCAGACTGGATCAAGCTCATGATCGCTGTCGCCCGCTTGCCGCTACGTAACGACCCTGCGAAGAGCCAATTCTTGCGTCCAAGAGCCCATGGTCGGATCTGGTTCTCGGCCCAATTGTTGTCTATGGGTACGGCCCCGTCATCGAGGTAGCGCGACAGCGCTGCCCAGCGTTTCAGGCTGTAATCCAGGGCTCGGCTGATAGCTGTATGCGTCCGGCCAAGTCATCTACCCAACCCCGCAACGCCAGGACATGGTGTGCACTTAAATTTAAGTGGGCACCAGTTCTAGCCTTTCAAGCGGGTATTTCATGCAGCCAACACGCCGTTCCTAT
>NZ_JADEVO010000003.1 GCF_017114825.1 Pseudomonas gregormendelii | reverse complement strand
GAGGCAATCGGTGCCGGTGCCGGACGCGCAGGCGCACTGCTGCTGTAACTGCCAACGCTCGACGGCGCGGGCGCAGGTGCGGCTATGGGCGCGGCAACGGGGGCCGGCGCACTGTAGGCACCGGCGCGCCGATTACTGCGCGAGAGGGTATGGATCTTCTCGCACAGCAGTTGCTTGACCTTGTCCGGGTTGCGCGAGATGTCTTCGAAATTCTTCGGCAGGAAATCCACCGCACCAGCGTCCAGCGCATCCAGGGTGACCCGGGCGCCTTCGTGCGTCAGCGAGGAGAACATCAATACCGGGGTCGGGCAGCGTTGCATGATGTGCCGCACCGCCGTGATGCCGTCCATCATGGGCATCTCGTAGTCCATGGTGATCACATCCGGCTTGAGGGCCAACGCCTGGTCGATCGCCTCTTTGCCGTTGGTCGCGGTACCGACGACCTGGATGTTCGGATCCGCCGAAAGAATTTCCGAGACGCGGCGACGGAAAAAACCCGAATCGTCCACCACCAGGACCTTGACTGCCATAAACACTCCGTTAGATGGAGCGAAGGCGCGATCGCCCCGCTCCACCAGAATCAAATACGCCGGGTGGCGTAACGCTTGAGCATGCTCGGAACATCGAGAATCAGCGCAATACGGCCATCACCGGTGATGGTGGCGCCCGACATGCCCGGGGTTCCCTGGAGCATCTTGCCCAATGGCTTGATGACCACTTCTTCCTGGCCTACCAGTTGATCGACGACAAAGCCGATTCGCTGGGTGCCCACCGAAAGGATCACCACATGGCCTTCACGCTGCTCTTCATGAGCGGCGGAAGCGACCAGCCAGCGCTTGAGGTAGAACAGTGGCAATGCCTTGTCGCGCACGATCACCACTTCCTGCCCATCGACCACGTTGGTGCGCGACAGGTCGAGGTGGAAGATCTCGTTGACGTTCACCAGCGGGAACGCGAACGCCTGGTTGCCGAGCATGACCATCAGCGTCGGCATGATCGCCAGGGTCAACGGCACCTTGATGACGATCTTCGAACCCTGGCCCTTGGCCGAGTAGATGTTGATCGAGCCGTTGAGCTGGGAGATCTTGGTTTTCACCACGTCCATGCCCACGCCACGCCCTGACACGTCGGAGATCTCGGTCTTGGTCGAGAAGCCCGGGGCAAAAATCAGGTTGTAGCACTCGGTGTCGCTCAGGCGATCGGCGGCGTCCTTGTCCATGACCCCGCGTTTGACCGCAATGGCGCGCAGGATGTTGGGGTCCATGCCTTTGCCGTCATCGGAAATCGACAACAGGATGTGGTCGCCTTCCTGCTCGGCCGCAAGAATGACCTTGCCACCACGGGACTTGCCCGCGGCTTCGCGCTCTTCCGGCGACTCGATACCGTGGTCGACGGCGTTGCGTACCAAGTGGACCAGCGGGTCGGCCAGGGCCTCGACGAGGTTCTTGTCGAGGTCGGTTTCTTCGCCGACCAGTTCCAGGTTGATCTCTTTCTTGAGCTGGCGAGCCAGGTCGCGAACCAGGCGCGGGAAACGCCCGAAGACCTTCTTGATTGGCTGCATGCGGGTCTTCATCACCGCGGTTTGCAGGTCCGCCGTGACCACGTCGAGGTTGGACACGGCCTTGGACATGGCCTCGTCGGCGCTGTTGGCACCCAGGCGCACCAGGCGGTTACGCACCAGCACCAGTTCGCCGACCATGTTCATGATTTCGTCGAGGCGCGCGGTATCGACCCGCACGGTAGTCTCGGCTTCGCTTGCCGGCTTTTCCGCCGGCGGCGTGGCCGGTGCGCGAGCCGGGGCAGGCTTGGCGGCTTCGGCTTTTGGCTCAGGGGCTTTCGCCACCGGCTTGGGCGCTGCGGCCTTGGCTACCGGCGCGGCTACAGCAGCACTGGCAGCGACCGTAGCCGTGCCGACTTCGGAGAACTTGCCTTTACCGTGCAATTCGTCGAGCAGCGCTTCGAATTCGTGATCGGAGATCAGGTCGCTGCCCACTGCGGCGGCGACTGGTGCTGCCGCGACGGGCGCCGACGCAATCGCCGACTCCAGCGCTTCGACGGCGAAGTTACCCTTGCCATGGAGCTGATCGAGCAGTGCTTCGAATTCTTCGTCGGTGATGTCCGAGCTGTCGCCTGCGGCCTTTGGTGCAGCCGGTGCGGCAGGTGCCGCCGGGGCAACCACGGCGTCGATGGCGAACTGGCCTTTACCGTGCAACTGATCGAGCAACGACTCGAACTCGTCGTCGGTGATTTCGTCGCTGGCTGCAGCCGTGGTGCTGACGGGTGCTGGTGCGGCAGGCGCCGCCTCGGCCTGGGCCTTGACGGCGTTCAACGAGTCCAGCAGTTGCTCGAATTCGTTGTCGGTAATGTCACCCGATGTGCTTTCTGCCACCGGCGCCACTTCGGCAACCGGTGCAGCTTCGTCGGCCGATTGCGGCTCGGCCAGACGGGCCAGGGCTGCCAGCAACTCAGGCGTGGCCGCCGTGATCGGGCTGCGCTCGCGGACTTCGGTGAACATGCCGTTCACCGCGTCCAGTGCTTCGAGAACTACGTCCATCAGTTCCGAGTCGACGCGACGCTCACCCTTGCGCAGGATGTCGAACACGTTCTCGGCGATGTGACAGCACTCCACCAGCTCGTTGAGCTGGAGGAAGCCGGCGCCCCCTTTTACAGTGTGAAAACCGCGAAAAATTGCATTGAGCAAATCCGCATCATCCGGTCGGCTTTCCAGCTCGACCAGTTGTTCGGACAGTTGCTCTAGAATCTCGCCGGCCTCAACCAGGAAATCCTGAAGGATCTCTTCATCGGCGCCGAAGCTCATTAATGGGGTGCTCCTACAGGTCTAAAATCCAAGGCTGGATAGCAAATCGTCCACATCGTCCTGACCGGACATAACGTCTTCTCTTTTATCGGCATGAATCTGCGGACCTTCACCCTGAGAGAGATGTTTTTGTGGATCTTTTTCCGCGTGCATCGCTTGACGGTCATGTTCGATGCCCGCAAAGCGGTCCACCTGACTGGCCATCAGCACGAGCTTGAGCAGATTGCTTTCAACTTCGGTGACCAATTGAGTCACGCGCTTGATCACCTGGCCGGTGAGGTCCTGGTAATCCTGAGCGAGCAGAATGTCGTTGAGGTTGCCCGCCACCACGCGATTGTCTTCGCTGCTGCGTGTCAGGAAACCGTCGACCCGCCGGGCCAGCTCGCGGAACTCTTCGGCCCCGACTTCGCGGCGCATAAACCGTCCCCAGTCCGTGCTCAAGGCCTCGGCTTCCTGGCTCAGGCTGTTAACCAGCGGCGTGGCGTTTTCCACCAGGTCCATGGTGCGGTTGGCGGCGGCTTCGGTGAGCTTGACCACGTACCCCAGGCGCTCGGTGGCGTCGGTGATCTGAGAGACCTCCTCGGCTTGCGGCATATTCGGATCAATCTGGAAATTGACGATCGCGCTATGCAACTCGCGGGTGAGCTTGCCCACCTCCTGGTACAGGCCGCGGTCACGGGTCTGGTTGAGCTCATGGATCAGTTGCACGGCGTCGCCGAACTTGCCTTTTTCAAGGCTCTCGACCAATTCGACGGCGTGTTTTTTCAGGGTCGATTCGAAATCGCCCTGTGAAATTTCTTTTTGCTCCATAGCTCCCCCGTGGCGCAGTGACTCAGCCTATGCGTTCGAAAATCTTTTCGATTTTTTCTTTCAACGCCTGGGCCGTGAAGGGCTTGACCACATAGCCGTTAACACCGGCCTGGGCTGCTTCAATGATTTGCTCGCGCTTGGCTTCGGCGGTCACCATCAGCACTGGCAGGTGCTTGAGCTTTTCGTCGGCACGCACGTGGCGCAGCAGATCGATGCCGGTCATGCCGGGCATGTTCCAGTCCGTTACCAGAAAGTCGATGCTACCGCTGTTGAGGACCGGAATGGCCGTAGTGCCGTCATCCGCCTCGACCGTGTTGGTGAACCCAAGGTCACGCAACAGGTTTTTTATGATCCGCCGCATCGTTGAGAAGTCATCAACGATGAGGATTTTCATGTTCTTGTCCAATTCGACCTCCAAGCAGTCTTAAACGCGCCCAGCACCTGGACACGCCATTTCATTCAATCCGGCAAAACACTCGATGACTGTCTGGAGCACAACAGATCGCGACCGGCGCGTTTAACACCCGCCAGCCCGTTCGCAGTGTCCCCACACTGCCTTCAGCGCGCTCGCCACTCCCCCAAACGCCCCCGCAAACGGGCCGCGCACTGGCTGTGTAACTGGCTGACCCGAGATTCGCTGACACCCAGGACCTCACCGATTTCCTTGAGGTTCAGCTCTTCGTCGTAGTACAGCGCCAACACCAGTCGCTCACGCTCCGGCAAATTGGCAATCGCGTCCGCCAGCGCGGCCTGGAAGCGTTCATCTTCCAGGTCACGCGACGGCTCCGTATGAGCACTTGCGCCATCCTCGTGCAGCCCTTCGTGTTCGCCGTCCTGCAACAGGTCGTCGAAACTGAAGAGGCGGCTGCCCAGGGTGTCGTTCAAAATCCCGTAATAATCGTCAAGACTCAATTGGAGTTCGGCCGCAACTTCGTGATCTTTAGCGTCGCGACCTGTTTTAGCTTCAATCGAGCGAATTGCGTCGCTGACCATTCGGGTATTGCGGTGGACCGAACGTGGCGCCCAGTCCCCCTTGCGCACTTCATCGAGCATCGCGCCGCGGATTCGAATGCCCGCGTACGTCTCGAAACTCGCGCCTTTGCTGGCGTCGTATTTGGTGGATACTTCAAGCAGGCCGATCATCCCGGCCTGGATCAGGTCTTCGACCTGGACACTGGCCGGCAAACGCGCCAGCAGGTGGTAGGCAATCCGTTTTACCAGTGGCGCGTAACGCTCGATCAGCTCGCACTGCGCATCGCGGGCCGATATCTTGTAGAGGTTATAGCCACTGGCGGTCATAGCACCGGCCCTGCCGTTTGTTGTACGAGGCGCTCAACGAAAAATTCCAGGTGCCCGCGCGGGTTCGCCGGCAGCGGCCAGGTATCGACCTTCTGCGCGATCGCCTTGAACGCCAGCGAACATTTGGAACGCGGAAACGCTTCGTAAACCGCACGCTGTTTTTGCACGGCCTTGCGCACGCTTTCGTCGTATGGCACCGCGCCGACATATTGCAGGGCGACGTCGAGGAAGCGGTCCGTGACCTTGGTCAACTTGGCGAACAGGTTGCGCCCTTCCTGCGGGCTCTGGGCCATATTGGCCAGGACGCGGAAGCGGTTCATGCCGTAGTCGCGGTTGAGCAACTTGATCAACGCATAGGCGTCAGTGATCGAGGTCGGCTCGTCGCACACCACCAGCAGGACTTCCTGGGCGGCGCGCACAAAGCTGACCACCGAATCACCAATGCCCGCAGCCGTGTCGATCACCAGCACATCGAGGTTATCGCCGATGTCGCTGAAGGCCTGGATCAGGCCGGCGTGTTGAGCCGGTGTCAGGTGCACCATGCTCTGGGTGCCGGACGCGGCCGGCACGATACGAATGCCGCCCGGGCCTTGCAACAGAACGTCGCGCAGCTCACAGCGGCCTTCGATCACGTCGGCCAGGGTACGTTTGGGTGTCAGCCCCAAAAGGACGTCGACGTTCGCCAGCCCAAGGTCGGCGTCCAGAAGCATGACGCGCCGTCCGAGCTCAGCCAAAGCCAGCGACAAGTTCACTGACACGTTAGTTTTGCCGACGCCACCTTTGCCGCCGGTCACCGCGATCACCTGTACGGGATGCATGCTGCCCATGTTATTTCTTTACCTTGTCTTGCATAGACGGAGGCCACATTACTGGCTGCGCGTTCATCATCTGAACAATGCATGGCAGACCATCGATGTAGGTACAAAAACGATTCATTAATACCTCAGCCAACCTGCTTGGTGGGACTGTGGTAAATATCAGCGAACATGTCAGCCATGGCTTCTTCGCTGGGTTCTTCCTGCATTTGCACGCTGACTGCGCGACTGACCAATTGATGACGCCGCGGCAGATGCAAGTCATCCGGGATCCGTGGCCCATCGGTCAGGTAGGCCACCGGCAGTTCATGACTGATGGCCAGGCTCAACACATCGCCCAGACTGGCCGTTTCATCCAGTTTAGTCAGGATGCAGCCGGCGAGCCCGCAGCGCTTGTAACTGTGATAAGCGGCGGTTAGAACCTGTTTCTGGCTGGTGGTTGCGAGGACCAGGTAATTTTTTGACTTGATGCCACGTCCGGCCAGGCTTTCGAGCTGCATGCGCAGTGCCGGATCGCTGGCCTGCAGGCCGGCGGTATCGATCAACACCACACGCTTGCGCAACAAAGGCTCCAGCGCCTGCACCAGCGACTGCCCCGGGTCGACATGAGTCACCGGCACATTGAGGATGCGGCCCAGGGTCTTGAGCTGTTCCTGGGCGCCGATCCGGTAGCTGTCCATGCTCACCAGCGCAATGTTCTGCGCGCCGTACTTGAGCACGTAGCGGGCAGCGAGTTTGGCCAGGGTGGTGGTCTTGCCCATGCCGGCAGGGCCGACCATGGCAATCACGCCACCCTCTTCCAGGGGTTCGATTTCCGGTGTGGCGATCATCCGCGCCAAGTGCGCCAGCAGCATGCGCCAGGCCTGGCGAGGCTCGTCAATGTCGCCGATCATTGCCAGCAGATCCCTCGACAGCGGACCGGACAGGCCAATGCGTTGCAGCCGGCGCCACAGGTTGGCCTGGGCCGGGCGGCTGCCTTGCAGCTGATTCCACGCCAGGGAGCCCAACTGCACTTCCATCAGTTCGCGCAGGCTGTTGAGTTCAAAGCGCATCGAGTCAAATGCACGCGGATCGACACCGCCAGTGGCAGCGGGCGCCGGCGCCGGGCGTGCAGGCTCGGTGTAGGTGGGTTCGACCAGCGGTTCGGCGGCAGTCAGGGGCAAGCCGGCGAACAGCTGGCGATTGGTGGCCTTGTCGCTCTCGCCTTCGCTGCGCAGGCTCAGTTCGGCCTGGGCGGTGACGATCCGCGACTGGGTCTTGCGCAATTCGTCCTCGAGTTCCATGTTCGGAACCCGCGGTGCCAGCGCCGACAGCTTGTAATCGAGGGCAGCCGTCAGCTCCACGCCGCCGGCGATTCGGCGGTTGCCGATGATCGCGGCATCGGCGCCCAGCTCGTCACGAACCAGTTTCATGGCCTGACGCATATCGGCGGCGAAAAAACGCTTAACTTGCATAAACCACTACCTCAGCCGTTGGGCCCTACTGTCGCAACGATGGTCACTTGCTTGTTGTCAGGGATTTCCTGATACGCCAACACGTGCAAACCCGGGACTGCCAGCCGACCGAACCGCGAGAGCATCGCGCGAACCGGACCGGCCACCAGCAGAATCACCGGTTGACCTTGCATTTCCTGACGCTGCGCGGCATCGATCAACGAGCGCTGCAGCTTCTCAGCCATGCTTGGCTCCAGCAGGACGCCCTCTTCCGAGCCCTGTCCTGCCTTCTGCAGACTATTGAGCAATATCTGTTCCAACCTTGGCTCCAGCGTGATAACTGGCAGCTCGGAGTCAGTACCTACAATGCTTTGGACGATTGCGCGGGATACGCCGACCCGCACGGCAGCTACCAGCGCGGCGGTATCTTGACTCTTGGCCGCGTTGTTCGCGATGGCCTCGGCGATGCTGCGAATGTCCCGAACCGGCACCTGTTCGGCGAGCAAAGCCTGCAGCACCTTGAGCAACTGCGACAGCGACACCACGCCCGGCACCAGCTCTTCTGCCAGCTTGGGCGAGCTTTTGGCCAGCAATTGCATGAGTTGCTGCACTTCTTCGTGCCCGATCAGCTCGCTGGAGTGCTTGTACAGAATCTGGTTCAAGTGAGTGGCCACTACTGTACTGGCATCGACCACAGTGTATCCCAGCGACTGCGCCTGGGCACGTTGGCTGACTTCAATCCAGACCGCCTCCAGACCAAAAGCCGGATCTTTGGCGGTGATGCCGTTGAGCGTGCCGTAGACCTGCCCCGGGTTGATCGCCAGTTCGCGGTCCGGGTAAATCTCCGCCTCGGCCAGGATCACGCCCATCAGGGTCAGGCGATAGGCACTCGGCGCCAGGTCGAGGTTGTCACGAATGTGCACAGTGGGCATCAGGAAACCCAGGTCCTGGGACAGCTTCTTGCGCACGCCCTTGATCCGCGCGAGCAACTGCCCACCCTGATTGCGGTCGACCAGCGGAATCAGGCGATAGCCCACTTCCAGGCCAATCATGTCGATCGGCGTCACGTCGTCCCAGCCAAGTTCCTTGGTTTCCTGGGCGCGGGCCGGCGATGGCAGCAGTTCCTGCTGGCGCTTGACGTCTTCCAGGGCTTGCACCTTGACGCCGTTCTGCTTCTTCCAGAACAGGTACGCACCACCTGCCGCCAGCGCCGCCATGCTCAGGAAGGAAAAGTGCGGCATGCCGGGCACCAGACCCATCACCGCCATCAAGCCGGCAGCCACGGCCAGGGCCTTGGGCGAGGCGAACATCTGGCGACTGATCTGTTTGCCCATGTCTTCCGAACCGGAAGCACGGGTCACCATGATTGCCGCTGCGGTGGACAACAGCAGTGATGGCAATTGCGCCACCAAACCGTCACCGATGGTCAGCAGCGCGTACACCTTACCGGCGTCGGCAAACGTCATGCCGTGCTGGAAGATACCCACCGCCATGCCGCCGATCAGGTTGATAAACAGAATCAACAGGCCGGCAATGGCGTCACCGCGCACAAACTTGCTGGCACCGTCCATAGAACCGTAGAACTCGGCTTCCTGGGCCACTTCCGAACGGCGCGCCTTGGCCTGGTTCTGGTCGATCAAACCGGCATTGAGGTCGGCGTCGATCGCCATCTGCTTGCCGGGCATCGCATCGAGGGTGAAACGTGCGCTCACCTCGGAAATCCGCCCGGCACCCTTGGTCACCACGACGAAGTTGATGATCATCAGGATCGCGAACACCACGATACCGACCACGTAGTTGCCGCCGATCACCACCTCACCGAAGGCCTGGATCACCTTGCCCGCAGCGGCGTGACCGTCCTGGCCGTGCAGCATCACCACGCGTGTGGAGGCCACGTTCAACGCCAGCCGTAGCAGCGTCGCCACCAGCAGGATGGTGGGGAATACCGCAAAATCCAGCGGCCGCAACGCGTAGACGCACACCAGCAGGACCACGATGGACAACGCAATGTTGAACGTGAAGAACACGTCCAGCAGGAACGGCGGCATCGGCAACATCATCATCGCCAGCATGACCAGCAGCAACAACGGCACGCCCAGATTGCCCCGACTTAAGTCGGCAACGTTTGTGCGAGCACTGTTGAATAACTGAGAGCGATCCACCGATTTTCCTCGTTCCTGTAAAGCAAACTTTTGACGCCAGAAGCAGGCGCAAAGCCGCTATTGCAAGAAACCTTCCAACTTTCGCGGAGTGTTGAAGCAGAGGGGTTTATTCAGGAATTGTGGTGTTGCCTGGGCGGGCCTCATCGCGGGCAAGCCCGCTCCCACAGGTTGTGTGTCGACGGGTGATTTGGCGGCTATTCCTGCTTCTGAGGGGGCCGGCATCACCGGCACACAACTCAAGAATCGCGCCGCAGGTCCGGCGGAATCGGCAAGTCATCCTTGAGCGGGTCCGGGCGCTTGCCCCTGCCTGCCTTGTATTGGCGAATCTGATAGACATACGCCAGTACCTGGGCAACGGCCAGGTACAAGCCACCGGGTATTTCCTGGTCCAGCTCCGTGGAGTAGTAGATCGACCGCGCCAACGCCGGCGATTCCAGCAGCAGCACATTATTCGCCACGGCAATTTCACGCATCTTCAACGCCAGGAAATCGCTGCCCTTGGCCACCAGCATCGGCGCCCCGCCCTTGTCCGGGTCGTACTTGAGCGCCACGGCGTAGTGAGTCGGGTTGGTGATGACCACGTCGGCATCAGGAATGGCCGCCATCATCCGGCGCTGGGACATGTCGCGCTGCAGTTGCCGAATGCGCTGCTTGACCTCCGGCCGCCCTTCCTGGTCCTTGTGCTCGTCGCGCACTTCCTGCTTGGTCATCTTCAGTTTCTTGGCGCTTTCCCACAGCTGCACCGGCACGTCCACGGCGGCGATGATGATCAGGCCGCAAGCCATCCACAACGAGCTCCAGCCGACCACCTGCAGGCTGTGGATGATCGCCATGTCCAGCGGTTCGTGGGCGATGCGCAAGAGGTCGTCGATGTCCGAGGACAACACGGCCAGGGCCACGAACAGGATGATGAAGAACTTGGCCAGGGCCTTGAGCAGCTCTACCACGGCCTTCGACGAGAACATGCGCTTGAGCCCGGCGCCGGGGTTCATGCGGCTGAACTTGGGCGCCATGGTGCCGGCGGAGAACAGCCAGCCGCCCAGGGAAATCGGGCCGATCAGGGCCGCAAGCAACAGCGTGATCATCACCGGCTGGATGGCCAGCAAGGCGATCAGCCCTGAATGCAGGAGGAAGGTCCCCATGGACCGCTGGTCGAGGATGACTTCGCGCGACAGCGAGAAATTCATGCGCATCAGGTCCATCATTTCCTGGGCGAGCGCCCCGCCGAAGATCAGCAGCGCGGCCGAACCGGCGAGCATGATGGCCAGGGTGTTGAGCTCTTTGGAACGGGCGATCTCGCCCTTCTCCCGGGCGTCCTTTTTCTTTTTCTCCGTGGGGTCTTCTGTCTTGTCCTGACCGCTCTCGCTCTCTGCCATGGCTCAGCGCGCCCGTGCCAGTTCGCGCAACCACTGCAGGGCCTCGGAGGCCAGTGGTTGATACTGATTGATGATGTCGGCAAGCCCGACCCAGACGATGAACAGCCCGAGCACCAGGGTCAGCGGGAAGCCGATGGAGAAGATGTTGAGTTGCGGCGCGGCCCGGGTCATCACGCCAAACGCGATGTTGACCACCAGCAGCGCCGTGATCGCCGGCAATACCAGCAGCAATGCGGCCCCCAGTACCCAGCCCAGCTTGCCCGCCAGCTCCCAGAAATGGGTGACCATCAGGCCACTGCCGACGGGCAAGGTGGTGAAGCTTTCGGTGAGGATTTCGAACACCACCAGATGGCCGTTCATGGACAGGAACAGCAGCGTGACCAGCATGGTGAAGAACTGCCCGATCACCGCCACCGAGACGCCGTTGGTGGGGTCGACCATCGAGGCGAAGCCCATGCCCATCTGAATCGAGACGATCTGCCCGGCGACCACGAATGCCTGGAAAAACAGCTGCAAGGCAAAGCCCAGGATCGCCCCGATGAGAATCTGCTCGGCGATCAGCAGCAGGCCACTGAGGTCCAGCGCATTCACCGGCGGCATCGGCGGCAGGCCCGGGACGATCACCACGGTAATGGCCAGCGTGAAGTACAGGCGCACGCGAGTGGGCACCAGGGTCGTGCCGACAATGGGCATAACCATCAGCAGCGCGCCGACGCGAAACAACGGCAACATGAAGGTCGCCACCCAGGTGCTGATCTGGGTATCGGTCAGTTGCAGCAGCGACTGCATGGCTTAGCCAATGACCTGGGGAATACTGCCGTACAACTGCAGGATGTATTCCATGAAGGTCTGCACCAGCCACGGCCCGGCAACGATCAGCGTGACCAGCATCACCAGCAGTCGCGGCAGGAAGCTCAACGTTTGTTCGTTGATCTGGGTCGCTGCCTGGAACATCGCCACCAGCAACCCCACCAGCAAGCTCGGGATCACCAGCACGGCCACCATCATGGTGGTCAGCCACAGCGCCTCGCGGAAGATGTCTACCGCTACTTCCGGCGTCATGGCGACACACCGCCGAAGCTGCTGGCGAGCGTGCCGATGATCAGTGCCCAGCCATCTACCAGCACGAACAGCATGATCTTGAACGGCAGGGAAATAATCAGCGGCGACAGCATCATCATACCCATGGCCATCAGCACACTGGCCACGACCAGGTCGATGATCAGGAACGGAATGAAGATCATAAAGCCGATCTGGAACGCGGTCTTGAGCTCGGAGGTGACGAATGCCGGCACCAGAATAGTCAGCGGGGCCTGATCCGGGGAGGCGATGTCGGTGCGCTTGGACAGGCGCATGAACAGCTCAAGGTCGCTGCTGCGGGTCTGCGCCAGCATGAAGTCCTTGATCGGCACCTGGGCCTTGGCCACGGCATCCTGGGCGGTCAGTTTCTCGGCCAGGTACGGCTGCAGGGCATCCTGGTTAACCCGGTCGAACACCGGCGCCATGATGAACAGGGTCAGGAACAGCGCCATGCCCGTGAGGATCTGGTTCGACGGCGTCTGCTGCAGGCCCAGGGCCTGGCGCAGGATCGAGAAGACGATGATGATCCGGGTGAAACTGGTCATCAGCATGACAAACGCCGGGATGAAACTCAGCGCCGTCATGATCAGCAGGATCTGCAGGCTGACCGAGTACTCCTGGGCGCCGTCGGCATTGGTGCCGAGCGTGATGGCCGGGATCGACAACGGATCGGCGGCCAATGCCAGTGGTGCAGCCAGCAGCAAGGCCAGCGTCAAGACGATGCGTAGCGCACCCATTACTTCTTATCCTTCTGGTCCTTGCCCATCAGCTCCATCAGGCGCAGGGCGAACTCCGGGGTGGCTTTTTCCGAACTGGCCGGCACCTGCACCGGCTCCTTGAGCACATGCAAGGCGGTGATGCTGCCAGGGCTCAGGCCGAGCAGGATCTGCTCATTGCCCACCTGCACCAGCATCAAGCGATCACGCGGACCGAGTGCGCGCGAACCGATCAGTTCGATCACCTGGCCTTTGCCGGCAGGGCCTGCCTGCTGCACCCGGCGCAGCAACCAGGCGAGGAAGAAGATCAACCCCAGCACCAGCAGCAAGCCGAACACCAACTGCGTCAATTGCCCCGCCACCCCACTGCTCACCGCCGGCGTCGCGGCAGCCGTGGCCACCGGTTCGGCCGCCAGGACGCTCAAGGGCAATGCCAACAAAAAACCCAGGACCCTGTTCACTCAGCGCAGCTTCTTGATGCGTTCGCTTGGGCTGATCACGTCCGTCAGGCGGATGCCGAACTTCTCGTTGACCACCACCACTTCGCCATGGGCGATGAGCGTGCCATTGACCAGCACGTCCAGCGGCTCACCGGCCAGGCGATCGAGTTCGATCACCGAGCCCTGGTTGAGCTGCAGCAGGTTGCGAATATTGATATCGGTGCTGCCCACTTCCATGGAAATCGACACCGGAATATCGAGGATCACGTCCAGGTTCGGACCGTCGAGGGTCACTTGCTCGTGGTTTTTCGGCGAGGCGCCGAACTCTTCCATTTGCAGGCGATTGGACGGCGAGCTGCCGGAATCAGCAGCCAGCAGCGCGTCAATCTCGTCCTGCGAAGCATCACCGGATTCTTCCAGGGCCGCAGCCCATTCATCAGCCAGTGCCTGGTCGTCCTGGGAATTCATATCGCTAGCCATCATGTGTCCTCGGCGAGCGCCCATCTCGGATGGACGCCGTCAGTTAAAAACGAATAAAGACGCCGATCACCGGCGCTCGATCGGCTCGATCACCTGCAACGCGAGGTTGCCTTTGTGCGAGCCCATCTTGACCTTGAACGCAGGCACGCCATTGGCGCGCATGATCATTGTTTCCGGCATGTCCACCGGAATGATGTCCCCCGGCTGCATGTGCAGGATGTCCCGCAGGCGCAGTTGACGGCGGGCAACAGTGGCACCAATCGGCACGTCGACGTCCAGCACGTCCTGGCGCAGGGCGTTGACCCAGCGCTCGTCCTGATCGTCGAGGTCCGACTGGAAGCCGGCATCGAGCATCTCGCGCACCGGCTCGATCATCGAGTACGGCATGGTGATGTGCAGGTCGCCGCCACCGCCATCGAGTTCGATATGGAAAGTCGACACCACAATCGCCTCGCTCGGGCCGACGATGTTGGCCATGGCCGGGTTCACTTCCGAGTTGATGTACTCGAAGTTGACTTCCATGATTGCCTGCCAGGCCTCCTTCAAATCGATGAAGGCCTGCTCCAGCACCATGCGCACCACGCGCAGCTCGGTCGGAGTGAATTCGCGACCTTCAATCTTGGCGTGGCGACCGTCGCCGCCGAAGAAGTTGTCCACCAGCTTGAACACCAGCTTGGCGTCGAGAATGAACAAGGCAGTGCCGCGCAACGGTTTGATCTTGACCAGGTTGAGACTGGTCGGCACGTACAGCGAGTGCACGTATTCGCCGAACTTCATCACCTGCACGCCACCGACCGCCACGTCTGCCGAGCGGCGCAGCAAGTTGAACATGCTGATGCGGGTGTACCGCGCGAAACGCTCGTTGATCATTTCCAGGGTCGGCATGCGTCCACGGACGATGCGATCCTGGCTGGTCAGGTCGTAGCTTTTGACAGCACCGGGTTCAGAGGTGTTGTCGGTCTGTACCAGACCGTCGTCGACGCCATGCAACAGCGCATCGATCTCATCCTGGGACAGCAGGTCCTGCACGGCCATGTCGTGTTCCTACTGCAGTACGAAATTAGTGAAGAGCAACTGCTCGATGGCGACCTTGCCGAGTTCTTTCTGCGCCACTTCCTGGACGCTGGCGGTGGCCTTCTGACGCAGCATTTCCTGACCGACCGGCGAGGCCAGGGTGGCGAAGTCCTGCCCGGAGAACAGCATCACCAGGTTGTTGCGGATGACCGGCATGTGCACCTTGAGCGCTTCCATGTCAGCCTGGTTGCGACCCATCATGGTGATGCTCACCTGCATGTAGCGCTGGCGGCCGTTCTGGTTGTAGTTGGAAACGAACGCCGGCAGCAAAGGCTCGAAGACCGCCGCCTGCTTGCCCGCCACGGCGGTTTCGGCAACGACGGCAGGCTTGCTTTCGGGGCTGTGCATGAAGAACCAGGTCGCCCCCACGGACACGCCGATCGCCAGCAGCAACGCCACCACGACCAGGATGATCAGCTTGAGTTTGCCTTTGGTTGCAGGGTCTTTTACTGCTGCGTCGCTCTTCGCCATGCCAATAATCCGTCACTATTCGGGGTTTCACAGTTGCACGGGAAGGCAAGAGCAAGTGTTATGCCATGTAGGAAAAATTGAGTGGGGATGGAAGCGCAAAAGATCGCAGCCTGCGGCAGCCCCTGCAGGGTGTACACCATCCCACTGTAGGAGCTGCGGCAGGGCTGCGATCTTTTGAAAGGGCACCGCCCAATTTCAGGCGTAATAGTCGACTGCACTGGAGCCGATCACGCTGGTGGCTGCGGCCACTTGCGCAACCGCCGGGGCGAGGTCTTCATCCATGGCGTCCAGACGACCGCCACCGGCGCCCGCGCGCCCAGCCTGACTCTGCTGGGCCTGTTGCTGATCCTGGCCCCGGGACTGGTCGGAGACATTGACGTCGACCTGCCCCATGCCCTGCTGCACGAACATCTCGCGCAGCCGGTGCATTTGCCCGTCCAGCGCTTCGCGAACGCCGGGATGGGCGCTCATGAAGGTCACCTGGGTCTGCTGGTCAGGCACCATGTTCACCCGGATGTCCAGGCGGCCAAGCTCGGCCGGCTGCAACTGGATATCGGCCGCCTTGAGGTTGGCGCTGGAGAGATACATCACGCGGTTGACCACTTCTTCGGTCCAGCCGCTCTGGTGCATGGCGATCGGCTGGTTTACCGGGATCGCGTTGGCGGTCTTGGGGGTGGCCGCCTGGGTCAGTGCAGCCAGGCGGCTGGCGAAATCTTCGACGCGGGTGTCGCTGGTCGAGGCTTTCAAGTCCTTGAGGCCATCATCGATCAGGCCGCTGAAGGCCTTCTCTCCTCCCTGGCTGGTACTGTCCTTGCCGGCTTGCACGTCCAGCATATTGGCCAGGCCGGAGGCGAAATTCTGCGCCGAAGTCGGCTCGCCGTCTGCCTGGGCCGGGGAAGCCTTGGCTTGCGCCTGACTGGAAGCGGACACATGCCCGCTCTGCTCCAGGGCCATGCGCACGGCTGGAAGCGCATCGAGGGGGTCGGCTTCAGGATCGAAATCAGGGTCGGCAGCGACGGCTGCAGCCGCCAGTGCTGCGGCTGTAGCGGGGTCGAGCGCAGGCTCGGTGGCGGCCACAGGGGCGGCGGGCTGCGACTCAACCACGGGCGCAGTTGCAGTTGCAGGGTCAGCCGCAACCGTTGTGTCGCCGGTCTCGCCACTGGCGACCTTATCGTCGACCTGCGCCGGTTTATCGGCGGGCAAGGATTTGCCGCTATCGGCAACTTGAGGTTTCGCGGCGGCAGACTTGTCGTTGCCCAAGTCCTTCTTTGCAGCGAAGTCAGGCGACTTATCGCGCACCGTCCGGGCAGCAGTGTCAAACCCGTCAGCAGGCCTGGTTCGCTCCTGCCGGGCATACACGTTAGCGAAGCTCGAGGCCTTGCCCGCCGGCTCGGCGGGCGACGCCAAGGGATTGGCGGATGCGGGTTGAGCCTTGGCCTTGGCGGCGGCCTGAAGCAGCAAATTCGGGGTAACGGGCATGGGACAGTCTCCGCCGCACTGTGGTCGATGATACAAGTGGGTGGATTACTGCAAAGGTCGAGCCAGGTTTACTGAACTGACGCTAGACGGACCGCGTGATGTGACTGCCTGCGAGGGAGCGCTCGGCCTGATAGAGAGGAAGAACCAAGGCAAACTCGGAGCCGATCGCATGGACGAGTTTTTCCAGCTGGGCAGGTTCGGTGTTTCTGCCGTTTTTGGCGCGCTGCTCCAGCTCATTGCATAACTCTGCCAGGCGAACCGCCCCCATGTTGCTGCAACTGCCTTTAAAACTGTGGGCAGTTTCCATCAGCTGCGCGGCATCCTGCGTCCCGCGCAAGATAACCAACCGCTCTTCGGCGTCGGCAAGGAAGATATCCAGCAACATCGGATATTCATCTTCCATGACTTCCTGCAAGGCGCGCAAAACGTCGCGATTCAGATGTGGGGAATCCACTTGTTCACTCCTTGATCAAGAATGGGCAGGATTATGCCAGAGCCTCCCAGAAAAACTCCACGTGAGCACTGCGACCATCGTCGGACCACCGGGCATTACGCCCCAATTGTCGGACCAGGCTGATGCCACGTCCCGACAAACGGACACTGTCCAGCGGTCGCTCGATCACCCGCACCACATCAAATCCCTTGCCACTGTCTTCCACCCGAATGGTCAGGCAACCGCCCTCGCACTCCGGCACCACCTGCAGGTGCACGCGCACGTAACCTGCGTCCAGGGCATCCAGGCGCGTGTTGCGTTCCTGATAATAGCGGGCAAATCCCAGGGCATCGCGCTTGAGACTGGAATCGAGCCCGAGCACGCCGTGCTCCAGGGCATTGGAATACAGCTCCGCCAGCACACTGTACATCGCTCCGCTCTGGGCCCGCAGGCCGTGCACTTCGCTGAGCAGTTGCAGGAGGTAGGGCAGTGGATTGAAGCGCTTGAGCGAGTCGGCGCGAAATTCGAAGCTGACGGACCAGTCCAGCGGGCACGACTGCCCACTGTCGGAGTAGACCAGTGTCGGTGGGCGCATTTGCGCCGCGTCGATCAGGCTGACTTCGAGCAGACTGACATCGTCCCGGGCTTGCCCGCGAAAATCGCCCAATGCCTGCTCGATTTCCTGGAACAGTGCATCCGGCTGCCGGTTGGCGGCAAACACTTGCTGCAGGCGCTCCACTCCGAACAGCTGTTCGTTGGCATCGCAGGTGTCGATCACGCCATCGGACAACAGGAACACCCGATCACCCACCGCCATGGGCAGCACTTCGGTGCGATCGTCGAACGCCTGCGGGCTCAGCACCCCCAGCGGCAAATGCCTGGCCGGCAACGGCGTGCGCTCGCCAGTGGCGATCCGGTGCAGGTAGCCGTCGGGCATGCCGCCATTCCAGACTTCCACCGAGCGGCTCTGGAAGCTCAGGCGCAGCAACGTCGCGCAGCAGAACATGTCCACCGGCAGGATGCGCTTGAGCTTGGCGTTCATCTCGCGCAGGGTTTCCGAGAGCCCGTAACCCTTGGCAGTCATGCCGTAGAAGACCTCGGCCAGAGGCATGGCGCCAACGGCCGCAGGCAAGCCATGGCCGGTGAAGTCCCCCAGCAGCACGTGCATGTCACCCGCAGGGGTAAACGCGGCCAGCAGCAGATCGCCGTTGAACAACGCATACGGCGATTGCAGGTAGCGGATGTTGGGGGCGTTCAGGCATCCGGAATGCGCCACCTTGTCGAACACCGCCTTGGCCACGCGCTGCTCGTTGAGCAGGTATTCGTGGTGCCGGGCGATCTGGTCACGCTGCTCCAGCACCGTAGCCTGCAAGCGGCGCAAGCGGTCCATTGCCTTGATCTTGGCGGCGAGGATCACCTGGTTGTAGGGCTTCGCCAGAAAATCGTCACCGCCAGCCTCCAGGCAGCGTGCCAGGGCTTCGCTTTCAGTGAGCGAGGTCAGAAAGATGATGGGCACCAGGGTTTCCCCGGCCAGCGCCTTGATCTGTCGTGCGGCTTCGAAACCGTCCATCACCGGCATCATGGCGTCCATCAACACCAGCTGCGGGTGCTGCGAACGAAACGCTTCGACTGCCTCGGCGCCGTTGGCGGCGGTCAACACCGCATGGCCCTGGCGGCGGACGATGGTCGAGAGCAACAGGCGATCGGCCGCACTGTCCTCGGCGATCAGGATCGTCAGTGCTTCAAGCGGCGACTGCACCGAATTCAACTGATGTCGAACAGTTTGTCGAAATTGGAAATGGCGAGGATTTTCTTCACGTCGATGCTGCTGTTGACCACGCGAATGTCGGATTGGTCGCCGCCAGCGTGATCGCGCAGCAACAGCAGCATGCCCAAGGCGGAGCTGTCGAGGTAGGTGGCCTCCTTCAGATCCACCACCACAGCATTGAGATTCCTGTCCTCATAGGACTGGCGAAACTCCTGATGCTTGGCGAAATCGAAACGACCCTTGATCGATATCGTCAGTTTTTGCCCATCCGGGGAAACTTCTGAGACGACTGACATTGTTGGCTTCCTTGTCTTCGGAGAACTTGCTAGTACAAGGTGTAGCATTTGGTGGTGACAGGAGCAAGATCAAAAGGGGCGGATATTAATAAGGGTTTTGCCGCGGCAGCCGCTGGGACAATTCATCCAGCAGCTTCTGCTCACGCTTGTCCTCCAGGCGGCGCGCCTCATCCATGTAGCGCAGCACCAGTTTGCGCAGCCCTTCCACTCGGGCATAGGCCTGCTGCCAGGTGTCGCGTGCCTTGTTCAGGTTGTTCTGGTGCCAGGCCAGGCTTTGCCGCTGCTGATCGATAGCAGTGCCCAGTTGCGCGAGAAACCCCTGATAGCCGAGCAACCACTGGCCGGACACCCCACTGCTGCCGCGCACGATCCATTGCTCCTGATAATCGAGACGGAAGGCTTCAAGGTCGGCGACCTTGCTTTCGGCCAGGCGCACCTGGCCCTGAAAATGCCCAAGGCGCTGCACCGCGGCTTTCTCAACCTTCTCGGCCATGTCCACCACGGGCGCCAGGCGCGAAGCTCGACTCTGGGCCATGGCCGGTTAGCCGCCGGCCGCCGGGGCGAAGATCGAGCCAAGATAGGCTTCGCTCTCACCCAGGCTGATGTTGTCGTTCAAGCCCTGGCGCAGGTATTTGACCAGCTGCGGTTGCAGGGCAATCGCCAGGTCGGTCTCGCGGTCACCGCCGGCCACGTAGGCGCCGACGCTGATCAGGTCGCGACTCTGTTGATAACGCGACCACAGCTGCTTGAAGTATTGCGCCCGGGTCATGTGCTCCGGCGTCACCACCGACGGCATGACCCGGCTGATGGACGCCTCGATATCGATAGCGGGGTAGTGACCTTCCTCGGCCAGGCGCCGCGACAGCACGATGTGACCGTCGAGCACGCCCCGTGCGGAGTCGGCAATCGGGTCCTGCTGGTCATCGCCTTCGGACAGCACCGTATAAAACGCGGTGATCGAGCCCCCGCCCTTCTCCGCATTTCCCGCGCGCTCGACCAGTTTCGGCAACTTGGCAAACACTGAAGGCGGGTAGCCCTTGGTCGCCGGCGGTTCGCCAATGGCCAGGGCGATTTCCCGCTGGGCCTGGGCGAATCGGGTCAGGGAATCCATGAGCAACAGGACATTCTTGCCCTTGTCGCGGAAATACTCGGCGATGCGCGTGCAGTACATCGCGGCACGCAGGCGCATCAACGGCGCATCGTCCGCCGGCGAAGCCACCACCACTGAACGCTTGAGCCCTTCCTCGCCAAGGATGTGCTCGATGAATTCCTTCACCTCCCGTCCGCGCTCGCCGATCAAGCCGACGACCACGATGTCGGCCTCGGTAAAGCGGGTCATCATGCCCAACAGCACACTCTTGCCCACGCCGGTACCGGCAAACAGACCCAGACGCTGGCCGCGCCCCACGGTCAACAATCCGTTGATCGAGCGGATGCCCACATCCAGCGGCTCGCTGATCGGCTCGCGCTTGAGCGGGTTGATCGTAGGGCCATCCATCGGCACCCAGTCCTCGGCTTTCATCCCGCCCTTGCCGTCAAGCGCACGACCGGCGCCGTCCAGTACCCGCCCGAGCATGCTCATGCCCATCGGCAAGCGACCGGCATCGGCCAGCGGCACCACCCGGGCGCCCGGCGCAATACCGGCGACGCTGCCCACCGGCATCAGGAACACCTTGTTGCCGGAGAAGCCCATGACTTCGGCTTCCACCTGCACTGGCTGGTAACTGTCGTCGTTGATGACCATGCAGCGGCTGCCCATGGCGGCTCGCAGGCCTTCGGCTTCGAGGGTCAGGCCGACCATGCGCAGCAGGCGGCCTTCCAGGATCGGGCCGCCGGTCAGTTGCGTGGCCTCGGCGTAACTGCCCAGGCGCTTGGCGAAGCTGGTGCGATCAAGGCGCATCAGGTTCGTCCGCCGCCGGGGCGACTGGCGGCGGATTGCGCCCCGACAGCTCCACGCTCAAGTCCGGGGCAGCAGGATGCAGGGCCTGTTCGTGAAGTTGATCGAACAGCTTGGCCATGACCCGCGCCAGGCGTGTTTCCACCGTGGCATCGATGCGACTGTGTTCGGTCTCGACCCGGCAACCACCGGGCAACAAGGTGTCGTCCTCGACGATGCGCCAGGTTTCTTCATGACGCTCGCGCAGGGCTTTGACCTGTTCAAAATCCTGCGGATTGATGTACAGCCGAACGTTCCCCACGCCCAGCGGCAAGAGCTTCAGGGCATCGCGCATGACGTGTTCAAGCTGGGTCGAATCGATCGCCAGTTCGCGCTGGATCACTTGTTTGGTGATGTGCTGCACCAGGTCGACTAAAGATTTTTCGATCTGGGTGTCCTGCTCGGCAATCGGTTCGAACAACTGACCCATGAGCTTTTCCAGCGCGCCGACCTTGGCCGACAGTGCCGCTTCGGCTTCCTGGCGAACCTTGAGCGTCGTGCTGTGGAAACCCTCGCGCTCGCCCGTGGCGAAGCCTTCGTTGTAGGCCTCCTGGCGAATGCTCTCGAGTTCTTCGAGGGTCATTGGCTGGACCTCATCCAGCGGCACCTCCTCCATTTCCGGAGGCTCGGGCACAGGTTCCGGCTCGGGCTCGGGGACGTAGGGATCGAAACTGGGCAGGGACCAGATATCAACAGTGCTGACGTCCTTGGCACGGATCAGGTCAGTCTGGGACTCATCGTGTTTGGTCGACATGGTGACCTTAGATCATCTCTTCGCCGCCCTTCCCGCCGAGAACGATTTCTCCGGCTTCGGCCATACGGCGGGCGATGGTGAGGATTTCTTTCTGTGCGGTTTCCACGTCGCTGACGCGCACCGGGCCCTTGGCCTCGAGGTCGTCGCGCAACAGTTCGGCCGCTCGTTTGGACATGTTCTTGAAGATCTTCTCCTTGACGTTCTCGTCCGAACCCTTGAGGGCCAGCACCAGTACGTCGGAGGACACTTCGCGCAGCAACGCCTGGATGCCGCGGTCGTCGACATCGGCCAAGTTGTTGAACACGAACATCAGGTCTTCGATCTGACCGGACAGGTCTTCGTCGACTTCGCGGATCGAGTCCATCAACTGCCCTTCCATCGAGCTGTCGAGGAAGTTCATGATATCGGCTGCGCGCTTGATGCCACCGAGGTTGGTGCGCGAGGCGTTGGAGTTGCCGGAGAACTGCTTCTCGAGAATCTGGTTGAGTTCCTTCAGCGCCGCCGGCTGCACGGTGTTCAGCGAGGATACGCGCAGGATGATGTCCAGGCGTACCTTGTGGTCGAAATTGCCCAGCACTTCGCCAGCCTGGTCAGGGTCGAGGTACGCCACGACGATCGCCTGGATCTGTGGGTGCTCGTAGCGGATCACGTCGGCGACGGCGCGCGGTTCCATCCATTTCAGGCTGTCGAGGCCGCTGGTGTTGCCGCCCAGCAGGATCCGGTCAATCAGTCCGTTGGCCTTGTCTTCGCCCAGGGCCTGGGTGAGCATCTTGCGCACGTAGTCGTCAGAACCGACGCCCAGGCTGGTCTGGTCGCCGACGATGTCGACGAACTCGCTCATCACCTGCTCGACCTGCTCGCGGTGCACGTTGCCCATCTGCGCCATGGCCACGCCCACACGCTGGACCTCCTTGGGCCCCATGTGGCGCAACACCTGCGCAGCATCGGTAGAACCCAGGGACAGCAGCAGGATCGCGGCTTTGTCGACCTTGGACAGTTTGGCGGCAACGGCTCGGTTATCACTCATCTGCGTTAATCCACTCTTTCACGACCTGGGCCACACGACCCGGATCTTCTGCCACCAGACTCTTGATTGCG
The DNA here is from genome assembly GCF_017114825.1 of Pseudomonas gregormendelii. GTDB lineage: Bacteria > Pseudomonadota > Gammaproteobacteria > Pseudomonadales > Pseudomonadaceae > Aquipseudomonas > Aquipseudomonas gregormendelii. Next base: position 219,404 of record NZ_JADEVO010000003.1, on the reverse strand, counting down.
TTCAACTGTGCATCATAGCCTTCGCTCGGGCTCGGCAGCAGGATGCTCTGCGGACCGCCAAGGCTGACGCGGTCGTTGGCCAGTTCGCCATCCAGGCCGCCCATGCCACCCAACTCGACGTCGCTGCCCATGCCGACCAGCTGCTTGCCTTTGCCGCCGTTGGTGATGTTGTTGAGCACCGGGCGCAGCACACCAAACACCAGCACCAGGATGAACAACACGCCCAGCACTTGCTTGATCACGTCCCAGAACCACGGCTGGGAATAGAACGGCACATCGGCAATCACTTCGCTGCGCTCGGCGGAGAACGGCATGTTGATCACGCTGACACTGTCGCCACGGCTGGCGTCGAAGCCGACCGCGTCCTGCACCAGACGGGTGAAGCGCGCCAATTCGTCGGCGGTCCACGGCGCGCGGCTGGTTTCACCGTTGGCCGGGTTGATCTTGACCTGATCGTCCACCACCACCGACACCGACAAGCGATTCAACCGCCCCTGCTGCTGCTTGGTGTGGCTGATGGAACGGTCGAGCTCGAAGTTCTTGGTGGACTGCTGACGCTTGTCTGCCGGGTAAGGCGCCAGCATCGGCTGACCGGTGGCAGGGTCCATGATCTGTTGGCCGTTGGCGTCCAGCAGCGGCTGGCCGGGCTGCACCATGCCGGCAGAAGCGGTAGCGCCACCGGTGGTTGCAGGCGCGGACGCCGGCGATGGCGGTTGGTTGCTCAGGGCCCCCGGTACGCCTTGCGGACCATTGCTGGTGGTGCGTTGTTCGTTCACCGACTGCTCGCTGCGCAACGCCGGCTGGTCCGGATTGAACTGCTCGGAGGTCGATTCGACGGCGCTGAAATCCACGTCGGCGGACACTTCAGCCTTGTAGCGATCGTTACCCAGCACCGGTTGCAGGATGTTGTGCACGCGCTGGGTCAGCATGCTTTCCATGCGGCGGCTGTAATCGAATTGCTTGCCGGCCATGGTCAGCTCGGAATTTTCCGCCTGGTCCGATAGCAGGTTGCCTTTCTGGTCGACCACGGTGACCTGGGACTTGCTCAGCTCAGGCACGCTGGTCGCCACCAGGTTGATGATCGCCAGCACCTGGCCAGGTTCCAGGGAGCGGCCGGAGTACAGTTCGATCAGTACCGAGGCGCTCGGCTTGCGTTCGTCGCGCACGAACACCGAGCTTTTCGGAATGGCCAGGTGCACCCGGGCACCCTTGACGTTGTTCAGGCTGGAGATGGTGCGCGCCAGTTCGCCTTCGAGGCCGCGACGATAACGGGTGGCTTCCATGAACTGGCTGGTGCCCAGGCCCTGGTCCTTGTCGAGGATTTCAAAGCCGATATTGCCGTCGCTGGGAGTGACACCAGCGCCCGCGAGCTTGAGCCGCGCGCGGGACAGGTCTTCGGCCTTGACCAGCAAGGCGCCGGAATTGGGTTCGACGGAGTAGGCAATGTCAGCGGCCGCCAGGGTGTCCATCACTTGCTTGGCGTCCATTCCGGCGAGGCTGCCGTACAGCGGACGGTAATCCGGTTGCTGGGACCACAGAACCACGGCAAAGCCAATGGCCACGCTCGCTGCCAGCCCGACCAACAGGCCGACCTGACGCAACATGGTCATCTGGGAAAGGTTTTCCAGGAAGGACAAGCCGAACAGCGGCGGTTTGCCGTCTATTGCGCTGGCCTTGGCCGGAACGTTATCGCTGGCTGCTTCTGCCATGACTCAATATCGTCCTTAAACCGGCATCTGCATGATGTCTTGATACGCCTGGACCAGCTTGTTGCGCACCTGGGTGATGGCCTGGAACGACACGCCGGCTTTTTCCTTGGCGATCATCACGTCAGTCAGGTCGACACCGCTTTTACCGATCTCGAACGCGGTGGACAGCTGGCTGGACGCCTGCTGGGTTTCGTTCACTTTATTGACGGCCTGGCCGAGCATATCGGAGAAGCTGCTGCCCGGCAGTTGAGGCACGGCGGCAGTCGCTTTAGGCGCAGACATGGCGTCCATTTGCATGGCTCGCATATCCAGCATCAACCGATTAAATTCAATACCTTGGCTCATGTTCCACTCCCAATGACTACCCGCAATTTTTTGACGCTCACTCGGCGGGTATACAGGTGGTAGCAACAAGGGTGCCAGCTACGTGGGCACTGATCACAAATCAGGTTCTCCGGGATCAGGTGGCGAACAGGTAAGCTTCCACGTCCATCCCGGCATCGCGCATCTGCGCCAGTTTGTAGCGCAGGGTGCGCGGGCTGATGCCCAGGCGTTCGGCGGCTTCCTTGCGCCGGCCACGTTCGGTGCGCAGGGTGTCGATGATCATCTGGAACTCGCGTCGGCGCAGATCATCCCCCAGCGCCCCGGCGGACTCGGCCTCGACCAGGGGCAGCGGCGCCGCCAATGCCGGCAACGGCGCACAGGCAACCGGCCCGGCCAGGCAGAAATCCTGAGGCTGGATCAACCCGCCCTGCTGCAGGATCAACGCCCGCTGGATGGCGTTATCCAGCTCGCGCACATTCCCCGGCCACGGATAAGCGATCAGGCACGCCTGCGCTTCTGGCGAAAGCCTGGCCGCCGCATGCTTCATTTTATTGACGTGTTTGGCCAGCAGACGCTCAGCCAACGGCAGAATGTCGGCGGTCCGTTCGCGCAACGGGCGCCAGGCCAGCGGGAACACCGACAGTCGATAGTACAGATCCTCCCTGAAGCGCCCCGCCGCCACTTCCGCAGCCAGGTCGCGGTTAGTGGTGGCGACCACCCGGATGTCCAGGGAGATCGGCTTGCGCGCACCCACCCGCTCGACCTCGCGTTCCTGCAACACCCGCAGAAGCTTGGCCTGCAGCCCCATGGGCATCTCGGATATCTCGTCGAGCAGGATAGTGCCGCCATCCGCCTGCTCGAACTTGCCCGCCTGCGCGGCAATCGCGCCGGTGAACGAGCCCTTTTCGTGGCCAAACAACGTGGCCTCGAGCATGTTGTCGGGGATCGCCGCGCAGTTGATTGCAATAAACGGCTGGGTAGCCCGATGGGAGTGTTGATGGATGTAGCGCGCCAGCACTTCCTTGCCGGTTCCGGACTCGCCGGAAATCAGCACAGTGGAATCACTGCGGGCCACGCGAGCGGCCAGGTCCAGCAGCTGGGCGCTGGCCGGCTCGAACGCAATCGGCCCCTCGCCCTCGGCTGGGACACTGCCCAGAGCGTGCCGCGCCAGCAAATCGAGCAGCGCCTTGGGCTCGAACGGCTTGACCAGATAGTCCACCGCGCCCTGGCGCATGGCATCCACCGCACGCTCGACCGCACCGTGGGCCGTCATCAGCAACACAGGCAGCTGCGGCTGCCGCGCACGCAACAGGCTCAACAGTTGATGACCATCCATGCCCGGCATGTTGACGTCGCTGAGCACCAGGTTGAACGCATCCTTGGTGACGGCCGTCAGGGCCTCTTCTGCCGAGCCGACGGCGACGTAATCGTGCCCCGCGAGCAGCAGGGTATCGGCCAGCGCTTCGCGCAGAGCCCGGTCATCCTCGACCAGCAGAACCTTGATTGGCATTTGGGTTACTTCGCTCCCTGCTTGCGATGGACGTTTTCGATTGCGGCGGGGACCAGAGTCTCCGTGGCGCTCTCTGGTTTTTCGCGAGCGAGCTCGCTCCTGCAGGGGGGTTGTTCATTGGAAAACAGCGGCAGGATCACCTGCGCACACGTGCCGCGACCGGGTCGCGAGCGCAGCAGCAATTCTCCCTGATGCGCACGGGCGACTGCCTTGACCACGGTCAGGCCCAGGCCCGTTCCGGTGGCCTTGGTGGTGAAAAAAGGTTCGCCCAGACGCGCCAGCACCGCAGGATCGATGCCGCTGCCACTGTCGCTGATCGCCACCCGCAGGTGGTTGCCCCGGGCATAGAGATGCACCTTCAATCGCAGGTCCGTGGCGCTGGCTTGGATGGCATTCTCGATCAGGTTGAGAATCGCCCCCACCAGGGTGTCGCGGTTGCACAGCAACTCACCGGCATGGCTGTCGCATTGCCAGCGAATCGGCAGACCCTGCACATGCGCCAGGGCCGCCGCCTGAAGCGACTGCATGAGCATTTTGGCGGTGATTCGGTCGGTCAGCGGCAGTTCGCCTCGGGCGAAAATCAGCATGTCGCGCACCTGATGCTCCAGCTCGTGCAGCCGCTCTTTCAAACGCCCGGCGAAGCGCTGTTGCGTGGCGACGGGCAGCTCCTGTTCGGTCAGGTGACTGGCGTAAAGCAAGGCGGCGGACAAGGGCGTGCGGATCTGATGCGCCAGGGAAGCGACCATCCGCCCCAGGGACGAGAGGCGCTCATGCCGGGCCAACTGGTCCTGCAGGTGACGGGTTTCAGTCAGGTCGTTGAGCAGCACCAACTGGCCCGGCTCGGCATCCAGCGAGCGGGTCGAGATCGACAGGCGCCGACCGTCCTTGAGGGAAATTTCATGCCCATCGTCCTCACGCGGCGCAAAGCAGCGGGCAATCACCTGGCGCCACAACTCGCCTTCCAGAGGCAGGCCAAGTAACTCACAGGCCGCAGGATTGGCTTCGCGCACGATGCCCTGGGCGTCGATGACAATCACGCCACCGGGCAACAGATCAAGGAGGTTTTGCAGGCGGTTGGCCAGGCGTTCTTTTTCCGCCAGTTCCTGCATGCACTGGGCGCTGACCACTTCCAGCTCGCCCTTGAGCTCGGTCACCCGGGCTTCGAGCATGCTGTAGGAATCCGTCAACTGGCTCGACATCTGGTTGAACAACGCAAAAGACTGCTCAAGACCCAGCCGGCTGGCCTGCTCTACGGACGACAGTGGCCCCGAAGCATCAGGGACAGGAGACATCTGGGCGGCTTGGGGCATCGGGCACTCTCGCTTGGCTGACCGTCAGTTAAACGGAACGTTGCGAGGGATGTAGCAATACCCGTGCCTAAAAAAAACCGCCTATAAATGAATGACTTGAAAAACAGGCGTCAATCATCTGCCTGTTCATCACCATCACGCCGGCTCATGCCGTACTTGCGCATCTTCTCCACCAGGGTGGTTCGACGAATACGCAAGCGTTCAGCGGCGCGCGCCACGATGCCATTGGCATCATCCAGCGCCTGCTGGATCAGCCCCTGTTCCAGGCCACCGAGGTAGTCCTTGAGGTCCAGGCCCTCCGGCGGCAGCAGGGCATTGGCGGAGAAGTCCGGGGTATGGCCGTTGATGGCCACCCGCTCTTCCAGGTCGCTGCGCAGGCTGTCGACCAGTTGCTCGTCTTCGTCGTCGACGTAACGGAATTTCTTCGGCAGCTCGACCACGCCGATCACCCCGTACGGATGCATGATCGCCATGCGCTCCACCAGGTTGGCCAGCTCGCGGACGTTGCCCGGCCAGCCGTGACGACACAGCGACATGATCGCCGCCGAGTTGAAACGGATCGAACCGCGCTTCTCGTGCTCCATGCGCGAGATCAGTTCGTTCATCAGCAGCGGGATGTCTTCGACGCGCTCACGCAACGGCGCCATCTCGATCGGGAACACGTTCAGGCGATAGTAGAGGTCTTCGCGGAAGGTGCCGATCTCGATCATGCTTTCGAGGTTCTTGTGGGTCGCGGCAATGATGCGCACATCGGCGCTCTGGGTCTTGTTGCTACCCACGCGCTCGAAGGTGCGTTCCTGCAGCACGCGTAGCAGCTTGACCTGCATCGGCAGCGGCATGTCGCCGATTTCATCGAGGAACAGCGTGCCGCCATTAGCCAGCTCAAAGCGACCGGCACGACTGGTGATCGCCCCGGTGAACGCGCCCTTCTCGTGGCCGAACAATTCGCTTTCCAGCAACTCGGCCGGGATCGCCCCGCAGTTGACCGGCACGAACGGCGCGTCACGACGCTTGGAGTGGTAGTGCAGGTTGCGCGCCACCACTTCCTTGCCGGTGCCCGACTCGCCAAGGATCAGCACGCTGGCGTCGGTGTCAGCCACCTGCTGCATCATCTGGCGCACATGCTGGATCGCCCGGCTGGTGCCGACGAGGCTGCGGAACAGATTGGGTTCGCGATGCCGACCGCGCTCGCGGGCCTGGTCGTACATCTCGCGATAGACCTGGGCACGGTGCAGGGAGTCGAGCAATTTGCTGTAGCTGGGCGGCATTTCCAGGGTCGACAGCACGCGTCGACGCTGGTCATCAGGCAAGTCGCTGGCAGAATTATCGCCCATCAACAAAACCGGAAGGAACTCATCCCAGGTTGAGAGTGTCTTAAGCAAGCCCAAAAGTGCACCAGGAGCATTGACCGTCCCGATAAGGACACAGATCACTTCACGACTAGACGATAGAGAGCCCACAGCCTGCTGCCAGTCATGGCTTCCGCAGGGCAAATTTTCTTCACCGAGAAAATTAAGAATCACCGCCAGGTCGCGGCGGCGGACGCTATCGTCATCAATCAGCAGAATTTTGGTTTCACGCCACATGCAATAGCAACTTCCCTAGTCAACTCGATGCCCGAAATGAGTGGGCAAGCTAGACGCTTGCAGACCTGTTAAGCCTATGAGACGCCTGAAATCAGTAAACAGCCACTAGTTAAGTCAAAAAACCGTGCATAGTCAAATATATGGCGCAGATGTCTGGATTAACCGGGGATTAATTAGCCAAACAGATGGTAAACCTTCGCCGCACTCTTCGCTTGGGTGATCTGCGACATCTCGTCTACTATCGCCTGACGCTCGCCCATCGTCGCCGTCAGTAAATCCTTGTACACCGCCAGCAGGCTTTCCAGATTGGTCCGCACCGCCTCCTCGTCGACCGGCGCTTCGCTGAGCACCTCGTCGACGCATTCCCGGCAGGCCGTATCCAGCTCGCCAATCGCATCCCAATCACGCTCGGCCAGCGCATCGATGAGCGCTTCGCGGGTTTGTTCAATCCGTTGCAATGCTTGACTCATGGCGTTGTTCCTCGAGAATTAAAGCGAAGACCATCAGGGCGCGATGGCATCCCATCCTTCCTTGATGTTGCTGAGCAACCCGGCGACCTCATCGAGAATGAGCGGATCGCTTTTGATGTTCGCCTCCGTCAGGCGACGCATCATGTAGTCGTAAAGACTGTCGAGATCTGCCAAAGGCGTTGGCGATTTCTCTGGGTCCAGGCCCTCACGCAAACCACCGATGATCGCCACGGCCTTGCCGATGCACAGGCCCTTGCCAGCAGTATCGTTGCGCTCCAGCGCGCCCTTTGCCTGGGCAATACGATCAAGGCCGCCTTGCATCAGCATCTGCACCAGGCGGTGCGGGCTAGCCTCGGAAGTCTGCGCGTGCGAGTTAACGCTCTGATACTGGCGTAGGGCTCTCATAGGGTTCATGTTCGATTCCTTGAAAAACTGTAAACGGTCAATTATCTACCATGACTTTTTATCGACCCAAGCCGGCAGAACTTTAGTCTTGGAGCGGCGCGCCAGACAAAAAAAACCCGGAGCGCCTGAGCACAGGAGTCCGGGTTGTCGGTCAGGCAATCATCAGTCGGCGTTGACTTTGTTCAGCGCGTTGAGCGTGGTCATGATGCTCTTGGAGCTCGCGTTCAACTGGGCAACCAGGGTATCCATCGCGGTGTACTTGGCGGTCAACGTGGTCTGCAAGGTCGCTATGCGGCGTGTCAGGCTTTCCTGATCGACCTTGAGCGAATCCAGGGATTCAGTCAGGCTGGTCTGGCGCTGAGCCAGGACTCCGTCGGATTTTGCAAACGCATCGGTCGCGCTGGTCATGCGACTGATCAGCCCAGTCTTGCCGGTAAACAGCTCGACAACCTGGGGACCAAATGCTTTCACGCCCTTGTCCCATTTGGCATCGTCAAGGGTCAACAACCCCGTGCTTTTGTCAGTGTTGATGCCCAGTTGCGAGAGCATGCTCAGGCCGCTGTTGCCTGACCCAGCTTCAGCGGAAACCAGCTCATTGCGCACTGACGACACCAGGCTGCGCATAGTCGCATCACCGGTCAGGGCTCCAGCAGTCGTTGTCGCACCGCCAGTCGCGGTCGCCGTAGCAGTCACCTTGGTTTGTGTATTGATGGCAGTCATCAGCGCGTTGTAGGCCGAAACGAAAGCCTGGGCAGACGTTTTCAGCTGCGCGGTGCTGCTCGACACCGTAATCGTGGACTTGCCTGCTGTGATCAACTCCAGGTTAACACCGCTCACCACCGAGGAAATGGAGTTGGAAGCAGACTCCAATTTCACATTATCAAGTGTGTACTCGGCATTCTGCGGAACAGTGGTGACCACGTAATCCTTGGTCAGCTCCTCGGCACCGCTGAGGGTCAGCTCAGTACCTTTGCCGGTGGTGTTCGAACTCAAGACCAGACGAGACCCGTTGGCGTCGGTCAGAATGTTGGCACTGATGTTCTTCGATTTAAGCTGTTCGTTGATCGCGTCACGGGTTTCCTGCAGCGTGGCACCCGGCTCAATGATCACACCGTAATCATTACCCGATTGGGAAATGGTCAGGGTGGTTGCTTGCGTCCCGCTGTTCACTACGCTCGAAGCGCCACCGGCAAACACAGCCGTGGAGACCTTCGAGGCCGTGGCCAGCTTGGTCACTTCAAGTGCGTAGCTACCGTTGGTAGCGGCATCGTTGACCGTGGTCTTGGCGATTTTCTCATCCGAAGACGCACCGGAAATGCTGCCGAATGCGGTGGCTGTATTGAGTTTGGCAATCGCTGCCCGGTAGGTGTCCAGCGCGCTCTTGATGATCGACAGACCCGACAGCGTGGTGCTGGTGGAAGCGGTCTGCTTGTCGATCTGGGCTTGTTTGGGCGCTTTTTCGGCTTCGACCAAAGCGGTGACAATTTTCTGGGTATCGATCCCTGACCCAATGCCACTGACGGTTGAACTTGCCATGTTTCTTCTCCTTCCCGGACGGTCGCCATGTTCTTGACGAGCGATTAACCTTTAACAGCCAGCATCAAAACCCGTGCCAGATCAGGCTCTTTCGTCGAACAAAAGGCTGCTTGCGTCGTGCAGGCTCGCTGCCAGTTTTAATGCTGCTTCTGAAGGTAGCTGGCGAATGACTTCACCGCTCTCTGTAGCAATGACCTTGACCACGACTCGACCCGTCGAATCATCGATGGAGAAATCCAGATTGCGCTTGGTCGATTGCACAAAGTCGCGGATCTCGGTCACTGCTTTTTCCAATTCTGCCCGCTTGGGCTGTTCCACTGGTGTAACTGTGCTCACATCGACAGATTGCGCCGACGGTTTTGCGCTGACTGTCCCTTGCACCGGATTCACGGGCGGGGCTTGATTCAACGTGACACTCATGTCCATTACCATCTCCTCACATGAGAAACCAACGGAATGAACAAAAGGGCGCGTTAGACGCGCCCTTCCATTTCAATCACCAGACGCTGGAATTACTGAAGCAGTTTCAGTACAGCGGATGGCAGTTGGTTAGCCTGGGACAGGATCGCGGTGGAAGCCTGTTGCAGGGTTTGTTGCTTGGTCAGCTCGGCAGTTTCGGAAGCGAAGTCAGCATCCTGAACGCGACCGCGTGCAGCGGTAGAGTTCTGAGCGATGCTTTGCAGGTTGGCTACAGTGCTGTCGAAACGGTTTTGAACGGCACCCAGTGCGGCGCGCTGGCTGTCGATCTGCTGGATGGCAGCGTCCAGAGCCTGTACCGACTTCTGCGAATTACCGGCGGACAGGATGTCCAGATCACCAACGGTGGTCTGGGTTTCGCTGGCGTTCGAAGTACCGGCAACCAGGCCCAGATCAGACAGAGCACCAGTGTTACCAGCCGAAATCACGATGTCGCTTTTGCCGCTGAGGGCAATTTTGCCATCGGCGGTTTTCTCTGCAGTTGCACCAGCGCTGGCGCTGTTGATTGCCGAGATTACAGCATCGAGGTCACTGCCCTTGGTGATCTTGATTTCAGTAGTACCGATTTTCAGCGAGGTATCAGCCAGCATTTTCACGCTGGAAGTGCCACTGTTCAGACCCAACGAGGCGAGGGAGCCTGCAGTGTTGTCAGCCAGTTTGATTTCGGTGCCGTTCTTGGAGGTGATCGAGAGACGGCCGTCGGTAATTTGAGCGTCGCCAACACCGGCTACTGCTTTCAGTTGGGTCAGAATGTCGTCAACAGTGTCAGCAGCGCCGTCCCAGGTGACAGCAGTGCCATTGACCGAAATGCTACCAGCTGTTGGAGGAATGGATGTGCCGTCTGTTTTGGTGCTGGTGGTACCAGTCGACAGACCGAATTTGCCAGCGTCAGCGCCGGAGATGGACACAGAACCGGCAGTGTTGGTGATGGTCAGGATGTCAGTAGCTTCAGTGACCGTGACATCCGTTACACCAGCGGCAGTAAGCTGAGTGTTGATCGCAGTTGCAACAAGGGCGTTGGTTACGTCTGTTGCGGCCAGTGTGATATCAACGCCGTTGATGTTGAGCTTCTCGGCGCCTGTTGGAACAACACCCGAACCAGCGACACCCACAACAACGGTCTCGCCCAACGTTGTGGTCGAACCGGTAACACTTGCAGCCATACCCTGCATTGCGTTGCCAGTCACTGCAGCGCTGCTGTAAGAGCCTTTCAGGCCCGAAGCGCTAAGGTTGCCCATGCCGAACGAAATGGTTTCGTTAGCGCTGGAGCCTACCTGGAAGCTGGTGTTCTGGAACGAACCGTCCAGCAGGTTCTTGCCACCGAAGGTGGTGGTGTTGGAGATACGGTTCAGTTCACCCGACAGTGCGGTGAATTCTTGGTTCAGGGAAGTACGGTCGTCATCGCTGTTCGAACCGTTCGCCGATTGCAGAGCCAGTTCACGCATACGCTGCAGGATGTTGGTGGATTCTTGCATCGCGCCTTCAGCAGTCTGGGCGATGGAGATACCGTCGTTGGCGTTTTTCACGGCAACGTTCAGACCATTGATCTGGCTGGTCAGACGGTTAGCGATCTGCAGGCCGGCAGCGTCGTCTTTAGCGCTGTTGATTTTCAGGCCGGAAGAGAGACGGCTCATCGAGGTGCTCAGAGCATCGGAAGCCTTGTTCAGGTTTTTCTGAACGCCCAGGGAGGTGATGTTGGTATTAACAGATAAAGACATGACGAATTCCTCGTTGGTTGGGTGCTGCGGCTTCCGGCCCTGGCAACCGCCGGGTGTGGCCTAGAGAACCTTCGTAATAGTTATCGTCGTAAAAGCAGGTTGCTTGAGCGCTTTTTTGATTTTTTTTACTAGCACCGTGCCACTCCTTGCGATTCAAGCGCTTACATCGACACGCCAGAAAGCAAAAACGCCCATGACCTCGCGGCCATGGGCGTTTTTTTTGGCGTTATTTAACTGGCGCGTCAGAGACGGTGAATAATCGCCGAACCCCAGGACAGCCCCACGCCGAAACCACTGATTGCCACGCGCTTCCAACTGGAATCGAACATGTGCTTTTCCAAGAGAAGCGGAATGCTCGACGACACGGTGTTGCCGGTCTCGACCATGTCCTTGATAAACTTCTCCGGCTCGCCTTCGAAACGACGGGCCACAGCGTCGACGATGGCCGCACTGCCCTGGTGGATACAGAACGCATCGATGTCCTGGGACACCAGGCCCGACTCGTCCAGCAGCTCGTGCAGATGCGCCGGCACCTTGAGCAGGGCAAAGTTGAACACCTGCCGGCCGTTCATATAGAACACGCCGTCGGTGACTTTCAGGTGCGGAGCACCCGAGCCGTCGGTGCCGAACTTGGCCTTGCCCAGTTGCCAGGCTGCGTCTTCAGCCATCCAGGTGGCCGTGGCGGCGTCGCCGAACAGCATGGTGGTGTTGCGGTCTTCAGGGTCGACGATTTTCGAATACGGGTCGGCGGTGATCAGCAGGCCATTCTTCAGGCCTGTAGCTTCCATGAAACCCTTGATGGCGTAGATGCCATAGACATAACCCGAGCACCCCAGGGAGATGTCGAAGGCTGCGACGTTAGTCGACAGGCCGAGTTTGTCCTGGACGATGGCCGACGTGTGCGGCAGCCCTTCTTCGTCACCGTTCTGGGTGACGACGATCAATACGTCGATGGCTTGACGATCGAGCTGCGGATTATTGGCGAACAACGCGTTGGCGGCCTCGACACACAGGTCGGAGGTTTCCTGGGCAGCGTCCTTGCGCGGCAGGAACGCCGAGCCGATTTTTCCAAGGATGAATTCTTCATCCTTTTCGAACTTCGCACCCTGAGCATAGTTATCCAGCCCACTCGCTGGCACGTAGCTGGCAATGCTTTTTATGCCAATCATTGTGGCTTCCCAATACTAAATAGCTGGAGATCACCGCTCGCAAGACCGAGAGGTACTGACAATACTGGACTTCGCCGAGTGAAAAAATACGGCGCAGGCGCTCCGCCAATCCGGAAAACACGCCCGACAAGGGTCAGCCCCCTGCCCATCCTTTTTTACACAATACAGTGAAGATGCGCTTTATGACTCGCAGGTCACGCATTATGCGTGGCTTATACCAAACATCCAGTCACAAACAGGCGATCAACCGCCGACTGGAGGGTAAAAACGATCAACCTAAGGGAGGAAAAAGCGTCAACGAGACATCGCCGGCACCCTGGGGTGCCGGTAATCAAAGGAGGGTTACAGCTTGTTGAACAGGCTCAACTGGGCGATTTTGACGAACGCCAATTGCGAGGCTTGCAGCAGTGATTGCTGAAAGGCCAGGTCGATAGATGCTGTTGCCACGTCAGTATCGCCAATTGCGGCCTGGGTACTGGTGTTTACCAGGCCGATGCTGGTGTTTTCGGCGCTCTGGATGTCAATGGCACCCAATCGAGCACCAATCGACCCGCGAACGTTATCGATCTGCTCGCTGGAGTTGGACAGGTTACTGATCGCTGCATTCACCGCGTCCTTGAGCTTGATCTGAGCCAGATCATTGCCGTCGGCCGGGGTTTCGAGCGCCTGGCGCAACTGACTCAATGTATCCAGTGCACTCTGAGTTTTATGGCTGCTGGCACCTACTACGAATTGATCGTCTGCTGCCGGGGCGCCGGTGAAGTCGAGCTTGACCCCCGCTACAGTGATCGAGCCCGCAGCCAGCACCCCACCACCGATTGGCTTGCTGTCCGAGCCCATTGGCTGGGCAAAGACTTCGTAGTTTGTTGCATCGGTGAATTTGACCACCACGCCGCTGTTAGGAAATCCGTTGACGTAGTCAGATTGGCTGGAGACGCCAGAACCGGTGATCTGAGCAGTCGAGGTATTACTCGGCGTGCGTGAAGAGTTAAAGCTGTCAGGCTTGGTGCCCAGCGAAAAAATGTGATCCTTCACTTCTTCATCAGGCGTCATCGGCAACGTGGTCACCGGATCGATAGGCGCCTTTAGTCGCAGCGTGATGTCGAACTCCACTCCGCGCAAATTGATGGTCGAGCCACCCTGCTTGCTCGCATCGAAAGTGCCATTGCCGGACACTTCGGTGGTCACGTCGTTACCATCCTTATCAGCGATGGTGTAGTGAGTACTGTCGACGAACTTCAGTTCGTAAGGCTCGCCTGCAGCAAAGTTCTTGGTGTAGGCCGCATTCGATTTCATCAGGCCTGCCGACACTGAAACCGTACCGTCGTTAGGCTTGGACGGATCGAGTACCGCCTGGGTGCGACCTGAGTTCGTGGCCGACTCGAGGACGCTCTTACCGGTGTCGTTGGTCGCAATCGACAAAATGTCAGAGACTTGCAAGCTCAACTGGTTGTCATCACCCTGATAAGAGTAGGTGCCATCGTTGTTGCGCACATACGGCGGCGTCAGGGTTTTCGAGCCGGAGAACATGTAGTTGCCGGACGGGTCCTTGCTATTGAGCAGGCCCAATACTTGCTCTTCGATCTCACCGATTTCGCTGGCAATCGACTTTCGATCAGCATCGCTGTAGCCACCGTTGCCGGCCTGCAGCGCCAGTTCGCGACCGCGCTGTATCGAGGTATTCAGGCTTTCAAGGACGCTCTCCTGGTTAGACAGCGAACTCTTGATGCTGCCCATATTGGTACTGTATTGCCCCAGCATCGCCTTCTGCTGCTGCAACATCAACAACTGCGCAGCACCGACAGGATCATCACCGGCACTTTGAATACGCACGCCCGAAGTGATCTGCTCCTGAGTCTTCACAATCGAGGAGAAGTTGTTCTGGTACTTGGCCGCACTCGTCTCAAAGTACTGGGCTGTAGAAATTCGCATCGTCGAAGACTCCCTTAAAGACTGTTGATCAGCGTGCTGAAGGTTTCTTGCGCGGCCTTGATAATCTGCGACGACGCGGTGTAGTACTGCTGGAACTTGACCAGGTCGGCGGCCTCGTCGTCCAGGTTAACCTGGGACACGGAGGCGACTTCGGACTTGGCGCGGGCCAGGATCGCCCCGCTGGCGGTGCTGTCACCCAGGGCCTGGCTGGCCTTGGCGCCGACCTGTTCCACCAGGCGGCTGTAGGCGGTGGTCATGCTCATGCCGGCGTTGCCGCCGCTGACGCCGACCGTGGCCTTGGTTTGCAGGCCCAACAATTCGTTGGCGTTGCGGTTGTCTTTCTTGCCGTCGACGTTGAAGGCGACTTCGTACTTGTCGTTCTTCGACGGCGAGCCGCTGACCGTGGTGTTGAAGGAAAACGATTTACCAGGGATCGCCGTGCCCGTCGCGTCGAGCATCGGCACGTTGATCGTCAGGTCGTTGCCCTGCCCCGGCACGATGGTGCCGGTGCCAATGCTCTGGCCTTTGGCGTTGAACACTTCGTAGCCCTGGCTGCCGCCGGCAGCGTCCTTGAAGGTCAGGGTCACCGGCATGGAATTCTTGATCCCGGCCTGCAGGTCGGCCAGGTCGGCGCCGGCGTAGATGTCCATCGGCACGGTCAGCGCGGGCGCGGTCAAGGCGCCAGTGCCGCCGTTGCCGGTGTTGCTGGTCGCGACCAGGGCGCCGGCAAAGGCCAGCTTGTTGGAGTCGGTCATCTGGGTGGTGATGTTGCTGGCACCGGTGCGGGTCGGGATCACCTTGAAGGTATCGCCCGCACTCAGGGCAGCGCCGTTGAGATTGAGCTTGAACCCATCGATCTCGGCCGCCGGGTTCAGATCAAAACTGCCCATGCTTTTGCCGTCGGAGCGCTTGACCGTGTACTTGTCCGCAGCGGTGAACGTCACTTCGTAATCGAAGGCGGTCAACGCACTGGAGTTGGTGATGGTGACGTCGAGATTACCCGAGCCCGCGCTGTTGCTCGAGGCGGCCAGGCTGCGCTGGCTGATCGCCGCAGCGCTGTTGATGCTGGAGAACAGCGACGCGCCGAATTCGCCATTGGCGTCGAGGCCCTGGCCCAACTGGCGGTTGATCTTGTCGGCGACCACGATGGCGGTGCGGCCCAGGTCGTTCATTGCCGGCACCAGCACGTCGTCGCGGTAGCGCAGCAGTCCGCCGATCTTGCCGCCGCTGATGACAGAGGTCACATCGCTCACTGAAGACGGCGATTTGACCTGGATAGTTACCTGGTTCTTGTCGATGCCGGTGCGGGCGGTCGTCAGGGTGTTGGACGTGTTGCCCAACACCAGCGACTGGCCGGTACCGAGGGATACGTTGTAGCTGCCGTTCTGTTCCTGGACGGTCACGCCGACCAGTTCATTGAGTGTGCGCACGGCTTCGTTACGCGCGTCGAGCAGGTTGTTCGGGCCGCTGCCGTTCGAGCTGCCGGCCTGGGAAATCTGCTGGTTCAGCGAGGCGATGGAGGACGTCAGCTGATTGACCTTTTCGGTCATGGTGGTCAGCTGGCTGTTGATGCCTTCGTTTTGCTGCTGCATCTGCGACGACAACGCGTTGAAGCGGTTGCTCAGGGTCTGCGCATTGGTCAGCAGCAACTGCCGCGCAGCCGTGTCGCTGGGCGTGGCGGCCGAGGTCTGCACGGCAGCAAAGAAGCTGCTCAACACCGCACTGATGCCGGTGGTTTTGTCCGAGAACAGCTTGTCGAGCGGGTTCACCTGCTCAAGGTAGGAGTTGGCATCGTTGCTCAGCGAAGTGCTGGTCTGCAGCTGCTGATCGAGATAGGCGTTATATACCCGACGCACATCCGCCAGGGTCGTGCCGCTGCCGATGAACACCCCGCCATTGAGGTTCGAGGCATTGCTGGTCTGAATGGTCTGCTGGCGTGAATAGCCGGCGGTGTTGGCGTTGGCAATGTTATTGCCGACAGTCGCCAACGACACCTGACTGGCGTTGAGACCCGACATCCCGATATTGAGCAAACTCATGGTTCAGACCTTATACCTTGTGCCTATAAAGGCGTAGTGGAAACGCCCGCCGCAGCGTAGTTCTGATAACTCGTCATCTGCCTGGCTATTTGCGAAATCTTGCTGGCGTAGTTCGGGTCGGTTGCGTAGCCGGCCTTCTGCAACTCGCGTACAAATTGTTCGGGGTTATCGGCAGACTTCACAACATCTTGATAGCGATTGTTGGATTGCAGCAGCGTCACGAGGTCGTGGAAGCTGTCCTTGTAGGAGTCGTAGGAACGGAACTGCGCCGTCTCCTTGACCATCTCGCCGTTTCTGAATTCGCTGGTGATGGCCCGGGCTGAATCGCCCTTCCAGTTGCTGCTGGCCTTGATGCCGAACAGGTTGTGGCTGCTGCTGCCATCCTGGGCGCGCATGACCGATTTGCCCCAGCCGGTTTCGAGGGCGGCCTGGGCCACCAGGTAACGCGGATCGACGCCGATGCGGTCGGCGGCTTCCTTGGCCATGGGCAGCATGGCGTTGACGAATTCGTCGGCGGAGCTGAAGGCTTTCTTTGGCGGTGCCAGCGGGATCTGCGCCATGGCCCGGCCGTAGACCTGCAGGCGACCGCTGGCCGGTGCTTCGGTTTGGGCGGTCAGCCAGTCGCCGTTGTACAGCGAGCCGGAACCGGTCGGGCTGATCGTGGGTACGTCGATTTTGCTGAGTGCGGTGGCCGCTGTCGTCGCAGTCGCAGCCGGGGTCGCGGCCGATGGCACCAGGCCGGCGAGCAGGCGGTCTGCGAGCTTCGGCGGCAACGCCAGGCGGCGCTGGTTGATCAGCGCCATGTCATTGCGATGCGCGCCCTCGCCTGCTGCCTGCGGTGCATGGATCGATCGCGACGCCCACAACGGGCGCTGGCCATTGAGGCGCGACAAGGGTCCGTGGGTGGCAGCCGTGCCGGCGGCAATTGGCGTTTCCACGGCGGCTTTGGCCTCGGCTTGCTTGGCGGCGGACGCTGCCGCCGCTTCACCCGGGGCCATGGGTTTGTTCTTCGACATCTGACGCATCAACACATCGGCCAGGCCGATACCGCCGCCTTCGCGGGACATGGAAACGGCCAGCTGCTGGTCGTACATTTCCTGGTACTGCTTGGCTTCGGCGGTGTTGAGCGGGTTGTCCTGGCCCAGCGCATTGGTGGCCGAGCGCATGGATTTGAGCATTTCACCGAGGAACAGCGACTCGAACTCCTGCGCCACTTTGCGCATGTTCGCGTCGCTGTTCTTGTCGCCGACCTTGAGCTGGTTGAGGCGATTCAAGTCCGAGTAGGACCCCGAATCGCTGCTGCTGACCACACCGCTCTTGTACATATCCATGGGCGCAGTCCTCAGATCACGATCAGGTCGGCTTGCAGTGCGCCGGCCTGTTTCAGTGCTTCGAGGATGGCCATCAAGTCACCCGGTGCGGCGCCGACCTGGTTCACCGCTCGCACGATTTCGTCGAGGGTGGTGCCCGGGCCGAACTTGAACATCGGCTTGGCTTCCTGCTGGGCGTTGACCCGCGAGCGTGGCACCACGGCCGTCTGGCCATTGGACAGCGGGCCCGGCTGGCTGACGATCGGGTCTTCGGTGATGGTCACGGTCAGGCTGCCGTGGGTCACGGCGGCCGGGGACACTTTCACGTTCTGGCCGATCACGATAGTGCCGGTGCGCGAGTTGATGATGACTTTGGCCACCGCCTGGCCCGGATCGACTTCGAGGTTCTCGATGATCGACAGGTAGTCCACGCGCTGGCTCGGGTCCAGTGGCGCACTGACGCGGATCGAGCCGCCGTCGATGGCCTGGGCCACGCCCGGGCCGAGCATGTTGTTGATCTTGTCGACGATGCGCTTGGCGGTGGTGAAGTCCGAACGGTTGAGGTTCAGGGTCAGGCTGTTGCCCTGGTTGAAACCACTTGGCACCGCCCGCTCGACCGATGCACCACCGGGAATGCGCCCCGCCGACGGGACGTTGACGGTGATCTTCGAACCGTCGCGGCCCTCGGCATCAAAACCGCCGACCACCAGGTTGCCCTGGGCGATCGCGTAGACGTTACCGTCAATACCTTTGAGCGGCGTCAGCAGCAAGGTACCGCCGCGCAGGCTCTTGGAGTTGCCGATGGACGCTACAGTGATGTCAATCTGCTGACCCGGCTTGGCGAACGCCGGCAAGTCGGCGCTGATCGACACCGCCGCGACGTTTTTCAACTGCACGTTGCCCGAACCCGGCGGCACCTTGATGCCGAACTGCGAGAGCATGTTGTTGAAGGTCTGCAGGGTGAACGGGGTCTGCGTCGTCTGGTCGCCGGTGCCGCTAAGCCCAACCACCAGGCCGTAGCCGATCAGTTGGTTGGAACGCACGCCAGAAATACTGGCGATGTCCTTGAGCCGCTCGGCTTGCGCGCTGAACGCAGCCGAGAGCATCAGGGCGGCCACCATCAGGCGTTTGAAGTTCAACATGCTCAACTTGATAGCCACCTAGAAAGGAAACAGCGGGCTGAGGAAGAAACGGTCGAACCAGCCTGGCTGACTCGCATCGGCAAAGGCACCGGTGCCCGAGTAGGTAATACGTGCATCGGCAACCCGGGTCGACGACACGGTGTTGTCGGTGGCGATGTCATCGGCGCGGACCATGCCGGCGATGCGCACCAGCTCATCGCCGGTGTTGAGGGTCAGCCACTTCTCGCCGCGTACGGCGATGATACCGTTGGGCAATACGTCGGCGACGGTCACGGTGATGGAGCCGGTCAGGCTGTTGCTCTGCCCGGACTTGCTGTCGCCCTTGGTCGCACGGTCGCCGGAATAACCGACGTCCAGGCTCAGGTCACCGCCACCGACCGGGTTGTTGGTGTTCAGGCCACCACCGAAAAACGAGCTCAGGCCAATGTCGGTCTTGCTGGTCTTGCCCACCTGGGAGTTGGCGTTCTTGCTGGCCTGGGTGCGCTCGTTCAGCGTGATGGTGATGATGTCACCGACGCGATACGCCTTGCGGTCGCTGTACAGGTTCTGTTCGAAGCCGGCCTGGTAGATCGAGCCATTGTTGGCGGCAGCCGGCAGTGGTGTGCGCGGCAACACCGGGGCGTAGTAAGGGTCATTGGGCCGCGGCGCAGGCGCGACACAGCCCGCGAGTGCGGTGATGCCACTCAGTGCCAGAACAGATACGAAGCGATTCATGACCCTACCTCACGGTGTTGCAGGCGACCGCGTGGCCGCCCCATATTCTTGATTACAGATTCTGCGTTACGAACGAGAGCATCTGGTCGGCGGTGGAGATCACCTTGGAGTTCATCTCGTAGGCGCGCTGGGTGGTGATCATGTTGACCATCTCCTCAACGGTGCTGACGTTGGAGGTTTCCAGGGTGTTCTGCAGCGTGGTGCCGAAACCGGCGAGGCCCGGGGTGCCAACCTGTGGCGCGCCGCTGGCGGCGGTTTCCAGGAACAGGTTGTTGCCCACCGCTTGCAGGCCGGCCGGGTTGATGAAGTCGGCGGTCTGCAGGTTGCCGATCACCTGGGAAGCGGCGTTGCCGGGAACGGTGACCGACACGGTACCGTCACGGCCGACCGTGAAGGTCTGGGCGTCGTTCGGGATGACAATGGCCGGCTCCAGGGCGAAGCCGCTGGCATTGACGATCTGGCCGTTGGAGTCCAGGTGGAAAGTACCGTCACGGGTGTAGGACGTGGTGCCATCCGGCTGCAGGATCTGGAAGAAACCGCGACCGTCGATGGCCATGTCCAGCGGCTGCTCGGTGGTTTGCAAGCTGCCGGCGGTGAAGTTTTTCTGGGTGCCGACGATGCGCACACCAGTACCCACTTGCAGACCCGACGGCAATTCGCTGTCCTGGGTCGACTGGGCGCCAGGCTGACGCTTGATCTGATACAGCAGGTCCTGGAACTCGGCGCGATCACGTTTAAAACCCGTGGTCGACACGTTCGCCAGGTTGTTGGAAATGGTGGTCAGGTTGGTGTCCTGGGCGGACAGACCGGTTTTGGCAACCCATAGAGCCGGAAGCATTCGATTCTCCTCGTGCGCCTGTTTTACGGCGCGACGTTCTGGTAATTAGCTGATCTGCAAGACCCGAGCCATGGCCTGGTCGTCTTCTTTGGCGGTGTTCATCATCTTGATGTGCAATTCGAACTGCTTGGCCAGGGCCAGCACCGAGGTCATTTCTTCCACGGCGTTGACGTTGCTCGACTCGAGGAAACCGGACACCAGCTTGACGTTGGCATCCGCCTGCGCCGGCTGACCGTCCTTGGTGTGGATCGAACCGTCCAGGCCTTTGGTCATGTTTCTGAAGTCAGGGTTGACCAGCTTGATGCGGTCGACTTCGGCCATCACGCGCGGGCCTTCGCCCATCGCCCGAATGCTGATGGTGCCATCCTCGCCCACCTCGATCTGTTGCTCGGGCGGCACGGCAATCGGCCCGCCATTGCCCATCACCGGCATACCATTGCCGGCGCGCAATACGCCCAGGGCGTCGACGTTGAGGCTGCCGGTGCGCACATAACTTTCACCGCCATCGGGGTTCTGCACGGCAATCCAGCCATTGCCCTGTACGGCAACGTCGAGGTCGCGGCCGGTTTCCACCAGCGAACCTGCGGAGAAGTCGGTGGCCGGACGCTCGGACATGGCAAACGCACGCGCCGGAAAGCTGTCACCAAACACCGGCATCGAGCGCGCCTGCTCCAGGTCTTTCTGGAAACCGTTGGTGGAGATGTTCGCGAGGTTGTTCGCATGAGCCTTCTGCGCCAGTGCATTCTGGCTGGCGCCGGTCATAGCTACATAAAGGTACTTATCCACACTCTTTCCTCTGCATGCCGGACGTTTGCCGCCCACCGCTGTACTGCTGAGCCATAAGCAATTTGCAGACCAACTATTTTCTGGCGGCGCAGGGCCCGGCAAACTGGGGGCTTGAGGGGTTTGGAGATGAGTGACGGAATGGGGTGAAGTCGAAAAACCGGCGGTGTTGTGCCGCTTCGCGGCAATAGAGCGAAAGATCGCAGGCTCGTTTCACTCGGCAGCTCCTACATGAATACCTGATCCCCGTAGGAGCTGCCGAGTGAAACGAGCCTGCGATCTTTTGACTTTAAGTGCTGCTGTCCTTGCCCACCTCATACTCACGCAGCTTGTTGGCAATGGTGGTATGCGAAACCCCCAGGCGTTTACCCAACTGCCGGCTGCTCGGATGTTCTGAATACAGACGCTCCAGCACCGCCTTCTCGAAGCGCCCGACAATCTCGTCCAGCCCGCCTTCCAGAGAAAAATCGCCAAGCGGCTGACGCACGCCGTAGTCCGGCAGGCGGATGTGCTCGGCCTTGACCGTGCCGCCTTCGCACAAGGACACCGCCTGGAACAGTACATTCTCCAATTGCCGAACGTTGCCCGGCCAATGGTAATGACTGAGCCGCTCCATCGCCGCCGGCGCCAGTTTCGGCAGCGGACAACCGATCTGCCGGCTGGCCTGGTCCAGGAAGTGCTCGACCAGGGGCGTCAAGCCGTCCAGGCATTCGCGCAGTGGCGGGATGTGCAACGACAAGACGTTCAGGCGGTGGTACAGATCCTGGCGGAACTCCCCGCGAGCGCACAGCTCCGACAGGTCGACCTGGGTCGCACAGATCACCCGCACATCGAGGTACACCTCTTCATCACTGCCTACCCGACGAAAGCATCCGTCCTGCAGGAAGCGCAGCAATTTCACCTGCAAGCGCGGGCTCATTTCACCGACACCATCAAGAAACAGCGTACCGCCGGCAGTCAGCTCCAGCAGCCCGAGCTTGCCTTCGGCACGGGCGCCTTCGAATGCGCCAGGGCCGTAGCCGAACAATTCGGTCTCGGCCATGGACTCCGGCAGCCCCGCACAGTTGAGCGCCATCAACGGCGACTGGCCGCGGGGACTTGCCAGGTGGCAGGCCCGCGCCAGCAACTCCTTGCCGGTGCCGGTTTCGCCTTCTATCAACAACGGTGCGTCCAGGGGCGCCATGCGCCGGGCTTCGCGGACCACGGCGGCCATCACCTTCGAGCTCTGGAAAATGCTGTCGAACCCCCTCAGTTCCTGCTTGCGCACGTTGTAGATGCGTTCACCTACCCGATCCGCGCGATGCAGCGTCAATACCGCGCCGGCCATGGCCTCGCTGTCGTCATGCTCCGATTGCAATGGCGCGATGTCGGCCAGGAACACGTCGCCCTTGACCTTGACCCGCAGCCCGTTGATCCGCGACTTGTTGGCACGTACCAGTTCCGGCAGGTCGAAATCCTCGGCGTAACGGGACAACGGGATGCCCGGCACCTCGTCCACCCGCACACCGAGCAGCTGTGCGGCGGCCCGGTTGGCCGCGACGATCGAACCGCCCATATCGATCGACAGCACCGGAAACTCCAGCGCGCCGAGCAGCGCATTGAGCTCCATGTGCCGGCGCTCGCTGGGCATCAGCCCTACGCGCTTGACGCCAAACACCCCGGGGATCGATTCGAACTTCGCCCGCAGCGCCTGGAACTGCAGGTTGATGAGGTTCGGGCAGTGCAGGTAGATCGCATTACCGTGCTCACCCCCGACTTCGCCACGCGCGACGTTGATCCCGTACTCCACCAGCAGGTCGAGGATGTCGCGCAGGATGCCGATGCGGTTCTGGCAGTGGACTTTGATACGCATATAAAGGCTCGAAAAGCGGTTAAGGAAATCATGCCAAGCTCGACCCGCTCCCACAGGGGGATTGCGGTGGCCGCAGGAGCGGTTTTTTGCTGCGACGCTCAGATAGTCGTAAAGATTATGTGACACCCACGGCGCTTTTCAAACAAGAAAACTCAACAGCCACGCCACAACTGCCATTGCGTAACGAAAAGTTTACGAAAAGCACTGGTTTTTGCTCTCTACACCTCGCGCACGGGGGTGCACATCCGAAAATCCTGGGGTATTTGTAAGTCCATAGCTGGACATAACAAGAACGAATTTCCCCTAGCAGGAGAGCAGCATGAAGCAGACGCAATACGTGGCTCGCGAGCCCGATGCGCAAGGTTTTATCGATTACCCCGCCGAAGAACACGCGGTGTGGAACACGCTGATCACTCGCCAACTGAAAGTGATCGAGGGTCGTGCGTGCCAGGAATACCTGGACGGTATCGAAAAACTCGGTCTGCCCCACGACCGCATCCCGCAACTGGGCGAGATCAACAAGGTGCTCGGTGAAACCACCGGCTGGCAGGTGGCCCGGGTGCCAGCGCTGATTCCCTTCCAGACTTTCTTCGAATTGCTCGCCAACAAGCAGTTCCCGGTGGCCACTTTCATTCGCACTCGCGAAGAGCTGGACTACCTGCAAGAGCCGGATATTTTCCACGAGATATTTGGCCACTGCCCGCTGCTGACCAACCCCTGGTTCGCCGAATTCACCCACACCTACGGCAAGCTTGGCCTGCAGGCGACCAAGGAAGAACGGGTGTACCTGGCGCGCCTGTACTGGATGACCATCGAGTTCGGCCTGGTCGACACGCCCCAGGGCCAGCGCATCTACGGCGGCGGTATCCTTTCTTCACCGAAAGAAACCGTCTACTGCCTGTCCGATGAGCCTGAACATCAAGCCTTCGACCCGCTGGAATGCATGCGCACGCCTTACCGCATCGACATCCTGCAGCCCCTGTACTTCGTGCTGCCCAACCTCAAGCGCCTGTTCGACCTGGCCCACGAGGACATCATGGGCATGGTCAAGCAAGGCATGCAGATGGGCTTGCACGCACCAAAATTTCCGCCCAAGCCAAAAGCGGCCTGAGCAGATCCCGCTCGCGACTTGCGCGCAAAGATAGTAATTTCCAACAAGAATCGAATTCAGGAATACACCATGAACGCTCTGAACCAAGCCCACTGCGAAGCCTGCCAAGCCGGCGCACCTCAGGTCAGCGACGAAGAATTGCCGGTATTGCTCAAGCAGATCCCGGACTGGAACATCGAAGTTCGCGACAGCATCATGCAGCTGGAAAAAGTCTTCCTGTTCAAGAATTTCAAGCATGCGCTGGCGTTCACCAACGCGGTCGGTGAAATCTCAGAGGCGGAGGGTCACCACCCGGGCCTGCTCACCGAGTGGGGCAAAGTCACCGTGACCTGGTGGAGCCACTCCATCAAGGGCCTGCACCGCAACGACTTCATCATGGCCGCGCGCACCGACGAAGTGGCCAAGGACGCCGAGGGCCGCAAATAATGCATTTCGACTCGATCGGCCGGGTGCCTGGCGATCCGATCCTGGGGTTGATGGAGGCGTATGCGCAGGATCCCAACCCGCGCAAATTCGACCTCGGGGTGGGCGTCTATAAAGATGCCCACGGCCTGACGCCAATCCCGCAAGCGGTGAAACTCGCCGAGGCGCGACTGGTTGACAAGCAATCCACCAAGACCTACATCGGTGGTCATGGCGAGCCGGCGTTTGGCAAGGTGATCAACGAGCTGCTGCTGGGCGCCGACTCCCCGTTGATCGCCGGGCAGCGCGCGGGGGCCACGCAGACCCCAGGCGGCACCGGGGCATTGCGCCTCAGCGCCGACTTCATTGCCCAGTGCCTGCCGGGCCGTGGCGTGTGGCTGAGCAACCCGACCTGGCCGATCCATGAAACGATTTTCGCGGCAGCCGGGGTGAAGGTCAGCCATTACCCGTACGTGGGCAGCGATAACCGTCTCGACGTCGAGGCCATGCTGGCGGTACTACGTGAAGTGCCCAAGGGCGACGTAGTGCTGTTGCACGCCTGCTGCCACAACCCGACCGGTTTTGATCTGTCCCATGACGACTGGCGGCGGGTGCTGGACATCGTGCGCAGCCGCGACCTGCTGCCGCTGATCGACTTCGCCTACCAGGGTTTTGGTGATGGCCTGGAGCAGGATGCCTGGTCAACCCGACTGTTCGCCGCCGAGTTGCCGGAAGTGCTGATCACCAGTTCCTGCTCGAAGAACTTCGGCCTGTACCGCGATCGCACCGGCGCGCTGATTGTTTGCGCCCAGAGCGCTGACAAGCTGGTGGACATACGCAGCCAGCTGGCCAACATTGCTCGCAACCTGTGGTCGACACCGCCGGATCATGGCGCTGCAGTGGTGGCGACCATCCTTGGCGACCCTGAGTTGAAAAGCTTGTGGGCCGACGAAGTGGAAGCCATGCGCCTGCGCATTGCGCAGTTACGCAGCGGTTTGGTAGAGGCGCTTGAGCCTCACGGTTTGCGCGAGCGTTTTGCCCACATCGGCGTTCAGCGCGGAATGTTCTCCTATACCGGTCTGTCGCCGGAGCAGGTGAAAAATCTTCGTGACCACCACAGCGTCTATATGGTCGGCACCGGCCGGGCGAACGTGGCCGGCATCGATGCAACGCGCCTGGACCTGCTGGCCGAGGCCATCGCCGAGGTCTGCAAGTAACCCTGGTTGCAAATAGCCCTGTTTGCAAAACAACCCCGTAGGAGCTGTCGAGCCTGCGAGGCTGCGATCTTTTGATGTTGCCCTTCAACACAAAATCAAAAGATCGCAGCCTCGCAGGCTCGGCAGCTCCTAAGCAGCTCCTGCAGGGAACCATCGCAAGATCGAGCGCCCCCCCCCCTGCGGCCATCTGTCGCAGAAATTCCAGATAAAACTCTAATTGTCATTTCTCCTGCTGTATCCTGCCCAGGCTTTGTAAAAGCGCGGATCTACCAGATCTATCAACAGACTTTGCGAGGAGCGCGAAACATGCACGAGATCCCTAATCTCCCCTTCCCAAGCCTGCACGAAACTGAGCAGACAACCACGCAGCAAGCCGGCGCCCAACAGCCCGAGCCGAAAGAAGCATCTGACGGTCGCAAGGCTGACAGCGAAGACTGAGACACCCGCAATGCCAGACCGTGTGGAAAGCGCTAACATGCGCTTTCCACACCGCCTGAACCCTGAGCCGCGCATGAACGACGACTTTAACGAGAACCAGGCCAGCGTCCTGATCGGCACCGCCGAGAAAATGATCGCTATCTGGAATCGCCTCTCCGCCGAAAAACAGGCTGCCCTGCTCGCCCGTTTCGGCACCCAGGAAAACGCCCTGGCCGCCTTGGTCACGACGCAACTGTTTGCCCCGGACACGACCGACTCAACCCCGCCCGGCAAATAGTTTTACTTTTTCACGACCTGCGCGCCCTCCCACCGCTATCATAAGCAGCCTATCTATCCTGCTTTGCCGTGGACCTTTACCCATGTCTGAAAACCAGCGCCCCCTGGCGGTCACGCTGCAAGTTGTCTCCATCGTCCTCTTCACCTTCATCGGCTACCTGAACATCGGCATTCCCCTGGCGGTACTGCCGGGCTATGTCCACAGCGACCTGGGCTTTGGTGCCGTGATCGCCGGGCTGGTGATCAGCGTGCAATACCTGGCCACCCTGCTCAGCCGACCCTACGCCGGCAAGATCATCGACAACAAGGGCAGCAAGCTGGCAGTCATGTACGGCCTTGCCGGCTGCGGCCTGAGCGGGGTGTTCATGCTGATTTCAGCCTGGACCCAAAGCCTGCCGATGGTGAGCCTGATCAGCCTGTTGATTGGCCGCCTGGTGCTCGGCAGCGCCGAAAGCCTGGTCGGCTCCGGTTCGATCGGCTGGGGCATCGGCCGGGTCGGTGCGGCGAATACCGCCAAAGTCATCTCCTGGAACGGCATCGCCAGCTACGGCGCACTGGCTGTCGGCGCGCCGCTGGGTGTGCTGCTGGTGAGGGAGTTGGGCTTGTGGAGCATGGGCGTGAGTATCGTGCTGCTGGCGGTGATCGGCCTGGCCCTGGCATGGCCAAAGACCGCCGCACCGATCGTGGTCGGCGAGCGCTTGCCGTTCATGCACGTGCTGGGGCGAGTGCTGCCCCATGGCTGTGGCCTGGCGTTGGGCTCCATCGGGTTTGGCACCATCGCCACCTTCATTACCCTGTATTACGCCACGCAAAACTGGAACAACGCCGTGCTGTGCCTGAGCCTGTTCGGCGCCAGCTTCATTGGCGCGCGCCTGCTGTTCGGCAACCTGATCAACCGCCTCGGGGGCTTTCGCGTGGCGATCGCCTGCCTGTCGGTGGAAACCCTGGGCTTATTGCTGCTGTGGCTGGCACCGGATGCACACTGGGCCCTGGCCGGCGCAGCGCTTAGCGGATTTGGCTTCTCCCTGGTATTCCCGGCGCTGGGCGTGGAAGCCGTGAACCTGGTGCCGGCTTCGAGCCGCGGGGCAGCAGTGGGCGCTTATTCGTTGTTTATCGACCTGTCACTGGGGATCACCGGGCCATTGGCCGGTGCCATCGCCGCAGGGTTCGGCTTTGCCTCGATCTTCCTGTTCGCCGCGCTTGCCGCCCTTGGCGGTCTGGCCCTGAGCATCTATTTGTACCGCCAGGCGCCGAAGTACCGGGATCAACGGGACGCCCGCTAGAAGTCGACCTTGCCGCGCCCGGCCTTGATGCTGCCGCGTTTGGTCTTGGACTCGAGGCGACGTTTTTTCGAGCCAAGGGTCGGCTTGGTCGGGCGGCGCTTCTTTTCGACCTTGGTGGCGCTCTGGATCAGCTCGACAAGGCGCTCCAACGCATCGGCGCGATTGGCTTCCTGCGTGCGGTACTGTTGGGCCTTGATGATGAGCACGCCATCGCTGGTGATGCGACTGTCGCGCAGCGCCAGCAGCCGCTCCTTGTAGAACTCGGGCAATGAAGACGCGGGGATGTCGAAGCGCAGGTGCATGGCGCTGGAGACCTTGTTGACGTTCTGCCCGCCGGCGCCCTGGGCGCGAATGGCCGTCAGCTCGATCTCGGCATCCGGCAGGTGCACGTTGTTGGAAATCTCCAGCATGGTAAAAGTGTCCGTATTCAGAAGGTGCAGGATACCCTGTGGGAGCGAGCTCCCACAGATTATGCTGCTCACCTGCAAAAAAACCCGGCACATGGCCGGGTTTGTTGTTTCTGCGTACCGCGTTACTTCACGGCAGGCTGCAAGGCATGCCGTGCGCTGCGCTTGTTCTTGATGCCATAGCAGATCCACATGAAGGCAAGCCATACAGGGATCGCGTACACCGAGACCTGGATGCCCGGGATCAACAGCATCACGCCAAGGATAAACACCACGAACGCCAGGCAGATGTAGTTGCCGTACGGGTACCACAGCGCCTTGAACAGCGGCGTCTGGCTGGTTTTGTTCATGTGCTGGCGAAACTTGAAGTGCGAGAAGCTGATCATCGCCCAGTTGATCACCAGGGTGGCCACCACCAGCGACATCAGCAGCTCAAGCGCGCTGTGAGGAATCAGGTAGTTGAGCAACACCGCGATCAGCGTGACCGCCGCCGAGGCCAGGATCGAACGCACCGGCACGCCGCGCTTGTCGATCTTCGCCAGGGCTTTCGGGGCATCGCCCTGCTCGGCCATGCCCAGCAGCATGCGGCTGTTGCAGTAGGTGCCGCTGTTGTAGACCGACAATGCCGCCGTCAACACCACGAAGTTGAGGATGTGCGCCGCCGTGTTGCTGCCCAGCATCGAGAACACTTGCACGAACGGGCTGCCGCTGTAGGAATCGCCGGAGGCGTTCAGGGTTTCCAGCAGGCTGTCCCATGGGGTCAGCGACAGCAGGATGACCAATGCACCGATGTAGAAAATCAGGATCCGGTAGATCACCTGGTTGATGGCTTTCGGGATCACGGTTTTCGGCTTGTCTGCTTCTGCTGCGGTGAAGCCAAGCATTTCCAGGCCGCCGAAGGAGAACATGATGATCGCCATGGCCATCACCAGCCCGCTGACACCATTGGGGAAGAAGCCGCCGTGGGACCACAGGTTGCTCACCGACGCCTGCGGCCCGCCGTTGCCGCTGACCAGCAGGTAGCTGCCCAGGGCAATCATGCCGACGATCGCCACGACCTTGATGATCGCGAACCAGAACTCTGCCTCGCCGAACACCTTGACGTTGGCCAGGTTGATCAGGTTGATCAGGACGAAGAAACCGGCCGCCGAGACCCAGGCAGGGATGTCCGGCGCCCAATAGTGGATGTACTTGCCGACGGCAGTCAGCTCCGACATGCCCACCAGGATGTACAGGATCCAGCAGTTCCAGCCCGACAGGAAGCCGGCGAAACCACCCCAGTATTTGTGCGCAAAGTGGCTGAACGAACCGGCAACCGGCTCTTCGACGATCATTTCGCCAAGCTGGCGCATGATCATGAATGCGATGAAGCCGCAGATGGCGTAGCCGAGGATCATCGACGGGCCGGCGGATTTAAGCACCCCGGCCGAGCCGAGGAACAGTCCGGTACCGATCGCCCCACCGAGGGCGATCAGTTGAATATGGCGATTTTTCAGGCCGCGTTTCAGCTCGCCTGAATGCGAGTTTTGTCCACTCATGAAAAGGGTCTCACGCAAGGTTTGATGATGTTCAGTAGACGTGCTGCTCGGGTTGCGATTTCAAGCAGCGCCGATCAAACCCCAGCGCAAGCACCAGGAGTTCAGCGTATTTACAACGTTCATGCGTCACCTGTTTGTTTTTATCTGTGACGAAATCGAACCCGACGCGCTTGTGGCGCAACGGAGTTAACAAGGCGGATAGCCCTGAGGTTTGCGCTGGTGCGCAGGAAGTCACAGTTAAAACGCGGCGCATTGTACACCTGTAACCCCCTGCTGCCAGACCCGCTGGATCAGCGTGTCATTTGCCGGGATTGCCTGTGTCCGCCCCGGCAGTGCCGGACGGCTGCAAAAACTGATTCAGACCTTTGCAGGTCTTCGACGGGGACGACAGGAAAATCGCCCCTCGGAGAGAGGTGGAGTTGGGTCACGGCGTTCATTGCGCCTCCTTGTTTTTATGCACCTGCACGGCAGGCATGGGGCGCATCTGATCCTGCTATGGAGGTTGAAACAAGCGCGATAGAGGGCTTGGGAATCCATAAGGTCTGGGCTAGCGGAAGGATTTCCTTACACACGGCGGGAAGTAGCTGAAGCACTGGGTAATTCGTCAAGATCTCGTTACAGCGTGTAACGACGGATTTCCAATCGACATGCTTTGGTGTCTTCGCCGGTGCCATCGCGGGCAAGCCCGGCTCCCACAGGGATATCCGCCGAACACAAATGCTGCGACCACCTCCAATACCCTGTGGGAGCGACGGTGCGACGTGCTCGCGAAGGCGGACTGTCAGAAGCCGCAGCATTTGAGCCAGACAAAAAAAAACGCCACCCCGAAGGATGGCGCTTTTCACTGACGGCTTACCGCTTGAAGCTTACCGCTGCTTCACTCCGGCTTGCGACGCCCGAAGCCCGGACGCTGACCCGAACCGGCCGGCGCGCCACGGCGCTTGCCTGATGGCGCATCCTTGTCGACCAGGACAATGCCCGGACGCTTTTTCGCGGCTGGCTTGGCTGGACGCTTGGTGTCCGCTGGACGATCCGCCACTGGCGTACCGCGACCGGCGGGAGCGCCGCGATCACTGCGACCACCGGCTGGCGCGCCACGGCCTTCACCGCGCTCGGTACGGCCATTGGCCGGACGCGGCGTACGTGGACCGCGCTCGCCATCGGCGCGAGGAGCCGCCGGCTTGCGGGCCGGACGTTCGCCTTCGATGTGCGGCTCACGGGCCGGACGCGGGTTGGCAGCTGGAGCACCGGCGGCTGGACGCAGGGTCCGTACACGCTCGGTGGTGCCCATCGGACGCGACGACTTGCGCTGCATCCGCTCGAGCTTGTCCTTGCTCTTGGCGTTCATCTGCGGCATGGCCACAGGCGTCAGGCCAACCTCGGCACTGAGGATGTCGACTTCGTACTGACTCATTTCGCGCCAGCGACCCATCGGCAGGTCGGAGTTGAGGAACACCGGACCGAAACGCACGCGTTTCAGGCGACTGACCACCAGGCCCTGGGATTCCCACAGACGACGAACTTCGCGGTTACGACCTTCCATCACCACGCAGTGGTACCAGTGGTTGAAGCCTTCGCCACCTGGCGCCTGCTTGATGTCAGTGAACTTGGCCGGGCCGTCTTCGAGGACAACCCCGGCTTTCAAGCGCTCGATCATCTCGTCATCCACTTCGCCACGCACACGTACCGCGTATTCACGGTCCATCTCGTAGGAAGGATGCATCAGGCGGTTGGCCAGCTCACCGTCAGTGGTGAACATCAGCAGACCGGTGGTGTTGATGTCCAGGCGGCCGATATTGATCCAGCGACCTTCTTTCGGGCGCGGCATCTTGTCGAAAACGGTTGGACGGCCTTCCGGGTCGTTACGGGTGCAGATTTCACCGTCGGGCTTGTTGTACATGATCACGCGGCGAACCGACTCGGCGGCCTCTTCGCGCTTGATCACCTTGCCATCGATGGTGATGGCATCATGCAGGTCGACGCGCTGACCAAGGGTGGCGTCTTTGCCATTGACCTTGATGCGGCCATGGCTGATCCAGGCTTCCACGTCACGGCGCGAGCCTACGCCGATACGGGCGAGGACCTTCTGCAGCTTTTCGCCTGCTGGGCCGATTTCCTGGTCGTCTTTCTGGTCGTTGATACTCATCTGGGCACCTCCCGGTGTGGTCTGTTCAGGAAGCGCTGATAAGGCGTCCTGAAGCGTTGTCTATCTGGTACTTGGGCGAAGGGATCGCCGAAGGGTCGCGAATCATACGCGCATGCGCGGATTTACGCATCAGAGACTAGCGCAGGCAGACCAGGTTATTTGCTTTTGCGCCGAGCGGTAGGGCCGAGCGCGATCAGGCGTAACGCGGCTTCGGCGAGCACGGTGCGCTTGTCGACCTTGTCGAGCTTCTTCCACGACTTGATCTCGCGCTTGCTGCGGCCGCAGCCGATGCAGATGTCGTCGGTGAATTTGCAGACGCTGATGCAGGGGTCTTTGGTTGAGCTCACTTGAGGCCTCAAAAATTAAAGTCAAAAGATCGCAGCCTGCGGCAGCTCCTACATGACCGGGTACAAATTGATACCGGTGGCAAACGCGGTCCTGTAGCTGCCGAAGGCTGCGATCTTTTGGCAGCACCTCAGTCTTCGAATTCGCGGCGTTCAGCTTCGATGGCTTCGGCCAGAGCGCGGGCTTCGGCTTCCTCGTCACTCAACTCAGATTCGGGCTCCGGTTTGTGCTGTTCGAGGGCAGCGACGGCGGCCAGTAGTTTTTCGCGAGCTTCGGCAACGCCAAGCACATCGTCGTCCGGTTCCTCTTCGAGTGTGGCGTCAGGCTCGGCGTGAAGTTCAACTTCAATCGCAGGTTCTGGCTCAACCTCAACCTCAACTTCCATCTCAGGCTCAATCTCGGATTCAGATTCAGGCTGATCCTGAAACTCATCACTTTGGGTCACCGCACCATCGCGCAACAGATCATCGAAATCGGTCTTGAGCCCCTCCTCCATGGTGTCCAGTTCCAGCAGCAAGGTATGGAAACTGGTTTCCTCCTTGGGCTCCTCCGGTTCGGCACTGGCGTCGGCCAGCTCTTGCAGGCTGGCAGGTACGGGGGCGTCGTCGAAGTCGAGCACCGGGTCGGGCTCCAGCTCGCGCAGCTCTGCCAAGGGTGGCAGATCGTCCAGATTCTTCAGGTTGAAATGGTCGAGAAACGCCTTGGTGGTGGCGAACATCGCCGGTTTGCCGGGCACGTCGCGGTAGCCGACGATGCGGATCCACTCGCGCTCAAGCAGGGTCTTGACGATGTGGCTGTTGACCGCCACACCCCGCACGTCCTCGATTTCACCCCGGGTGATCGGCTGGCGATAGGCGATCAACGCCATGGTTTCGAGCATGGCCCGGGAATAGCGCTGCGGGCGCTCTTCCCACAGGCGCCCGACCCACGGCGAGAATTTTTCGCGGATTTGCAGGCGATAGCCGGAGGCGACCTCCTTGAGTTCGAAGGCACGACCATCACAGGACTTGGCCAGAATCGTCAGGGCCTTCTTGAAGACCGGTGGCTCCGGGCGCTCGGCCTCTTCGAAGAGTTCGAACAGGCGTTCAAGCGATTGCGGCTTTCCCGAGGCCAACAGGAAGGCTTCAAGCAGTGGTGCCAGCTCGCGGGGTTCAGTCAGGTTCATGATTCAACTCGTTATTCGGCTCGGGCCCGCACGTGGATCGGCGCGAACGGCTCATTCTGCACCAGCTCGACCAGGGATTCCTTGACCAGTTCGAGGATCGCCATAAAGGTCACCACCACCCCCAGGCGCCCTTCCTCGGCGGTGAACAGCTCGACGAAGGGCACGAACCCGCCGCCCTTGAGCCTTTCCAGTACATCGCTCATGCGCTCGCGGGTGGACAAGGCTTCGCGACTGACCTGGTGACTTTCGAACATATCGCCCCGGCGCAGCACCTCGGCCATGGACATCAGCAACTCCGCCAGGCTGACGTCCGGCACCAGCTTGCGCGCCCGCGCCTCGGGGGCATCAAGCCTGGGCACCACGACATCACGGCCAACCCGGCTCAGGCCATCGATGCCTTCGGCTGCGGCCTTGAACCGTTCGTACTCCTGCAGGCGCCGGATCAGTTCGGCGCGGGGATCGTCTTCCTCGGCCTCGATCGACTCCGCCCGAGGCAACAGCATCCGCGACTTGATCTCGGCCAGCATCGCGGCCATCACCAGGTATTCGGCCGCCAGCTCCAGGCGCACCGACTGCATCAACTCGACATAGCCCATGTACTGGCGGGTAATTTCCGCGACCGGAATGTCGAGAATGTTGATGTTCTGTTTGCGGATCAGGTACAGCAGCAAATCGAGGGGGCCTTCGAAGGCTTCCAGAAAGACCTCGAGAGCATCCGGCGGAATGTACAGGTCCAGCGGCATTTCCATTACCGCCTGGCCATAGACCATGGCGAAAGGCAGCTCCTGTTGGGCGCCGGCCTGAGTGTCGACGGGCTCTACTGCCGACATCTAGGCTTCGGCCATGAACGGCGCAGGGTCGCCGCAGCCGACGCGGATCACTTCCGGCTCGCCATCGGCAAGACTGATCACGGTGGAGGCCTTGATCCCGCCGACGCCGCCGTCGATGATCAGGTCGACCTGATGCTCGAGCAGCTGGCGCATTTCGTACGGGTCGGTCAAGGGATCGGTGTCACCCGGCATGATCAGCGTCACGCTCATCAGCGGCTCGCCCAGCTCTGCGAGCAAGGCCAGGGCAATCGGATGACTCGGCACACGCAGGCCGATGGTGCGCTTTTTCGGGTGCAGCAACAGCCGCGGGACTTCCCGTGTCGCGTTGAGAATGAAGGTGTAGGGGCCCGGAAGATGGGCCTTCAGCAGGCGAAACGTACCGGTATCAATCTTGGCGAACAGGCCCAATTGCGAAAGATCGCTACAAATCAGCGCAAAATTGTGCTTTTCATCCAATTGACGCAAGCGACGCACACGCTCAACCGCATTCTTGTCGCCAATCTGGCAACCAATCGCATAGGACGAGTCCGTGGGGTAAATCACCACCCCGCCTTTGCGGATGATCTCGACCGCCTGTTTGATCAGGCGCGCTTGCGGGTTTTCCGGATGAATCTGGAAAAATTGACTCACATTCTCTACCTGTTCAGACGGCGGCAATAATTGGGTCATGTTTGAATCGAGACCAAAGTGGCGGCAGATCCTCCGGAAGCGGGCGATATTCGCCGATCTCGGACCAGCCTCCAGGGCCATGGAAATCACTGCCGGCGCTGACCAGCAGACCGAACTCACGAGCAAGAATCGCCAGGCTGCCGACCTGTTCGGCGGGCTGATGGCCATTGACCACTTCTATGGCGTGGCCGCCTGCTTGAATATAGTCAGAAATCAGCCGACGACGCTTGCTGCGAGTGAAATCGTAGTGCCATGGGTGCGCGAGGCTGACCCAGGCTTTCGCCGCGCGCAGGGTTTCGACCGTTTTTTCCAGGGTCGGCCAATGCTGCTTGACGTCCCCCAACTTGCCGGCACCCAGCCATTTGCGGAACGCCTCGGCGCGATCCTTGACGAAACCTTCGCTCACCATCCAGTCGGCAAAATGCGGACGGGCCGGCGCGTTGCCACTGTCGCCCAACTCCTGCTGGATGGCCCGTGCGCCTTCGAGCGCGCCCGGCATGCCCTTGAGCGCCAGCTTGCGGCTTATTTCCTCGGACCGTAACCAGCGGCCATCGTGCAACCGGGCGATAGCTTCGACCAGCGATGGCGCATTTACATCAAACCCGTAACCCAGCACATGAATGGTCGCGCCGCCCCAGGTGCAGGACAATTCGACGCCATTGACCAACTGCATGCCCAGCGCCGTGGCGGCCGTGCGGGCTTCATCCAGCCCTTCAAGGGTGTCGTGATCGGTCAAGGCCAGGACTCGCACGCCTTTCTCGAACGCACGCGCAACCAGAATCGCCGGCGCCAGGGCGCCATCGGAAGCCGTGCTATGGCAGTGCAGATCAACATTCACGGGGAAGTGTTACCTCAAATCAGCTGGCGCTATCGCGCGCCCATATGTTTGTTATTATGCCGCCACATCCTGCTTCTGGCTGCCACTGTGAAACAATTCATCGATTTCATCCCGCTTCTCCTGTTTTTCATCGTCTACAAACTTGATCCACGGGTCGTCGACATCGCCGGCCATGAGTTGACTGTAGGCGGTATCTACAGCGCCACCGCGATGCTGATCATCAGCTCCCTGGTGGTCTACGGCGCCCTGTTCATCAGCCAGCGCAAGCTGGAGAAGAGCCAGTGGCTGACCCTTATCGCCTGCCTGGTGTTCGGCGGCATGACCCTGGCGTTTCATAGCGAAACCTTCCTGAAATGGAAGGCACCGGTGGTCAACTGGTTGTTCGCCCTGGCGTTCATCGGCAGTCATTTCATCGGCGACCGCCTGCTGATCAAGCGCATCATGGGCCATGCATTGACCCTGCCAGACCCGGTCTGGACTCGCCTGAACATCGCATGGATCGGCTTTTTCCTGTTCTGCGGAGCCGCCAACCTGTTTGTCGCGTTCACGTTCCAGAGCTACTGGGTCGACTTCAAGGTTTTCGGCAGCCTGGGCATGACATTGTTGTTCCTGGTCGCACAGGGGATCTACCTGTCGCGCCACCTGCACGACACCGATACCACAACGCCAAAAACCGAGGACTGACATGCTTTACGCAATCATTGCCACAGACGTCGCCAACTCCCTGGAAGCTCGCCTGGCCGCGCGGCCTGCCCACCTTGAGCGCCTGCAACAGCTCAAGGGCGAAGGCCGAATCGTACTGGCCGGGCCGCACCCGGCGGTCGACAGCAATGATCCGGGCGCTGCAGGGTTCACCGGCAGCCTGATCGTCGCCGAGTTCGACTCCCTGAATGCCGCCCAGGCCTGGGCCGACGCCGACCCCTACATCGCCGCGGGCGTGTACGCCAACGTTTCGGTCAAGCCGTTCAAGCAAGTCCTGCCTTAGTTTGTCCCCCACGATGAACCTTCCCGGGTTCATCGTGTTCTCAATCGCTCATCCTTCCCGTTTACCTGCCGACAACCTGCCCAATAACCGATTGGAATCAGGCGGGAGTTGCGCGGTTGGCCCTGCTGTGCGGTATCTTCGCCATCGGGGCAAGTCGAAAAACCTCGGCAATGGCTAAATTGAGTGATTCATGAGCGAGCTGTTATTAATTGATGATGACCAGGAGCTGTGTGAGCTCCTGTGCAGTTGGCTGGGCCAGGAAGGCTTTCAGGTCCGTGCCTGCCACGATGGCCAGAGTGCCCGCCGGGCCCTGACCGAAATTTCTCCCGCAGCGGTGGTGCTGGACGTCATGTTGCCGGACGGCAGCGGGCTGGAGTTGCTCAAGCAGTTGCGCAGCGATCATCCGGACCTGCCGGTATTGATGCTCTCGGCCCGTGGCGAACCCCTGGACCGGATTCTTGGGCTGGAACTGGGTGCCGACGACTACCTGGCCAAACCCTGCGACCCGCGGGAACTGACCGCCCGCCTGCGCGCGGTGCTACGGCGCAGTCATCCGGCGGCGGTGTCCAGCCAGGTGGAACTGGGCGACCTGTGCTTCAGCCCGGCGCGAGGCGTGGTCAGCATCGACGAACAGGAGTTCACCCTCACGGTTTCCGAAAGCCGCCTGCTCGAAGCGCTGCTCAAGCAACCGGGCGAGCCGCTGGATAAACAGGAACTGGCGCAGATCGCCCTGGGCCGCAAACTGACCCTGTACGATCGAAGCCTGGACATGCACGTGAGCAACCTGCGCAAAAAGATCGGCCCCCACCCCGACGGCCGCCCGCGCATCATTGCGTTGCGCAGCCGTGGGTACTATTACAGTCTCTGAAGCCCCCTACGATCGACATAAATCGCGCTCTCGGTAGGAGCTGCCGGAGGCTCGGGGGCGGGGCGGTAGATCATGAGTCCTGGAGATCAGGTGGCTAACTGGTTTGTCAGGCCGGGCAAAAATGCTCTTTACACAGGCTTTACGCTCCACTGACCGCCGCTTACCTTGGTCTCGATAATCTGTACTCATCCGGAACGTACCGGGAACGAGACAAGGAGATTCACCATGCGCAAGACTCTTATCGCTCTGATGTTCGCCACCGCCCTGCCGACCGTTGCCATGGCGATGCCTGAAGGCGCCGGCCCGATGGGTGGTCCGATGGATGGCCCGCGCCACGGCGGTCAGATGCACGGCATGCACGGCAAAGGCCCCTACGGCCAACTTGACCTGAGCCGCGAACAGCGCGAGCAGATCCGCAAGATCATGGGCGAGCAGATGCACGAGCGTAAGCAAGTGGTCGACAAGTACCTGGAGAAACTCTCCCCGGCCGACCAGAAAGCCATGAAAGATGAAATGGCCGCCAACCACAAGAAGGCCGAAGCGGACGTCCGCGCCCTGCTGAAACCGGATCAGCAGAAGCAATTCGACGAGATGCAGAAGAAAAAAGCTGAACGTCGCGCCGAATGGGCCGAGTTCAAGGCGTGGAAAGCGCAGCAACCGCAAAAAGCGCAATAATACGCTGACCACAGACCCAACGGCCCGTTGGGTCCTGTTTTTTGTAGGAGCGAGCTTGCTCGCGAAAATCGTCAACGAAAACGCGGGATATCAGACAGCCCACGTCGTACCTGCGTTTTTCGCGAGCAAGCTCGCTCCTACAGTGTTAATTCGTGTCTGCTGAGGACTTTCTGTGCGTTCACTGTTCTGGCGTATCCTGGCAAGCTTCTGGCTAGCCATCGCTCTGGTTGCAGGGCTTTCCATACTGCTGGGGCACATGCTCAACCAGGACGCATGGATCCTCAGCCGCCACCCGGGCCTCAACACCCTGGCCGAACAGTGGACGCAAACCTTCGAAGCCCAGGGCGAAGAAGCCGCGCAAGACATCCTTGAACAGCGCAAACGCCAATACCATATCGACGTCCAGGTGCTTAACGAGAGCGGCGATCCGGTGGTTCGCGGCACTTTCCCGCGTCGCGCCGCAGCGTTCGAAGCACGCCAGAACGACGGTGATCGACGCCTGCCCTGGCGGCGCCTGACCGACGAGTACACCAGCGAAAAAACCGGCAACACCTACTTGCTGATCTACCGCATCCCGCACCCGGAACTCGACTCCTGGCACCGCGAAAGCCTGCTGTGGCCCTTGAGTGCGCTAGGCATCGCGCTGGTGGTACTCACCCTGTTCAGCCTGTTCGTGACCCTGTCGATCACCCGCCCGCTCAGCCGCTTACGCGGCGCCGTGCATGACCTGGGGCAAACCACCTACCAACAGAACAGCCTGGTCAAACTGGCCAATCGCCGCGACGAATTCGGCGTACTGGCCAATGATTTCAACCGCATGGGCGCGCGTCTGCAAAGCCTGATCGGCAGCCAGCGGCAATTGCTGCGCGATGTATCCCACGAACTGCGCTCGCCCCTCGCCCGACTGCGTATCGCCCTAGCGCTGGCCGAGCGGGCCAACCCGGAAGAACGGCAGAAGCTCTGGCCTCGCCTGACCCGCGAGTGCGACCGTCTGGAGGCGCTGATCAGCGAAATCCTGGTCCTGGCGCGGGTCGATGCCGACAATGCCAGCGCCGAAGACGTTGATCTGCATGCGCTGCTGCAAACCCTGCAAAAAGATGCCCAGCTGAGCTCGCCGGAACAGCCCGTAAACCTGGAGGCCGACTCGGCGCTCAGCCTCAAGGGCTGGCCAACGATGATTGAACGTGCGGTGGATAATCTGCTGCGCAACGCCCAACGGTTCAATCCGCCCGGGCAATCGATAGAAATGCGGGCGACCCGGCAGGGCGAGCGGATAGTGATCAGCGTGCGCGATCACGGCCCCGGCGTGGAGGCCGTGCATCTGAGTCAGCTGGGAGAGCCGTTTTATCGGGCGCCGGGACAGACTGCCGCAGGGCATGGCCTGGGTCTGGCGATTGCGCGCCGAGCGGCGGAGCGGCATGGCGGGAGTCTGATGCTAAGCAATCATCCGCAAGGCGGGTTCATTGCCAGTCTCGAGTTGCCGTTGGTGCCAGGGGCCGTGGTCCAGCCGTAGCGATAGCGGTGTTGTCGGAAAGATCGCAGCCTCGTTTCACTCGACAGCTCCTACAGAACGCGCCGTCTTTGAAACGGGGCTGCGATCTGTCGATGTTCAGCGCTTGCCCGGCCAGGCGCTGACGAACTCATCAAGGTTCACTTTCTCCGCCACCCGCGGTTCTTTCTGCGGCGTGCCCAGGTAGAGAAACGCAATGACTTCCTCCCCCTCCGCCAAACCCAAGCCCTTGGCCACGTGGGGCGAATACGCCAGGTCGCCAGTGCGCCACACCGCGCCAATCCCCTGGGCATAAGCGGCCAACAGGATGCCATGGGCCGCGCAACCCGCAGCCAGCAGCTGCTCGGATTTCGGATACTTCACGTGTTCCTGCAATCGCGCGATCACCACGACCACCAGCGGTGCCCGCAGCGGCCCGTTGCGCGCCTTGTCCACCGCGGCTTCAGACACTTCGCCGTCCTGCAGCTTCGCCGCTTCAGCCAGCAGCTCGCCCATCTGCTCCCGTGCAGCACCCTCGATGGTCAGAAACCGCCAAGGCTGCAAATGACCGTGGTCCGGTGCGCGCATGGCTGCGGCGAACAGGGCCTCACGCTGCTCGGCGGTCGGTGCCGGGTCGAGCAGTCGGGGAACGGAAACACGGTTGAGCAAAGCGTCGAGAGCCTGCATCGGCCACCTCCAATGAAAAATGTTTGGCTATTCTAGCGGTAACTGCCGCAGGGATGC
The DNA here is from genome assembly GCF_017114825.1 of Pseudomonas gregormendelii. Lineage (GTDB taxonomy): Bacteria > Pseudomonadota > Gammaproteobacteria > Pseudomonadales > Pseudomonadaceae > Aquipseudomonas > Aquipseudomonas gregormendelii. Next base: position 179,154 of record NZ_JADEVO010000003.1, on the reverse strand, counting down.
CGGTTTACATGCCCTGCCCCGCAGGTAGAATGGCGCCCTTCCCTATTCAGCCCGAGCGGACTTCATGGCGTTGCCGACCTTACGGATCATTGGTTTCATCATCGGCATCTTTCTGATCACCCTGGCCATCGCCATGGTCGTGCCCATGGCCACGCTGGTGATTTTCGACCGCACCAGCGACCTGCCTTCGTTCCTCTGGGCCAGCATGATCACCTTCGTCGCCGGCCTGGCGCTGGTCATCCCCGGTCGGCCCGAACACATACACCTGCGCCCGCGGGACATGTACCTGCTGACCGTCAGCAGCTGGCTGGTGGTGTGCATATTCGCCGCGCTGCCGTTCCTGTTGACCCAGCACATCAGCTACACCGACTCATTCTTCGAAAGCATGTCCGGCATCACCGCCACCGGGTCGACAGTGCTCAACGGCCTGGACAAGATGTCCCCCGGGATCCTGATGTGGCGCTCGTTGCTGCACTGGATCGGCGGCATCGGCTTTATCGGCATGGCAGTGGCGATCCTGCCGTTGCTGCGCATCGGTGGCATGCGCCTGTTCCAGACCGAATCCTCGGACCGCTCCGAAAAAGTCATGCCCCGCTCGCACATGGTGGCGCGTCTTATTGTTGCAGCCTATGTCGGCATCACCATCCTCGGCAGCCTGGCCTTCTGGTGGGCCGGGATGAGCCCCTTCGATGCCATCAACCATGCGATGTCGGCCATTTCCACCGGGGGCTTCTCGACCTCCGACCTGTCCCTGGCCAAGTGGACACAGCCCGCGGTGCATTGGGTGGCGATCGTCATCATGATCCTCGGCAGCCTGCCATTCACCTTGTACGTGGCGACCCTGCGCGGCAACCGGCGCGCCTTGATAAAGGATCAGCAGGTTCAGGGTTTGCTCGGGATGTTGCTGGTGACCTGGCTGGTGCTCGGCACCTGGTACTGGTGGACCACCCAGCTGCACTGGCTGGAGGCCCTGCGCCACGTGGCACTGAACGTGACCTCGGTGGTCACCACGACCGGATTTGCCCTGGGAGACTACAGCCTGTGGGGCAATTTCTCGCTGATGCTGTTTTTCTACCTGGGTTTTGTCGGTGGTTGCTCAGGCTCGACCGCTGGCGGGATCAAGATCTTCCGCTTTCAGGTCGCCTATATCCTGCTCAAGGCCAACCTTAACCAATTGATTCACCCGCGCGCAGTGATCAAGCAGAAGTACAACGGACACCGGCTCGACGAAGAGATCGTGCGGTCGATCCTGACCTTCTCATTCTTCTTTGCCATCACCATCTGCGTCATCGCCCTGCTGCTTTCGCTGCTGGGAGTGGACTGGATGACCGCGCTGACAGGCGCAGCCAGTACCGTTTCCGGCGTCGGCCCGGGGCTGGGTGAGACCATTGGCCCGGCGGGCAACTTCGCGACGCTGCCCGACGCCGCCAAGTGGATCCTGTCGTTCGGCATGTTGCTGGGCCGACTGGAGATCATCACGGTGTTTGTGTTGTGTATTCCGGCGTTTTGGCGTCACTGACCGGCGCAGGCGTGCCCGCCAACCGTGCCCGGTACTCTCCCGGCGTGGCGTCAAACCAGCGGCGGAACGCGCGGAAAAAGTTGCTGGGGTCGGCGAAACCCAACAGGTAGGCAATTTCCAGCAGGGTCATGCTGGGCTGGGCCAGGTACTGCTCGGCCATCTCGCGGCGAGTATCGTCGAGCAAGGCCTGGAAACTGGTGCCCTCTTCCTGTAACCGGCGCTGCAAGGTGCGCTGCGACAGGTGCAGCGTCTGCGCTACGGTGTCGCGCTTGGGTTCGCCCTGCGGCAGCAGCCGGCACAACACCTGACGCGCCTTGTGGGTCACTCGGCTTTCGGAAAACCGCGCCAGGTACTCACCGGCAAACCGGTCATGCAACGCCGCCATCGCTTCATTGGCCGTAGGCAGCGGCGCCTCCATGTCGGCGCGCTCGAAAATCAGCGCGTCATAGGGCGCGCTGAATACCAGCGGGGCGTGGAATGTTTGGGTATAGGGCTCAAGGTTGACGGGGTGCTCACCCTGGAACATCACCTTGCGGGGTTGCAGGGTTCGCCCGGTCAGCCAGTTGCACAGCCCCAGGGCGCAGGCCAGGGAAGCCTCGGCGCTTTGCCGGGTCGGCGGCAGATGGTCGCCATGCACCGTCAGGATCAGCGCATAACCCTCGTCCAGCAGGCGGAAACTCAGGTCGGCACTTTCGGCGATGATCCGTTGATAACGCACCAGGCGCTGAAAACCTTCAACCAGAGTCTGGCTCGACATCAAGGCGTAGCCCGCCACATGAAAGGATGCCGGCCGCACCACTTTGCCCATGTTCAGGCCGATCGCCGGGTTACCCGACAGCTCGACCGCGCGTTGCCACAGTCGTGTCATGGAGTCCTGGGTAAAGCGCCCATCCGGGTCGGTCAGGGCCGCGTAGTCCAGCCCCAGCTGCCTGAACAGGACCCGACAATCCAGGCCGTCCATTTCCAGTGCCTTGACAATCCCCATCGCCCAGCTTGCAGAAGTCGTTCTTTCGCTCATGGCGTTTACTGTCTTGGTGAGCCGTCTACGGCGTCAGGTTTACCGAAGGATACTAAAGTGGCGCCTATTGTCACTGGCTGATGCCAATGATCACTCTAGACTTAAATAAGCTACCCGCAGAACAACTTGGCGCCAGAACAATAACCACAGAGACCGTTGTCGTGGAAAACATCAAACGTTTCAACAGCTTCGCCGAGTTCTACCCGTATTACCTCAGCGAGCACAGCGACAGTACTTGCCGACGATTGCACTTCATCGGCACCACCCTGGTTATTTTCATTCTGGCCATGACCATCGGCAAAGGCGCCTGGCTATTACTGTTGAGCCTGCCGCTGGCCGGTTACAGCTTCGCCTGGGCCGGGCATTTCTTTTTCGAGAAAAATCGTCCCGCGACCTTCCAGCATCCCTTTTACAGCCTGCTCGGCGATTTTGTCATGTACCGCGACATGATCCTGGGTCGCGTGCCGTTCTAGGAATCACCCGCTATTCGAGGACAGTCGATGAATGCCAATGCCCGCTTCACCCACATGCAGGACGGCACCCAGGAAGACTGGGCAATCATCGCTGCCGACTTCAGCGCCTACGCCAGGCAGTTACCGAAACGGATCGTGGCCCACCTGACGCTGCTCGAGGGTGACTTCGGTGGTTTTCCCGTGGATCGCCTGACCCACTCCCTGCAAACCGCAACACGTGCCTGGCGCGACGGCCGTGATGAGGAATATGTGGTGTGTGCGCTGTTGCATGACATTGGCGATACGTTGGGCTCCTATAATCATCCGGACATTGCTGCGGCGATCCTCAAGCCATTCGTCAGCGCCGAGAATTTGTGGATGGTGGAAAAGCACGGGATTTTCCAGGGTTACTACTTTTTTCATCACTTGGGTATGGATCGGCATCTGCGCGAGCAATTCAGTGGTCATCCGCAGTATCAGGCGACCATTGATTTCTGTGCCAAATATGATGCGGCGGCGTTTGACCCCGCCTACGAAACGCTGCCGCTGAGCTTCTTCGAGCCGATGATGGAGCGCCTGTTTGCGCAGCCGAAGAACTCGATCTACAAGGCGGCGATGCAGGAGCACTCACCAGCCTAGAATCAAAAGATCTTCTGATCTCAGGCAGGCTCACCCACCTTCTGCGCCGTCATCTGCTCTTCCCGCGCCTGTGCGTCCGCCAATCGATACAACTCGATCGAGCCGTCCCAGTGCTCGATCAGCGCCGTGCACGACTCAACCCAATCCCCGCAGTTCAAGTAATCCACGCCGCCCACCCGGCGGATTTCGGCATGGTGAATGTGCCCGCACACTACGCCGTGCAACTCGCGCTTCACGCACTCGTGGGCGATAGCCTCCTCGAAATCACTGATAAAGCTGACCGCGGTTTTCACCTTGTGCTTGAGGTAGGCCGACAACGACCAGTACCCATATCCATAGCGGGCGCGCCAGTGATTCAGCCAGCGGTTGAGCGTCAGGGTAAATTCGTAGGCCGAGTCCCCAAGAAACGCCAGCCAGCGGTGGTAGCGGGTGATCACATCAAACTGGTCGCCGTGGATCACCAGCAGATGCCGGCCATCCGCCGTGACGTGCACCGCCTCGTCGACCAACTGGATATTGCCCAGGATCAACTTCGAGTAACGGCGCAGGAATTCATCGTGGTTGCCCGTCACGTAGATCACCTCGGTGCCGCGCTTGCTCATGGTCAGCAGGCGGCGGATGACGTTGGTGTGCGCCTGGGGCCAGTACATGCCGCTACGCAGCTTCCAGCCATCGATGATGTCGCCGACCAGGTAGACCTTGTCCGCGTGGTAACCCTTGAGAAATGTGCTCAGGTGCTCGGCCTGGCAGTCCCGGGTGCCCAGATGCACGTCGGAAATCCACAAGGTCCGCACCCGCTGCTTGCGACCGGGTCTGGCGAGCTCGGCACTGGTCATTGGCAACGCTCCACGATGGTTTGGGCAACTGTGCGCCGGGCGGGTGAATCGCCCATGACAATGACGCGTCAGTCCTGTGACAACGCCGGGCGGCCAACGCGGTGTAGAATGCCCACCTTGCCCGGGAGACCTGCGATGAGACCGATCCTCACGCTCCGCCAATACACCAAGGACCTGATCATCCACAGCCACGACCATGCGCAGTTGGTGTTCGGGTTGTCGGGGGCGCTGGATTTCGAGGTGGGCGGGCATGGCAGCCAGGTGATACAGCAGAGTTTTGTGGTGGTGCCTTCCGGTTTTCATCACGCCTGCAACAGTGCCAATGGCAGCCGTTGCCTGGTGCTGGATATACCGAGCGATCAATGGGTGGCGCAGTCCCTGGGTGAGCATGCCGACGCCAGCCGACGCCTGCTCGACAGCGCCGCACGCCTGCCCCTCGATGCCGGGCAGAGCCAATTGGTGAGCTGGCTGGCGGGCAGCCAGGTCGACGACCCGCTGATTGCGCAACAGGGTGCCGTGCTGTTGCTGGCCAGTCTCAATAACGTCAAACCCGAGGTCATGGGGGGGCGTCGCCTGCCCTATGCGGCGTTGAATGCGCACATCGACCAGCACGCGGCCTATCCCCTGCAGGTCGCTGACCTCGCCCGCATCGCCGACTTGTCCAGCGCCCGCCTGCATGCCCGCTTCGTCGCCGAATGCGGGCAGACGCCGATGGATTACATCCGCAGCCGCCGCCTGCACCGGGCTGTCGAGCTGTTGCGCGACACCGTGCTGCCTATCGGCGAAATCGCCAGCCGGGTCGGCTACAGCTCGCAAAGTGCATTCGCCGCCGCGGTGTTGCGCGAGTTCGGCGCCTCTCCGGGAAAACTGCGACGCGAGGGCGGCGACAAAAGACGCTAGTCTGGCGACAGACGTATACGGCTCCTCCACGGTCTACTGTAGGAGCTGCCGGAGGCTCCTACGGGTCGTGTATCGGCCGTGCTCACACATCGATCAAGGATCTGCAATGACTCCCCGTACCGCCCTTGGCGCCCTGCACATTGGTGCACTGATGTTCGGCCTGACCGGCGTGTTCGGCAAACTCGCGGCAGCCTCCCCGGCCGTAATCGTTTTTGGCCGCGCGGCATTCGCGGTGCTCGCCTTGGCGGTGTTTGCACGGTTCGCCAGTGCCACCCGCTGGCAACCTCTCGAAGCCGTGGATTGGCGCCGATTGTTACTCAGCGGCGTACTGCTGGCCGGGCACTGGGTAAGCTTTTTCATCGCGGTGAAGGTTGCCGGTGTGGCGATTGCGACGTTGGGATTCGCCAGTTTCCCGGCTTTTACCGTGATCCTCGAAGGACTGATCTTCCGCGAGCGAATTCACGCCAACGAAATTCTCCTGGTGGTGCTGGTGAGTATCGGGTTGGTGCTGGTCACGCCTGATTTCGACCTCGCCAGCGGCGCCACCACCGGCCTGCTGTGGGCAGTGGGTTCGGGCTTGCTCTTCGCTTTATTGTCGTTGACCAACCGCGCCAGTTCCTCACGGATTCCGCCGGTGCAGGCCGCGCTGTGCCAGAACGTGGTGGTCGCGCTGTGCCTGCTGCCGGTGGCCGCACCGCAATTGAGCGAAGTGCGCGCCCTGGACTGGCTGTGGATCAGCCTGCTCGGAATCTTCTGCACCGGTGTCGCTCACAGCCTGTTCGTCGCCAGCCTGGCGGTGATCAAGGCTCGCACCGCCGCAGTGGTGTTCGCCATGGAACCGGTATACGGCATCACCATGGCCTGGCTGCTGTTCAACGAAAATCCCACGCCACGCATGCTGCTCGGCGGCGCGTTGATCATCGTGGCGATTGTGGTCTCCAGCCGTCTTGCCGGCGGGTCAGACAAGAAAACCGTTGCTGCAGAGGCAGCCTCTCACTGAGTCCGGTCGTTGTGACCGAGGTCGCGGTCGGGATCAATCTGATCCCGGACCCGCTGTTTCAACACCTTGGCCTCGGGAAAACCGCCGTCACTCTTGCGCTCCCAAAGCTGCACGCCATCACAAGAAATATGGAATACCCCACCCGTGCCGGGCACCAGCGACACCTTTCCCAGGTCGTCACCAAAGGTACTGAGCAGTTCCTGGGCCAGCCAGGCTGCGCGCAGCAACCACTGGCACTGGGTGCAATAGGTGATGACAATTTCCGGTTTGCTGGCAGGCATGATTGACGAGACTCCAGAGGCGAGGGGCGCCGCTATAATAGCGACCTTTTCCGCTGGTCCCGAGATTCATGATGCGCCATCTTCTGTCCTGCCTGCTGCTCTGCTTGCTGCCCATGATCGTCCAGGCCGCCGAGGCCCCCCGACCAAAAGTCGGCCTGGTGCTGTCCGGTGGCGCAGCCCGAGGCCTGGCGCACATTGGTGTGCTCAAGGCGCTGGAGGAGCAAGGCATCCAGATCGATGCCATCGCCGGCACCAGCATGGGTGCGGTGGTGGGCGGGTTATACGCATCCGGGTACAAGATCGATGAGCTGGAAAAGCTCGCCCTCAACATTGATTGGCAGCAGGCCCTGTCGGATGCGCCGCCCAGAGCTGACGTGCCGTTCCGGCGCAAGCAGGATGATCGCGACTTCCTGGTGAAGCAGAAACTCAGTTTTCGCGACGACGGCAGCCTCGGCTTGCCGCTCGGGGTCATCCAGGGCCAGAACCTTGCCTTGATGCTGGAAAGCCTGCTGGCCCATGCCAGCGATACCCGGGATTTTGACAAGCTGCCCATACCCTTCCGCGCGGTCGCCACCGACATTGCCAGTGGTGAGAAGGTGGTGTTTCGCAAGGGTCACCTGCCTCAGGTGATTCGCGCCAGCATGTCGATCCCGGCGGTGTTCGCCCCTGTCGAACTGGATGGGCGCCTGCTGGTGGACGGCGGCATGACCGATAACATCCCGCTGGATGTCGCCAGGGAAATGGGGGTCGACGTGGCGATCGTGGTCGACATCGGCACGCCCCTGCGCAACAGCAAACAACTGACCACCGTGGTCGACGTGCTGAACCAGTCGATCACCTTGATGACCCGCCGCAACTCCGAAGAACAGCTCGCCGCCTTGCACCCGGACGACATCCTGATCCAGCCGTCACTGGCGAGTTTTGGGGTGACCGACTTTGGTCGTGCCGAAGAAATGATCGAGGCAGGCTATCGCGCAACCAGGATTCTCGATGCACGCCTGGCGCAGCTCAAGCCGTCGCAGCCGCTGGATCCGGAGCTGAGCGCCGCCCGTGAGCCCAGCGAGCGCACGCCGATCATCACCGCAATCAAGGTCGAGAATGACTCGAAAGTCGGCGATGATGTCATTCGGTACTACATTCGCCAGCACATTGGTCAACCACTGGACCTGGGACGCCTGCAAACCGATATGGGCACCTTGTATGGCCTGGACTACTTCGAGCAGGTGCAATACCGAGTCGCCCACAAGGGCACTAACCACACCCTGATCATCACTGCCCGCGGCAAGCGCAGCGGCACGGATTACCTGCGGCTGGGCTTGAACCTCTCGGACGACATGCGCGGCGACAGTGCGTTCAACCTGGGCGCCAGTTACCGCGTCAACGGCATCAACCGCCTGGGTGCCGAATGGTTGACCCGCGCGCAGATCGGCGACCGCCAGGAACTGTACAGCGAGTTCTACCAGCCACTGGATGTCGGATCGCGATATTTCATTGCGCCTTACGGCGCCTTTGACGCGCAGAACGTCGAAGCCACCCTGGACAACGATCCGATCGCCCAATACCGGGTTGAGCGCTACGGCTTTGGCCTGAACGTAGGCCGCCAGATCGGCAACAGCGGCGAAGTGCGCCTGGGTGTTGGCGAAGCCTGGGGCAAGGCAGACGTGCGCATTGGCGACCAGGACCTGCCCAGCGAAAGCTTCAACGAAGGGTTTTATGAAGTGAAGTACTCGTTCGATTCACTGGATAACGTCTACTTCCCCCATGAAGGCGAAGACTTCGGCCTGGCCTTGCGGCAGTACGAACCCGGCCTGGGCTCGGACAATCGCTATCGACAATGGGAAGTCGCGCTGGACAAGGCCCTCAGCCACGGCCCGGACACCTTCATTCTCGGCGGCCGCTACGGGCGCACGCTCAATGACGCCAATGTGGTGACTTCCAGCTTCCTGCTCGGCGGAGCACGGCAGTTATCGGGTTTCAGGGAGGATGCGATTTCCGGGCAGAACATCAGCCTGATGCGCGCCGTCTACTTTCGACGCCTGACACCGCGCTCGTACCTGCCGCTCGATTTCCCGCTGTATGCCGGCGGGTCACTGGAACGAGGTCGGGTGTGGAACAACGACAATGAGTTCGACAGTGGCTACATCAATGCCGCCAGCGTATTCATTGGCTTCGACACGCCCTTGGGGCCGCTGAACTTCAGTTACGGCTTTAACGATGCCGATGAGCAGGCCGTGTACCTGAACCTGGGGCAAACATTCTGAAGCCTGTGGGAGGGAGCCTGCTCGCGATTGCGGCTGGTCAGTCGCTATTTATGTCGACTGACTCACCGCTATCGCGAGCAGGTTAACTCCCACATTGATAACGACACATGCACTATCAGCGAATGCCGGCCAACAAACTCCGCGCGGTCTGCTTGAGTGGTTCATCAGCATCCTTGAGCAGCTCGTTGAGCAGCTCAATCGCGCTGTCCAGGTCGCCGTCATCAATACAGGTCTGAGCCTGTTCGAGTTTGCCGGCGTTGTCCGGTTCAAGACTGAAGGGCTCAATTTCCAGCGATGAGTCCGGGTCACCGAATTCGGCGAGGAAATCGTCGTCCAGCCCCTGGGAATCCGCCGGCGCATCCCACTCCAGCTCGGGTTCGCCCAGTGACGGCTCCTCGGGCATTTCGAACACCTCGGGCAAGATGTGGAGGTTGGAGTGAAACGCCGGCTCTTCTGGAAGTGCGGGTGGCGGCGGAGCGCTGTCGAAGGGGCTGATCAGGTCCCAATTGGCGTCCATCGACAGGTCATCCAGATTCAACTGGAACTCATCGCCCTGGGCAACAACGGGCGCTGCGGCGATCACTGAAGCGACAACCGGCGCAGCAGCCAGCGGCGTCACGTTGTGCATTTTCGGGTGTCGGCTGCGAATGTCCTGCAGGGTCTGTGGGTCAAATCCTGAGTCGCGCAGCTGGGTTTCCTGGACGTCATAGGCCGCCACATCGCCTTGTTTGCCGAGCACTTCCAGCAGTTGCACGGCTAGATCAGTGCGCTGTGGCTCTTTGGCCAGCGCCTCGCGCAGCAAACCGGCCGCCTCGGAAAACCTGCCATAGGCCATGTAGATACCCACGCCCTCCAGCACGTCGCCCGACGGCGCATCCTCTTGGTGATCAGCCGCCGATTTGGCCGGCGGTGCCTGCATTCCTACAGGATCATCAGCCACGGACTCAGGCCGGGAAGCAGGCACGGGAGCCTCCTGCGCCACCTCATCCGCCTGTTGGCGTTGGCGTTGGCGCCGCATGAACAAACCCAGGAGTACCAGGACCGCCAGGGCCAGAACGCCGAGAATCATTGGCCATTGATTGGCATCAGGCTGTTCAACGGCGACTACCGGCGGTGCCACGGCAACAGGTGCCGCGGGCGGTGCCTGTTGCAGTTCGGCCAACCGGGTTTGCAGTTCGATCACCTGCTTCTTGTGGGCGGCAATCTGTTCGTCCTGTGCCTGCAGCCGCGCATTCAGCTCAGTTATGGTCGCTTGCAGTTGTTGGTTTTGCAGGACGCTGGCAGCCAACTGCTCTGCAGCGGGGTCAATTTCCGCTACCGGGGCAACAGCCTCGGCCTTGGGCGCAGCAGCTTTTTTCGGCGCTGGCGCTGGCGTGGCTGCCGCAGGCTTGACTGCAGGAAACGGAGAGTTTGGCGTGGTGGCGGCGGGTTCATCGACCACAGGAACAACACCCGGCGCGCCAGGAGGATCGATCAACACCGTGTATTCGCGCAGCACCCGCCCATTGGGCTGATTGAGCTGCACCAGGAAATTCAGGAAGGGTTCATTGACCGCTTTATTGGAGCTCACCCGGATCAGGCTGCGATTGCCCTTGAGGATTGGGGTGAACTTCAGGTCGTTGAGAAAAAACACGCGTTCAACACCCGCGCGGCTGAATTCGTCCGCCGTAGCAAGGTTGACCGACAGGTCGCCCTCTTCGAGCCCCGCCGCGTCCACCAGCGCGATGTCTGCCCGCAACGGCTGATTCAGCGCGGAATGCAGGGTGATTTCACCCAACCCCAGCGCAGGCGCCAATGCCGAGTAACACACAGCGCCACCCACCAGCAGCAGCCTGGTGCCACACCGCAAGACAACGTGCAAACTCTCAAGCATGAGCATCCCTTAGATAACCAGAACCAACCGTACGCGTTCGCACATCCGGTACGAACGCGATAATGCATAGTAGTTCTTTATAGTCCGCCCAACGGGCGATCTCAAAAGTCCTGCACGAAGCAACGAGTCAGGATTTTTCCAGGTTGGCCAGGATATGCCCGTGAACTCGCATGCATATCTTCAATTCCGCCTCATCGACGCCTTCAAACAGTTCCTGGCGCAGCTGGTTGGCAATGGTTTCAATCTGTTCAATCAACGGACGGGCCGGGGCGCAGAGGACGATTTTCTTCGCCCTGCGGTCTTCCACCACTGCCTGGCGCTGGACCAGACCCTGACTTTCGAGGCTGTCGAGCAATCTGGCCAGGGTCGGACCTTCTACGGCAACGCTTTGCGCCAACTCTCGTTGGGTCGGCGGCTCTCCGAAACGCGCGAGGTGCAATAGCACCAGCCAACGGGCCTGGGACAATCCCAGGCCCGCCAGGCGACGGTCCAGTTCGGCTCGCCAGCCACGGGACACCTGCGCCAACTGCATGCCAAAGCGGTGTTGATCGGTTAACGGCATAAAAAACTCATGGTTAGACTGAAATAGAGAAAACCTAATTATTAGTCAGCTAAGCATGGCCGAGGACATGAAGCAAGGCTCGCTTTGTACTGAATCGTTACATCAAAGCAAGGGTTGTTTCAAATTTCGAATTCCGACTGCAGTGCCGCCCGGACGCAGTACAACACGTCCTCTGGAACCCGTCCGGCAAATATTGCTGCGATCTCCACAACCGGTGGCAACTCGCCTTCACCGTCGAGAAAAGCATCCTGTATTTCGCCCATCAATTCCTCAGGCAAATCCAGTGCCTGCTCCAGGGACAACTGTTGCTTGCCAATCGCCTCGGCAAGCAGGGTGTACACATTCTTTTCCGAACACTGCAACTGGCCGGCGATCTGCAGTGGCGTCATGCCTGCGCGGGCCAGTGTGATCAACTCGTGGCGCAGGTCGGCCACCACTTTTGGCGCCTCGGCCTGGCCGCCCAGCACTTCGAGGAATGCCTCCCCGTAACGCTCCAGCTTGCGCGCGCCGACGCCGCTGACCCGTGCCATCTCGGCCATGGAGCCCGGTTGGCTGCGCAGCATTTCCAGCAGGGTCGAATCCGGGAAGATGACGTACGGTGGCACCCCGTGCTCTTCGGCAAGCTTGCGACGCAACGCGCGCAAGGCTTCCCACTGCTCGCGTTCCTCACCACGAACCAGCTGGCTCGCCTGGCTCTTGCTGCTTTTCGCAGTCGTTTGCGGCTTGAGGTCGCGGCGCAGCTCCAGGGTCACTTCGCCCTTGAGCAGCGGCCGGCAAGTGGCGCTCAACCGCAGGCCGCCATAACCTTCGAGGTCGATGTCCGCCAGCCCGCGGGCAACCAGCTGGCGAAACAGCGATCGCCATTCGCTCTCGCCCATCGCCTTGCCGACACCAAACACTGACAGATGCTGATGCCCAAAGCTGCGGACCTTTTCATTGTCCTTGCCCAGTAACACGTCCACCAGATGCCCCACACCATAACGCTGGCCGGTGCGGAAGATCGCCGAAAGGGCCTGGCGAGCCGGCTCGGTCGCGTCCCACGTCTGCACGCCATCGACACAGTTGTCGCAATGGCCACACGGCTGCGGCATGTCTTCGTCGAAATAGGCCAGCAAGGTTTGCCGGCGGCAGCGGGTTTCTTCGCAGAGCGAAAGCATGGCGTCCAGCTTGTGCTGCTCCAGGCGCTTGTGACGCTCGTCGCCTTCGGAGTTCTGCAGCATCTGCTTGAGCATCACCACGTCTTGCAGGCCGTAAGCCATCCAGGCATCAGCCGGCAGGCCATCACGCCCGCCGCGGCCGGTTTCCTGATAGTACGCTTCCAGGGATTTGGGCAAGTCCAGGTGCGCGACGAAACGCACGTTGGGTTTATCGATCCCCATGCCGAACGCCACGGTGGCCACCATGATCAGGCCTTCCTCGTTGAGAAAGCGCTTCTGGTGATGGGCGCGGGTTTCGTTGGGCAGCCCGGCGTGATAAGGCAGCGCCGGAAACCCCTGCTCGCTGAGGAATACCGCGACTTCGTCGACTTTCTTGCGCGACAGGCAGTAGACGATACCGGCGTCGCTGCGCCGCTCGGCCAGGAACGCCAGCAACTGCTTGCGCGGCTGCTCCTTGGGGACGATGCGATAGAAGATGTTCGGGCGGTCGAAACTCGACAGGAAACGCTCGGCGTCCTGCAAGTGCAGGCGATCGACGATTTCTTCGCGGGTGCGTTTGTCGGCGGTGGCAGTCAGCGCGATGCGCGGGACGTTGGGGAACAGCTCGGCCAGTTGGCCCAATTGCAGGTATTCGCGGCGGAAATCGTGACCCCATTGCGATACGCAGTGTGCTTCATCGATGGCGAACAGGGCGATTTCCAGGCTTTGCAGGAATGCCAGCATCCGCGGCTGAACCAGGCGTTCAGGCGCGAGGTAGAGCATCTTCACCTCACCGCGCTTGATGCGGTTGGCCAGGTCCCGTTGCTGTTCGGCGCTCAGTGTGGAGTTCAACGCAGCGGCGGCAACACCCAGTTCTTCGAGGGTGGCGACCTGGTCGTCCATCAACGCAATCAGCGGCGAGACCACGACGGCCAGGCCTTCGCGCAGCAATGCCGGTACCTGGAAGCACAGGGACTTGCCGCCGCCGGTAGGCATCAGCACCAGGGCGTCGCCACCACTGGCCACGCGCTCAATGATCGCACCCTGGCGGCCACGAAAGCTGTCGTAGCCGAAGATGTCCTTGAGGACGCGTTGAGCCTGTTCGAGCATAAAAACTCCAAAAATCACCGAAACATCCCTGCAAGGCTGGTTCAGAATCGCGCAGTCTGCACTGAACAAATCGTAAGTGCGGATTGCATGACGCTGTCCATCTCAGCCATGACGCCGGCAGGGCATCGCAAAACGCGGGAGTATACCCGACCCCTCCGGTTCAAAGGGTGCCGCTTGGTAGACACATTGGGACAAACACTTCATTGGTGGGTGCTGTGGGTGCGGCGGGTGGTGTTGTTGGTGTGTAGGAGCTGTCGAGTTAAACGAGGCTGCGATCTTTTGATCTTGCTTTGTGTGCATATCCATTGCTGCGGTAATGGCTGCTTATGGTTCCGCCCTTACGGCGGGTCACTTTCGAAGAGCGCGAAAGTAACCAAAGCGCTCTTGCCCCACCACTTGGCACCTCGCCTAGGCTCGGTGTGCCCTCACTCCGGCATTGCTCCGCGGGTCGCCGCGATGGGCCATCCCTGGCCCAGCGCGGCTAAACCGGCATCCTTGCCGGTTTACCCGCTACGCAATGCCTGCGTTCGGCCAGCGTGGTTAACGGGGCGTCCGCGATCAAATACCTGGCCGTGGCGGCCTTCGGGCCGACCAAGGCATCACGCCGGCGCGCTTCGCTTGTTGGGTCGCGCACCTTTTCTGGATATGAAATGAGCCCTGTGAGGTGGTATCCGTGGAAGGTGGCCGCTGGAAAGTGATGCCTCTGGACAGTCATTTCTGTGGAGGTTCGATATCTGTGAAGAGTTCGATATCTGTGGAACGACTGATGTCTGTGGAAGGATTGATATCTGTGGGAGCAAAGCTTGCTCCCACAGAAACAACATCAGCCCGGCAGGCAAGCTTTGCTCCAAAAGGGACAACACCAGCCCGGAGGCAGTGCACATCAGAGAAGCGCAGCGCGCCGGTTTGATGCCTTGGTCGGCCCGAAGGCCGCCACGGCGAAGCTCTGGATCGCAGGCGCCCCGTTAACCACGCTGGCCGAACGCAGGCATTGCGCAGCGGGGAAACCGGCAAGGATGCCGGTTTAGCCGCGCTGGGCCAGGGATGGCCCATCGCGGCGACCCGCGGAGCAATGCCGGAGTGAGGGCACACCGAGCCCAGGCGAGGTGCCAAGTGGTGGGGCAAGAGCGCTTTGGTTACTTTCGCGCTCTTCGAAAGTGACCCGCCGTAAGGGCGGAACCCTAAGCCGCCGTTACCGCAGCAATGGATCTGCACACAAAACAAGATCAAAAGATCGCAGCCTCGTTTCACTCGACAGCTCCTACTCAGGAACAACTCCAGCCCGGAGGCAGTGCACAATCATAGAAGCGCAGCGCGCCGGTTTGATGCCTTGGTCGGCCCGAAGGCCGCCACGGCGAAGCTCTGGATCGCAGGCGCCCCGTTAACCACGCTGGCCGAACGCAGGCATTGCGCAGCGGGGAAACCGGCAAGGATGCCGGTTTAGCCGCGCTGGGCCAGGGATGGCCCATCGCGGCGACCCGCGGAGCAATGCCGGAGTGAGGGCACACCGAGCCTAGGCGAGGTGCCGAGTGGTGGGGCAGAAAGCGTTTGGTTACTTTGCGCTGTTCAAAGTGACCCGCCGTAAGGGCGGAACCATAAGCAGCCATTACCGCAGCAATGGATATGTACACAAAGCAAGATCAAAAGATCGCAGCCTCGTTTCACTCGACAGCTCCTACAGAGCGCATATAGAAAAACGAGCCCAGAGGGGGCAAATGTGCCGCGCGGCTGGCCTGACTGCTCAAGAAGGCCTAGAATTCCCGCATCTGTTTAATTCCCAAGGTAGCCCTTTAATGTCCTTCGCTGAGCAACTAACCCGCCTGCAAGTCTTCCTCGACGCCGATGAACTGCATGACGAGGCGCTGGACTACGTGGCCGCCCACGGCTACCTCACGGCCCTGTCGATCTGCTCCGAAACCGTACCGGACCGTGAATGGATCGATGCCCTGTTCGCCGAAGAGCCGCATTACGCCGACGACACCGAGCGTGAGGCCATCGAATCCACCCTGCTGGCACTCAAAGCCCACATCGCTCGCCAGCTGGCTTCCGATGAAGAATTCGAGCTGCCTTGCGAACTCGATCTTGGCGAAGACCCGGATGATTCCGACCTGCGCGGCTGGTGCATCGGCTTCATGGAAGGCGTGTTCCTGCGTGAAGCCGCCTGGTTTGAGACCGCTGAAGACGAAGTCAGCGAAATGCTGCTGCCGATCATGGTCGGTTCGGGCCTGTTCGACGAGCAACCGGAATTCTCCGATATCGCCGCCGATGCCAACCTGATGGACGACATGATCGTGCAGATCCCGGAAGCCCTGACCGCGCTGTACCTGCTGTGCAACGCGCCTGACGAAAAACCGGCCATCCTCAAGCCTCGTCACCACTAAGGTTCTGCCTATGGACAATCCCATAGGCAACCGCTCCCTGATGTTGCGCTACGGGCTGCTGGCCATCGGCTGGCTCAGCGTAGCGTTGGGGGTGATCGGGATCTTCCTGCCGGTATTGCCCACGACCCCCTTCCTGTTGCTGGCCGCTGCCTGTTTTGCCCGCAGTTCACCGCGCTTTTACCATTGGCTGGTGGAGCATCCGCGCCTTGGGCCGTGGATCCGCGGTTACCTTGACGGTGAGGGCATTCCGCTCAAGGGCAAGGTCTACGCCATCGGGCTGATGTGGTTGAGCATCGGGTTTTCCTGCTATCTGGTGCCGATGCCGTGGGCGCGGGGCTTCATGTTGACCAGTGCGGTGCTGGTGACTATTTACATCCTCAGACAGAAAACCCTGCGCAAGCCCTGATCGCCTCGTCACAGCATCCCTGTGACTCACTGCAACTGCATTGCCAACCGACGATCTGCCCTCTTCCCCTGCAAACACCGCCTAGACTCCATCCATCTGCACCCCGAGCAGCCCGACATGCCCCGTCGCCGGCGTAGTCCAGGATGGTCAACGCTCCGACTTCGGTTCGGCGGATGGCTGCTGCTGGCATTTTGGCTGATGCCGGGCCTCGGTGCGGTGTTCGCCAGCTGGGATTATGCGCAGGTCTTGCAGAACGCCCAGGCCCGATACGGCGCGCAGGGTCCCGCGCAAAGACGGATAGAGGCCTGGAGCCAATTGCTGCAAGGTCAACAGGATCAGCCCGAGCGCGAGCAACTCAATGCGGTCAATCGCTTCTTCAACCAGCAACTGACTTTCCAGGACGATACGCGCATCTGGCGCCAGATCGATTACTGGGCCACCCCCGTCGAATCCCTGGTCAAGGGCGCGGGCGACTGCGAGGACTACGCCCTGGCCAAGTATTTCAGCCTGCGCCATCTCGGCATTCCCAGCGACAAATTGCGCATCACCTACGTCAAAGCCCTGACCCAGAACCAGGCGCACATGGTACTGACCTTCTACAGCAGCCCCACGGCCGATCCGCTGGTGCTGGACAACCTGGTGGGCGAGATCTCCCCCGCTTCACGGCGCAAGGACCTGCTACCGGTCTACGCATTCAATGCCGAGGGGCTGTACCTGCCGGGGGCTAACGGGGGCAAGCGTTCCAGCGACTCGAAAAAGTTGTCGCGCTGGCAGGATGTGTTGAAAAAAATGCAGGTTGAAGGTTTCGCCGTGGGCGACGGCTAGTCGTCCTCGCAAGGTCTCGCAAGGAGCGTCTTATGTCACTGCGCAAACAATTGTTTCTCGCCATTTGCCTGTTCCTGCTGGTGGCATTCAGCGGCAGCTTTTTTGTCAGCCTGGAAAGCTCCCGCGACCAGATGCTCGGCCAGTTGCGCTCGCACGCCCAGGACGCGGCGACGGCGCTGGGGTTGTCATTGACCGCGCAAGTAGACGATCCGGCAATGATGGAGTTGATGGTCAGCTCGATTTTCGACAGTGGCTACTTCACCAGCATCCGCGTGGTGAGCATTGCCGATGAGCAGGTGTTAGTGGAGCGCAGCGCCCAGGCCCGCGGCGAACGTGTGCCCGGCTGGTTCACCAGGCTGGTCGACCTGCGTCCCCAGGCAGGCGAAGCGTTGGTCATGCGCGGCTGGGAGCAATTCGCCCGGATCGAAGTATTGAGCAACCCGCGATTTGCCCTGGCCAAGCTCTGGGACAGTACATTGGGCAGCCTGATCTGGTTGCTCATCTGCGGGCTGCTCAGCGCGGTGTTCGGCGGCTGGCTGCTGCGCCGGCAATTGCGCCCGCTGGACAAGATGGTCAAACAGGCCGAAGCCATCAGCAAGCGCGAATTTCGCAGCCTGACGAAATTGCCCCGCACCCCGGAATTGAAACGCGTGGTGCTGGCGATGAATCAGATGGTCGAAAAGCTCAAGGCGCTGTTCGCCGAAGAAGCCGCTCGCAGCGAAAAACTGCGCGCCGAATCCTACCTCGACGGCCTCACCGGGCTGGCCAACCGGCGATTACTGGACGAGCAACTGGCGGATCATTTGCTGATGGCCGAGCAGAGCAGTGAGGGCCATTTGCTGATGCTGCGGATCAATGACCTGGCGGGGCTCAATCAGCGCATGGGCGGACAGCGCACTGATGCGTTGATTAGCGCAGTCGCCGAATTGCTCAAGCGTCTTTGCGGATTACCCGAGCGCCGTACCTGGCTGGCTGCGCGTAATCGTGGCGGAGAGTTCAGCTTGCTGACACCTGGATTGGGCCAGGCGGACGCCGCCCGCCTGGTCGCGGAAGTCAGTGCCACCCTGGAAAACCTGCGCCTGACCGGCGCCAGTGACAGCATGCCAGTGGCGCACCTGGGCATCGTCCCCTATCGCCCGGGAGAATCCGCCAATGCGGTGCTGCTGCGCCTGGATCAAGCCCTGACTCAGGCCCGGCAACACCCCGAGCGGCCGTGGACATACCTGGACGACGGTGACTGCGCGCCGAACCAGTCCCAGCACGACTGGCGAACCTGGATCGACGAAGCCCTGACGCAGGGGAGCATGCAGCTGTACTTTCAGCCGGTGGTGCAATGCGCCGACACCAGCCAGGTGCTTCACCACAAAGTGCTGGCACGCTTGCTCGACCCCAGCGGCGAGGCGATCGCCGCCGGACATTTCCTGCCCTGGATAGAGCGTCTGGGCTGGTCGGCGCGCATGGACCTGGCGATGCTCGAAGCGACCCTGGATTACCTTGTCGTCAATCGCTGGCCGCTGGCCTTGAGCCTGTCTGGCAGCACCCTGCGCGATCCGGCGCAGTTGGCGAAGATACTCGACATGCTCGAATCGTTACCCGATCTGGCGCCGCTGCTGACGCTGGAAATCGACGAACGCCAACTGCCGCCCCCGCTGGAGTTGCAACGCTTGTGTCATAGCCTGCTCGACACCGGCTATCGCGTCGGGCTGCAGCATTTTGGCGGCAGCTTCAGCCAGATCGGCAACCTGACACAGCTGGGGTTGGCTTACTTGAAGATTGATGGTGCGTATATCCGGGGTATAGATCGCCAGGGCGACAAGCGCCTGTTCATTGATGCGATCTTCCGGGCAACCAACAGTATTGATTTGCCGTTGATTGCGGAGATGGTCGAGACCCAGGGAGAGTTTGCGACGATCAGGGAATTAGGGGTGTATGGGGTCATGGGCAGGTTCATCGGGCCGCCTGAGCCAATGTGACGGGGTAGCTGCCCTCCACGGTGGAAGCAAGACTTGCCCGCGATAGCGTCTTCAAGATCGCTATCGCGGGCAAGCCTTGCTCCTACAGGAGATCAGCCTCGCTCCTTCACCCTTCAGATCAAACCGTATCCACCTTCAACGAGTGATCATTCAACATCCCGTTGATGATGGTCGCCGTGTCATGCCCCCCGGCCACCACACCACCCGCCCCCGGCGTGACGCCGTAGTGGCTGGCGAGGTTGACACCGGCAAGGTCAATGGTCTGGTTCGGCGTGGCGCCGGCCATGGCGCTGACGTCGATACTGGTCAGGACCGAAGCGCCGCTGCCGACAACCTTGAAGTGCAGGTAATCATCCAGCGAAGCCGCCGTGCCGTTTTCACCTTGCAGCAGTTGCGACAGGTCGAGCTTGTCGGTGCCTGGGGTGAAATCGGTGACCAGGTCATGCCCGGAGTTGCCTTTGAGCCACTGGAAGGTATCCGCGCCAGCGCCGCCGGTGAGGGTGTTGTTGCCCAGGCCGCCGATGAGGAAGTCATCGCCGCCACCGCCGTTGAGGACGTCGTTGCCCAGGCCGCCAGTGATGATGTTGCTGTTGTTGTCGCCCATCAGGCTGTCATTGAAGTTGGAGCCGGTGAGGTTCTCGAGCCCGGTGAGGGTATCAGTGCCGGCGCCTCCGGTGTTTTGCGCAGTGAGCAGGCCCAGGTCGACGGTGACACCGCTGGTGGCATGGGCGTAGCTGACAGTATCGATACCAGCGCCGCCGTCCAGCAGATCGTTGCCTGCCCCGCTGAACAGCAGGTCGTTGCCGGCCCCCCCGTGCAGTTCGTTGTTACCGGTACCCGCCGTCAACACGTCGTTGCCATCGCCGGCGTTGAGCACGTTGTTGCCGGTGCCGGCCACCAGAACGTCGTCACCCGCGGTACCCGTGAGGGTGTGGCCGTCCTGGTAGCTGATGGTCACATTCGCCGTGTCGCTGCCACCATGGGTGTCGTTGGCGCTGTAGGCGCCGTTGAAGTCCGGGGTGACGTCATGGGCACCGGCGTAGTTGACCGTCATGGTCAGCTCGTAGTTTTCGGCATTGTTGGCACCGACGCCGCCGCCGGAATTGGTGATGTTGGTGACATGGATCTTGTACGTGCCATCGGCATCGGCCGAGATGGTAGCGCCATCGGCAAGGGTCATGAACGCACCGCCATTGAGCGAGTACTCCATGGCAATCCGACCGCCCGCCAGGTTGTGATCCAGATTAAGGGTCTCACCCTCCTTGAGTTTCACCGTGATGAGGTCTTCATCATTGGCATTGGAAGTGGTGACAGAGCCCAGATAACCGCTGATCACCAGCACCGCTGTCATCGCTGCGGTATTGGCCGCGAAGGACCCGCGCACATCCGCCAGGTTCTGGTTCGCTGCGGTGTTGTTGCTGCCCTTGAAGTTGATCGCGCCGGTGCCGACAAAGTCCGCGCCCCTGGCCACCCAGCCGGTGTTGAAAGTAGTCGGCGCTGCGGTGAGGGTATCGCCTTCGGGATCAGTGTCGTTGGCCAGCAACAATTCGCCAGGTACCACCACGCTGCCGGACAGCACGTTGGTGATGATGTGGTCGTCGACGGCCACGGGCGCGGCGTTCGGCACGACCTTGACCACCAGGGTCGAGCTCGCCAGGTCGCCGTCGTTGTCGCTGACGGTGAAGCCGATATTTTCGGTGATCACCACGTTCGTGGCTTTCTGCGAGGTGTAGTTGTACTCACCGCTGTCGAGGTTGATGACCAGCGTACCGCCGTTATTGGTGGCGATGCTCAGGGAGTTGTTTACCGTGTTGAAAGTGCCGTGGTTGTCCCCGCCGCTGGAAATCAGCGAACCCTGGTTGTTCAACGCTTTAGGGTCGTAAGTGTAGGTGGTGCCATCGACGACGATGGACTTGATGAAACCGCCATCGGCACCAAAGTTTCCGCCCTCCAGCAAGGTGCCCGTGACCGGGGCCCCCTGCACGGTGCCCGAGAGTACCGAGTTGAGCTGGTTGAGATCGGTCACCACCACAGCATTGGTGTTGGTGTGGGTGCTGCCGTCATAGGCCACTGGGTCGAGGTAGGCATTGCTGACGCCATTACCCAGGCCGATTGCGTAGTTCTTGATGTTGTTAGCGTCGAGGAAGGCTTTGAGCGAAGCCTCGTCGGCCGCGTTGATGTCACCTTCGTTGGGTTTGCCGTCCGAGAAGAAATAGCCGACATTCTGCGCGCCGGTCAGTTTGCCGGCCGTGTTGAACGCGGTCTTCATGGTTGCCACGGCGGCATCGTAGTTGGTCCCGCCGCCCGCCGTCAGGCCGGAAATGATCGACTTGGCCGTTGCCACGTCAACCCAGATCGCGGTCTTGTCGGTGGCGTTGCTGCTGAAAGTGACGATCTGCACCTTCACGTCGCCAAGGTCGTCGTACTTGTCGAGCAAGGCACTGATCGCCTGCTTGGCCAGGGCCAGGCGCGACAGGCCAGGCACGCCGGACGCATCGGCCATACTGCCGGACACGTCGATCACCAACAGCAGGTTGGAATCGATTTCCACCGCCGCCACCGAACGCTCGGAAGCGACGGCCTTGGGTACGTCATCGACGATGTTCACCACGATGGTGCTGGTGGTGGTGTTGCCCAGGGCATCGGTGGCCTTGTAGGTGAAGCTTTCGCTCAGGCTGTTGGGCCCGTCGTTGGCGTTCGGCGAGGTTTTCGGCGCCGAGGTCAATGTGTAGGTGTAGGTGCCGTTGGGGTTGAGGAGCATTTGCCCGTAGGCCCCGGTGCCACTGCTGACCAGGGTGTAGGTGATTGCGCCGGTAGCCCCGGTGACCGAACCGACCAGTGTTCCCGTGGAAGTTTCGCCGGTATTGCCCGGATCGCTGCCGACCACGGTGCCGGCCGCGAGGTCGAGGCCATCCTTGCTCAGGTCGAGGGCTTTTTCGTAGACCGTCACGTCGGTGTCGGACACGGCCTTGATGCTACTGTTGGACACGTCGATGGTGAGGGTGGTGGTGCTTTCATCGCCATCGGCATCGCGCACGGTGTAGGTGAACACGTCAGTGGCGCCCGCTACGCCCACCGAGTCCGGCCGGCTGTGGTAGGTCGCGTTGCCGTTGGCATCCAGGGTCAGGTAACCGTAGGTGCCATTGATATTGGTGTTGAGGCCACCGCTGGCCGAGGTCGAGGTGTCGCTGCCGGCACGCACGCCGACCACTGCACCTGTAGCCGCCGGGCCGTCGGAGCCGCCGATGTCATTGACCAGGACGTTGGTGCCGACCGTCCCGCCCTCTTGCACATGCTTGAAGTCCGGATTGGCGCTCGGCAAATCATCGATGATGTTGACGTTGATCTGGCCCGACGCAGTACTGCCATCGTTGTCGTGCGCCACCACGTCGAAATTCTCGACGATGGCGTTGGCGCCGTCGGCCGTTGGATGCGTTTCGCTGCCCACCAGGGTGTAGCTGTAGCTGAGCACGCCCGTGACGGGATCAAAGCCGTTGATCGTCAGGAAGTTACCCAGCGGCGTTACCACGGTGTGCGGCAAGCCGACCACCTCGCCGTTGGCGACCACCGCGAAGCCACCCACGACCAGGGAGTTCAGGCCGTCGAGTGCCGTGACGGTGAAGGTACCGGACTGGGTCAGCGCCGGCGCGTCGGGGTTGGTGCCCCAGCCGAGGTTCTTCTCGTAGACGGTGAGTTCGCCGCCGTTGACGTCCAGGCCGCCGATGATCACCGGGTCATCGTTGTTATGGATCTGCAGCACCAGGTTGGCGGTGCTGGTATCGCCGTCGGCATCGGTGATGGTGTAGGCGAACGTCTCAGTGCCTTTGCCGCGACCTTCCAGGGCCTTGAAGTCCGCGTCGTTGGTGTCCAGCGTATAGGTGTACGTGCCGTTGGCGTTCAGCACCAGGGTGCCGTAAGTGCCGGTAAATGTACCCGGCGTGACTGGGCCGGTGTTCGGGCCGGTCGCGACAAGGTCCGCGCCTTGCACGTCATTGGTCAGGACATTGCCGTCGAGGGTCAGGCGGGTTTCCGATGCATTGTCGGCGTTGCTGTCGTCCACAGCCTTTGGCACGTCATCGACTATGTTCACCACGATGGTGCTGGTGGTGATGTTGCCCAGGGAATCGGTGGCCTGGTAGGTGAAGGTTTCGCTCAGGGTATTGGGGCCATCGTTGGCGTGCGGGGTGGTGCTGGCCGGCGAAGTCAGGGTGTAGGTGTAGGTGCCGTCGGCATTGAGCTGAATCTGCCCATGGCTGCCCGTGGCGCTGCCGACCAGGGCGTAGGTGATCGCACCCACGGCGCCAGTGACCGAGCCCACCAGTGTGCCGGAAGCGGTTTCCCCGGTATTGCCCGGATCGCTGCCTGCGACTGTGCCTGCCGCCAGGTCCTGACCGTCCTTGCTCAGATCGAGGGCTTTTTCGTAGACCGTTACGTCGGTATCGGACACTGCCTTGAGGCAGCTGTTGTAGACGTCGATGGTGAGCGTGGTGGTGCTCTCATCGCCATCGGCATCGCGCACGGTGTAGGTGAATACATCGATCGCACCGGGCCCGCTGACGCTGTTCGGGTTGCTGTGATAGATGGCGTTGCCGTTGGCGTCCAGGGTCAGGTAACCGTAGGCGCCATTGATATTGGTGTTGAGGCCACCGCTGGCCGAGGTCGAGGTGTCGCTGCCGGCACGCACGCCGACCACTGCACCTGTAGCCGCCGGGCCGTCGGAGCCGCCGATGTCATTGACCAGGACGTTGGTGCCGACCGTCCCGCCCTCTTGCACATGCTTGAAGTCCGGATTGGCGCTCGGCAAATCATCGATGATGTTGACGTTGATCTGGCCCGACGCAGTACTGCCATCGTTGTCGTGCGCCACCACGTCGAAATTCTCGACGATGGCGTTGGCGCCGTCGGCCGTTGGATGCGTTTCGCTGCCCACCAGGGTGTAGCTGTAGCTGAGCACGCCCGTGACGGGATCAAAGCCGTTGATCGTCAGGAAGTTACCCAGCGGCGTTACCACGGTGTGCGGCAAGCCGACCACCTCGCCGTTGGCGACCACCGCGAAGCCACCCACGACCAGGGAGTTCAGGCCGTCGAGTGCCGTGACGGTGAAGGTACCGGACTGGGTCAGCGCCGGCGCGTCGGGGTTGGTGCCCCAGTCGAGGTTCTTCTCGTAGACGGTGAGTTCGCCGCCGTTGACGTCCAGGCCGCCGATGATCACCGGGTCATCGTTGTTATGGATCTGCAGCACCAGATTGGCGGTGCTGGTATCGCCGTCGGCGTCGGTGATGGTGTAGGCGAAGGTTTCAGTGCCTTTGCCGCGACCTTCAAGGGCCTTGAAGTCCGCGTCGTTGGTGTCCAGCGTGTAGGTGTAAGTGCCATTGGCGTTCAGCACCAGGGTGCCGTAGGTGCCTACGAATGTGCCTGAGGTGATCGGCCCGGCGCTTGGCCCGGTCGGTACCCGGTCAGCGCCCTGCACGTCATTGGTCAGCACGTTGCCGTTAAGGGACAGCTGGCTTTCCGAGGCGGTGCCGGCATTGCTGTCATCCACCGCCCTGGGCAGGTCGTCGACGATGTTGACGTCGAGGCTGGCATTGGCGGTGGTGCCGTTGTCATCGACCACGGTCACTGCAAACTGCTCGGAAAGGTTGTTCGCGCCGCCGGCGTTCGCATGGGCTTCGTTATCGGCCAGGGTGTAGCTGTAGCTGACAACGCCGGTTGCGCTGTCAAAGCCGGTGATGGTCAGGGTGCTGCCCAGCGGAGTGACGATCGACTGCGGGAAGCCGGCGCTCACACCACCGACCACCACGTTCAGGCCGCCGATGCTGAGGGTCTGCACGCCGTCGAGCGCGGTGATGGTGAAGGTGCCGGTCTGGGTCAGCGCAGGGGCATCCGGAGCGCTGCCGTCGCCGAGGTTTTTCTCGTAGACCGTCAGCTCGCCACCGTTGACGTTCAAACCGTCGATGGTCACTGGATCATCGTTGTTATGGATCTGCAGCACCAGGTTCGCGGTGCTGGTATCGCCGTCGGAATCGGTGATGGTGTAGGCGAAGGTTTCAGTGCCGTTGCCACCGCCGTGCAGCGCCTTGAAGTCCGCGTCGCTGGTGTTCAGCGTGTAGGTGTAAGTGCCATTGGCGTTCAGCACCAGGGTGCCATAGACCCCAGTGAAGGTTCCGGGCGTGATCGGGCCGGCGTTCTCCCCGGTGGTTACCCGGTCAGCGCCTTGCACGTCGTTGGTCAGCACATTGCCATTGAGGGTCAGCAGGGTTTCCGAGGCGGTATTGGCGTTGCTGTCATCCACGGCTTTGGGCAGGTCGTCGACGATGTTGACGTCGAGGCTGGCATTGGCGGTGGTGCCGTTGTCATCGACCACGGTGACTGCAAACTGCTCCGACAGATTATTCGCACCATCGGCATTGGCATGGGTTTCGTTGTCGGCCAGGGTGTAGCTGTAGCTGACAACGCCGGTTGCGCTGTCAAAGCCGGTGATGGTGAGCGTACTGCCCAGCGGGGTGGTAATTGATTGCGGCAAACCTGCGCTGACGCCACCGCTCACCACGCTGATCCCGCCAATGCTCAGGCTCTGCACACCGTCGAGGGCGGTGATGGTAAAGGTGCCGCTTTGGGTCAGTGCGCCAGCATCCGGCGCGCTGCCGTCGCCCAGGTTTTTCTCGTAGACGGACAGCTCGCCGCCTGACACGCCGAGCCCGCCGATATCGATCGGGTCATCGTTGTTGTGAATGTTCAGCACCAGCGTTGCGGTGCTGGTATCACCATCCGAATCGGTGAGGGTGTAGACGAAGCTTTCCGTGCCGCTGCCACCACCGTGCAGGGCTTTGAAGTCGGCGTCATTAGGGTTCAGCGTGTAGGTGTAAGTGCCGTTCGGATTGAGCACCAGGGTGCCGTAGGTGCCGGTGAACGTACCACCGATTACCGGTCCGCTATTAGGGCCGGTGGGAATGCGGTCAGCACCCTGGATATCGTTGGGCAGCACGCTACCGGTCAGGGTCAACAGGGTTTCCGAAGCGGTATTGGCGTTGCTGTCGTCGATCGCTGTTGGCGCATCGTCGGTGATGTTGATGTCCAGGGAACCGGTGGCCGTGTCGCCATTGGTGTCGCCCGCCACCACGGTGAATTGTTCGCTGAGGGAGTTCGCGCCATCACCCGCCGAATGGGTGTCGTTGCCATTGAGGGTGTAGCTGTAGCTCACCACGCCAGTGGCCGGGTCATAGCCGGTGATCGCCAGCGTGTTACCCAGCTGCGTGGTGATCGATTGCGGGAAGCCTGCCGCCACGCCACCGCTGAACACGCTGATCCCGCCCACGTTGAGGTTGAGCAGGCCATCGGCCGCAGTCACGGTGAAGGTGCCGTTCTGGGTCAGGGCCGAGGGGTTACTGGCCGTGCCGTCGGGAAGATTGGCCTCGTTGAGGGTCAGCTCGCCGCCCGAGGTATTCAGGCCGCCAAGGATGACGGGGTTGTTCACGACCAACGGTGGGACGACGACGGGGGGTGTGACGTTGTCCAGGTTATCGAGGCTGTTGTCGGGATCGTTAAAGATGCGCTCCAGGGGAAACTCTGGAATGCCGTTGAATCCGGCCGTCGGGAAACCCACAGTCGGATCGACCCGGCCTGCCACTTCTTCGAGCTGGACAAAACTGTGGCCGCCGCCCAGGGCTCCGGCAGCGGTGCTGCCCGTTGGCCCGGCCGCAGTGGCTTCACCGGTTTGCGTCGGGTCTTCGCCAGCGGCGATGGCTTTCTGCAGGCGTTCGACGTCGGTCAGCTGCGCCTCGCTGGGCGCCACGGCTTCCGGCGTCTGCACATGGGGCGCCTGGTGCGCGAGCAGTTGCGAGGTCATTTGCAGGCTGCTGCCACGTCCAAGCGTCAGTTCCTGGCCGTTCTGCAGCTTCACCGCCACCGCCCCTTCGGCCCCGGTGACCAATTGATCGCCGGCAAACAGCCGATCGCCCTCGACCAGCGCGCGTCGGGTGCCGTCACCCGCTACAGCAACCACCTGACCAATGACTTTAGTGACGATACCGATGAGCGTAGCCATGTGCATTTCCTCCGCTGCCAACCGTTGCCGGCAGCCTGTTTTTTGCGAAGATCGTGCTCATGGAAAAAAGCCAGTTACCGGGTGAATCGTCTACCGGGCTACGAGTTTTTTCCCGGATAATTCCGGGTCAACCGTGGCCCTGGCGACTTTCTCGCCAAGCCTGTCGCGTATGGGCAATCAGCGCCTGATTCAAATAAACCCAATACATTCAATGGCTTTGGGCTACTAATCGGCAAAAATGATCACCTGCCAGCGATGCGTTACAGTTCTGAACCGACCAAGTGACAAAAAAAATGTCACCCAAAAACTGCCCCGCCTCCTTCCCCTCCAGCACTCCATCGTCCGTTATCGATAAATGGATGGAACTTTCGATTTGCCCTTGCAAGCTCCCTAGAGCTCGTAATACAAGGGTTCCACGAGTGAACAATGTGCTGGATTTTTCAGAGCGCATAAGTTTTTTTTGGCATAAGACTTATGAGAAAAATTTCTTAGCTTTGCTCTAGAATGTTCTTAGCTCTGTTGTTACAAGCTTGAAACGGTTTTCACTATAAATGCCGTCAAATATTTGGCGACTGATAAGCATCATTAGGAATCAGGGAGATACACCCATGCGCGTTTTAACCCCCCTCTGCAGCGCGATTTTGCTGGCCATGGCCTGCACTTCACAGGCCCAGGCCATGTCCTTGACCGAGGCCATCCAAAGCACTATTGCAACTCACCCGGAACTTGCCTCACGCGTGGACGCGCGGCTGTCCGCGGACGAAGAAGTCAAAATCGCCAAAGGGGGCTTCTATCCATCTGTCGATCTGAACGCTGCTTACGGCCGCGGCTACAGCGATAACACCAACACCCGTGCACAGGGCAATCACAACACTGAGGTCCTGACTTACACCCAGTCGGAACTGCGCCTGCGGCAGATGCTGTTTGACGGTTTCAACACCGCCAACGAAGTCGAACGCACCAAGGGTGTGGTCAATTCCCGGGCCTATTACGCCCAGGGCACTGCCCAGGACCTGGCCCTGCGGACCATCGAGGTCTACCTCGAAGTGCTCAAGCGTCGCGAACTGGTGACCCTGGCCAAGAACAACCTGCAAGCTCACCTGCGCGTCAACGACCAGATCGGCCTGCGCACCGAGCGCGGTATCGGCAGCACCGCCGACGCCGACCAGTCCACCGCTCGTCGGGCACTGGCGCAAAACAACCTGGACACCGCCGAAGTCGACCTGGCCGACGCCGAATCGAACTTCTACGCCGTGGTAGGTCGCCTGCCGGATGAACTGGAAACCCTGCCTTCGACCCGCGGTGAATTGCCCGCTACCCTGCAGGAAGCCCAGCAGAGCATGGTGGAGAACAACCCGTACCTGAAATCCGCCCAGGCAGACGTGCAGTCCGCCGAGAGCCAGTACGAAGTTGCCAAGTCGCCGTTCTTCCCACGCTTCGACGCTGAAGCGGCAGTGGGCGCGAACAACAACGTGCAGGGCGATGAAGGTCACGACAACGAGTGGCGGGTCGGTGTGGTGATGAACTACAACCTGTTCCGCGGCGGCAGCGACAAGGCCCGCCTGCAGTCCAACGCGCACCAGATCAACCAGGCCATGGACATCCGCAACAACGCCCTGCGCCAGCTCAACGAAAATATCCACCTGGCCTGGAACGCCATGCTCAACGCGAAAAAGCAGACGCCGACCGCGCGCGAGTACGCCGAAACGACCAAACGCGTGCGTGCGGCCTATCAGGACCAGTTCGGCCTCGGCCAGCGCACCCTGCTGGACGTGCTCGACAGTGAGAACGAGCTCTACAACGCCAACCGTCGCTACACCGAAGTTCGCTACACCGAGGAATACTCGATGTACCGCATCCTCTCGAACATGGGCCTGTTGCTGAGCAAACAACGCGTGGTGCTGCCTGCCGATGCGATCGCCCAGACCGAAGTGAAGAATGAAGCCCGCTTGCCTGAACTGAGGTAAACGTTGCGGCGTAGGAGCTGCCCCAGGCTCCTACACAGTATGTTGTGTTGATGTGGCAGCCCGTTCACCTGGAGCGATCAATTTGACCAGCATGGAAACCGGCAACACTGGTGTCGATCCGCGTCTTGGCTTCGACGACCCGCTTCTTGACGGGCTGTTGATCCTCTGCAAACTCCACGGCGCGACGGTCAGTCGCGCCAGCCTGAGTGCCGGGCTGCCCCTGAACAAACAACGCCTGAGCCTGGACCTGCTGCCCCGCGCAGCAGCCCGGGCCGGTTTGCAGGCGCGCGTGCTGCGCCGGGACCTGGCGGATATTTCCCCTCTCAACCTGCCCGTGATGCTGATACTCGGCAACGGCCGCACGGCCGTTCTGCGACGTCTGGGAGACGATGGCCGCCTGCTCATCCTGCCCAGCGAAGCCGACGGTGGCGAACAATGGGTCAGCCGTGAAGAGCTGACTGAAAATTACAGCGGCCAGGCATTGTTTGCCCGGCCACGCCATGAACTTGAAGACCTGCGCTCGCCCCTGGTACCCCGGGTGGAAGCCTGGTTTCGCGACACACTGAAACTGTCCAAATGGCTGTACAGCGACGCCATCCTGGCAAGCTTCCTGATCAACCTCCTGGGCCTGATGGTGCCGCTGTTCGTCATGCAGACCTACGACCGGGTCGTGCCGAACCAGGCCACATCGACCCTGTGGGTGCTGTCCATCGGCTTGCTGATCGGCACCGGTTTTGAACTGGTGCTGCGCGTGGTGCGCGCGCACTTGCTGGACACCGCCGGGAAGAAAACCGACGTGATTCTCTCGGCCACTCTGTTCGAGCGCATCACTGGCATGTCGATGAAGGCACGGCCGGCCACCATCGGCGGGTTTGCCCAGAGCATCCATGACTTCCAGGGCCTGCGTGAGTTTCTCACCGCCGTGACCCTCACCAGCCTGATCGACCTGCCATTCGCCGTGCTCATGCTGGTGGTGATCGGTCTGCTGGGCGGCTGGCTGGTGGTGATCCCGCTGCTGGCATTTCCGATCACCATCATCTTCGCGATGATCATCCAGGCACGCCTGCGCGACACCGTGCAAAAAAGCCTGACCCTGGGTGCGGAACGCCAGGCCCTGCTGATTGAAACCCTGGGCGGCCTGGAAACCCTCAAGGCCTGCAGCGCCGAAAGCGAGCGCCAGCACAAATGGGAAACCACCCACGGCGCCCTGACCCGCCTCGACAGCCACGCCCGCAATCTCTCGGCCCTGGCCACCAACGGCACCCTGTTCATCCAGCAATTTTCCGGCATGGCGACCATCGTCGCCGGGGTCTACAGCATCATTGCCGGCAACCTCAGCGTTGGTGCGCTGGTGGCGACCTACATGCTTGGCAGCCGGGTGCTGGCACCGCTCGGGCAGATTGCCGGCCTGATCACGCGTTACCAGCAAGCGCAGTTGACCATGAAAAGTACCGATGCGCTGATGGGGCTGCCCCAGGAGCGCGACGCCCGGCAACGGCCGCTGGAGCGCACGCAACTGCAAGGCGCCCTCGACGTCAGTGGCGTGACCTTTCACTACAACGGCCAGAGTGCCCCGGCGCTGCACAACGTCAGTTTCAGCATGAAACCCGGTGAGCGCATCGGCATTATCGGCCGCAGCGGCTCGGGCAAAAGCACCCTCGCCCGCCTGGTGATGGGTTTCTACACCCCGGAAGAAGGCCAGTTGCTACTCGACGGCCTGGACCTGCGGCAACTGGACGTCGCCGACTTGCGCCAGCAGATCGGCTACGTTGCCCATGACTTGCCGCTGCTGGCCGGCAGCCTGCGCGATAACCTGACCCTGGGCGCCCGCTATGTCAGTGATTCGCGAATGCTCGAAGTGGCAGAACTCACCGGCGTCACAGAGCTCGCCCGCCAACACCCGCAAGGCTTCGACCGGCCGGTAGGTGAACGCGGCCAGTTGCTGTCCGGCGGCCAGCGCCAGGCCGTGCTGCTGGCCCGGGCCTTGTTGCTCGACCCACCGATCATGCTGCTCGACGAGCCCACCAGCGCCATGGACAACAGCAGCGAAGACGTCCTGCGCCAGAAACTCCACGGCTGGGTCCAGGGCAAGACCCTGCTGCTGGTCACCCACCGGACCTCGATGCTCAGCCTGGTGGATCGGCTGGTGGTGCTGGACAACGGACGGATCGTCGCCGACGGTCCGAAAGAAGCGGTCATCGATGCACTGCGCAAGGGCCGCGTCGGCTCTGCAGCGGTCTAGGAGTTGCCCATGGCCCGATCATCATCCGACTCGCCCGACGCAAAGCCGCGCGGTTATTTCGGCAGTTTCAGGAAAAGCGCCGAGAGCGAGTTCATGCCGGAGACCGCCGGCGCGACGCTGCAGGATTCCCCGCGCTGGTCGCGGATCACCGTGTGGCTGGCGGCGGGGCTGATCGTCAGCGCCGTGGTCTGGGCCAAATTCGCCGTGCTCCAGGAAGTCACCATGGGCGAAGGCAAGGCGATTCCGTCAAGCAAGGTCCAGGTGATTCAGAACCTGGAAGGCGGCATCGTCACCGAGATCTTTGTCCGCGAGGGGCAGATGGTGAACAAGGGCGATACCTTGCTGCGCCTGGATGACACCCGCTTTCTATCGAACAAGGGTGAAAGCGAGGCCGATCGGTATGCCTTGACCGCCCAGGTTGAACGCCTGTCCGCCGAGGCCGAAGGGCGGCCCTTCAAGTTGTCGGCCGAGGTGATCGCCAAGGCGCCGCAGGTGGCCGAGGACGAGCGCTCGCTCTACGAGCAACGGCAGCGTCGACTGGCCAGTGAACAGCGCACGCTCAGCGAACAACTCCGGCAAAAAACCCAGGAACTGGCGGAATTTCGCTCGAAACAAGGGCAATTCAGTTCGAGCCTGGCCCTACTGCAGCAAGAGATGAACATGTCAGCACCGCTGGTCGGCACCGGTGCCGTGTCCCCCGTGGAAATTCTGCGACTCAAGCGCAGCGCGGTGGAAATTCGCGGCTCGTTGAACGCCACGACCCTGGCCATTCCTCGGGCGGAATCGGCGATCGCTGAAATCAAGAGCAAGATTGACGAGTCCGAACAATCTTTCCGTTCGGACGCTGCCAAGGAGCTCAACGAGAAACGCACCGACCTGTCAAAAATTACCGCTTCGAGCATCGCCATCGATGACCGCGTCACCCGCACCACGGTGGTCTCGCCGGTTCACGGGATCATCAAGGTGCTGAAGGTCAACACCATCGGCGGCGTGGTCCAGCCCGGCAGCGACATGGTGGAAATCGTACCGTTGGAAGACAACCTGCTGATCGAGGCCAAGGTCCGTCCGCAGGACGTGGCGTTTCTGCATCCGGGGCAGCGGGCGATGGTCAAGTTCAGCGCCTACGACTACACCATTTATGGCGGCTTGAGCGCCAAGCTGGAGTTGATTGGCGCAGATACCATTACCGATGACAAGGGCAACAGCTTTTATCTGATCCAGGTGCGCACCGACAAGAACCACTTGGGTGGGGATGCGAAGCCGTTACTGATCATCCCGGGGATGGTGGCGACGGTGGACATCATCACCGGTGAGAAGAGTGTGCTGGACTACCTGCTCAAGCCGGTGTTGAAGGCGCGGACCGAGGCGATGCGCGAGCGGTAGGTTCTGGCCTGGAGTTGTGGTGATAGCTCTACCGTCTTCGCGGGCAAGCCCGCGAAGAGGCCGGCACGAGCAACGCCTAATTCGGCCCATGATTACGCAAAAAAACTTCCTCCCCCATCGCCGCGATCTGCCCCTCGATCAACGCCTCGAACGGCTTGAGCAATGGCTCAAAGCAAATCGGCGCTTCCAGCACCTGCAACGCCTGCGCGATGGCCTCCACCGTCGATAAAGCCCCCGGCCCCGGCGCCTTGCGCAATCGATACCGCGACACTCCGCCCTGCGCCAGCGTCACCCGTGGCAAAGTCGCCAGCAGCGGATTGAGGTGCAGCAGCTTGCGCGCCTTGCGCCAGGTACCGTCCGGCACCACCAGCAACAGCGGCTGATCATCTGCGCCATAGCCCTGCAGCGTCTGCGCATCCTCGCCCGGAAACAGCAGCCGCGCCTGGTACCCCGGTTGATTCAACAACGCCGGCAGATCCGCGAACACTTCGCCCACGATCAGCTCGGCATTGGTCAAGCCAAGCGCGGCCAAACGTGCGGTATTCAGCGCGTGGTTTACTTCACTCGGATGCTGCAGCACCAGCACCCGGGTGCGGCTGTCGAGGCTCGGGATCAATGGGCACAGGCAATGGGCTTCTGGGCGCAGGCAGCGCGGGCAATGGATTCTGGACATTATTTCAAGCCTGATTGAGTTGCGCTTTGAGCAGATCGCGGAAGGTCTGGATCAGCGGTTCGCGGCTGCGGCCACGGCGCACGATCATGGAAAATGGCGCCTGATAACCAAAAGTCGCCGGCAGCAACACCCGCAAATCGCCCTTATCGGCCCAGGCCTGGGCGTAGTGTTCGGGCAAGTAACCGATGTAGGCGCCAGACAGCACCAGGATCAACTGCGCCTCCATGCTCTCCACGGTGGCGGCGCTGTGTTTGAAGCCGTGGCGCGCCAGTTCCGCCTGGCTCCAGTACCCCCGGCCGACCATGCGCTGCTGGGTAATGACCTGCTCGGGGATACGTCGTTCGGTGAACAGCGGGTGCCGGCTGCTGCAGTACAACCAGTGCTGCTCGCGGTACAGCGGCATGTACACCAGCCCGCTCATGCGCGTGGAAAATGCACCGATGGCCAGGTCCAGGCGATTGTCCTGCACGCCGAGTTGCAGCTCGTAGGGGCTCATGACCGACAAGTGCAGATGCACGGCCGGGTGCTCCTGGCTGTAGGCGCCGATGGCTTCGGCGAACGGCAGGGCCTTGTCGCTGACGGTGGAGTCGATGACCCCCAGGTTCAGCGTGCCGCGCAACTCGCCCTTGAGTGCGGCGGCATATTGCTCGAATCCTTCGAGCTCGGCCAGCAACCGCAAGGTTTCCTGGTGGAACAGCTCACCCTTGCTGGTCAGGCTGAAACCGCCACGCCCGCGATGGCAGAGCACCAGGCCGAGGGCGGCTTCGAGCTGACTCATGTAAGTGCTGATGGCCGAAGTCGAGAGGTTGAGCTCCTGCTGGGCAGTGGCAAACCCCTGATGGCGAACCACGCTGACAAAAATGCGCAGCAGTTTCAGGTCGGGTAAAGCGTTGGCCATGGGAACTCCGGATTCGCGGCAGCTACCTGTAGGAGCTGCCGCAGGCTGCGATCTTTTGACTTTCGGGGTACTAGGCCGCAAAGAATCAAGATCAAAAGATCGCAGCCTGCGGCAGCTCCTGCCATCAGCCGTTAAATTTACCGCCGCCATTTTCCATTAGTTTAGAAAAATCTGAACTAAGTATTTGTGCGTAGCGATTCTTCCCCGCCACTACATTTCGCAGAATCGGCGCCTAATACAAAAAAATGATGAGGCCTGAACCCGTGGACAAGATTCTTCACCAACCACTGGGCGGCAACGAAATGCCGCGCTTCGGCGGCATCGCCACCATGATGCGACTTCCCCATGTGCCGACCGCTGCCGGTCTGGACGCTGCCTTCGTTGGCGTGCCCCTGGACATCGGTACCTCCCTGCGCCCTGGTACCCGTTTCGGGCCTCGGGAAATCCGCGCCGAATCGGTCATGATTCGCCCTTACAACATGGCGACCGGCGCCGCTCCGTTCGATTCGCTGTCGGTGGCTGACATCGGCGACGTGGCGATCAACACCTTCAACCTGCTCGATGCCGTACGGATCATCGAAGAATCCTACGACAACATCCTCGAACACGACGTGATCCCGCTGACCCTGGGCGGCGACCACACCATCACCCTGCCGATCCTGCGTGCCATCCATAAAAAGCACGGCAAAGTCGGCCTGGTGCACATCGACGCCCATGCCGATGTCAACGATCACATGTTCGGCGAAAAAATCGCCCACGGCACCACGTTCCGTCGCGCAGTCGAAGAAGGCCTGCTGGACCCGGACCGCGTAGTACAAATCGGCCTGCGCGCCCAGGGCTACACCGCCGACGACTTCAACTGGAGCCGCAACCAGGGCTTTCGCGTCGTGCAGGCCGAAGAGTGCTGGCACAAATCTCTTGCGCCGCTGATGGCTGAAGTGCGCGAGAAAGTGGGTGGCGGCCCGGTGTACCTGAGTTTTGACATCGACGGCATCGATCCGGCCTGGGCGCCAGGCACCGGCACCCCGGAAATTGGCGGACTGACGACCATTCAGGCGATCGAGATCGTGCGCGGCTGCCAAGGCCTCGACCTGGTCGGCTGCGATCTGGTAGAAGTCTCGCCCGCTTATGACACCACCGGTAATACCTCTCTGCTGGCCGCCAACCTGCTGTACGAAATGCTTTGCGTGCTGCCTGGCGTGGTTCATCGCTGAGGACGGGTCATGAACGAACGCGATCAAGTATTGCAAGCCGCCGCCGATCTGGTGTCGGCCTTTGCCGGTAACGATCGCGAAGCCTATTTCGGCGCCTTCAGCGCCGATGCCAGCTTCGTCTTCTACACCCTCGAACAGCCCCTGCTGTCGCGCGATGCCTATCAGGCGTTGTGGGACACCTGGCGCCGCGAGGATGGCTTCGAGGTGCTTTCGTGCACTTCAAGCAACGCTTTCGTCAGCCTGCAGGGTGACGTGGCGATTTTCATCCATGACGTGGCCACCGAGCTGCGCATGCAAGGGAAGCAACACTTCA
The DNA here is from genome assembly GCF_017114825.1 of Pseudomonas gregormendelii. Taxonomy (GTDB): domain Bacteria; phylum Pseudomonadota; class Gammaproteobacteria; order Pseudomonadales; family Pseudomonadaceae; genus Aquipseudomonas; species Aquipseudomonas gregormendelii. The sequence goes on along the minus strand of NZ_JADEVO010000003.1, from coordinate 143,248 downwards.
GCCAGGAGCGCGAGACGATTGTTTTCAGAAAACACTCGTCTGGCCAAGAACAACAAGGCCATTGGCTGGCCTGCCACGAACATTTATCCGCGATGCCGGAAGGGCTGCCACCCCCTTAGCCAAACAGGTGACGCTCACACACGATGAGCGCGCCTTTATGATCGGAGCAGATCATGAATAACAACAACAACGAAAAAAGCCTTAGCAGCATCGAAACAAACGGGGTCGAACAGATCCCGGATCACGAACGCGATGCCCGTCCCGGCGATTTGTTTCGCCTGATCTTCGGCGGCGCCAACACTTTTGCGACCGCCGTGCTCGGCAGCTTTCCGGTGTTGTTTGGCCTGTCCTTCCAGGCCGGTGTATGGGCGATCGTGCTGGGCGTCGTGCTGGGCGCGCTGATCCTTGCACCCATGGGCCTGTTCGGCCCGATCAACGGCACCAACAACGCCGTGTCTTCCGGTGCACACTTCGGCGTGCACGGGCGGATCGTCGGTTCGTTCCTGTCGTTGCTGACCGCCATCGCCTTCTTCTCACTGTCGGTGTGGAGCTCGGGTGATGCGCTGATCGGTGGCGCCAAACGCCTGATCGGCCTGCCGGAAACCGACCTGAGTCTGGGCCTGGCCTACGGATTGTTCGCCATCCTGGTGCTGACCGTGTGCATCTACGGTTTCCGCTTCATGCTGTGGGTCAATCGCATTGCGGTATGGGCGGCCAGCGCGCTGTTCCTGCTCGGCATCTTCGCGTTTGCCCCGACCTTCGACAGCCAGTTCGCCGGCACCGTGGCCCTGGGTCAGGCCGGCTTCTGGGCAGCCTTTATCGGCGCAGCGCTGGTGGCCATGAGCAACCCGATATCCTTCGGCGCGTTTCTCGGTGACTGGTCGCGGTACATCCCACGCGAAACCCCGAAAGGCCGGATCATGTTTGCAGTGATCGCGGCACAGCTTGCCACCCTGATCCCGTTCCTGTTCGGCCTGGCCACTGCCACCATCGTGGCGATCAAGGCGCCGGATTACATCGCGGCCAATAACTATGTAGGCGGTCTGCTGGCGGTCTCGCCTAGCTGGTTTTTCCTGCCGGTGTGCCTGATCGCGGTGATCGGCGGCATGTCCACAGGCACCACGTCCCTTTATGGCACCGGGCTGGACATGTCCAGTGTGTTTCCGCGAGTGCTGTCACGGGTCAAGGCCACGTTGCTGATCGGGGTGATGTCGATTGCCTTCATCTTCATCGGTCGCTTCGCCGCCAACCTGGTGCAAAGCGTATCGACCTTCGCCGTACTGATCATCACCTGCACCACGCCATGGATGGTGATCATGATTATCGGCCTGGTGGTGCGCCGTGGCTTCTACTGCCCGGATGACCTGCAGGTATTCACCCGAGGCGAAAAAGGTGGCCGCTACTGGTTCACCCACGGCTGGAACTGGCGCGGCCTGGGGGCCTGGATCCCGAGTGCGCTGGTGGGGCTGTGCTTCGTCAACCTGCCCGGCCAATTCGTTGGACCGCTGGGTAACCTGGCCGACGGCATCGACATTAGCCTGCCGGTCACCCTGGGCCTGGCGTCCGTGGTGTACCTGGTCCTGCTGAGCCTGTTCCCGGAGCCCAAGGCGGTGTTTGGCCCGGATGATTTACGCAGCGAAGGCATAGCGCCGCTTGATGCAAGACCTGTGGGAGCAAGGCTTGCCCGCGATTGAGGCGCCGCGATTTATAGCTGGACCGCGTCATCGTTTATCGCGGGCAAGCCTTGCTACCACAGGGAATGAGTTGCCTGCGGGGACCGAGCAGCACCACAGAACCATTTTTGTTTCACCATAAAAAAGACAATCGGAGACACGCCATCATGGCTTTGGATTTATTCGTCGTTCTCATATACGCCGCCGCAATGCTGGTCCTCGGCTACTTCGGCATGCGCAAGGCCAAGACCAACGAAGACTACCTGGTTGCCGGTCGCAATCTCGGCCCGACCCTGTACATGGGCACAATGGCCGCGACCGTCCTGGGCGGTGCGTCCACCGTCGGCACCGTGCGCCTGGGTTATGTCCACGGTATTTCCGGGTTCTGGCTTTGCGCGGCACTGGGCTGCGGGATCGTGGCGCTGAACCTGTTCCTCGCCAAGCCGCTGCTCAAGCTGAAGATCTACACCGTTACCCAGGTGCTGGAAAAACGCTACAACCCGATGGCCCGCTCCGCGAGTGCGGCGATCATGCTGGCGTACGCGCTGATGATCGGCGTGACCTCGATCCTGGCAATCGGCACGGTCCTGCAAGTGCTGTTCGACCTGCCCTTCTGGATCTCGGTGCTGCTGGGCGGCGGTGTGGTGGTGGTCTATTCGGCGATCGGCGGCATGTGGTCCCTGACCCTGACTGACATCGTCCAGTTCGTGATCAAGACCGTTGGCCTGATGTTCATCCTGCTACCCATCTGCCTGTACCGCGTTGGCGGCTGGGATGAACTGGTGCTGAAACTGCCGGCGACCGCCTTCAGCTTCACCACCATCGGCTGGGACACCATCATCACCTACTTCATGATCTACTTCTTCGGGATCCTGATCGGCCAGGACATCTGGCAGCGCGTGTTCACCGTGAAGACCGCGAAGATTGCCCAGTACGCCGGTACTTTCGCAGGCTTCTACTGCATTCTCTACGGACTGGCCTGCGCCCTGATCGGCATGGCCGCCCACGTGTTGATCCCGGACCTGGACAACGTCAACAACGCCTTCGCCGCCATCGTCAAACTGTCGTTGCCGGACGGCATCCGTGGCCTGGTCATCGCTGCCGCACTGGCCGCCATGATGTCCACCGCCAGCGCCGGCCTCCTCGCGGCGTCCACCACACTGACCGAAGACCTGCTGCCAAAGCTGCGTGGCGGCAAACAGTCGAGCCTGGGCATCAACCGGCTGTTTACCCTGCTGACCGGCATCGCCGTGCTGGGTATCGCCCTGGTGGTGAACGACGTCATCAGCGCACTGACCCTCGCCTATAACCTGCTGGTGGGTGGCATGCTGATCCCGCTGATGGGGGCCATTTTCTGGAAACGCGCAACCACCGCCGGCGCCATTGCCAGCATGGGCCTGGGCTTTGCCACCGCACTGCTGTTCATGTTCAAGGATGGCCTGGATGCCAACACGCCGATCTACTACAGCCTGGCTGTCGGCCTGGTGAGCTTTGTGGTGGTGAGCCTGGCGTCCCGTCGCCCTTCAGTGGTGGCGAGCGCGATCTGATAGCGCACAACTGACTAAATGTTTTCTTCGACGGGTGTGGCGTCGGTTGCCACACCCGTTTTTTTTCGCCCGCCGAAAAGATCATGGCAGAACAGCGACAGCGCGGATTCGGAATCGGCCTGCTGTACTGGAAGAGTAAAACCAGGATGGACCGCGTTTACTGGCGGGAAGCTGGATGCTCAGAAACGCAAAAACGGCCAATGATCTGAGCCGTTTTGATTGAGATGGGGATACATCAGGTTGCTTGGCAGAGGATTGCGGGAGCTAGGATTACGGGTGCTCTGCTGGCGATGGGAAACCTGAGGGCGTCCGTGGGAGCAAAGCTTGCTCGCGATGGATCGAGCGGCGCATGCAGCCTGCCAGCCTGCCCGTGTGATCATTCGCGACCATCGCGAGCAAGCGAGCGCCTGCAACCACGATTAACGGCGGCGCGGCTGGCGTCGACGCTGTTCGTCGTCTGTACGGATAGGCACAGGTTGCAGAGGCGGTTCGATCAAACCGAGTGCGACACCCAGGTCGTGCAGCCAGTTTTGGATTTTCTCTTTCATGGTGCCCCCTTCAGGGTAGTGCCGAGCGACCGGAATTCTGAAGTCGCTTCGCACTGATAATAGTCCGAAGTCCTGCGCAATGCTCGGCAAAAGAAACAATGATCTGTTACTGAATTGATCCAAATCCCGCTCGGATAGTTCAAGCAAACGCCTGCTCCGCCTTCGAAAGCCCCGGGTAGACCGCCTGCTGCTGTTCTATCCATGCATTCAGATTGGCCCCGACCATGCCCTTGCGCCACATCAGCCAAGTAGTCGCACTGGCAAACGGTTCGGCCAACGGGTGCACGGCCACGCTTTCGCGCCCTGGCAAGCTGGCGAGCATGGATTCCGACATCAGCGCCACGCCAGAGCCTGCGATCACACAGGCGAGCATGCCCGGGTAACTCTCAATCTCCATGGCCCGCCCCATGGCTGCATGATCATGGGCGAACCAGGCCTCCAGGCGCATGCGGTAGGAACACCCCTGACGAAACGTGAACACCGAACGCCCCTGCACATCCAGCGCGCTGCGCACCGGCGGATGGTCAGCCTCGCTGATCAGCACCAGTCGTTCGTCGCACAGTGGCAAGCCGTCGAGGCCGGCCAGTTCCAGCGGGCCGTCTACCAATGCCGCATCCAGCCGACCGGTCAACAACCCTTCCAGCAGCTCACCGCTGGGACCGGACTGCACCTGCAGGTTCACCGCCGGGTAACTGCGGTGATAGCGCGCCAGCAAGGCCGGAAGGTGAATCGCGGCCGTGCTGTACATGGTACCGAGCACAAAATCGCCCGCCGGCTGCCCGCCTTGCACGGCCGCCTGCGCCTCATCGTGCAGGCTGAACAACTTGCCGGTGTAGTCCAGCAGAACTTTCCCTGCAGGCGACAGCTGCAAACGCTGACGTTCGCGCAGGAAAAGCTCTACACCGAGTTGCTCTTCCAATTGCTTGAGCCGCGTCGACAGGTTTGACGGCACCCGATGCAAACGCTCTGCGGCTCGGGTAATGGAACCCTCCTCGGCGACTGCCTGGAAGATGCGCAGTTGACTGAATTCCACGCCATTCTCCAAAAATGAATAAGTTACTCACTATTATTCATTTTTAAAGAAAGTCAAACAGTCCTAGCCTGACGGTCGTTGATATTCAGCAGGAGTCCACCATGACCCCCTTGATTCGTTTGTCTGCCAGCTTTATCGCCTTGATGATGGCCATGGGCATCGGCCGCTTCGCCTTGACACCCCAACTCCCGCACCTGCTCAGCGAAGGTCAGATCGACCTGACTGCGGCGGGTTTGATCGCTGCAGCAAATTATCTGGGTTATTTCGTCGGCGCCGTGGACGCGATGTTTTCCCGCAGGCCTGCGCAGATCCGCAGTCGGTTGCAGGGTGGGCTGTGGCTATGTGTCCTGCTGACCCTGGCGTCGTTCTGGGCCCACGGTTTCTGGTCGCATCTGTTGCTGCGCTTTGGTACCGGTGTGGCCAGCGCCTGGGTGCTGGTGATGATCACCGCCTTGAGTCAGCCCCTGGCCGTCGCGGCCGGTCGTCCACGTCTGGGTGCCCTGGTATTTGCCGGACCGGGCCTGGGCATTTTCCTGACCGGGATGCTGGCGCTGGGCTCGAACCTGCTGGGGCAGACCTCGGCCACATTGTGGCTGGTATATGCCGCAGTCGGGCTGGTGATGTTGCTGGGGATCCTGCCATTCCTGCCCCGGCCAGCCGCAACAGCGGCTAGCGCACCCGTCGACGCAGGCACCGCACACCGCGGCATCGGCCGTCTGGGCCTGGTCTATGGATTGTACGGTTTGGGCTACATCATTCCCGCCACCTTCCTTTCACAGATGGCCAGCGCGCAATTTCAGGGCCAATGGCAGGCCGATTTGTTCTGGCCATGCTTCGGCCTGGCCGCTGCATCCGGTGTGGTGCTGGTGAGTTTGCGCCGACACAATCCGAACGCCACCCGGCACTGGCTGATGGCGACCTTGTGGCTGCAGGCGGCGGGCGTCTTTGCCTGCCTGCTGGGCAGTGGCACGGGCCTGGCGTTGGGTGTGCTGCTGTGCGGCGGACCGTTCCTGGCCTGCATGCAACTGGTGATGCAACGCTCGCGGGAACTGGCACCCCACGCCACTCAGCGCAACGCGGGGTTGCTGACCGCGTGCTTCGCAATAGGTCAGCTCGCAGGCCCGCTGCTGGCTGCGGCAAGCAGCCATTACAGCGGCAGTTTGCAGCCTGGGTTGATCGTTGCCGGCAGCGGCTTGCTGATCGCGGGTGCGCTGTCGGGCAGCGCCGACAATGCTGCAACGAGGTTCAGCGCGGGCGACCGCACAACCATCGTTCAACGTTGAAGGGTCACAGCGCCTTGCGGGCAGCCCAGTAACCAACGGTGCAGGCGAGGCAAGTGGCAAAGGCGCCCCAGGCCATGTCCATGAATACCAACTGGGCCGACCAGCCTTTCAGCGTCGCCCAGTTGCTCAGGTCATACGTGCCATACGCCACCAGGCCCAGCAAGGCGCCCATGCACGCTGCGCGCTGCCAACTGGTGGCTGGCAATACCACGAACATCACGCAACCGAAGACATACAAAAGATAGAAAACCGCTGCCGGACCCAGCAGCGGTTTGTCGAGCATCAGCGAGCCAAGCAGTGCCTTGTACTTCGACGCCATCAACACGCCGAGCCAAAGGCCATCCAGGACCAGAAACGCCAGCAAGGTGCCCGCGTACGCAAATAACTCTTTTTTCATGGTCGTCCATCCCCCTGTTGATAAGCATGGGGCTGGTCGGCCATCAGCTTAGTTCAATACGATCTGCGTGAATGACGATCTGGCCGTTCTTGTACAACGCGCCGATCGCTTTCTTGAAGTTGCCTTTGCTGACGCCGAACATGCTGCTGATCAGGGTCGGATCGCTCTTGTCGCTGATCGGCAAGGTACCGTTGTTGTCGCGCAACTTGGCAAGGATCTTCGAGTTCAAGCTGGTGGCCGCTTCTTCGCCAACCGGCTGCAGGCTCAGGCTGATCTTGCCGTCGGGACGAACCTCCTTGATGAAGCCCTTCTCTTCCTTGCCGGCGCGCATGAACTTAAAGATTTCGTTCTTGTGAATCAAGCCCCAGTGCTTGTTGTTAATGATTGCCTTGAAACCCATATCGGTCGCTTCGGCTACCAGCAAGTCCACTTCCTGGCCGGCAGTGTAGCTGGCCGGGGTCTTGTCCAGGTAGCGATCCAGCCGTGCAGTGGCGGTGATCCGACGCGTGTGCTTGTCGAGATACACGTGCACCACGACATATTCGCCGGCGGTCATCTGGCGTTTTTCTTCGGAGTACGGCAGCAGCAGGTCTTTAGGCAGGCCCCAATCGAGAAATACGCCGATGCTGTTGACTTCAACAACTTTCAAACTGGCGAATTCACCGACTTGAACTTTCGGCGTTTCGGTCGTTGCGATGAGTTTGTCATCGCTGTCCAGATAAATGAAAACGTTAAGCCAATCTTCATCTTCGCTGGGAATATCTTTGGGAATATAACGATTAGGCAGCAGGATTTCGCCATCCGCGCCACCGTCCAGATATAAACCGAAGTTAGTGTGTTTAACCACTTGCAAACTGTTGTAACGCCCGATTAAAGCCATGTCCAATACCCTCATTGCGTGGGCGGCATTCTACCCGGTTTTGCGGTCAGCGTTCTGCGCCCGGCCCGGTGGCGCCGAAAAATTAGCTCAAAAGCTTGATTTTCATGGGTTTGGCTCACCGGCACCAGCCGCTCGTCCGACGAACCGACCCAGCTTCAGCGCCCATCGCCTGCACAAAAAACCTTTTCTCATCCACACGTCTGTAGTTAAAACAGCAGCTTAGGGCGACCGGAAGATTATTAATCCGGTTTAAATCCCACTGCCGCCAAGATTAAATTGGGGAGATATTTCCCAAGCAATTGTCAAGTATTTCCTGTATTATTCATGGCCAAGTTAATTTTCTATAGGTTAATGGCCGCCATGCGTCAAAAAGCATCCAACAGCAAAGCAAAGCCAGCTCCAGCCGTTGAAACCAGCGAATCGATCAACAACCAGATCGCTGCATTCCTCAAGTCCGGCGGCGAGATCCAGCAAATTGCCAAAGGCGTCAGCGGTCAGACGTTCGGCCCGTCCAAGCAGATCACGCTGGGCAAAAAGTAATACCGGCATCAACTGGTCCATAGGCGCTTTGAGCTTCGAAGCGCTTGGACTGAACCCTCCCGAAATACCCGCACAAACTCCCAATTCTCAAAAATCGACGAACGGCCTCCAGCGCCGGGTATTCGCCGGTATCCTTGCACACCTCTAGATCAAGCGTTTCAGCCGCTTTCAGGTTTCTGCTTCGCGCTGTTCATGGAGTGACGCATGTTCAAGCCCCCACTCATATTGCTCGGCACCCTGCTGTCGTGTTCGCTCGCCCATGCGCAGATCTTCCAGCGCGAGTTGGGCGACTTCGACCTGAAACTCGGCACCTCGCCCTCGCGCAGCATGGCTCAGGGCCTGGTCAAACCGGCCGCCGTCGGCTCATTCCATGGCGGCCTCGACCTGAGCCACGACAGCGGGTTCTACGTCGGCCAATGGTCACCCAGCATGGGCCTGAGTACAGGTAACAACCTGGAAGTCGATTCCTACATGGGCTTCAAGCAGCCTTTCGACCAGACGCTCGGTTACGAGGTCGGGATGATTCACTACAGCTACCCGAAAGTGGACACCCTCGACAGCCAGGAGCTGTTTGGCGGCCTGACGTTACTGGGCAGCCGCTTCGGCGCCGCGTTCAGCAACGACCCCGACAAGCAGAACAGCACCGTGTTTGCCGATCTTGGCGGCAACAAGCCGTTTGGAATTGGGGTTAGCATGAAGTACACCAGCCACCAGCTGAACGCGCCGGTCTCGGTCGACGGCGGCAATATCGGCAGTTTTACCGACTGGTCAGTGCAGCTTTCCCGCCCCTTCATGGGCATCGACCTGAACCTGATCTACAGCGATTCCAACCTCAGCGGCAGTGATTGCTCCGCCTATTCCGGACACAACAGCCAGTGCGACGGGCTGGTAACCCTCAAGGCCGAGCGCAGCTTCTACTGAGCGGCGGGGCGGTGTGCGCCGATGATATGAACTGCAAGGCTGATCCTGCGATCACATAAGAATCTCCTCAAGTAGCCAGGCTTTTGCAAGGACTCGCCCATGTCGCGCTGGTTTAAATGTCTCGCCGTCATCCTCACCCTTAGCCTGGCCCTCGGCGCGTGCAGCCGCGTGGGCCTGGCCTATCGCAACCTCGACGTGATCATTCCCTGGACGCTCAGCGACTACCTGGACATGAATGGCGAGCAGAAAGGCTGGTTCAACGAACGCCTCAAGGAACACCTGAGCTGGCACTGCACGACACAACTGCCAGGGTATCTGGACTGGCTGGATCGCCTGCAGACCATGGTCGAAAACAATCAGGTAACCGACGAAGCGCTGCAAGCCCGGACCCAGGAAGCCAAGGAAGCCATCGCGCAGACTGCCCGGGCAATCACCCCCTCAGCCATCGTGCTGTTGCAGGGGTTGGACGACAAGCAAGTGGCGGAGATGAATGAAGCCTTTGCCAAGGATCAGCGCAAGCGTCAGGAGGAATACCTCAAGCCATCCCTGGACCAACAGATCAAGGACCGCACACGGCGCATGGAGAAACGCCTGGATGATTGGCTCGGGCCTTTGAGTTCGACCCAGAAGCAACGTGTAGTGGCCTGGTCCACGGCTCTGGGTGACCAGAACACCCAATGGATCGCCAACCGGGTCCACTGGCAGAAGCAATTCAGCGCGGCCGTGGCGCAGCGCCACAGTCCGGAGTTTGCGCAACGCATCGAGACGTTGCTGGTGAACAGGGAGAGTTTGTGGACGCCGGCTTATCGCCAGGCCTTCGCTGCAACCGAAGCACAGGCTCGATCGCTGTTTGTGGATTTGATGGCCGAAAGCACGCCAGCACAGCGCGAGCGGTTATTGAAGAAGATCGAGGGAGTGAGGAAAGACTTCAAAGATTTGAAATGCCTGAAAGCGGCGCAGCAAAATTGAACAAATACCCGTTCAGATACCACGATTGCATGTGGGAACGAGCCTGCTCGCGATAGCATCATCCCATCCAACATCAAAGTTGAATGTTATACCGCGTCGCGAGCAGGCTCGCTCCCACAGAGTTGAGCCACACGGGCATCGCGGGCGTTCAGGCAATCTGAGCTTTCGACGCGACCGTATCGAACGTGACTTCATCCAGCGCATCTTCCTGCTCGTCCAGCACCTGACGCGGGTGGTCATTGCCCGGAATGCAGCTGTCGATCAGGCTCAACAAACTCGAGCCTCGCGCCGTCAAGATGTAGTTGGACCCCGAGCCACCCTGCTCTTCTGGCCGAGGTTCGATGTAACCGCGCTCCAGCAATAGCTTTTCGTACTCTCCTGCCACGGCTTTAAGGTGATCAAGGTTTTCGGGTTCCCCGCCCTCTGCCGCCTTCGCCGCCGCGTATTTTTCGGCATAAGCACGTGGCGCGAAGCTTGTGTCATCGCTCTGCACTTCATGCAGCAAGCATTCAATCAAATCCCAATTATAAGTCGTCATCCTGATTCAACCTCCAAGCCAGAGAGTGAGTTGGCCTTCATAGAGTGTGACCTGCACCGGTCCCAGCCGTTCAGCCTGGATTTTCAGCGGCACTGACCGGCGGTATGTCGAATTGGGCGAAGGCCGGACGACTAATGGGTGCCCGCTATCGCTGCCTGAAGGAGAACCCACCATGAACGTTCAGAACCATCCGGTCGTGAGCCGCGAAGAATGGCTCGCCGCGCGCCGGCAACACCTGGCCCATGAAAAAGCTTTTACCCGCGAGCGCGACAAACTCAGCGCCGAACGCCGCGCCTTGCCATGGGTGAAGATCGATAAGGACTACCACTTCCAGGGCCCAGGCGGCGAACTGAAACTGGCCGACCTGTTCGGCGGCCGCAGTCAGCTGATCATCTACCACTTCATGTTTGCCGAGGGTTGGGACGAAGGTTGCCCTGGATGCTCCTTCCTGAGCGATCACATCGACGGTGCCAACCTGCACCTGGCCCATCATGACGTCTCTGTGGTTGCGGTCTCCCACGCGCCTTATGCCCGGTTCCAGGACTTCCGGCAACGCATGGGCTGGAAGTTTGACTGGGTGTCATCTGAAGGTTGCGATTTTAACTACGACTTTGGCGTCTGCGCGCGGGCCGAGGATATTGCCGCCGGAAAAGCCACCTACAACTACGAAAAATCTGATGGTGCAGAAGAAGAACTGCCTGGCCTCAGCGTCTTTTATAGCAACGAAGCCGGGGATATTTTTCACACCTACTCCACCTATGCCCGGGGCCTCGACCTGTTGGTTGGGGCATACAATTACCTGGACCTCACGCCCAAGGGCCGTAATGAGGAAGAAATCATGGAGTGGGTGCGACACCACGACCGCTATGAGGCGCAAGCACCGGCAAGCTGCTGCCATCGTTGAACGAAGGGCGCGCTGTGTTTCTGAACTTTTTGCGTACCAAAACGCTCAACCCGTTATACCGCCCTCACCGGAAACGAGGCTGCCCCATGAAGACATTGCTGAAAATCACCCTTGCCGCCACGCTTGCCTGCGCCCTGCCCGCCTGGGCCTGCACGCCTGAAGAAGCCACCGCCAAACGCGAACAGCTGGCCAAGGAAGTGACCCGGCTGACCGAGCAGAACCCGGCCAAGGCCAAGGAAATCAACGACGAGTTGCAGAAGATGGACCTGGGTACTGCCAGTGCCGATTTGCCGGACAAGTGCCAGTTGATTGACCAGCGGCTCAAAGAGCTGAATTCAGCAGAGAAAAAAGCTGAAAGCTAAAGGCATAAAAAAACCCGGACGCTAATCCGGGTTTTTCATGTGGCGCTGGAACCGCTTATTACTCAGCGGCCGGCGCTTCCGGCTTGCGGCGCTTGAGCGGCGCCATGCCGTCCTTGCTCACCAGCGACAGTGCGTCGGTCTTCGGGCGGTTGGCGATCTTGCGCTTGGTCGGAGCCTTGGCGCCGGTTTTCTTCTTGTCGCCCTTGGCGTCGACCTTTTTCTTCTTCACGCCAACAGCCTTGCCCGAAGCCTTGACCTTCTTCGGTCCGCCGTAGGTGCCTTTGACTTCCTTGATGGTACGGCGCTCGAAGCTCTGCTTGAGGTAGCGCTCGACGCTCGACATCAGGTTCCAGTCGCCGTGGCAGATCAGCGAGATCGCCAGGCCATCGTTACCGGCACGCCCAGTACGACCGATGCGGTGCACGTATTCGTCGCCGCTGCGTGGCATGTCGAAGTTGATCACCAGGTCCAGGCCGTCGACATCCAGGCCGCGAGCGGCCACGTCGGTAGCCACCAGGATCTTCACGCCGCCCTGCTTCAAGCGGTCGATGGCCAGCTTACGGTCTTTCTGGTCCTTGTCGCCGTGCAACACGAACGCTTTGTAGTCTTGCGCCACCAGGCGACCGTAGATGCGGTCAGCCATGGCGCGGGTGTTAGTGAACACGATGGCCTTCTGGTAGGTCTCGTTGGCCAGCAGCCAGTTGACGATCTGTTCTTTGTGCTGGTTGTGGTCAGCGGTGATGATCTGCTGACGGGTGGTCGCGTTCAGGTCGCTGACGTTGTTGAGCTGCAGGTGCTCAGGGTTGTTCAGCACCGCAGCGACCATCTCCCGCAGGCCCGAACCACCGGTGGTCGCGGAGAACAGCATGGTCTGCTGGCGGTTGGTGCACTCTTTGACCAGACGCTGGACGTCCTCGGCAAAGCCCATGTCGAGCATACGGTCGGCTTCGTCGAGCACCAGCACTTCGACTTCTTTCAAGTCGAGGTTGCCGGCGTTCAGTTGCTCGATCATCCGGCCCGGCGTACCGATCAGGATGTCCGGCACCTTGCGCAACATGGCGGCCTGGACCTTGAAGTCCTCACCGCCAGTGATCAGGCCGGACTTGATGAACGTGAACTGGGCAAAGCGCTCGACTTCCTTGATGGTCTGCTGGGCCAGCTCGCGGGTCGGCAGCAGGATCAGGGTCTTGATGCTGACGCGGACTTTAGCCGGGCCGACCAGACGGTTGAGGATCGGCAAAACGAAAGCAGCGGTTTTGCCGCTACCGGTTTGCGCAGTCACCCGCAGGTCACGCCCTTGGAGCGCCAGCGGAATAGCCGCTGCTTGCACAGGCGTTGGCTCGACAAATTTAAGCTCGGCCACGGCTTTGAGCAGGCGTTCGTGCAGGGCGAATTGGGAAAACACGGGTGCTACCTCGAAGAAATACAAAAAAACAGCTGCATAGGTTACCGGTTTCGGGCGCCGAGGCCGAGTTTCTTTATACAAACGGCGCTAATCAGTGGTTTTTTTGTTGCCTTGTTTGTCTCCAGTCGCAATATGAAGCGTCTTAAATGCTCTAATCGACCCGTCGCGTCTTACAGAAGAACCGTTTTAGCTTATGGATATCAAACAGCTCTGGCTCAACGTCCAAGACCTCTGGGGTGCGCTCGATCAGCACCCGCTCCTGCACTCCAGCCTGGCGCTGGTGGTGTTGCTGGTGGTTGCCCTGGTCCTCGGACGAGTGGCACGCTACCTGATCCTGCACGCCGCCAAACTGCTCGGGCGTCAGCCCGCCATGCACTGGATGAATGACCTGCGGCACAACAAGGTCTTCCATCGCCTGGCCCAGATGACGCCGTCGCTGGTCATCCAGTTCGGCCTGCACCTGGTGCCCGAGCTGAGCAAGACCAGCCTGGTCTTCCTTGGCAACGTCGCACTGGCCTTCACCATTCTTTTCCTGCTGCTGGCCATCAGTGCCCTGCTCAGCGCCTTGCTGGACATCTATGCGCGCACCGAGCACGCCCGCACCCGGTCGATCAAAGGCTACGTGCAACTGACGAAAATGGTGCTGTACGTGTTTGGCGCCATCATCATCGTCGCCACCCTGATTGACCGTTCGCCGTTGTTGCTGCTGTCGGGTCTTGGCGCCATGTCGGCGGTGATCCTGTTGGTCTACAAGGACACCCTGCTGTCGTTTGTCGCCAGCGTGCAACTGACCAGCAACGATATGCTGCGGGTAGGCGACTGGATCGAAATGCCGCAGGTGGGTGCCGATGGTGATGTGGTCGACATCACGCTGCACACGGTCAAGGTGCAGAATTTCGACAAGACCATCGTGTCGATCCCGACCTGGCGCCTGATGTCCGAGTCATTCAAGAACTGGCGCGGCATGCAGCAGTCCGGTGGACGACGGATCAAGCGCAGCCTGTACATCGACGCCAGTGGCGTGCGCTTTCTGCGCGATGACGAGGAGTTGAAGCTGTCCCAGGTGCATCTGCTGACTGACTACATCAGTCGCAAGCAGGCCGAACTCAAGGCCTGGAACGAAGCCCAGGGCAACGTCGCGGCGATGTCGGCCAACCGGCGGCGGATGACCAACATCGGCACGTTCCGCGCCTATGCCCTGGCGTATCTGAAAAGCCACCCGGAAGTCCAGCCGAACATGACCTGCATGGTTCGCCAGATGCAAACCACTGCCCAGGGCATTCCGCTGGAGATCTACTGTTTCACCCGCACCACGGTGTGGGCTGATTATGAAAGAATCCAGGGCGATATCTTCGATTATCTGCTGGCGGTGCTGCCGGAGTTTGGCTTGAGTCTTTATCAGCAGCCCAGTGGCGGGGATTTGCGCACGGGTTTGTTGCCGGCTGTGCTGGGCGCGAGCGCGGTTCCAGAACCGGAAAAACACGTGATGTAGGCGTTGGCGCAGCCTGCGATCTTTTGATCTTCAACATCAGAAGATCGCAGCCTTCGGCAGCTCCTACACCCGTTTCGGGTCTGGCCTGATACCCAGCCGGCTGATCCACACCGCCGCCAGAATCACCATGCCGCCAAAGAGCAGCCGTCCCAGCTCTTCATGCTGGTTCCAGATCAGCAGGTTGAGCAGCAGCCCCACTGGCACGTGCAGGTTGTTCATCACCGCCAGCGTCCCGCCGTTGACCATGCACGCGCCCTTGTTCCACCAGTACAAGCCGAGCGCGGTCGAGACCAGCCCGAGGAATACCAGCACCCCCCATTGCAGCGGCGCTTCGGGCAGGAAGTCGGCTTTGCCGAACAGCAGGAACGCGGGCAGTGCCACGGCAAATCCGCCCAGGTAGAAGTAACCGAAACGCCGATAGTGCGGCAGGTCGCTGGGGTGTTTGGCGACCAGGTGTTTGTAAAGCACTTGCCCGGCGGCGTAGGTGAAGTTCGCCAACTGCAGCAGCAGGAAGCCCATGAAGAAGTCCGGGTTGATGCGGTCGTAACGAATGACTGCGGCGCCAAGCACGGCTACCAGTGCAGCGACCAGGGCCCAGGGGTTGAAGCGGCGGTTCAGCGCGTCTTCGATCAAGGTCACGTGCAGTGGCGTGAGGATGGTGAACAGCAGCACTTCGGGCACGGTCAGGACCCTGAAGCTGAGATACAGGCAGACATAGGTGACGCCGAACTGCAGGGCGCCGATCAGTAGCATGCCGCGCATGAATGCGGGCTCAACCGAGCGCCAGCGGGTCAGGGGGATAAAGACCAGGCCGGCGAGCATTACCCGTACCAGTACGGCGAAGTAGCTGTCGACGTGTCCGGCGAGGTATTCGCCGATCAGGCTGAAGGAAAACGCCTGGATCAGGGTGACGAAAAGTAGATAGCCCATGGGTCGCCTCGTTTTGAATGGCGGCGACGATAGCGGGTTTTTTCGGTTATCGCGATGTTGAGTTCGTGTGCATATCCCTTTCTGGGTGATGGATATATATCCGAAGCAAGATCAAAAGATCGCAGCCTCGTTTCTCTCGACAGCTCCTACAGAGAAATCAACGGCCGCAGGTAGCCCTCACCGCCAACCCAAAACATCAAGGCAAAAAAAAGCCCGATCTCGCTAAAGCGTTCAATCGGGCGGCAGCACTCAGGAGCAGAAGTGCAAAGGGAGGTTCGATGCGCGTAAAAGCCTTGAAGGGGTCACGCCAGGTCACTAGAACATCCAGCGATTATCTGACGATTAACATATCAAGCAACCTGGGCCAGCTTGGCTTTCGCCTGATTCAGGCCCTTCTCCTGGAAGTCACCCCCCAGGTTCATGCCTTCGGCATGGATGAAGGTCACATCGTTGATGCCGATGAACCCCATCACCTGGCGCAGGTACGGTTCCTGGTGATCCGCCGGGCCACCGGCGTATATACCGCCGCGTGCGGTCAGCACGTAGGCGCGCTTGCCGCTGAGCAGGCCCTGGGGGCCGGTCTCGGTGTATTTGAACGTCACGCCGGCACGCAGCACATGGTCCAGCCAGGCTTTAAGGGTGCTTGGAATGGCGAAGTTGTACATCGGCGCAGCCATCACCAGAACGTCGGCGGCCAGTAATTCGTCGGTCAGCTGGTTGGAACGCTCCAGCGCGGCATGTTCGCTGTCATTGCGCTGGTCAGCCGGCTTCATCCAGCCACCCAGCAACGTGCTGTCCAGGTGGGGCACCGGATTCACGGCGAGGTCACGGACGGTGATCTGGTCGGCCGGGTGCGCGGCTTGCCACTGGCTGATAAAGGTTTGGGTCAGTTGGCGGGAAACCGAATCTTGCTGACGAGCGCTGCTTTCAATGATCAGGACGCGTGACATGGTTTATGGCTCCATCTGAGAATGCTGTAAGGCGATGGAGTGAAGGTTAAACAGAACCATATCGATGAAAAAGCGCAAATAACTGCTACAACCCATCAATAAATTCGTTTATAACCTCAGGGCATGCGCTTGTGGGAGTGAGCCTGCCCCCGATAACGGTGTATCTGTTTCAGCAGTTTCTACCGACGGATCGCCATCGCGAGCAGGCTCGCTCCCACAGGAGTTCCCCGGACGATGCTATTTGGGGGAGCAAGTCAGGTTGATGCGCATTTTAATAATGGTACGGGTGAATTTGGCGGTGGCGAAGCTGTGTTTCCCGGCGGGCACCTCGATCTTGCGAGTGCGCGGCGCTTCCGGGCCATTGGTGAAGACCACCTTGCAGGTTGCATCGACAGTGCCGTAGTTGTTGACCTGGATGGAGGCGATGTCGCTATCGGTATCAGTGGCATCGTAGTCGATGCTCATGCCATTGAGCTGCTTGGTGACGTCGATCGGATAGGCAAACGCAGTGAGTGGCAACATCGCCAGCACCAGATAACAGAATTTTTTCATTCGGCAGTCTCCAATAAGTGCTGCCAGCTTAGGACAACAGGAGCCCAACATGAAAGCGCCCCGCGTGACCCTTGATCAATGGCGAACGTTGCAGGCCGTGGTCGATCACGGCGGTTTTGCCCAGGCCGCCGAGGCGCTGCATCGCTCGCAATCGTCTGTCAGCTACACCGTGGCGCGTATGCAGGACCAGCTCGGCGTGCCGCTGCTGCGTATTGATGGTCGCAAGGCCGTGCTGACGGAGGCCGGCGGCGTGCTGCTGCGCCGCTCCCGGCAGTTGGTTAAACAGGCCAGCCAGCTGGAAGACCTGGCCCACCACATGGAACAGGGCTGGGAAGCGGAAGTGCGCCTGGTGGTGGATGCCGCCTACCCAAGTGCCCGCCTGGTGCGCGCCCTGACCGCGTTCATGCCGCAAAGTCGCGGCTGTCGGGTGCGGCTGCGTGAAGAGGTGCTGTCCGGCGTCGAGGAAGTATTGCTGGAAGGGGTTGCCGACCTGGCCATCACCGGTTTAAGCATTCCCGGCTACCTGGGGGCGGAATTGAGCGACGTCGAATTTGTCGCCGTGGCCCACCCCGATCACTCGTTGCATCGCCTGAACCGTGAATTGAGCTTTCAGGACCTGGAAAGCCAGATGCAGGTGGTGATTCGCGACTCCGGCCGCCAGCAGCCGCGGGATGTCGGCTGGCTGGGGGCTGAGCAGCGCTGGACGGTAGGCAGCCTGGCCACCGCCGCCACTTTTGTCAGCAGCGGCCTCGGCTTTGCCTGGTTGCCCCGGCACATGATCGAACGCGAATTGAAGGAAGGTTCGCTCAAGCTGCTACCGTTGGATCAGGGTGGCAGTCGTAATCCGAGCTTCTACCTGTATTCGAACAAGGACAAACCCCTGGGCCCGGCGACGCAGATCCTCATCGACCTGCTACGAACATTCGACACCGCGCCGCTGGATGCGCCCTTCGCGGCCCCTGAACAAGCCTGACATGGAGTGACTGCATGGCCTATTTCGAACATGAAGGTTGCAACCTGCACTATGAGGAATATGGCCACGGCACCCCGTTGCTGCTGGTCCATGGCCTCGGCTCGAGCACCCTGGACTGGGAAATGCAGATCCCGGCGCTATCAGCCCGCTACCGGGTGATTGTCCCGGACATCCGCGGCCACGGCCGTTCCGAAAAACCCCGGGAGCGCTACAGCATCGCCGGGTTCAGCGCCGACCTGGTCGCCCTGATCGAGCATTTGAATCTTGGCCCCGTGCATTATGTCGGCCTGTCGATGGGCGGCATGATCGGTTTCCAGTTGGCCGTGGACCAGCCGCAGCTGCTCAAAAGCCTGTGCATCGTCAACAGCGCACCAGAGGTCAAGCTGCGCAGCCGCGACGATTACTGGCAGTGGTTCAAGCGCTGGAGCCTGATGCGCGCGTTGAGCCTGGGCACCATCGGCAAAGCCCTGGGCGCCAAACTGTTTCCCAAGCCGGAGCAGGCAAACCTGCGTGAGAAGATGGCCCTGCGCTGGGCAACAAACGACAAACATGCTTATCTCGCCAGCTTCGATGCCATCGTCGGCTGGGGCGTTCAGGAACGACTTTCCAGAGTCTCCTGTCCAACGCTGATCATCAGCGCCGACCGTGACTACACCCCGGTCGCGTTGAAAGAAAACTATGTAAAACTGCTGCCTGATGCGCGGCTGGTTGTGATTGCCGATTCGCGCCACGCCACCCCGCTTGACCAGCCCGAACATTTCAATCAAACCCTGCTCGAGTTTCTCACCGCAGTCGACAACACCACACTCAGGATCACTGACCCATGCTGAAAAAAATCGCCCTCGCCGCCGGCACCGTTCTGTTTGCCGCCAACCTGATGGCCGCCACGCCTGCCAAGGCCCCGCACGTGCTGCTGGAAACCACCAATGGCCAGATCGAGATCGAACTGGACCCGGTCAAGGCGCCGATCAGTACCAAGAACTTTCTTGAGTACGTCGACAGCGGCTTCTACAACAACACGATTTTCCACCGCGTGATCCCCGGCTTCATGGTCCAGGGCGGCGGGTTCACTCAACAGATGCAGCAGAAAGACACCAAGGCGTCCATCAAGAACGAGCACAAGAACGGCCTGGTCAACGTGCGCGGCACCCTTTCCATGGCCCGTACCTCGGCACCGGATTCGGCCACCAGCCAGTTCTTCATCAACGTCAAGGACAACGATTTCCTCGACCAGGGCGACGGCTATGCGGTGTTCGGGAAAGTCGTCAAGGGCATGGACGTGGTCGACATCATCGTCAACTCGCCAACCACCATGCGCGGCGGCATGAAAGACGTGCCTGCCGATCCTGTGTTCATCAAGTCGGCCAAGCGCATCGACTAAGCTGCAGGAAAGTACCGGGCGGCGCTCCTCAGGGCGCCGTTCGCACTGTCAAAGGAGAGCCCGTGCGCGGGCGGAGAACCGATGCTTTATCGCCGTTTTGAACAACTGATCGACATTTTTCGCGATGCTCCGACGGCGGCTCCGCCAGATCGGGTTCTCCCCTTCTACACCTATTACCTCAAGCAGGTCTGGCCGAGTTTCGCCGCCCTGTTGATTGTCGGCCTGATCGGTGCGCTGATCGAAGTGGCGCTGTTCAGTTATCTGAGCCGCATCATCGACCTGACCCAAGGCACACCCAACGTCAATTTTTTCCAGGAGCACGGCATCGAGCTGGCCTGGATGGCGGTGGTCGCCCTGGTCTTGCGGCCGATTTTCGTCGGCCTGCATGACCTGCTGGTGCACCAGACCCTCAGCCCTGGCATGACCAGCCTGATCCGCTGGCAGAACCACAGCTATGTGCTCAAGCAGAGCCTGAATTTCTTCCAGAACGACTTCGCCGGCCGCATTGCCCAGCGCATCATGCAGACCGGCAACTCCCTGCGCGATTCCGCCGTGCAAGCGGTGGATGCGCTGTGGCATGTGCTGATCTATGCGATCAGTTCCCTGGTGCTGTTCGCCGAAGCCGACTGGCGCCTGATGATTCCCTTGCTGACGTGGATCGCGGCCTACATTGGCGCGCTCTGCTACTTCGTGCCGCGGGTCAAAGAACGCTCGGTGGTGTCCTCTGATGCCCGTTCCAAACTGATGGGGCGCATCGTTGACGGCTATACCAACATCACCACGCTGAAGCTGTTCGCCCACACCAACTTCGAACAGCAATACGCCAAGGAGGCCATCGAGGAACAGACGGTAAAAGCCCAGCTCGCAGGGCGCGTGGTCACCAGCATGGACGTGGTCATCACCAGCATGAACGGCCTGCTGATCGTCGGCACCACCGGCCTGGCGCTGTGGTTGTGGACCCAGTCGCTGATCTCGGTGGGCGCCATTGCCCTCGCGACCGGCCTGGTGATCCGAATCGTCAACATGTCCGGCTGGATCATGTGGGTGGTCAACGGCATCTTTGAAAATATCGGCATGGTCCAGGACGGTCTGCAGACCATCGCGCAACCGGTCAGCGTCACCGACCGCGACCAGGCCAAGCCGCTGACCGTGCCCCATGGCGAGGTGCGGTTCGAGCACGTCGATTTTCACTACGGCAAGAAAAGCGGGATCATCGGCGACCTCAGCCTGACCATCAAGCCGGGGGAAAAGATCGGCCTGATCGGGCCATCCGGCGCCGGCAAGTCGACCCTGGTCAACCTGCTGTTGCGCCTGTATGACGTGCAAGGCGGGCGCATCCTCATCGACGGCCAGAACATCGCCGAAGTCGGCCAGGAAAGCCTGCGCGAGTGCATCGGCATGATCACCCAGGACACTTCGCTGCTGCACCGTTCGATTCGTGACAACCTGCTCTACGGCAAACCTGACGCCACCGATGCTGAACTCTGGGAAGCGGCGCGCAAGGCCCGCGCCGATGAGTTCATCCCGCTGCTGTCGGACTCTGAAGGTCGTACCGGCTTTGATGCCCATGTGGGTGAACGCGGGGTGAAACTCTCCGGCGGCCAGCGCCAGCGGATCGCCATTGCCCGGGTGCTGCTCAAGGACGCACCGATCCTGATCATGGACGAAGCCACCTCGGCCCTGGACTCGGAAGTCGAAGCCGCGATCCAGGAAAGCCTGGAAACCCTGATGCAGGGCAAGACCGTGATCGCCATCGCTCATAGGCTTTCGACCATCGCACGTATGGACCGTCTGGTGGTCCTGGAAAACGGCAGGATCGCCGAAACCGGCAGCCATTCCGAACTGCTCGCCCATGGCGGATTGTATGCGCGGTTGTGGCAGCACCAGACGGGTGGGTTCGTCGGGATCGACTGAGTTGAATGCCACCATCCCCCTGTGGGAGCGAGCCTGCTCGCGATAGCGGTTTTAGGTTCAGCATTTACATTGACTGAAACTCCGCCATCGCGAGCAGGCTCGCTCCCACAGGGCCCCCTCTACCCTGTTAAACCGCCACAGGCCCCAGACCACGGGCGCTGGCAGTTTTTCCCAGATTGGCATTCCACAAAAACCCTGCTGTACTCAGCCAAGGTTCTGGAGACGAACCTGTCGTAAATCTGCAGGATGCATCACGCGATGCAGTCTCGATAGCAAGCCTATCAAGGACGCTCTCATGTCTCTGTTCAAACGTTCAGTTACTGAGTTGTTCGGTACATTCTGGCTGGTGTTGGGGGGGTGCGGCAGTGCGGTCCTGGCCGCGTCTTCTCCGCTTGGAATCGGAGTACTGGGTGTGGCCCTGGCGTTTGGCCTCACGGTACTGACCATGGCCTTTGCCATTGGCCATATCTCCGGTTGTCATCTGAACCCGGCCGTTTCGGTCGGTTTATGCGTCGGCGGTGGATTCCCTGCCCGGGAATTGCCGGCCTACATCATCGCCCAGGTGGTCGGCGCCATTATTGCTGCGGGGTTGATCTACTACATCGCCAGCGGCAAGGAAGGGTACGATCTGTCGACGGGGCTGGCCTCCAACGGCTACGGCGAACACTCTCCCGGCAAGTACTCGATGGCGGCAGGCTTCGTCTGCGAACTGGTGATGACGGCGATGTTCGTGCTGATCATCCTCGGTGCCACCGACAAGCGCGCGCCGGCAGGACTGGCACCGATCGCCATCGGCCTGGCCCTGACGCTGATCCACCTGATCTCGATCCCCGTGACCAATACCTCGGTCAACCCGGCCCGCAGTACCGGCCCGGCACTGCTGGTGGGCGGCTGGGCGATCGCACAGCTGTGGATGTTCTGGGTCGCGCCGTTGCTCGGCGCGGTGGTCGGCGGGGTGACATACCGCTGGCTGGGCGAGGAAGACAGCTGAGACCGGGAGCGAGGATCATTCCTGTCGATAAGGCAGGGCGGTCCTCGCTTCCTCGGCGTAAGCCAGCACGCCCAGACGCTCCTGTTGCAGGAAGTCTTTGACCGCAGCCTTCAGCCCGGGATGGCGCAAGTAGTGCCATGAATGAGTGATCACCGGTTCAAAGCCGCGGATCAGCTTGTGCTCGCCCTGGGCGCCAGCGTCGAAGCGCTGAAAACCATTGGCGATGGCGTAATCCATGCCCTGGTAGAAACAGGTCTCAAAGTGCAGGCGGTCAAATTCCGCCAGGCAGCCCCAGTAGCGCCCGTAAAAACTGCCGCCGCCCACCAGGCTGAAAGCCATTGCCACCGGGCGTGCACCTTGTTTGGCCAGGACCACCCTAATTGACTCGGGCATGCGCTCGGCCAGCAAGCTGAAAAACGCCCGCGTCAGGTAAGGCGCCTGGCGCCGCACCGCGTACGTGTTGGCGTAGCAGGCATAGACAAAATCCCACTGCGCTTCGCTCAGTTGCCGCCCTTCCAGCCACTCGAACTCGATGCCCTGCCCCGCGACCTGCTCGCGTTCCTTGCGCATCTGTTTGCGCTTGCGTGAACTGAGGGCGTCGAGGAAATCCTGGAAGTCCCGATAACCGCGATTCTGCCAGTGGTACTGACAGCCGATTCGCTGCAGCCAGCCCGGTTGCTGGGCCAAAGCGGCGTCGGTAAAGGGATCGGTAAAGTTGATGTGGGCGCTGGAAAGGCCTTCGATTTCCAGGTAACCCGGCAGGCTCTGCAGCAATTCAAAGCCGTCCTCCACGCTGGCCGCCAGCAGTCGCGGCCCGCTGACCGGGCTGAACGGCACCGCTGTCAACAGCTTGGGGTAATAGTCGATGCCCGCCCGTGCGCAGGCATCCGCCCAGGCGTGATCGAACACGTATTCGCCGTATGAGTGCCACTTGCGGTAACAGGGGAGCGCGGCGATTAGCCGGTCGCCCTCTACGTGCAACAGATGCTCGGCTTGCCAACCCGAATGCGGGCCGATGCTGGCGCTGTCTTCCAGGGCACTGAGAAAGGCATGGCGCAAAAACGGCTGGGCCTCCGGCACCAGGGCATCCCAGGTGCGCGGGGCAATGTCGGACAGATTTTCCAGTCGCTGCAGGGGCATAAATTCCTCTTCACCTGAATGCGTGAAAGCTTCGCGAGTATCGCTTATCGCGGCGCAACCTACACGACCTATCCGACCGCAGTGCTCTGGACGGGGCCTTGCAGTTGAATTCGTATCGTCATCGCATCGCCATCACTTTGCCACTGCTCTGTCATAAACGATCGCGATACTGGCGCCTGTTTTTAGAGCGTCGGGTTCTACCCGGCCACTGTTTTCCGTCCATCAAAGGTCGGTTGTGTCCTGGATGGCTCAGTCATCCACTCTCATCTTCGGAGATTGATATGCGTCTTGCTTCCACGAAAACTGCGGCGGCCCTGTGTGGCGGTCTGTTGCTGGCCATGAGCGTCCCGGCCAGTGCCGCAGTCGAAGCCAAACTGCTCGACATGCTCAAGGCAAACGGCTCGATTACCACCGCGCAATACAGTGAACTGCAAGCCGAGCTGGCCAGGGATCAGAAAGACCAGCAGATTGCCCGTCAGGCTCAGCAAGAGACCAACGAGCAGATCGCGGCCACCGCGAAGAAAACAGACGCACTGAGTACTTTCGACCAGAAACTGGCCTGGGCGGCCAAGACCCAGTTCAAGGGTGATGTGCGGTTCCGCCAGGAAACCATCAAGAACGATGGCGTTCCCAACAACCGCGACTCCGATCGTCAGCGTGTTCGTGCCCGCCTGGGTGCCTACACCGAGATCAACCCGCAAGTCGACACCGGTATCCGTATCGCTACCGGTAACAACGACGACGCGCGCTCCACCAACCAGAGCCTGGACAACTACTTCGACAAGAAATCGATCTGGCTGGATCAGGGTTACGTCGACTACCATCCCGATGCGATCAAGAACCTGCACATCGTTGGCGGCAAGATGCCGCAGCAATGGGTAAGCATGGGCGACATCATCTGGGATAGCGATATCAGCCCCGAAGGCCTGGCCGTCACTTACAAATACCCGTTGGGCGCGAGCACCGAACTGTTCGGCAGCGCCGGTCACTACACCCTCAAGGACAACGTCGACGGTGAAGGCGTGCAATTCAAGCACGACCTGCGCCTTTACGCAGGCCAGTTGGGCGCGCGTTTTGCCCTCACCGACAACCTGAAGCTGACCCTGGGCGGCAGCATCTACGGCTACGACAACGACGACGACATCACCGCCGGCGGCACCAGCATCCCATCGGTACTGGCCACCAACGGCAACACCCCGAACGAGCAGTTCAAACTGTACGAAGGCTTTGGTCAGCTGGACATCGGCGGCCTGCCGATGCCGCTGTCGCTGTACGGTCAGGTGGTCAATAACCAGGATGCCAGCAACGACCAGGACATGGGCTGGCTGGCGGGTGTAAAGACCAAGGTCTACGGCTTCGGCCTGGACTACAACTATCGCGATGTACAGCGTAACTCCGTGGTTGGCGCCTTCACCGACTCTGACTTCGCCAACGGTTTCACCGGTTCGCGCGGCAGCAAGTTGAAAGTGAGCTACGAGCTGGACAAGAACTTCTCCCTCGGCGCGACTTACCTGATGGCGAAATCCGACTATACCAACGCCACTTTGCGCGACTCGAAAATCAACACCCTGCAACTGGATGCTGAAGCCAAGTTCTGATAACCCCGCTCTCCAGCTCGGGCAGGGAGGCCTGAGTCGCGTTTATAAACCCGCTTTGTGCTATCGGTCCCCATCATCCGTCCGATAGTGCATAGCGGTTTTTTTGCGCTCGCGCATTCCCCTGCCCCACTGTAGGAGCGAGCTTGCTCGCGATGGTAGTGAGGACTTCGCAGGGTGCCAGGCTCCCCGCGGTATCGTTGACGACCATCGCGAGCAAGCTCGCTCCTACAGGTGTGGGCGTTTAGCGCTTGCGCAGTATCACGCTGCCAATCGAGTAACCCGCACCGAACGAGCTGAGCACTGCCAGCGAGCCCGCCGCCAGGTCATCCTGGTTCTTGTGAAACGCAATCACCGAACCCGCCGAGCTGGTGTTGGCATAGGTGTCCAGAATCACCGGTGCTTCCTCTTCCGTCGCCTCACGGCCCAGCAGCTTCTTCACGATCAGGTGGTTCATGCTGAGGTTGGCCTGGTGCAGCCAGAAGCGCTTCACGTCAGCCACGTTCAACTGGTTTTCTTCCAGGTGAGTGGCGATCAGTTCGGCCACCATCGGGCAGACATCGCGGAATACCTTGCGGCCTTCCTGCACGAACAGTTTGTCCCTGGCACCAATGCCCTCTTCCGCCGCGCGGTTGAGGAAGCCGAAGTTATTGCGGATGTTGTTGGAGAACTTGGTCAGCAGCTTGGTGCTAACAACGTCAAACTGGTATTGGGAAGTCGCGAGGTCGGCACGCTCGATGATCACCGCTGTGGCCGCGTCACCAAAGATGAAGTGGCTGTCACGATCACGGAAATTGAGGTGGCCGGTGCAGACTTCCGGGTTAACCATCAGGATGGCCCGGGCCTGGCCCAGTTGTACGCTGTTGGCTGCCGCCTGAATGCCGAAGGTCGCCGAAGAACAGGCCACGTTCATGTCAAAGCCGAACCCCTGGATACCCAGCGCTTCCTGGACTTCAATGGCAATGGCCGGGTAGGCACGTTGCAGGTTGGAACAGGCGACGATCACGCCGTCGATGTCTGCAGCGGTCTTGCCGGCGCGTTGCAGGGCCTGCTCGGCAGCTCCCATGGCCATCTGGCACAGCACCGACCATTCGTCATTCGAACGCTCCGGCAGGCGCGGCGCCATGTGCTGCGGATCGAGGATGCCATCCTTGTCCATGACAAACCGGCTCTTGATGCCGGAGGCTTTTTCGATAAATGCGGCACTGGACTCGGTCAAGGCTTCGACTTCGCCGCGGGCGATGGCTTCGGCGTTGTCGGCGTTGAACAGCGCGACGTAAGCATTGAAAGACTGCACCAGCTCTTCGTTGGAAATGCTGTTGGCCGGGGTGTACAGGCCGGTGCCACTGATGACGACATTATGCATGGTCGTTTCTCTAATCTGTTCAGGCAGAAAGCATTGGCACCGACGTACCAACACACAAAGGGTTCATTCCCGTCCGTGGAACGCAAACCTGGCATCGCTTTATTCCGGTCCGCCTGTAGCCGCGAAGGCTCAAAACCGCAGGGCCGGCGTTTATAGGCGCGAAGTTTGCCATAAACACCGAGTTTTCGCCCTATATTGCACGACCCAACGATTTTACGCGGCCCCGACGTAGGAGCTGCCGCAGGCTGCGATCTTTTGATTTTTTGTCGCGACACAGGAAGATCAAAAGATCGCCTTCGGCGGCCCCATGCAGGAGCTGCCGGGGCTATGGCTCGACCTGGGACCATTGCTTGTTCAGGCGCTTGTCCGAGATCGGCACCTTGGTGCCCAACTGCTGGGCAAACAGCGAAACCCGGTATTCCTCCAGCCACCAGCGATACAACTCCAGCTGCGGATCGCGTTTGCCTTCCTGGGCGTGCTTGTTCGCACGGGTCTGGTACTGAGCCCACAGGCCGGACAGTTCACCACTCCAGACCCGATCCTTCTGCACCTGGGCGCCTAGTTTCTCGAAGCGCTGCTCGATGGCTTTCAGATAACGCGGCAACTCCTTGAGCCACTGCATCGGTGTCTCACGCACAAAGCCCGGATACACCAGGTTGCCGAGCTGTTGCTTGATGTCGTTCAGGGCCACGGCTTGCGCCAGGTCGATCTTGCCCTTGAAGCGCTTCTGCAGACCATGCCAGAGCTTGAGAATGTCCAGGGTCAACCGCGCCAGGCGCTCGGCGTGTTCGGTCCAGGCTCCGCGCTTGCGCTCGGCCAATGCCGCGAGTGCGGCGCCATCGCGCGGCAGCGGGTCTTCGCCCTCGAGAATGCAACTGTCGAGGCTGGCCAACAGGATGTCTTCCACCAGACTGTCGATGCGCCCCATGTCGCGGTACATCAACCCCAGCTCGGTCAGCCCCGGCAACTTGCCACGGAGGAATTTGGCCTGCTCCGCCAGTTGCTGCATCAGCAGGCGCTGCAGAGCGCGACGATGCTGGAACTCGGCTTCGGCCGGGGTCGAGAAACGCCCTTCCTTGACCGTGCCGGCCTCCTCCACCAATGCCGGGTACACCGTCATCGACAGGCCGGCGATCTTCTGTTGGGTTTTCTCCGCCACTGCGGCAAACACCTTCGCCTCTACCGGCTGCTGGCTTTTGGCGGTTTGCGGCACGGCCAGCGCGGCCTGGCTGGCCTCGGCAAAACGCGCAGTCAGCTCGGCCAGATCACGACCCTCGCCGAGGAACTTGCCCTGGCCATCGACGATTTCCAGGTTCATGCGCAGATGACTGTCGACCTGCTGCGCCGCTTCGGCCCAGGCTTCGTCACTGACCCGCGCGCCAGTCATGCGCAGCAATTCGCGACCCAGTGCCTGGGGCAACGAGCCCTCGGCGAAGGTCATGCGCTGCAGGGCGGCCTTGACGAAGTCCGGCACCGGTACAAAGTTCTTGCGCAGGGCCTTGGGCAGGTTGCGCACCAGGGCGATGCACTTGGCCTCGATCACGCCAGGCACCAGCCATTCCAGACGCTCCGGTGGCAGCATCGGCAACAAGGGTGCCGGCACCCGCAGGGTCACGCCGTCCCGGGGATGGTTCGGTTCGAAATGGTAACTGAGGGCCAGTTCCAGATCGCCAATGTGCAGGGTGTCCGGGTAATGGAGTGCGGTGACTTCGCTGGCCTCCCGGGCCAGCACGTCTTCCTCGCGCATGATCAGCAACTGCGGATCTTTCTGGCTGTTGACGCGATACCAGCTGTCGAAAGTCGCGGTCTGGTGAATCTCCGCCGGCAACCGCGCATCGTAGAACGCAAACAGGGTTTCTTCATCGGCCAGAATGTCGCGACGACGGGCCTTGGCTTCCAGCTCGTCGAGCTGTTCCAGCAACTGCGCATTGGCCGACAGGCATTTGGCTTTGGACTGGATCTCACCGCGCACCAGGCCTTCGCGGATGAACAGCTCGCGCGACACCACCGGATCGATCGGACCATAGTGCACCGGTCGGCGACCGACCACGATCAGCCCGAACAGGGTGATTTGCTCGAAAGCCACCACCTGTCCGCGCTTTTTCTCCCAATGGGGTTCGAAGTGGTTTTTCTTGATCAGGTGCCCGGCCAGAGGCTCGATCCAGTCGGAGTCGATCTTGGCGACCATGCGCGCATAGAGCTTGGTGGTTTCCACCAGTTCGGCGGTCATCAGCCATTGCGGACGTTTCTTGCCCAGGCCCGACGATGGATGAATCCAGAACCGTCGCTGCCGCGCGCCAAGGTAATCGCCTTCGTCGGTCTTCTGCCCGATCTGGCTGAGCAATCCGGACAGCACGGCCTTGTGCAGTTTCGGGTAATCGGCCGGCTCTTTATTGAGGCTCAACTGCATGTCGCGGCAGATCAGGCTCAGCTGGCGATGGGAGTCGCGCCATTCGCGCAGGCGCAGGTAATTCAGAAAGTTCTTGCGGCACCAGTTACGCAAGGGGCTCGCGGTCAGCGCCTGGCGCTGCTCCTCGAAACCACGCCACAGATTGACCAGCCCGGCGAAATCCGAGTCCACGTCTTTCCACTGCGCGTGGGCCTGATCGGCAGCCTGCTGGCGTTCGGGTGGACGCTCGCGCGGGTCCTGGATCGACATGGCACTGGCGACGATCAGCACTTCCTGCAGGCTGCCCAGCTTGGCCGCTTCCAGCAGCATGCGGCCCATGCGCGGGTCTACGGGCAGCCGCGCCAGCTGGCGACCGAGCGGTGTCAGCTGGCTGTTGCGATCGACCGCCGAGAGCTCTTGCAGCAGGTTAAAACCGTCGCTGATGGCCTTGCCATCGGGCGGTTCGATAAACGGAAAATCGGTGATCTCGCCCAGGCGCAGGTGCAGCATCTGCAGGATCACGGCCGCGAGGTTGGTACGCAGGATTTCCGGGTCGGTGAATTCCGGGCGCCCGATGAAATCCTCTTCGCTGTACAGGCGGATGCAAATGCCTGGTTCGACGCGACCGCAACGACCTTTACGCTGGTTGGCGCTGGCCTGGGAAATGGCTTCGATGGGCAGGCGCTGGACCTTGGCCCGATAGCTGTAGCGGCTGATGCGCGCGGTGCCGCTGTCGATCACGTAGCGGATGCCGGGCACGGTCAGCGAGGTTTCCGCGACGTTGGTAGCCAGCACCACCCGGCGCCCGGGGTGCGACTGGAAAATGCGCTGCTGTTCGGCCGGTGACAGCCGTGCATACAGCGGCAGGATTTCAGTGTGCTTGAGCTGGGCCTTGCGCAGCATGTCGGCGGCGTCGCGGATTTCCCGCTCGCCGGGCAGGAACACCAGCACATCCCCGGGACTTTTACGCTCGCTACGCTCGAACGCGGCGACTTCGTCGAGGGCGGCGAGGATCGCCTGATCCACGGTCAAGTCATCTTCGACGCGATTGCCCTCTTCGTCCTGCTCCAGGGTCAGCGGGCGGTACCAGGTTTCCACCGGGAAGGTGCGACCCGAGACTTCAACGATCGGCGCATCATCGAAATGCTTGGAGAAACGCTCCAGATCGATGGTGGCCGACGTGATGATGACCTTGAGGTCCGGACGGCGGGGCAGCAGGGTTTTGAGGTAACCCAGCAGGAAGTCGATGTTGAGGCTACGTTCGTGGGCTTCGTCGACGATGATCGTGTCGTAGCGTTCGAGGTAGCGATCGTTCTGGGTTTCCGCCAGCAGGATGCCATCGGTCATCAGCTTGATGAGCGTATTGGAATCGCTTTGATCTTCGAACCGCACCTGATAACCGACCAGCGCCCCCAGCGGCGTGCCCAGTTCTTCAGCCACCCGGCTCGCCACGCTGCGCGCAGCGATCCGACGGGGTTGCGTATGGCCGATCAGCCCATGCTGGCCACGGCCAATTTCCAGGCAGATCTTCGGCAACTGGGTGGTTTTGCCCGAGCCGGTCTCGCCCGCGATGATCAGGACCTGATGCTTGAGCAGCGCAGCCTTGATTTCATCGCGCTTGGCGGCGATGGGCAGGCTGTCGTCATATCGCACCACCGGCAGGCTGGCACGCCGCGCCAGCACCTGGTCGCAGGATGCCTGCATGCGCGTCACCCACTGGGCGAGCTTGGCCTCGTCTGGCTTCTTGCGCAGTTCAAGCAGCTGCCGACGCAGCCGGTGGCGGTCGGCGAGCATGGCGTGATCGAGGTTTTTCAGCAGTTTGTCGATGGAGGGCGATTCGTCAGTCATCAGGTACGCAAAGGTCGTCTAGTGGCGCAGGGGGCCAATTGTCGCAGATTTACTATGGATTGCGGATGTTCAAAGCGGGGCATGCGTAGGAGCTGCCGAAGGCTGCGATCTTTTGATCTTGATTTTTTCGGTGCTGTTGAGAAACAAAATCAAAAGATCGCAGCCTTCGGCAGCGCCTACAAGGGTTGTGGCGTTATTCGTTATCGAGGCCCTTGCGGCGATACGGGAACACATCAATGATTTTGCCGGCGCGAATCGCTTCCTGCAGGCTTTTCCAGTAATCGGCGTTGTACAACTCGCCGTGCAACTGGTCAAACAGCTTCCTCTGCCCCGAGTCGGCAAACAGGAACGGCGGAAACTCTTCAGGGAACACATCCAACGGCCCGATCGAATACCACGGCTCGGAGGCCATTTCATCTTCAGGCGTACGCGGTTGCGGGATGTGACGAAAGTTGGCTTCGGTCAGGAAGCAGATCTCGTCATAGTCGTAGAACACCACGCGACCGTGGCGGGTGACGCCGAAATTCTTCAGCAGCATGTCGCCAGGGAAGATGTTCGCCGCCGCCAGTTGCTTGATCGCCAGTCCGTAGTCCTCCAGCGCTTCGCGGACCTGGTCGTCATTGGCGTTTTCCAGATACAGATTGAGCGGGGTCATCCGGCGTTCGGTCCAGCAGTGGCGGATCAATACCGTGTCGCCTTCCACCGACACCGTGGAGGCCGCCACTTCAAGCAATTCCTCCAGGCACGCCGGGTCGAACTTGCTCAACGGAAAACGAAAATCGGCGAACTCCTGGGTGTCGGCCATGCGCCCTACCCGGTCGACGCTCTTCACCAGACGATACTTCTCGATCACCGTGGCACGGTCGACGTTCTTCGACGGCGAGAAGCGGTCCTTGATGATCTTGAACACCGTGTTGAAGCCCGGCAGGGTGAACACGCTCATCACCATGCCGCGCACGCCGGGGGCCATGATGAACTGGTCGTCGGTGTTGGCCAGGTGGTTGATCAGCGCCCGGTAAAATTCGGATTTGCCATGCTTGTAGAAGCCGATCGAGGTGTACAGCTCGGCGATGTGCTTGCCTGGCAGGATACGCTTGAGGAAGCCGATAAACTCCGCCGGCACCGGCACGTCCACCATGAAATACGAGCGGGTGAACGAGAAAATGATCGACACGTCGGCTTCGTCGGTGATCAGCGCATCGATCTGGATCCCGCGACCTTCGCGGTGCAGCAGCGGTATCACCAGCGGCCATTGCTCGTCCCGGGTGTAGATGCGCCCCACCAGGTACGCGCCCTTGTTGCGGTACAGCACCGAGGAAAACAGTTCGACGGCCATTTCAGGGTCCTTGCAGACCCAGTCCGGCAGGTTCTCGCGCAGTTGCGCCTCGAGGCGGCGCAGGTCTCCTGGAAGATCGGCGTAAGCTTCGCTGAAGCTGTAGTCGGCAAAAATGCTCGCGAGCATGCCGGACAGCTTGCCTTGGGGCTTGTAGGTGCGCGTTTGCGCAGCACGGGCCCGGCGCAGGCTCGGCCGGGTGGTGTGGATGAACATGCACCCGTCGCTGATCAGGTCATGGCTGAACAGCCCGCAGAAGATCGAGTTGTACCAGGTCTCGGACAGTTCATCGTCGAAGCGCAGGTCGATCAGGCTGATGTAGGCGCTCTTGACCAGCGGCCAGCAGCTGACGTCCATCAACGTATCGACCTGGAAAGACGCGCGCAGGCGCTCCACCGTCTCACCGACTTTGTCTTCGTAGAGATTGATCCGCGCGGCGGACGCCGATTGCGTTTCCTGCCACAGCGCCTGTTCGAATCGCGCGCGTGCGCCGTCGGTGATCTGGCGGAAATGCTCGCGGTAATCGTCAAAGCCATCGAGGATCATTCGGGCGATGTCGGCGGCTGGCCATTGCTGCGGCATAGGTAAAACCTCGGCGGCTGTTCTTGTCATTGGAGCCTGAGCTTAGTGGCCCTTAGTTAGGCAACGCAACCATTGCCTTGTGCCCCGACTGGCGCGACACTTGCGCGCCAATCAAGGAAGGAACGTGCCGTGAACCCCGTCGATATTTTTCGCATGCTGTCGTTGGCGGCCATTTGGGGTGCGAGCTTTCTGTTCATGCGCATCATCGCCCCGGTCATCGGCACCGTGCCCACCGGGTTCTTGCGGGTGTCGATCGCCGCCGCCGGGCTGTTGGTGATTCTGGGACTGATGCGCATCAGCTGGGATTTCAAGGGCAAACTCAAGACGGTGATGCTGCTCGGGGTGATCAACTCCGGCATTCCGGCGACCCTCTATTCGGTTGCAGCGCAGGTGCTGCCGGCGGGCTACTCGGCGATTTTCAATGCCACCACGCCGTTGATGGGCGTGCTGATCGGCGGGCTTTTCTTCAGTGAAAAACTCACTTCGGCAAAATTGGGCGGAGTGTTTCTCGGTCTGTTCGGCGTCGGCATCCTGACCCGTGCCGGGCCGGTGGCGTTCGACCTGCAATTGCTGATGGGTGCCCTCGCCTGCCTGCTCGCCACCACCTGCTATGGTTTCGCCGGGTTTCTCGCGCGGCGCTGGCTGGATCAGGCCGGCGGCCTCGACAGCCGTCTGTCGGCGCTGGGCAGCATGCTCGGGGCGACCTTGTTTCTGTTGCCGCTGTTCGGCTACAGCGTGATCACCCAACCACCGGTGAGCTGGGGCGGCTGGAATGTCTGGTTATCGCTGCTGGGATTGGGCCTGGGGTGCACGGCTTTCGCGTACATCATTTACTTCCGCCTGCTGACTTCCGTCGGGCCGGTGAAGTCGATGACGGTGACCTTCATGATCCCGCCGTTCGGGGTGTTGTGGGGGGCGTTGTTGCTCGATGAGCCGTTGTCGATGGCGCATATCTATGGCGGGATGTTGATTGCCGTGGCGTTGCGGCTGGTGTTGAAACCGGCCAAGGGGGCTGGCCGGTAGATTTGTTCAAGGCTGATGACGCCATCGCGGGCAAGCCCGCTCCCACATTGGTTCTCCTGTGAACACATACCTGTGGATCACTGAAGCCACCTGTGGGACCGGTCATCATTGCAAAATGAAAGTGTTCGGGGCTTCACGGACGGCTTCAGCCGAACAGCCAATACACCAGCAACCCCAACACCACCACCGCCAACACCGGCCGCAGCACCCTGTAGGCCTTGGGATTACGCCGCTTCCACTGCTTGATCACGCCACTGAATCTATCGCTGGAATTCTTGCTCCAGGCATAGGCCTGGTTGATCCCGCCCACCCGCTCGTCATCCAGGTTCTGCGGCGCGGTAGCACGGCCCAGCAACCCGCTGATCCAACGGTTGACCCGGGTCATGAGGCGGTTGCTCAGCGGTCGCTCGATGTCACAGAACAGGATTACCCGAGTCTGGTCAGTCTCGTTCTTTACCCAGTGCACGTAAGTCTCATCGAACATCACGTCTTCGCCATCGCGCCAGGCGTACTCCTGGCCGTCGACGAAGATCCGGCATGCATCCGAATTGGGCGTCGACAGTCCCAAGTGATAGCGCAACGAACCTGCAAATGGATCACGGTGAGGATTCAGGTGGCTGCCACCGGGCAGCAAGGCGAACATGGCCCCTTTGACGTTGGGAATGCTGCTGACCAGTGCCACGGTTCTAGGGCACAGCGTCTCGGCTGAAGGCAGGGGTTTGTCGTACCATTTGAGGTAGAAACGCTTCCAGCCCTTCTTGAAGAATGAGCCGAAACCCGCATCGTTGTTCTTCTCGGCGGCGCGAATGTAACCCTCGTCGAACAGGTGCATCGCCTCTTCGCGAATCACTTGCCAGTTGTCCTTGAGCACGTCCAGTTCTGGAAACTTGCTGCGGTCCAGGTAAGGTTTGGATGGCACTGCGGAGAACAGGTACATCAAGGCGTTGTACGGGGCGAACAATGCCGAATGATTGACGAACTGACGCAGGACCGGCAGTCGTGCCTTGCCGCGCAAATGCACATAGAGGGTACTGCCCAGGAACAGCAGCAACAAAGATGCCTTCGCGGCAAAGGAAAAGGTCATCAACAACTCCTTGATAATAGGCAACTCTGCACAACGCCATTTACCCGACGTGGCAGCCGGCCATGATAGTCACTACCGGCCTCGGGAAACACCCGCAAATTTCGACATTCAGTGTTAAGGATTCAGTAACAAATTACTTAGTAGCACAGGGTTGCTGAACGGGGGCTGACTTGGGTCAAGCCCCGCACCCCACTGCAACCTGCAACCTGTGGGAGCGAGCCTGCTCAAGATAGCGGTGAACCCTTCAACATCAATGCCGATTGATCTACCGCCATCGCGAGCAGGCTCACTCCCACAAAGGCACATTCCAAAAAAATAGTGATGATGCTTGTTACGCCTGGTTTTCCTGTTCGGTGAACAGATCACTGAACAACATGCTCGACAGATAACGCTCACCGGAATCAGGCAGGATTACCACAATGGTCTTGCCCTGCATCTCCGGGGTCTCGGCCAGTCTCACCGCGACGGCCATCGCCGCTCCGCAGGAGATACCACACAAGATGCCTTCCTCCTGCATCAGGCGCAAAGCCATGGCCTTGGATTCTTCATCGGTCACCAGTTCGACCCGGTCGACCATCGACAGGTCTAGATTTTTGGGTACAAAACCGGCGCCGATTCCCTGGATCTTGTGCGGGCTCGGTTTGATCTCCTGACCGGCCAGCGCCTGGGTAATCACTGGCGAGACCATCGGCTCCACGGCCACCGAGATAATCGGTTTGCCCTGGGTATTCTTGATATACCGCGAAACCCCGGTGATAGTTCCACCGGTTCCCACTCCCGCTACCAGCACGTCGACCGCACCGTCGGTGTCATTCCAGATTTCCGGCCCGGTTGTCTTCTCATGAATCGCCGGGTTCGCCGGATTCTCGAACTGCGCAGGCATGAAGTGAGTGGAGGGATTGCCGGCGACGATTTCGGCGGCCTTTTCGATCGCGCCTTTCATGCCCTTGGCCGGTTCGGTCAAGACCAGTTCAGCGCCCAGGGCCTTGAGCACCTTGCGTCGCTCGATGCTCATGGAGGCCGGCATGGTCAGCAGCAGTTTGTAGCCCCGGGCCGCGGCAACGAACGCCAGGCCGATCCCGGTGTTGCCCGAGGTGGGTTCGACGATGGTCATGCCAGGCTTGAGTTTTCCGGAGCTTTCGGCGTCCCAGATCATGTTGGCGCCAATCCGACACTTGACCGAGTAACCGGGGTTGCGTCCTTCGATCTTGGCCAGGATGGTTACGCCGCGCGGGGCGATCCGGTTGATCTGTACCAGGGGCGTATTGCCGATGGAATGGGCGTTGTCAGCGAAGATACGGCTCATGGCTGGGTCCTTATACAGCATAGAAATAGCGCTCCAAGGTAAGCCTGTTACTCGTGGTCGTCCAGTCGGGTCGAACGTCCTGCTGCAACAGTAGTCAATGGCTTTACACCGCTGGAGAATTGTCCTCATGAAACGTCGCTACAGTTGGCCGCTATGGATCATTGCCGGGGTCGTGGTGCTGCTTGTTGCGCTGCACATCGCCCTGCCCTACATGGTACGTGACTACCTGAACGAGAAACTGGCCGACATGGGCGATTACCGCGGCCAGATCACCGACGTCGACCTGGCGCTGTGGCGCGGCGCCTACAAGATCAACGGGCTGAAAATCGTCAAGGTCGACGGCAAGGTTCCGGTGCCGTTCGTCAACGCGCCGCTGATCGACCTGTCCGTCAGCTGGCACTCGTTGTGGTACGACCACGCAGTCGTGGCCGAGGTGCAGTTCTTTAATCCCGAAGTGAATTTCGTCGACGGCGGCGCCAACAAACAGAACTCGCAGACGGGTCAGGGCACTGACTGGCGCGCTCAACTGAGCAAATTGGCGCCCATCACCTTTAACGAAATAAAGATCAACGACGGCAAGATCAGCTTTCGCAACTTCAATTCCAAGCCACCGGTGAACATGAATGCCACCCAGGTCAATGCCAGCATCTATAACCTGACCAACGTGGTAGATACCGATGGCCGGCGTGACGCACGCTTCGAGGGCAAGGCCCTGCTGCTCGGCCATGCACCGCTGGAAACCACGGCGACCTTCGACCCGTTGAGCAACTTCGAAGACTTCGACTTCCGCTTGCGGGCGCGGGACATCGAACTCAAGCGCATGAACGATTTCGCCTCTGCCTATGGCAAGTTCGACTTCAATGCAGGCCATGGCGACGTGGTCATCGAAGCCGAAGCCAACAAGGGTCGACTCAAGGGTTACATCAAGCCACTGCTCAAGGATGTCGACGTGTTCAACTGGCAACAGGACGTTGAAAACAAGGACAAGGGCCTGTTCCGCTCTGTCTGGGAAGCCATCGTCGGCGGCTCGGAGACGGTGCTGAAAAACCAGGTCAAGAACCAGTTCGCCACCCGGGTCGAGCTGAGCGGCAACGTGCATCGGCAAGATATCAACGCCTTCCAGGCGTTTTTGCAGATTTTGCGCAACGGATTCGTCCAGGCGTTTAATGCACGCTATGAGCGACCGAAGCCGGATGCGGGTTGAGTCACCCGGTGACTCTCCATTCAGAGACTGAATAAGCCGTCTGCGTTCACAGTCGACCGGCCTGCGCGTTATAGTCGGGCATCACATTTAATTCGCCCGTCCCGCCCTGCTTAGCTCAGGCCGGCGTCACCGTTCGAGGATTAGTAGATGAAGTTCGAAGGCACCCAGGCTTATGTCGCCACCGATGACCTGAAGCTGGCGGTCAATGCCGCCATCACCCTGGAGCGGCCACTGCTGGTCAAGGGCGAGCCGGGCACTGGCAAGACCATGCTTGCCGAGCAACTGGCCGAATCCTTCGGTGCCAAGCTGATCACCTGGCACATCAAGTCCACCACCAAGGCCCACCAGGGCCTGTACGAGTACGACGCGGTCAGTCGCCTGCGTGATTCGCAGCTGGGCACCGACAAGGTTCACGACGTGCGCAACTACCTGAAAAAGGGCAAGCTGTGGGAGGCGTTCGAGTCCGATGAGCGGGTGATCCTGCTGATCGACGAGATCGACAAGGCCGATATCGAGTTCCCCAACGACCTGCTCCAGGAACTCGACAAGATGGAGTTCTACGTCTACGAAATCGACGAGACCATCAAGGCCAAGAAGCGCCCGATCATCATCATTACCTCCAACAATGAAAAAGAGTTACCGGACGCCTTCCTGCGCCGCTGCTTCTTCCATTACATCGCGTTCCCGGATCGCACCACGCTGCAGAAGATCGTCGACGTGCATTACCCGGACATCAAGAAGGACCTGGTCAGCGAGGCGCTGGACGTGTTTTTCGATGTGCGCAAGGTGCCGGGCCTGAAGAAAAAGCCGTCGACCTCGGAACTGGTCGACTGGCTGAAGCTGCTGATGGCCGACAATATTGGCGAAGCCGTGCTGCGCGAACGCGATCCAACCAAGGCCATTCCGCCTCTGGCCGGCGCTTTGGTGAAGAACGAACAGGACGTACAGCTGCTCGAACGCCTGGCGTTCATGAGCCGTCGCGGCTCCCGCTGATCCCTCTTTTAACAAGATAGAGGGCGATAGCCATGCTGCTCAACCTGTTCAATGAAATGCGCGCAG
Source organism: Pseudomonas gregormendelii (assembly GCF_017114825.1). Taxonomy (GTDB): domain Bacteria; phylum Pseudomonadota; class Gammaproteobacteria; order Pseudomonadales; family Pseudomonadaceae; genus Aquipseudomonas; species Aquipseudomonas gregormendelii. The sequence continues at coordinate 105,136 of NZ_JADEVO010000003.1, read as the reverse complement.
CCAAGGTGCCGGTCTCGGTGCGTGAGCTGCTGGACCTGATCAACGCGCTGAAACAGCGGGTGACCTTCGCCGACATGGACGAGTTCTACTACCTGTCCCGGGCGATTCTGGTGAAGGACGAAAAGCATTTCGACAAGTTTGACCGCGCTTTCGGTGCGTACTTCAACGGCCTGGAAAAGCTCGATGACCACCTGCAGGCATTGATTCCTGAGGACTGGCTGCGCAAGGAGTTCGAACGCTCGCTGACGGACGAAGAGCGCGCGGCGATCCAGTCCCTCGGTGGCCTGGACAAGCTGATCGAGGAATTCAAGAAGCGCCTCGAAGAACAGAAAGAACGTCATGCCGGTGGCAACAAGTGGATCGGCACTGGCGGCACCAGCCCGTTCGGTTCCGGCGGTTTCAATCCGGAAGGAATTCGCGTCGGGGATGCGGGCAAGCGCCAGGGCAAGGCGGTCAAGGTCTGGGACCAGCGCGAATACAAGAACCTCGATGATTCGGTGGAACTGGGCACGCGCAACATCAAGGTCGCACTGCGCCGGCTGCGCAAATTCGCCCGCCAGGGTGCGGCCGAAGAGCTGGACATCGACGGCACCATCGACCACACCGCACGCGATGCCGGGTTGCTGAATATCCAGATGCGTCCGGAGCGGCGCAACACGGTCAAACTGTTGCTGCTGTTCGACATCGGCGGTTCGATGGACGCCCACGTGAAGATCTGCGAGGAACTGTTCTCGGCCTGCAAGACCGAGTTCAAACACCTGGAGTACTTCTACTTCCATAACTTCGTTTATGAGTCGGTGTGGAAAAACAACATGCGTCGCACGTCCGAGCGCACGTCAACCCAGGACCTGCTGCACAAGTACGGCGCCGACTATAAAGTGATTTTTATCGGGGATGCGGCGATGGCCCCCTACGAGATCACCCAGGCCGGGGGCAGCGTCGAACACTGGAACGAAGAAGCCGGTTACGTGTGGATGCAGCGTTTCATGGAGAAGTACAAGAAGGTCATCTGGATCAATCCGTATCCGAAGGACACTTGGGGCTATACGTCTTCGACCAATATTGTGCGGGACCTGATCGACGACCAGATGTACCCGCTGACGTTGCGCGGGCTGGAGGAAGGGATGCGGTATTTGTCCAAGTAGTTGTGTTGCCTGGACGGGCCTTATCGCGAGCAGGCTCACTCCCACACTGGACTTCTGCTGCATCGCAGATCCAGTGTAGGAGCGAGGCTGCTCGCGATGCTTTCTGCCGGGCCTAGCTCTTGATCTCAGAGCCCGCGCACATCCCGGTCTTCAATCGGCCGGCTCTGGCGCAGACGCTTGCCGCCCAGCACCACCCAATCAATCAGCCGGAACAGGCACTCGATGCCAAACGACAGCAACAACGCGCCGCTCATGCCCCAGATCATCGCTTCCGGCGTCAGCAGAATCTGGTAGCTGTAGCCGTTCCAGGTTTCCTTGCGGATGTCCGGATCAGCGGCCAGGGCGACCTGCAGTACGCGGATGTACCACGGGCCTTGCATGGCCTGGAATTGCTTGTCGAGGGCCAGCTGGCGAGTGAGCATGGCGCTCAGACTGTCGGCATCGCTGCGGAAAATCGGGTCTTCGCTGGCGCGGTAGTGGTTCACCAGCGCTTGCATGTCGCCCTTGAAGAACTGATTGGCCGTGCCCTGGAAACCGCTGAGGCCGGTCTGCGCCTCAATCAGATGCGCCTCGACCCGCTTGGCGTAATCATTGATGAACCCCGGCACCTGCACCCCGATCAACAGGCCCGCCGCGAACAACACCAGCCTTAGATAACTGAGCAACATCGGGAAGATCCTTATGCGGTCTTGCCCTGGCTGACGCATTCACCGCGTCGCCATAGGCTCCATTGGCCCGGTTCGTAGCGGGTCCAGGTTTCGTTTTCGGTCAGCGGTTCGGTGGCGATCACCGTGACCACGTCATTGGGCGTGGTTTCCGCCTGGAAATCGACGATCACATCAACATCCTTCAACCGCGCCGGGCCAAAGGGGGCTCGGCGGGTGATCTGGGCCAGTTTGGTCGAGCAATAGCAGAACAACCAGTCGCCGTCGCTGAGCAGGCAATTGAATACGCCCTTGCTGCGGTATTCGGCGCAGGCTGCGACCAGGTCGGGCAGCAACGCTTCAACTTCAACCGGCTCCGGAAACGCGGCGCGCACCCGGTTGAGCAGGTCGCAGAACGCCGCTTCGCTGTCGGTATCGCCCACTGGGCGGTAGAAGATGGTGATTGGCTGGAAATCGGCAAGCTGGCCGTTGTGCGCGAAGCACCAGTTGCGTCCCCACAGTTCGCGGACGAACGGATGAGTATTGGACAGGCAGACCTTGCCGACGTTGGCCTGGCGGATGTGCCCGATCACTACTTCGCTCTTGATCGGATAGCGCTGCACCAGGTTGGCGACCTCAGACTCGCAGCTCGCGGCCGGGTCCTGGAACAACCGCAATCCACGACCTTCGTAGAACGCGATGCCCCAACCGTCACGGTGCGGGCCGGTACGCCCGCCGCGCTGCATCAGCCCGGTAAAGCTGAACACGATATCGGTCGGGACATTGGCGCTCATGCCCAATAACTCACACATGCTCGGACTCTCGATGAAAGGCGGGGGCACGTCTACAGACGGGGTTCGACCCGCAAACGCTGGGGGTTGCCGGGTACCGGGGGCCGACCATAGCGATCATCGCCGGCACCACCGAACAGGTGCTCGTCTTCAGGCTCGTTGGCCCGGGCGGCAGCCTTGGCAGCATCGGCCTGGGCCTTGCGGGCCCTGGCTGAGCGTTCCATGGCGAAACGGATCGCCACGTAAACCAGATAGACGCCGAAGGCGAGCATCCCGTACATAAACAGGTCGCTGATTGCTCGCCAGGCGTTGTTACCCACCTTGAACATCAGGTCCAGAGCGGTGATGGCGACGGCTGGGGCCACTTTGGCCTTCACCGGATCGACCACGGTCGGGCTGAACAGCAACACAGCCACCAGCAGCCGCAGCGGCTCGCGCAGCCAACGCCACATCCAGCGGGTCATGCGCATCCATACCAGCAGGCAGCCCAAAGCGGCAAAGGCGTAGAGGCCCCAGGCGATCAGATAGTCGTTCTCGGTCATGGTGTCCATGGCAAGGCAGGCAAAGAGGCGCTTATAGTAACGACTTTTCGCACGTCCGGCTTGTCTCCTGTAGGAGCAAAGCTTGCTCGCGATGACGTCAGCCCAATCGAAATCGATTGTGAATGCTGGTGCGCAATCGCGAGCAAGCTTTGCTCCCACAGTGCTGCAACCCAACAGACAGTGCCTGCACAGCCCTATTCCGTACATCGTCCGAGAGCCCTTCATGCCGCCATCCGCCAACATTCAAGACGCACCCATTGCCCACAAGGCTGAAGGTCCAGACCCGTATGCCTGGCTGCAGGAACGCGACACCGGCCCGGTGCTCGACTATCTGAAGGCTGAAAACCATTATCAGGAAGCACAGACCGCCGATCAGGCCGGGCTGCGTGAAAGCCTGTTCGAAGAGATCAAGGGCCGGATCCTCGAGACCGACCTGTCCCTCCCCTCCCCCTGGGGCCCGTACCTGTATTACACCCGCACCACTGCCGGTGACGAGTACGCGCGTCATTACCGTTGCCCGCGCCCGGCCGATGACAGCCTGCAGCTCGACGAAAGCCAGGAACAACTGCTGCTCGACCCCAACGCACTGGCCAAGGGTGGCTTCTTTTCCCTGGGCGCGTTCAGCATCAGCCCGGACCACCAGCGCCTGGCCTACAGCATTGACTCCACGGGCGATGAGATCTACACGCTGTTCGTGAAGGAATTGTCCAATGGTCGCGTCAGCGAACTGGAGTTCGAGGACTGTGACGGCAGCATGACCTGGGCCAACGACAGCCTGACCCTGTTCTTCGGCGAGCTTGACGACACCCATCGCCCGCACAAGCTATACCGCTACCGGCTCGACGGCACGGCGGCCGAAGAAGTGTTCCATGAACCGGACGGGCGATTCTTCCTGCATTGCTACCGCTCCAGTTCCGAGCTGCAACTGCTCCTGGCGCTGGGCAGCAAGACCACGAGCGAAGTCTGGGTGCTGGATGCCGCGCAGCCACAACAAGGCTTCACTTGCGTGGCGCCGCGCCGGGAAGGCCATGAGTACGATGTCGACCACGGCGCGCTTGATGGCCAGTGGAGCTGGTTTATCCGCACCAACCGCGACGGCATCAACTTCGCCCTGTACCACGCTGACGACACGGGTGTGGCCCCGACCGAGGAACAATGGCAGAACCTGATTCCCCACAGCCACCTGACCATGATCGATGGCATGAGCCTTAATGCCGCAGCCATGACTCTCAGCTTGCGGGTCGGCGGGCTGCCGGTGATTGAAGTGCACCCACAGGATCTGCCCAGCTACCGCGTGCAATTGCCCGACGCGGCCTACAGCCTTCACGTGCAGAACAGCCTGGAGTTCGCCAGCGAGCGGATCCGCCTGCGCTACGAAGCATTGAACCGGCCGGCGCAGATCCGCCAGCTGGATCTCGCCACGGGTGAGCAGCAGGTGCTCAAGCAAACCCCGGTACTCGGCCCGTTCGACGCCGATGCCTACGTCAGCCAGCGCCTGTGGGCAACGGCACCCGACGGCACACAGGTGCCGATCAGCCTGGTAGTCAAGCGTGAGGCCCTGGGCCAACCGACTCCACTGTACTTGTACGGCTACGGCGCATATGGCGAAAGCCTCGACCCATGGTTCTCCCACGCGCGCCTGAGCCTGCTGGATCGCGGAGTCGCGTTCGCCATTGCCCACGTGCGCGGCGGCGGCGAACTCGGTGAAGCCTGGTACCGCGCAGGCAAGCAGGAGCACAAGCACAATACCTTCAGCGACTTCATCGCCTGCGCCGAGCACTTGATTGCCAATGGCTACACCACCGCCCCGCAGTTGGCGATCAGCGGCGGCAGCGCCGGCGGCCTGTTGATCGGCGCGGTGCTCAACCAGCGGCCCGAGCTGTTTGGCGCGGCCATCGCCGAAGTGCCGTTCGTCGACGTGCTTAACACCATGCTCGACCCGGATCTGCCGTTGACCGTCACCGAGTACGACGAGTGGGGCAACCCTGAAGAACCCGAGGTGTACGAACGCATCAAGGCTTATGCACCTTACGAAAACGTTACCGCCCAGGCTTATCCAGCCACCCTGGTGATTGCCGGCTACAACGACAGCCGCGTGCAGTATTGGGAGGCTGCGAAGTGGGTGGCCAAGTTGCGCGCCACCAAGACCGACGCCAATCCACTGCTGCTCAAGACTGAGCTGGGAGCCGGGCATGGCGGGATGAGCGGGCGTTACCAGGGCTTGCGCGATGTGGCGCTCGAATACGCATTCGTGTTCAAGGTGCTGGGCATCGCCTGACACCCCTGGGCTTTTTCCTGTAGCCACTGGCGAAGTGGGAGCACAGCGTGCTCGCGATGACGGTTTCGCATCCAGCATTGATGCTGACTGTCACCCCGCTATCGCGAGCAAGCTTGGCTCCCACAGTTGGCCAGCGGCTACAACCGTTGGTTAGCCGCCGGGGGATTTGATTTTGGTGCTGTTTTGCTCAAGGCCCGGCAACGTCTGGTCCTTGGGCGGGTTGGGCATTTCGATCGGCGGCAACAACGGCGCGCTGCCGCTGCCAGGGCCCGCCTTGGGCACGCTGGTCGGGGTGATCTGTGGGTAGGGAGTCGGTGTCGCGGTGCCCGGCGAGCCGGGCATTGGCGCAGGGCTGGTGGGAATGGTTTGCAGCTCCTGGGCCTGCACTGCAGTTATCGAGAGCGCGGCCAAGGCAATGACCGTTAGAATGGTGCGCTTCATCAATGGCTCCGTTAGCCTTGTTGTCTGGTCTCAGGCTACTCCCAACTGCGCGCGTTTGCCCTCCCCCATGCCAATTCTTCTCAAGCCAATTTTTCAAGAGAGCCACATGAAACGTTTCGTACTGCTCGACACCACCCCCATCCCTGAAAATGGCGGTGCCCTGTGCCTGTTCGAGTACGGCGAGGACTTCGTCATCAAGATCCAGGGGGGTGACGGCGGCCAGTTGATGAACACCCGCATGCACGGCTCCGAGGATGCGCTGGCTGAAATCCCCTGCCGCAAAGTCGCCGGACGGCCGAATTCGCGGGTCTTGATTGGCGGCCTGGGCATGGGCTTTACCCTCGCCTCGGCGCTCAAGCACCTGGGCAAGACGGCTGAAGTGGTGGTCGCCGAACTGGTGCCAGGCGTGGTCGAATGGAACCGTGGGCCGCTGGGCGAAAAATCCGGTAACCCGCTGCTCGACCCGCGCACGGTGATTCGCCTGGAAGATGTCGCCAAAGTGCTGCAGGCCGAGCCTCAGGGCTTCGACGCGATCATGCTGGACGTCGACAACGGCCCCGAAGGCCTGACCCAGAAGGCCAACAGCTGGCTGTACTCCGCTGGCGGCTTGAGCGCATGCGCCAAGGCCCTGCGGCCCAAAGGCGTGCTGGCCGTATGGTCGGCGAGTGCCGACCGGCAGTTTTCCGACAAACTGAAAAAGGCAGGGTTCAAGGCCGAGGAAGTCCAGGTCTTTGCCCACGGCAACAAAGGCACCCGCCACACCATCTGGATTGCCGAGAAGCTCAAGGGCTGAGCTAAACTCTGTTCATAACCGTCATCAGTCTTTTTTACAAAGGTGAACCCATGAGTTCGTCAACAACCCCGACCAACACCTCGAAGCTGGACCGCATCCTCGCCGATAACCAGCGCGACAAGGAAATGGGGTACCGCGACAAGGCCCTGAAAATGTACCCGCACGTGTGTGGCCGCTGCACCCGAGAATTTTCCGGTAAGCGCCTTAGCGAATTGACCGTGCATCACCGTGACCATAACCACGACAACAACCCCCAGGATGGCTCCAACTGGGAGCTGCTGTGCCTGTATTGCCATGACAATGAGCACTCGCGGTACACCGACCAGCAGTATTTCAGCGAGGGTTCGTTGAGCTCGCCGAAGATTGCCAAGGCGACGCACAACCCGTTCGCGGCGCTGGCAGGGTTGATGAAGAAGGAAGACTGAAGGTAGTCATAGACTGGGCTGGCCCCTTCGCGAGCAAGCCCGTCCACCACAGTGCTCCAAACCAGCACCCCTGCCCCAATCCCCGTATAATCGCCGTTTTTTCCCGAAGGCGCCCCGCTCGTGGCAGACAAACGGTACAGCTGCATTGGTTTGTATAACCCCAAGTCACCGGAAAACGTCGGATCGGTCATGCGCGCCGCCGGCTGCTATGGCGTGGCCTCGGTTTTCTACACCGGCAAGCGCTATGAACGCGCCGCTGATTTCGTCACCGACACCAAGCGGGTCCACTACGATATCCCGCTGATTGGCATCGATGACCTGAAAAAAATCCTGCCCCTGGGTTGCGTCCCGGTGGCGGTTGAACTGGTCGAAGGTGCCCGCGCCCTGCCTGAGTACACCCATCCCGATCGCGCCCTGTACATCTTCGGCCCGGAAGACGGCTCGCTGGACAAGGAGATACGTGACTGGTGTGAAGACGTGGTCTACATCCCGACAACCGGCTGCATGAACCTCGCAGCAACCGTTAACGTGGTGCTCTACGACCGCATGGCCAAAGGCCTGAACACCCGCTCCGGGGCGAAATTCCGCTAAATTGCTGCACATCCGATGGAACAAGCCGCCCGCGATGGCAGTCAGCTTAATTATCTATTCTTGAAGCAGTCCATCCAGCCAGGAGACAGATCATGAGCGAACTCAAACGCGTACAGCGCATTGAATCCACCCCGTTCCAAACCTACCCCGAGCAGAACGTTCACGGTTGGGAACGCATCGGCTCACTCGCCGGTGGCGTGGTGATGATGGGCAAAGGCCTGCGTCGCGGCGGGATTTTTGGCTTGATCCAGGTGGCGATCGGCGGCGTGGCCCTGGCCCGCGGTATCACCGGGCACAGTTCGGCCAAGAGCCTGCTGGAAAAGAGTCGCCAGGACATGAACAACGTGCGGGCGAAGATCGAGCGCGCCGGGGCAGAATTGACCCAGTTGAAGAAGAACGCCGAGGCAGCGACCAGTACGGCTACTGTGACTGGCAATGATTCGCTGGTTTCGCCGAAGACTGGGGTTTAAGGGTTTAAGAGCAAAAGATCGTCCGAAGGCTCGGACCGCGTCCGGACGATCTTTAGATTTACTGGAGCAACTCAGTATCCAAAACCTTGGAAGGCTCGCCAATCACACTCTCGGCCAACTGCACAAATTCCCTGGTATCCACACTTTCCAATCGCATCGCCCCGCGCAGCACATCGTCCAGCGAGCGCTTGTTGCGGGTCTTGATGCGTATCTCCTGGTCCAGCTCCCCCAGCAGCAACACCGCCCTGCCAATCTGCGCCGAATCGACCTGCTCGCCGCGCAGGGTCTTCACCTTCTTACCCTCTCGCGCCAATTTTTTGTGCAAGCTGGCATACCGCTCATCGCTCATACCGCCCGCCCGGCGCACCAGTTCGATGGCGTAGTACTCGGCGAACCCCTCACTGATCCAGTCGCTGCGCTGCTTATCATTGATGCGTGCAAACAGCTGGGCCAATTCGCGCACCAGTGCACTGCTGCCGCTTTCGCTGACCAGCGGCAACCGGGAGTTGAGGTATATGGATTCACGTGCGGCCAGACTCCCGCGCCACATAGGGTCGCTGGCGCCGACGATCAGCAGTTTGGTCGGATGCCGAGGGTACACCGCCTGGACCTGGGGCCAGATGAATGTCAGCAGCGTCAGCACATCCATACGCCGCATGCCCTGCCCCTGGGGAGACGCCACCGTGACCTCGGTTTCCCCAAGTCGTGTGCGACGCGTCCCCAGGTGGCCGGCGAGCATCCATCCTGTGGGTCGGTCGAACAGCCGGGAGATGTTATCAATGCGGAATTTGTTCCGGCCGATCCGCGGCCAGGCGGTCTCCACGCTGTTCCAGCCCGTCGGCAACTCGAATTCAAGGCGAGACACCAGCTCGATGCCGTCCTGCTGATCGAGCCTGGCGGCGGGCACCAGATCGTCACCGCGCATCAGCGCCCAGGTGGGCGTCATGCGCGTCTCGAAGCTGCCCCCCTTGCGACCATGACTGATGCGCACACGATAGGTCAGGCTGGACTTGTCGGCAGACGGTCGCCAAATGCCGCGCGTTTGCTTGCCCGGCACGAGTTGCCACTGGCCGTCGGTTTTGAAGTCGCTGTAATGGCTGCCATCGCCCAGGTCGAAATCCAGGCTACGGACGGTAGATCCCTGGGCGAGTGTCAGCCGCACCTCGGCCTCGTCACTTTGCGGCAACAGGCGCACGTGGTAATCGAGATCGACTTTCTTCGCCGCCCACACCGATGAACTCAGGGCCAGCAGCCCCACCGCCAACGCCTGGCGCAATCCCACAGCCATACACTCTCCTTGTGGCGAGCGGACAATCAACCCGCGCGGAAAATCAGATGGTCTTCCCAATCGTCTTCGGCCACGCTGCCTTCGGCCAGCATGCGCCCTGATTGTGAAATGCGTTCATGGTGCACCGCATCGCGATCACCGCAGACCAGATGGTGCCAGAGAGGCAGGTCCTTGCCCTCACTGACCAGGCGGTAACCGCAGGTCGGCGGCAGCCATTTGAACTCGTCGGCCTTGCCAGGCGTGAGCTGGATGCAGTCTGGCACCGAAGCTCGACGGTTCGGGTAATCACTGCACTGGCAGGTCTTCAAATCCAGTAACTTGCAGGCGATTCGCGTGTAATAGACGCTGTTGTCATCTTCATCTTCGAGCTTTTGCAGGCAGCACAGGCCGCAGCCGTCGCACAGCGATTCCCATTCCTCTTGATCGAGTTGATCGAGGGTTTTGCTTATCCAGAACGGTTCGACTTTGGCGGCCATGGTTCGAGCATCGACATCAGGTGGTGAAAAGGCCGCCAGTCTAGTGCCACACGCCCTGCGGGCCAAGCATTGGCGACTGCCGGTAGAACTCACTTGTCAGTTTTGACGCCGCCACGTAGGGTTTTGCGTCGCCCACTTTCATACCAAGCAAGGAATCTGTCGATGAGTGCCAACCCGCGTGTTGCCGATTACGCTATCCACCCGCAGTTCACCGACCGCTGGTCGCCCCGCGCATTCACCGGCGAAGCCATTCCCGAGGAAACCCTGCTGAGCTTCTTCGAAGCCGCACGCTGGGCGCCCTCGGCCTACAACTCGCAGCCGTGGCGGTTCCTGTACGCACGTCGCGACACGCCAAACTGGGAGCGTTACCTCGGCCTGCTGAACGAATTCAACCGCAGCTGGGCGCAACACGCCTCGGCACTGATCATTGTGATCTCCAAGACCAGCTTCACCGCCCCGGGCGCCAGTGAAGAAACCCCGGCGCTGTGGCACACGTTCGACACCGGTTCGGCCTGGGGGCATCTGGCCCTGCAAGCGAGCATCAGCGGTTGGCACACTCACGGCATGGCCGGGTTTGACCAGGCGCTGACCCGCAAGGAACTGAACATCCCCGAGGGTTATGCCCTGCACGCGGCGGTGGCTGTGGGCAAGTTGGGGGATAAGGCGACCCTGGCGGAATACCTGCAGGCACGCGAGTTGCCAAGCCCGCGTCGGCCGTTGGCCGAGTTGGCGGCTGAGGGTGATTTCACCCTCTAAAAGCAAAAGATCGCAGCCTGCGGCAGCTCCTACAGGTGGACAACACATGGCCCTGTAGGAGTTGCCGCAGGCTGCGACCTTTTTGGAGACGACTCAATACCCGCGACTGAAATCCACTTCCCCGCGCAACGCTTCGCCCGCCTGGTACGCCCGCAGATTCTCGACGAACAGTTGCACCATCATCGAAGGTGAGGTCGGTGCCGAGCTGTGGCCGGTCAGCAGCAAGCCCCACGCTGTCCAGAACGGATGCCGCTGCGGCAATGGCTCCTGGCGGCAGACGTCGATGACCGCGCCGGCCAGATGCCCTTCCTTCAAGGCTTCCACCAGATCGGCATCCACTACCGCGACTCCACGACCCACATTGAGGAACAACGCGGTGGGCTTGAATTGCTTGAACAGCGCAGCATCGTAGAGATCGTGAGTGTGAGGCGTGTTCGGCAACAGGTTGATCACGTAATCCACTTCACCCACCAGCCGAGGCAGGTCCGACAGGGTGCCGACCTCGACAAATGGTGCCTGCTCGCGGGCTTCGCTGGCGATGCCGTATAACTCGACGCCAAAGGGCTGCAGAAAACGGGCAACGGTCTGGCCGATGTCGCCAGTGCCGACGATCAACACCTTGCGACCCGCCAGGCTCTGGCCCTGGCGACTGTCCCACTTGCGCTCGACCTGGCTGACCAGGCGGGGCAGCACCTCGCGCTCGTGACCCAGCAGATAGGTCAGTACGTACTCGGCCATGACCTGGCCAAAAATCCCCACCGCCCGGGTCAGACGGTAGTGCCGTGGCAAGCCGTCGGCGAGCAGCGGTGTGATTCCCGCCCAGGTCGACTGCAGCCATTGTGGTTGGTGGCCCTGACGCAGCAGGTTGGCCAGCAGATCCGGCTGGCCCAGCCAGACCGGACAGTCGGCAGCCTGGCTGGCCAGTTCGGCGGAGTCACCACTGGTCAGCACTTCCAGCTCAGGCGCGGCCTGGCGCAACAGTTGGGCGTACACAGGATGGTCGTGTTCAGCAATCAGAACGCGCATGGTTCAAACCTTTCGAAAACAGTGCGGACAACCGCCGCTGGAGTCAGCCTCCATCGCGCGGTCATCGCCAGATATCAATTCCAGTGTTTCAGGGAAGCTCGCAGCCTTGGCCGATTACATCGGGTCGTTGCGTCGCAGCAACTCTTCCGGAAGGTGCTCGATGTACTCGTCTTCAGCGGGCGGCATTTGCAGGTGGTAACCCTGTTTGTCGAGGTTTTCCAGCACCACCGTGATGTCCTCGCGCGACAGCTTGCGCTCAGGCGTGAGCACCAGGTCGAACGCGTGGTGCGGCTTGCCGAACGCCGCCATCAGGCTTTCCGGAACGCGCTCCAGGGCATCGCTCTTGAGCACATAGAGATACATCTCGTTCTTTTTCAGGCTTCGATAAATGGAGCAAATACGTTTCAAGGCTGTTCTCCGGCGGTGGCCAGGCTGTCGAGCAGCGCCTGGCCCATCAATTCGCGGCGCCAGCCACGCAGCGAATCAGGCAATTGGTAGGGACCATTGGGAAAGCCGCTCTTGAGCAAGGCTTCCAGGGTTTTCTTGCGCAGCATCAGTTCCGGCGCAATGTTCAGGCGTTCGGCTTCGGCCTGGCCGATCGCACGCAGTTGTTTGACCAGCACGGCAGCGTCCACCGGCAAGGGCTCAGGCACGGCAGGCGGCCATTGATCAGGCGACACACTGCCTGAGCGTTTGATCAGATCAAGCAGAAACTCGCCGTCCTGACGCACGGTACGCGGGTGCATGTCCTCGATCTTGCCCAGCGCGCCCAGGCTGTCCGGTTGGGTACGCGCCAGCGGCCACAGGGAATGCTCGCGCACGATACGGTTGCGCGGCAGATCACGGGCGCGGGCTTCGCGCTCGCGCCAGGCGCACAATTCACGCAACACGGCCAGTTGGGCACGGGACAGCTTCCAGGCCAGCTTGGCTTCGCGGTAGACCTCGTACGGATCGATCTCCCGACGCAAGTTGGCGACCAGTTCGGCACCATCTTCCAGAACCCAGTTGTATTTGTCTTCAGACAGCTTCGGACGCAGCCGTACGAAAACTTCCGCCAGATGCAGGGCGTCTTCCGCGGCGTAGCTGATCTGAGTGTCGGAAAGTGGACGTTGCAGCCAGTCCGAACGAGTCTCGCCCTTGGGCAGGTCGATCCCCAGCACTTCCTGCACCAGCCGCGAATAACCCATGGAGAAGCCCAGGTTCAGGTACGCGGCCGCCAGTTGAGTGTCGAACAGCGGGGCCGGCAGACTGCCGGTCAGGCGCAGCAACACCTCGAGGTCTTCGCTGCACGCGTGCACCACCTTGACCACCGCCGGGTTTTCCAGCAATGCGGCCAGCGGCTGCCAGTTGTCGATGGTCAACGGATCAATCAGGTAAGCGCGTACGCCATCGCCGATCTGCAGCAGGCCTGCAATCGGGTAAAAGGTGTCGACCCGCATGAATTCGGTGTCGAGGGCAACGTAGGGCAGTTGCTGCCATTCGGCGCAAAAGCGACCGAGGCTATCGTTGTCGCGAATCCAATGAATATCGATGGCCACACGGCTCTCCCTTGAAGAATGGCGCGCAGTATATATCGCCCCCGGCGATTTCCGCGCCTCCACTGAACAAGAGCTTTAGCGAAAAGATGTACATGACGGCAAGAAATGTCTGACGGGCGGAGGTTTACGGGGTGCAGGCCGCTTCGCTTGCCCTACTATTTAGCCAGCACTCCATCGATCACCGCACCGCGACAGCCGGCAAACATATCCAGGTCCTGGTCGTAGACCTTGCTGTTGACCTCCAGCAGGCCCAGCATCGAGTGAAACAGGTTGTCCTGGCTCAGGGGTTTGTCACGACTTAGCTGCAGGCAGTGAGTGTCCACCGAAAACGACTTCTGATAACTGTCGGAGAACCAGGCCAGCATCGCCACATGCTTTTGCTGGTCCGGTGCGAGCATGTAAGGCGTGCCATGCAGGAACAGGTTGTACTCACCCAGGGATTCGCCGTGATCCGACAGATAGAGCATCGCCGTGTCTACTTTGTCCTGATTGCTGCGCAATACGTCGATCAGCGAAGACAGGACATGGTCGGTATACACCAGGGTGTTGTCGTAGCCATTGATGATACTTTCGCGACTGCAATTGTTCAGCGCATTACTTTCGCAAACAGGGGTGAAGTGTTCGTATTCCTTGGGGTAACGCTTGAAGTATTCCGGGCCATGGCTGCCCATCTGGTGCAACACCAGCACGGTGTCCTTGTCCAGGGAGTCGATGAAATGCTGCAGGCCCTGCAGCAGGATTTCATCGCGGCATTCACTGCTGGCGCATAAGCCGGGCGTCTGCAGATTGCTGACGTCTTCAAAGGTGACGCGGTCGCAGGTGCCTTTGCATCCCGACTGATTGTCACGCCAGATTACGTCCAGCCCTGCCCGCTTGAGCACATCCAGCAGGCCCTCTTCGCTCTTTGCCTGGCTTGCGTTGTAACCCTTGCGGCCCATGTTGGAAAACATGCACGGCACGGAGACAGCCGTTTCAGTGCCGCAGGAATGCACATCAGTGAATGCGATCAGGCCCGCCTCCTTACCAAGTTTGGGCGTGGTATCGCGACCGTACCCAAGAATGCCGAAGTTTTCCGCCCGGGCACTTTCGCCCACCACCAGCACCGTCAGTGATTTGCGGCCGTGGGTTTGCCAGGCAGGGTTGCGCTGGGCGTCTTCGCCAATCTTCACAAAGGGGCGCTGTGCCGTCACCACCTGCTCCTTAATAAAGCCAAACGAGGCAGCAATGTAATTACTTGGCACCACCATCAGGCGCAATTCATGGTGATTGCGAAACAAGGAGGACAGGCCTTGATAGTTGATAAGCGCAATCGCTCCAATGACCGCAGCCGAGGCCACACTTACCAAACCTTTGCTTAATAGCTCGCGGTGCCAACGCCGATAATTGACAGGCAGTTTCCACAACAACCAGGAGGGTAAAACGCCAAGCAACAATATATAAGCCAGCAACTTAATTGACAGTAAATCGCGAACTTCCGTTGCGTTGGTCTGGGCAAAGTTACGCAGCATGCCAATGTCCATCAGCACGCCATATTGACTCATGAAGTACGCCACCCCGGCGCTGCACAGGAAGATCAGCGTCAGTGCAGGTTTCAGGACAGGCCGAAACGCCAGCAACGTCAGCACGATGTTGAAGGCCGCCAGGATCATCACCCCGAACGCGATCCGCATCGCCAGCCCCTGGCCGTCGTTGGCGGTAATCTCGGCCAGGTGCTGCCACAGTACGAAATTAAAACCTGTTAATAAAAAGACACTGGCAGCAAGTGTCACCCACTCGGGGCGAACGGCTTTTAACTTCAACATGATTTCGGCAGTTCCTGAAGAGAGGCGCCTGGGACAAATGTGAAAAAATCATTTATCCCGGCGACGTTAACTCTAGGCAGCCAACCATCAATTTTTTGTGAAAAATTAGCCAACGATTAGTTGGCTAATGGCACAGGGGTCAAACTTGCAGTGTATTTGAGAATGATTCAGGCCTGGTGCAAGTACCAGCGCCAGTCCTGTTCGCCGACCTCGCCCATGAATTGCCGGTACTCGGCCCGTTTAACCGCCAGGTAAACCCCGAGGAACTCAGGACCGAACGCCTCCCGCGCCCAACTCGACGCTTCCAGCGCGCACAGGGTGGTCAGCCAGTCAGTGGGGAGTAATTCGTTGGCCTGGGCATAGCCATTGCCTTCCACCGGCGCCCCGGGGTCGAGTTGTTCAAGAATGCCGCGATGGATACCGGCCAGGATCGCCGCCGCCGCCAGGTACGGGTTGGCATCAGCGCCACAAATGCGATGCTCGATATGCCGGGAAAACGCCGGGCCGCCGGGCACGCGCAAGCTGACCGTACGATTGTCCACGCCCCAGGTAGCGGCCAGCGGCGCGTAGCTGTTGGTCTGAAAGCGGCGATAGGAATTGGCATTCGGGCAAAACAACAGCAACGAATCCAGCAAGGTGCTGAGCATGCCGGCGACCGCATGCCTGAGCAGCGGCGTGCCGTCCGCCGCTTCGCTGGCAAACAGGTTGTTACCCTCGCAGTCCGCCAGGCTGACGTGCATGTGCATCCCGGTGCCCGCCAGGTCGTCGAACGGTTTGGCCATGAAACACGCCGTCATCCCGTGCTTGTGCGCCACCCCCTTGACCAGCCGCTTGTAGCGTACCGCTTCGTCCATGGCCTGCAGCGCATCAGTGCGGTGTTCGAGGGTGATTTCCACCTGCCCGGGCGCGTATTCGGAAATCGCCGTACGCGCCGGAATGCCCTGGAGTTTACAGGCGCTGTAGAGATCGGCCAGGAACGGCTCAATCTGCTCCAGCTCGCGCAGGCCATAGACCTGAGTACCCCGTGGGCGACCGCCGTCGACGTCCCGCGCCGGCTGTGGGCGTCCGTTACCGTCGCGCTGCTGATCCAGCAGATAAAACTCCAGTTCCGCCGCCATCACCGGGTAATAACCGTCGGCCTGCAAGCCCTCAATCACTTTGGCCAGCAGATGCCGCGGGTCGGCAATGGTCGCCGGCATTCCTTCGGTGGGGTGCATGCTGACCTGCACCGCCGCAGTCGGAATCAAGCGCCACGGCATGCGCGTCAGGCTGCCGCTGATCGGGTAGGCGCGACAATCGATGTCACCCACGTCCCACACCAGCCCGGAGTTTTCCACGTCATCGCCATTGATGGTCAGGCCAAGGATAGTGCTCGGCAGCGGACGGCCAGTGGCGTACACCGCCAGCAGTTCATCGCGGTGCAGCAACTTGCCCCTCGGTACTCCATTGTTGTCGAGGATAAACAGCTCGAACATCTCGATGTCCGGATTCTGTTCCAGAAAGGTCAGGGCTTCCTGCTGTGTGGCGAAGGCGGTCGTGGCACTGCTCATGGGATTTCTCTTGTTTGCGTGTCAGGCAAGCGCGCACGCGCTGCCCGATTGATCCCGAAACGAGCCGGGACCGGTTATTGATGAATCAACGCAGAACGCAGAACGCAGAAATCCGGCGGGCGCGCGTGACGGCAGTGCCACAGCGCCCAGAAGGCCAGTTCGGAAGGAAGTGTGACGGGGCAACCGTCCATAGGACAAACCGTGCAAAACAGATAACAGCAGCGTCACACGGGTGGTTGGGGTATTAAATCGGCATTTGAAGAACCTTGGATGTGGATTGGCTAAACAATCAGCACTATTTAATTTCCAAATACCAAAGCCGACTTTCTGATTTGCCGCCCGCCAACTCGCGCCTGCTTAATCGGCACCTGCTCATTTAAGGTCCGATCCATGGAAACCGTCCGCACCACCGCCCGCCCCGCCCTTCTACTAATGTTCGCCATCGTCCTGGTTGCGCTCAACCTGCGCCCCTCCATGGCCGCCATCGGCCCGTTGCTGTCGGCGATTCGTGGGGACATTGAACTGAGTTTCAGTCTGGCGTCGCTGCTGACCATGCTCCCGGTGATGGCGATGGGTGTGGCGATGTTCTTCGGCATCCGCGTCAGCCAGCGCCTGGGCGAACAACGGACCGTGGTCCTGTCCCTGCTGATCATCGGTGTGGCTACCGCATCACGACTGTTCCTCGACTCCGCAGCCGAACTGATTCTCAGCGCCGTGCTGGCAGGCGTGGGCATTGCCCTGATTCAGGCGTTGATGCCAGCCCTGATCAAGTCGCGTTTCAGGGACAACGTCGCCCTGTGCATGGGCCTCTATGTCACCTCGATCATGGGCGGCGCGGCCATCGCCGCCGCCTTTGCCCCGCTGGTGATGATTCGCACCGGTAGCTGGCGAGTCGGCCTGGCAGTCTGGGCCGCGCTCGCGGTGGTCGCCCTGATTTTCTGGATGGCACAGCCCGCGCAGCAATCGCTGATCGAATCAAAGTCGACCACCAGGCAGTCTTTTTTCAACAATTCCCGCGCCTGGCTGCTCGCCATCTTCTTTGGCCTGGGCACCGCGTCCTACACTTGCGTGCTGGCCTGGTTGGCGCCGTATTATTTGGAAAAAGGCTGGAGCGAACAGGACGCCGGCTTGCTTCTGGGTTTCCTGACAGCCATGGAAGTGCTGTCCGGCCTGGCCATCGCCAACCGCAGCCGTGACCGCCGCCTGGTGCTGGTGGTGTTGCTGGGACTGATCATGGCGGGTTTCTGCGGGCTGATCCTCAGCCCGCAGCACCTGAGCCTGATGTGGCCATGCCTGCTGGGGCTGGGCATTGGCGGGCTGTTTCCAATGAGCCTGATCGTGTCCATGGATCACTTGGACAACCCGCAACGCGCGGGAAGCCTGACCGCGTTCGTGCAGGGCATCGGCTACCTGATCGCCGGTGTCTCGCCGCTGCTCGCGGGTATGATTCGCGATCATCTGGGCAGCTTCGAGTGGGCCTGGTGGGCCCTGACTGCCGTCGTGGCACTGATGATCCTGATGGTCCTGCGCTTCGATCCCCGGCACTACGCTCGACACATTCACTGAAGGACGATTCTCCTGAATCCGTCGATCCGTTAGGATCCTTCGCAGACCGTTGCGCCCACCTGCGCAACAAGGACTGCGAGACGCAATGGATGCTCAACAGCAACGTACTTAGAAAGCTCGACATGCAGGACCTCATGGTGTTCGTTGCCGTGTACCAGCAACACAACGTCACCGCCGTGTCCGAAGCCCTGTGCGTCAGCCAGTCGACTGTGAGCTACTGCCTGAAAAAACTTCGCGCGGCTTTTGCCGATGAGTTGTTCCTCTACAGTCGTTCCGGCATGCAGCCCACTTACAAAGCCGACAGCATGTACCCGCACGTGTTGAAAGTCCTCGAACACATCAACCTGTGCCAAGCCGGCTCAACGACCTTCGACCCCGCCCTGCGGCCAACCACCTTCAACCTGTGCGCCCCGGAATATTTCGAACAACTGATCCTGCCACGCCTGCTCAAGCACTTCGCGTTTGCCGACTGGCCGGTGACCGTCAACGTGCACAAACTCGAATCCGACATCCCGGCCCAAGCCCTGCGCGACGGCAGCCTCGACCTGGTGATCTGCTTCGGCCCGAACTTCCATCGCAGCCACGGCGACATCAAGTCGGCGACGCTGCTGGAAGATCAACTGGTCTGCGTCTTCGACAAACCCGCCGCCCCCGGCGAGCCCCGGTTGAGCCTGGACGAACTCGTCGAACGCCGCCACGTGTTCCCCACCCCGTGGACTTCCAGCAGCAACATGGTCGACGGCTGGCTGGCGCAACAGGGGCGCAGTCGCCAGATCGTAGCGCGGGCCAACAGTTATGGCGCGGCGTTGAAGATGATCAAGGGGACGGAGTTCATTGTGATGTTGCCGAAGCGGATTCAGCAGTTGCTTGCTGGCGATGGCGGGTTTGGGTGTTGCGCAGCGCCGGTTGGGTTGCCAGGTTTTTGCCTGGATATGCAGTGGCATCAGGGAATGGAGAAAGATGGCGCTAATGCCTGGTTACGCGAGCAGATCGATCTGGCATGTGACCGGCAGAGCAAGTAGCGCAAGGACCAGGGCTCACACTGTGATGGGTGAGCCTGTTCCAATCCCAAGTGAAGATAACTGGCTGACAGCTCCAACCCAATCAGTGCCCAACCGCCGTCTTCGCATAAGACTCCCGATCAATATCCAGAATCTCCACGCACAACTGCACGTCCACCCCCACCGGCCATTCACACAAATCCTGCACCACCGCCAACAGGCTCTCCGACAGTTGCTTCTTGATCTGCGGCGATCTCCCGCTGAGCAGCGCCAGCTTCACATGCACAAACCCACGCTCGGCCATGGCGGTACCGACCTTGAAGGTTTCGACTTTGATCGCGCGGCTTTTGATGTCGAATTCGGCAGCGAACTGGCCGGAGCCCACCAAGGTGTTGTTCAGCCGGATCAAGGCGACGTCGGCGTTCAGGCCTGGCAGGTTGGCGGTGTATTCCATGTGCAGGTGTGGCATGTCGAATGCTCTTTGGAGTGGCGGGAGGGTCGTACGTATAGCACAGAGTTTGCGGGCTCACGGCGCTGGGGGCATAAGATCGGTCGCGCTCATGAAGGTTTCCAGGCGCTTGCGCAGCCAGCGTTCGGCCGGGTCGGTGTCGACGTGGCTGAGCCAGACCATCGACAGGTCGAGGGTCGGAGTCTTGAACGGGAATGGCTCTTTGAACAGTGCACCGGACGCGGCCATGGCTTCGGCCGCGTAGTCCGGCAGGCTGGCGATCAGGTCGGTGCCGGCCAACAGCGCGGGCAAGGAGCTGTATTGCGGCACGGACAGCACGACCTGGCGGGTGCGGCCGATCTCTGCCAGCCATTCATCGGCGTAGCCGCTGACGTTGGCGGTGTGGGACACCAGCACGTGGGGACGCGCGCAGTATTCGTCCAGGGTCAGCGGGGTGTCGGACGCATCGGCGCGCAGGATGCTGGGCTGGATGTGCCGCAGCAATTTGCGCTTGGCGTTGGCCGGCAGGCCGCGGGTCTGGCTGATGCCGACAGTGATGTCGCCAGACGCCAGCAAGTCGGGAATGCGCCAGTAGTCGACATGCTGCACCACGAACACCACTTTCGGCGCTTCCTGGCGCAGGGCCCGCAACAGCGGCGGCAGCAGGCCGAATTCGACGTCATCCGACAGGCCGATGCGGAAGGTCATGGTGCTCACTGCGGGATCGAAATCGTGGGTCAGGCTCAGGGCGATCGACAGCGAATCCAGGGCCGGCGAAAGATACTTGATCAACTCTTCGGCGCGTGCGGTGGGTTCCATGCGATGGCCGACCCGAATGAACAATGGGTCGTTGAACATCGTGCGCAGGCGGTTGAGCGCCGAACTGATGGTCGGTTGACCGAGAAACAGCTTCTCGGCAACCCGCGTGACGTTGCGTTCGAGCATCAATGTCTCGAACACCACCATCAGGTTGATGTCGGCCTTGCGTAGCTCATTGCGATTCATCCATTGCCCCCTTGTCCCCCTGAACTGCGGGCAGTGTAGAAAGACCTGGGGCCTGGCGTCCATCGGCATGAACGCCAGCGGCGTGACGTGCACTCACACGGGCAGCGGATAAAGGGCCTCATCGAACTGCGCCAGGCGCGGGAACGTCAGTGGTTGCTCGTCGCTCAGGTGCTCCAGGCGCTGCTGGTAGTCGTGCAGGAAACCCTTGCGGGCCTCGTCGCTGATGTAAGGCACGTGCCAGGCGACAAAGGGTTGCAGCACGTCGAAGCCGACGTAGGCCAGGGTGCCGCGCAGGATAGGACGCAGCATGTCTTGCAGCGGACCGTGAATCGCGCCCTCGCCGAACATGTGCTCGCGCCCGCCGAGGGTGACTGTCACCAGCGCCTTCTTGCCGCTCAAACCGCCCTGGTCGTAAAAACGCTTGCCGCCATAACACACGCCGGACACCAGCACCCGATCGATCCAGCCCTTGAGCATGGCCGGTGCGGAAAACCAGAAAATCGGGAAGTTGAGGATCAGCAGGTCAGCCCACAGCAGTTTGTCGAGTTCCTGCTGGATATCCGGCGCCAGGGACTGGCTCTTGACGCCCAGGCGTTGCTCCAGGGCGTACACCAGGTAGTCGGGATTGTCCCGCGAGGAAAAATCATCGGCGCTGGCCACCGGGTTCCAGTTCATCGCGTACAGATCGCTGACCTTGACCTCGTGCCCCTGGGCCTGGAGTGTCGCGACAGCCTGGTCACGCAGGGCTGCGGTGAACGAGTTGGGTTCGGGATGGGCGTGAACGATCAATACTTTCATGGGTATTCCTTGAATGCTGGCACTTTGGGGGGAGTCATACCTGGATCGCCTTCACTTCGACGAATTCGTTAAGTCCTTCCTCCCCCCATTCACGACCATTGCCTGACTGTTTGTAGCCACCGAATGGCGCCTGATAGTTGAACGCCGCGCCGTTCAGAAAACACTGCCCGGCACGCAGCTGCCGCGCCAACCCCAGGGCCCGCTCCCGGCTGCCGGTCCAGACGCCGCTGGACAGGCCGAAAGGCGAGTCGTTGGCCATTTGGATCGCCTGCGCTTCATCGGCGTACGGAATCAGGCACAGCACCGGCCCGAAGATTTCTTCCTGGGCGATGCGCATGCGGTTGTCGACGTCAGCGAACAGCGTCGGACTGACGTAGAACCCGCGCTCGAATTCGTCAGTCTCGCCACCGAGCACCAGCCGTGCGCCTTCCTGCTGGCCGATCTGGATGTAGTCGCGCACGGTGCGCCGCTGGGCCGCAGAACACATCGGCCCAAGGAAGCTCTGCAGGTCCAGCGGATCCCCCATGCGCAAGCTTTGGGCCTCGGCGATGGCGATTTCCACAGCCTCGGCGTAACGGCTCGCCGGCAGCAGCATGCGGGTCAGTGCAGTGCAGGTCTGGCCAGAGTTGATCATCACGTCCTGAACGCCATAGCGCACCGCTGCGGCCAGGTCGGCATCCTCGGCAATCAGCAGCGGCGACTTGCCGCCCAGTTCCAGGCACACGCGCTTGACCGACGGCGCCGCCGCCTGGGCCACACGAACGCCAGCGCCGGTGGAGCCAGTGAACGACACCATGTCCACGTCCGGATGCCTGGCCAGCGCTTCTCCGACTTTCGCACCCGGCCCGCTGACCAGGTTGAACACCCCCGCAGGCAAGCCGATTTCCTCGATCATCTGCGCCAGGAAGAACGCATGCAGCGGTGTTTCCTGGCTCGGCTTGACCACCACGGTGCACCCGGCTGCCAGCGCCGGTGCCAGTTTGCCGATCAACTGATGCAGCGGGTAGTTCCAAGGGTTGATGAACGCGCAAACGCCCACCGCCTCGCGCACCACCCATGAGTTGCCGACCTCGCGGACTTCATCCATCAGGCCGGCCAGTTCGATGTATTGCTCAAGCCCCTCGATGGGCCCGTCCACCTGGACCGCACGGCACCACTGCACCGGCATGCCCAGTTCCGCGGTGATCACTGCGGCCATTTCGTCGGCACGCTCGCGCAGTTGCCCGGCCAGCGCGCGGATGTAGCCGGCGCGCACGCTTGAAGGTGTGCGAGACCATGAACCGAAGGCACGCCGAGCCGCGGCTACCGCGTTGTCGACATCCCGTTCATCGCCCAGCGGCACTGAACCGGCGGCGGTCTCGGTTGCCGGGTTGATCACCTGGGCGACGCCCTGCCCTGACGGCGCCTGCCAGCGGCCATCGATAAACAGCGCTGTGTAATCATGCATAGTGTCGGGTCTCCATCAGTTCACTGGCGCAGCGGGCGATGCGCTGGCAGGCGTCACTCAGGTGTTCTGCCCCCACCACCAGGCCCAGGCGTATATGCCCGGCGGCACTGGGGCCGAAGGCTTCACCGGCCAGGACCGAGACGCCATGGCGGTCGAGCAGACGGTCGGCGAATGCCTGGGCGCTGAGCCCGGTTTCACGTATGTCGACCATCACGAACATCCCGCCATCGGGCATCAGGGGGCGCACGCCGGGGCAGTCGGCAAGGCTGGCGCAGACTAAATCGCGTCGCTGGCGATAGGCATCGCGCATGGCCTGCAACTCCGGCAGGTTGCTTTGCAGCGCCACCACGGCAGCGTCCTGAATGAATTCGGGGGAGCCATACAACATGCACAGCGCAAGGTTTTCCAGGTGCTGCGCCAACGCCGGCGGCGCCACCGTCCAGCCGACTCGCCAGCCGGTCATGGCGTGGGATTTCGACAGGCTGTTGAGCGTCGCGGTGCGCTCGGCCATGCCCGGCAAACTGGCCGGGCTGACGTGCTCGCCCTCGAACAGCAATTCGCTGTAGACCTCATCGGAAATCAACCACAGGTCATGGTCGATGCACAGCCCGGCCAGTGCCTGCCAGGTGGTGCGCGGCAGGCTGGCGCCAGATGGATTGTGCGGACTGTTCAGCGCCAGCGCGCGAGTCCGCGGGGTGATGCGCGCCGCAACGTCTTCGGGTAATACCCGGAAGCCATTCTCGGGCCGCACCGGCACCGGGATCACCACCGCACCGCAGGCCCCGAACACCGCTTCGTAGGTCACGTACATCGGCTCGGCGACTATCACTTCATCGCCTGGATTGAGCACGCACTGGGCCACGCAAAACAGCGCGCACTGGGCACCGGCAAGCACCGTGACCTGGTCGGCCGACACCGCCTGGCCGCTGCGTTGCTGGTGCCGCCTGGCAATGGCTTCGCGCAGGGTGCGTTTGCCGCGCACGTCGGCGTAGTGAGTGTTGCCATTAAGCAGGCTGTCGATGGCCGCCTGGACAATCGGCACCGGGGTGTCGAAATCCGGATCGCCCACGGACAACAGCAGAATGTCTTCGCCCTGTTCCTGCAGCGCCAGCGCGCGGTAATGGATGTTCCACGCGGCGGCGCCGTCACCGGCGATTCGTTGGGTCAGATCGGAAAAACGCATGGCCTGCTCCTTTTAAAAAAGCCCAAAAAAATGAAAATCAATGCGCGCAGGCATGCTTGAGCTCGATCAGGGTGACGCCGTTACGCTTGAAGCCATGGCGCAGATCGGTCTGCAACTCGGCCAGGCTTTGCGGCTGGGTGACGGTGCAGCCGAACGCGCGCCCGAGGGCGGCGAAATCCGGATTGCGCGGCAACACGCCGATGGGTTCGATGTCCAGGCCCAGCATGTCGTCGCGGATCTGCCCCAGGGCATCGTTGTTCCACAGCAACACGACCAGCGGGCTGTCCAGTTCCTCGACCGCCGTCGCCAGTTCCTGCGCGGTGTAGAGGAAACCACCGTCGCCGACCAGCACCAGCCCCGGCCGATTGGGCGCGCCAAACTTGGCGCCGATGCCGGCCGGCAGGCCGTAACCCAAGGTGCCGTAGCCGGTTGGGTGCAACCAGCTGCGCGGGGCGCGGCTGTTGAAGGCGTAGTTGCCGGTGTAGGCCAACTGGGTCATGTCGGTGCTGATGAAGGCGTTGTCCGGCAGCTCGGCGGCAATGCGCTCAAGAATGCCCTGGTGAATCGACTGCAACGGGCCGTGGCTGTTCTTCACCGCATCACGCAGTTTCGCGACGCTGGCGATTGCTGCGTTGGCATCACGGACGGTGGCGGGCAGACGCTCCAGCAGGCCGGCGAGCGTCTGTTGCGCGTCGCCTTGCAGGGCCACAGCACAGGGATAGAAGTCGTTGAATTTTCGCGGATCGATGTCCACCCGCAGCAGTTCGGCGGTCAACGGCAAGCGCTCGCGCCAGAAATCGGTGTCGGCCATTTCGGTACCGACCGCCAACACCACGTCGGCTTCGGCGATCAGGTTCCAGCCGGGCTCGACGCACAGGCTCGAACCGGCGTTGAGCGGATCATCCGGTGGCAACAGCCCTTTGCCGGCGACGCTGGTGAACAGCGGCGCGGCCAGTCGGGTGCTGATGGTTTGCAGCTCCTGCGTCGCGTGAAGGGCGCCGCCACCGGCAATGATCATCGGTCGCTTGGCGTTTTGCAGCTTGGTCGCGGCGTGTTCCATGGCCGTGTTCGAGGCCGGTCCGCGTCCCGGACGCCGTACCACGTCGTTGCTCCAGTCGCGATTCACTGGCGCCGCCAGCACGTCCAGCGGTACCGAAATGTGTACCGGGCGCGGGCGTTCGCTATCGAACACGGCATAGGCGCGGGCGATCAATTCGGGCAGGTCCTCGGCACTCAACGCCACCGCCGAGAACGCAGTAATCGGCGCAGTCATGGCGCGCTGATCCTGGGTTTCGTGCAGACAGCCCCAGCCCTTGCCGAGGCTGGCCGTGTGGTTGACGCTGGAGATCACCAGCATCGGAATCGAGTCGGCGTACGCCTGGCCGATGCCGGTCGCCGCGTTGGTCACGCCCGGCCCGGTGATGATGAAGCACACGCCCGGTTTGCCGCTGACCCGGGCATAACCGTCAGCCATGAAGCTGGCACCCTGTTCGTGCCGGGTCAGCACATGGCGAATGCCGCTGCCCGGCAGGCCCCGATACAGCTCCAGCGTATGCACGCCGGGAATGCCGAACACGGTGTCGACGCCGTAGTTGGCCAGCAGTCGCACCAGGGCCTGGCCACCGGTCAATGTCTTGGTTTGCATGTTCATATCCTCACTCGTGGCCGAGGCGAATCAACGCATCGACCGCAGTCGTGCCGTGGGCGCCGACCAACAATGGGTTCACATCGAGTTCCAGCAGGGCGTCGGCGTTTTCGCAGGCGTAGTCCGCCACGGCGCGGATCGCCGCCACCAGCGCGTCCAGGTCGGCCGCTTCACGGCCGCGAAAACCTTGCAGCAAACCGGCGCTGCGCAGGCTCAGCACCGCGCGGCGAATGGCGCCGTCGGTGGTCGGCAGCAGCAGGCTGCGACTGTCCTTGAGCAGCTCCACCAAAATGCCCCCGGCGCCGATAACCAACGCGAGGCCAAAGTCATTTTCGCGCTTGATGCCGACGATCAGTTCAGCCAGGGGCGGCGTGGCCATGGGTTCCAGCAGCACCTGATCGAAGGGCACGTGCGGAGCGTAATCGGCGATGCTCGCGTGCATTTTTTGCAACGCGGCGCTCAGGGCGGCGGCGTCCTTCAGATTGAGCGCGACCGCACCGGCCTCGGTTTTGTGGGGTAGTTGTGCACTGACGGCTTTGAGCACCAGCGGGTAACCCAACCCATTGGCATCGACCAGTGCATTCGCCGGCGTGCTCAGCACACCGTTGGGCGTCGGCAGGCCAAATGCGCGCAACGCCTGTTTCGAATCCCACTCGTTGAGCAGGCGACCTTCACCCGTCAAAGCTCGAGGGCACAGCGGTACCAGTGCCGACTCGCCGAGCGCCAGCAGTGCCTGGCGATTACGCTGATAACCGGCAATGCGGCCCCAGGCGGCCAGGCCATCTTCGACCCCTTGCAGCGCCGCCACGTCCTGGGCATGCAGGCGCTCGCGGGCGCTGGCCGGCAGCAGCTCGGGGAACGCCGAGGTGACAAAACCGGTCTTGCCGTGACGCACCAGCGCGGCGCAATAAAGCTCAAGCAACAGGTCGCATTCCTTGCGTTCACCGGTCGATTCCGCCGGATAATCGAGCACCAGCATGGCCGCGTCGGCCTCGGTCCGCAGGGCGCTGTCGAGCATGCGGTTCAAGGCTTCGCCGTCACCCCAGATCGCAGTGGTGAAATCCAGCGGATTGACCAGGTTGGCGTAGCTGGGCAGCACCTGCGCGAGTTCTTCACGCTGGGTCTCGTCGAGCTTGGGCAACGTCAGGTCATTGCGTTCGGCGTAGTCGGCAATCAGGCCAGCGTCACCACCGGAACAGGCCAGGGCGATCAGGCTGTCGCCCGCGGGGAGTTTTCCGCAAGCGGCGGCCTTGAGGGTTTCGACGAAGCTCACCGGCCCGCTGACCCGGATGACGCCCAAGCGTGCAAACAGGCTGTCGTAGAGCGCATCGGAACCTGACAGCGAACTGGTGTGACTGAGGGCCAGTTCGGCACCGATCTGCGACACGCCGGTTTTCAGCGCGATGATCGGAATGCCCTTTTCGAGCGCCTTGTGCGCGGCGCGGGCGAAACCCGGCACGTTCTTCAGCCCTTCAAGGTGCAGGCCGATGGCCGTGACCCGCGGCTCATCGAGTAATACGTCCATCAATTCGGCGACGCCCAGTTGCGCCTGGTTACCCACCGATGCCATGTAGGCCACCGGCAGTGAACGGTCGCTCATGGACAGGTTGTAGGCGAAGTTGCCGCTCTGGGTCAGCACGGCGACGCCCTTCTCCACTGGCTTGCCGCCATGAGCCACCGGCCACAGGGCCGAGCTGTGCAAGTAGTCGAGCAGGCCGTAGCAATTGGGACCGAGCAAGGCCATCTGGCCGGCTGCCTGCAGCAGCTGTTGCTGCAAGGCCTGGCCTTGCGCCCCGGTCTCGGCGAACCCGGAGGCGTAGCATATCGCGCCACCCGCGTCCTTCGCGGCCAACTGCGCCACGGCGGTGAGGGTCAGCTCACGATTGGTCGCGATGAACACCGCGTCCGGGCCACAGGGCAGCTCGGCAATGCTGCGCACACAGGGCACACCTTCGAGGCTTTCATGTTGCGGGTTCACCAGCCACATCTGCCCCTGGTAGCCGCCTTCGGCACAGCGCTTGAGCGCACGGGCCATGCTGCGACCGCCGACGAATGCCAAATGGCGTGGGGCAAGCAGGCGCTTGAGGTTGTCACGAATAGTCTGCGACATGGCAATTCTCCAGGACGATCAGCGCAACAGCGGCCGCAGCAGTTCACGGGAAATGATGTGCCGCTGGATTTCCGAGGTGCCTTCCCAGATGCGCTCGATCCGCGCGTTACGCCAGATGCGCTCCACCGGTCCTTCATCCATCAGGCCCATGCCGCCGAATATCTGCACCGCCTCATCGGCGGTGCGTCCGAGCACTTCGCTGGCGAACAGTTTTGCCATGCCGGCTTCGCCATCGGTCATGGTGCCCTGGTCCATTTTCCACGCGGTATGCAAGGTCAGCAGTTCCGCCGCGCGGATCTGCGTGGCCATATCGGCAAGCTTGAACGAGATGCCCTGATACGTGCCGATCGGCTGGCCGAACTGCTTGCGATCCGCCGCCCATTGCAGCGATACGTCGAGTGCGCGCTGGGCCTGGCCGACGCAGTTGGCGGCGACCATCACCCGGCCGGCCGTAAGCCAGGCGTTGGCCACTTCCCAACCCTTGCCGACTTCGCCGAGCACTTTGTTGGCCGGCACCCGGCAGTCGTCAAAGAACATTTCGAAGGTGTGGTAACCGCGGTTGCTCACGCACTTGGGGCCGCGGCGAATGGTCATGCCCGGGGTGTCGCGATCCACCAGGAACGAAGTCACGGCGTTGCGCTTGCGGCCGTTGTGTTCATAGGTGTCGGTAACCGCAAAGACTATGGCGAAATCGGCGTGCCCGGCGTGGCTGATGAAGTGCTTGCTGCCGTTCAGGACGAAGTCTTCACCGTCGCGCACGGCGCGGGTCTTGATCGCATTGGCGTCGGACCCGGCACCGGGTTCGGTCAGGGCGAAGCAGTCGATTTTCTCGCCCTGGATGCAAGGCAGCAGGTAGTCGCCGATCTGGCTGCCCGTACAGGCCATGAGGATCTTCGAAGGCCGTGCGACGAACACGTGCAGCGCCCACGAAACCTTTGACAGCTCACGCTCTATCAGCGCCTGGGACAGGTAGTCGAGCCCGCCGCCACCGACCTCCTCCGGCATGTTGAAAGCATAGAAACCGGCGGCGATGGCTTTGCCGCGAATCTCTGCCGCCAACTCAGGGGAGACTTCGTCTACGCGGTCCACCGCTTCCTCGTGGGGCAGCAGTTCCTTGGCGACAAAGCTGCGTACCGCTTCCACCAACATTTCTTGTTCTTGGGTCAGTTGGAAATTCATGGTGCTACCTGTTGTTCGTTCACGGGGTATGAGGGTGGTGCAGGCTTATTTGCCGACGAAACGTGCCGGGCGTTTTTCCACGGAAGCCCGCAACGCTTCTGCGCCGTCTTCACTGCGACCACACAGCAGGCCGGCCGCCAGTTCGGCTTGCAGTTGCTGCGGCAGGTCGCGCTGGGCGCCTTCGCGCATCAGTTTCTTGGTCTGGGCGAAAGCGAAGGTCGGGCCGTTGGCCAGGCGCGTTGCCAGTTCGCCGGCGACGTCGAGCAGTTGTTCATCGGCGCACACTTCGCCTACCAGCCCGGTGGCCAGGGCCCGGTCTGCCCCCCACAGTTCATCGAGGAACAGCAGGCGCTTGGCTTGTTCGGTGCCGATCAACCTGGGCAAGTGCCAGCTGGCACCGGCGTCCGGGGAGTACGCCATGCTGGTGTAGCCAGCCTTGAACCGCGCCGACTGCGCGGCCAGGCGCAGGTCGCAGCACAAGGTCAGGTCCATGCCGGCGCCGACAGCAGTGCCGTTGATGGCGGCGATGGTGGGTTTTTCCAGGCTGTACAGACGGCTCATCAGGGCGTGGGCGGTTTCGGTCCAGCCAGAGGTTTCCAGATCGCCACGGGCTTCGGCTTCGGCCCACTCCGCGAGGTCCGCCCCGGCGCAGAAGCTGCGGCCGCTGCCGGTCAGCACGACAACGCGAACGGCCGGGTCGGCGTTGAATTCGTCCAGCAGGGCGTGCAGGTTTTTCAGGGTCGGGATGTCGAGGGCGTTGCGCTGAGCCGTGCGGTTGAGGGTGATCCAGGCAACGCCTGCTTCGACCTGGCTGAGCAGTGAAGGTTGAGTAGTCATTGCGGGGCCTCGGATTATTTTTGATTGGAATGAGGTGATGCGACTGAGGCCATACTAAACGAGTGTTCAGTAAGGCGGCAATTGGTGGCTAGATCGAGCTAAATTCTTATTATCTAATTGATATATATAGATTTATTGATTATTTAACGGGCTAGAAGGCTGCGCTTGTTACAACTTTGAACAACTGGGCACATGCCCCTGCCCATTACAGCGAGAATGACCGTGTTCGCAGCCTTGAAACAAAAAAACGCGACGGTCACCCGTCGCGTTCTTTGTCCGCCTCAAGCCATCAAACAGACGGCAAGCTCGGCGCCAACACCCCCTGACGCTTGCGATAAATCAGGAAGTAAGCGCTGTAACACAGCGCGATGAAGCCACCGCCCCAATACAGTGAAGGCCGTTGCGTCTCGTCCAGTGCCAGGAATACAAACAACGAACAGCACAACACAATGCACGTCAGCGGAATCAGCGGAAACCAGGGCGCACGGTATTTAAGATCGCTCAGTTTGCCGCCATCACGCAGGTAGGCCTTGCGGAACTTGTACTGCGCCAGGGCAATGACAATCCATGTCACCGTGCCCGACATGCCGCTCACCGCCATCAGCACCATGAACAAAGTATCGGCGGCGACAAAACTGGTCATCAGCGACACCAGCGCAAAGCACAGGGTGATGCTCAACGCCCGCAACGGCACGCCGCGCTTGCTCAATGGCGAGAAGCTTGTCGGGGCCATGCCGGTCTTGGACATTGCCCACAAGATGCGCGTCGAGGCATACAGCCCGGAGTTGCCCACCGACAAAATCGCCGTCAGGATCACGAAGTTCATCAGGTCGGCAGCGTAGGGAATACCGACCATATCGAACACCTGCACGAACGGACTCTCCATCAGTCCGGCCTGCTGCCAGGGCACGATGGCCGAGAGCACCACGATCGCCAGCACGTAGAAGATCAATACGCGAAACACCACGTTGCGAACCGCACGGGGAATGCTTTTCTCCGGCTGATCGGTTTCGCCAGCCGCCACGCCCATGATTTCGCAACCCTGGAACGCGTACACCACGGTCATCATCACTGCGAACACAGCTGACAGGCCGTTGGGGAACAGTGAGTCGCCAATCAGGTTGGTCATCATGGGCGCCGGCTCGCCACTGGTCAGCGGGATGGCGCCGAAGATCACCAGCACGCCGACCACGATGAACCCCAGAATCGCAGCAACCTTGATCCCGGAAAACCAGTATTCCGCTTCGCCGAACGCACGGGTCGCCAGGGCGTTAAGGCCGAACAGTACCGCGACGAACAAGGCTGACCAGTACCAGATCGGCACGGTCGGGAACCAGCGTTCCATCAACATGCCCGCTGCGGTGAATTCCAGCCCCACGGTGGTGGCCCAGCTCATCCAGTAGACCCAGCCGATCATGAAGCCGGTGCCGGGCCCGATGAATTTGGTGGCGTGAGTCTGGAACGAGCCGGACACCGGCATTTGCACAGACAGTTCACCGAGGCAGACCATCACCAGGTACATCAGGAAGCCCGCGACCAAGTAGCACAGGATCGCCCCGACCGGGCCGCCCTGGTTGATGGTCACGCCGGAGCCCATGAACAGCCCGGTGCCGATCACACCTCCCAGGGACAACATGAAAATGTGCCGGCTTTTCAGGGCGCGGGTCAGGTGGATACCTTGGCGGTCGATTGATTCGCTCATGTCGGCACCTCAGCAGTCGGCGCGGTGCGCGGCGGCTGACAGGACGTCATGGCGCGGGAAAGGATGAGCTTTACGGCAGTTCATTATTATTATCTCCAATAAGCTTCGAAGACCGCGCTGTGGCGGTTGCGTCGATTATTGGAAAGGCATGTAAGTTCGAGTTGAACCTGAGGATCAAAGATGTAAAAAGTCGTAACAAACTTGTACGTCAGGCCTGCAACAGGTCTGCCAGGGTCTGTCGCGAGCACCGCAGCTGCTCGTGCACCTGCGGCGCCAACCCGCGTAACGCCGCCTCATCGTTGATCATTGCGGCTTGCTCCAATGCGCGCAGGACGTTGGCCAACGCGCGAAATCCCAGGGAGTCGCTGCTGCCAGCCAGGCGGTGGGCCAGGTGCGCGACCTCGGTGCAGTCGTCTGCCGTGATCGCTTCGGCGAGTGCATGGCTATGCTGTTGAATCGAGTCGCGCAACACCTTCAACAATCCCAGCAGTTTCTGTTCACCGAGCAAAGTACGGTGTGTTTCCAGCAGCGGCCAATCCATGGCCGCGTCATCGAGTGGCGAAGTGGCTACGGGGGCCTGGTCAGCCAGCGCCTGGCGCAGAGTGTCGAGTTTCAGGGGCTTGGCGAGGATGCCGTCCATGCCGGCATCCAGGTAACCGCGAACCAGGGCCGGCTGCACACTGGCCGTCAGGGCAAACAGGCGGCTGTGGCGATTCGGCCCCGGAGTGTCGCGCAGCCGTTTACACAGCTCGACGCCGCTGATGCCGGGCAGGTGCACGTCGAGCAAGATCAGATCAAACGACTGCGCGGCACATTGAACCAATGCCTGCTCGGCGTCCTCGGCTAGCCAGACCTGATGCCCGTCGCGCAGCAAAAGGCCCTCGACCACCTCGCGGTTGAGCGCCACGTCCTCGACCACCAGAATGCGCAAAGCCTGCCCTGCAACACTGTCTGCCGCAACGGGTGCCACGCCGTTAGCCGGTTGCAGCGCCAGTTCGAACCAGAAACAACTGCCGCGCCCGACCTCGCTGTCCACGCCGATACGCCCGCCCAATTGCTCCACCAGATGCTTGCTGATCGCCAGCCCCAAGCCGGTGCCGCCGAAGCGCTGCGCCACCTCTTCACTGGCCTGGGTGAAGCGCTCAAAAATCTTCTGCTGCATCGCCGGCGCGATGCCGATGCCGTCGTCGGTAACGCTGACGCGCAGCCGTTGTCCAGGGGCGCCAGGCAACAGCGCTATCTCCACCTTGACCTGCCCGCCCTCGGTAAATTTGATGGCGTTGGCCAGCAGGTTGCTCAGCACCTGGCGCAGGAATTGTTCGGCGCCGTGATGCCGCTGCGCTACCCGTGGGTCGATGTAGCATTGCAGGATCGTGTCGTTGCCCAGCGCGCGGGGTTCGAGCAGTGTCATTACCTCATCAAGCAATTGCCGCAGCGAGAATTCCACCGCCTCCGGATGGCTGGCGCCCTCCTCCAGCCGGGCGAAATACAGCACTTCGTTGAGGATCGACAGCAACCCTTCGCCGGCTTTGTACAGCGCATCCAGCCGCTTGCCGCCGAGTGCGTCCAGCGGCGCATCGCGCAGCAATTCGGCCATGCCGAGGATGCCGTTGAGCGGGGTACGCAACTCATGGCTCATGGTGGCAAGGAAACGCGACTTGGCGAGGTTGGCCGCTTCCGCTTCATCCTTGGCGCGCATCAGGCTGGCGGTGCGCCGCTCGACCATTCGCAGCAGTTCGTCACGGTTATCCTGCAACGCCAGCCGATCGCTTTCGCGGCGGTCGATGTCACTGAGAATGGCCCGGCGCATGTCGTCCAGAGCATGGGCCACGGTGTCGATTTCGTCTTCGTCTTCGTCTTCGTCCGCACGGCGACGCTTGTCCAGGCGTAACGGCTCGTGGGAATCGCCCGCAGCGATGCGCCGGGCAAACTCGGCCATGACTTGCAGGTGGCGAGTGACCAGGCGATAAAACAACCCCGACAGCACCACCGCCAGGCCGCACAGAAACACACTCATCCACAGCAGGCTGGTCAGCCCGGTGGTGTACAGGCGCTCATGCACCGCCCCCAGGTCGGTGGTGACCTCCAGTTGCCCCAAATGACGCACCGCCCCCGATGGCGGCTGGTAGTCGAGGGCAAAACGTTCTATTCGCAGCGGCCCGACCGGCTCGGCAGTGCCTTGCAGCAGATCGAAATCAGGGCTGATCAGGCGCACGCGCGCCACGTCGGAAAAGTCCACCAGGCCGCGCAACTGCACGTTGAGCTGATCCTGGTTCAGGTCCCACAGACTGCGCTCCAGGCTGGCCAGGTAGCCGGCGCGAATCAGCTCCATGCGCGAGTCGATTTCGCGCATCTCGCGTCGATACTCAAAGTACAGCTGCACGCTGCTCGCCAGCACCGTAAAACACAGGCTGAAGAACAGGATAAACAGCAGCAGGCGCCGCAACAGGCCGCCGGGCCGGGCCCGAATCATGGTCGATCCGCCGGTTGCTGGAGCGTGTCGCGGTAGATGACCTCACTCTCGTGAAGCAAGCGGTCGATCTCGCCCGAATCGACCATGTGCTGCAACTGCGCATTGATATCGACCATGCAACTGGCCAGGGGCGAACGACGCGACACGGCCACTCGCAGGTAATCCACACCAAAGGAATCGGCCAGGGCCACGATGTCCTGGGTGCCCGGCAGGGTATCGACGCGCATTTGCCCGGTGCGCCGCTCGGAGACGACGAAGTCGATGCGGCCGCGGATCAACTTGCCAAAGTTCTGCTGGCTATCAGAGACCCGTTCGATGTTCTGGTGCTGGTCGACAAAGCGGTCGAACGTCTCGCCATAACTTTCTCCGAACAGGAAACCACCACGGTAGTGCGCCAGGTCCTCCAGCCGATCTATTGTTACCGGGTGCCGGCGATTGATGAACACCGCGACTTCCTCGCGCAGTACCGGCACCGTCGAAAAAGCCAGGGCCTGCTCACGCTCTGCAGTGCGATAGGCCAGCACCACATCCACCCGACCTTCAACGGCATCCAGCACGCAGCGATTCCAGTTATCCAGCTCGACGAGCTCGACCTCGTAGCCCAATTGCCCGAACAGTTTTTTAACCACGCCGGGAGCGAGCCCGCGTATCTGTTTGCCGTCGCTCCAGGAGATCGGCGGGTAGACCGGGTAATCGCAATAGCGAATTTTTTGCGCAGCCGTCACCCCGGTGGATGCCAGCATCAACAACAACCAGATCCCGCGCCACATGCCGCTCAGGCCGCGACGCTGGCGGTAAACAGATAGCCGGCACCGTGGATGGTGATGATCAGTTCAGGCTCGGCCGGGTCGTCATGCAACTTGCGCCGCAAGCGTCCCACCAGCACATCGATGGAGCGATCGTTGGGCACCCATTCGCGGTTGCGGATCTGGTCCATCAACTGATCCCGGCTCAAGGTGTGCCCGCTGTTGCGCAGGAACACGCTGAGCAACTGGTACTCGCCATGGGTCAGCAGGGTTTCACTGCCGCTGTGGTCGATCAACCGCCGGCGATCAGTGTCCAGCGCCCAGGCGGCGAATTGCTTGACCGGGCGGGCAACCGCAGCAACAGGATGCGGCGTGTGGGCGTGGCGCACCCGGCGAATCAGGTTCTTCGCCCGGGACACCAGTTCCCGCGGATTAAGCGGCTTGATCACATAGTCATCGGCGCCGCACTCGAGGCCGACGATGCGATCGATTTCATCGTTGCGCCCGGTGATCAGGATGATCCCGACCTCCGAACGCACCCGCAGCTCCCGCGTCAGGGTCAGGCCATCCTTGCCCGGCAGGCGGATATCGAGCATCACCAGGTCGACGCTCTGGCTCGCCAGGAAGGTCTCGGCCAACTCAGCAGTGGCGGCGCAATGCACTTCATAACCTTCCTGGGACAGGTAGGCCTGCAGCAGTTCGCGAATCAACGGATCGTCGTCGACGATCAATACCCGAGGAGTCATCGCTAGGTGTCCCGCGTATGCCCGAAGGCGTGTTTCTTATTAGAGTTGTGGTTACCACTGGAGGCAGAGAGTAGCCACTACTGAACGATCGATCAACAGCCCGTCGTCTGCAAAGTGAATCGCTGCCGACCACCGGCCTGCAAACCGTCGACCCAGGCTTCGCAGATCTGCATGCCCTGCTCCGGCGTGAAGGTGCCGGGGTTGAGACCCGATTCCAGCCACAAGCCGTCGAGCAAGGCGCTGAGGCTGATGGCAGCCAGGTCGGAATCGAATCGTTGCCAGCCCTCCTCCTCCGCCAGTTCGTTGAGCACCTTGCGCAGGATGGCCCGGTACTCGCCATAGGACTGTTCGTGGGCAAGGTTGATCGCCTCTGCCGTCTTGACCGCGCCCCAGAACGCCAGCCAGGCATCAAGCAGTTGCGGGTCGAGCAGTTCGGCGGAAAACGAGCCGCGAAAAAACGCCGACAAACGTTCACGGGCATTGGGCGCGGCCTGTTCCATGGCCGCGCGAAGCAGTGCCATGACGCGGCCGGTCACCGCCAGATAGGCTTCGGCGACCAGCTCGTCCTTGCCGGAATAGTGATGACTGATCAGCCCGACCGATACACCGGCCTCGGCGGAAATCTTGCGGATCGACGCGCCCTGGAAGCCATGGCGCTGCAGGCACACGAGCGTGGCCTCGATGAGATTGGTTTTGCGCAGTTCCGGCGCCATTCTGGAGAATCGGACTTCCTGAGTCATTGCACGACCTTCCTGGAGGCGAGGGTTGAGCCCTGTACGAGCCATTCAAGAGCTGAACGACTGTACAGCAACTGCCCTCGCCGACTCCAGACGTCGCGCTGCTTTACATACCCGGCAGCACGTCAGGCGGAACAATCGCGCCGCCCTTCATGACCACCGGGGTTTTCTCCAGGATCGCAATGTCAGCCAGCGGATCACCCTCGACCGCGATCATGTCGGCAAAGCGACCGACACTGACAGCGCCTACGTCCTGCTGCCAATTGAGCAGGTCTGCGGCGACCACGGTGGCGGACTGAATCGCCTGCATTGGGGTCATTCCGTACTTGACCATGTAGGCGAACTGCCGGGCGTTTTTGCCGTGCGGGTAAATCCCGGCATCGGTGCCATAGGCGATTTTTACACCGGCCTTGACCGCCTTGCGGAAACCTTCACGCTGTACTTCGGTGGTTTCGGTGTTTTTACGCAGGTAACTTTCCGGCCACTTTTCCTCGCGCCCGACCTTGTCGATGAAGTCTCCGTTGTAGATATCCATGACCAGATAAGTGCCGTTGTCCTTGGCCAGCTTGATGCCTTCATCGTCCAGCAGCGAGGCATGCTCCACGGATTTTGCGCCGGCGCGGATAGCCGCCTTGATGCCGTCGGCGCCATGGGCGTGCACGGTCGCATAGCTCTTATGCACCTTGGCCTCCTGCACTACCGCGCGCATTTCGTCCTCGGTCATTTCCATCTGGCCAGGCTCGGTGCCTTCGGCCAATACGGCGCCCGTGCCGACCATCTTGATGGTGTCGACGCCGTGCTGGAACAGGTACCGGGTCTTGAGTTTTGCGTCATTGGTATCGCGATAGACGCCCACCCGCATATCGTCCGGCACCGTGATGCCCGGTGCCAGGCCCGTCACCTCACCGCCGCCACCCGCTACTGAGAGATAAGCGCCGACTACATTCATCCGTGGCCCCAGCACCTGATTGGCGTTGATCGCATCACGTAGCGAGACGTCGGTAAACGCGCGGTAGGTCCCCACGTCGTGGACCGTGGTGAACCCTGCGCGCAAGGTCTGATAGGCATGTTTGGCGCCCAGCAGCGCGTAGTCCTGGGCAGAATGCAGGAGGGGTTCGGCAACGTTGTTGGTCATGTCCCAGTCGGCGATATGCGTGTGCATGTCGATCAGGCCCGGCAGCACAGTCTTGCCCGACCAGTCGATAACGGTGCTGTCAGCCGGCGGTGCACTCCAGGGCTCAACGGCCACGATGCGCTCGCCATCGACCTTGATGCGCTGGTCCGTCAGCACCTTGCCGCGCTCCACGTCCACCAGGCGACCGGCATGGATGTAGACCGTGTCGGCCAGTGCGGACAACGACAGCGACGAGAGGGTTACGGCCAACGCGATACTCGAGAGCTTCATGGGATACCTCTTTTATTGTTATTGGACGGATGAACGCACATCAAAAAATATTGATCGGGTATTGAGTGATGATCCGCAGTTGTTTAACACTGTCACCGCTAAAGGCATGTTCGGCGTAACGCACCCGAACCGACAAATCTTTCAACGGGCCCGCTTCAACAACGGTTTTAATATCGACGTCTCGCTCTATCTGCTTATCCGCATGAGCGAAGTAAGCGTACAACCCGTCCGGATCAACTTGCTCATTATCGATATCAAATCCATAGATATACTTGAAGCCCAGCGTGGTATGTAAAACACCCGTAGAACCAAAATCATATTCATAGGCCAGGCCGACTGACTGTTCGCCAAGGCCATTGAAGTCCCCGTATTGCGAAGAGTTGGCCAGATAGATCGAGTCCATGTAAGTCCCATCCGAAGCCATCAGATAATCAAATGGCTGACCTCCATGGATCTTTTGATAAGACAGCGTCAGCGTATGCGGGCCATTGGCATAGGCCGTCGCCAACGACCAGGCGGTGACATTGATATCGCCGGCATTGGCCTGGCCCTGATCCAGTGATCGATAGAGGTTGAAGTCAACGCCGAGAGTCTGTCCCGCAGTCAGGACAAAGCTGTAGTTGCCATTGACATAGTACTGGCGCCACAAGTCCTGCGCCTGGGACACGTAGAAGCCGACGCCGCCCTGCTCTAATGGCGTGTAGGTGAAGCCTGCATAATCGACATCGCCGCTGTCCACCGCGGCGTAACCCGCCATGAAGCCACCGTCGTGACCTGTACTGGTATAACCTCTGGTGGAATGGAAATGCCCGATATCGATGCTGACTTTGTCGATATCATCACTCAACAGTTGTATGCCACGGGTGGTCATCGGCATCAGGCGTAAATCGGGAGTCGCAAATACCGGATTGTATGGGCGCAGATCGCCGTACTTTATGACAGTGTTTGACCACTTCATCTTTACCGAAGCGTTGAGTGTCGCAGACTCGGTTCTTTCGCGATCTCCCTCAGCGGGAAACATTCCCGTGCCAACCGTACCGCGACCGCCATCCAGCTTGTAGGCAGTATAGGCACTTGCATCCAGCCCAAGGCCGACTTTACCTTGAGTAAATCCGGACTGGTAATCCATCTGGAAACCCTGCCCCCAACCACGGGCATCGGGATAATGCGAGAGTGAGTTCCGATTAAAATACATATTGCGAGCGGTAATAGTTGCCGAGCCACCCTCGACTAATCCTTCGCCCACATCTTCTGCCTGCACTTTCAAATAACTTCCAGATGCCGATAGAACAACCACACCCAATAGTGAACACAGCTTCATTGTAGGCCTCAGAGCTTGATTATTATTGTTTTCTGCAAATGCCTGTACCTGCCAATGGTAGGCACCCTGCCATTGCCATTAATAGAATTTATATGTTGAGAATTGCTCGCCTTGCGCAATCGAAGTAACGGATTTGTAACATCGGCATTACATCTGGTTCCAGTCGACATCCAGTAAACAAAACCATTGATTTTTTACTGAAGGTAAACTCTTATAGAAAAATAATAACGCCGAAAACCGGCCCTTTCGGCTTCAGGCCGCCTGGAGTAGCCCCATCATGAGCACCTCGTCCCCCGCTTTCGCGCACCTGTTCGAACCCCTGCTGCTACGCGGCAAACGCCTGAAAAACCGCATCATGTCCAGCGGACATGACACTTCGATGCCCACCGACAACCTGGTCAATGATCAACTGATCGCTTACCACCAGGCGCGCGCGGCAGGGGGTGCCGGGCTGATCGTGCTGCAGGTGGCGGGTGTGCACGACAGCGCGCGTTATACCTCGCACGTGTTGATGGCCACCGATGACGCCTGCATTGAGGGCTACCGCAAACTGGCGCAAACCTGCCATGCGCACGGGACGGTGGTGCTGTCGCAGATCTTCCACCCTGGGCGGGAAATCATGGAGTCCAGCGACGGCCTGCTGGCGGTGGCCTATTCAGCTTCGGCGGTGCCCAACGAGCGGTTTCGGGTGATGCCACGGGCACTGGATCAAGCCATGATCGACGAGATTGTCGCCGGGTACGCGGCAGCGGCGCGGCGCCTGTGTCAAGCCGGGATCGACGGCGTGGAGGTGGTCGCCAGTCACGGTTATCTGCCCGCGCAGTTCATCAACCAGCGAGTCAATCGCCGCACCGATGGCTACAACGGCGAGCTGGAACAGCGCCTGCGCTTGCTGCGGGAAATCATCGCTGCTGTGCGGGCCAGTACCGATGAAAACTTCATCATCGGCCTGCGCATTTCCGCAGACGAGCGCGACCCGGAAGGACTCACCGAGGACGAATCGCTGCTCGCCGTGCAGGCATTGCAAACCAGCCTGGATTACGTGCACATCGTCGCCGGTACTTCTGCATCCCTGGGCGGTGCCGTGCACATCGTGCCGCCCATGGCGATCGAAGCGGCCTATCTGGCCAGGGAAGCCGGAACCTTCAAGGCCGGTCTGTCCATCCCGCTGTTCGTCACCGGGCGCATCAACCAGCCCCAGGAAGCGGAGCTGATCCTGGCCCGGGGTCAGGCCGACGTCTGCGGCATGACCCGCGCGCTGATCTGCGACCCGCAAATGCCCAACAAAACCGACAGCGGCCGTGTAGAAGACGTGCGCGCCTGCATCGCCTGCAACCAGGCGTGCATCGGCCACTTCCACAAAGGCTTGCCGATCTCCTGCATCCAGCACCCGGAGACCGGGCGCGAGTTGATCTTCGGCAACCGGCAACCTACCGGCCAACGCAAGCGCATCATGATTGCCGGCGGAGGGCCGGCCGGCATGAAAGCCGCTGCGGTAGCGGCCCAGCGCGGGCACGAGGTCACCCTCTATGAAGCGGCCGCGCAACTCGGCGGCCAGGTGCTGCTGGCGCAGCTGTTACCGCGACGCAGCGAGTTCGGTGGGGCCAGCACCAACCTGCAGCGGGAGATGGAACTGGCGGGTGTACGGGTGGTGCGCAACACTCGGGTCGACCGCGCCCTGGTGGAGCGCGAGCGCCCCGACCTGGTGATCATCGCCACTGGCGCCGAGCCCTATTGGCCAACCTTCGAGCGTGGCGGCGAACTGCAGGTGGTGGACGCCTGGCAAGTGCTGCGTAATGAAGTACAGATAGGTCGTTCGGTGGTCGTGGTGGACTGGCGCTGCGACTGGATCGGCCCCGGCATCGCCGAGCGCCTGGTGCGCGCCGGGCATCAGGTGCACCTGGCAGTCAACGGCACCCATTGCGGGGAAAACCTGCC
Organism: Pseudomonas gregormendelii; assembly: GCF_017114825.1. GTDB lineage: Bacteria > Pseudomonadota > Gammaproteobacteria > Pseudomonadales > Pseudomonadaceae > Aquipseudomonas > Aquipseudomonas gregormendelii. The sequence goes on along the minus strand of NZ_JADEVO010000003.1, from coordinate 64,293 downwards.
GCTGTACGTGCGCGACCAACTGGCCGGCGAACTGCACAAACTGGGTATCCCCATCACCCCCTACGCCCGCCTCTACGGCTGCGATGACAGCACCGTCTACCTGCAACACACCGCGAGCAGCGAGCCGATGTTGCTGGAAAATATCGACACCCTGGTGCTCTGCCAGGGTCATCAACCGGTCGACACCCTGGGCGCAGAACTGCAAGGCCTGGTGGAGTTTCGCCAGATCGGTGACTGCCTGGCGCCGCGCACTGCCGAAGAGGCCATCTACGAAGGTTTGAAAGTCGCCTGGGCGCTTTGAGCCTGTTTATACTCCGGGGTTTTCCCCCAAACCCCGGCCTGGAGTACGCATGAGCAACGGCAGTAAAGACAGCGCCGCACCAGAGCCCAGTTTTCTCGGCACCCGAATCCGCGGCCTGCGCAAACGCCGGGGCATGACCCTGGCCGAGCTGGCGAACATGAGCGAGCTGACCGCTGGCTACATCAGCCAACTCGAACGCAACCTCGCCTACCCTTCCATCCCCGCCCTCTTCAACATCGCCCGCAGCCTGGGCGTGACCATCCAGTGGTTCTTCGCCAGCGAAGCCGCCACCGCCCCCGAAGACCACGGCGTGGTGGTGCGCAAGAACACGCGGATGAGCGTGCATTACGAGGATGGAATCGTCGACCAACTGCTGACCCCGCAGCCGAATAGGCAACTGGAGATGCTGCACTCACGGTTTCCGCCTGGCACTTATAGCCAGCAGAGTTACAGCCATGAGGGGGAAGAAGCCGGGTATCTGCTGTCGGGGCGTTTTGAGTTGTGGGTTGGGCAACGGCATTTTCTGCTGAGCGAGGGAGACAGTTTCAGCTTCTCGAGTCAGGAGCCGCATCGGTATGGCAATCCTGGAGAGGTGGATGCGGTGGTGATTTGGGTGATTACGCCGCCAACGTTTTGATGGGATGTTTGAGATAAAGAGGCCTCGAAGTTTGATTAGCTTTGGGGCTTTTTTTTGAGTGGAGGCCGGGGAGTTTTTCCTACATTTTTTCGAACGAATTGGCGCTGACTTTGTGAAGGCCCTGTTCCCCTTTGCTCCGCACGTCTGCTCTGAGATCTGGGAGCAGTTGGGCTACGACACTATTGACTCTGCACCATGGCCCCAAGCTCGAGTGCGCCCGGTCAAGGCGACACGAATCTACATTAACGGCAAGTATGTGGATGATCTTCCGGAGGGGACCGGTGAGGAGTTGGTCGACGTCGATATGGCTCGGGGCAAAGTCATCGAGGCCCTTGAAAGGCGTGCAGTAACCAAGGTGATCTATGTGCCGAATCAGGTCGTGAATTTTCTCTGCGCTCATTAGGTTTGAGCCGAACTGGAGTTGATATTCAGGCTGAGGTGACGTACGCGGTATCGGATTTACCGCGTCGACAAACTGACGGTTATCACCGGCAGTAACACCTCGATCATCCGCTCCCATTAATCATCATTAAATAGCCGATGGAGGCTCATCCGCTGCTCCAAATCGACTGGAGGTTACGCACTTCACCCGCTCGGTCCACATGAGACCGCCCTCTAGCTGAAGGCGTTGATAAACCAGGTGATCATCGGGATGGCCACAATGTCGATCAGCACGGCGCCGCACAACGGCACGATGATGAAGGCTTTATACGAGAACACTTTGTAGTGGTCACAGATAGCCCCCATGTTGGCCACGGCGTTGGGTGTAGCGCCCAGCCCGTGCCCCATGAAGCCTGCGCAAAGGACGGCAGCGTCGTAGTTACGGCCAAACAGGCGGAACAAAACGAATACGCACAGCAAAATCATGATCACCACTTGTACCACCAGGATCACCAGCAGCGGCAATCCCAGCTTTTCCAGCTCCCAGAACTTAAGGCTCATCATGGCCATGGTCAGAAACATGCCCAAACACACGTCGCCAATGGTGCTGACAGCATGGTCCGGCATGTCGATCGCCTGGCTGCGGTCATTGAGGTTGCGCAAAATAATCGCCACAAACATCGCGCCCACATAGCTGGGCAACACAATGCCCAAGTGCTGCTGCAAGCTGGTGCCCAGCCAGAAACCCAGGACCATGATCACCACGATGCAGGTCAACAAGCGCAACAGGGTCGGTGCATCCAGCGCGGCAGGCGGGTTATGGACCACGTCTTCGAACGCCTTGAGGCTGCCCACCGCTTCCGCTTTAACCGTGAGTTTGTTGCGCTCAATCAACCAGCGCGCCAGCGGGCTACCCAACAAACCGCCCGCCACCATACCAAAGGTCGCGGCCGCCAGCGCCGCAGTAGTCGCGCCGACGGCACCGAGGTTTTCAGCAATCGGGCCGAAAGCCGCCGCCGCACCAAAACCGCCTTCCAGGGACACCGCACCGGCCATGATTCCCAGTAACGGATCAATACCCAACAGTTTGGCAACGCTTACGCCGACTACGTTCTGCACCAGCGCCAAGCCCCAGCACGCCCCCAGGTAGATAAACAGTAACTTGCCGCCTTTACGCAGCAAGCCCAGGCTGCCGCCCAGGCCGACAGTGGTAAAGAAAGCCACCATCAACGGGGTTTGCAAGCTGGTGTCGAGGGTCAGGTTCAGCCACTGTTGGCTGCGTAGCAGCCAAATCAGCAGGGCAAAACCAAAGCCGCCAATCACCGGTGCGGGAACACACAGTTGGCGCAGCCAGTAACTGCGTTTTTTCAGTTGTGCACCCAAGCCCAGGAGAAGCAACGCGAGAGCAAGGGTACTCAGCGCATCCAGTTCGAATGTCAGCATGGCGAATTTCTCTTTTTCTTATGATTTAACAAGTGGTTTCAAGGATTTTCGAAAACTTAATCAATCAGGCTTGCGAGCAGACGCGCGCCAATGCGGGCGGTTCGGTTTTCGATATCAAGGCTGGGGTTGAGTTCGGCGATGTCGGCCATGCGCAATTTACCGCTGGCTTTGGCATAGCGCGCCAGATGCTCGACGATTTGCATGTCCACGCCATGGGCAGACGGCGCACTGACGCCGGGCGCCTGGCTAGCGGGCAGAACATCGAGGCAGATGGTCATGTAGAGGTAATCGACGTCTTGCAAAAAATCATCGATGAATCTTTCGCAGGCGGTAACGTCCCAGCTGTTCATCTCACGGTCGAGGCGAAAACGCACATTCAGCCGCTGCGCCTGCTCGAACAGTGCCTGAGTATTGTTGAGCTGACTAACACCCAGGCAGCCGTAAGTGAAGGGCATTTCAGCGCGCTGGCAATACTCGGCGATCTGGCGAAAAGGAGTGCCTGAACTGCTTTGTTCGGCAAGGCGCAAGTCAAAATGCGCGTCGAAATTAAGTACACCGATACGGGCCTTCGCCGTGCGTTTGCGCAAGTGATCGGCCAGGCCGCTAAAACTTGCAAAAGCGATTTCATGGCCACCACCCAGCCCCAGCGGTAAATGTCCCTGGTCGAGCAACTCGCTGACGTGGTGGGCGTAGCTCTGCTGTGCGCCTTCGAGGTTGCTGTCGGTACAACTCACATCGCCGGCGTCATACAGCGGCGCGTGGCCGTGCCACGCCAGGTTGGCTAAAGCCTTGCGCAGTTCTGTCGGGCCTTGGCGTGCACCGGTGCGGCCCTGGTTGCGTTTGACCCCTTCATCACAGGCCAAACCAACCAGTGCGACACCCGCAGGCTGGTTTTGCGCAAAGGGTTTGACCCATTGGTGCCAGCGCAGCGCGCCTTGCCCTTCGGCGTCGTCAATGCGACCCGTCCACAATGGCATGTCAGGAACAACGGTCATGTTTGAAACTCCAGTCAAATTCAGTCGAGCCGGGCGCTCAGACGCAGCGCCACATCACGGGTCCAGCGGATCAGGCGTTCAGTGCGCTGTTGAGCCCGGAAGGCAGGGGCCATGAGGCTGATAGCGCCTTGCAGGCGGTCGCGGCTGTCGATCAAAGGCGCACTGACCCCCCAAATGCCGTCGTCGATTTCACTTTGACTCACGGCGTAACCGGCAGCCCGGATCTCGGCAAAACTGCGCTGATAGGTCGCAACTTCGCCGCTGTCGACGCCTTGGGCCAGCAGCGCCGACAGGCTTTGCGCCTCATCCATGTGCGCCAGCAACACCCGCGCCGAAGCGCCCACCAGCAATGGTTGCGCCAACCCCTTTTGGTAGCAGCAGCGCAGCGGTTGCGGGCTGTCGATCAGCTCAATGCAAATGGCCTGACCGTTACTGGGCACCATTAACGCAACGCTTTCCTGGGTTTGCTCGGCCAGGCGCTTGAGCTCGGGCTTGGCCAACGTCACCAACACCGCTTCGCGGTCGAACTTTTTGGCCAGTTGCAAACAGGCAGGCCCCGGCAAGTAGCGGCCGTGGCCGTTTTCTTCGGCCAGGCCCCAGCGCAGGAGGGTTTTAAGATGGCGATAGATGCTGCTGAGCGGCTGGGCCAGCTGCTCGGACAGCTCTTTGGCGGAGATCGCCTCACCGGACTGCCCCAGGGTTACGAGGATTTGCAGCAAGCGATCGGTTGGCGTGTTGTAGTTCATTGTTGGCCCCATGCTATTGCCTGCATGGTGGCACGATGTTTCTCATTAACTGAAACAGGTTTCCCACTGAGTGGGAACAATCGGCCATATAACGATCAGCGGTCGCTCATTCGCATTCTTGCAGCCATAAAAACGTGGGAGCGAAGAACATCGCGGGAGGGGACAGGAGAACAAAAACCATCAGAAACAAAAAAGCCCCGTAACTTCTCAGCTACGGGGCTTTTTCTATGTAATGGCGGAGAGATAGGGACTCTCTATAAGCAGCAATTCAACCCAACAAACACCGTGTTTTCTGGCTTTCCAGAATATTTTACGTAGAATAGTTACGTAGAACTGGGAGAAAACCAACCATGCCTAAGGCGAACAATCTTGAACTACAAGGCGGCACATATCACGTGAGGCTAGACATTCCCAAGGACGTACGGGAAGCGTTCGGAGGTCGCCGGGTATTATCTAAGTCGCTGAGGACGGGGGTGCACAAGGAAGCCCTTGATCGTCGTCTGCCGATCCTTGCCACATGGACAGCCCAGATCATGGCCGCACGGCAAGGCAAGCAATTGGCAGACGGCTGGCAAGAAAACGTAGTTACGATGGTTGAAAAATTTGAAGAGATGGCGACAAATGCAAAGCGAGCAAGAATCGGTGAGAAAGTCCCACCTCTGCCAGAGCCTGATCCAGAAGCGGTAAAACGGGCGATGGAAAATCCAGAGTTAGTTGCAGCCCTTAAAGCGATGATTGAACGCCGTAGGGGTGAGCCGATGGGGATGATCAAACTTGAGGATGACCTAGCGGACATGTTCAAGGGTTTTGTCGGAAGACGACTTACCGAAAGTCACAACCTAACCCCTGATCAGAAGGACGAACTAGCCGTCCTAGTCAAAGACCCTACCAGTTACAAAACTCGATCCCCCATTACAAAGGCACGTCTGGCAGCTTTCCGCACCTATAGACTCGAACATCACGTCGCACTCAAAACAGTGAATCAACAGGAGGCGAAACTGCTGAACCTGTCGGAGCATCTGCAACAAACAGGCACCTCCCTCGACTTTGATTCGGTGAGTGCTTGGCTACAGGGCATGAAGCTCAGCAGCAAGACAAAACAACAGTATCTGCTTGCTGGCAGTCAGTTTTGGCAATGGTCGATGCAGCATGAGCCCCAATGGCGACAGTCCTTCAAAGGGCATGTGAACCCATTCGAGAAGCACACGCTACCTACACTCAAGGGCAAGGCCAAACTCGACGCGAAACGCAAGGCATTCACCGTTGAAGAGGTCGGCACTTTGTACGCAGCAGCGAAGGAACAGAACCTAGGCGCGCTTGCAGACCTGATCTTGTTAGGCGGGTACAGCGGTGGTCGCATCGAAGAGCTTTGTCAGCTTCGCACGGAGAATTTGATAACCATCGATGCGGTGAGGATGTTCGATATCGTGGATTCGAAGACCGTTGCAGGGATTAGACAGGTGCCAATCCACCCCAAGCTAACGGCGCTGGTGAATCGACTCGCCAAAGCTTCTACGGACGGTTATCTGGTGCCTACCGACAGCAACAACAAATATGGGATTCGTTCGGATGCACTGAGTAAGGCGTTCGGTCGGTTGAAGACCGCCATGGGGTTTGATCGCACCCGTGTATTCCACAGCATCAGGGCAACGGCCATAACTTCGTTGGTGCGGGCAGACGTAGCAGACAGGCTAATCAAGGAACTTGTAGGCCATGAAACCGGCACGGTGACGTTCGATGTGTACTCGGATGGCTCATCACCGAAACAGAAGCTTGACGCCATATCGAAACTTCCAACCATACAAACCGTTTAAACGTCAGCGCACGCTGACAGGAATATACCTTTGACCGAAGGTCACGATTGACTCCAGCGGTGGGAACACCTCAACGCTCGGGGTTCACCTCGAACAAATACAACCTGTACACAAATCAAGCTTTTGATTTTGATCTTGCCTTTTGCTTGGGTGCAGACACGACAGCGAACGCTGTCACGGGGTTACTCGTGACCTTCGGTCAAATGGGATTACCTGCAAGCTCCGCTTGCCACGCGCAAGGCAAAATCAAAGGCTCTGGCTTCGCCTGTGTATATTGCGACCGTAATGTGATTCGAATAAGAAATACACACGACTAACCACTTTAGGTATAAGCATCACCCTTCGTCACGCTAGCCTTGAAGCCGATGCACTGGAAGAGATACTGTATGTGTATCCAGTATTTGGCGCTACCGAACATGACTGACGATGATCTGATTTCAACCGAGGGTTTCGAGCTTGGTCTTCCTAGCATGGAAGACATGCTTAGGCATGAGTGCGACCTTTTGCACTCAGAGCTTGAGGTGACACGGTGTGACCTTCGGCGTGCGCACCAAACCATCGCAGGCATGATCATCATGCACCGTGACCAAGGCCGAGAACTGGCACTGCTCAGGGTTGAGCATCAGAGAACTAACCAGCGATTGAGCGAGTGTTACGCGGCGGACCGAGAGCGGGAAATTGCACGCATGACGTACAGCTACGGTGTGCACGAGGTGAAGCCTTAGATCCTGGGAGAACGTGTGACACTTGCGAGTAGAGACACCCGCTTCTCCCGCAGGAAACTCACGTAGGCTGATGGCTCGTCTGCAAAATCCTCTATCCGCTGGCACTGCAAATCCAACCAGAACAAGGAAATGGCATCTGCGTACTGGGCCAGCTGCTCTAAGGTGATTTCCAAGCTCTGAAATGAGAGCATCTTGGGTAGCTCATCCTCCCATTGGAACCGCTTAATGGAGGGCCACAACTCAGGGTGAGCCTCGTAAAGACTCCTTGCTGAACTGCCCTCACCGTGACGACAAGCGTTAGCCATCAAATTCAACTGAGTTAGCACCGGGTAAGAGGCGAAGCCATCTAGCTTCAGCCCACGCACCTTAAAGAACAGTGCGTTCAACTCCTTACCCCATGTACTTTTCTCCAGTTGGTGTCTCCGCGTAACACTCTCAACAGGGTAGTCCCAAGTACAAAGGTGTAAGTAGGACCGTAGCTGCTGCTCATACAAGGAATGGATGGCGAGACAGAACGTCTTGTGCGTTCGCTTCACTAACTGAGGATGATCTGCAAGGGCAAACTTCGAACCCGGATCATCTGCAAGCGCTAAGTCATGGCGTCTCTGCTCTAACGCGGCAATCGAAGGCATCACTACATGTGCCAGATACTCTGCAACAGCACTGCCGTTAGTGGCAGCACGAATATCGGAGGGCAATACCTCCCAGTTGTAAGGTTCTAACACGGGCTCATCCTGAGGGGCGATATTGCTGAGAATCCCATTTTTCGCCGAAAATTTTGACCAACTTCGGATTGAGCTGAATTCCTGGCCGAAAAAGTAATCTGGTGGCCCACCCGCACCGTTAGGACTGTCTCCTGCAAGCTCCGATACGAGTGGGCACGGCGTGAATAATAGACGAGATTCCCAGAGAACCAGCAAAACCAGTTAACACCAGAAAGATACACCCTTTTTGGAAAAGCTATAAAAGGAGAAATAAGAACGTCTCTCATCTACACATAGCCTCCTGTAAGGCTCTCTAAGGACGTATAAGCCTCATACAGCTACCTATGTAGCACCTACACACTCTAAACGCCTCTGAGAGCACTGTAGGAGCTTACAGATGGTATTGTATGTGTAATGTGATGTGCTTACTGACTGTTAGGGCTATATGTACGACTAAGCCCGCGCAAGGCGGGCTATGGGTGTCTGTATTCGTTGTCAGAACACGAACTCATGGTATGTCGCGTCCACCTCGGCTTGAGTGATACCGATGTACGCCATCGTTACGGCGGGGCTTGAGTGGTTCAACACCTTGCAAATCATCTCGATAGAAACACCAGCGCTATACATCAGCCAGCCGCGTGTTTTCCTCATGCTATGGGTGCCTAACTGAATGCCCAGCTCATCGCCTACGGCCTTGAACGCAGTGGCTACGGCTACCCTACTAACAGGCTTGTTCTTCGCCCGGTTGCTGTCCACTTGAAACAGGAACGCGTGGTCAGGGTGTGCCTTCATACGGCGCTCTATGATGGCCTTGGCACTACTGTTGAGGTGGATGGTGCGGCTCTTGCCGGTCTTACTCTCAACGATCACCAGCTTGTCACCCTTCACGTCTGCAAAGGGAAGGCTCAACAAGTCGGAGATACGGAGTGCGGTGTTCACACCGAAACGCCAGATGTCTGCATACAGGGTGTTGCCCTTTGCGTTCAAGGCGAGCTTACGAGCGATCACCTCAGCCTCACCCTCTGTTTTCACTGCCTCTACGATGTTCATTCTACTTAACACTACATTGGTTATTGGCTTGATGTGTTAATTAGAACACGACACACAGAGCGATAGCAAGGGTTTTAAAGGGCTGGCTAATTTACACAATGCTATTCTGTTAATTAGGAATGGAATTCAGGGCGCAGCCGTTGTTGATCAGGCGCGGGCTGCATTTGATGCGAGGGGTTACGCGGTGGCGTTGAGTTGCGCGACGTACTGACGACCAGCAAGAGTGATGGCAATTTTCATGAAGCTATCACCATCATCCGCCTGCGAATACTCGCCAGCGACAAGGGAATTAAGAGCGTCTTTGTAAAGTTTCATTTTCATCTCCATTCAATTTGAGTCGCCAGTGAAACACCGATTTTACCACCCGTCAAATTTCTGTTGACCCCGGTTGTATTTTGTGTATTCGACTTTGAAGAGGATGACAAAGGCGAATCCGGTGTTTCTGGTGTGAATTCGTCGTTTTGGCGTAGAAACCTCAGCGGTGAATGGAATCACCGAATCAAGCTTGACCTAGATTCTGCACAGGCCACGGATATGCTCGCTTAGAGAGAATCTATCACACCTATCATCCTGATAGAGAGAGTTAGGCGCACCGGGTTTGGGATAGGTTTTGTAGGGGTTTCCCTGAGGGTTATTCTCAGCCTTTTGCTGACGCGGTATCATCGTGGAAAATCGTACACACCCAGTGATGTTAAGTATGGGCACCCGCGCCTTCCTTGTAATTCTGGCGTTACTTTCCGTTGTCTGGGCTGGCTGGATGTGGACTTACGCAATGATGAATTGGTGAACGGTTTGCGCCTATGACCCTGAATGAAATCCTCGGCTTCGCCTTGGCGCTTGTAGTGACGTGGGTAGCGCTGATGGTGATGGTGAGCTTCATGTTTTCCGGGTAGAGCAGGAGTGATTCCTGTGGGCGTGTGTATTCGATTAGCCTCAGTGTCGATAGCTCGTTGGCTTCGCCGGGGAACTTCTCAATAGCAATCGTTACCAATTGGGAAACAAGGTTAGGATTTGCATGTCATGTCACCCAACGACGATTTGATTTTATGGAGCACGCGGTGGCGGCTGTCACCCGGCGTTATCACCTGCAAGACGTGCAACGCGGAACAGGCTGAGTCAGACAAGCAACTGGTGTTCCAGCATCATGCTGGGTGTGGCTACGCCGGACAAGGAGCGCAACCTTGGGCTGAGCTTGAACAGATAACATCTGCGTTTCGAAAGAAGTAGCCGTCCCATACAGTCACCCCCATGGGACGGGATCGAACTCATACGCCAGCGTATGCACCGGGAATAACACTGGCACGATGTTCTGTGTATCGTAGGCATCCAGCTCAGCGGCGAAATCCTTGAATGCCACCAACACCTTGGTGGGGCGCTGCACATTGAAACGGATGGGCGTGCATGGCGGGATACGTTGCTCTGCCCCGGTGAGAGGGTCAGCGTGATCCTTGGCACTGATGATGCGTTGAATGTAGTCGGTTAGCACGTAGCGGATAGATTCCACCGATGCGCCGTGGAGCACATTGAAAACTGCCTGCTGCTCGTCTTCGCTGAGGGTGGTTCTGCTCTGATGAAACGCGGTGAAAGGGGCTACACGCTTACACAGCACATCCAGCACTTCGATCAACTCAGGGCGGTGTGTAGAGTGGCGTTCAAGTTCCTGCACAAATACAGCGGATGGCGTGAGGATGGTGGTCTTGATGGTGAATCCACTCCCCTCCTTTCCTTCAATTTTGAGCTTGAGAGCTGACAGCGCGATGGTGGACATCTCATCGAGATTATCCAGGTGGGTGCGTTGTTCTGGCAATGTTGGGTCAAGGTGGTCATGTAGCCAACCCATCAACTTGTGGCGCTGGGTTGTTTGGATCTTGGCAGCGCGTACAACTTCGGTTACTAAGTTTTCACCCAGATACTTGATGATTCGTGCAACGGTGTCCTTACGAGAAGCACCCTTCTCCACCATGTGTTTTGGTTGTAGGGCGCTGTAGGCGATACTCAGTCCATGGCCGAAATGTTGAGTGCCGTGCTGACGATTAAGCTTAGTTGGCACTACGACCAAGTTTTCAGCGTGGTATAGGCCGATAGAGTCGCTGTCCCTTCTCACAGGGCAAATGTGGCTGATCTCATAATCCTTGGTGGTGCCGTATTTGTTGGCCTTTAGCTTGAGCTTGTAGACTTCGTACAGCGCTACCAGCGACTCAACAGAATGGAAGCTCAAGATTTGTAGGGTTCCAGCACGTTCACACTCATAGGCCAAGTGATAGAAAAAGGCGCTGTTAGTGGCACGGTCAATACGGGAGACTCGGCGCTTCTTTTGTGTAGCTTCTTTCTGGCACTGTGTGGTGCAGTAGACTTTAACAGCGCTTGTAGTTCTGAAACGAGCCTTGCAATGTTTGCATGTTGGGCGGTGTGTAGCCTTAGTGCTTTTATTGGTCTTTGTTGGTGTTGCTGTTGTCATCTGGTGTGTCTCCCACTGGGCTAGATTGGTTTGTTCGTTTATTGGCTGGATTAAGGGCGGTGGCTTCGATTCTGCATACGGCGGAACAGAAGGGTTTGAACTTGTCTGTGGTGAACTTGGCATTACAATGTCTGCAAGTGAAAGTCTTCATGCGATTAGCACCTCATATGGAATGGCTGGACTACCGTCCGGGTGGGTTACTACCCAACGGGTGAAACCAAGCTGGTTAGTAATTCGTCGGATGGTGAACTTCTTACGTGTGTTTCCTATCAGGCTCATGGCAGCGGTGAGCGCTGCCCCTGATGATTTGAATTCGTATGGTGTTGGCATACTGGTGCCTCCTGTTGAATGGGATGGAATTGTGTGCTCACGCACACCGTTAGATGTCCACTAAAATGGGGTTAAGAGTATTGATGTAGAGCCTTGGGGGGCGTATTGAATCTTGCAGATTCCAGTACTAAGGCGTTAGTGGTTTTCTCACCTGGCTAATTTTCAAATCAATGGTCTTTTGCACATAGGCGCGCATAGATTCACGCTCTTCTGAAAACTGGATTTGCATCCTGTTGTAATGGAGCTGTATTGCTGCGTCGGTGTAACTCTCAGCGTTCCGCTCGGCCATTTGGGCGTAACGTAGCGCCATATCAGTAGTGTGATCGAAGAGATAAAAGGTGAGCCCTGAGCCCACCAGTATCTGTAAAAATGCACCAGCCAAGATCGCCCTGATAGTGCCGTTCATTTATTCAACCTCCGTTTGACCGCTACGGGCTGATTGCAAAGCTTTGCCAAGTTCATCGCGCACAACACGTCCAATCACCTGCTCATCAGATCCAACAGGAGCTTGGATGTTAACGGTGATATCGTTGTGCGTTTCATTGTGCACTGACGACTCAACCTTAGAGCCAGCTGGCGAACCGTAATTCTCAAGTTCATTCGCAGGAAGCGAACCCGGCCAAGTTGGTTGTTTTTGGAGTTGTTGTTGAGTGGCATCCTGCATGATGTCGGCTGCTGTAACTGGCGGCGGTAGACGGAATGGGCGATACTCACCGTCGGCAACGTTTGGCTGTTCGATGGTCAACTTACTTAAATCCAACTTTGGAAATTGCATGCCCAAAGTATTCATGCGGAGAGCTTCCATTTTATTAGCCTCGCCCTCTGAATAATCCGGCGTATTGGTGAGCCAGCGGTATAGCATGCTAATTGGATCTTTCACTTTCTCACCGGTGTTCGGCTTAGGACCACCACCCATCACACTCGGGTCAATAGCGGGCTGATCCGGTGAGAATACATCAACTTTCTTCGCTGTCTCTTGAGGCGTGTCATCTTTACCGAATGCAAATCTAAAGAATGAAGCAGCCATCTTGTTTAGTGCGATGTCAGCAGATAGTGCAGCTTCTTTCAAAGGCTTCATCGCTTCGGTTAGTTCAATTTCCGATTTGATACGGTCGTTGATTACACCAATCAACTCTGGACTTTGATCTAATCCAAGTTGTTGCAGCAACTGGGCATTCTCAAGACGGGTTTGGTTGCTATCAATCGATGCAGACTGTTTTGCAATTGCTGGCTGGTTTTGCTGATTGAAAATCTCAAGCCCTCTTTCGAAGTCTACAGCTTTCAGATTTCCCACTTTGAAACTAGCACGAAAGTCTTTTTCAAGATTGGCATCAAGTTTGTGTTTGTTACGCTCTGCCCAAGCTTGTTTGATTGGATCAACTAGCAGCGGTGCGGCTTCTGAGAACGTGTTAACGTCCTCTGTGTCGCCTTTGCCCTTGGCCCTTACTTGCGTAAGTTGGATGTTGGCACGTTGCATTTCAGTCTTCGACATACCAGCGCCACGGAATGCCGACATCTGCGTTTCGTACATCTGAGTGGCTTTGCTAATTGATTTACCGGTAGCCATTTGATGCAGTAAGAAAGTTCTGTATTCTTTCGCCGCATCAAGATCAACGCTTGTGCCGTACTTCTCAGAAATACGAAGAAACTCAGACCGGGCAAAATCCTTGTTTAGTGGATTCTTGCCAGCGGCTTGTTCAACTGTATTCGCCCAAGACTGGGAGTCAGACACTCGACTCTGTGTCTTTGTTAGACGATCACTCAGAGCACCTACAGCGGCAACTACAGCAGCGAAACCAGCGGCTACGCCACCAACGGCCAAGCCCGCTGTACCAAGCCCCATAAACGTTGCAGGGGCCTTAGGCTCGGCCTGTTTAGCCGCCCATGCAGCCTGTCTTTGTGTAGCCCAACCGTGTTTCTCGGTCTGTTGCTGGGTGCGTGTGGTCTGGCGGTCTGCACGCACCTTCTGGGCCAGTTGTGTAGCCTGAAAACGTTCTGTAGCTCTCTGGGCACGTACACGAGACTGTTGCAAAGCAAACTCTGCACGCTGCATGGCAGTCATACCAGCGTGTTGTCTCTGTTGCAATAAAACGGTGCGCTGTTGTTGGGTAGCGAGTACAGCTTGCACACGCTGTTGGCGTAGTTTGTGAGCTTCCAGAGTTTGAGCTTGTTTGCTCTCAAGGCCAGCTATTTTTAGACGCTCTTGGGCAGCCTTGGCACTCTTAGAGTCGAGTACGGCCTGTGCAATTTTCTCACGGGTCGCTTGGTTCTGTAGTGCAGCGTTTTCCTTGTTGCCCGCACTGGTGAGTTTCATTCCAGCCAGCTCAGCAGCGAATGTTGCTCGCTTGGTGCGTTGCAAACCTTGTTCAAGTTTCAACTCTCGATCCAAACTTGCACGTACAGACTTGTCCAGTTTATCCCGTCCAGCGGTATCAAGTTTAATTCCAAACTTCTTGCCAAGCTTCGCTTGCAGAGCATCAGCCTCACGACTTAGAGACATCATCTTTTGGCGAGCCTGAGTTAGTCCACGCTCGAAGCGTTGCAGACCAGAAAGATCAACCTTGAACTCTAAGAGACCAACTAGTTTTGCAATGATTTCTGGACTCATCGACTAACTCCTTCACGAAGACTCAAACGGCGAGCATAAAGATCATCCACAACAGTATTAAACTTTTTAAGACCCCACCCGTGATATACAACTTCAAACCCAGACAAGTAGCGAACGTGGGAGTTGATGTATTCGGCAAAAAGAGTAAGAGCGTTGCGACTACCACTTACAGCAATAACCGTTGCACTGGCACTAACAACGAACCAATGGTGGGCAAAGTTGGCTCCACTACGGCGCTGTACATAGGCGTGGGCAAGACCAAGGAAGGATGAAACGCTTGCGGGGTGTGCAACGCGGTAAACGGTGTAGTATTCAATCGACTCTTTATTCAGAGTTTGTTCCTGTGTAACAAGTTGTTCCATTATTTTCCTTTGTTCTTCTGAGCTTGTTTAGCGAGTGCAACTAACTGAGTGGCTCGCTCTCTTGCTGCAAGTAGTTCCAGAGCTGCTTTAAATGCGATTACAGCCTCTTCGGGAGCTTCTTCATCTTCTGGTAGCGCCTCCTTAGTTACAGCCTCTGTAATGGCCTCTGGAGAGCTTGTGGCAAGTGTATCTGGACAGTGAGTTTGACGAAGTAGTAACTCTGTGCCTGACAGTGTGCTTGGATCGATCTTATTGGTCATTTGTTGTTCCTCGTTCGTGTTGTTCAAGTGCAAGACGGAGACTAACTCGGTCTCCACCCTGTTCATTTGATTGTGCTTGTACGGTAAGTTGACCAGCAAGAAACTCATCGAGCATCTGGTTTAGTTCTGACTCGGTGAGCAATGTTGTCTCTGATGTTTTGTGCAGGGTTAATTTGCGTTTCATTCAGGAGCCCCAAGTCCCAATGCGATTTCCAAATCTCGCATGAGAACAGCACACTTGGCAGCGTGGTCCAAGATTAGGCCGAAAAGACGATGTTTTTCTAGGCAAGCGTCTGAAAGTACGTCGCTACCGCCTGCTTCGTACAACTCCTGCGCTGCGTTATAACGACGCTTTAGTTCATTTTCTAAATATTCAAGAACATCACGAGAGTCTGTCATTGACCACCTCCCAAAGCAGCCAGCACTTCGGCACGAACACGATCTCTCATTGCTTGTTCAGCCTTAGCTTCGGATTCAAGCTTGGCTTGTTGAACCTTGCGACGTTCGGAGGCAAGTTGAGACTCGATTTCTTTTTCGATGGCGAGATTTTTATCTGTGGATAATTGCTCTAAGTATGCAGCTTCGATGTTAGCTCTGATCGCGGAAATCTCAGCCTCTTGCACTTCCTCAGGCTTTAGCAAATACATGATGATTAAAGCGAATGGCCCCGGCACGGACACCGGTAAGTATTTATCGCTCGGAGTGTAGCCAGCTGAAACGAGTTCGTGATACTTGTCCAAGGCGCAGTGCAAATGCTCAATGTCGAATTGCTCAAGAGCGCCGATACATTCACGACCTTCAATATCGCACTGAATGTCTTGCTTATAGCGTTCAACGGCGAAGTCTTGGAGCATTTTTAGATGCTCTGGATCTGGCTGGAAAAGTTGGGATTGTTTTGGTGTTTCAGGTGTTTGTTTACTCATGGTGTTGCTTCCTTCATTTTTAGTTAGTTGTGGTGTTGCCGGTGTTACTGGTACTGCGTTTACTTGCTTGGCTGCTCTACAGGCGCGCTGACGGCATGCTTGAGAACAATGTTTAGAACGTACTGTTCGACTGGCGTAGCGGGTGCCACACGTTTCACAGTGTTGGAATACTAGGGCCATAGGGGGGCCACCTCCTGAATTGAAGTTGTCACAGTTGTGTTGGGGATTAGTTGCAGGTCACAGATAGGATTTTATGCAAAAATTAGCCGGAACTTGTCCGGCTATTGAATGCACGAGTCACTCTAAGTTACATGAGTTGTATTGCGAATTAGTTGACAGAGTTCGACCGAACCGCCCTGTCAGCGATTGAGGGGGTAACCAACCCCGGTCTACAAGTATTGGCCGTTGCACTTGCGAGCGCTGATGAGGGTAAAACCCTTAGCCACAACGAAACTGAACGCGGAAACCCGGCTCGGTCTTGATGATTCAGAATTTGATTGTGTTGCGGATGTATCGGAGGGGGTGTCGCGGAAAGAAGAATTAAATCTCTATCTATGTGCTCCACTATAACACGTTTTTGGCCAAAGTCAATAGCTGGCACGTTACTTGCCTGTATTTAATTTCAAACAAGCGTTTCACTCATCATCAATAAAAACTTCTTCTACTCATGCTAAGGATACCACGACAATTCACACCTGTCAACACATATACGACACACGGTCAACTACCTTTCATCCTTTGTCGCGTTTAAGACATGAACTGTCGCATATGGAATAGACGACGAAGGTCGCGAGTGGTGTGGTGTGTCACTTCTCAAGGTTGGCGATGAGCTGTGCGATACCCTTTGGCGTGTCGATCACTGGCAACATCTCCCCTTCCACCAATTCAACGCTAGGCACCCTACAGAAGCCATTAAGAGCTTTAGGTGCGTGACCAAGGGGAAGGCCATGCAGGCGAACAAGGAGAGCTGAGAAAGCGTTATGCGAGGCCGTATCGACAAGAATTTTACGTAGAATAGTTACGTAGAATCCCAGAATGCAAAAAGCCCCAAGACCTTGATCTATGGGGCTTTTCTATGTATGGCGGAGAGATAGGGATTCGAACCCTAGGTACCGGTGAAGGTACAACGGATTTCGAATCCGTCCCATTCGGCCACTCTGGCATCTCTCCAACGGCGCGCATCATAACAACACTTTCGCCGGATGCGAAGCCCCTAAGCGAAATATTTCTGTGGTATCAGATGCTTGCGTCGATTAAAGCGGTACACCCAGACGGTTGGCGACTTCTTCGTAGGCTTCGATGACGTCACCGAGGCCCTGGCGGAAGCGGTCCTTGTCCATTTTCTTGCCGGTGGCCTTGTCCCACAGGCGGCAGCCGTCCGGGCTGAACTCGTCGCCCAGGACGATGGAGCCGTCGCTGAATACGCCGAATTCCAGTTTGAAGTCGACCAGCAGCAGGCCGGCGTCGTCGAACAGTTTGCTCAGCACTTCGTTGACCTTGAGCGACAGTTCTTTCATGCGAACCAGTTGCTCGGCGGTGCCCCAACCGAAAGCCACCACGTGGGATTCGTTGATGAACGGGTCGCCCTTGGCGTCGTCCTTCAGGAACAGTTCGAAGGTGTAAGGGTTGAGCTTCATGCCCTCTTCGACGCCCAGGCGCTTGACCAGGCTGCCGGCGGCGTAGTTACGCACGACGCACTCGACCGGGATCATGTCGAGTTTTTTCACCAGGCACTCGTTGTCGCCCAGCAGCTTGTCGAACTGGGTCGGCACGCCGGCGGCTTCGAGTTTTTGCATGATGAAGGCGTTGAACTTGTTGTTCACCATGCCCTTGCGGTCGAGCTGTTCGATGCGCTTGCCGTCGAACGCCGAAGTGTCGTTACGAAACAGCAGGATCAAGCGGTCAGCGTCGTCGGTCTTGAAAACCGATTTGGCTTTGCCGCGGTAGAGTTCTTCACGTTTTTCCATGATGGGCTCCGCTTGCTAAGTAGGTGGGCTAGGCGATGTGTCGCCAGTCGAGCCCTGAATCTTGATCGGCTAGTTGCAGCCAGTCCGGGTCGCACCCGAGGGTGTCGACAAAACATTGCCGGGCCAGCTGCGGCAGGTTGTTCTTGCTGCTCAGATGGGCCAGGACCAGGTGTTGCAGGCCTTGCCAGCCCAACTCGGACACCAGGAATGCCGCCTGGTGGTTATTCAAATGTCCCAGTTCGCCGCCCACCCGCTGCTTGAGAAAGTACGGGTAGTGACCGCGAGCCAGCATGTCACGGCAATGGTTGGACTCGATCATCAATGCATCGAGGTCTTTGTAGCCATCCAGCACCCTGTTGCAGTACGACCCCAGGTCGGTCAGCAGGCCGAAGCGCCGCTCACCATCGCTGAACACGTACTGCGTCGGTTCCTGTGCATCATGGGCCACGGCAATGACGCCGATGCTCAGTGCGCCGATCTGCAGTTGCTCGCCGCCGGCCAGCAGGCCAGCAGGTTCAATGGGTTTGCGCATCCCGCGCAGGGTACCGCGACTGAGGTAGACCGGCAGATTGTAGCGCCGAGACAGCAAACCCACGCCATGCACGTGGTCGGCATGTTCGTGGGTCACGAGTATCGCGCTCAGCTGCGCCGGGTTCACACCCAGGCGCAACAGGCGTTTTTCGGTTTCCCGCAGGGAGAAACCACAATCCACCAGCACATACGTATCAGCGCTGGCTATCAGCGTGCCGTTCCCTTGGCTACCGCTGCCGAGAACGGCAAAACGCATGAGATCAGCCCAGGTTGTCCTGAATCACGCTCAACACTTTGCGCGCCACATCAGCTGGCGCCACGGTGTTGATGTTCTTCTCGACGGTGACCTGGACGTTTTCACCCACCTTGCTCAGGCGAACCTGATAACGCTCGGCGCGGGCTTCAACTTCTTCCTTGTTCGGCGCGCTGCCGAACAGGCTGCTGAAGAAACCAGGCTTGTCGTCTTTCTTCTCGGCCTTTTCAGCCAGGTTGATGTAGTACAGGCCCAGGCTGCGGTTGATGTCTTCAACTCGCCATTCGCCCTGTTCCAGCGCACGACCGACACTCGACCAGGCGCGGTCCAGGTCGTTGCCGATGTTCAGGACCGGGTTGCCGCTGCCGTCTTCGCTCAGGCTGACGCGGCTTGGCGTATCGAAATCACGCGAAGCCAGCATGGAGACCGAACCGCCCTTCTCGGAGATACGGCTCATGCTCGCGAGCATGTCGTCGACCAGTGCCGCGTCCAGGCCGGTGTTGACCGAACGGTTGGTGAACTCGACATCGGCAGTGCTGCCCGCAGGACGTTCGGCGCTGACCACGTAGATTTCACTGGTATTGCGCTGCACGCCCGGCTCGATGCGCACCCGCACGCGGGTTTCGCTGTCGCTACCGACACCGGCAGCGCTCAGGCGCTTGGCCATGGCGGCGGACAGTTCGTCGGAATGCTGCCAGGTGGTGGTGAATTCGCCGGTTTGCGGGCGCTGTTCGTCCAGGCGGAAGCCGTTGTCCTGGAAGAACTGCACGGCCACTGGCCAGGCTTCTGCCGGTGGATTCTGCGCGACGATCCAGCGAGTATCACCACTCTTCTGCAACGAGTAGGCACTGGCGTCAGCCGCCGCGGTCAGCGGTTGCGGACGAGGCACGACGTACTCGCCCTTGACGGAGTCATCGGCCACGTTGCGCGGGATCGGCAGCAACGGGTCCAGGCGCTTGGCGGTGGTGACATCCGGTGGCAGTTGCATCGGTGCAGTCTGTTGCGCTTCCAGGTAATCGCTACCACGGTCACGGAAATAACCTTCCGGGCCCCAGACCCATCCACAGCCACTGGTGCTGGAGATGATCACGGCTAGTGCGGAAAGTCCGGCCAATCGCTTCATGCGTAGTACTTCCTCAATTAAACCAGGACGCCGGACTGGCGCATGGCCTGCCGCAGCGGTTCGTGACAGGCAGTGCTGAGCCAGGTGAGCGGCAGACGGATACCGTCCGGCATCAAGCCCATTTCATGCAGCGCCCATTTCACGGGAATAGGGTTGGATTCGATGAACAGGGTTTTATTGAGTGGCATCAGCTTTTCGTGAATGGCGCGGGCCGTGACGGCGTCACCTTTCAGAGCGGCATTGCACAGGTCGGCCATGGCGCGCGGGGCCACGTTGGCGGTCACCGAAATGTTGCCCTTGCCGCCCATCAGGATCAGTTCGACGGCGGTCGGATCATCACCCGAGATCACCAGGAAGTCTTCGCTCACGCCATCGAGGATGGCCTTGGCACGAGACAGGTCGCCGGTGGCTTCCTTGATGCCAATGATGTTCTTCACGGTCGACAGGCGAATCACCGTGTCGGCCTGCATGTCGCACGCGGTGCGGCCAGGCACGTTGTAGAGGATCTGCGGGATGTCGACAGCTTCGGCGATGGCCTTGAAGTGCTGGTACAGGCCTTCCTGGGTCGGCTTGTTGTAATACGGCGTCACCAGCAGGCAGGCGTCGGCACCCGCGGTCTTCGCGTTGGTGGTCAGCTCGATGGCTTCGCGCGTCGAGTTGGCGCCCGTACCGGCGATCACCGGAATGCGCCCCGCAACCTGCTTCACCACGAAACGAATCACTTCGATGTGCTCGTTCACGTCAAGGGTGGCCGATTCACCTGTAGTGCCGACCGCCACGATGGCGTGGGTGCCGTTTTGCAGGTGAAAGTCCACCAGTTTGCTCAGGCTGTCCCAGTCGAGACGACCCTGTGCATCCATGGGTGTGACCAGTGCCACCATACTGCCCGCAATCATGCAACCGCTCCTGCCGGAAAAAGAGAGCGGTAATGGTACTGGCGCCAAGATGCTTGTACAAGCGAAGTACTGCGCTGCTGCCATTCCCCTTGGCGCCGCTTTTCGCTACCCTTCAGACTTTGATCGGTACTGATAAGCTCGTACGCCGGGTTCCAGCCTCCATTTTCGGCATCATAAGCCCCGATCCAGCGTTGCCACCCTTCGCTCTTGCCTCAATAGAGCGTGTTGCAACCTGCCATCGGGTTTTCTGAATTCGCATCCGCAGGCTCGTGCACGGTAAAAAAGCCCGTTGAGGTATCGACCGCTCATCGCTTTAGGAATGCTGCATGTCCACCCCCACAGTTCGCGAACAATTCCTTGTCATCAGTGCCCTCGGCGCCAACCCTATGGAGCTGACTAACGTCCTGTGCCGCGCCAGCCATGAAAATCGCTGCGCCGTGGTCACTTCTCGCCTGACCCGTCATGGCGAGTGCAGTGCGTTGGTCCTCGAGATCTCCGGCAGCTGGGACGCCCTGGCTCGCCTCGAAGGCAGCCTGTCGGGCCTGGCCAAGAAGCATGCCTTCACCGTCAACGTAGTGCGCAGCGCAGCCCTGGAGAATCGTCCTCAGGCCCTGCCGTACGTCGCCTACGTCAGCTCCGCCTATCGCTCGGACATCATCAACGAGCTCTGCCAGTTCTTCATGGACCATAACGTCGAGCTGGAAAACCTGACCTGCGACACTTATCAGGCGCCTCAGACCGGCGGCACCATGCTCAACGCCACATTTACCGTGACCCTGCCTGCCGGCGTGCAGATCAGTTGGTTGCGCGATCAGTTCCTGGATTTCGCCGATGCGCTGAACCTGGACGCACTGATTGAACCGTGGCGCCCACAGAACCCAATGTAAGGAAGCTTTTCATGGCCGTTGCCATCGACCAACCGGTTGCCGACTTCGAAGCACCCGCCACCAGCGGGCAAACCGTCAACCTCGCCAGTCTCAAGGGCAAGCAGGTGGTGATCTACTTCTACCCCAAGGACAGCACGCCAGGCTGCACGACCCAGGGCCAGGGCTTCCGTGATCAGCTCGAGGCGTTCAAGGCGGCCAATACCGAAGTGTTCGGTGTGTCCCGCGACAGCCTCAAGTCCCATGAGAACTTCAAGGCCAAGCAGGCTTTCAACTTCGAGCTGATCAGCGACAAGGAAGAAGCGCTGTGCCAGCTGTTTGATGTGATCAAGCTGAAGAAGCTGTATGGCAAGGAGTACATGGGGGTGGATCGCAGCACTTTCCTGATTGATAAGGACGGTGTGCTGCGCCAGGAGTGGCGTGGTGTGAAGGTGCCGGGGCATGTGGATGCGGTGTTGGCGGCGGCTCAGGCCTTGAATAAAGCGTGACCCTTGAAAAGATCGCAGCCTTCGGCAGCTCCTACAGAGAAATTTGCGAAATCCTGTAGGAGCTGCCGCAGGCTGCGATCTTTTACAGCCTAAAGCAGCGGCGCCACCACCGGCTCCTTGCGCGGCCACGCATCCAGCACGGCCTTGAACAGCGTCGCCAGGGGAATTGCAAAGAATACCCCCCAGAAGCCCCACAACCCGCCAAACAACAACACCGCGCAGATGATCGCCACCGGATGCAGGTTCACCGCTTCCGAGAACAGCAGCGGCACCAGCACGTTGCCGTCCAGCACCTGGATGATGCCGTAGACTGCCATCAGGTAGATGAACTGATCGCTCCAGCCCCACTGGAACAGCGCAATCAGCAAGACCGGCACCGTCACCACCACGGCGCCGACGTAGGGCACAACCACCGAGACGCCGACCAGCAACGCCAGTAGCGCTGCGTAGTTAAGGCCCAGCACCACGAAGCCGATGTAGGTCGCGCCGCCGCAAATGAAAATCTCGATGACCTTGCCGCGGATGTAATTGGCAATCTGCCGGTTCATTTCATGGGCCACGCGGGTGATCAGCGCCCGCTCCCGAGGGAGATAGCCGCGGACCCATTCGCCGATCATTTCCCGGTCCTTGAGGAAAAAGAACACCAGGATCGGCACCAGGACCAGGTAGATCATGATGTTCACCAGCAGCGGCAGGCTGGACAGCGAGAACGTCAGCGCCCACTGGCCGAAATTGCCGATCTCGCCCCGTGCCACTTCAATCGCCCGTAACACCTGCTCGTCCGATACCAGATGCGGGTAGCGTTCCGGCAGCAGCAACAGCAACGACTGCCATTTGGCGAGCATGCCGGGCAGCTCGTTGAACAGGGTGATCAGCTGGTGCCAGAGCAACGGCACCACGACGACGATAAACACCAGTAACACACCCATGAACAGCGCGAACACCAGGCCCACCGCGGCGCCACCGGGTACGCGCAGGCGTTCGAGCGTCACCACCAGGCCCTGCATCAAATAAGCCAGCACCATGCCTGCAAGCACAGGCGCGAGCATCCCGCCCAGGGTCAGGACTGCGGTAAATGCCAGGAACAGCAGCACCGCCAGCACCACGGCTTCTTCGTCGGAGAAATAGCGCTGAATCCAGTCGCGTAACACTTTGAACATCAAAAATCCTTAAGAAACGAACCCAACGCAATTCAGGCTTTTTTCAACCAGTAGCGGTACACGCCTGCTTCATCTTCTTCGCGAAGCAGCGTATGACCGGCCAATCGGGCAAAGATGCGAAAGTCGCGCTGCGACCCCGCATCCGTGGCGATGACCTTGAGCACTGCGCCGCTGGCCAGGCGATTGAGTTCGAGCTTGGCCTTGAGCAGCGGCAACGGGCAACTCAGGCCGCTGGCGTCCAGCTCGGCATCATGGGCTACAGCTTCAGTCATTGCATCACTCCAGGTCTGGCGGTTGAACGGCTTAGAATATCTGGTCCGAAGGCAAGTGTCCGGCTACAGTAAGGTCTTTGTCGACTAAGGCTTTGTGCATGACCTTTCTGCGCCCTACCCTGCTGACGCTCGCTTGCCTGCTCGCCTCACCGGGCTTCGCCGACGACCTGCCGTCACTCGGCGACGCCAGTTCTGCCATCGTCTCGCCGCAACAGGAATACCAGCTGGGCCGCGCCTGGCTCGCCCTGTTGCGCAGCCAGGTCTCGCAACTCAACGACCCGCAGCTCAAGGATTACGTCGAATCCAGCGTTTATCGCCTGGTGGAAACCAGCCAGGTGAATGACCGGCGCCTGGAGTTCATCCTGATCAACAGTCCGCAGCTCAACGCCTTTGCGGCGCCCGGCGGGATTATCGGGGTCAACGGTGGCCTGTTCCTCAATGCCCAGACCGAAGGCGAATACGCCTCGGTCCTCGCGCACGAATTGGCTCACTTGTCGCAGCGCCATTTCGCCCGTGGCGTTGAAGCGCAACAGCGCATGCAGGTGCCCATGATGGCCGCGCTGCTGGCCGGGATCGTGATCGCTGCAGCCGGTGCCGGCGATGCCGGGATCGCCGCAATTGCTGGCAGCCAGGCGGCGGCGATCCAGGAACAGCGCCGCTTTTCCCGCCAGAACGAACAGGAAGCCGACCGCATCGGCATTCTCAATCTGGAAAAAGCCGGTTACGACCCGCGCTCGATGCCCAGCATGTTCGAGCGCCTGGGGCGCCAGTACCGCTTCGACGCCAAGCCCCCGGAATTCCTCCTGACTCACCCGGTCACCGAATCGCGCATCGCCGATACCCGTAACCGGGCCGAGCAGGCTAAAGCCGGCGGCATCGAAGATACGCTGCGCTACCAGCTGATTCGTGCCCGCGTGCAACTGGTTTACGAAGAAACCCCGGGCCTGGGTGCCAAGCGTTTTCGTGCTCAGCTGGAAGAGAATCCGAAAAGCGACGTTGCCCGTTATGGCCTGGCAATCGCCCAGATCAAGGGCGGCCAGCTGAACGAAGCGCGGGAGAACCTCAAGCTGCTGCTGGCCAAGTCGCCCAACGAGATCATCTACAACCTGGCGCAAGTGGACCTGGACATCACCAACAATCGCCTGGCGGATGCCCAGGCGCGGGTAGACCGGATGCTTACCCAGTACCCCGGCAACTACCCGCTCAACCAGGTGCGCGTTGACCTGCTGCTCAAACAGAACCGCGCAGCCGACGCCGAGAAGGCGCTGGAAGGCCTGCTCAAGTCCCGCCCTGATGATCCGGACGTGTGGTACCAGGTGGCAGAAACCCGCGGCCTGTCGGGCAACATCATCGGCCTGCACCAGGCGCGTGCCGAGTACTTTGCACTGGTGGGCGACTATCGCCAGGCCATCCAGCAACTGGATTTCGCCAAGCGCAAGGCAGGCAGCAACTTCCCGCTGTCGTCGCGCATCGATGCGCGTCAGCGTGAGCTGATGGAACAGGAACGAATGGTCAAGGACATGATGGGCTAAGCGGCCCGAGCATCAATCTGCGCACATAAAAAAACCGCCTCTCTCGAGGCGGTTTTTCATTCAGCCAACAACCGGTGTTATTCCGCCAGCTTGAAGGTGATGAAGCTGGCACGACCCTGACGCAGGACTCGCATCGACACCGAACGGTTCTTCGGCAGCGCCTTGGCGATCTCGGTGAACTCCTTGGTGGAACCGATCGCCTGGTTGTTCAGGTGAGTGATCACATCATTGGGCTGCAAGCCGATCAGCGAAGCAGGACCGTCCTGGACTTCCTTGATGATCACGCCACCCTTGAGGTCGTAGGTTTTCTTCTGCTCGGCAGTCAGCTCGGCTACCGAGACACCCAGGCGATTGCTGCTGCGCTCGACGCCGGATTTAGCCAGGGTCTCCAGCTCTTTGCCTTCTTCCGGGATCGCGCCAACGATCAGTTCCACATTCTGGCGTTTGCCGTCACGGATCACTTCGAGGTTGGCCTTGGAACCTGCCTTCAGCGCGCCCACCAGGTGCGGCAGGTCCGCAGACATGACGATCGGTTGACCGTTCATGGTGAGGATCACGTCGCCGACCCGCAGGTCGCCCTTGGCAGCAGGGCCGTCATCCTGGATCTGCGCAACCAGTGCTCCGGCCGGCTTATCCAGGCCAAACGACTCGGCAAGATCCTTGTTCACTTCCTGAATGACAACGCCCAGCCAGCCGCGGCTGACCTTGCCACCGCTTTTCAGCTGGTTGGACACATCCATGGCCACATCGATCGGGATGGCGAACGAAACGCCCATGAAGCCACCGGAGCGGGTGTAGATCTGCGAGTTGATCCCCACCACTTCACCGTTCAGGTTGAACAGCGGACCACCGGAGTTACCCGGGTTGATCGGCACGTCGGTCTGGATGAATGGCACATAGTTTTCGTTCGGCAGGCTGCGACCAATGGCGCTGACGATGCCTTGGGTCACGGTGTGGTCAAAGCCGAACGGCGAACCGATGGCAACCACCCACTGGCCCGCCTTCAGGTCCTGGGACTTGCCCAGTTTCAGAACGGGCAGGTCCTTGCCTTCGATCTTCAGCAGGGCCACGTCGGAACGTGGATCGGTGCCGACCAGCTTGGCTTTCAGTTCGCTACGATCGGCAAGCCGCACGAGAATCTCGTCGGCATCGGCGATCACGTGGTTATTGGTGAGAATGTAGCCGTCAGACGAGATGATGAACCCCGAGCCCAGGGATTGCGCCTGCTGGCGATCGCCCCTTGGCGAGCGCGGCGAGCGTGGCTGCGGCATGCCGCGTTCAAAAAACTCGCGCAGCATGGGCGGCAGGCCTTCGAGGTCGGGCATGTCCTCGGCAGATACTTTGCGGTCCGGCAATTTTTGCGTGGTACTGATGTTGACCACAGCGGGCGAGGCTTGCTCGACCAGTTGGGTAAAGTCAGGCAACTCGACCGCCTGTACGGCGACGGCCTGCCCGAGCACCAGCACAGTGGCGACAATGGAAAGGTAAGACTTCAAGCGTGGTATCGACATACGGCTCCCGTTACAACGAGCATGATTAAGCGATATGGAGCAAGGAACACCGGGAAAGATACGCCGGTATTTTTGTTCCGGGAACAACAAACAAGGCCAGAGCCGAGAGGCTGTGACCTATAAAAAATTGTGGAGTGTTTTGCAAACTGAAATGCTCACGAAACATTTCGCTATCGACTCACTACTTGGCTGCAGTGGCATCAGTGCGCATGGACAGCGCGATTCGCTCAGCGGTGCCAATCGGAATCTCACCGACGACCGTTACCATGATTTCGCCCTCAGGCGTGGTCAAGCGCCGCGAAACCGCCACAGTAGGCCCCAACTGCGTGCGTGTGTCAGTCACGGTTGCACCGTTCAGAGGTTCCAGGAATACCGAAAATCGAGACAGGCCGTCGTCATACATCAGGCTGCTGACCTGAGTCTTCGTCTGGAGATCCTTGTGTGCAGAGCTGCTGACCAGTTCAAACCCAGGCGGCAACCAATCCGAACGCCAGGCTTGCGCAACGTTCGCTGCAGAAGTCTTGTCGCCATCAGCGACAATCATCTTGCAGTCGGCGCCCGCTTGCAAATCACTGTCGGAAGGTACGTCGGAAGTATTGAGCTGGGTGAACTGGAAGCGTTCCAGCAACTGCCCCTTATCATTCAACAACAATGATTTGAGTGGCAGGCCGGTTTCCATATCAAGATGCAGCTCGAAACCGTAGCGATGCTGATCCCGCGGCGTCAGCGCAACAATCACTGCTGGACGCCCAGCCACACGCGATTTGCCGATCACGGCAATTTCATACCAGTTCTTGAGCTTTTGTGGATCAAGTGCACGAGCAGCAGACTTGGAGGATTCCCCAAGCCCTGCAATCAGGGTGCCGCTGACGCATTGAGTACGCCCATCAACACGTACGACTTCCTGAGCCGAGCCGTCGAGCTGGAGTAGACGCTCGCGGACCTTGCCATCCTGGACACGATGCCAGATGTTGTGGGTAGAAAAACTACCGTTACGCTCGTAGACAAAAGTACCGTTAAAGCTTTGCGTCTGCTCGGCATGGCCCAGCCGTGTCAACCAGTCCTGGGCTTCATCCGCGTGGGCTGGAACAATGAACCAGCCACTGAGCAGAAGCGAAAGTAGAGGTATGGCGCGCATGATCCTCCTTAACGGTTTTCCAGGCTTGCTGCACGAGCGTATGGCAGTGCGCTTTCAGTACCTTTTAACGCAGCTTCCTGAGCGTGTTGGCGCAGGTAGGTCGGCAGACGCTGGTCGTGCCAGCCTGGCTGACCTTGCAGCACGCCATTGGCCATAGGGCCATTCGCTTCAGAACTTTCACTATAGCCTGCCAATACCGCTGGGCCTTTGACCTGAGGAACGGCCAAGCCAGGCTGGTTGGACTGCTGTGCCAATTCCACACCGGCGATCTCGTCCTGGTTATACAGGCGAACACCGGCCAGAACGGCCACGGTCACGGAGGCAGCTACTGCCAGGCGACCCAGGCTACGCCATGGACCACGGGTGGCTTTTGCCGGTACGGTTTCGTCAGCCAAGGCTGCCGAGACGGCCGCCGCAATATCCAGGCGTGGAAGCAGCAGATCCTTGTGCATGACTGCCCGAGCGATTTGATAACGAGCCCAGGTTTCACGGGTTTCAACATCGTCGAAGGCATTCAACACCCGACGCAATTCCAGTTCGTCCGCTTCGTTATCCATCACTGCGGACAGCGATTCCTGAAGGGCTTCACGACTCATGGCGTTCCTCTCTTGGCTGTCGCCGCTGTCTTTAGTTTTCCTGCAACAACGGCTGCAGGGCTTTATCGATGGCTTCCCGAGCGCGAAAAATCCGGGAGCGCACGGTACCCACCGGACATTGCATGACTGCTGCAATGTCCTCGTAACTCAGACCATCGAATTCACGTAAAGTTAAGGCCGTACGCAAATCTTCTGGCAGTTGCTGGATGGTCCGATGGACGGTGCCTTCGATCTCATCCCGCAGCAATGCGCGTTCTGGGGACTCGAGATCCTTCAGGCCATGATCGCCATCGTAGAACTCTGCATCTTCGGAACTGACATCGCTATCCGGCGGCCGGCGGCCGCGTGAAACCAGATAGTTCTTCGCCGTGTTAATGGCGATGCGGTAAAGCCACGTGTAAAACGCGCTGTCTCCGCGAAAATTACCAAGTGCACGGTACGCCTTGATAAAGGCTTCCTGTGCCACATCCTGGGCTTCATGGGTGTCGTGCACGAAACGCACGATCAACCCGAGAATTTTGTGCTGATACTTCAGCACCAGCAGATCGAAAGCTCGCTTGTCGCCACGCTGAACGCGCTCGACCAGCTGCTGATCCTCTTCCTGGGTTAGCATGAACACTCCTCGATAAGCTCGAAGGAGGCTTGCATAACTAAACGACCAGACTTGCAAACATAGACTCGGGCTTTTCGCAAAAGTTCTCCCCCTCCAAGCAAGTTTCCTGCGGGCTCTGATTTGGCACGCACGAAAAGCGCAGCGCGGGTCAACCCGGCTGCGCGAATAATCTTGTCGCCGGATTCACGTGGCAGGCCTCTGAACACAGATCCTGCACTGAAGCCGACACTGTCCCTTTAATCGGGCAACGGTCTATTGATCTTGGCACTTTGGCAAAAGTTCCAATTATTTATAGCCTTGCACCAACAGCAATGGGCGAATTCGAGCAGAAAACGACTGTTAAATCCACGATACAGTCATGCTGTCGCCGAACCGGTGAAAAAACCATCCGACGAAGCGTCCGACTTTTCCTGTCATCGTAGTTTCACAATGCCATGCCGCCTCGGCTATTGTGCCGCTCCCCCCCTCTATATACTAGTGGGCTGTGTGGCTGCCTTGACTTGCCGTTGCGGAGTCTTGCGCCAACCCCGACTCGGGTCGCTTTGTGCGGAATTCTGAAATGAGCCAACAGTTTCAACACGATGTTCTGGTAATAGGCAGCGGCGCTGCAGGCTTGAGCCTGGCGCTGACCTTGCCTGGTGATTTGCGCATCGCCGTTTTGAGCAAGGGCGACCTCGCAAACGGCTCGACATTCTGGGCCCAGGGCGGGGTCGCTGCAGTGCTGGACGATACCGATACTGTCGAATCCCACGTTGATGACACCCTCAACGCCGGCGGCGGGTTGTGCCATGAAGATGCCGTGCGTTTTACCGTCGAGCACAGCAAGGAAGCCATTCAATGGCTGATCGACCAGGGCGTGCCCTTTACCCGTGACGAGCAGTCGGGCACTGAAGATGGCGGATTTGAATTCCATTTGACCCGCGAAGGCGGTCACAGCCATCGGCGCATCATCCACGCCGCCGATGCAACCGGCGCTGCAATTTTCCGCACCCTGCTCGCCCAGGCCCGGCAAAGACCGAACATTGAACTGCTGGAACAGCGGGTGGCGGTCGACCTGATCACCGAAAAACGCCTGGGCCTGGCCGGCGATCGCTGCCTGGGTGCCTACGTGCTCAACCGCGGCACCGGGGAAGTCGACACCTACGGTGCGCGGTTTGTGATCCTCGCGTCTGGCGGTGCCGCCAAGGTCTATCTCTACACCAGCAATCCCGATGGCGCCTGCGGTGACGGGATTGCAATGGCGTGGCGCTCGGGCTGCCGGGTGGCCAACCTGGAGTTCAACCAGTTCCATCCCACTTGCCTGTATCACCCGCAAGCCAAGAGCTTTCTGGTGACCGAAGCCCTGCGCGGCGAAGGTGCGCACCTGAAACTGCCCAACGGCGAACGTTTCATGCAGCGTTTCGACCCGCGTGCCGAACTCGCGCCCCGGGACATCGTGGCACGGGCCATCGATCATGAAATGAAGCGCCTGGGGGTGGACTGCGTCTACCTGGACATCAGCCACAAGCCGGAAGCGTTCATCAAGAGCCACTTCCCGACAGTCTACGAACGCTGCCTCGAATTCTCCATCGACATCACCAAACAGCCGATCCCCGTGGTACCGGCTGCGCACTACACGTGCGGCGGGGTGATGGTCGACCAGCACGGTCGCACCGATGTCCCAGGCCTGTATGCCATCGGCGAAACCAGCTTCACCGGGCTGCACGGCGCTAACCGCATGGCCAGCAACTCGCTGCTGGAATGCTTTGTGTACGCACGGTCAGCGGCGGCGGACATTCTAAAACAGCTGCCTGCAGTGTCGATCCCGATCGACCTGCCGGTCTGGGATGCCAGCCAGGTCACCGATTCGGACGAGGACGTGATCATTGCGCACAACTGGGATGAACTGCGCCGTTTCATGTGGGACTACGTCGGCATCGTGCGCACCAACAAGCGTCTGCAGCGCGCCCAGCACCGGGTACGTTTGCTGCTTGATGAGATCGACGAGTTCTACAGCAACTATAAAGTCAGCCGGGACCTGATCGAGTTGCGCAACCTGGCCCAGGTGGCCGAGCTGATGATCCGCTCGGCCATGGAACGCAAGGAAAGCCGCGGCCTGCACTACACGCTCGACTACCCGAACCTGTTGCCGGTGGCGCTGGACACTGTTCTGGTGCCGCCCACCTACGTCGACTGAACCTCAACCGCACCCGCAGGCGGCGGTGCACATCTACCGCCTGCGAATCCCGGGGTACGCACACTGATCGGACCCTTCTCTCGCCTCGCAGGCGAAAGCGCAACACCACGATCAGTGGCAGCGCCAGGCTGTCCGGGCGCAACTGCACCGGCTGCCAGCCCCTGGCCTCATTCCACAACTGCCAGCCATCGGCATCTCGACGCAGCCCGCGAAACGCCTGGGGATGACTCAACAGAATCTGCCTAGGCAAGACCCACGCACCGTGGGCCACGCACAGCAGCACCCCAAGCGCAGTGGCCCAGAGTGGAATGGAGAGCAGGAACAACGAAACCAGCGCGAGCAGCTGCGCCAGCAGATAGGCCGCCAGCAGCTGCCGTGAGGCGTGCCAGCGGCATTCAAACAGGTTACTTGGGCTGGACACGATCCAGGATCATCCGGACCATGCGCTGCAGCTCCGGGTCTTCCGATTCAGCGCGTTCCATGAACCAGCCGAACATGTCCTGGTCTTCACACTCGAGCAACCGGACGTAGCAGTCGCGGTCGACTTGGTTCAGATGCGGATAAACCTCTTTGACGAAGGGCACCAGCAACACGTCAAGTTCAAGCATGCCGCGGCGGCTGTGCCAGTAGAGGCGATTGAGTTCAACATTTTCGACCATGGAGCGCTCCTCAAATAGGCCGCAAGTATACAGCCCCGTGCCCGGCGGGACACTCGGCTTTGGTCGGGCGCGATCAGGCTTTTGTAAACTACCCATTTCGAGGGCACACCCTTATGATGTCCTCCAGACTCTTTACCCTGCGATGACTCATGGCCGATTCTGCTTTTTTCTGCACCCTGTCTCACGAAGGCGTACTCGCGGTCCGAGGCGCGGACGCCAGTAAATTCCTGCAAGGCCAGTTGACCTGCAACCTCAACTACCTGAGTGATACCCAGGCCAGCCTGGGCGCGCGCTGCACGCAAAAAGGCCGGATGCAATCGAGTTTCCGCATCCTGCTGGAAGGAGACGGCGTGCTCATGGCCATGGCGAGCGAACTGCTGGAGCCGCAGTTGGCGGACCTTAAAAAATACGCCGTGTTTTCCAAATCCAAATTGACCGACGAAAGCGCCGCCTGGGTCCGCTTTGGCCTGGAGCATGGCGACGCTGCACTGAACGCGCTGGGTCTAGACCTGCCGGCAGTCACCGACAGTGTCGCGCGCCACGGCGGTCTCGTCGCCATCAGGGTTTCGCCTGACCGCGCCGAACTCTGGGTGGCTGCCAATCAGGCCGCTGCCGTGAAGCAACAGCTGGCTGCCGTACTGGCTGAAGGCGAACTCAATCAATGGCTGCTGGGCCAGATTCGCGCCGGGATTGGCCAGGTCATGGCGGGCACCCGCGAGCTGTTTATCCCGCAGATGCTGAACCTGCAAGCCATCGGTGGGGTGAGTTTCAAGAAAGGTTGCTACACCGGCCAGGAAATCGTCGCGCGCATGCAGTACCTGGGCAAGCTAAAGCGCCGCCTGTATCGCCTGCAGCTGACTGGCGATGCATTGCCGGAGCCCGGCGCGCCGCTGTTTTCCCCCAGCCACGCCAGCGCCATAGGCGAAGTGGTGATCGCGGCACAGGCAGGCCAAGACATTGAACTACTGGCAGTATTGCAGGCCGAAGCAGCGGAAGGTGGTGATGTTCACCTGGGCAGCCTCGAAGGGCCTGCCATGACCTTGCTTGACCTGCCTTACGAGCTGGATCGCGACCGCGAAATCCAGCGCTGAAGGCAGCACCTCTCGCAATACCCTCCTGGATAGACGAAATGAGCAAGCTGGCGGAAAAGGTCCAACAGGATTTGGTTGCGGCCATCGACAACGATGACCTGGTTCTGCCTACGTTGCCCGAAGTGGCCTTGCAGATTCGCAAGGCTGCCGAAGACCCGGAAATCAGTGTCAGTGCCCTCGGCAAGGTGATTGGCCGCGATACGGCGTTGTCGGCGCGCCTGATCAAGGTGGTCAACAGCCCGTTGCTGCGCGCCACTCAGGAAGTCACTGACCTGCACACGGCGATCACCCGCCTGGGCGTCAACTACAGCAGCAACCTAGCGATTGGCCTGGTCATGGAGCAGATCTTCAACGCCCGTTCCGAGGTGGTCGAGCAGAAAATGCGCGAAGTCTGGCACAAGAGCCTGGAAATCGCCGGCGTCAGCTATGCGCTGTGCCGTCGCTACACCCAACTCAAGCCGGACCAGGCCGCTCTTGGCGGGCTGGTGCACCAGATCGGCGTGCTGCCGATCCTGACGTATGCCGAAGATCACAATGAGTTGCTGGCCGACGCAGTGAGCCTCAATCACGTCATCGACCAGATCCATCCGCTGATCGGCGAAAAGTTGCTCAAGGTCTGGGATTTTCCCGAGAAGCTGGTGCAGATTCCCCGGCTGTACCTGGATCTGCAGCGCGATTCCGAACGCCTGGACTATGTCGACCTGGTGCAGGTGGCCAGCTTGTACTGCCACAAGAACAGCAATCACCCGCTCTCGCGAGTCGATGCCCTTGAAGTGCCGGCGTTCCGGAAAATGGGGATTGACCCGCAGAACGAGACGCTGTGCAGGGATCTGGAAGAGTCGCGGTCGATGTTTTACTGAGCCTTGTGCTCAGTAACCCTGGGGCCACTGCGCAACCTTTATCCCGCGACGAAACTCACCCGAACCTTCAAGCCCGCGTGCTCGCCATCGTGCAGACTGATTTGTGCCAGGTGCGCACGGCAGATCTCACCGACAATCGCCAGGCCCAGTCCCGACCCGGCGACCTGCTGATTGCGTCGGTAAAATCGTTCGAATACCCGCTCACGCTCTTCAAGGGGAATTCCCGGTCCATCGTCCTCGACCTCCAGCACCGCCGGCGCAGTGACCCGCAGAATCACATTGCCGCCCGATGGCGTGTGGGCCAGCGCGTTGTCTACCAGATTACTCAGCAGCTCGTTCAACAGCGTGGGTTCGCCGCGCAACCACACCGGTTCGTCTGCTTCCAGGGCCAGCGCCACCCCGCGAGCATGGGCCAGAGGCGCCATGGCCATGCCCAGCTCCCGGGCCAGTTGGCTGAGATCGAGCAACTGCGCACCGCCCTCGGCGATCGCCCGGGCGCCGTTCTCCACCCTGGCCAGTGACAGCAGCTGGTTCGCCAGATGGGTCAGGCGGTCGGTGCCCTGGGCTGCGGTTTCCAGGGTGCTGCGCCAGGTTTGCGGTTCGGTTGCCCGCAAGCCCAGTTCCAGACGTGCCTTGAGCGCCGCCAGCGGAGTGCGCAATTCGTGCGCGGCATCGGCGATAAATTGCGCCTGGCGCTCGAACTGCCCGCGCAGGCGTTCGGTGAAATGGTTGAGCGCGCGCACCAGCGGCCATAATTCGTGCTGAACCTCCACCAGTGGCAGTGGCCGCAAATCGTCCGGCTGACGCTCTTCCACGGCAGTGCGCAAGCGTTCCAGGGGCCGCAGCGCAGCGCTGACGGCAAACCACACCATCAACAGCGCTCCGATTGCCAGCATGCCCAGGCGCAGCAGGGTGTCCGCCGCGAGGCTGCGGGCCATGTCGACCCTGGCTTCATCGGTTTCCGCGACCCGAATCTCCGCCATGCCGTTCATGTTCGGCTCGCTGACCGGCTTGAGCAGGCTGACCACGCGAACATTCTGGCCCTGATACTTGGCGTTGTAGAACCGCGCAAGCGCCGGGTAATCGTCGGTGCGCGGGGTACCCGGGGGCGGTGGAGGAAGGTTTTCGTAGCCGGAGATCAGTTTCTGGTTGATGTCGTTGACCAGGTAGAAAATTCGCCCGGCGCTGTCGTAGGCGAAGGTATCGAGCGCCACATAGGGCACGTCGGCGCTGAGGGTGCCGTCGACCTGGGAGACCCCCGCCGCGATGGTTCGCGCCGAGGCCAGCAAGGTGCGGTCATAGGCCGTATCGGCGGCCTCGCGACCATTCCAGTAAGCGCTCAATCCACTGGCCAGCATCAACACCACCAGCAACAGCGCCAGGTTCCACAACAACCGCCAGCGCAGGCTGCTGGGCTTATGCATCGCGGCTTTCCAGCAAGTACCCGAGGCCGCGGAAGGTCACGATGGCGACCGACTGGCCGTCGAGTTTCTTGCGCAGGCGGTGCACGTAGATTTCGATCGCGTCGGGGCTGGCTTCCTCGTCCAGGCCGAATACCTGGGAGGCCAGTTGCTCCTTGCTCATCACCCGCCCCGGCCGGGCAATCAGCGCCTCGAGCACCGCCTGTTCACGGGAGGTCAGGGTGAGTAATTCCTCGGCGAGGGTGAAGCGTCGAGTGTCCAGGTCATAGGAGAGCACACCGCAAGTCTGCTGGCGCTCGCCACCCAGCACGCTGCGGCGCAGCAGGGCCTTGACCCGTGCCTCAAGCTCGGTCAGCTCAAAGGGCTTGGCCAGATAATCGTCGGCGCCCAGGTTGAGGCCATGCACCCGATCCTTGACGTCACTACGGGCCGTCAACATCAGCACCGGCAGGTTCTTGCCCCGGGAGCGCAGGCGCGCCAACACCTCGAAGCCATCCATGCGTGGCAACCCGACGTCGAGGATCGCCATGGCGTAGTCCTCGCTGCTCAGTGCCAGGTCTGCGGCCACGCCATCGTGTAGTACGTCCACGGTCAGCCCCGTGCTTTTCAGCGCCTGGGCGACACTTTCGGCAAGCTGCAAGTGGTCTTCGACGAGCAGAACACGCATGGATCTTTACCTCATTCAGGGATGGTCGACGCCATTCTTTGGCGCGAAGTTTACAGCCCGATCCGGCGCTGTGAAGCAGCAAAACCGTGAAAGCACGCTGAAAGGTTGGCGAAAGGTTGGCCCGTTAAAGTCGGCCGACGGATGGTTTCGACTGCAAACCATCCCCCTTGCTTTGAAATGTAGCTCCCGAAAAACGCCATGAAGCGTTTTCGCCAATAAGAACAATAAACGAGGTACTGCACCATGCCGTCTACACGCCGCCAGGCTGACCTGTCTCGTCCCATCCTTCGCTCCCCAACGCTTATCAACACCATTTGCATGGTGCGAAATTGCTTCGCCTGAATCATTCCAAAAACAATAACTCCCCTGGAGACACCTATGAATCGATCACTGCGCCGTTTCGCCCTCGCCGCCAGCTGCATACTCTTTGCTGGACAAATCATGGCCGAGCCCAAGCGCCCGGAATGCATCGCCCCCGCCTCGCCCGGCGGCGGTTTTGACCTGACGTGCAAGCTGGTACAGAGCGCCCTGGTGAACCAGAAACTGCTGAGCAAACCGATGCGCGTGACCTACATGCCCGGCGGAGTCGGCGCAGTGGCGTACAACGCGGTGGTTGCCCAGCGCCCGGCCGATGCCGGCACGCTGGTGGCGTGGTCAAGTGGTTCCCTGCTGAACCTGGCCCAGGGCAAGTTTGGTCGTTTCGACGAGAGCGCGGTGCGCTGGCTGGCGGCGGTCGGTACCAGCTATGGCGCGATCGCAGTGAAAAGCGATTCGCCCTACAAGACCCTCGACGACCTGGTACAGGCGCTGAAAAAAGACCCGAGCAAGGTAGTGATCGGCTCCGGCGGCACCGTGGGCAGCCAGGACTGGATGCAAACCGCGCTGATCGCCAAGGCCGCCGGGATCAACCCGCGCGACCTGCGTTACGTGGCCCTCGAAGGTGGCGGTGAAATCGCCACGGCGTTGCTGGGCGGGCATATCCAGGTCGGCAGCACCGACATCTCCGACTCCATGCCGCACATCCAGAGCGGCGACATGCGCCTGTTGGCGGTGTTCTCCGAGAAGCGCCTGGACGAGCCGGAAATGAAAGACATTCCGACCGCCAAGGAGCAAGGCTACGACATCGTCTGGCCAGTGGTTCGCGGCTTCTACCTCGGGCCGAAGGTCAGTGACGAGGATTACGCCTGGTGGAAAGACGCCTTCGACAAACTGCTGGCGTCCGATGAGTTCGCCAAGCTGCGCGATCAGCGTGAACTCTTCCCCTTCGCCATGACCGGCCCCGAGCTGGACACCTACGTGAAGCAGCAGGTCGCGGACTACAAAGTGCTGGCCAAAGAGTTCGGCCTGATCCAGTGATCGTCCTTGTCTAGCGGTTGCGACCCCGCCCCGGGGTCGCAGCCCAGGAGTTTCCCATGCTCTTACAACGCATTTTTGCTGCGGTGCTGTTGCTGGCCTGCGTCGGCCTGGCACTGATGGCATGGCCATATCAGGCCGCTTTTTCCTACGAGCCGGTCGGCCCACGGGCCTTTCCCCTGCTGATGCTCGGGCTGATGGGCTTGGGCCTGCTGTACATGCTGTTCCGTCCGACGCCGATCGTGCACAGCGACGATGACCCCAAACTCGACCGCGAAACCCTGAACAAGATCGGCATCTGCATCGTGCTGCTGCTGATCTTCGCCGGCCTGTTCGAACCGCTGGGCTTTATCCTCAGCAGCATCCTGATCGGTATCCCGATGGCTCGCCTGTACGGCGGTCGCTGGTGGCCGAGCATCGTGGTGACGACGCTGATGAGCGTTGGTCTCTACCTGCTGTTCGACAAGTTGATGGACGTGCCGTTGCCCCTGGGCCTGCTCGACGTTCTGGAGAACTGATATGGATACTTTTGGCTATTTGGGCCAGGGGTTCGGCGTCGCGCTGAGCCCGTACAACCTGGTGACTGCACTGTGTGGCACCCTGATAGGCACCGTCGTCGGCCTGTTGCCGGGCCTGGGCCCGATTAACGGCGTGGCCTTGCTGATCCCGATCGCGTTCGCCCTCGGCCTGCCGCCGGAGTCGGCGCTGATCCTGCTCGCGGCGGTGTACCTGGGTTGCGAATACGGCGGCCGGATCAGCTCGATCCTGCTGAACATCCCGGGTGAGGCCTCCACCGTGATGACCACCCTCGACGGTTACCCGATGGCGCGCAAGGGCCTGGCCGGCGTGGCACTTTCGCTGTCAGCCTGGAGTTCTTTCATCGGCGCGTTCATCGCCACCTGCGGCATGGTGCTGTTCGCGCCGCTGCTGGCGAAATGGGCGATTGCCTTCGGCCCGGCGGAATACTTCGTCCTGATGGTATTCGCGATTGTCTGCCTCGGCGGCATGGCTGGCGACCGACCGTTGAAGACGTTTATTGCGGCACTGATCGGCCTGTTCCTGTCGACCGTCGGCATCGACGCCAACAGCGGTGTGTACCGGTTCACCGGGGATAACATCCACCTGACCGATGGCATTCAGTTCGTGGTGCTGGTGCTGGGCCTGTTCTCCATCAGCGAAATCCTGCTGCTGCTGGAAAAAACCCACCGCGGCCAGGAAGCGGTAAAAGCCACCGGGCGCATGATGTTCAACTTCAAGGAAGCGTCGGCGGTGTTCGCGGTGAACATCCGGTGCGGCCTGCTTGGCTTCATCATGGGCGTGCTGCCAGGTGCCGGGGCCACCCTCGCCAGCGCCGTGGCCTACATGACCGAAAAACGCATTGCCGGGGCCAAGGGTACGTTCGGCCAGGGCGACATGCGCGGCCTGGCGGCACCGGAAACGGCCATCGGTGCTTCGGCCTGCGGCGCGCTGGTGCCGATGCTGACCCTGGGTGTTCCCGGCTCAGGCACCACGGCCGTGATGATCGGCGCCCTGTCGCTGTACAACATCACCCCAGGCCCGCTGCTGTTCCAGCAACAGCCAGACATCGTCTGGGGGCTGATCGCGTCACTGTTCGTCGCCAACATCATGCTGGTGATCCTCAACATCCCGATGATCCGCATATTCACCCGCATCCTTGCCGTGCCGAACTGGGCACTGGTGCCGGTGATCGCCATCATTACCGGGATCGGCGTCTACGCGGTGCACGCCACCACCTTCGACCTGTTCCTGATGATCGGCATCGGCATCTTCGGCTACATCCTGCGCAAGCTGGACTTCCCGCTGTCGCCGGTACTGCTGGGGTTCATCCTCGGCGGTTTGATGGAGCAGAACCTGCGTCGCGCCCTGTCGATCTCCAACGGAGCGCTGGAAATCCTCTGGTCCAGCACGATCACCTTTGGCGTCTGGATACTCACGGCGCTGATGCTGTTTATGCCGTTGCTGCGGATCTGGCGCAAACGTTCGGTCGCTCGTCGCGCAGTCGCCGATGCCTGATCGAGCACCCCTCAACGCCTGGTGGGGTACGCCGCTGGTTGGCGCGCTGGGCGGTTACCTCGCCAGTCTGGTGGGCTGGCCGCTGCCGTGGATGGTCGGCTCGCTGCTGGCGATCATCCTGGTGCGCTGCCTGACGCCGTGGCAGTTGGCAGAGATCCCTGGCGGGCGTAAATGCGGCCAGTGGATCATCGGCATTGGTATCGGCCTGCACTTCACCCCGGTGGTGATGGAGCAGGTGCTGAGCCACTTCGGCCTGATATTTTTTGGCGCACTGGTCACCAGTCTGTCCGCCGTGGTCGGCGTCTGGCTGATGCGCCGGACGGGCGAAGATCGCGCCACCGCGTTCTTTTCCAGCATGCCCGGCGGCTCCGGCGAAATGGTCAACCTCGGTGCGCGCAATGGCGCAGTGTTGAGCCGTGTCGCTGCAGGGCAGAGTCTGCGAGTGCTGGTAGTGGTGCTGTGCGTACCAGCGGCATTCAAGTATCTGCTGGGTGACGGCGCACCGGTTTTCCATCCGGCGGCTGTCAGCTGGTGGTGGCTGGCCCTGCTCTTTCCGGCAGGCGCCATGGCCGCCTGGGTCTGGGATTTTCTGCGCCAACCCAACCCTTGGCTTTTCGGCCCGTTGCTGGTCACTTCGGCAGTGAGCATTGGCTGGGACCTGCACATCGGTTTACCGATGGTGGCAGTCAGATCGGCCAATGGCTGATCGGCAGCGGACTGGGCTGCCACTTCAACCGGCAATTTTTCCGCCGGGCACCCTCGTTCATGGGCCGCACCTTGATAGCCACCGTGCTGACCATGCTGATCGCGACACTGGCGGCACTGGGGCTCAGTGCCTTGACCCATCTGGACTTGCGTTCGCTGACCCTGGGGATGATGCCCGGCGGGATTGCCGAGATGAGCCTGACTGCCGAGACCCTGCAGCTGTCGGTGCCACTGGTGACGGCGATGCAGGTGATGCGGTTGTTGTTTGTGCTGTTTCTGGCGGAGCCGTTGTTCAAGTACTGGAATCGCAATCCTGATTAGACCGGCGGCAACCGCCACTCGATGGGCGCTTCGCCGTTCTGTTCCAGAAACTTGTTGGTACGGCTGAAGTGCCCGCAACCGAGAAACCCGCGATAGGCCGACAAAGGCGACGGATGCACCGATGTCAGCACCAGGTGCTTGGTCGCATCGATCAGCTTCTGCTTGCTCTGGGCATGGGCGCCCCAGAGCATGAACACCAGATGCGGCTGATGGAGGCTGACCAGTTCAATGATCCGGTCGGTGAAAAACTGCCAGCCCTTGTCCTTGTGCGCATTGGCATTGGCGCGCTCAACCGTCATGGTGGTGTTGAGCATCAGCACGCCTTGATCGGCCCAGCTCTGCAAATAGCCGTGGTTGGGGATATCAATGTTCAGGTCGCGCTTGAGCTCTTTGTAGATGTTGACCAGCGATGGTGGCGCCGGCACGCCCGGTTGCACCGAGAAGCACAGGCCGTGGGCCTGACCTGGGCCGTGGTACGGATCCTGCCCGAGAATCACGACTTTGACTTTATCCAGGGGCGTCGAATTGAGCGCATTGAAAATCATCGGGCCAGGCGGATAGATCTCCTTGCCCGCCGCCCGCTCCTGCTGCAGGAAATTGCGCAACTCTGCCATGTAAGGCTGGTCGAACTCAGCACGCAGTGCCTCCTTCCAGCTCGGTTCGAGTTTGATACGGTCGTCAGCAGTCATGGTTACACCCGGCAAAAACAATGGGGGGAACCCTAAGAAGGCCGCTCACACTTGTCAATTGATCTGACGCAGATCCGGCACTTTCCTGCACAGCGATCATACTGAACGCTCAAATTCCTGATCGAGGTCACGATGAATCTGCACTTCGAAGAACTCACCGGTACCGACGGCGCACGCATCGGCGTGGCCACCCTGGATGCCGAAAAATCCCTGAATGCCCTGTCCCTGCCGATGATCAACGCATTGAGTCAGCAACTGGACGCCTGGGCCAAGGAGCCGCAAATCGTCTGCGTCCTGTTGCGCGGAAACGGTGCGAAGGCGTTCTGTGCCGGTGGCGAGGTGCGCAGCCTGGTGGAAGCCTGCCGCGCGCAACCGGGCGAAGTACCGCCCCTGGCCGCGCATTTTTTCGCGGCGGAATATCGCCTCGATTTCAACCTGCATACTTATCCCAAGCCACTGATCTGCTGGGGCCATGGTTACGTACTCGGTGGTGGCATGGGCCTGTTGCAAGGCGCAAGC
Organism: Pseudomonas gregormendelii; assembly: GCF_017114825.1. Classification (GTDB taxonomy): domain Bacteria; phylum Pseudomonadota; class Gammaproteobacteria; order Pseudomonadales; family Pseudomonadaceae; genus Aquipseudomonas; species Aquipseudomonas gregormendelii. Next base: position 23,097 of record NZ_JADEVO010000003.1, on the reverse strand, counting down.
CTGCGCATTGTTACGCCGAGCAGCCGCCTGGCAATGCCGGAAATCAGCATCGGCCTGTATCCGGACGTTGGCGCCAGCTGGTTCCTGTCGCGCCTGCCGGGCAAGCTCGGCCTGTTTCTAGGGCTGACAGGCGCGCACATGAATGCTCGCGATGCGATCGACCTCGACCTCGCTGACCGCTTCCTGCTCGATGAGCAACAGGAAGCGTTACTGGAAGGGCTGTTGCAGATCAACTGGCAGGAACAGACCGCCATGCAGCTCAACAGCCTGCTCAAGGCCTTGCAACAGCAAGCCCTGGCGCAGATGCCCGAGGCGCAATGGTTACCGCGCCGTCAGCAGATCGATGAGCTGCTGGATGTCAGTGACGTGCGCTGTGCCTGGAAAGCCATCAGCCAGCAGAGCGACCACAGCGACCCGCTGCTCAGCCGGGCTGCCAAGACCATGAGCGAAGGCTCGCCGCTGACTGCGCACCTGGTGTGGGAACAGATTGCCCGCGCGCGGCACATGTCGCTGGCGCAGGTATTCCAGATGGAATACACCCTGAGCCTGAACTGCTGCCGTCATCCGGAATTCAGTGAGGGGGTGCGGGCGCGATTGATCGACAAGGACCAGAAGCCGCATTGGCACTGGCCTGATATCAATAATGTGCCGGAGGCGGTAGTCGATGCGCATTTCCAGAAGGTTTGGGAAGGGCGCCATCCGCTGGCGGATCTCTCGGAATACTGAAAACAATTGCAGGAGCCGATTTTCTGGCGGTGCCAGCAACGCTGGTATGCCCGTTTAACCCGTAGGAGCTGCCGAAGGCTGCGATCTTTTGCCTTCGGCGCCCATTTTGACGCAGAAGATCAAAAGATCGCAGCCTTCGGCAGCTCCTACGGGTGTGGTGTATCCGATGCGCAGCCATTCAGATGGCGGTATATCAGACGCATGTGACACGGGGGGCGGTGTATCAGACGCATAGCAATACAGATGGCGGTGTATCAGTCGCATGTAATACAGCTGGCGGTGTATCAGATACATCGTAGATTGCCGGCAATCCGTTGCCGGCAATCCGCCCCATCGGGGCTTCAGCGGTTGCGGCCACCGCGGCCATCGTGATCACCGCGACCATTATGGTCGCCACGCCCACCGTGGCGTCCGCCGCCGCGATAGTCATTGTTGCCGCCGCCACGATTAGGTCCATCCCAGCCGTGCCGCTGTTGAGCCCGATAATCGGCCCGTGGTGACGAGTGGTAATAACGCGGTGCCGGCTGGTAGACCCGTGGCTGGTAATAATGCCGCGGAGTCGGCTGGTAATACCGCGCAGGCGGTGCGTAGTAGCGGCGCGGCTGGGTGTAATAACCGCCGCCTCCCGAGTAGTAAGTGCCGCCGGAATAGTAGGCAGGCGCGGGCGAGGTGTAGACCTCGGAACTGTAGTAGCTGCCTCCTCCATCGGAATAGGGCACGCAGGCGCCCACTGACAATCCCAACGCAGCAATCAGAAGAATTCGCAGTTTTATTCGAGAGAGCATGGCGGCCTCCTGGACCGCGAGTGAGCCACACCAGCGACGCTGGCAGGCGACAGTCAATTATTCGGTGACTGTCGATAGATCAGACATCGATTCCGGAATCTGGTGCGGCCTTGCAATACGTTGAAACATCTCGCCGATGAAAGGTTCGTCATCTATGGCCCAGGCCTTCCAGCATTTCGACGATGCACCTGCACCAACCCCGGTCGCCCGCAATGATCGCGCCAGGCTGGTGGTGGGCGGCGCTCAGCCATTGCGGTGGAGGTCTGGGAGTTGCCGAGCAGCGAACTGGGCTCGTTCCTCACCGGCATCCCGGCGCCTTTGGGCCTGGGTAAAGTGCAGTTGGCAGATGGCCGTTGGGAGAGCGGATTTATCTGTGAAAGTTATGGCCTGGAAGGCGCATTCGACATCAGCCATTGTGGCGGATGGCGTGCGTATCTGACAGATCGGCAGTGACCTCACGCTTCGCGAGCAAGCCCGCTCTTGCAGGAGCAAGGCTTGCCCGCGATGACACCCTCCCTGCCACCACCCGTCCTGATCCTTACCAATTCACCCTGCAAATCCCAAAGTTATTTCCCCGCAGTGCCTTTAGAATGTTTTGCACCGGATCATTGCCAACGGAATTGCCATGCCGCTTCGCTCGCCGCTGTATTCGCAACGTTCATTGGTTTTCACCCTGATTGCCTTGCTCGGCGCCGGCTTCCTGGCCACGTCCTTGCTCAGCTATTACGCCTCGCGCGCGTCGATCCGCGACAGCATCGTCAACACCGAGCTGCCGCTGACATCGGACACCGTCTATTCGGAAATCCAGAAAGACCTGGTCCGGCCGATCCTGATTTCCTCGATGATGTCCCGCGACACCTTCATGCGAGACTGGGTGGTGGACGGCGAGCAGAACCCCGAGCAGATGACCCGCTACCTCAATGAAGTGATGACGCACTACGGTGCCTACACCGCGTTTTTCGTCTCCAACGCCAGCCTCACCTACTACCACGCCAAAGGCGTGCTCAAGCAGATCAAGGTCACCGAGCCCCGCGATGCCTGGTACTTTCGCGTGCGCGACATGGCCGAGCCCTACGAGATCAACGTCGATCCGGACCTGGCCAACAAGGACAACCTGACCTTCTTCATCAACTACAAGGTCTATGACTACAACAACCGATTCATCGGCGCAGCAGGCGTCGGCCTGACCGTCGATGCGGTGATCAAGCTGATCGACCGCTACCAGCAGCGCTATCAACGCAGCGTGTACTTCGTCGACACCTTCGGCCGCCTGGTGCTGACCGGCGCAGAAGGCGGGCCTCAAGGCGCGCACATCGGGCAGACCCTGAGCGAACTCGACAGCATGAAGAGCCTCGTCAGCCAACTGCCCAAACCCAACAGCGGCAGCTACGAGTACTCGGTCCAGGGCGAGGGCCATTTCCTCAACGTGCGGTTTATTCCGGAGCTCAACTGGTACCTGTTCGTCGAAAAGCGCGAAGACGGCGCACTGAGCGAAATTCGTCATTCGCTGTACCTCAATTTGCTGATCTGCCTGCTCGTCACCCTGATCGTGCTGGCCCTGCTGAACCGTGTGATCAAGCGCTACCAGCGCCGCATCCACGCCCAGGCCACCCTCGACAGCCTGACCGACCTGCCCAACCGACGCGGCTTCGATCTGCTGGCCGCGCAAGCCATGCATGAAGCGCAGCGCGAGCCGAAACCGCTGACCGCGTTGCTGCTCGACCTGGACCATTTCAAGGCGTTGAACGACACCTATGGCCACCTCGCCGGCGACCAGGTACTGATCGGCTTTGCCCGGGACCTGGAAAGCTGCCTGCGCCATTCCGACATCGTCTGCCGCTGGGGCGGCGAAGAGTTCATTGTGTTGCTCAAAGACACCGATGGCGAGACTGGCCAGATGATCGCCGAGAAAATCCGCCGGCACGTCGAGCAGCAGGACTATGCCTATAACGGTCATTCGCTGAAGCTGACCGTGAGCATCGGCCTCACCACCCTGCAACCTGACGACACCTTGCACACATTGCTGTCCCGGGCGGATCATGCGATGTATCGGGCCAAGCAAACCGGCCGCAACCGCACCTGCGTGCTATCCCACTCAAGCAGTCCACACACCGTTCATGAATAAACCAGATACCTGCCCGGCCTGCGGTGCGCCCAACGATTGCACCCTGGCCGACCCGCGCACCGCCGCACGGGCCTGCTGGTGCTACGGCGTCAGCATCGACCCGGCAGTGCTTGAAGCCTTGCCCGCCGAACTGCGCAACGCCACCTGCCTGTGCCCCCGCTGCGCCGGCGTCGAGGCGCAACTGCAAGCAGGCGCCCGGCCGATCACGTAAGATACGCGGCCTTTTCCTGCCGACGCCCCGTCATGCGTGTAGACCGTTTTCTCAGCAATCTGCCGTGCTTCAACCGCAAGCAGGTGCGCCTGTTGCTGGTGGAAAAACGCGTGCGCATCGATGGCAGTATCGTCAGCGACCCGCACGCCGAAGTCCGCGAATTCAGCCGGGTCGAAGTCGATGGTGAGGTGTTACAGCCTGGCAAGCCCGTGCGTCACTACATGCTGCACAAACCCCCTGGCTGCGTCAGCGCTACCCGCGACCCGGAGCACCCGACCGTCCTCGACCTGATCCACGAGCCGGACAAGGAGGACTTGCACATCGCCGGTCGCCTGGACTTCAACACCACCGGCCTGATGCTCATCACCAACGACGGCAGCTGGTCGCGGCGCCTGACCCAGCCCCAGACCAAACTGCCCAAGGTCTATTACGTCGAGACCGAGCAACTGATCGGCCCCGAATATGCGCGCAAGTTTACCGAGGGCCTGTACTTCGCGTTCGAAGACCTGACCACCCTGCCCGCCAACCTGGAGGTGCTTGGCCCCAGGTCGGCACGCCTGAGCATCGTCGAAGGTCGGTATCACCAGGTGAAGCGCATGTTCGGCCACTTCGACAACAAAGTGCTGCGCCTGCACCGCGAGCGCATGGGGCCGCTGGTGCTCGACAGCTCGTTGAACCCGGGGGAATACCGCCCGCTGAGTGCCCAAGAGATCGAAATGATCTAAGCGGGCTACCGCTGAGCAGAAGTTGTCGAACAATTTGCCAAAGGTACTTGCGCGATGCCTTCGCCCCTGCTTGAATCAGGTCGTCAGCCGAAATGTGACTGATGAGTCACAACATACTTCTAAGAAACTTTTTGCCGGTTAGTGAACCCTCAGGTTCCGCCTCAGACCAGCAAACTGCCCGCCAATAATAATACCCGTCGACCTGCCTTACCGGATCGACATGGGCCTAGCAAAATTCCAGGCATATGCCTACCTGTCACAAAGCTCGTGCAATCTCATTTGCGCGCATACCCGCTTGCCAGGAGTCTTATGACATGAGGCCAGAAATCGCTGTGCTGGATATACAAGGTCAGTATCGGGTTTACACGGAGTTCTATCGCGCAGACGCCGCAGAGAAGACCATCATCTTGGTCAACGGCTCGATGGCCACGACTGCGTCGTTTGCACAAACCGTGAAAAACCTGCATCCGCAGTTCAACGTGGTCTGCTACGACCAGCCCTACGCGGGCAAGTCGAAGGCCCACAACCTGCACGAGAAATTGCTGACCAAGGAAGTCGAAGGGCAGATCCTGCTGGAGCTGATCGATCACTTCGCCGCCGAACACGTACTGTCGTTCTCCTGGGGCGGCGCCGCCACCCTGGTGGCACTCGCGCAGCAGCCACGGCGCATCGAAAAAGCCGTGATCAGCTCGTTCTCCCCGGAGATCAATGCGCACATGCTCGACTACCTCGAGCGCGGCATCGACTACCTCGGCAGCCGTGACGGCGACCGTGTCGGCAACCTGGTCAACAGCACCATCGGCAAGCACCTGCCAACGCTGTTCAAGCGCTTCAACTACCGCCACGTCAGCAGCCTGGCCGAGCACGAGTACGGGCAGATGCACTTCCACATCAGCGACCTGCTCAACAGTGACCGCCAGTGCTTCCTCAAGGCGTCAGAGAAGATCAAGGTGCCGGTGCTGTTCATGAATGGCGAATGGGACGAATACACCGCCGCCGACGGCGCGCAACTGTTCGCCAACCACGTGCAGCACAGCACCTTTACCACGCTGGAGGCGACCGGCCACTTCCTCGACATGGAACACAAGGCTGCCTGCCGCGACAGCCGCAACGCCCTGCTCGGCTTCCTCAAACCCGCGCAACATGAAAGCCGAACCCGTTACCACTACGTCCAGGATCACCATGCACTGGCAATCTGAAACAGAGTCATCGCGAGCAAGCCCCTCCCGCTGTGCAGGAGCAAGGCTTGCCCGCGATTGACCGCCGTATGGTTTTTTTGAACGGTTTCACCTGTACTAAAGCCTTGCACTTAAAGAAAAACTTCATTTCCGCGCGCACATCTGGTACAAAGTCAGCCGCTCTGAGCGGGTGTCGTATAATGGCATTACTCCAGCTTCCCAAGCTGATAACGAGGGTTCGATTCCCTTCACCCGCTCCACTCGGATTTCGCACTCGCGTTGTTGTTTTGACGGGAGATGCACGTAAAGAAAAAAACCGGCCTTGATGGCCGGTTTTTTTATTTCCACAGATTCCCCGGCACCACACCCGGACACCTGGAGAACCAGGCGCCCAAGCGCAGCACCCAGCTCAATCAGTCCGTCTCAAGCGTATAGCTCTTGCTCACAAACAACCCCGCGAACAACGACTTGTCTTCCTTGAAGCTGTACGCCTCCTTGAACTTGCCATCGGCAACCAGCTTTTGCGCAATCGCGCATTCCGAGTCGCTGTGCTGCTTGGCCTTGGCGCCGAAGTCGTTCTGGAACGTTGACAGGCCGGCCGCTGCGCAGTAACCGGCGAACTCCTTCTGCTTGGTCGCGGCCTGGTATTCGTCGAAGCCATCCTTGAGTTCATCAAAGCCCTTGTAGGTCAGCGAGTAGCTGGCCACCTTGGCTTTGCGCGCGAAGTTGCCCACGGCTTCGGCGATGACGGTTTGCCCGGTGGAGGTGCTGTAGGCGCCGACGATGAAGCCGCTGAACGCCGCCTTGAGCTGTTCCTGGACGTCGTCCAGCGGCGGTATCGAGGCGAATGAAGCCTCGCGTACGATGCGCCCGACTTCACTGCCGTCGTTGCGGTGTACTACCACGAATTTCATCGAGCCTTCACCGTCATCGGAGCGCTTGAGGGTGAAATCCAGGTCGACCTTGGTGCCGATATCGCCGGTAGCAGCGCTGATGAACGCACCGGTAAACGGCAGGCGGGCGACCATGTTGCTGCCCCACGAGAAGTTTGAGCTGACGACGCGACCGTACTGATCGACCTCGGCCCGCGGCTGGATTTCGTCTGCCACCTCCGACACCAGTACTACGTCACCACCTTTCTGCGAGAGGTAGGGATTGCTCAGGTCCAGGCCCAGCAACTGGACGTGGATCTCGCCGTCCTTGCTGTCGCCGGAGCGACTGACCTTCAGGGCATCGGCCTTGAGGTACACGCCACCCGCTTTGCCGCCACCGGTGGTGGAGGTGATCAGGTAGCGGGACCAGGCGGCCAGGCCGCTTTCCGCCGTATTGGCGTTGAGACCGGCGAGCATGCCCATCATGCTCTTGAGGAATTTGTCAGCGCCATTGGTATTGGCGGCGACCAGGCGGATCTCCGGGGCCTCCACAGTGAGGTTGCCGGACCAGAACGAATAGGATACGTCCCCTTCGTTCAGCACGTTCTCAAGGAAAAACTGTTCCTTGAGTTCGTCGTAATAACCCAGGGTTTCCTTTTTTCCGGCACTGGACAGCATCGAGCCGACAATGCCGAGGATCACCACGCCGGCGACCGCGGCGGCGATGATGATTTGTTTCTTGTTCATCGATTTCATATTGGCGGTGCCTTACTGAATTTGGGCGGAAGCTTGCTGCCAAGCTGTCACGTAGCGCTCGGAGACTTCAGGCGTCCAGCTGAAGTCGATGCCGGCGTTTGGAAATTCCTTGGCCAGCACGGCACCAAACGACACGCGGTCGGCGCAGTGATCCTGCTTGCAAGCCTCTGGATCGCCAACGGCGTATACGCGGAACGTTGGAATCGCACGGCCGTCTTCCAGGGGCAGGTAAGGCGTCATGTTCGCGGCATGGATCACGTACCACTGATCCTCCAGCTCTACATCGGCCTGGACCCGGCCCTTGCGCGGGAAGTCGATTTCATAGAAGTCGCCGCGTTTGCCGGTGACGTGAATCATCATCGGCACCGCCGAGGTCGAGGACGACGGATCGAGCAGGGTCATGGGTGCGGCGAACGTCACCTTGATCCCGGCCATCTGCGCCAGCGCTTCGGTCTCGCGGCCCTTGAACGCGGTCATGCCGTCCTTGAGCTGCTCGTAACGGGCGAGTACGCGGTTGTGCAGTTCAGCCATCTGCTGCTGCTGGCGACGGGCTTCACGCAGACGAGTCTCCTCACGACGCTGGGCGTAGTTGGTGCCTTCACGCGCATCGAAGTAGAACTCGCCACGGTTCTCACCCATGCGATTGCGCACGATCTTGTCCTTGTCGTCGTTGGAGTAGCCGGACGCCGGGTAGAGGGTTTCCAGGTTCTTGGCGATGAACAGGTTCGACAGGTCGACCGTGGTGGGCGAGGTTGCTTTCACCAGTTGATACACCTCCAGCACCGCACGCTTGTACTCCGCCGGATCGAGGGCGAAGCTTTCGTCCGCCGTGATCGCCACGTAGTACGGGTCGCTGCTGAACGGCGACAGGATGCGATAGGTGGAGCGCTGGTAAGCCAGGTACACCTTCATGCCACGCGCCGGGATTTCGCCGAGCTGGAACAGCGCCTGGTCGGCGTTGTTGCTGAGGAATGACAGCGACTTGCCTTTGACGGCGGCACTGATGGACTGATTGAACATCAACCCGCTCGGGTGCACGTAGGTGCGCGACCAGGTGTCCCCGCGATAGGTGTTGGGGATCGACCAGCGCAACTTGTCGAAAGCACCTTCGGCATAACCGGAGATGCCACAGGGCATCGCTGGAGTGGAGGCGAAGGCAAAGCTGGAGTCGTTTTCGTCGATAGCGCTTTTGCTGATCAACCATTTGCAGCCGCTGGCATCTGTGATGCCGACGAGATTCTTGTTGGCCAGGACCAGCGCACGGCCAAGGTCTGCGGACTGCACGGCAGCGACTGCTGCAGGCGGTGCGACGGGGGCTACGGGTGTTGGCGGGGCTGCTTGTGGGGCTGGGGCCGGTGCGGGAACCGGTGCAACAGCGACAGGTTCAGCCGGGGCTGGTGCTGGTGCTGGTGCTGGTGCTGGGACAGCAACAGGAGTAGCAACAGGAGCAGGAGCTGGTGCAACAACCACTGCAGCTGGGGCAACAGGGGCCGGCGCAACAGGTGCTACGGCTGGCGCTGGTGGTGCAGCCACCACTGGCGCTTCAACGACCGGTGAAACCGCAGCAGGCGCGGGTGCGACCGGCGCTGGTGCAGGCGCTGCGGCAGGAGCGGGAACGGCAGCGGGAGCGGGAGCGGGAGCGGCAGCAGCAGGAGCCGCCGGTGCAGCAACAGCCGCAACCACCGGAGCAGGCGCAACTGCCAGCGTCGCTATGCCCAGATTGCTCGCATTGCCCGCGCCAGAGGCGTAAACCACGCCCTTGGCATCGACCGCTTTCCAGCTGACTTTAGCCTGGGGACACTCCTGGCCGAGAATGAAAGGCAACTTGCTCAATAGCCCATTCAATGGCTTCTGATCATCCCAGGTGGGACGCTGCATGGTGATGGCGATTTCCGGCTGGCACCAGGTGGTGGCTTCGCCGTTGACGACAACGTGGATCTGCTCGGTTTTCGAGAAGGCAATCTCGTGTGCAAATGCTTGCGGCGCGAGGCCGCAAGCACTCATCACAGCGAGTGCGAGTGCGCGGTTTTTCATGGAGATCCTTAAATGAGTTCCCAGGTGCCGTTGGCTTGTTTGCAGAACGTGTTCTGTTCCTGCTCGCTCTTGCCGTCTGCCGCCTTGAGGCTGACGGTGACCGGCCGGCAGGCAGTTTCTGCGGCGACCTGCTGGGTCGGCAGGGCAGCAATAGCGTCAAGATCGAAGGCCTTGGTCTCGGTGTCGGCGGCCACGTCCATCTCGTCGAGATTGGCCGCCGGTTTCACGCTGCGGACCACGGCTGCAGATTTGGGCGAGACCAGATCTTTGCTGATGTAGCCCACGGTCACGCCCTTGCGCCCGACCAGAATCCAGTCACCGGTAGAACCCACTGCAGTGAACTCGGTACCCGCCTTGAGCCCGCCGACCTTCTCTGCCGTCTTGTTGGGCGCGGCCCGCACGTTGGAACTGCTCTTGGTCAGGTATTGCTCGTTGATGAGTTTCATCGACGGAACTGCGGCGATCTTTGGCGCGCGCTTTACTTCAACCGTCTTGGTCTCGGTGTACTCCTTGCCCTGCACGATCTGCGCGGTCGCGCCGGAATGGCCGGATGTCCAGGACACCGCTTTAGCCGAATCATTGGCCGGCAGGCTCAAGGCTTCCTGGGTACGCAATGCCAGGGCCTGCTTGTCCTGGTCGTCGAGCATCGAACCGATCTTGTTGCCGATGAAACCGCCGATGGCGCTGGTCAGCAGGACAGCGACAACCTTGCCATTGCCGTTGCCGATAAAGGAGCCAACGACTGCGCCGGCTACCATGCCAACTGCAGTACCAGCCTGCTGCTTGTTAATGCCCAATTGCGCACAACCGGAGGCGGCGGCGATGGACACTGCGAGGACGGCGACGACAAACTTTTTACGCACGGTGAAGCTCCCTTTCTTTCAGGTTCACTGGGGGGACGGAATTTTTTTCAGGCGAAATGACTGCGCCGCGCTGTTCGGAAACAGAGCGTTTAACGTAGGGTGGCGGAGTAAACGGAAGGCATTGCAAACCACGGGTACGGCAGACATCCAACTGATCCTTGTCAGAAATACAGGCGTACAACCCTGATTGAAAGGGTCTGCGCCAGCAGATGTAGCATATTGCCATCTCGCCGACGGATGCACCAGCCGCTCGTGCTCACCAACGCGACAGAGCACTTCGAACATGACTCAAAACATCTACGACGATCTCGAATTTTTCCAGGCCTACAGCCAGTTGGGCCGCTCGGTCGGTGGCCTGGATGCCGCGCCGGAGTGGCCTGCCCTCAAAGCACTGCTGCCACCCCTAAAAGACCTGAAGGTGGTGGACCTGGGGTGCGGTTATGGTTGGTTCTGCCGCTGGGCCAGTGAACAAGGCGCAGCCCGTGTGCTGGGGCTCGACGTCTCGGAAAAAATGCTCGAACGGGCCCGTCAGACCACCAGCGGCGCCACCGTGCAATACGCCCGCGCCGACCTGGAACACCTCGACCTGCCAGCCGCGCAATTCGACCTGGCCTACAGCTCGCTGGCGCTGCACTACATCAAGGATCTGCCAGCGCTATTCGCCACGATTCACGCAGCGCTGAAACCCGGCTCGCGTTTCGTCTTCTCGATTGAACACCCGATCTTCATGGCGCCGCGCAACCCCGGCTGGCTGACGGACAGCGAGGGCCACAAGCGCTGGCCGGTGGACAGTTATCAACGCGAAGGCGAACGGGTCACTAACTGGCTGGCCGATGGCGTGATCAAGCAGCATCGAACCGTCGGCACGTTGCTGAACACGCTGATCGCAGCGGGATTCAGCATCAGCCACGTCAATGAATGGGGCCCGAGCGACGCCGATGTGGTGGCGCTGCCGGCGCTCGCGGAAGAACGAGAGAGACCGATGATGATGCTGGTGGCGGTGGAGCGCTGACGAGCGCGCCGAATCACGACTGCCCCTGTAGGAGCAAAGCTTGCTCGCGATTGCGCACTGACAGCCACCATTGATGTCGACTGACACTACGCAATCGCGAGCAAGCTTTGCTCCCACAAGATTCAGCTCCAGATTTGCTGCAACAAGATTCAGATCCAGATTTGGTCCCAGTGGATTCAGGTCCGGAGAACCTGGCGCACTACCGGGTCGCGACAATAAACAACCGCGGAAACGGCAGCAGTACTGATCCATCTTCCAGCGCCGGATAAGCCTGCTCAACGCCCGCCAGATACTCCTGCAGAAAAGCATCGTGCTCTTTCTCATTCAGAGGCTCGAGAAACGGACGCAAACCACTGCCCTTGAACCATTCGACGACCCCCGAAGGCCCCGCAGCCAATGGGTGATGATAGGTGGTGAGCCAGACGTCGACCCGTGAACAGTGCGGGCGCAGCACGGCGTAATAATCGCTGGCGCTGGCGACCTCGGTGCGTTGCGCGGCAGCCCCGGCCAGTTTTTTTGCCCACGGCCCCGTCGCAGCCACCTCTCGCATCAAGCGGTGCGATGGCTGGTTGAGCGTGTCGGGCATCTGCACCGCCAGGCTGCCGCCCGGCGCCAGTTTGTCCACCAACGCGGGCAACAATGAGGCGTGATCAGGCAACCACTGCAACACTGCATTGGCGAAAATCACATCGAACGGACCCGTCTCGCTCCACTGATCGATGTCGGAAACATCGAACCGCACTTGGGGCAAGCGCTTGCGTGCGGCTTCGATCATGTCGCTGGAACTGTCCAGCCCGCGCAATGTGGCGTGGGGAAAGCGCTCCACCAACAGCTCCGTGGAGTTGCCCGGACCGCAGCCGATATCGATGGCCGAATGCACATCCCCTGGCGGTAGCGCGGCCAGCAGGTCGCGGGCGGGACGCGTGCGCTCATTTTCAAAAGCGACGTATTGTCTGGCAGACCAACTCATTGCGTTCTCCTGTAGGTGCGAAAGGGCCAGGCACAAGCTTCACGGCAAATTCGCACCCACAAAAATAGCACGGACCTATTTGTCCGCTGCCTCCTTGTCCTGCATCTGCACCGAAGACTTGGTGCCATCAGTGTTGTCCCGGGTTTCGTTATCGGAATTATCGAAGCAGCCTTGCAGGGCGAACAGGCAGCAGGAAAAGCAGAGAGTGCGCAGGATGTTCATGGGGGGGCTCCAACTCTAATGGGGTTTAACTAGTGACTCTCCAGAGCGGGCAAAGGTTGCGACTGTCACCGCGATCAACGTCGAGCGTGGCTTTTTTTGACTCGAGTAAAATGTAAGCAGAATTTTCCATGTGCCGGTGCTGTCACAAATTCAAGTGCACCCCAATAAGGAATCCGGCAATGAAATTCGCAAAGATCTCGCAGAAGCTCGCTCTGTGGGCCGGCAGCCCCAAGACGTTCATGGCGGCCTTGATCCTGATATTCCTCTGGGGCTTGAGCGGTCCGATATTTGGCTACAACGATACCTGGCAGCTGGTCATCAATACGTCCACCACGATTATCACCTTCCTCATGGTGTTCCTGATCCAGAACACGCAAAACCGCGACACCGACATTCTCCACCTGAAAATCGACGAGTTGCTGCGGGTCAACAAGGAAGCGCAAAACGCCATGTTGGGCCTCGAATTGCTCGACCTGAAACAGCTGGAAGCCTTGCGCAAACACTATCGGGCCATGGGCGAAAAAGACGTCCACGCCCTCGAAGGGCTGGCTGCGGCGAACAAGCGCAAACAAGACCTGAACGAATGCTGAGCAAAAAAAACGGCGCCTGTGATGGGCGCCGTTTTGCGTTACTGGAAGCTATCGACTGGCTTGCAGGGCCCTGGCCATCTGTAAGTGATTCTGCAACTTGGGCAGAGTCTCTTCGGCAAACGCCTTGATTTCCGGCACCTGCGTGGACTGCGCCTGTTGCTGCAGTTGCTGGATGGCTTCTTCAGTGGTTTTCACCTGACTGGCCGCATAGGCCTGGTCGAACGAAGCGCCGTCCTGCACCTCGGGCATCAGGGCCTTGGCTTTATCCACCACCACTTCCCGTGGCGCCACCGGCAAGTCCAGCTGCTTGGCTATCTTGGCCAGATGCTGGTTAGCGGTGGTGCGGTCGTTGATCACCACGATGGTGTAGTCCTTGACCTCCTTGGATTCGGTTTTCTGGTGCGCCAGGCGGCTGGCCTCGATGTCGGCCATGCCTTTGGCCGACGCATCGTTGATGAATTCGGCGGGTGACTGGGCGAAGGCATGGGTGGCAAACAACCCCAGTAACGTGGCAAAACTGATAGTGCGTAAACGGGTGGCCATCCGGCTCATGGTCGCGCCCTCCTCTTGAAGAATTCAAGCGCGAGCTTTCGCTCCCGCCTCCGGGTGATGACTGCGGCAGACAGCAGCCCGCATCACATAGGAAGTTCAAGAGCTTGAAAGGTTTAGTAAAGCTGACGCCAGTGCGACGAACGGTGGCCAATACAGAGCGATCAGGCTCAGACATCCAGGCGACGGCGATCTCTACGCTTGGCGCCGTACATCGCTTCGTCAGCATGGCGCAGCAGCTGCGACTCTTCGCTGCCATGCTCGGGGTAACGCGCGATGCCGATGCTGGTCTGGATGCTCATACCATGTCCGTCAAGGCGAAGGGGCTGAGCGAGCACCTGGCGTATATTAGCCGCCACCCGCTCGGGGTCTTGCCCGGCATCGATACGGTGCAGCAGCACGACGAACTCGTCTCCGCCCATACGGGCCACTGTGTCCGAACCGGTTACGCAACTCTTGAGTCGATGGGCGACCGCCTGTAACAGCAGATCACCAATGGCGTGACCGTGGGTATCGTTGACTTCCTTGAAGCGATCCAGATCGACATACAGCAAGGCCATTCGGCCGTCATTGAGATGCGCCGCTGTCAGCGCGGTTTTCAGGCGCTCGCGTAACAGGGTGCGGTTGGGCAACTGGGTCAGGGCGTCATGCCGAGCCATGTGATGCAAACGCGCGTGCAGTTGCTTGCGTTCAATGGCTGTTGCGACCTGGGCGCAGACGAAATGCAGCAGTTCCTGGTCCTGTTCGGTATAACGCAGGCCGTCCGGGCCGCTTTTGACCAGTACGGCGCCGATGGTGCCGTTCTGCGAGCTCAGCGGCACACCCAGCCAGCACGGCGAATCCTGGCTCGACACCAGCGCTTCAAAGCCTGCCGCCGCAGTGTGTTGCCCGGGTGTCAGCAACAGCGGCTGGCCGCTTCGAATGACCTCAGTGCACAGACGCTCGGTCACCGCTCCCGGCAGATCGGGCGAACACCCTGCTTCGTCGACGTGATAAGGAAACTGCAACGGTGCGCCATGCTCGTCGCACAGGGCCACGGTGAAATTCAGCGCCGGCAGCCATTCACCAATGATCGAGTGGATGCGCTTGAACAATGCCAGCAAATCTTCAGCCGCGTGGGCGGCCTCGGAAATCGCGTACAGCGCGGCTTGTCGGGACTCGGCCTGCTTGCGCCCGGTGATGTCTCGGGCCACGGCGATGCGCAGCTGATCGACTTCAGACCAGCGCGCCGACCAGAGAAGGTGCACGACGCGGCCATCCTTGCGCACGTAGCGATTTTCGAAGTTGAGTTTGGGCTCGCCGCCCATGATTTCCCGGGCGGCGTCGAGCGTGCGCTGCCGATCGGCGGGATGTACCAGGTCGATCATCCGCTGACCGATCAGCTCGTCGGCGGTATAGCCAAATACCTGTTCGCAGGCCGCACTGATGAACACGAAGGTGCCTTGCTTGTCGACGGCGCAAACCGCGTCCAGCAGCAAATCGATGTAACTCGCCAGGGGCGCGGAATTTCTGCTTGCCATGATGCTCCGGCGATTCGCCTCAAGTCCTGTCAGTCACCAGCCCGGGCAATGCATGCGCCAGGGCATTGATGGCGAAACCGATAAACATCACGCCACACAACCGGGTGATCAATAACTCATGGCGTTGGTACAAGGTCCGCACCTGACGGGTACCGACGATGCCAATGAGGATAGCGTAGGCTACCAGGCCGCCGAGAAAACTCAGCACGATCAACCAGGGCAGCATCGACCAGTTGAGCAACTCTGCCCGGCTGGACAACAGCGCGGTGAATGTTGCAACCGCCACCGGATACGCCTTGGGATTGGTCAGTCCGAACATAATGCCGTGCCAGAACGGCTGCCGCGCCGCGCCTTGGGGCGCCTCGCCACTGCCACGCCTGGCACGCACTGCGCGCCATCCGAGCCAGAACAGATACAGCCCGCTGAGCACGCCCAGCACGTCGAACGCGGTGCTGCCGATCTCCCGCGCACCCACTATGGCGATCAGTGCTGTACTGCACCAGACCACATCCCCGAGCAAATGCCCACACAAAAAACCTGCCCCGGCCCGCCGCCCTCGCGCTGCACCGATGCCAAACACCGCCAACACACCGGGCCCCGGTGTAATGCCGTAGATAAAACCCGAGGCGAGAACGGCCATGAGCAACGATGGGGTCATCGGTAAATCCTTTG
Organism: Pseudomonas gregormendelii; assembly: GCF_017114825.1. GTDB lineage: Bacteria > Pseudomonadota > Gammaproteobacteria > Pseudomonadales > Pseudomonadaceae > Aquipseudomonas > Aquipseudomonas gregormendelii. Next base: position 7,287 of record NZ_JADEVO010000003.1, on the reverse strand, counting down.
AACGACGGGGTGACTGCACGCCAGTCTATCTCAGGTCTTGGGGCAGCCAATGTATTCTTCGTCGATACGCTCTCCTGTGGGAGTCAAGCTTGCTCGCGATAGTGGTCAATCAGCCGATAAAAGTTTTGAGCACCAGCCCGTCATCGCGAGCAAGCTCTGCCCCCCACAACGTGCAGGGGCTCTGCGAGCCCCTGCACCCGCCCGAAAAACAACTTAAAACGCGCTGCGGAAAATCTCCTCGATCTGGCGCTGATCCGCTGGGCGCGGGTTGGTCAGGCCGCAGGCGTCTTTGAGGGCGTTGGTAGCCAGGATCGGGATGTCGCTGAGTTTGGCACCCAGGTCGCGCAGGCCGGCGGGGATCTCGACGTCACGCGCCAGGGTGCGGATCGCGGCGATGGCGGCCTGGGCGCCCTCCTCCGGACTGAAGCCGCGGATATCGGCGCCCATGGCGTGGGCCACATCGGTCAGGCGGTCGGCGCAGACCAGCGCGTTGAAGCTCTGCACGTGAGGCAGCAGTACGGCATTGCAAACGCCATGGGGCAGGTCGTAAAAACCGCCCAACTGGTGGGCCATGGCGTGGACGAATCCCAAGGACGCATTGTTGAACGCCATGCCCGCGAGGAACTGCGCGTACGCCATGTTTTCCCGGGCCGCCAGGTCGCTGCCGTCGCGTACGGCCAGACGCAGGTTGTTGCTGATCAGGGTGACGGCTTTGAGCGCGCAGGCATCGGTGATCGGGTTGGCAGCGGTCGACACGTAGGCTTCGATGGCGTGGGTCAATGCGTCCATGCCGGTGGCTGCCGTGAGGCTCTTGGGCATCGCGACCATCAGCGCCGGGTCGTTGACCGACAGCAGCGGTGTAACGTTGCGGTCGACGATGGCCATTTTCACGTGACGGGATTCGTCGGTGATGATGCAGAAGCGGGTCATCTCGCTGGCGGTGCCGGCAGTGGTGTTGATGGCGATCAGCGGCAGTTGCGGCTGGCTGGATTGATCAACGCCTTCATAGTCGCGGATCTGCCCGCCGTTGGTGGCGCACAGGGCGATGCCCTTGGCGCAGTCATGGGGCGAACCGCCGCCCAGCGACACCACGAAATCACACCGGCTTTCCTTGAGCAGACCAAGGCCCAGTTCGACGTTGGCGATGCTCGGGTTCGGCCTAGCGCCGTCAAAGATCACCGATTCGATGTCCAGCAGCGCCAGCTTCCCGGCGATCATGCCGGCGACGCCGGCCTTGGCCAGCCCGGTATCGGTGACGATCAGGGCCTTGCGAAACCCGTACTTGCCAATGGCAACCATGGCTTCGTCAAGGCAGCCGATGCCCATGATGTTCACGGCGGGGATAAAAAATGTGCTGCTCATGAGCGAATCTCCTGACAGGAGCCGAACCGGTGATACCGACCCAGCGGGTACCCACAGGATCGACCCATCGGCGATGCGCTAACTTGATCTGGCTCAACGTCGGGTCGTGATAAAGTCACCGCCCATCAGACCTTTTGCTTCGAGACTCTCACCGCAATGACCGATTTCCAGGATGTTGATGCCCAACTTGAAGACTGGAATGCCTTGCGCGCCACCGCCTCGCTTGATGGCCTGCTGGTGGGCAATGGCGCCAGTCGCGCCGTGTGGGATGATTTTGGCTATGACTCGCTGTTTGAAAACGCCCGCACGGTTGAAGAAAAACCCTTGAGCCAATCCGAGCTGAGCGTATTTGACGCGTTGCAGACACGCAGTTTCGAACAGGTCCTCAGCGCGCTGAAAACCACCAGCCGGGTAAACAAGGCCCTGGCGGTGAGCTCCGCCGCCCCGCGCAATCGCTACTATGCGATCAAGGAAGCGCTGATCAACACTGTGCATGCGGTGCATATTCCCTGGCGCCTGATCGTGCCTGCCACACTGGCTGCCATCAGTCAGGAGCTGGGCCGATACCGGACGGTGTTTACCACCAACTATGATCTGCTCAACCACTGGGCGATCCAGCACCAGCCAGATGCGATCAGCGACCTGTTCCAGGGCACCGAACCACGCTTTGACCTGAGTGCCGCGGCCACGGACAAAACCCGCTTGCTGTACCTGCACGGCGGCCTGCACCTGGTGCGCAACCAGGACGGCACGGCGCGCAAACTGATGACGACCGAGGGCACGTTGCTGGGCAGCTTTGCCATCAACAACACGATCAAGACCCTGGACGACGTGCCACTGTTCGTGAATGAGGGACAGTCCCAGGACAAGCTCAGGACCATCCGCAGCTCGGACTATCTGTCGTTCTGCTATGACCAGCTACTGGGGCATGGCGAGGGTTTGTGCATTTTCGGGCATGCGTTGGGCGAGCAGGACAACCACATCATCCAGGCGCTGCGCCAGGCGCAACCCAAGGTGGTGGCGATTTCGATTTATCCGCGCAGCAAGGCGTTTATCCAGCACCAGAAGCGGCATTACGCGAGGGTGTTCGAGGGGACGGGGTCAGCGTTGCGGTTTTTTGATGCCAAGACGCATGCGTTGGGCAGCCCCAAGCTCACCGTACCGGTGGAGGTATAGCGCTGGGGCGGCCGACGCCATCGCGAGTAGGCTCACTCCCACCGGGGGATGTGTGTCAGGCTTGAGGGAGGGTGATCAGAGCACCGGCAGAGTCTTGTCCTTGATCACCGTGCTCGGGCCATTGGCCTTGACGCTGGTGATGCCTTTTTCCAGTGCCGAAGCGTTGGCGTAGGATTCGCTGCTGCCGATGACCTCGTGATTGCCGGCCTTTAGATTGAAGTAAGGATGGCCGTCTTTGGTGGTCTTCCTTTCGTAGCGTTCTTCCAGCGGGCTGTTGCTCTGCACTGCCGCAATGCCTTTGTCGGCAGCGGCGCGGGTGGTGTACAACTCGCTGGTCAGAATGGTTTCGGCATTCGCGGCCTTCAGGACAAATCTGTACTGGCCACTGCTGCTTTTGCTCACTTCGTACCATCCGGACATGCTGGTGCTCCTGGGCAATTGAGAGGTTTCGCGCTTCAGAGTAAAGACCAGCCGAGGTTTTTTGTCGCCTGTCCGCGATGGCGGCGACGCGGTTAACGCTACTTCACCGCCGCGCGCACCACCGATAACTCCGGCGCCTGCCCCCGCCGCTGACTCAGATACCGCGTGCAACTCACCCTTAGAAACGAAGCAAAATTCACCACCTCGCCGCGGTAGTCCATCACCTCTTCATACAGCTTGGCGATCAACTGGTTGGTGGTCATGCCGTCGACTTCGGCGATTTCGCCCAGGATGTCCCAGAACTGGTTTTCCAGGCGCAGCGTGGTCACCACCCCGCAAATGCGTAGCGAGCGGGAGCGCGATTCGTAGAGGATCGGATCGGCTTTGACGTAGAGCTCGCACATCGCAATGTCCCTCGTTACAGCGTGATTTGGGTGCCCAGCAATCCGAGAAAACCCGCGAGCCAGCTCGGGTGCGCCGGCCAGGCGGGCGCAGTGGCCAGATTGCCTTGAACGTGGCCCTGCGTCACCGGGATATCGATGAACGTACCTCCGGCAAGGCGCACCTCCGGAGCACAGGCCGGATAGGCGCTGCACTCGCGGCCTTCAAGCACCCCGGCGGCGGCCAGCAGTTGCGCACCGTGGCACACGGCAGCGATCGGCTTGCCGGCCTGGTCAAACGCTCTCACCAGATCCAGGACCTGTTCATTGAGGCGCAGGTATTCCGGAGCGCGGCCGCCGGGAATGACCAGCGCGTCGTAGTCCTGTGCCTTGACCTGGGCGAAGTCGAAGTTCAGGGCGAACAGGTGGCCGGGTTTTTCACTGTAGGTCTGGTCGCCTTCGAAGTCATGAATCGCAGTGCGCACGGTCTGGCCGGCGCTCTTGTCCGGGCACACCGCATGCACCGTGTGACCGACCATGAGTAATGCCTGGAACGGCACCATCACTTCGTAGTCTTCGACGTAATCGCCGACCAGCAGCAGAATTTTCTTGGCCGCCATAAGGGGCACTCCTTGGGGGTACAGGGGAGTATTGAAGGTAGTCTTTATCTGTAGGGGTGGGTAATAACCTGCTACTACGGCATGGCGTTGGGATGGGTTGGTTCGGGCTGTAGCTGCGGCTGCGGTTGTATGCGGACGGCGTAAGAGCTGGCGTAGCCTGCGATCTTTTGGCGGTGTCGGAGGGGACGCAAGATCAAGATCGAGATCAAGAGATCGCAGCCTTCGGCAACTCCTACGTTCGGGGATTACCCGAACTGTACACCCAACTCTGTGCCTATCTGTAACCGTCCAGGCGCGGTGGATTGTGGCTAGATGAAGCCACGCTCCATCAACCCTGATCCCGGTCCCCATCATGTCCTCGCGCGAAAACACCGGCATGGCCCTCGGCCTGCTAGGCGTAGTGATCTTCAGCCTCACCCTGCCCTTCACACGGATCGTCGTGCAGGAAATCCATCCCTTGCTCAACGGCCTGGGGCGAGCCCTGTTTGCGGCAGTACCGGCGGCGCTGCTTCTGCTGTGGCAGCGAGAGAAATGGCCCACCTGGAAACAGATCAAAGGCCTGACGCTGGTAATCGCCGGGGTGATTCTGGGCTTTCCGGTGCTTTCGGCCTGGGCGATGCAAACGTTGCCGGCATCCCACGGGGCGCTGGTGAACGGGCTGCAACCCTTGTGCGTGGCGCTGTACGCCGCCTGGTTGTCCCACGAGCGGCCGTCAAAAGCCTTCTGGGCCTGCGCCGCGCTGGGCAGCGCGCTGGTGCTCGGTTATGCATTGATCAGCGGCGCGGGTAGCATCCAGGCCGGTGACTTGCTGATGTTGGGTGCGATTGCCGTGGGCGGCCTGGGGTATGCGGAGGGAGGCCGGCTGGCCAAGGAAATGGGCGGCTGGCAAGTGATCTGCTGGGCGCTGGTGCTGTCGACGCCGCTGTTGATCGGACCAGTGCTTTACCTGGCGCTGCAACATCAGGGCGAGATCTCCGCCAGGACCTGGTGGGCTTTCGGCTACGTTTCACTGTTTTCGCAGTTCATCGGTTTTTTCGCCTGGTACGCCGGGCTGGCCATGGGCGGGATCGCCCGGGTCAGTCAGATCCAGTTGCTGCAGATCTTTTTCACCATTGCCTTTTCTGCGTTGTTCTTCGGCGAACACGTTGAGCCGATCACCTGGGTGTTTGCTGGCGGGGTGATTGTGACGGTCATGCTGGGACGCAAGACTGCAGTCAAACCTGCCCGCATCGAGACCTCATGAGGCCTCGCCGCCCGGAGCAGGCGCAACGCTTGCTCACGATATCGAGATCGCCATCGCCATCGCCATCGCGAGCAAGCTTTGCTCCTACAGGCATGGTCACCCTTCAGAGGTAACCATCAGCCCGCAGCAAGGTTTCCAGGCAGTGCTCGCTGATATGGTAGAAGTCCTTCAGCTCCTGGATCTTCAGCAGCAACTGCGCCGGGTCCACGGGCTCGGCGCGCTTGACTGCCAGGATCATCTTGTTTTTGTTGGTGTGGTCCAGCGAGATGAACTCGAACACCTTGGTTTCATAACCGCAGGCTTCCAGGAACAGCGCACGCAGGCTGTCGGTGACCATTTCCGCCTGCTGCCCCAGATGCAGCCCGTATTGCAACATCGGCTTGAGTAAAGCCGGGCTCTGAATCTGCAGGCGGATCTGTTTGTGGCAGCACGGCGAACACATGATGATCGAGGCGCCCGACCGAATGCCGGTATGGATCGCGTAGTCAGTGGCAATGTCACACGCATGCAAGGCGATCATCACCTCCAGTTCGCTCGGCGCCACGCTGCGCACGTCACCGCATTTGAACACCAGCCCCGGATGCTCGAGCTTGGCAGCAGCGGCATTGCACAGGGTCACCATGTCTTCGCGCAGCTCGACTCCAGTCACTTCGCCCTCGGCGTGCAGCGTGTTGCGCAGGTAATCGTGAATCGCGAACGTCAGGTAGCCCTTGCCTGAGCCAAAATCGGCGACCCGAACCGGCTTGTCCAGCGCAAGTGGCGAGGTGGTGAGGGCGTGGCTGAACACCTCGATGAACTTGTTGATCTGCTTCCACTTACGCGACATCGCCGGGATGAGTTCGTGTTTCCCGTTGGTCACGCCGAGGTCGGCAAGGAACGGCCGGCTGAGGTCCAGAAAACGATTCTTCTCGCGGTTGTGCTCGGCGGACGGCACTTCGCGCAGTTGCTGGGGTTTACTTTTGAACAGCGAACTCTTGCCCTTTTTACTGTATTCGAGCTGGGCTTCGTCAGTCACCGACAGCAAGTGGGCATTCTTGAACGAGGCTGGCAGCAAAGCGCCAATGCTGGCCACGCCCTCGCCCAGCGCCAGGTTCCTGGTGATATCGCGGGTCTTGTAACGGTAGACAAAAGACAGGCACGGCTGATCCTTTACCGTCAGCTGCTTGATGATCACGCGCTGCAAATCCGGCTCGTCACCGACGTACTTGGCCAGTACCAACTTGATAAACGCATGCTGCTCCAGGCTTGAACGCAGCAAGTCGATGAACTGCGCGTGGTGATCCGGCGCGAGGCTGGCGGGGGTGGCAACAATGGACATGGCAGAAACAGCCTCAGGCGGAGCAAACAGGGAATGCCGCTATTTTAAGGGGGATGGCCGCTTTGGGCACGGGGTTATTTGCCACAGGTCCTGAAACCTAACCCAATACCACCAGACGGTTGGGCAACTCGTTCCTGGCATGGGTAACCGGCACATGCACCTTCAGCAACTCGCCACAGGCCTCGACGCAGGTCACGAACCCCTGCAAGGTTTGACCCTTTTTCACCTGGTGGGTAAAGGTCGAGACAATCGCGTCCCAGGTCTTGTTATCCAGGCGACTGGAGATCCCTTCATCCACCAGGATTTCCACATAACGCTCGGCTTCGCAGACAAAAATCAGCATCCCGGTGCTGCCCACCGTATGGTGCAGGTTCTGTTCCAGGAACTGTCGGCGCGCCAGGTTCGATGCACGCCAATGCCGCACCGACCGAGGGATGAGGTGGGTAGTGATGCGCGGGATGCGGAACAGCAGGCACAACACGATAAAGCTCCCCCATTGCACCAGCAGCAGGCTGTGCAGGGTCAGCCAGCCGGTCAGGTAATGCACGACACCCGGCACCACCAGGGCCAGCAGGCTGGCCCACAGCAGTGGAATGTAGGCATAGTCGTCCGCACGAGCGGCGAGCACGGTGACCAGTTCGGCGTCGGTCTCGCGCTCCACCCGCGCGATCGCTTCGGCGACCTTGCGCTGTTCGTGTTCATTCAGTAATGCCATATCAGAAACGCTCGCTCACTTATTGAGCGAGCGTTTCTGATATGGCATTACTG
>NZ_JADEVO010000029.1 GCF_017114825.1 Pseudomonas gregormendelii | reverse complement strand
TCGACTTGGTCGACAACCGACAATTTAAAAGTCAGCGTGTAATCTCTCTGGCTACGTTTTTCGCCCGTGTTCATTGCACCTTCCTGATAAGAAGCCAGAAGGTGTAAACCTTATTCAGGACGAGACACAAACAGGAAAAACGCCAGCGGATAGGCGCGAAACGGCAGCACCATCAGGCCCACTATCGGCATCAGTATCAACAACCAGACCGGCGGTAATGCCGGTAAGAAACGCAGGGTCAGCAAACCCAGCGCCAGCGCTATCATCCCTGTGCGCATACGCCCGTCCTTGGAGTCCACCCACTAGGCATAGTCGGGGGATCGCACGGCCGTCGTTATTAATTGTCACAAAGTCTGAATGGGCGGTTCACAGAATCGAGACATACTTGCCGCCTTAACCGACCGAGAAGCCTTATGCCCCGGCGCTTATTCAAACGCTACATGCCAGATCCGACGAGCATCAGGGAACATAAGTCCTTACGCTTCCTTGGCACCCTGCTGCATGACCCGAACCTGTGGCACCTCAACCGCCACTCCGTTGCCCGGGCGATGGCCGTGGGGTTGTTTGCCGCCTTCCTGCCCATTCCCTTGCAGATGCTGGTGGCCGCGGCGTTGGCCATCATGGTGCGCGGCAATATCCCCATCGCCGTCAGCCTGGTCTGGCTGACCAATCCAATCACCATGCCTGTCGTGTTCTTTTGTACCTACCAGACGGGCGCCTGGTTGATGGACATTCCTGCCCGGCACTTTCCGGACGAACTGACCTGGGAATGGATCAGCGGCGAGCTGTCCACGATGTGGCAGCCATTCCTGCTGGGTTCGGTGGTCACGGGACTGGTGCTGGGAGCCTTGGCCTATTGCCTGACGATGATGTACTGGCGCTGGTGGGTTGCGCGGCAGTGGCGGCGGCGCAAGAAAAACCGGATGTCGTGATGCAAAACGGCCTCCGCATGGGAGGCCGTTTGTCTATCCAGGATTACTTTAAGTACGCATCCCGCGGCCACTTACCAGCAACCGCGCGCAACCGATATACAACACCACGGTCGCCACCAGCATGAAGGTGATCGCTACGCTGATGCGGATGTCCGAGACTCCGAGGATGCCGTAACGAAACGCATTGACCATGTGCAGCACCGGGTTCGCCAGGGACACGGTCTGCCAGAACGGCGGCAGCAGGGAAATCGAGTAGAACACCCCGCCCAGGTACGTCAATGGCGTCAGCACAAAGGTCGGGATGATCGAAATGTCATCAAAGTTTCGCGCAAACACGGCGTTGATAAAGCCCAGCAACGAGAAGATCGTTGCCGTCAGCACCACCACCAGGATGGTCACGCCCAGGTGGTGCACCTGCAAATGGGTAAAGAACAGCGACAACAGGGTCACGATCACCCCCACCATCAACCCGCGCAGTACGCCCCCGAGGGTGTAGCCGATCAGAATCGTGTGCGGCGACACCGGCGACACCATCAATTCCTCGATGGAGCGCTGGAACTTGCTGCCAAAGAAACTCGACACCACGTTGCCGTAGGAGTTGGTGATCACCGACATCATGATCAGGCCCGGCACGATGTACTCCATATAGGTGAAGCCACCCATGTCGCCAATCTGCCGACCGATCAGGTTCCCGAAGATCACGAAGTACAGCACCATGGTGATCGCTGGCGGCAGCAAGGTCTGCGGCCAGATTCGGGTGAAGCGCCTGACCTCGCGGTAGACGATGGTGTTCAGGGCAACGAGGTTGGGTTGCAGCTCGGAACTCATACCGCCACCTTCGACAGATTTTTCTCCACCAGGGACACGAACAACTCCTCAAGGCGATTGGTTTTGTTGCGCAGGCTCAACACTTCGATGTTCTGCTGCGCAAGCTGGGTGAACAGCGCGGTGATGCCCATGGCCTTGTCGACCTGGACCTCAAGGGTATGACCGTCGACCAGCCTGGCCGGGTAACCAAGCAACTGCGGCGCAACGCTCAAGGTGTTCTTGAGATCGAGCAGGAAGGTCTCCACATGCAACTGCCCCAGCAATTGCTTCATGCTGGTGTTCTCGACGATGGTGCCGTGGTCAATGATGCCGATGTTGCGGCACAGCTGTTCAGCCTCTTCCAGATAATGGGTGGTGAGGATGATGGTGATGCCTTTCTGGTTCAGCTCGGTGAGGAAGGTCCACATCGAGCGCCGCAACTCGATGTCCACCCCCGCCGTCGGCTCGTCGAGGATCAGCAAGCGCGGTTCGTGAACCAGCGCGCGGGCAATCATCAACCGGCGCTTCATCCCGCCAGACAGGGACCGCGATGGCGTATCGCGCTTGTCCCACAACCCCAGTTGGGTCAGGTACTGCTCGGCGCGCTCCTTGGCGATTTTCGGCGGGATGCCGTAGTAACCGGCCTGGGTCACGACAATGTCGAAAGTCTTTTCGAACTGGTTGAAGTTGAATTCCTGGGGCACGACGCCGATGGAGCGCTTGAGCGCCGCCGGGTTCTTGTCCAAATCGTGGCCGAAGATGTTCACCGTGCCGCTGGTCTTGTTCACCAGGGTCGAGAGAATGCCGATGGTCGTGGACTTGCCCGCACCGTTAGGGCCGAGCAAGGCGAAAAAATCACCTTCGGCGACATCCAGATCGATACCACTCAGGGCCTGGAAACCGTTGCCGTAGGTTTTGGTTAGCTGCCGGATGGACAGAGCGGAACTCATATCGGATTACGCACCAAGAAGGGAAAGGAAGGAATAGATAAGGGCGGGCGGTGACGAACACAACCGCAGCGCATGAGCGCAATGGTGCTTGTCCCCGCCACACAAGTACAGTCAAGCGTGTCGATAGTGAGTATTAAGTCAACGCGGTCATGACGGCTTTCTGATACGCCGGACGCTGCTTGAGCCGCGCGTACCAGGCCTCAAGATGGGGCTGGGGTGCTCGCTCGATGGGCATTTCAAACCAGGCATAAATAAAACTGCCCAGGGGGATGTCACCCATGCCGATCTCTTCACCCGACAGGTAGGGTTGGGCCGTCAACGCCTGATCGACCACCGCCAGCAGCGCGTCGCACTCCTTGATCGCAGCGTGGATGGCCGGCCAGTCCTGTTGATCGGCCGAGGTGCGCAGCACACCCCAGAACACGGTGCGGAACGGGCCGGCAAAGTTCGAAGTGGTCCAGTCCATCCACTTGTCGGCGCTGGCGCGGGCTTGCGGATCCGCCGGGTACCAGGCGCTGTTGCTGGCGTGGCGGGCCAGGAGATAACGCACGATGGCATTGGATTCCCACAGTACGAAGCCGTCGTCTTCGATCACCGGCACACGAGCATTGGGGTTCATCGCCCGGTAATGCGCGGTGTCCACGACGCCAAAGGCACCGCCGGCATCTATTGCCTCGTAAACCAGGCCCAGCTCCTCGGCGGCCCACAGCGGTTTCCTGACATTCGACGAGTTCTTGCGACCCCAGATCTTCAGCATGAGCGCCTCTTTATGGATGAATGCGCAGGCAGCATACGCCGGATCAGGCGCGACTCAAATCGCTCTGCATGTCCCCCAGCAGCGCCGGCAACTGCCCGGCAAACAGGTGCGGGTAACATTTTTCCAGGTGCTCGAAAAAGAACGCTTCAGGCACATCAGTGAACTGGCCATGGTCGACCAGGTACTCCATCAACGGCTCGCCATCGCGGTTGAAAGGGTGGAACACGCTGTCGTTGATCCCGTCGAACTCCAATGGCGCGACGTTGAACAATTCACACAAGCCTTGATTGAATGCCGGCGTGGCCTTGACCCAGCGTCCGTTCAGGAACAGTTCGGTATAACCGTGCATGGCGAACACGTCGCTCCTGAGCAGTTCGAGCAGCCGCGGGGTCGACAGGTGATTGCGCACATCAGCCAGACCGATACGTGCCGGGATTGCGCAATGCCGCGCTGCGCCAGCCAGCAATGTGGCCTTGGGCACGCAATAGCTTTCCCCTGCCGCCAGCGCGTAACTGCCGCACAGGGTCTGCGGGTCGCGGCTGAAGGTATAGGGGTTGTAGCGCACAGCTTCGCGCACGGCGTGATAGAGATTGATCGCCTGCTCGAGCGGATCGCGACTGGCGCCACGGTGTTTTTCAGCGAACTCCACTACTGACGGGTGGTCACTATCGATGAAGCGGCCGGGGCTCAAATACTCGTGCATGAGATCAATCTCCTGGGGAAGACCCGAGTCTAGCGACAGGATAAGCACAGAGATAACGGCATTTCGGCCAAACATGGGCGCATTGTCGCGCGAGCAGCGAACGATTTGCGCAGGCTGTTGCCAACCGTGCCTGCAAAACTTTTACAAGGTTTCTCACAATTCAACACCTTGCCCTGATCACCCTGCTACGGATGCCGTCTAAGCTCTGAGGGTTGGTTTTGCCCTGGTTCACGGAGGATTAAATATGCTGTTGTTGTGGATACTGGTTCTGATCGTCGGCATTGCCTATCTGGCGCATCGCCGCACCGCCCCACTACCCGCCTTGTGCATCGTTGCCGTTTATGTGGTGGCAATGGGCGCCTTCAGTCACGCGCCAGGCTGGTTGTTGTTGCTGCTATGGGTGTTGATCGCCGCCGTGGCGGCGCCCTTGTTGCTGCCGGACCTGCGCCGCAAATTTTTCAGCGCGCCACTGTTCAGCTGGTTCCAGAAAACCCTGCCGCCGATGTCGCAGACCGAGCGCGATGCGATCGACGCAGGCACGGTGTGGTGGGACGGTGAATTGTTCAGTGGCCGTCCGGACTGGGATAAATTGCTGGCCTACCCGAAAGTGCAGTTGAGCGAAGAGGAACAGGCTTTTATCGATGGCCCGACCGAAGAGCTCTGCGCCATGGTCAGTGACTGGCAGATCGGCCAGGACATGGACCTGCCACCGCAAGCCTGGACCCACATCAAGGACAACGGCTTCTTCGCCCTGATCATCCCCAAGGAATTCGGCGGCAAGGGCTTTTCCGCCTATGCCCACTCCCAGGTGGCGATGAAACTGGCGACTCGCAGCGGCGACCTCGCCTCCACCGTGATGGTCCCCAATTCCCTAGGCCCTGCCGAGCTGCTGCTGCACTACGGCACCGACGAACAACGCAACCACTACTTGCCACGACTGGCGCGCGGTGACGATATTCCGTGCTTCGCCCTGACCGGCCCGCTTGCCGGCTCCGATGCCGGCGCGATGCCCGACACCGGGATCATCTGCAAGGGTGAATGGGAAGGGCAGGAAACCCTTGGCCTGCGCCTGAACTGGGAAAAACGCTACATCACCCTGGGCCCCGTCGCGACCCTCCTCGGCCTGGCGTTCAAGGCCTATGACCCGGACCATCTGCTGGGTGACAAGGAAGACCTGGGCATCAGCCTGGCGCTGATTCCAACTGACACCCCTGGCGTCGAGATCGGACGTCGCCACCTGCCACTGGGCGCGGCGTTCATGAACGGCCCCAATTCCGGCAAGGACGTGTTCATCCCCCTGGACTACCTGATAGGCGGCCAGGAGATGCTCGGCAAGGGCTGGATGATGTTGATGAACTGCCTGTCCGTCGGCCGTTCGATTTCCCTGCCGGCAGTTGGCACCGGCGCCGCCAAGTTCACCAGCCTGGTGACCGGCCAGTACGCCCAGGTCCGCGAGCAGTTCAACGTGCCACTTTCGGCGTTCGAGGGTATCCAGGAGGCCATGGCGCGTATTGGCGGCAATGCATGGATGATGGATGCAGCGCGGATGCTTACCGCCAACGCCGTAGACCTGGGCGAGAAGCCTTCGGTGCTGTCGGCGATCCTCAAGTACCACCTGACCGAACGTGGACGCGAATGCATCAGCCACGCCATGGATGTACACGGCGGCAAGGCCATCATCATGGGCCCGAACAATTACCTGGGACGCAGCTGGAACGGCGCGCCGATCTTCATCACCGTGGAAGGCGCCAACATCCTTTCGCGTAACCTGATGATCTTCGGCCAAGGCGCGATTCGCTGCCATCCGTTCGTACTCAAGGAAATGGCCCTGGCGGGGCGCGAGGACAAGGATCAGGCCCTGGTCGAGTTCGATGCGTTGCTGCTCAAGCACATCGGATTTGCCGTTGGCAACGCCGCCAGCACCCTGGTGCTGAACCTCGGCTTTGGTCACTTTGAACGGGCGCCAGGCAATGCCCTGAGTCAAGGGTACTTCCGCGCGCTCAACCGCCAGGCCGCCGCGTTCGCCATGCTCGCCGACCTCAGCATGATGCTGCTGGGTGGCGAACTTAAACGTCGCGAACGCCTGTCGGCACGTCTGGGTGATGTACTCAGCAACATGTACCTGGCCTCTGCGGCACTCAAGCGTTACCACGATCTCGATTCGCCTGAACATATGGCGCCGCTGTTTAACTGGGCGATGGAAGAAAGCCTCGGTCAGTCGGAAAAGGCCCTCGACGAACTGCTGACCAACTTCCCGAACAAAGTACTGGGCTGCCTGCTGCGGGTGATCGTGTTTCCATTCGGTCGCCGTCACAAAGGTCCGTCGGACAAGCTCGGTGCCGAGGTCGCTGCTGTCATCGGTCGCGCCAAAGGTGATCCGACCCTGGAAGAGTTGCTCGGTGGCTGCTACCGCCCGCAGGCGGCAGATGACGCCGTCGGCGCGTTGCAGCATGCGTGCAACCTGTTGAACGCCGCGCATCCTTTGCAGAAGAAGCTGCATGTGGCGCTCAAGAGTGGGCAGGTCAAGCCGGCTGCCGGGGAACACGCGATTGATGCGGCACTGGAAGCGGGCGTATTGCAGCCAGTGGAAGCGCTGACTTTGCGTGATGCCGAGGCGGCACGACGCAAGGTGATCGATGTCGATGACTTCGATAAGGAAGAGCTGGCACTGGCCGACGGAAAGGTCCGCTGATTCCGTTCTACCTGTAAAAACGGGCGCAGGAGCTTTATACTCCCGCGCCCGTTTTGCTCTTGAGGACTTATCTCGTGTCCAACATCGTTGCCGATCATCTCGTCCTGCTGGACCACTTGCGCAGCATCCTGGTCGCCGTGGGCGAGGCCGAGCAGGTTCCCGAAGAAAGCCATGCCTTGTTCCTCGAGCGTTTCGACGAACTGCGGGCATTGTTGCCAGTCGACCCGATCGAAAGCCAATACCTGGGCCAGGACATCCTCTGCCAGGTGATCACCCGCTACCCGCAAATCGCCCACCTGGTCCCGCGCGACCTGCTGTGGTATTTCGCCGGTGATTGCCTGCACTACATGCCTGACGACGAAATCGATTTGTACCAGGCGCTGGAAGAACGTCGCTTCGAAGCCGAACAGAACGATGAGCCGTTCGACTGGAATCAGGAGAAGCAACTGCTGTCGATGTCCATCGACGACAGCAAGCACTGATCCACGATCAGCACTACCAGAGGCCCGCATGGTGAACATGCGGGCCTTTTTCGTGGCAGCCGATGACCCCATCGCGGGCAAGCGTTGCTCCCACAGGTAAAACCGGACCATTGTGAGCTGACCTTAAGCTCGTGGGAGCAAGGCTTGCCCGCGATGGGGCCTCTCAGGGCAAACCTTCACTTTCAGGTGTCTCATAGGCCGCCATCTCTGCCCCCCGACCAGGCTTGCCCAAGGTCGGCTCTTTCTCCAGGCACTCCACCAGATAATCGATAAACACGCGCAACTTCGGCGGCATGTACCGGGTTGGTGAATGCAGCAGCCAGGCACCACCATGGTAAGACGCCAGAAAGGTCCAGTCCGGCAACACCTGCACGATTACCCCCTGCTCCAACGCGTGACGTGCCGTGAAATAAGGCAGGCTGCCAATTCCGATATGCTGCAACACCGCCCCCAGGCGAACGCCGGTGTGATTGGCGGCATAACGCCCGCGCACACCGACCGTGATCGCCTTGGTGCCCTTTTTGAATTTCCAGCGCGCATCGCTTGGAGTTTCTCCCAGGTAGATGCAACTGTGGTTGAGCAAATCATGGGGGTGCGTCGGTATGCCGTGTTCGGCCAGGTACTGTGGAGTGGCGCACAGCATATGATCGATCGTCAGCAGCTGGCGCCCCACCAGCCCGGCAGGTGGCCGATCAGTGATTCGAATGGCCAGGTCGACATGGTCATCGATCAGATCCACCTGCCGATCCTCCAGCAGCAACTCAACGTCCACCTTGGGAAAACGCCGCAAGAATTCCGGCATGTGCGGGTGAATCACAAACCGCCCAACCGCCTTGGGCACGCTCACCCGTATCAGCCCTTCTGCCTCATCCGTGAACTGGCCACTGATCTCCATGACCGACTTGGCGGCGCTGACCATTTCCTGGCAACGCTTGAACACCTCCTCGCCACCATCACTGAGCCGCAACTTGCGCGTGGTGCGTTGCAGCAAGCGAGTGGCCAACGCTTTTTCCAGGCGCGAAATGCTACGACTGACCGCCGAAGGCGAGGAGCCGAGTTGACGAGCCGCTTCAGAGAAGCTGCCAGTCTCGACAACCTTGACGAAAATCGCCATTTCACCCAGCAGCGGCAACGGAAGATTTATGCTCACAGCGCAACAGTCCTTTGATGTTTGACCGGATTATCACGCTTTTCCCCGCTACCTATAATAAAAAACAGTATTTATCCGGATTCGGCACATGACGCTTCGCCTCTTTTTCCACAGTGATGACCTCAATGCCAACGTGGAAGTACTGGACTGCATGCCGCACGAGAACGAGTTCGCCGTCGTGCTGCGGGCCACACTCTTTCACCCCCAGGGCGGTGGGCAGCCTTTTGATACCGGCTCGATAGGCGAGAGCCAAGTGCTTCGTGTGGTCCAGGGTCCCGACCGCATCATCCATTTTGTCGACCGCCCGATAACCCCGGGCATGACCCGGATTCGGATCGACGAGCAACGTCGCCAGTTCAATACCCGCATGCATTCTGCCGGTCATTTGATCGGCCACCTCGTCCAGGCCATGGGCTGGATGCCAGTCAAGGCGCATCACTGGCCAGGTGAAGGCCGGGTGCAATTCAAACCTGCCGAGTCCGCACAAGAGGTCGACGTAAAGACTGTCCAGATCGGCCTCGATCAGTGGATAGCCGACGACCTGCCACGCCTGTCGTCGCTACGCGAAGGCGCGAGGGAAATCAGCTTTGGCGAACTCCCTGCCTATGGCTGCGGCGGCACTCATGTACGCAGCCTGAGGGAGTTGGGCACGGTCGCCATCGCCTCCGTCTCATCGAAGAAAGGCGTGCTATCGGTTCACTACAGCGTGGACTGAGGCTGGGGCAGCCATTCACTTCGGGCGGTATTGCCGGACACCCGATCCTTTCGATCTAAAAAGCCACACACGCAAAAGGCCCGCGCAGTCTGACTGGCGGGCCTCTTCACTTCTCGGGAACAAATTCTGCACAAACAAAAACGCCGCTCAATGAGCGGCGTTTTCGTTAAATATGGAGCGGGAAACGAGACTCGAACTCGCGACCCCGACCTTGGCAAGGTCGTGCTCTACCAACTGAGCTATTCCCGCAAATGGCGTCCCCTAGGGGACTCGAACCCCTGTTACCGCCGTGAAAGGGCGGTGTCCTAGGCCACTAGACGAAGGGGACACGCTGCCCGGAACACATGGTGTGTGTTTCGGTGCCCAGAGCCGCATCCGAAGACTTGGTTCTGGTTTCACTCAGTGCTGCCCGAAAGCAACACTGTTTAAAAATGGAGCGGGAAACGAGACTCGAACTCGCGACCCCGACCTTGGCAAGGTCGTGCTCTACCAACTGAGCTATTCCCGCATTGGCGTCCCCTAGGGGACTCGAACCCCTGTTACCGCCGTGAAAGGGCGGTGTCCTAGGCCACTAGACGAAGGGGACACACGTACAACATTCACTGCCTACCGCGTTTCGCTGTGTGCTTTACGCTGTAAGTGGCGCGCATTCTATGGATGGATTGAGAGGTCGTCAACCCCCAGATATAAATTTATTTAAATCAATGACTTCGACCTGGATTCAGGCGCGTTTCGGGCTTTTCCGCCGCCCGGTGTCTGACGCCTATATTCTGACGCCTGCCAAGACGTTATAGTCGATCTGCGCCACAGATGATGGCCATATGCACCCAATACAGAGATTACTTATATAAGGCGCATGACGGCCGATACAGGCTGGACACTGTCCGATTCAACCCGCCGTGCGGCGCTATGCGCTCCAATGCCAAGCCACTACACTCGCTCGCGAATCCCATAAAGAGGTCTTACCGGTGACTCCACTCATGATCACCCTGCTCGTCGTAGCCGGGATCGCGCTATTGATCGTCATTGGCTACATGAACAATGTGGTGGAAAACAACAAGCTGGAGAAAGCCCGCACCAAGGTTGAGCTCAACGACCGCCTGCGTCGTTGCGGTGAGATCACCGAGACGTTCCCTGGGCAGTTGATGACACCGGCGCTCAAGCTGCTGTTGACGCGCCTGGAGCTGAATGTCTGCCAGCGTCTGCTCAACCTGGAAAAATCCAATGCCGGGCTCAAGGCCCGGATTGCCGAGCTGACGGCGCTGGTCGCGCAAGGGGAATCGATTCCGGTCAATAACCCGCCGGCGCCGATCCAGACTGAGGCCAAAGCCAAGGACGTACGTTTCCTGCTTGAGGCCCTGCACGGTCAAATTACCCGCGCAGCCCAGGACGGTTTCCTGCCCACCAACGAAGCCAAGCGCTGGATCCGTGAGGTTCGCCATATCCTGGTGCTGCTGCACATCGAGTTTTTCAACAATCTGGGCCAGCACTCGCTGCAGCAAAATCAACCTGGCCAGGCGCGACTGGCTTTCGAGCGCGGCGTTCAATACCTGCGCAAACAGCAGGAACCGCAGGTTTACGCCGAACAGCTGCAGTATCTGGAGAAACTCCTGGCTCGTGCCAACGCCCAGGTGATGGACAAGACTGCGCCTGCCGAAGACGAAGTGAACCAGTTGACCGAAGGCCTCAAGGACGTCGAAGCCGATGCGGACTGGAAGAAAAAAGTCATCTACGACTGATCGACCTGTGCAGGAGCGAGCTTGCTCGCGAAAAACGTCTGAGCGCTGCGGGGTGTCTGAATCCCCGAGTCATCGTTGACGACCATCGCGAGCTCGCGCCTGCAGAGTCAGAGCCTGAAATGCCCCACCATCCCCTTCAGCTCTATCCCCAACTGCGCCAGCTCGATACTGGAAGCGGCATTGCCCTGCATCGCCAGCGAAGACTGGTCGGCGCTGGCACGGATGCTCGTTACGCTTCTATTGATCTCCTCGGCCACCGAGCTCTGTTCCTCGGCGGCTGCAGCAATTTGCTGATTCATCTGCTGAATCAATGACACGGCAGCCGCGATGCTGCCCAAGGCACTTTCGGTCTGCAGTGCATCGCTCACCGCCAGCTTGACCAGCTCCCCGCTGTTCTGGATCTGTTGCACCGATGAGTGCGCCGCAGAACGCAAGGCGCTCACCAGGCGTTCTATTTCCTCGGTCGATTGCTGGGTGCGCTTGGCCAGGGCTCGAACTTCATCTGCAACCACTGCGAAGCCCCTGCCCTGCTCTCCGGCGCGCGCGGCTTCAATCGCCGCGTTCAGCGCCAGCAGGTTGGTCTGCTCGGCCACGCTCTTGATGACGCCGAGCACCGTGCCGATGTTCTGGATCTCGGCGCTCAGGCTTTCAATGCTTGAACTGGCCGAGGTCGCTGAATCCGCCAGCAGCTCGATCCGGGCCATGCTCTGGCGCACCACTTGCTGTCCGCTTTCGACCTTGCTGTCCGCCGTCTGCGCCGCTTGAGCGGCCTCCTCTGCATTACGCGCGACGTCATGCACGGTGGCGGTCATCTGGTTCATCGCGGTGGCTACCTGCTCGGTTTCCTCCTTCTGGCTACTGACCTCAAGATTGGTCTGCTCGGTGCCTGCCGATAACGACTGCGCCGAACTGGCCAACTGTTCGATGCCGGCCTGCAAGCCACTGACGATGGTGCTTAGCCCGGTCCCCATCTGCTGCATGGCGTGCATCAGTTGACCGATTTCGTCGCGCCGGGTCACCTCCACCGTCGCACTCAGATCCCCCGATGCAATTCGCTGGGCGACCTGGATCACACTGCGCAGAGGCGCCACGATCAGGCGGGTGATCACCCACGCGGCAATCAGGCCGGCCAGGAGTGCCAGCACAGAGGAACCGATGATAAGCAATGCGTTCTTCTTCAACTCTGCCTGCATGGACTGATCTTCGGCGACATAGGCCTGGTCCACTCGATCCACCACTTGGGCGGCACGCTGGTGCAACTGCGCATAGACGGTTTTTTCCTGAGCCAGCAGCCCGGTGTACTCCGCGAGTTTTTCGCTGAAACCGGCAATGTGGCCAGTCACTTCGTTGAGCACCGTCTTGTAGCCGTCATCCAGGACTGTGGATTTGAGCTGCTCAGCCTGGGCCAGCGCCTGGTCAGCCTGCTCGATCTTGCCCTGGCCGGCGCCGTCATCACCCTTGCGACTCAAGTCCAGGCGTACACGTGCCTCGTTCATCGCCTGCAGCATCAACCGCGAGACCTGACTGACCTGACCGGCCTGTTCGATGAATTGCGCGCCATCCTTGCCCTGGGACTCTTTCAGGGTGTAAGCCCCATCATCGGCGAGCCCGGCCTGCAAAACATCGAGGTTGTTGGCAACGCTTGAGACTGACCAATTGGCCATTTCCAAGGCCAGGTCCTTGGTCTGGCTGAGCGAGACGAACTCGTCGAAAGCTTTTCTATAAGCCGCCAGCGATTGCTCTACGTCATTCATCACCGGCACATTCGCTGCAGAGGCCTGCTTGAGCCCGGTCGCCAGGGCAATCAGCTCGTCGACCCCGGCGTGCAAGGCCTCGACGGTTTTAGCGTCGCCCCGCAAGGCGTACTCCTGCTCGAGCAAGCGCACCTTGAGCAGGCCGCTATTAAGCGAGGACATCTGTTTGAGATCATTGAAGCGCTGGCTGATGGCCTGCAACGACCATACGCCGATTGCCGCGATAAGCGCCGTCAACAACAGTACCAAGGCAAACCCCACACCCATTTTTTTTGCCATACCGAGGTTGGCAAAACGTCCTTGCACGGCCGATTTCATTGCACTGGGTCCCTTGATCGAGTCTATTCAAGCAGATTCGCAACGGGCCCCAGGCAACACAAGACTCTGACGTCGGAATAATGGCAAAAAGCTACGCACCCGTCGTTTTCAGAACGCTGGAGGTCGATCCGGCGAAGTCGCCATGAAGAAGCGGCGAGCCTGCGGATCACACGCATAGAAAGTGGCTGGATCTTACTTGGGTGACACAGTAAAAGATCGCAGCCTCGTTGCACTCGACAGCGCCTACACATCGTCCTAAGCAGCGTCTGCGCAGGCTTGTGCAAAGCGGGCAGGTTTAGAAGGCCGTTACGCCGCCGTCCACTGCCAAGGAGTGCCCGGTGGTGAAAGCGGCGCCATCGCTGCACAGGTACAACACCGCACTGGCGATCTCCTCCACTTTGCCGATGCGACCGACCGGGTGCATCGCGTTGGCGAACTCGCCCTTCTTCGGATCCGCCTCATAAGCTCGGCGGAACATGTCGGTGTCGATCACCGCAGGGCACACGGCATTGACCCGGATTTTCTTTTTCGCATACTCGATCGCAGCTGACTTGGTCAGGCCGATCACTGCGTGCTTGGACGCCGCATAGATGCTCATCTTCGGCGCAGCGCCCAGGCCCGCCACCGAAGCCGTGTTGACGATGGCGCCACCGCCCTGGGCCAGCAGCAGGGGCAGCTGATACTTCATGCACAGCCATACGCCTTTGACGTTGACCCCCATGATGGCGTCGAACTCGTCAAGCGTGCCGTCCGCCAGCTTGCCCTTCTCGATTTCAATGCCGGCGTTGTTGAAGGCATAGTCCAGGCGCCCGTAGGCATTCACCACCTCGTCCATCAGGTGTTTCACTTCGCTTTCCTGAGTGACGTCGCAGCGCACGAAGGTCGCTTCGCCGCCCAGTGTACGAATCAGCGCCACGGTACCTTCGCCGCTTGCCGTGTCCAGGTCGGCGACCACCACTTTCAAGCCTTCAGCGGCGAATGCCTGGGCAGTCGCGCGGCCGATACCATTACCGGCGCCCGTCACTACTGCTACCTGACCAGAAAACGTCATGCTCATTGTCATGTCCTCGAAGAAAGCCGGGAAAGTGCGTGCACCCAGTCTAGACACAGGTGCCTGCAGCACGTCAGCACTATCAAGAGGCCGGTTGGCTGCTCATGAGTAGCAGTGATGAAACTGCCTGGGGGACTATCACTGCTCTGGATCGAACTGCATTCGCCGTATCAGCGAGACTTGCGGCCTGGGTCATGAAGGGCTATCAACAAGGCTTCATCCCTCTTGAGCGCCTGTCATGACTACCCAGACCAATCGCCAGTTCCTGCTCGCCAAACGTCCGGTGGGCCCGGCGACCCGCGAAACCTTCACCTATCAGGAAGTACCGGTTGGTGAACCGGGCGCAGGACAGATCCTGGTCAAAACCGAATACCTGTCCCTGGACCCTGCCATGCGTGGCTGGATGAACGAGGGCAAGTCCTACATTCCTCCAGTCGGTATCGGCGAAGTCATGCGTGCATTGGGCGTGGGCAAAGTCGTTGCGTCGAACAATCCCGGTTTTGCCGTCGGCGACTACGTCAACGGTGCCCTCGGCGTGCAGGATTATTTCCTCGGCGAGCCAAGGGGTTTTTATAAGGTCGATCCGAAACTGGCCCCGCTGCCACGCTACTTGTCAGCGCTGGGCATGACGGGCATGACCGCTTACTTCGCCTTGCTCGACGTCGGCGCGCCAAAAGAAGGCGACACCGTGGTGCTGTCGGGCGCCGCTGGCGCTGTGGGCAGCATTGCCGGGCAGATCGCCAAGCTCAAGGGGTGTCGTGTGATCGGCATCGCAGGTGGCGCGGACAAGTGCAAGTTCCTGATCGAGGAACTGGGTTTCGACGGCGCTATCGACTACAAGAACGAAGATGTGCACGCCGGCCTGAAGCGTGAATGCCCCAAAGGGGTCGACGTCTATTTCGATAATGTCGGCGGCGATATTCTCGATGCAGTGCTGAGCCGCTTGGCGATGAAAGCGCGAGTGGTTATCTGCGGCGCCATTAGCCAGTACAACAACAAGGAGGCAGTCAAGGGACCCGCCAATTACCTGTCGCTATTGGTCAACCGCGCTCGCATGGAAGGCTTTGTGGTGATGGACCACGCGGCGCAGTTCGCCGCCGCCGGGCAGGAAATGGCGGGCTGGATGGCCAAGGGACAACTCAAGAGCAAGGAAGATATCGTCGAAGGGCTGGAGACGTTCCCGGAGACGCTGATGAAGTTGTTCAGCGGGGAGAACTTTGGCAAGTTGGTGCTGAAGGTGTAACGCCGTCACTGACTGAATCAAAACCCTGTGGGAGCGGGCTTGCCCGCGATGAGGGCGTGCCCGTCGACATCAAATTTGACTGGCACACCGCTATCGCGGGCAAGCCCGCTCCCACAGGTTTAGAGCCGGTTAGGCGAGTTCGGCGACTACGGCGGCCAACGCCTTGGCTGGATCAGCCGCCTGGCTGATCGGACGGCCGATCACCAGGTAATCCGAACCGGCATCCAGCGCCTGCCGAGGGGTCAGGATGCGGCGTTGATCATCCTGGGCGCTGCCGGCCGGACGAATACCTGGCGTCACCAGTTGCAACGACGGGTGAGCCGATTTCAGGGCCTGGGCTTCCAGCGCCGAGCACACCAGGCCATCCATTCCGGCTTTTTGCGCCAATGCAGCCAGGCGCAGTACCTGTTCCTGCGGTTCGATGTCCAGGCCGATACCTGCCAAATCCTCGCGCTCCATGCTGGTCAGCACGGTCACGCCGATCAACAGCGGCTTTGGCCCCGTGCGCTGGTCGAGCACTTCGCGACACGCAGCCATCATGCGCAGGCCACCGGAGCAGTGCACGTTGACCATCCACACGCCCATTTCCGCAGCGGCTTTCACCGCCATTGCGGTGGTGTTGGGGATGTCATGGAACTTGAGGTCGAGGAATACTTCGAAACCCTTGTCGCGCAGGGTGCCGACAATTTCCGACGCACAGCTGGTGAACAGCTCCTTGCCCACTTTGACCCGGCAGAGAGTCGGGTCCAGTTGATCGGCCAGCTTCAGTGCGGCGTCACGGGTGGGGAAATCCAGGGCGACGATGATAGGAGTCTGGCAGACGGACATGGGCGGGCTCTCAGGCAGGACGAAATCGGCGCGCATTGTAGCGGAACCAGGGGCGCTGCGGGACCCGATGATCGGTAAATCGTCCCGACAGCTCAGGCAATACCAGTTTTTTCCCTCAGCGCCGCTCTTCTATGCGGGCGTGACTCTTGCTCCAGTCAGTCAACAAGCTATAGGCCACGGCCAGCAACGTGGGGCCGATGAACAAGCCAATGAAGCCGAATGCGATCAGGCCGCCAAATACCCCCAGCAACACAATCACCAGCGGCAGGTTGCCGCCGCGGCTGATCAGGTAGGGTTTGAGCACGTTGTCGACGCCGCTGATGATGAATGTGCCCCAGATCCCCAGGAACACCGCCATCCCGTAGTCACCTTTCCACGCCAGCCACGCCGTCGCCGGAATCCACACCAGTGGCGGGCCCATGGGAATCAGGCTGAGCAGGAAGGTCACGATACCGAGCACCAGGGCCCCGGGAACGCCGGCAATCAGGAACCCGACCAACGCCAGCAACGCCTGCGCCGCTGCCGTGCCGATCACTCCGTTGACCACCCGCTGTACCGTACCGGCCACCAGCTCGATGTAATAGCCGGCGCGATCGCCGATCAATCGTTCGAGCAAGCCATGGACGAAGGCCGCCAGGCGCGGTCCGTCGCGATAGAAAAAGAACACGAAGACGATGCTCAAGGTCAGTTCCAGGATACCGCCGCCGATCTGCGCACTGCGGGCCAGCAGCCAGTTGCCGACCTGCCCCAGGTACGGCTTGACCGCCAGCATCATCGCTGCGCCCTGCTGGTCGATGCTGTCCCAGATCCCCACCAGCCGCTCGCCAATCAGCGGAATCGAACCGAGCCAGGTCGGGGCCTCGGGCAGGCCGTCGACCTGCACGTCCTTGATGAAAGCGGTGGCATCGCGCACGTGATCGGCCAGGTTGAAACCCAGCCATACCAGGGGTACAGCCACCAGCAACATCCAGCCCAGGGTCAGCACGGCGGCGGCCAGGGATTCGCGACCGTTTAGCCAGCGAGTCAGCAGTCGCATCAATGGCCAACTGGCAAATGCCAGCACCGCCCCCCAGAACAACGCCGACCAGAACGGCGCCATCACCCATAAGCTCGCGCCAAACAGCACCAGGAGCAGGATCTGCACCAACAGCCGATCATTGTTGATCATGTAGGTCTCGTCAGTCAGGAAAGAGTCGGCGAGCGCGCATCCGGCGCTCGCCTGATGAAGCTTATCGCAATAGTTCGATGTGCAGGCCAGAGCCTTCGTTGCTGCCGGTTTCCATCCTTGCCGCGCGCACGCCCTGCTTTACCAGCGCCTGACGCCAGGCTTCGGCGTTCGGCCCGGAGACACTCACGCGCAGGCCGGTATCCAGGTTCAAGCCACGCGACAGCAAGCGCAACCAGGTCTCGTCGGGCGCGCCGGACAACTTCGCAAAGTCGAGTTCGCCCGTACTTTTAAGCTGTCGCAGCAAAGTGGCGGAGGTCGGCAGCAATTCGCCCAGTGGCGCGGCGGCGTCAAACTGCTCGGCATGCAGATACGCTTTACGATTGCCCCTGGTGATGCTGTAGAGCGCTACCAGGGTATTGTCCTGGGGCGCCGCCAGACGCAACAGCAGATAGGCCTGTTGATCATCGGCCCCGTACAGTTTTGCGTTGCCAAACACCTCATTGGCCCACAGGCTGCTCTCCCCGCAGTCACGCGCCTGGCACCAGAACAACAACTCGGCGCCCTGCTTCTGCAAGGCCTCACGGGCCGCGGTAAAAGCGTCAGTGGAAGAGTGTTCCGGGGGCAGTTCGTAGGTGACGGAAGTGGTCTGCCCACGCGCCGTGACCTGTCCGTCAAAGCGCAACTGCCCGCTGATCTTGCGGATCGACCCCAGCGGATAGATCCGTTCCATTTCCACAGCGGGGCGATAGTCGACGATCTGCGCATCGGCCATCCGCGGCAGCATCGGCAGGTCCTGGCTACCGGGCAAGTCGGCAGCAAACGACTGGGCACTGAAACAGCACAGCGCGAAAAAACTGAGTGAGCGCATGGAAAGACTCATCGGATCGGCATGCCCTGGGCACGCGGGACGACCTGTTGGTCATTCGGGGTCGCTGCGGTGTAGAGATCTTTCATGGTTGTCTCCCATTTCAAGCCGCCCAGCCTCGACAGTTGCCAGGCGCAAGTCAAGGAACGGTGAAGAACCGATTGAAACAGTCTGCGACAAGATCCGCGCCAGCCTCATCATTCAGGTGCAAATGATGGCCACCTGGCAGTTGTTCCCGGCTGAAGGGTAGACGCTCCAGCAACGCCTCGTGTCTGGCGAGCATGCCATCGGCGGCGACCACCAGTTTGGCTCGGCAACTGACCCGCTGCACAAAGGTCATCGCCTGTTCCGTGGTCAGGCGCAGGGGCGAAGGCAGCGTCAGGCGGTTGTCGGTGCGCCAGGTATAACCGCCCGGCACCGGCATCAGCCCGCGCTGAGCCAGCAACTCGGCGGCTTCGCGACTTACCGCTACCAGGCCTTTCATCCGCGCTTCGATGGCCCGGTCGAGCGTGGCATACACCGGCTTGCGCTTCTCCCGCAGGTCCAGTTGCGCCTGCAAGGCCATGCCCATCCGCTGCGCGGCATTTTCCGCATCCTCCGTAGGAGGAATGATGCCGTCGATCAGCGCCAGGTGCGTGACGCGCTCCGGCAGTGAACCGGCGATGATCAATGAAGCAATCGCCCCCATCGAATGGCCCAGCAGCGCAAAGCGTTGCAAACCCAGTTGCTCGGCCACTTGCAGTACATCGTGGGCATAGTCCCACATCGCGTAGCCGGCACCGGCAGGCCGGTGTCCGGAATGACCGTGCCCGGCCATGTCCAGGGCAATGATACGCAGGCCATGGAGCCTGGGCGCCAGCCGGGCAAAGCTGTTGGCGTTGTCCAGCCAGCCGTGCAAGGCGATCACGGGCAGCCCGTCCTCAGGCCCGAACAAGTGTGCCGCCAATTCGATGTGCGGCAGGTTCAGGCGAATTTCTTCAACGGCATGGCTCATGCGCAATCCTGCTTGGGACGAGCTTGCCAGCGGCTGAACAGGTTCTTCAGCAGCGTGGCGGTATCCTGGGGGCGCTCGAGTGGAAACATGTGGCCGCCGGGCATGGTCAGGGACTCACCCAGCGGCATGCGTCCCACGGCGCTGGCGTGATGGCGCATGACCACCCGGCTCTTGTGCCCGCGAACCACCGCCAGCGGCACTTTCAACTGCCGCGCCCGGCCAGGACTGGTATGGGGCACGCCCCGATAGATACTGATTTCCGTGGCAGGATCGAAGCGCAATCGCAAGGTGTCGCCAACCTGATGCAATCCGTGAAGCAGGTAGGCATCCAGGCACTCCGGATCAAAGCTGCGAAACAGGCTTTTGCCAGCAAAATAGCGGCGGGCGCTGTCCATGTCGCGGAATTCTTCGCGCCGGCCCAGGGTGCGGCCGGCCGGCGTCAGGCGATCGATGAAGCCAAAGCGCTTGGCGGCGCGAATCACCCATTGATCGGCACGAGTCAATACCGGCGAATCGAGCATCACCACCCCGCGGTAGAGCTCCGGGCAGCGCAACGCGGCATGCAGGTGCAGCACGCCGCCGAAGGAATGGCCGACGCCCCACACCGGCTCCGGTTGCTGTTGCAGGTGATGGATCAGCTCATCCACGAGGTTGTACCAATTGTCGTCCGCCGGAAAGCGCGGATCGTGGGCGTGCTGTTCCAGATGCGTGACCTGAAACTCAGGTGCCAGCGCCGCAAACAATTTGCCATAGGTTCCGGAGGGGAAACCGTTGGCGTGTGCGAAGAATATCTGTTGCGGCATACCGGCAAATCCATGAGCGAGAACATGGGGTGATTGTCCGTAAGACGGTGGGTTACGGCAATGACCATAACGGTCAGGAATGGTGGTAGGAGATATCGCAGAGATCAAAAGATCGTCCGAAGGCTCGGGCCGCGTTCGGACGATCTTTTGACTTTAAAACCTTAGCGCGCCGGAGGATTCTCGCCCAGCGGCACCACAGCCATGGTCAGGCGCGACACGCAACTGGCCTTGCCCTCGTCACTGGTCAGGCGGATATCCCAGACGTGGGTGGTACGGCCGATGTGAATCGCCCTGGCCACTGCCGTCACCCGGCCACTGCGCAGGCCACGCAGGTGGTTGGCATTGATCTCCAGGCCAACGCAGTAGAACTTGCTGGCGTCGATGCACAGGTAACTGGCCATCGACCCCACGGACTCGGCCAGCACCACCGAGGCGCCGCCATGCAGCAGGCCATAGGGCTGGTGAGTGCGATGGTCGATGACCATGCTCGCGGTCAGGGACTCGTCGTCGAACGCTTCGAAGCGAATATCCAGCACCTCGCCAATGGTGTTTTTCTGGATAGCGTTCAACTGCTCAATGTTCGGGGTGGTGCGCCACAGGCTCATCGCTGACATCCTTTGTTGGTTTTGTTCGTCAATCAATCCTGCCACAGCACGGTATCGTTGCGCTCGCTCCATTCCTCGAACCGGCCACCGTAAGCCGCTTCGATCACATTGCGCTTGATCTTCAGGGTCGGCGTGAGGAACCCGTTCTCCACCGCCCAGCTGTCCCTGACCACCACCAGGCGGCGCAAGCGTTCATGTTTATCCAGGGCGCCATTGACCTCCTCCAGGAGTTTTTCCAGGCTCGCATGCAGGCCCGCGCGACCAGTGCCCCCAGCGTCCTGCTGGCCGACGGCGGACAGCACGCACAAGCCCAGCGGCGCGCTCAAGCCATCGCCCACCACGCACACCTGCTCGATGCGCGAGTGCACCGCCAGGCGATTTTCGATGGGCGCCGGGGCCACGTATTTGCCTTTGCTGGTCTTGAAGATTTCCTTCAGGCGTCCGGTCAGGCGCAGGTTGCCCTCGGCGTCTTCCTCACCTTTGTCCCCGGTACGCAGAAAGCCGTCGGCGGTGAGGGTGTCGGCGGTTTTCTCCGGTTCCTTGAAGTAACCGAGCATGGTCGCGCCGCTGCGTACCAGTACTTCTCCGGAGGGTTCGATACGTACCTCGACATCGGGGCAGGGTTTGCCGATCCAGCCGGGTTTCTGCTGGCCGGGCAGGCAGATATGCGAGTAACCACAGCTTTCGGTCATGCCGTAGACCTCCAGCACATCCAGCCCAAGCTTGCGGTACCACAGCAGCAACGTCTGCGGCACCGGAGCTGCGCCGGATAACGCGACACGCAACGCATCCAGGCCAAGCCCGGCGAGCACTCTGTGCCCCACGCGTTTGCCAATGATTGGCAAACCAAGCAGGAAATCCAGGCGCTTTGCCGGGATCTTGCTGTAGACGCCCATCTGGAATTTGGTCCAGATCCTGGGCACCCCAAACAAGGCCGTGGGCCGGGCGCGTTGCAGGTCGGTCAGGAAGGTGTCCAGGCTCTCGGCAAAGAACACCGTTTGCCCGGTGTAGATCGACGCCAGTTCGACGAACATCCGCTCGGCCACGTGACACAGCGGCAGGTAGGACAGCAAGCGGTCAGACTCGTTGAGGCCGAACAACTGCGTGCCCCGGCTCGTGGCGAAACCCAGATTGGCGAAGCTGTGCATCACGCCTTTGGGCATGCCGGTGGTGCCGGAGGTGTAGATGATGGTCGCCAGTTCGTCTGCGGCAGGTTTGGGATCGTCCTGTATGGGAGAACTGGCCTGCAGGTCGGCCCAGCTGAAATTGAAAGTACCCGCAGGGTGCAGTGGCAGGCTGATGGTCGGCAGATGGGCGGCAACGCCCCGGGACATGCCTGGCCAGTCGTCGAGCTTGCCAATGAACGCCAGCGCCGCTTCGGAATGCTCGAGCACCTGGCTCACCGATTCGGCAGTCAGATTGGGGTAGAGCGGAACAGACACATGGCCGGCCATCCAGATCGCCAGGTCGGCAATGATCCAGTGCGCACAGTTTTTCGAGATCAGGGCGATGTGGCTGCCTTGGGGCAATTCCCGAGCTCGCAGCCAGTGGGCAGCGCAGCGTGCCTGATGGCCGACGTCGGCCCAGGTCAGCGTTTCAACCCGTCCGCCGCCCGTGGGTTGCACCAGATAGCGCTGGCGGGGATGGCGGGCTTCACGCTCGTAGAAGACATCCAGAGGCAATCGAAAAGCGCCAGACATGCGACTCGCTCCTTTTATTGGTCTGGAGCTAGCGTAGTCAACCAAGCGATTGCTTGGTTGGTTATTTTATTGCTTTATGAACGAGGCTTGCCCGCGATGGGGTCGCCTCGGTGGCCAGTTGTGCGTCAGTGCATTCATCGCGGGCAAGCCTTGCTCCCACGGCGATCGCTACAGAATCAAGGATGCTTGATACTGTTGAGCTTCATCGCCCCCGCGAGCGGTAAATCGCCCTCCAGCTCAGCCAGTCCGGCCGTAGACACTCGCTCCGGATCCTGCACATGACCATGCTGAAGATACCCGAGCAGATTGCCCACCAGCGGGTTATGACTCACCAGCAGCGCATAATCGACAGATACCAGCTGCTCCGCCACGGCTTGTGGGCGGGAATCGGGAGTGAGCCAATCGACCGTGCGAATATCCGGCTTGAAACCCAGGGCTTCACGCACCAGTTCTGCCGTCTGCTGCGCACGCTTGAAAGGACTGGCGTAGATCGCCGTCAACGGCTCGCTGATTAACAAAGCAGCGCTGCGCAACACTTCGGCGCGGCCACTCGCCGTCAATTCCCGCTCGGAATCAGGACGTGTGCCGTGCGGCTCAGCCTCGCCATGGCGCAATACCCACAGTTTCATAGTTTCGGTTCCTCATCTCGGGCCGGATGCGGTGCTGGCGGCACTGCGTGCGGCGCTTCACCCTCAGGTGCGCGCGGCGTCGGCCAGTCGGCGAAAGGCCAGGGCTTCTGGTCACTGTGGAAGCTGCCGAAACGACCGATCTGCGCCAGGAACTGGCTCAGGCTATCGCCGAAGTTCATCAGGCTGGCGCTCGGGGCACCGTAGATCAAACGATAGATCAACTGAACCAGCACCACTGCGCCAAGGATGAATTGCGCGACTTGCCAGACCAGCACGTAAACGATCATCCACAGCACGCGTAGCAGAATGGACTCGTACTTGGCTTCTTCTTTTGGTTCGTTCATTTCTCGCTCCCTGATTCAATAGATTGGACGTGCGCAGATAAATTCAGTTGAAACCACTGGTAGAAATGAAGTCGACGTCGGTTTTCGGTTCGCCGCGCATCAACAGCCCGATCACCTGCTCAAGCGTGCGCCCTTCAAACAATATCGCGTGCAGTCCGGCGACCAGCGGCATATATACGCCCACTTCCTGAGACTTGACCTTGAGCACCTTGAGCGTGTTAACGCCTTCGGCGACCTCGCCCAGGCGCGTCACCGCGTCTTCCAGGCTCAAGCCCTGGCCAAGGGCAAAACCCACCTGGTAATTTCGGCTTTTGGGCGATGAACAGGTAACAATCAAGTCGCCA
Organism: Pseudomonas gregormendelii; assembly: GCF_017114825.1. GTDB lineage: Bacteria > Pseudomonadota > Gammaproteobacteria > Pseudomonadales > Pseudomonadaceae > Aquipseudomonas > Aquipseudomonas gregormendelii. The sequence continues at coordinate 56,652 of NZ_JADEVO010000029.1, read as the reverse complement.
ACGCCGGCCAACCCCAGGAACGTCATCGGGTTGGCACCCTGGTTCACTGCAAAGCGGGTCATTTCCGCCAGTGCCCGGGTGATGAGCATGCTCTTGGTGTTTTCACCCATGCCCAGCGCGACCGCCATGCCAGCGATGATCGCGTAGACGTTTTTCAACGCCCCGCCCAATTCCACGCCGTAGCGGTCGGCACTGGCATAAACGCGGAACGTGCGGCCATGCAACGCCGCCTGCACGCGCTGGCACAGCTCTTCGTCTTCACTGGCCACCACTGTGGCGGTCAGCGCATGCTCGGCAATCTCCCGGGCGAGGTTCGGCCCGGAGATCACGCCAATGCGGGCCTGCGGGGCGATTTCCTCAAGGATCTGGCTCATCAACTTGAAGGTGTGGGCTTCGATGCCTTTGGTCAGGCTCACCAGCAACTTGCCGCTCAAACGTTCGGCATGCGGCATCAGCACCGCGCGCAACGCGCTGGAGGGCAGCGCGACGAAACACAGGTCGCAGGCGTCCAGCGTGGCCTGCAGGTCGGTGACCGGCTCCACCGCTGGCAAAATCTTGATGCCCTTGAGGTAACGCGGGTTCTCACGATTGACCCGGATGGCCTCGGCCTGCTCCGGATCTCGCATCCACTGTCGGACCTGATGCCCGTTTTCAGCCAGGAGATTGGCCACGGCGGTACCAAAACTTCCGCCTCCCAGGACCGCGATTGGGCGCTGTTCAGTCATATGCAATCCGTTAATCCATACCAATGGCGATGCCGGCATTATACGGAGCGTCCCGGTCGCGGCCAGCCCTCACGTCAATTAGCCTCGCGAACCGGGACACGCGCAACAAATCCTCGGAAATGCCGGCATCCTCCATGGAAAAGTCGACCGGCTCGGTTAACATGCGCGCCCATTCACCACGATCAGGGATGTGTTGTGTCATTTGGTTCCACGTCATCGCGCTCGCCGCTGGTTCTGGCGCTGGTTTTCAGCTCGCCATTGCTGGCAGACGACCTGTTCCTCGACGGCGAACCCTTGCCGCAAGTCCTGACGGCGACTCGGCTGAAGCAGTCGCCGGCGGCGGTACCGGGCAGCATGACGGTGATCGACAGCCAACTGATCACGGCCAGCGGCGCCCGGGACATCAGCGAACTGCTGCGCCTGGTGCCGGGGATGATGGTCGGCAACATCAGCGGCAACCAGGCAGCGGTGAATTATCACGGCACCAGCGCCAGCGAAGCACGGCGCATGCAGGTGCTGCTCGATGGTCGCTCGGTTTATCGAGCCGGCTTGTCCACAGTGGACTGGAGCGATATTCCGGTGCCCATGGACGACATCGAGCGCATCGAGGTATTCCGCGGTCCGAACACCGTCAGCTACGGCGCAAATGCCTTGATGGCGGTGGTCAATATCATTACCCGCCGCCCCGCCGACAGCCATGGCTCCCGGATGAAAATTATCCGCGGTCAGCGTGACATCAATGATTACTACGCCAGCCAGGGCTTGGGCTGGGATTCCGGCGATCTGCGCCTGTCGCTGTCCGGCCTGCAAGACGACGGCTTTGACTCTGACCGCAACGGCGCCGACTACCGCGACAGCCGTCGCCTCAACCGCATCAACCTCGCCGTGAGCCAGACACTCGATGAACGACAGAGCATTGACTGGCAGCTCAACGCCAAGGACGGCAGCAACCAACGGCCTTACACCTACAGGCCGGTGTTCTCGGGGATTACTGACGCTGGGAACAATTCCGACGTAGTTGCCAAGACCTACGCAGGCTCACTGCGCTGGAACCTCGACGTCGATCCCGATCACAGCCTTTATATCCAGGGCACCGCCCAGCACTGGGACCGCCAGCAGACATGGCGTGCCTGCGATGCCGAAGTGTCATTCAGCCCGGAACTGACCCGGCTGTGGCAGCTCAACCCCAACTACACCGAAGCGCTGGCGCGCAATATTGCACGCTTCACCACCACCGGTGCGCCGCCGGGCCCGGCTGCGGAACGGGAGCTGGGCAATCAGGTGCTGGGGCAATGGAACAACGGCGCCCGCCAGACCCTGTGCGGCGATATCGACCAGAGTACCCGGGAATCACGCTTCGACCTGGAATTGCAGGACACCCTGAGCCTGTCCGACGGCCTGCGCCTGGTCAGCGGCCTGAACTATCGTTACGACCGGGCAGATTCCGAAACCTACTTCAATGGCACCCTGAATGACACTACCTGGCGCGCGTTCGGCCAACTGGAGTGGCGCGCCACCGAGCACTGGTTGCTGCAGGGCGGCGCCATGTTCGAAGACACACGGTTGATCGGCAGCTCCCTGACCCCGCGACTGGCCGTCAACTACCTGATCAACCCGCGCCATGGCCTGCGGGCCGTGTACTCCGAAGCGATCCGTTCGCCGGACATGTTCGAGAACAACGTCGACTGGAGCTACCGGGTAACCAACCTGCGCCCCAGCGCATACGGACAATCCAGTGCGCGCTATTTCGTCAGGACCCGAGGCCCCGGTGACCTCGAGCAGGAACACATGCGCTCCCGGGAGCTCGGCTACAACGGCTACTTCATCGAGCTGGGGCTGGCGCTGGACGTAAAAGTGTTCCACGACGAAATCAGCGGGATGATCAGCGAACCTTTGCGCAACAATCAGTACATTGCCAGTAACGCCAACCAGGCCCGCTTTACCGGGGCCGAAACGCAAATGGACTGGAGCATCAACCGCACCGACCGCCTACGCCTGACCTATGCCTACGTCGATGCTCACGCGAGCAATCCGGAAGATGAACTGCAGACCGCGCGCAACAGTGGCTCGGCCGGCTGGCTGAGAGACTGGGGGCACGGCTGGAACAGCGCCCTGTTCTACTACGGCGACGATGCGCTGAACGGCTACCGCTTCGAACGGGTCGACACACGTATTGCCAAGCGCATTCAGCTGGGTAAAGCCAGCCTGGAACTGGCCGGCGTGCTGCAGCAGCGCCTGGACCATCAACCCACCACCTTTATCGACAACCAGTACGACCAGCGCCAGGTGATGTACTTCAGCGCGCAGCTGGAGTTTTAGAATGCCAGGTCGTTTGTCAGGGAAGACGCCGACCATCGGCCGCCTGTTGGCCGGTTTGTGCCTGGCCATTGGCGGCCTGCTGAACCTGCTGACGGCAAATGCCGCCGACATTCTGCTCACCGGCGCCGACGACAGTCCCGGCATGCGCTCCTTCGCCGCGGCACTGAGCGAGCGGCGGCCGGGCGACCGGGTCCGTTTTGAAGCACTGGCCAATCTGCCTGCGCCGGGAAAACTGCCACGCGACACCCGACTGATACTGCTCGACCCGCCAAGTCTCGACTGGCGCCTGCAGGATGCCCAAGGCCCGCCCACACTGGTGTTGCGCATCAGTCGTCTGCAGGCACGACAGCGCCTGGGCTCCGCCCTCCCCCAGCACCTGAGCCTGCTGTGGAGCGATCCGCCACTTGAACGCCAATTGCGCCTGATCCGCATTCTGTTGCCCCAGGCAAAACGGATCGGCGTGCTCTACGACCAGCACAGTGAGTTCCTGATCAAGGAACTGCGCCAGGCTGCGGCCCCCCTGCGCATGGAGATCGTCGCCGAGCACTGGGACGACATCAACGACAGCCGCCCCCTGCAAAGCCTGTTGAAAAACAGCGACGTGTTGCTGGGCCTGGACGATCCGGACCTGTACAACCCCAAAACCGTCAAAAACCTGCTGCTTAGCAGCTATTCACGGCAAATGGCGCTGGTCGGCCCCAACGCCGCCTTCGTCAAGGCGGGCAGCCTCGCCAGCACCTACAGCGACCAGAACGACTGGCTGGCCGTGCTCGACCGGTTGCTCGACCGCTCGCCAGCCACCTGGCCACGCACGCACTATCCCGATCGGTTCAAAGTCCTGAGCAACCCGCAGGTTGCTCGTTCATTAGGTATTGAACAGATCAATGAAGCATCTGTCGCAACACAGTTGGCCGAAGGAGTAAGCCGCCCGTGACCTTCCATCGTCGTTGGGACATCAACACCCGCACGCAACTGATCAGCCTCGGCCCTGCCCTGTTGCTGACGCTGCTGTTGATCAGCTTTTTTACCTTCGTGCGCATCCAGGACTTGCGCCAGGAGCTCAATCACACCGGTCAGCTGATTGCCAACCAACTGGCGCCCGCCGCTGAGTATGGCGTCATTTCCGGTAACAACGAGGTGCTCGAAGGCCTGCTCAAGGCCACCCTGGCCACGCCCAATGTGCGTTTCCTTGAAGTCCAGGACAGCGCCAACCGCATCCTGGTGTATGTCGAGCAACCTTCCGAAACCCATAACCGTTCACAGCAGGTCGAAGTGTTCCAGGCCCCCGTGCGCCTGCAACGGATCGCGCTCAACAACGATTTCTTCCAGAACAGCCGAGTTGCCAGCATCGCCCCCACCGAGGACTACCTTGGGCGGGTAATCGTCGGCCTGTCGAACGACGCATTCAATCAGCGCCAGCAGGAAATCCTGCTCAAGGCCGCGATCCTGGCATTGTTTGCGCTACTGTTTACGTTCCTGATCGCCAGGCGCCTGGCGGGCAGCCTGTCGCAACCGATTCGCGACATCGGCAACGCGGTCAAGGCCATCCAGGAAGGTGACTACAAGACGCCCCTGCCGATTGTCGATGATACCGAGCTGGGCGCACTGTCTCAGCACATCAACAACCTCGCCAGCGGCCTCGAACAAGCCAGCCGCGAACAGCACCAGGCGATGGAGCAGCTGATCCAGACACGCGAAGAAGCGGAGAAGGCCAACAACGCCAAATCCGACTTCCTGGCGATGATGAGCCACGAACTGCGCACCCCGATGAATGGCGTGCTGGGCATGCTGCAGTTGCTCGAAACCACCGAGATGACCGACGAACAGGTCGAGTATGCAGCACTTGCTTCGGAGTCCACCGAACACCTGCTCAAGGTGATCAACGACATCCTCGACTTTTCGCGAATCGAGCGTTCCGCGCTGGAGCTTGAGCACATCCCGTTCAACCTCGCGGACCTGATCAGCAGTTGCGCCCAGACGTTCCAGCACAGCGCGGCGCAGCGTGGGCTGGAGTTGGCGCTGCTGATCCCCGAAGACATGAGGCCGCTGCAGGTTCAAGGCGACCCGACGCGCATCCGGCAGATTCTGGTGAATCTGGTCGGCAATGCGCTGAAATTTACCGAGCACGGTCGCGTCAGCATCGAAGCGCAATGGCAATCGCTCGATCATGAGCTGTTGTGGTTGACCTGCACCGTGCGCGACAGCGGCATCGGTATTTCGGCCGAAAGCCTGGAGTTGATGTTCAACGCATTCCAGCAGGCCGACAGCTCCATTTCCCGGCGCTACGGCGGCACCGGGCTGGGCCTGCCGATTGCCCGAACCCTGGCCGAACGCATGGGCGGCACCTTGCGCGCCAGGAGCGAAGAAGGCCTGGGCTCGGTGTTCACCCTGGAAATTCCCCTGGCGCTGTATAAGCAGAAGCTGCCTGTCATCACGCAGCGCCTGCCGGCGGACCTGGGGGGTGGCATGGGACGCAACGTGCTGCTGGTGGAGGACAATCCGGTCAACCAGACCGTCATCGAAGCAATGTTGCGCAGTCTGGGCTTTACTGTCAGCGTCGCCGTTGATGGTGCACAGGCGGTACGCAGCGCCGAAAGCCTGATGTTCGAGGCCATCCTGATGGACTGCCGCCTGCCGGTCATGGACGGCTACGAGGCCACCCGGGAAATCCGCAAACTGCCCGGCTGCGACAACGTGCCGATCATCGCCCTGACCGCCAACGCCCTGCAGGGCGATCGCGAAGCGTGTTTAACGGCGGGAATGAACGATTACCTGGCCAAGCCCTTCAAACGCAATGACCTACAGCAAATTCTGCAACGTTGGGTGCAGTAGTACAGGCCTTTTGACCATCTGCGACTGGCGTGAAAGGCGAAAGTGCGGCAGTCTTAGGCACCCGAACAGGCCCGAAAAGGGGCTTGAAAAATAATTTCAGTGCACAAGTGTACTTTCATGTCCTTGGTGCTGTGACTTTCACCACAACGCAATAGTCTATGAGTAGGCTGCTGACTCGAGGCATTAAACGCTTCGATCGGCCGGGAAGATTCGCCCCACCTGCCGCATCGGATTATTGAGGAGCTCGCATGACCAAACAAAACGCCTTTACTCGGGAAGACCTGCTGCGCTGCAGTCGCGGTGAGCTGTTCGGCCCAGGTAACGCGCAACTGCCCGCCCCCAACATGCTGATGGTTGATCGAATCACCCATATCAGCGAAGAGGGTGGCAAGTACGGCAAAGGTGAATTGGTCGCCGAGCTGGATATCACTCCGGACCTGTGGTTCTTCGCCTGTCACTTCGAAGGTGATCCGGTGATGCCAGGCTGCCTGGGCCTCGACGCCATGTGGCAACTGGTCGGCTTCTTCCTTGGCTGGCAAGGCCTGCCAGGTCGCGGTCGCGCACTGGGTTCGGGCGAAGTGAAGTTCTTTGGTCAGGTCCTGCCGACCGCGAAGAAAGTTACGTATAACATTCAGATCAAGCGTGTGCTCAAAGGCAAGCTGAACCTGGCCATCGCCGATGGTTCGGTCAGCGTCGACGGCCGCGAGATCTACACCGCCGAAGGCCTTCGGGTCGGCGTATTTACATCCACTGACAACTTCTAAGGGTTATCCGCATGCGCCGCGTCGTTATCACTGGTCTGGGCATCGTTTCGTGCCTGGGCAATGACAAAGAGACCGTCTCCGCTAACCTGCGTGCAAGTCGCCCGGGCATCCGGTTCAACCCGGAATATGCCGAAATGGGTCTGCGTAGCCAGGTTTCCGGCTCCATTGACCTTCCTCTCGAAGAACTGATCGATCGCAAGATCTATCGCTTCGTTGGCCACGCGGCGGCTTACGCCTACCTGGCCATGAAAGACGCCATCGCCGACTCCGGTCTGACCGATGAGCAGGTCTCAAACCCGCGTACCGGCCTGATCGCCGGTTCCGGTGGCGCCTCCACGCTGAACCAGATGGAAGCGCTGGACATTCTGCGCGAGAAAGGCGTGAAGCGCGTAGGCCCGTACCGTGTCACGCGGACCATGAGCAGCACCGTTTCCGCTTGCCTGGCCACCCCGTTCAAGATCAAGGGCCTGAACTACTCCATCGCTTCTGCCTGTGCTACCAGTGCTCATTGCATCGGTACCGCCATGGAACAGATCCAGATGGGCAAGCAGGACATCGTGTTCGCCGGCGGCGGTGAAGAGGAGCACTGGAGCCAGTCGTTCCTGTTCGACGCCATGGGCGCACTGTCCAGCCAGTACAACGAAACCCCGGAAAAAGCTTCCCGTGCCTACGACGCCAAGCGTGACGGTTTTGTCATTGCCGGCGGTGGCGGCATGGTCGTGGTCGAAGAGCTCGAGCACGCCCTGGCGCGCGGCGCGAAGATCTACGCGGAAATCGTCGGCTACGGCGCGACCTCCGACGGCTACGACATGGTCGCTCCGAGCGGCGAAGGCGCCATCCGCTGCATGCAGATGGCCATGTCCACCGTTGACGCCCCGATCGACTACCTGAACACCCACGGCACGTCGACTCCAGTCGGCGACGTCATGGAGATGAAAGGTGTACGTGAAGTGTTCGGCGACAAGGCCCCGGCCATCAGCTCCACCAAGAGCCTGTCGGGTCACTCCCTGGGCGCCGCCGGCGTTCACGAAGCGATCTACTGCATGCTGATGATGGAAGGTAACTTCATGGCGGGCTCGGCCAACATCGACGAACTGGACCCGGAAGTGGCAGACATGCCGATCCTGACCAAGACTCGCGAAGACGCCACCATCAATACCGTGATGAGCAACAGCTTCGGTTTCGGTGGCACCAATGCCACTCTGGTACTGAAGCGCTGGTCGGGCAAGTAATACGCCCTGCCGCTGCTGCGCTACACAAAAAACGCCCCGACTGGTTCGGGGCGTTTTTTTTGGTTTGGGCGCCGCCATTTCCTGCAGGCGCTGGCGAAACCTGCGATCTTCTGATGTGAAAAATCAGGATCAAAAGATCGCAGGCTTCGCCAGCTCCTACGGGCTATCGTGGGTCAAAATCCTCTTTGAACATGAAGCTTTTGTCATGAAACCAAACGCCCTGCGACCGAATGTCGCGGATTTAAAGGGCTGCAGGGCTTTCTCGATTTTCATGAAAAACTGTTACCCAAATGGCCTGTTTACTTAGCCTGCTATCAAAACTTATAACAGAGACCTGCACATGCCTTGGTGCAGGTAACTGAAATTGGAGCAAGCAGATGACTGTGAAAGTAACTGAACGCGACGATTCACACATGTCCCATGAAGGTGTAGCCGCCGGCATCCGGATCTGGGATGTGCATCAGCAAGACCTGCTGGTCGGCATGTTCCACTCAGAGACCGACGCGCACAACTACAAAGCCGAACTGGAAACACTGGAGCAGCAACGCGAACTTCGTTCCGCCTAGGCGCTGCGCCTGAGTCACTACAGCATTGAAAACGACAAACCCCGCCATGAGCGGGGTATGTCGTCGTTGGGCGCTCTAACGGCTTACCACATCAAGTCGTCAGGGATCTGATAGGCCGCGTATGGATCGTCTTCGGCAGCGACTTCTTCGGTCTGCACATTCATGTAGACGATACGTTGCGGATCCCGCTCCTGGATCTTCAGGGCTGCCTCACGCGGTATGACTTCATAGCCGCCGCCGTGGTGCACGATCGCCAGCGAACCGCTGCTGAGCTTGTTGCGCATCAGCGTATTGACGCAGATCCGCTTGACCTTCTTGTCGTCGACGAAGTTGTAGTAGTCCTCGGTCGTCAACTTCGGCAGGCGCGAGGCTTCGATCAGTTGCTTAACCTGTGCGGCACGGGCCTTGGCCTCTACTTTCTCTTGCTGCTGACGATTGAGCTCCTGGTCACGCTTGACCTTTTCGGCCTGCGCCTCCTGGGCCAGGCGCTGCTGGGTATCATCCTGCTCGGCCTGACCTTTATGGACCAGACGCTGCTGCTTCTGCTTTTCTTTGCCGACCTGTTTGGCCTGCTTCTGGTTGACCAGCCCTGCTTTGAGCAACTGGTCGCGAAGGGAAATGCTCATGGTGCTTAGTACTCACTTAGGCAACTGCTCAACCGCAGTTGGGCATATTCTTTTCCTGGCGTTTGGCTTCGCCCCACAAGGCGTCCAACTCTTCGAGGGTGCAATCTTCCATGGGACGGTGGGTGTCGCGCAATGCCTGTTCGATGAATCGGAAGCGTCGTTCGAATTTGCCGTTGGCGCCGCGCAGTGCGGTTTCCGGATCGACCTTGAGGTGGCGCGCCAGATTAACCACGGAAAACAGCAGGTCGCCAACCTCATCGGCCACCGCCGCAGGGTCGTTATCGGCCATGGCCTGGAGCACTTCATCGAGTTCTTCACGAACCTTGTCCAATACCGGCAAGGCGTCCGGCCAGTCGAAACCGACCTGCGCTGCGCGCTTCTGCAATTTTGCCGAACGGGACAGTGCGGGCAACGCGGCAGGCACGTCATCGAGCAGTGACAGCTGCTGGGGCGTCGTGCACTGCTCGGCGCGCTCTTGGGCCTTGATCTCTTCCCAGCGCTGCTTGACCTGTTCCTCGCTCAAGCGCGGAACATCCAGCGGCGCGTACAGATCGCCAGTAGGGAACACGTGGGGATGACGGCGAATCAGCTTGCGGGTGATGCTATCGATGACGCCGGCGAATTCGAAGCGCCCTTCTTCCCGCGCCAGCTGGCTGTAGTAAACCACCTGGAACAGCAAATCCCCCAGTTCACCCTGCAAGTGATCGAAATCCCCCCGCTCAATGGCGTCGGCCACTTCGTAGGCTTCTTCGAGGGTGTGCGGGACGATGCTGGCGTAGGTTTGCTTGATGTCCCAAGGGCAACCGAACTGCGGGTCGCGCAGGCGGTTCATCAGGTGCAGCAGATCTTCAAGTGAATACATCAATCAATCTCTATCCGCTCTTTGTAGGAGCGAGCTTGCTCGCGATGAACCCGAGAGCGACGTGTTCATCCAGACAGCACGCGTTATCGTTGACGTCCATCGCGAGCAAGCTCGCTCCTACAGTAAAGAGTCAAGCCCCCAACTTAGGGGGTACGGTTACGCCGGGTTTCGATGATGTTCGGCAACTGGGAAATCCGCCCCAGCAACCGACCCAATGCATCCAGCCCCGGAATCTCGATGGTCAGGGACATCAGTGCGGTGTTGTCCTCTTTGTTCGAGCGGGTATTGACCGCCAGCACGTTGATCCGCTCGTTCAGCAACACCTGGGACACGTCACGCAGCAGACCGGAACGGTCGTAGGCGCGGATGATAATGTCCACCGGATAGGTGAGCACCGGCACCGGGCCCCAGCTGACCTGGATGATGCGCTCCGGCTCGCGCCCGCCCAGTTGCAGCACCGAGGCACAGTCCTGGCGGTGAATGCTCACGCCACGCCCCTGAGTGATGTAACCGACGATGGCATCCCCCGGCAACGGCTGGCAGCAACCGGCCATTTGCGTCATCAGGTTGCCGACGCCCTGGATCTGGATGTCGCCGCGCTTGCCCGGTTTGTAGCCGGTGGCTTTGCGCGGGATCAGTTCCAGCTGCTCGTTGCCGCGTTCCGGCTCGACCAGTTGCTGCGCCAGGTTCACCAGTTGCGCCAGGCGCAAATCGCCGGCACCCAGGGCAGCGTACATGTCCTCGGCGGTTTTCATGTTGGCCTTGTCGGCCAGCTTGTCAAAATCCACCGCTGGCAGACCGAGGCGATTGAGTTCGCGTTCGAGCAGGGTTTTACCGGCCGCGACGTTCTGGTCGCGCGCCTGCAATTTGAACCAGTGAACGATTTTCGCCCGCGCCCGCGAAGTGGTCACGTAACCCAGGTTCGGGTTCAGCCAGTCGCGGCTCGGCGTGCCGTGCTTGCTGGTAATGATCTCGACCTGTTCGCCGGTCTGCAGGCTGTAGTTGAGCGGTACGATGCGCCCGTTGATCTTCGCGCCACGGCAGTTGTGGCCGATTTCGGTGTGCACGCGGTAGGCGAAGTCCAGCGGCGTCGCGCCTTTGGGCAAGTCGATGGCGTGACCGTCCGGGGTGAAGATGTAGACCCGGTCCGGCTCGATGTCGACCCGCAGTTGCTCGGCCAGACCACCGATATCGCCTAGCTCCTCATGCCACTCGAGCACCTGACGCAGCCAGGAGATTTTCTCTTCGTAGTGATTGGAACCGGACTTGACGTCGGTGCCCTTGTACTTCCAGTGCGCACACACGCCCAGCTCGGCTTCTTCGTGCATGGCGTGGGTGCGGATCTGTACTTCCAGCACCTTGCCCTCGGGGCCGATCACCGCCGTGTGCAGCGAGCGGTAGCCGTTCTCTTTCGGGTTGGCGATGTAGTCGTCGAATTCTTTCGGGATGTGCCGCCACAGGGTGTGGACGATGCCCAGCGCGGTGTAGCAATCGCGCATTTCCGGCACCAGCACTCGAACCGCGCGCACGTCGTAGATCTGGCTGAACTCCAGGCCTTTGCGCTGCATCTTGCGCCAGATCGAATAGATGTGTTTGGCCCGGCCACTGATGTCGGCATCGACACCGGTTGCCTGCAGCTCGACCTTCAGCTGGTTCATCACGTCGGCGATGAACCGCTCGCGATCCAGCCGGCGCTCGTGCAGCAACTTGGCAATCTGCTTGTACTGATCCGGCTCCAGGTAACGGAAGGACAGGTCCTCCAGCTCCCACTTGATATGGCCGATGCCCAGGCGGTGAGCCAGCGGCGCGTAGATGTCGAACACCTCGCGGGCCACCCGGTTGCGTTTCTCGTCGTCAGCGGTTTTCACCGCGCGGATCGCGCAGGTGCGTTCGGCCAGCTTGATCAGTGCCACACGGACGTCGTCGACCATCGCCACCAGCATCTTGCGCAGGTTTTCCACCTGGCCCTGGGTACCCAGCACCAGGGATTGCCGGGGGCTTAGGCTGGCGCTGATCGCCGCCATGCGCAGCACACCGTCGATGAGTTTGGCGACGACCGGCCCAAACCGCTGGCTGACTGCCGGCAGCTCGATCTGGCCTTCGCGCACGCCGCGGTACAGCACCGCAGCCACCAACGAGTCCTGATCAAGCTTGAGGTCGGCGAGAATTTCGGCGATTTCAAGCCCGGTGCGAAAACTCGAAGTGCCTTCGGACCACAGGTTCTTCGCCGCATTGGCCTGTTGCTCGGACGCGCGGGCGAACTCGCACGCTTGCTTCAAGGCTTCGCGATCCAGTGCCAGATCGACACTGACCGCATGATCGAGCCAAGCCTCGAGATTGATACTGCCGTCGGTGTTGATCGGCTGGTGTGCTCTCACCTGTACCATCTTGCTTACCTTCCCTACGACGCAGATTCAATGCGTCAAATCGCTGACCTTTATTGCCGGGTACGCTCGTGGGGCTAATTCGAGCGCTGTACGGGCGGGTCAGTCGGACCAGACGAGCCGTCCTGGCTCGCTTCAAATAACGCCATGGCCTCGACATGTGCCGTCTGAGGAAACATATCGAGAATCCCGGCACGTTTTAACCGGTAGCCCTGCTTGATCAATTCGACCGTGTCACGCGCCAGCGTTGCCGGGTTGCACGACACATATACCAGGCGCTCGGCGCCCAGCGCCTTGAGCTTGCGCACAACCTCATAGGCACCGTCACGCGGTGGGTCCAAGAGTACCGCACAAAAGCCTTCGACTGCCCACTCGGCATCAGTCAAAGGCTGGGATAAATCGGCCTGAAAAAAATGAGTGTTATGCAGATTGTTGCAAGCTGCGTTGGCGGCTGCACGCTCGACCATGGTCTGCACACCCTCCACCGCCACCACTTCGCGCACCACCTTGGCCAATGGCAGGGCAAAGTTGCCCAGGCCACAGAACAGGTCAAGTACCCGCTCATCCGGCTGCGGCTTCAGCCAATCCAGTGCTTGGGCGACCATGGCCTCGTTGACGCCGGCATTGACCTGAACGAAGTCGCCGGGTCGGTAGGCCAGTTCCAGATCCCAGCGCTCCAGGCGATAGCCCAGGGACTGATCGGCATTCACCGGTTGCGGCTCGCCTTCACCCTGCAGCCACAGTTGCGCGCCATGGAAAGCGCAGAACTCCTTGAGAATGGTCAGGTCCGCCTCGGACAACGGCGCCATGTGCCGCAGCAGCACCGCCAGCGAGGAGCCACTGAACAGTTCAACATGCCCCAGCGCCTGAGGTTTGCTCAAGCGCCGCAACATTTCCGGCAATCGCGTCATGATCGGCTGCAAGGGCTGTACCAGCACCGGACATTCGCTGATTGCAACGATGTCCTGACTGCCAGCAGCACGGAAACCGACTTCGAGTTTCCTGGCTTTCATGTCCCAACGCACCGCCACTCGGGCGCGACGCCGGTAACCGAATTCCGGACCGCTCAACGGCGCTGCCCACTCCTGAGGTTCGACACCGGCGACCTTGGATAATTGCTCGGCCAGCATGCGTTGTTTCAGTGCAAGCTGTTCGTCATGGGGCAGGTGCTGCACGCTGCAGCCACCACAGCGACCGAAGTGTGGGCAAGGTGCAGGGCGGCGCAGCTCACTGGCCTGGAACACCCGCTCGGTACGCGCCTCCACCACCTTGCCGTGAGTACCGAGCACTCGCGCTTCAACTTCTTCACCCGCCAAGGCCCCCAGGACAAACCAGGTGCGACCTTCAAAAAATGCGATCCCGCGGCCGTCATTGGCCAGGCGCTCGATCGTCAGACGCTGCTTCTTGCCAGTCGGGATCTGGGGTGCCTTGCTGCCGCCTGTCGGCTGGAAGCGCAGGCCTCTCTCGTGCTTGGCCATCAGTTGGCCGCGTCGAAAATGCCGGTCGACAGGTAACGGTCGCCACGGTCGCAGATGATCGCAACGATCACCGCGTTTTCAACTTCTTTGGACAGGCGCAGCATCGCTGCCACCGCACCGCCCGAGGACACGCCGCAGAAAATGCCTTCTTCACGAGCCAGGCGACGGGTCACGTCCTCGGCTTCGGCTTGCGCCATGTCGACGATGCGGTCCACGCGATCAGCCTGGTAGATTTTTGGCAGGTATTCCTGCGGCCAGCGGCGGATACCTGGGATGGCCGAGCCTTCCATCGGTTGCAGGCCGACGATCTGCACGCTGTCGCTCTGCTCTTTGAGATAGCGCGAAACGCCCATGATGGTGCCGGTGGTGCCCATGGAGCTGACGAAATGGGTAATGGTGCCTTGGGTCTGGCGCCAGATTTCCGGGCCGGTCGTGGTGTAGTGCGCTTCAGGATTGTCGCCGTTGGCGAACTGGTCCAGCACTTTGCCCCGACCTTCGGCTTCCATGCGCTGGGCCAGGTCACGTGCGCCTTCCATGCCTTCTTCCTGGGTTACCAGAATAAGTTCGGCACCGTAGGCGGTCATGGCGGCCTTGCGTTCGGCACTGGAGTTGTCCGGCATGATCAGGATCATCTGGTAACCCTTGATCGCGGCCGCCATCGCCAGCGCGATCCCGGTATTACCCGAAGTTGCCTCGATCATCGTGTCGCCAGGCTGAATCTGCCCGCGCAATTCTGCACGGGTGATCATCGACAGCGCAGGACGGTCCTTGACCGAACCCGCCGGGTTGTTCCCTTCCAGCTTGAGCAGAAGAGTATTGCTGGTGGCGCCAGGCAGGCGCTGCAAACGAACCAGCGGGGTGTTGCCGACGCAATCGGCGATGGTTGGGTACTGCAATGTCATGGCGTATTCGCAATCCAGACTGCGGGGGCGCCCATCATACCGGCAAACCCGCAAAGGCCATATCACGCAAAGTGCAGTGCTTATGGCTTGTGGGAATAAGCAGCTAATTCAACATCCTGACGACTGCGTCGTGTTCAAGACGTAAAACTCATGCAGCTTGGCTTGCAACAACTGTTTGTCGGGCAGCTGGACCTGGTACTCCGCGATCAGCGCCGGAGAGAGGCTTCGATTAAGCGCGTACTCAACTACTTCGTCATCCTTGCTGGCACAAAGCAAGACACCTATCGCAGGGTTCTCGTGGGATTTACGCTCATGGCGATCCAGTGCCTCCAGATAAAAGTCCAGCTTACCAAGATATTCCGGCTCGAAACGACCGACTTTGAGCTCGATCGCCACAAGACAGTTGAGGCTGCGGTGGAAAAACAACAGATCAAGCGAGAAATCTCTCCCGCCGACTTGGAGCGGATACTCAGAGCCGACGAAGCAGAAATCGCGGCCGAGTTCGATCAGGAATTCCTTAAGGCGAGCCAGTAGCCCGTGATGCAAATCGGTCTCGGCATGGGCGCCCGACAGGCCGAGAAACTCAACCATGTATGCGTCACGGAAGATTTCCAACGCTGAGGGATGAGTTTTTCTCAGCGCGGCCGACACCTTCGCCGGCTCAGTGATGCTTCGTTCAAACAAGGCAGCTTTGAACTGTCGCTCCAGCTCACGCTTCGACCATTTTTCCTGGACGGTCATCCGCAGGTAAAATTCGCGTTCTTCCGGATGTTTGCTCTGACTCAGGATGACAATGTTGTGGGTCCAGGGTAATTGTCTCACCAGCGGTGAGACAATTACGTCATCGCGATATGTCTCATAGAACTGGCGCATGCGGAACAGATTTGGCCGGGTAAATCCACGCAATCCAGGCTGTGTCCAAGCCAAATGCTCGGCCAACTGGCTGATCACCGCATCGCCCCATTCAGCTTGCTCCTGCTTTCGACTGATATACGCACCGACCTGCCAATACAACTCGATCAGACAGGTGTTCACCGCTCGCATCGACTGTTGTCGAGCAGAATTAATCAGCTCCAACACTTCATCGAAACGGTCGTCGGAGGCGTTGCCGGGGACGGTACTTTCATTCATACCAGGCTCCATGGGGACAGTTATAGGCGAGAGCTTAAACCGTCAAGGAAGCTGGAAAATGCCAGCGACATCCTTTGGGAAATATCTTACAAAAAAACAGGAGCATTCCGGCATTCCAGTGGGGCCAGTAACGGCCTCTTAAGAGCAAGTCGAATCTTTGCACCGCCGCTCACACGGCGATTTGCGTCGTTCAGATGACTTGTGACCGACGCGGGTGCACTGTGGGAGTAGCGCAAGGAGCGGGCTCGCCCGCGAAGACAGCTGCGCTGACAGCGCCTTCATCCGCCACCAGTCGCATATTCAGCCGCAAACCAGTCCCGGTATTCTGCGCCCAGATACTTCCGCCCTGGCGCTGCACGGCATTGCGCGCGATGCTCAGGCCCAGGCCGAATCCGCCGTTGCCCGGGCGCGAACCGTCGAGCCGGGTGAAGGGTGAGAAGATTCGCTCAAGATCGGTTTCAGCCACGCCGCCGCCCTGATCCTCCAGCCACAGGTGCCAGAAGTTGCCGTCGCGCCGGCCTCCCAGGGTCACCACTGCTCCTTGGGGCGAATGGCGGATGGCGTTGCGCAGGATATTTCCCACCGCCTGGGCCAGGGTGTTGAGGTTGCCACGCACCCAACAGGAGGCATCCACGGTGCACACCAATTGCCCGCTCGACCAGCAACTCTCGTAGCAGGCATTTTCCGTGAGCATCTCCCACAGTGCCTGAATCTGGATCGCTTCATCGGGCAACGGCGCGCGCTCTGTGTCGAGCCACGCCAGCTGCAGGGTGTCCTCGACCAGCCGCTGCATGCCATCGACTTCCCGACCGATACGCTCGCGCAGTTGCGCCAGGTCCTGCTCGCTGTCGCTGGCCACCCGCAGGCGGCTCAGGGGCGTACGTAATTCGTGGGACAGATCGCGCAGCAGTTGCTGCTGCAGGGTCACTGTGCCCTGCAACCGCTCGGACATGTGATCGAAGGCGCGGCCCAGCTCTCCCAATTCATCCTGTCGATCAGTGGTGCGGCTCGACAGGCGCACGCCCAACTGGTCGGCACGCCAGGCATTGGCCTGTTCACGCAGGTTGTTCAGCGGTACCACCAGCAGGCGATACAGCCCGACGCACAGCAGCAAAGTGAACAGCCCGGGAATCACGCCATTGGTGATGACCCGCCAAAACAGCCGATACTGGCCAGGTACAAAACGTTGCGGCAACTCGATCACCAGGCTGCCCGCGGACGAGTCGCCAGGAAAGGGTACTCGCAGCCACGGCAGGCCTTTCTTGTGGATGGGCCAGTCGAGGCCGCGCAGAAAGGTCAGGTGCTGGATCTCTTTGTCCGTCAGCTCCTGGCTGCTTAACGACTGCAGATCCCCACTGATGACGCCGACCCACCCCGCTTCACGCTGGCGAATGCCCTGCAACCAGCTATCGACGCCGGTCTGCTGGCCCTGCTCCCAGGCGCGCTCGGCCTCGGCGGCGTAGCGCGTCAAGGTGCCCCGGGCTTCATCAGAAAGAAACTGATTGCGCTGTTCCATGTAGCGGCCCCAGGACCAGCTCAGCCAGATCATCAGCAAGCAGAACGCCACCAGCAAAAACGCCAGTTTCCAGAATAGCGAATGCCGCCCCGGCAGGTCAGACCACTTCATCAGCAGCACTCAAGACATAGCCTTTGCCCCAGACCGTGCGTACTTCGCGTTCCAAATAGTCGATGGCCTTGAGTTTGCGGCGAATCTGGCTGATGTGCATATCCAGGCTGCGATCGTGGGCGGCATAGCCGCGCTGCAGGACTTGCTGATAAAGGAAGGCCTTGCTCAATACTTCATCGCCGTTGCGGTTCAAGGTTTCCAGCAGGCGGTACTCGCTGCGAGTCAGGCCTGCGGCCCGATCCCGATAGACGACGTCAAAGCAGCCGTCGTCGAACCGCAGGCAGTCGGCCGCAGGCGCAGGGGCGACCGGCGCCGGTCGACGGTCCAGCGCCACCCGCCGCAATATCGCTTCGATACGCACCCGCAACTCCGCCATGCTGAACGGTTTGGGCAGGTAATCATCAGCCCCCAGCCGAAAGCCACTGATGCGATCGGCTTCCGCCCCGAGCGCCGACATCAGCAGCACCGGAGTCGAATGGCTCTCGCGCAACTGGGTCAGCGCCTTGAGCCCGTCCAGGCCTGGCAGCAGAATATCCATCAGCACTACGTCGAAGCGTTGCTCACGCGCCAGGTCCAGCCCCTCCTGGCCGTTTTGGCACCAGGTCACCTGGAAGCCGCTGCGCTCAAGATGCTCGTGCACATAGGCACCGAGAACGAGGTCGTCTTCGATGGAAAGTATGCGCGGATGATCGCTAGAGATGGGAGTCATGAGTATCTGCAAATAATTCTCAGTTGACAGATTATTCAAGATTGCCTCGCCAGGGGCAACACAAGCTTCGCCCCGGACCTCAATAGGCTAAGTGGGCCGACGAATGACCGGCACAATTTTTACGGGGATCGGCCGCGAGCAAATCGCTACACTGCGCAGGTGGCGCGTACCGGACGTAAGCGCAGGTCATTAAATCGCTGGATGCAGGAGAGATGCGTGCTCAAGAAACTGGGAATAAAAGGCCGTGTATTGCTGCTGACGCTGTTGCCGACCAGCCTGATGGCACTGGTTCTGGGCGGCTACTTCATCTGGATGCAGCAGTCCGACCTGCAAACCCAGTTGATGCAGCGCGGCGAAATGATCGCCGAGCAACTGGCGCCACTGGTCGCCCCCGCCATGGGTCACCACAACAACGAGCTGCTCGAACGCATCGCCACCCAGTCGCTGGAGCAGCAGGACGTGCGCGCGGTCACCTTCCTCGCCGCCGACCGCACGCCGCTGGCTCACGCCGGCCCGACCATGCTCAATCAGGCCCCCCTGGGCGACGGCTCGCAACTGCTGCGCCGCAGCGGCAATGACGCGACGCGCTACCTGCTGCCGGTCTTCGGCAAGCACCGCAACCTGGCCGGCGACCTGATCCCCGACGAGGCTAATCGCCTGCTCGGCTGGGTTGAACTCGAACTGTCCCACAATGGCATGCTGCTGCGTGGTTATCGCAGCCTGTTTGCCAGCCTGCTGCTGATTGTCGCGGGCCTGGGCGGTGCGGCGCTGCTGGCCTTGCGCATGGGCCGTACCATCAACCGCCCGATCGGCCAGATCAAGCAGGCCGTGGCGCAACTCAAGGACGGCCACCTGGAGACCCGCCTGCCACCCCTCGGCAGTCAGGAGCTGGACGAACTGGCGGCGGGCATCAACCGTATGGCCGGGACCCTGCAAAACGCCCAGGAAGAACTCCAGCACAGCGTCGACCAGGCCACCGAAGACGTGCGCCAGAACCTGGAAACCATCGAAATCCAGAACATCGAGCTGGACCTGGCGCGCAAGGAAGCCCTGGAAGCGAGCCGGATCAAGTCCGAGTTCCTGGCCAACATGAGCCATGAAATCCGCACCCCGCTCAACGGCATCCTGGGTTTCACGCACTTGCTGCAAAAAAGCGAATTGACCCCGCGGCAACTCGACTACCTGGGCACCATCGAAAAGTCCGCCGACAGTCTGCTGGGCATCATCAACGAGATTCTCGACTTCTCCAAGATCGAAGCCGGCAAGCTGGTGCTCGACCATATTCCGTTCAACCTGCGCGACCTGTTGCAGGACACCCTGACCATCCTCGCCCCCGCCGCCCACGCCAAACAGCTGGAGCTGGTCAGCCTGGTTTATCGCGACACGCCGTTGTCGCTGGTAGGCGATCCGCTGCGACTCAAGCAGATCCTCACCAACCTGGTGAGCAATGCAATCAAGTTCACCCGCGAAGGCACCATCGTCGCCCGTGCCATGCTCGAAGATGAGCATGAAGACAGCGTGCAACTGCGCATCAGTATTCAGGACACCGGCATCGGCCTGTCGAGCCAGGACGTACGCGCCTTGTTCCAGGCCTTCAGCCAGGCCGACAACTCACTGTCGCGGCAACCCGGCGGCACCGGCCTGGGCCTGGTGATCTCCAAGCGCCTGATCGAGCAGATGGGCGGCGAGATCGGCGTCGACAGCACCCCGGGCGAAGGCTCGGAATTCTGGATCAGCCTGAGCCTGCCCAAGACCCGCGACGACGCCGAGGACCTGCCCGGCCCGCCGCTGCTGGGGCGCCGCGTTGCGGTGCTGGAGAACCATGAGCTGGCGCGCCAGGCCCTGCAGCATCAACTGGAAGACTGCGGTCTTGCGGTGACGCCTTTCAACACGCTGGAAAGCCTGGCCAATGGCGTGACCGGTGTGCACCAGACCGAGCAGGCGATCGACCTCGCTGTGTTGGGCATTACCAGCAAAGACATGCCACCCGAACGCCTCAACCAGCACATCTGGGACCTCGAACACCTGGGCTGCAAAGTGCTGGTGCTGTGCCCGACCACCGAACAGACGCTGTTCCACCTGTCCGTGCCCAACCCCCACAGTCAGCTCCAGGCCAAACCGGCCTGCACCCGCAAACTGCGACGGGCGCTGTCCGACCTGGTCAACCCGCGCCACATCCGCAGCGAGCCGGACGAGCCGTTGTCCAGTCGGGCGCCCAAAGTGCTGTGTGTCGACGACAACCCGGCCAACCTGTTGCTGGTGCAAACCCTGCTCGAAGACATGGGCGCCAAGGTGCTGGCGGTGGAAAGTGGCTTTGCTGCAATCAAGGCGGTACAGAGCGAGACCTTCGATTTGGTGCTCATGGATGTGCAAATGCCCGGGATGGATGGGCGCCAGAGCACAGAAGCGATTCGCCAATGGGAGAGTGAGCGCCACTGCACGCCGCTGCCGATCGTCGCGCTGACCGCCCATGCCATGGCCAACGAAAAACGCGCCCTGCTGCAAAGCGGCATGGATGACTACCTGACCAAGCCGATCAGTGAGCGGCAACTGGCGCAGGTGGTGTTGAAGTGGAGTGGCCTGGCCCTGCGCAATCAGGGGCCCGAACGCGCGGGCGATCGACACAGCGGCGCCCCGGAACTGCAGGTGCTCGATCACGAGGAAGGCTTGCGCCTGGCTGCCGGCAAGGCAGACCTGGCGGCGGATATGCTGGCCATGTTGCTCGCGTCCCTGGAAGCCGACCGCGAAGCCATTCGGTTTGCCCGGGACATCGACGACCACAACGCGCTGATCGAGCGGGTCCACCGGCTGCATGGTGCGACCCGCTACTGTGGCGTGCCGCAATTGCGCGCCGCCTGCCAACGCAGCGAAACCCTGCTCAAGCAGCAAGACCCGCGCGCCTACAGTGCCCTCGAGGAGCTCGACCGGGCGATCAATCGCCTGGCGGCACAGGCCCGCATCAACGCCTGACCGAACGCTGATCAACCGGAGGATCCGATGCGCACCCTTTTATTCAGCAGCCAAACCTACGACCGCGACAGTTTTCTTGCCGCCGAGCTCCCCGCCGACCTCGAACTGCAGTTTCAACCCGCGCGCCTGAGCATCGATACAGTGGCCCTGGCTGAAGACCACGAGGTGGTTTGCGCCTTCATCAATGATGACCTCAGCGCGCCCGTGCTCGAACGCCTCGCTGCGGGAGGCACGCGCCTGATCGCGCTGCGCTCGGCCGGCTACAACCACGTCGACCTGGCCGCGGCCAAGCGTCTGGACCTGCCCGTCGTGCGCGTGCCCGCCTACTCGCCGCATGCCGTGGCCGAACACGCGGTAGCGCTGATCCTGGCGCTCAATCGGCGCCTGCACCGCGCCTACAACCGCACCCGCGAAGGGGATTTCAGCCTGCACGGCCTGACCGGCTTCGATCTGGTGGGCAAAACCGTCGGCATTGTCGGCACCGGGCAGATCGGTGCGACTTTGGCGAAAATCATGCACGGGTTTGGCTGCCAGTTGCTGGCGTATGACCCCTACCCCAACCCGCAGGTCGAAGCCCTCGGCGCTCGCTACCTGAGCCTGCCGCAATTGCTCGCCGAGTCGCAGATCATCAGCCTGCACTGCCCGCTCAACGACCAGAGCAAGCACCTGATCAACCGTGAATCACTGGCGCACATGCAACCCGGCGCCATGCTGATCAACACCGGGCGCGGTGGCCTGGTGGATACGCCGGCACTGATTGACGCACTCAAGGATGGGCAACTGGGTTACCTGGGCCTGGATGTCTATGAAGAGGAGGCGCAACTGTTTTTCGAGGACCGCTCCGACCTGCCGTTGCAGGATGACGTGCTGGCGCGGCTGCTGACCTTTCCGAACGTGATCATTACCGCGCACCAGGCCTTCCTGACGCGCGAAGCATTGGGCGCGATTGCCGCCACTACATTGCAGAATATTGCCGCGTGGGCGGCCGGAACCCCGCAAAATCAGGTGGATGCCGGTTGAACCGGATCGAAGGTCGAAGGCCCACACCATGATCAGCGGATGTCCGTGCTAGCATGCCGCGCATATTTGGAGGACCCATGGTCGAACACGATTTCCGCTATACCCTGATGAACCCGCAGCACACCCTCACCGAATGCCGCGCCCTGGTCCCAGGGCGTTATCAGGTCACCGGCAACGGTGGCTCGATTCGCAACAATGACGTGCTGGTCGTGACGCTCAAAGGCAGCAAGGACCTGGCCATGCGCCTGACCGTGGAAACGGTTCGCCACCTGATCAACCCACCCGGGCAATGGGTGGCGGTGGCCAGTGGCCCGGTGTTCGGCGAACTGGCGATCCACACCTGGAAAGTCAACTGCGACAGTTGTGCCAAAGAGCTGAGTTTCGAGTTTGCAGTCGACGCCAAGCTGGGCAACAAGGCTGAAAAGCCAGCTGCCACTGCGCGGATCGCCGAGTTGGGCTGGAGCACTGTCGGTCAGACGCACCTGTGCCCGAAATGCCAGGAGCCTGCGTGATGAAACGCCTTGCCCTGACCGCATTGGTTGGCGCCAGCCTGCTGGGCTGCGCCGCTCAACCGGTGCAACTGCAACAGAACCGCAGCTACATTCTGGAGTGGATCGGCGAACGTCCTTTGATGGACTACAGTCACCTGACCATCACCCTGGGTGAAGACGGTCGTGCCTATGGCAATGGCGGCTGCAACCACTGGTTCGCGCCCTACACCCTGGAAGGCGACAAACTGAGCTTCGGCAAGGTCGGCAGCACACGCAAACTCTGCGCGCCGGCGTTGATGGAGCAGGAGAAACGTTTCCTCCAGGCCCTGGAGCACGTGCAGCGCTGGGATGTGTCACCGATCGACCAGGTGCGCTTCTGGCCGGCTGAAGGCAAGCCGATGCGCTGGTGGCTTGAAGAGGGTTAAATCCTGAAAAGATCGTAGCCTTCGGAGACCGCTGAACACCGTAGGAGCTGCCGAAGGCTGCGATCTATTCCTGAGCCCCCTTAATTCCTGGCCTGCAACGCCTCCAGCTTCGCCAGCAGCCCCGCCGCTGTCTTCTCACCCATCAATTGCTCACGCACCTTGCCCTTGTCGTCGATGATGTAGGTCACCGGCAACGCCTCGCTACGCGGCACCTCGAACAGCTCTGCAGGATCCTGTGCCAGCACCGTGAAGCCGATGCCCAGCTTCTCACTGGCGCTTTTCAGTTCTTCGCCCTGCACGTTATCGAAGTTGACCCCGAACACGCCGATGTTTTTGTCCTTGAGCTGCTCGGCCAGGGCATTGAGTTCTGGAATCTCGGTGCGGCACGGCCCGCACCACTCGGCCCAGTAGTTGAGCACCAGCCATTGTTTGTCCAGACGCTCGGCAGCCACTTTCCGGCCGTTCTGGTCGACCCCGTAATCGTTGCCACACCCCCCCAGCAATAATGTGCCGATGATCACCAGTGTCGCTGCCAGTCGTCTGTTCATGTCGTGATCCTTGTCAAAAAAAGAATACTGCCGCGACCCATTGCCTCCCGAGGTTCTGGAATACGCGCCGCACAGTTAGAATAGCCGCCACCTTACGCAAGATGCGACCCGCACATGACCGATCTGACGCTTTATCACAACCCGCGCTGCTCGAAATCCCGCGGTGCGCTCGAACTGCTCCAGGCCCGCGGCCTGACACCTGAGGTAGTGCGCTACCTGGAAACGCCGCTGGACGCCGCGCAAATCCAGAGCCTGCTGAAAAAACTCGGCATCGGCGCCCGGCAACTGCTGCGCTCCGGCGAGGACGAATACAAGACCCTCAACCTGGCCGACGCCAGCCTCAGCGAAGCACAATTGATCGCAGCCATCGCCGCGCACCCGAAGCTGATGGAGCGGCCGATTCTTGAGGTAGGCGACAAAGCCGTGATCGGCCGGCCACCGGAGAACGTGCTGGAGTTGCTGCCGTGAGCGCGCCGTACATTCTGGTGCTGTATTACAGCCGCAGTGGCTCGACCAATGAAATGGCCCGGCAGATCGCCCGTGGCGTTGAGCAGTCCGGGATGGAGGCTCGCTTGCGAACTGTCCCGGCGATCTCCACCGAATGCCAGGCCGTATCGCCAGATATTCCGGCAGAAGGTGCGCTGTATGCGAGCCTCGACGACCTGAAAAACTGCGCAGGCCTGGCGCTTGGCAGCCCGACTCGCTTTGGCAACATGGCCGCGCCACTCAAGTATTTTCTCGACGGCACCAGCAACCTGTGGCTGACCGGCGCTTTGGTCGGCAAGCCGGCCGGTGTATTCACTTCCACCGCGAGCCTTCATGGCGGCCAGGAAACCACGCTGCTCTCGATGATGCTGCCGTTGCTGCACCACGGCATGTTGATCACCGGCCTGCCGTACAGCGAATCGGCCCTGCTGGAAACCCGCGGAGGCGGTACGCCATATGGTGCCAGTCACCACGCCGGGGCAGATGGCAAAAGCGGCCTGAATGAACACGAAGTGGCGCTGTGCCGGGCGTTGGGCCTGCGGCTGGCAAAGACTGCGCAAAAGCTGGGGAACTGACGTGGCGAAAAAGCCGAAGGTATTGCCGTCCATTGAATGGCTCGAACCGCGGGTTCGGGCCATGCGAGTGATCAGCCTGCTGTGCTATCTGGGGCTGGTGGGCTTGCTGTGCGTTTATTACCTGCTGATCGCCGACCTGCATGGCGCGCGACCGTGGGTAATCCTGCTGATCGAGCTGGTGCCGCTGTTGCTGCTGGCACCAGGGATGATCCTGGGCAGCGCCCGCGGGCATTCGTGGATGTGTTTTGTGGTGAACCTGTATTTCATCAAGGGCGCACTGGCGGCCTATGACCCGAACCGGCAATTGTTTGGCCTGTTGGAGATGGGCGCGAGCGTGGCGGTGTTCTGCTCGGCACTGATGTATGTGCGGTGGCGGTTTCAGCTCAATCGCAAGTTGGCGGGTGAAGGTGACATCTCCGTCGCCTGATAGATCGCCTTCGCGGGCAAGCCCGTTCCCACAGGGGATTTGTGCACAACCCCAATCCCCGGCGGGAGCGGGCTTGCTCGCGAAGGGTTCAACTCGCTCTCAATGATTCACGGTATATGCCAGCATCATCGAAATCTGGCTCATCGCCCGCCCGCCACTCTGCTCATGCCACTGGTTGAACACATCCTGCACCAAGGCCAGGTCGCGCTGGCTGGTCGGGACCTTGTCGACGATCTTTTGCGCATTCAATCCCGCCACCACGTCATAGCTCGGCACGAACGTGTCCTTGCCGACCATCCGCAGGAATCTCGGCGCCGACAGCCCGCCCAACTGATGGCCACGCTTTTTCAGGAAGGTCCACAGCCCGACGATATCGGTCACCGGCCAATCGGCAATCATCGCCCCGAAACTGCCCTGCTCGTGGGCGACATCGAGGATGAACTGCGCGTTGCGCGGCACGCTCTTGAGTTTGCCCAAATGCCGGATGATCCGCGCATCCTGCATCAGGCGCTCCAGATGTTCGGCACTCATCAGCACGACTTTTTCCGGGTCGAACCTGAAGAACACTTCCTCGAAGGCCGGCCATTTGGCGTCCACCAGACTGTGCTTGAGCCCGGCGCGGAAAACGCGCAAGGCCATGGTGGACAGGTAACGATCATCACTGATCTTGCGCAACTGCGCAGGTGACTTGGGAACGGGCAGATGGGCTTCCAGTTCAGCTGCCGAACCGAAGCGGTTCAGGCAGTATTCGTGTAGCCACTTGTAATCGCGCATGCCCTCTCCTGAGGATTAAAAAAGTAAAACCGGTGTTTTGATCAGAGGTTGACAACGTTGACGAACCGCGACGCGGCGGCTTCATCGATCTTGAGACTGGTGAAGTCGAACAAGGTGCGATCGGCCAGCTGTGACGGGATCACATTCTGCAAGCTGCGGAAAATGCTCTCGGTGCGTCCCGGGGTCTTGCGCTCCCACTCCAGCAGCATGTCCTTGACCACCTGACGCTGCAGGTTCTCCTGAGAACCACAGAGGTTGCACGGAATGATCGGGAATTGCTTGAAGTCCGAATAAGCCCGGATGTCCTTTTCGTTGCAATACGCCAGCGGGCGAATCACCACGTTGCGGCCATCATCGGCGCGCAATTTTGGCGGCATGGCCTTGAGCGAGCCATTGAAGAACATGTTCAGGAAAAACGTTTCGACAATGTCGTCGCGGTGATGACCGAGGGCCATCTTGGTCGCGCCAATTTCATCGGCAAAGGTGTACAGCGTGCCACGGCGCAAGCGCGAGCACAGCGAGCAAGTGGTCTTGCCTTCCGGGATCAGTTCCTTGACCACCGAATAAGTGTCTTTCTCGACGATGTGATACTCGACGCCCAACTCCTTCAAGTAGGCCGGCAGGACATGCTCGGGGAAACCCGGCTGCTTCTGGTCCATGTTCACGGCGACGATGTCGAACCTGATCGGAGCCACCTTCTGCAAATGCAGCAGCACATCGAGCATGGTGTAACTGTCCTTGCCGCCGGACAGGCACACCATCACCTTATCGCCATCTTCGATCATGTTGAAATCGGCGACAGCTTCACCCGCCTGGCGGCGAAGGCGCTTCTGCAGTTTGTTCTGGTTGACGGTAAGAGTGCCCATGACGCGAAATCCGTGAGGTGTGACGAAAGGCGAGCATTTTACGCAAAAAGCCGATCTCGGCGTAATACCCCGGCCAACACACAAACCCATCGCGATTAAGTCGGGCATTTACAGCGCAATTTGCTCTAAGCCCTATCACCTCTACGGTTAAGTCCTTCCTATACTGCGACATAAGGTCGCATGACTATCCAGACCTATCCCTTACTTGGCCACCTTGGCCCGTAGGCGCTCCACCGGGGGGCGATGGTAAAAACAAGAGGAGTGACTGGCATGATCCATCACGTAGTGGGGCTCTTCACCCACCCTGACCAAGAATGGAAAGAGATCCGTGGCGACCAGGAGGAAAGCATCAGCCACATGTATCTCACACACACCCTGATTCTCGCGGCGATTCCGGCCGTGTCGGCGTTTATTGGCACCACCCAGGTGGGTTGGGTCATCGGCAACCGGGCACCCGTGATGCTGACCCAGGAAAGCGCGCTGTGGATGACCATCATGTCTTACCTGGCGATGCTTGGCGGCGTGGCCGTGATGGGCGCGTTCGTGCACTGGATGGCTCGCACCTATGATGCCAACCCGAGCCTGGCCCGCTGTGTTGCCTTCGCGACCTATACCGCAACGCCGCTGTTCATTGGCGGCCTGGCGGCGCTGTATCCGCACATGTGGCTGGGAATGGTCGTCGGCACCGCAGCCATTTGCTACACCGTGTACCTGTTGTATGTCGGCCTGCCGACCTTCATGAACATTCCATCGGACGAAGGTTTCCTGTTTTCGAGTTCTGTACTGGCCGTAGGGTTGGTGGTGCTCGTGGCCATCATGGCGTTCACGGTGATTGTCTGGGGACTGGGCGTGGGGCCCGTCTATACCAACTGACTTCTTATAAAAAATATCTGCCAATACAGGCCGCCGTAAGGCGGCCTCTTAATGTCCGGGATTTGATCGGCCACGACCATTCGGCGCCCGGACGATTCGCAACCACCCGGGGTTGCGGCATACTCGACGTCTCTGGAGACCCATCAAGCATGCCCGAGCAACTCAATACCCGCGTCGAAGATTGCTACCAACTCGCTGAATCCTTCTTTAAACGTTCATTCAAACGCCCTGTGGTGAGCCTCAAGCTGCGCGGGCAGAAAGCCGGTGTCGCGCATTTGCACGAGAACCTGCTGCGCTTCAACCCGCAGCTGTATCGGGAAAATACCGACGATTTCCTCAAGCAGACCGTGGCTCACGAAGTGGCGCACCTGATTGCCCATCAACTGTTCGGCGACCGCATCCAGCCCCATGGCGAAGAGTGGCAGCTGATCATGCGCGGGGTTTACGAACTGCCGCCCAACCGCTGCCACACCTATGACGTCAAACGACGCAGTGTCACCCGCTATATCTACAAATGCCCGTGCGCCGACAGTGACTTCCCGTTTTCTGCCCAGCGTCACGGCCTGGTGAGGCAGGGCCGCCGGTATCTGTGCCGCCGGTGCCGCAACACCTTGGTGTTCAGTGGGGAGATGCGGGTCGAGTAGTACCTTTTTTTTGCAGTGACAGTGCCGGCCCCATCGCGAGCAAGCTTTGCTTCCACAGGGCAATGGCTAAGTGAAGGCTATCCTGTGGAAGCAAACTTGCTTTCACAGGGCAATGGATGAGTGAAGGCTTTGCCTGTGGGAGCAAAGCTTGCTCGCGATGCCGTGCTCAAGGCCGCTACAGAACCACCTTGGCACGCCGTAAGTCCAGGATCCGCTCGGCGCTGAACCCCAACTCCCGCAACACCTCATCCGTATGTGCCCCCAGCTGCGCACCGATATGTCTGGGCTCCGGCAAGCCTTCAGAGAACTTCAGCGCACAGGCGATCTGCGCCTGGGTCGTGCCATCTCCGCGGGGCACCTGCGTAACCACCTGGCGCGCTTGCAGTTGCGGATGCCGCACCGCCTCACCCAGGCTCAATACCGGCTCGACGCATGCATCGAGCTCGGCAAACAGCGCGCTCAATTCGGCAAAGTCGTGTTTCTCGAATTCAATCCTCAACGCGTCCTTGAGCTTTTTCTGATGCTCCGGTTGTGGTGACAGCGCCAGTTTAGCCATGTCTTCCAGGCCCAACGCCGTACACAACTGCTTCATGAACGCAGGCTCCAGGCTCCCCACCGACAACCAGCGCCCGTCGCGAGACCTGTAGTAATCGTAGAAACTGCCACCATTGAGTACCTGGTTTTCCCGCGCAGGCTCCTCACCACAGGCCAGGAAACCCGCACCAGACATGGCATTCAGGGTGAACGCGCAATCGGTCATGCTGACATCGAGGTATTGCCCCAGCCCCGTCTGCTGGCGCGCAATCACCGCAGCCAGCAGGCCGATCACACCATGCAGCGAGCCTCCCGCGATGTCGGCCACCTGCATGCCCAGTGGCAATGGCCCACTGTCGGCCCGGCCGGTATGGCTGGCCAGCCCCGCCAGCGCCAGGTAATTGATGTCGTGGCCGGCGCGATCCTTGTAGGGGCCGGTCTGGCCGTAACCAGTGATCGATACATAAATCAGCCTGGGGTTGATTGCCTTGAGGGCTTCATAACCCAGGCCCAAGCGCTCCATGACCCCAGGGCGAAACTGCTCGAGCAGGATGTCGTGGTCGTGCAGCAACTGCCTGATGACTTCCAGGGCTTCAGGCTGCTTGAGGTCCAGCGCCAGGCTGCGCTTGTTGCGATTGAGATAAGCATGGCTCGCCGACACACCCTGGTCGTGGGGTGGCAACACCCGGAGCAGGTCCATGCGAGTCGGCGACTCGATGCGCAACACGTGCGCCCCCATGTCCGCCAGCAACAGCGAGGCGAACGGCCCGGGTAACAGCGTCGAAAAATCCAGGATCTTCAGTGAAGCCAGTGGCCCGAACATGAGTAACCTCCAATGCGTTCCCCCAAGCCTAGGCAGACGATGGCATTGCAGCAATTACCGGATGCATCAGTCGCAGTGACCGTTGCGCTCAAATCCCAACCATGAAAAACCCGCCGAAGCGGGTTTTGTCAAAACAGCAGTCTTATTTGACGTTGCTTGGGGTCGGACCTTCGGCTACGCCCAGGTCGTCCTCTTCACGCTCTTCGGCAATACCACGACCGCCGGAAGCCAGTTCGGCTTGCATGACATCGACGTCCAGTTCCTTGACCCACTTGGCCACGACCAGGGTCGCAACGGCGTTGCCCACCAGGTTGGTCAGGGCTCGGGCTTCAGACATGAAGCGGTCGATACCAAGGATCAGCGCCAGGCCGGCAACTGGCAGGTGGCCAACGGCGGACAAGGTCGCGGCCAGCACAATGAAACCGCTCCCGGTCACGCCGGCAGCCCCTTTGGAGGACAGCAGCAACACCACCAGCAGGGTGATCTGGTGAGTGATGTCCATGTGGGTATCGGTTGCCTGGGCAATGAACACCGCAGCCATGGTCAGGTAGATGGCTGTACCGTCGAGGTTGAACGAGTAGCCGGTCGGGATCACCAGACCTACCACGGATTTCTTAGCGCCCAGACGTTCCATCTTGATCAGCATGCGCGGCAGTACCGATTCCGAAGAAGAAGTACCCAGCACGATCAGCAGTTCTTCACGGATGTAGCGAATCACTTTCAGCACGCTGAAGCCGTGGGCGCGGGCGATACCGCCCAATACGATCAGGATGAACAGCAGGCAGGTGATGTAGAAGCAGGCCATCAGTTGACCCAGCTGCACCAGCGAGCCAACGCCGTAGGCACCGATGGTGAATGCCATCGCACCGAAGGCACCGATGGGCGCAAGCTTCATGATCATGTTGATGATGTTGAACATGACATGGGCAAAGCGATCAATGAAGTCCAGCAGCGGCTTGCCGTAGGCACCCAGGCGATGCAGGGCGAAACCGAAGATCACCGAGAACATCAGCACTTGCAGGATGTCGCCGGTGGCGAACGCACCCACGATGGTGGACGGGATCACATTCAGCAGGAAGCCAACGACGCTTTGATCAGCACCAGCCGCCACATACTGGGCGACTTTGGACGCATCCAGAGTGCTCACATCAATGTGCATGCCGTTGCCTGGCTGCACGATGTTCACCACCACCAGGCCAACCAGCAGGGCGATGGTCGAAACGATTTCGAAATAGAGCAGCGCGTAACCGCCAGTCTTGCCGACCGACTTCATGTTCTGCATGCCAGCAATACCGCTGACGACGGTGCAGAAGATGATGGGGGCAATGATCATTTTGATCAGTTTGATGAACCCGTCACCCAGCGGCTTGAGGGCTACGCCGGTCTGCGGATAGAAGTGACCGAGCAGGATGCCGATGGCGATAGCAACGATCACCTGGAAATACAGGGATTTGTACAGTGGCTGACGAGTCGTCATTGCAAAGTTCCTCAAGAGTGCCCGCGAACAACATCCATCTGTTGTCCCTGACACCTGAATTGCGAACCCTCCTGCACTGGAGGGATTTGTTTTTTCGAGCTGCGCGATGGCAGACATCTACCCGTTACATCGCAAGGCCCGTGCCACCTTTATAAAACTGCCTGCAAGCCGTTGGACATCAAGCCTTGCAAGTTTTTCAGCATCCCCGGGGCGCCGGGCGCAAGTGGCGGATTTCCGCCCATCAGCCCGATGACGTCCGGTAAATTGGCGGATATCCGCCTTGTTGAGACGCCAGTCTCGTGTCTACTATCCGCCGTTCAACGGACGGACTTTCACTCTATGCGCGAACGCACCATCGCCAGCCACTTCGCCCGCGCCGCCCTCGGTGGTGCTCGCCGAAGCGGGTACGATTATTCAGGCCTGCTCCAGCAACTGGGCATTAGTCCCGAGCTGCTTGAGGAGCCCCGTGCGCGGATTGCTCCAGAGCAATTTACCCGACTGCTCCAGGGACTATGGGCAGCGCTGGATGACGAATTTCTCGGTTTCGGGCCAACAGTCAGTCGGCCCGGCAGCTTCGCGATGATGTGTCACGCCCTGATCCACTGCCGTAATCTGGATAAGGCCCTGCATCGCGGCTTATTGTTTTATAGCCTATTCCCCGACGGCCCGCGCCTGACCATCAGCCGCGAGGG
The DNA here is from genome assembly GCF_017114825.1 of Pseudomonas gregormendelii. Classification (GTDB taxonomy): domain Bacteria; phylum Pseudomonadota; class Gammaproteobacteria; order Pseudomonadales; family Pseudomonadaceae; genus Aquipseudomonas; species Aquipseudomonas gregormendelii. The sequence goes on along the minus strand of NZ_JADEVO010000029.1, from coordinate 24,870 downwards.
CGAAATGATCCGCCTCAGCCTGGACGATTCGCAGTTCCGTGATCCGGACCACTTCCTCACCGAAAGCCAGCTGATGGTCTGGCATCGACTGGGTAGCTGGCTGATTGGCCAGCGCATCCTGCTGGAACAGGCGACATTCAGCTATGCGCGTCCCGAACACGGCGCCGAATATGACCTGCTGTTCTCCTGCCCCCTCGAATTTGCCGCCAGGCAGAGCAGCCTGGTGTTCCACAGCCGTTACCTGGATAGGCCGCTGTTGCAGGACGAGCGCACCCTCAAGCACTTTCTGCAGCGCTCGCCTGCCGACCTGCTGGCACGCCCCGACGATGGCAACAGCTTGAGCAGCCGGCTGAGACGACTGCTCAGTCGGGACAGTTCGCGCTGGCCTGACCTGGAAGCAGTGGCCGCGCACCTGAACATCAGCCCGCAGACCCTGCGCAGGCATTTGCGCGAGGAAGGTACAAGTTTTCAAGGGTTGAAGGATCAACTGCGCCGGGACATCGCGATTTACCACCTGAGCCGCTCAGACCTGTCGTTGCAACAGATCGCCGAACAACTGGGATTCTCCGAGCCATCTGCGTTCCACCGGGCGTTCAAGAAATGGACCGGATTGACGCCGGGAGCCTATCGGGCGCAGGAAAACTGAGCACTCTAGAGCACCGGAAAATGAATCCGGAACGCCGCCCCCCCCATGGGCGAGTCGTCGAGGGTCAGCTTCGCGCTGTAGCTTTCGATGATGTCCTTGACCACGGCCAGGCCGATCCCCTGCCCCGGATGCTGACGATCCAGACGCTCGCCACGCAGCAGAATTCGCGCACGCTGGTCCGAAGGCACACCGGGACCGTCATCCTCGACGCACAATTCGATGCCCTCTGCGGTGTCGCGCATACTGACTCGCACCTCACCCAGGCACAGGCGATAGGCGTTCTCCAGCAGGTTGCCCAACATTTCCAGCAGCGCCCCCTGTTCGATTGGCACATAGCAAGGCTCTGGCAGGTCAAAGGACACCTGCACACGCTTGTCGCGATACACCTTGTCCAACGTGTCACACAGGCTTTGCAATACCGGGCGCAAGAGCACCTGATGGCGTACCAGACCACTCTTGCGCAGGCTGGCCCGTTGTAACTGGTAGCTGATCTGCTGGCTCATGCGCTCAATCTGGGTTTGCAGCACCCAGGCCTGTTCGCGATTTTCAGGACGCTGCGCCATGTCTTCGCTGACTCCCTGAAGAACAGTCAGCGGCGTTTTCAGGCTATGGGCCAGGTCATCGAGGGAATCACGGTAGCGACTGCGTTGCTCACGTTCACCGTGCAGCAAACGGTTGAGGGAGCCGGTCAGACGCAGCAGTTCACGGGGATGTTGCTCACTCAGGCTTTCACGGGTTCCGCCTTCGATTTCGTCCAGTTCCTGGCTCAGCCGGCGCAACGCGCGCAAGCCCCAGGTCAGGCCGATCCACAGCAACGCCAGCAGCACCAGCAGTGCAGCGCCGAAGCCCAGGTAGAGATTTTCCCGCAGCCCGTCGAGGGTGAACTCGTACTCACGTACCGGCTGCAAAGCGACGATACTGAACGCCGCGCTCTGGCCGCCGAGCAACTTGACCTCGACGTCGTAGACGAAAAACTCCTGGCCATTGGCTTCGCGAATTCTGGCGAACTCGTTGCCGCGCCCGTCGTAACGGGGCGTGTAATTGATGTGTTCCTCCTGGTTACCGTTCGAGCGCCACACCAGGTGACCATCGCGATCGTAGATGTAACCCAGCAGCCGGCCGTCAGTCAGGTTGAACCGCTCGTCAGGCAGTTGCTCCGGCATCTTCAGTCGGTTGTCTTCAACACGGGCGGCAGAGATCAACGTGGTGACGTCCGACGCCAGGCGCTGTTCGATGGAGTCTTGCAATGCCAGACTGAAAGCGCCCTGCATCGCCGGCAGTAACGCCAGCATGAACAACACTGCCAGGATCGTGGCAGCGAGCATCAAGCGCACACGTAGCGAACGAATCAAGTGCAGCGCTCGGTAAACAGGTAGCCGAGGCCACGGACGGTATCGATCGGTTTAAATCCGCCAGGCCCCTCGAGCTTGCGGCGCAGGCGTCCCACCAAGACTTCAATGACGTTCGGATCGCGCTCGTCATCATCAGGGTAGAGTTGCTCCATCAAGCGGTCCTTGGGTACCACCTGCTGATGGTGGCGCATCAAATACTCCAGGATACGGTACTCATAGGCGGTCAGTGCCAACGGTTGATCATCCAGGCAGGCCTGCTTGCGATTGAGGTCGAGCAGCAACGGCCCAGCCACGATCGTTGACTGGGTAAAGCCACTGGAGCGGCGCAACAGGGCATTGAGCCGGGCGTCCAGCTCCTCGAACTGAAACGGCTTGACCACGTAATCGTCGGCGCCAGCGGCAAGGCCTTCGACTTTATCCTGCCAATTCCCGCGGGCGGTCAGAATCAGGATGGGAAAGACCTTGCCCTGCGAACGCAACTGGCGAATAAGGTCGAGCCCGCCCATGCCTGGCAGCCCCAAGTCGATCACCGCGAGATCATGGTTGAATTGCTCGGCCTGGTAGAGGGCCTCTTCCGCATTGGCCACGGACTGCACCACATGACCACTGTCCGTGAGGCGGGTTTGCAGGTGATGGCGCAACAGCGCTTCATCTTCTACGACCAGCAATTTCATAACGCCCTCCCAGGCACACATCAACATCTGCCGAGGCACGACAGCGCACCTCTATGGTTAACACGGCGACGCCGCATCCCCCTGTTCAGGTCGATACGGCGCAAACCTTTCGCGATGTACCGCTTAGAAAGCGTAGTTCGCCGCCAGATACGTCTGGGCGCTGCTGGTCAAATCCACCGAGCCCCACTTGCTACCGCCACGGCTCAATTCGGTGCTGGCATTGCTACGTAGATAACGGTAACCCAGTTCCAACGAGGTTTTTTGAGAAACCTGTTGCAAGATCCCCAACTGCCCTCCGATGGCATAGCCAATATTGCTGTCGCGGCTGAAGCCTCGTGTTTCCTGCGACAATTTGGCCAAACCGGCGGTGGCACCGCCAAACAGTTTGGTGCTACCGCCCACCGGGTAGAACACATCATAGCTACCCAAGAGGTTTTCCTGGCGCAGGTTCAGGCCGTCGTGGTTCATGTCCGACACGTTGTCGTATGTGGCGTAGTAGCGACCTTGGCTGTTTTGCTGACCGACGCGAACACCAAAAGTAGTGCTTTTGTCGATCGCGGCGGCGCTCGGGTGGTTGAAGTTGCTGTTCATGGCATGGGACTTTTTGATCTTGTCGCTGGTCTGTCCAAGAGTAAAGCTGACGAAGTTGTCATTGGCCATGGCAGCGGTACTCGCGCCCATAACGGTGATAGCCAGCAGCAATTTTTTGAATCCAGTCATTAGGTGTTTCCTTGTGTTGTCATGTGCTTGTTGGGTATGGGAGAAGATTACTCAGCTCGCCCTGAACTCACCCTGAACACCTTCTGAACCTGGGCTGAACCAGACAGAACCGACCTTTTTCGATGACTGACTTGCGGGAGATCCAACCATGCGCGCGTTTCTTGCCCTCGTATTAATCGCCTTGAGCGGACTCAGCCAGGCGGCTATCCAGACCCGGGAAATCCCCTACCAAAGCGCCGACGGCACCCGGCTCATCGGTTATTACGCCTACGACGACTCGATCAAGGGCCCGCGCCCGGGGGTTGTGGTGGTGCATGAATGGTGGGGACTCAACGACTATGCCAAACGCCGCGCCCGCGATCTGGCAGGCCTGGGATACAGCGCCCTGGCCATCGACATGTATGGCGATGGCCAGAACACCGAGCACCCCAAAGACGCCATGGCCTTCATGCAGGCCGCTCTCAAGGACAGCTCGACGGCGAGTGGGCGCTTTCAGGCCGGGCTTGACCTGTTGAAACAACAACCGCAGACCGACCCACAAAAACTCGCGGCCATCGGTTACTGCTTCGGTGGGGCGGTGGTGCTCAACGCCGCACGCCAGGGCGTGCCGTTAGCGGGTGTGGTGAGCTTCCATGGTGCGCTGGTAACCCAGACGCCGGCGTCACCCGGAACCGTGAAGGCGAAAATCCTGGTGGAGCACGGGGCATTGGACAGCATGGTCACTGCCGACAACGTCGCGGCATTCAAGACGGAAATGGACAAGGCCGGCGCGGACTACCGCTTCGTCAGCCTGGAAGGCGCCAAGCACGGCTTCAGCAATCCGGATGCCGACCGCCTCGGTCACGGCGAGCATGGCGGGCCGGATATCGGTTACAACAAGGCTGCCGATGAAAAATCCTGGGCGGACATGCAGGCCTTTCTCAAGACAATCTTTTCCTGACTGAAAGGTGAGAACGTCTGGGTGGCGAGGCAGCGTCCTTGTCACCCGGAGCAGCCAAAAGCTCTTCGACTCTACCCAGCCAGGAGGCAACCCGGCAAAATGCCTGACATGAACCATTCCCCCGCCCTGCCCGCCTGCTGCACGCCACTCGACGCTCATTGGCCACTGCCGTTTGCGCTGCCCGAAACTGTCCTGCTCAGCACTCACTTCGACAGTACGCTGCTGACCAACGATGACTTTGCACGCAGTGCCATCGCCGTGCCTGCCAGCATCCAGCGCTCGGTCGCCAAACGCCAGGCGGAGTTTCTCGCCGGGCGGGTGTGTGCCCGGGCGGCGTTGCAGCAACTGGAGGGGCTGGATTTCAGCCCGGCGATAGGTGAAGACCGGGCGCCGGTCTGGCCGGCGCACATCAGTGGTTCGATCACCCACAGCACCGGGCGTGCAGCAGCGATCGTCGCGAAAAAAGCCCACTGGCGCGGCCTGGGCATGGACTTGGAAAATATCCTGAACCCGGAGCGAGCCGAACGGCTGGCCGGGGAAATACTGACGGCACCTGAATTAAAGCGCATGGCGGCCGGTCGGCGCGAGCAGCTGGCGATGCTGGTGACGCTGACGTTCTCGGTAAAGGAAAGCCTGTTCAAGGCCTTGTATCCGATCGTGCAGCAGCGTTTTTACTTCGAGCATGCCGAAGTGCTCGAGTGGGACGAAGCCGGGGAGGTGAAATTGCGATTACTCACGGACCTGTCCAGCGAATGGCGTAACGGGGCCGAGCTGCAAGCGCAGTTTGCGGTGATGGACGGGCAGTTGTTGAGCCTGGTCAGTATCCAGGCCTGATGGTTTCAGTGCTCGAGAGGACCCCATCGCAAGCCAGCCCGCTCCCACAGGGGGCTCAACGCTTTTCCTGATGTCTCGGCCAGCTCAGGCTGAAACAGGCGCCGCCCAGGCTCTTGCTCTTGCCGATCAGCGCACGGCCATCGTGCCAATGAATGATCCTCCGGACGATCGACAACCCCAACCCATGCCCACCCGAGGCCCGGGTGCGACTGTCGTCCAGGCGTAAAAACGGGGTGAAGATTCGTTCCCAGGCCACCTCTGGCACGCCGGGCCCGTCGTCCTCGACATCGATCCGGCAGCGCTGTTGCCCCACCTGATAGCTGACAGTCACCCTGGTCGTTGCGTGACGCATAGCGTTGCTCACCAGGTTCTGCAACGCCCGGTGCAGGTAACGCGGTTCGGCCTCGACCCAGGCGTCATCACAATCGGCGGCAGACAGGCACAGACCTCGTTGCACCGTGACACCGGCCCGCAGTGGCGCCAGCTCCTCGATGACCTGGCTGACCAGTGCATCCAGATCGATCCGCTGAAAATTCAAGGCCGGGGAACCCTGCTCGAGGCGCGCGTAGGTAAGCATTTCGTCCACCAGCTTATCGAGGTCCTCGATGTCGTGGTCCATGCCCTCGCAATACTTGTGCAGCGCTTGAGGCGTCGTGGCCGAGCCGATCATCTCCAGGCCAAAGCGCAGGCGCGCCACTGGCGTGCGTAACTCGTGGGACACCGCGCGCACCAGTTCACGCTGAATCGCCAGCAACTGCTGCAAGTGTTCGGCCATGCCATTGAAGGCCGACGCCAGGCGCCCTACCGAGTCCGCACCGCGGGCTGGCACCCGGGTTTCCAGGCTGCCCTTGGCGATGCGGGTGGCGGCGGCTTCCAGCCCGCGTAAGCGGCGCTCCAGCTGGCGCACCAGCAGGTAGACAATCAGCCCGATCAGGCTCAAGCCGAGGGCCGCGATCAGGACCAGCCACTGTGCAGGGTAAGGGTTCATCTGGTACAGCGGACCGATCTCCAGCACCCACGGGGTACCGACCATGCCGGCAAACACCCGGATCGAATCGCCCTCCTTGCCCAGCGCCATCACCGTGTCGCCCTCGGACACCCGCCGACTCTGGTCTTCGTCCATGTCCGCCTGATCAACAGTGACCAGACGCAAGTCGAAGCCAAAGCCCTTGTCTTCCTTGAGCTCGGCCAGGCGCCTGGGCTGCTCGGCCACCGGAACGCGCACCAGTTCGTCAGCCAGCAGGTAAATGGTCGCCCGGGCCAATTGCTCGCTGATCTGCTGCACCTCCCCGGTCAGCATCAACTGTTCCTTGTCACTGACCAGCCTGTAAACCCTCGCTGCGTGCGGCCCGGTCTGTTCCACCAGCGCCTGGCCGCGGAGCACGCGGGTACGCTGGGTTAGATCGAGGTCGGTCTGGGCAAACGTCTTCAGCGTGAGTGGAATGCCCAGCAGCCGCTCCCAGACCAGCAGCGCCCGGTGGCGCTCGGTCTGGTTCATCGGTTGCAGGTTGTCAGCCATCAGCGAGAATGTGCCATGGGCCAGGCGTTCACGGTATTGCTCGCTGCGCACCTCGTTAAGCAGGTGCAGGGCGAGCACGCCGAGTACCGCTACCAGGATCAGTGCTGCGCACATCCCGCCGTAGATTCGCAGGAAGATCGAGTTCACAGGGTGCAGGCTTCCGGAACGAACAGATAACCCTTGCTACGGATGGTTTTGATCAATCGCGGGTGGTCCGGGTCGTCGCCGATTTTCGGGCGGATACGCGAGATGCGCACGTCGATGGAGCGGTCCTGGCCGTCATAGCCGATGCCGCGCAGTGCGGTGAAGATCTCTTCCCGGGACAGAATGCGCCCGGCGTTGTCCACCAGCAGCCACAGCAGATCGAATTCGGCGCTGGTCAGTTCGATGCTGACATCACGCAGCCAGGCTTCGCGCAATGCGTTGTCCACCACCAGCGGACCGAATTGCAGGCGGCGTTGTTTTTCCGGGGCCACTTCCGGCCCTTCGCTGCGGCGCAACAACGCCTGGATACGCGCCAACAGCAGCCGCGGACGGACCGGTTTGCACACATAGTCATCAGCCCCCAGATCGAGGCCCAGAATCTGATCGGTGTCGTCGGTGCGGGCGGTCAGCATCAGGATCGGCCCGTCGTAGCGGTCGCGGACCTTGCGACAGATGCTCAAGCCGTCCTCGCCGGGAAGCATCAAGTCGAGAATCACCAGGTCAGGCTGTTCCTTGAGGATCCGCGCTGCGGCCAGGGCGCCATCGCCCTCGATCGAAACGCGCAGGCCGTTGGCTTCCAGGTAATCGCGGGTCAGTTCGGCCAGACGCTGATCGTCCTCCACAATCAATACCTGCCAGGCTTCTTGCTCCACGGTGACCTCTGCTTGCCGAAACGCTCATAAAGGAAGGCTCCCCCCGTCTTTTTGTAATGAATAGGGAGGAAAATAATGCGTGTGTACAGGCCGATTGTATAAACGGCGGCCACCGAGAACACAAGCTGGCAAATGCGTTCGGATATGACCATTTTTTGTGGTAGGGTTCGCGCCCTTAAAAAACCACCCGGCTGTTTTCGACCGGCAAAAAACCGTGACAAACGGTCTGATCCAGCAGGGTCGCGGGCTACGGGCGCGTTCCAGGTTTCACGCACAATATACGCACAGGTTTATCCACAGGTAGTACGTTGCAACACCCTCCAAAACGCACTATCTTGTAGCCCGACAGAAAAAAAACCCTACATGTAGGGTTTTGCAGAAAAAACCAAACACAAACCGGATATCAAATTCAAGCGCTTTAATCGCCTCTGTCTGGTTGATTTTTACGTATTTATGAAAGACCAGACCGTGCAAGCGGATGGCTACTGTTTTTGGGCCGAAATCGGCAAAAGCGGTACGGGTGTTGCAGTCGTCAACTGTCACCCAAATGGAATGCGGATCCAGGTTCAAGGCCTGGACCCAAGACTTCGGCATGGAAGCGGCGCCCCAATAGCCCCTTCCTGATCTGTCCCGAAGTTGTATGCCCGGCGGCTCGCCGGTTGTAGTGCTTCAGGACAGAACGGTGGGCACCGTGATGGTGCCCAAACAAACATAGAGAATGTGGAGACAACCCCCCATGCAAACCGACACAACTCGCGAGAACCCGCAGGGCTCCTTGCCGCAGGCCGCTGATTCGACTTCGGATCTGTCCGCGACCGCGCCTGGCCAGCTGCGCGTGATCAAGCGTAACGGCACTGTCGTTCCTTACACCGACGACAAGATCACCGTCGCGATCACCAAAGCGTTTCTCGCAGTTGAAGGCGGCACCGCTGCCGCTTCGTCGCGAATCCATGACACCGTTGCGCGCCTGACCGAACAGGTCACTGCAACCTTCAAGCGTCGCATGCCATCGGGCGGCACCATCCACATCGAAGAAATCCAGGACCAGGTCGAACTGGCCCTGATGCGTGCCGGCGAGCAGAAAGTGGCTCGCGACTACGTGATCTACCGCGACGGTCGTTCGAAAGAGCGCGCTGCCCACGCCCCTGCCGAACAATCGGTCAACGCTCACCCGTCGATCCGCATCACCCGCGCCGATGGCACCTTTGCGCCTCTGGACATGGGCCGCCTGAACACCATCGTCACCGAAGCGTGCGAAGGCCTGGAAGAAGTCGACGGCGACCTGATCCAGCGCGAAACCCTGAAGAACCTGTACGACGGCGTGGCCCTGACCGACGTCAACACCGCCCTGGTAATGACCGCCCGTACTCTGGTCGAGCGTGAGCCAAACTACTCGTTCGTCACCGCGCGCCTGCTGATGGACACCCTGCGTGCCGAAGGCCTGGGCTTCCTGGGCGTCGCCGACAGCGCGACCCACCATGAAATGGTCGACCTGTATGCGCAGGCCCTGCCTGCGTACATCACCAAGGGTATTGAATTTGAATTGCTGAACCCGATCCTGGCCACTTTCGACCTGGAAAAACTCGGCAAGGCGATCAACCACGAGCGCGACCAGCAGTTCACGTACCTGGGCCTGCAGACCCTGTACGACCGTTACTTCATCCACAAGGACGGTATCCGCTTCGAACTGCCGCAGATCTTCTTCATGCGCGTGGCCATGGGCCTGGCGATCGAAGAGAAGAACAAGGAAGATCGTGCGATCGAGTTCTACAACCTGCTGTCGTCCTTCGACTACATGTCGTCGACCCCGACGCTGTTCAACGCCGGTACCCTGCGTCCACAGCTGTCCAGCTGCTACCTGACCACCGTTCCGGACGACCTGTCGGGCATCTACCACGCGATCCACGACAACGCCATGTTGTCCAAGTTTGCCGGTGGCCTGGGCAACGACTGGACCCCGGTGCGTGCCTTGGGTTCGTACATCAAGGGCACCAACGGCAAGTCCCAGGGCGTTGTGCCGTTCCTGAAAGTGGTGAACGATACCGCCGTTGCCGTTAACCAGGGTGGCAAGCGCAAAGGCGCTGTATGTGCCTACCTGGAAACCTGGCACATGGACATCGAAGAGTTCATCGAGCTGCGCAAGAACACCGGTGATGATCGCCGTCGTACCCACGACATGAACACTGCCAACTGGATCCCTGACCTGTTCATGAAGCGTGTCTTCGATGACGGCAAATGGACCCTGTTCTCGCCATCCGAAGTGCCGGACCTGCACGACCTGACCGGCAAGGCCTTCGAAGAGCGTTACGAGTACTACGAAGCCCTCACCGAGTACCCAGGCAAGGTCAAGCTGTTCAAGACCATCCAGGCCAAAGACCTGTGGCGCAAAATGCTGTCCATGCTGTTCGAAACCGGTCACCCATGGCTGACCTTCAAGGACCCGTGCAACCTGCGCAGCCCGCAGCAGCACGTGGGCGTGGTCCACAGCTCGAACCTGTGCACCGAGATCACCTTGAACACCAACAAGGACGAGATCGCCGTTTGCAACCTGGGCTCGATCAACCTGCCGAACCACATCGTCAACGGCAAGCTGGACACCGCCAAGCTGGAACGTACCGTGAACACCGCCGTACGCATGCTCGATAACGTTATCGACATCAACTACTACTCGGTGCCACAAGCGAAGAACTCCAACTTCAAGCACCGTCCGGTCGGCCTGGGCATCATGGGCTTCCAGGATGCGCTGTACCTGCAGCACATTCCTTACGGTTCCGACTCGGCCGTCGAGTTCGCCGACAAGTCGATGGAAGCGGTCAGCTACTACGCGATCCAGGCTTCCTGCGACCTGGCAGACGAGCGCGGCGCCTACGAGACGTTCCAGGGTTCGCTGTGGTCCAAGGGCATCCTGCCGCTGGATTCGCAACAGATCCTGATCGAGCAACGTGGCCAGAAGTACATCGACGTGGACCTGAACGAATCCCTGGACTGGGCACCGGTTCGCGCCCGTGTACAGAAAGGCATTCGTAACTCCAACATCATGGCCATCGCACCGACCGCGACCATCGCCAACATCACTGGCGTTTCGCAGTCGATCGAACCGACCTACCAGAACCTCTACGTGAAATCGAACCTGTCGGGCGAATTCACCGTGATCAACCCGTACCTGGTTCGGGACCTGAAGGCTCGCGGTCTGTGGGACGCGGTCATGATCAACGACCTGAAGTACTACGACGGTTCGGTACAGCAGATCGAGCGCATCCCGCAAGAACTCAAAGAGCTCTATGCGACTGCCTTCGAAGTGGACACCAAGTGGATCGTTGACGCCGCCAGCCGTCGTCAGAAGTGGATCGACCAGGCTCAGTCGCTGAACCTGTACATCGCCGGCGCTTCGGGCAAGAAGCTGGACGTCACCTACCGCATGGCCTGGTACCGTGGTCTGAAAACCACTTACTACCTCCGTGCCCTGGCCGCCACCAGCACTGAGAAGTCGACCATCAACACCGGCAAGCTGAACGCTGTTTCCAGCGGCGGCAACCACGGTGACGATTCGGTCCTGGCAGCGCCAGCCGGCCCTGCTCCAGTGCCGAAGGCTTGCGCCATCGACGAGCCGGATTGCGAAGCTTGCCAATAAGCTGAGCCCGTAAGCGCTGAAAAGCGCTTACCTGAGAACCCCCGATCAGTCCTCTGGATTGCCGGGGGTTTTCTTTTGCCTCGTGTAAATGCTTAAAAGATCGCAGCCTCGTTGCACTCGGCAGCTCCTACATTGAAATGCGATTCACGCAGAAACTCTGTAGGAGCTGTCGAGTGCAACGAGGCTGCGATCCCTTGACCCACACCTGCCACCCACAACAAAAAAGCCCCTCTATAGAGAGGGGCTCCTGTCCAGCACTGCACCATCAAGTCATCTGAATAATGGTCTGCATCAAAGTGCTCTGGGTCGAGATGGTCTTCGCGTTCGCCTGATAGTTGCTCTGCGCCTTGATCAGGTCGACCAGCTCGTTGGTCACGTTGACGTTGGACTCTTCCAGCGAGTTGGAGCGGATCGTGCCCAGACTGCCGGTGTCCGGCGAATCGTAGCCCGCGATACCCGACGAGTAGGTCTCTTTCCAGCTGGTGCCACCTACCGCTTGCAAGCCTTGTTCGTTGGTGAAGCTCGCCAGAGAAATCTGACCGATCGGCTTGGTCTGGTAGTTGCTGAAGTTGGCCAGCAATACGCCGCTGCCGTCGATGGTCAGGTTGGTGATCTGGCCGGTGGCATAACCGTTCTGCACTGGAATTGAACGCGCAGTGTCGGCGTTGTACTGCGTGGTATTGCCCATGGCGATAGTCATGCCATCAGGGTTGGCGGCTGCGCCGTTGGCCGTCCAGACGCCGTCGGTGACGGTGCCCGGCACCCAGTTGGTCACCTTCAGATCATTGCCGAGGGTCGAGGTTGGCGGTGTGGTCGGCGGAGTCACGGGCGTGCTGATTTGGGTCAGCTTGCCGGCAGAGTCGAAACTCAGCGTCGAGGGCTGCGGAGTGGACAGGCTGCCGTCCATGTTGCGGCCATCGATCAGGGTGTAGTTGTCCCACGTGTTCGGACCGGTCTTGACCATGAATTGCTCCATGACGTGGGAATTGCCCTGGCTGTCGTAAATCGGCGTGTTGAATTTCTTGCTGTAGGTTTCGGCCTTGGTCGGGTCGAACTTGTTCGTGGCAATCGTTTGGTCGATCACCTTGTCCGTGGAGTTCAGGTTGATCGTGGACGAGATCGCGTCGGTGGTCTTCGGCGCCAGGTTGGACGTGTCGATGCGCAGATCAGTCAACATACCGTTCTGGATCTTGCCATTGGCATCCACGCCATAGCCCTGCAGGCGCGCAGTGCCGTCGGTGTTGGTAACGTAGCCTTCGCTGTCGACCTTGAACGTGCCGGCGCGGGTGTAGGACAGCGAACCGCTGTCGTTCAACACGAAGAAACCGGAGCCGTTGATGCCCATGTCCAGCACGTTGCCGGTGTTGGTGATATCACCCTGGGTGAATTGCTGCGACACGTTGGCCAGGCGTACACCGCTGCCTACGGTCTTGCTTCCGGAACCCAGCTTGCTCGCCGAGTAGACATCTTCGAATTCCGCACGGGACGACTTGAAACCTGTGGTCGCGACGTTGGCGATGTTGTTGCCGGTGACGTCCAGTTGTTTGTTGGCTGCAAAGAGACCGCTAAGGCCGATATTGAAAGACATGGTTCACTCCTTTATGCCGGGTTAGTCGGCTTTACATACCAATAGTTTGTACTTTGGACAGGGCGATGCTGCCCAGGCCCGCCAGGTTGAGCATCAACTCGCCACCGGTCTGGCTGATGGTCACGCTGTTGACGGTGGCCGGCAGGTTGGTGACCAGGGAAACCGCCTGACTGTCGATGGTGGCTGATGCTGCAAAAGTGTAAGTACCCGATTCGACCGTCTTGCCGGCGTTGTCCTTGCCGTCCCAGATGAAGCTCGCGTTGCCGGCTACCTGGCTGCCCATGTCGATGGTGCGCACGACCGTGCCGTCCTTATCGGTAATCTTCAGCGTGGCGGCCGGCACGGACGTCGGAATGGCCACGGTGCCCGTCATGCTCTTGGAGGTATCAACCACGGCCTTGTCGCCCGGGGCAATCACCGAACGACCCACCAGCGACGAGGCCTGCAGCGCCTGGGACGAGTTGTAGTTGCCGGCAATGCCACTCACGGTGTCGTTAAGCGTAGTGATGCCTTCCAGGCTGCTAAACTGCGCCAACTGAGCGACGAACTCGCCGTTGTCCTGAGGCTCGAGCGGGTTCTGGTTCTTCAGCTGGGTGACCAGCAATTGCAGGAACGCATCTTTGCCCAGGGCCTTCTTGCCGGCGGCACTGCCGGTGGCCGAAGCCAGGCCATCACTGGTGGTGGAGGTGTTCTTGACGGAGGAGTTGGCCAGAATGTCGTTGAGGCTCAAGCTGCTTGTCGTATCGGTAACACTCATCTGAGTTGCCCCTTATCACTGACCGAGCGTCAGGACCTTCTGCATCATGGTTTTGGCGGTGTTCATCATTTCGGCGTTGGTCTGGAACGAACGACTCGCGGAAATCATGTCGGCCATTTCCTCCACCACGTTGACGTTCGGGTAGTAGACGTAGCCCTTGGCGTCAGCAGACGGATGGTTGGGTTCGTAGCGGGCTTCCAGATTGCTCTGGTCCTCGACCACGCCCAGCACCTGCACGCCCTGACCGGCCCCGTCCTGGTTCTGGAACAATGAATCGCTGCCGCCGCTCTGCGCACCCTGGAACATGGTGGCGAATACCGGGTGCCGTGCGCGGTAGGTCTGGTCCAGGCTGGACGACACGGTCTCGGCGTTGGCGATGTTACTGGCGACGGTGTTCAGGCGAGTGGTCTGGGCACTCATGCCGCTACCGGCAATGTTGAAAACACTGGACAGGGACATGATTTATTCTCCTCGCAAGGCTGAAATCAGCCCTTTGAATTTGCTATTGAGCAGGGTGAAACTGGCCTGGAAGTTGACCGAGTTCTGCGCGTAGTTCGACTGTTCGAGCTGGGCGTCCACGGTGTTCTGGTCAATCGATGGCTGCATCGGCGTGCGGTACAACAGCGACTCGTCGCCGCTGCCCAGGCCTTGGGCCTCGATATGCCGGCTGTTGGTCATGTTCAGCGCAAATCCGCCGCCCTTGGTTTTCTCGCTCTGCTCGGCGAGCACTTTGGAGAAGTCCAGGTCCCGCGCCTTGTAGTTCGGGGTGTCGGCGTTGGCGATGTTGTTGGCCAGGACTTCGGCACGCTGGGCGCGGAAGTTCAACGCCTGTTCGTGGATACCGAGCGCTTTATCGAAGCTGATGCTCATGTCGGGAAACCTTCGGGTGACCGGATTTTCGTAGGATGGACATAGCAAGCTGCGTGCCAATTGAAAAAACCCCGTAAACCGGGGCTTTGCGGGCACGGGCCCCGGCGGCAACGACAGAAAAGCGGCAACGGGTTTCCGCTGCCTGCCGCTTTTCTGCCGCTTGTTCCAGTTAGACATCTCCTGTAGGAGCTGCCGAAGGCTGCGATCTTTTGATCTTGATCTGAAAAAACAGGATCAAAAGATCGCAGCCTTCGGCAGCTCCTACGGGATGCAAAGCGGTCTTTTGATCTCGCTCTAAAAACAGGATCAAAAGATCGCAGCCTTCGGCAGCTCCTACGTGATGCAAAGCGGCAGGCATAAAAAAAGGGAGTCCTTGGGGACTCCCTTTTTTATGCCTGCCGCTTTGCATCACTTCGCCTGGTAAATAATCCCCGGGCTGCACTGAACCATCTGGTAGTGATCCGGCAAACCATTGAGTGCCTCGGAAGCGCCCAGGAACAAATACCCACCCGGTTTCAACGTACTGTGGATCCGCAGCAGAATGTCCTTCTTCACCTCAGCGGAAAAGTAGATCAGCACATTGCGACAGAACACGATGTCGAACTTGCCCAGCGCCGCGTAGCTGTCCAGCAGGTTGAACGAGCGAAACTCCACGCGGCTTTTGATCGGCGCCTTGATGGCCCAGCGCCCCGGCCCTTTCGGGTCGAAATAGCGCTGCAAACGTTCCGGCGACAGGCCGCGACCGATGGCCAGGCTGTCGTATTCGCCCGTCTTGCAGTTGGTCAGCATGGTGCCGGAAAGGTCGGTGGCAACGATCTGCACCCCCATCTTCAACTGACCCAGGTTGACCCGCTCGAACTCATCGATCGACATCGACAACGAGTACGGTTCCTGCCCCGACGAACAGGCAGCCGACCAGATCCGCAGGCGCTGACCAGGAGCGGCCTTGATCGCTTCCGGCAGCACCTTGTTCTTCAGCACTTCAAACGGATAAGTGTCACGAAACCACAAGGTTTCGTTGGTCGTCATGGCATCGACCACCATCTCGCGCAGACCACTGCGCGGTTGGGTCTGGATGCGCTGGACCAGCTCCCCCAGGGACTTGATGCCTTGCTGCTCCATCAGTTTGTTGAGGCGGCTGGACACCAGGTATTGCTTGTTTTCACCGAGCAAAATGCCACAGGCTTTTTCCAGGAATACCCGGAACTGTTCGAAATCCAAATTACCCGTAGACAATGGTGCCGCCTCTTAACTCGTATTGATCGCCAGGAGCAAAAGGCCCCTAGCTGATATCTGCTGCTTTGATCCGGTCGACTACCCGGGATGCCAGGTCATCAGGACGGAATTTGGCCAGGAAGTCATCGGCACCGACTTTCTTGACCATCGCCTGATTGAACACACCCGACAACGAAGTATGCAGGATGATATGAAGCTTTTGCATGCGTGGGTCGCTGCGGATCTCGGCGGTCAGGGTATAGCCGTCCATTTCCGGCATCTCGATGTCGGAAATCATCATCAGAAACTCTTCTTCCGGCTTCTTCCCTTCGTCCACCAGCTTGCGCAGGTAATCCAGGGCCTGCCGACCGTCGTTCAACGCCACGACTTCCACACCGACCGTCTGTAGACAACGCGATACCTGCTTGCGTGCCACGGACGAGTCATCAACCGTCAGCACCCGCAAAGACAGGGCCTTGTGCTGGGTCTCGACGTCCACCACACCAACGGAAATCGCTTCCGGCGTGGGTGCCACTTCCGCCAGCACTTTCTCCACGTCGATGATTTCGACCAACTGATTGTCGACCCGGGTCACAGCCGTCAGGTAATGATCGCGGCCGGTGCCCTTGGGTGGCGGATGGATCTCCTCCCAGTTCATGTTGACGATTCGCTCCACCGAGCGCACCAGGAACCCCTGGGTCTTGGTGTTGTACTCCGTGATGATCACGAAGGGATTGCTTTGATCCAGCAGCCGACCGGCACCGGTCGCCATCGCCAAATCGAGAATCGGAATGGTTGCCCCCCGAATACTCGCTACACCGCACACGACAGGATTGGATTTGGGCATCACGGTCAGCTTGGGGCATTGCAGCACCTCACGAACCTTGAATACGTTGATCCCATAGAGCTGCTGGCCGTCGAGACGGAACAACAACAGCTCCAGGCGATTCTGCCCTACCAGTTGCGTGCGCTGGTTTACCGAATCCATTACACCAGCCATGCCCAGACCCCCTAACACCAACGCTTAAGTGTGTTGCGACGCACATTCATTGCTAAACGGCACGGCGCTTGCTTTTTAACTCTTATGAGCACAGAACCGACATTTTTCCGACGCCTGACCGCACATTTGCACACATTGCTGTGCGCGACGGCGGCTGCCTGCCTATTTAACGCTGGCAGCCCTGCCCTTGCCGACTCGGTTACCTTGCCTGACATGCTTATCGGCGTGACCCAGGGTTTTCTTGAATTCACCGTAGAAGACTATTTGGCGACAAGTCAGACCGAGGGTCGATATGAAATCGAAGTCAACCAACTCGACCCGCGCCTTCGCATGCCGATGTGCGACAGGGAATTGACAGCCAGCCTTGAAAGCCCGGCCAGGCCCTTGGGGCGTGTCACGGTCAAAGTTCGTTGCGAAGGCGCCTCTCCGTGGACGGTTTTCGTGCCGGCGCAGGTCCGCCTGTTTCGCGAAGTCGTCACCGCCACTCGGCCGCTGCGACGCCTCGGGGTGATCGAACCTGAAGACGTCATGTTGCGCGAGCGCGACATCAGCCTGATCAGCCAGGGCTACCTGACGTCCCTGGACCAGGCGATCGGACAGAAGTTGACCCGACCAATGGTCGCCGATCAGCTGGTCACCCTGGTGAACATCGAACAGGCGGAAGTCATCAGCAAGGGTGACCAGGTGGTGATCACCGCCCGCAGCGGCACGCTCAGCGTACGCATGCCCGGCGAGGCGCTGTCCAATGGCGGGTTGCGCGATCAGATCCGCGTGAAAAACCTCAATTCCCAGCGAGTCATCAAGGCGCAAGTGATCGCGCCCGGCCAGGTGGAAGTCGCCATGTAGAGGCCGGGCCTGGCAAGCAGCCGCTTGAAGAGATGGCGCACCCTGCGACTGTTCCCTAAACTAGGGCGTGCAGGGGCCAGCGCTGACGCGCGCAAGCTCATTGATAAATGGGCCTAAAGTTTTCTCGGGTATGGCCGAAAACATGGCAAGCGTCCAAATACCCAGAGGTTTTTTATCATGGTCATCGATTTCAACTCATCGAACAGCGCTCTGCCACTAAAGGGCAGTACACGTACCAGTGCCAGCAAGGAAGCGGCTGAAAATGCCAAGGCTGCGCCGCTGAATACCCCGGCACCGGAAGCCACTACCGTGAAAAGCGGAGAATCGGTACATTTCAGTAATGAGGCCCAGCAGTTGCAGAAGGTCACTGACAAGCTGCGCGATCAGCCTGAAGTCGACAAAGCCCGCGTGGCCGAGTTGAAAGCAGCGATTGCCGATGGCAGCTATAAAGTCGACAGCAAAAGCGTAGCCAGCAAACTGATCAACTTCGAACACCAGCGCTAGGCTCCGGTCTGCGCCAGGCTTTTGGACGCTTAAAACCCAAGGCTAGCCATGCACGATACCCAATTACTACAACTGATCATCGACGACTTTGCGCCAGCGCAACAATTGCTCGAGCTACTGCAAACCGAGTCCCTCGCCTTGCATGGTCGCGACATGCGCCTGCTCGAGGATATTCTGGCGCGCAAGCAGGCACTGATCATTTTGCTGGAACAGCATGGCCGCAAGCGCAGCGAAATCCTTGCCAGCCTCAACCTGCCGCTCAATCGACAGGGGCTGGAGCAACTGGCCAGCCAGTCAAGCGTTGGCGACCGCCTGTTGTCGCAAAGTGATGTGCTGACCGATCTCCTGGCCCAGTGCCAGGACGCCAACGTGCACAATGGCCGGTCCATCATGATGCAACAGGCCGCCACGGCCACCCAGCTGAAAATCCTTCATGGCGGCGACACACCCTCGCTTTACGACGCGCGCGGTTCAACCTCCACCCTGGCGAAACGGGGTCCCCTCAGTCAGGCCTGAACCTGACATCGAGCCCGCACTATCAAGACGAGAAACATGCTGGCAAAATGCCGGCAAGCAGCTGTCAAATTTTGTCTGGAGATTGATGAACCGTGTTCAATGCCTCAAGCGCGGATGATGCTCCGCAGCCACCCAAGGTGCTCACCACGCCCCTTGAGATCTCCGGCACCCTTCGTCAGCTGCAAGACAGCCACGACCCGCTGATCATCACGTTTCACGAGCGCGCCCAACGCTTCCAGAGTTATCTGGTGGGGATTGACCGTGACAACGGCACCATGGCCCTGGACGAAATGATCCCCCGTGACGGCGAACGTTTCCTGCTGGCAGGCGAGCCGTTCAAGGTCGAAGGCTTTCACGACGGCGTGCGAATCGCCTGGGAAAGCAACGGCGCGCTGACCATCGACGAAACCAGTGGCAGCCGCTGCTATCACGGCCCCCTGCCGGACGAAGTGGTATACCACCAGCGCCGCAACGCCTTCCGCGCAGCATTGAAGCTGGCGCAACTGGTGGACGTGGACCTGGACGGTGAAAAACTCATGGCGCCGATCAAGGGCAAGTTGCTCGACATCTCCGCCACCGGCTGCAAATTGCGTTTCGACGGCGACATCGGCGGCAACCTGCAACTGGGCCAGGTCTACGACCGTTTCATGGCTGCCCTGCCGTTCGGCAAAATGACTGCCCCGGTTGAACTGCGTTACCTGCATTTCGAAGAGAAAATTTCCACCACCTTCGCCGGCGTGCGCTTTCACAACATGAGCGGCCTGGTGCAGCGCCAGGTCGAGCGCTTTGTCTATCAGCTGCAGCGCGAAGCCCGCCGATTCGATAAAGACGACCTCTGATACAGGCGCCAATAAAAACGGGCAGTCCCTTGCGGTGACTGCCCGTTTTTTTATGCGCCGAACTTAAGGACGCGCTTCGGTAAAGCTCTGTTCACGCCCCTCATCCGGGTCGTCGCCCGAGGGTTCATCCGTTTCAGATTTCGGCTCTGGTTCCAGCTCTGGTCCCACCTCAGGCTCAGGCTCAGGCTCAGGCGCAACCGGATTCTGCATCTGATCCTGCACCACCTGCTCATCCACCCGCGGATCGAGCGCCGCTACCAATGGCGAACTCGACATGCTGTCCGGCATCGCCACGTGATGCAGCGGCGCGTCGTCGACCTGGTGCAGGTTGGTCACCGCTTTCGGGCGGATTCGCCACACCAGCACCAGCGCGAAGAAGCTGAAGAACGCATACAGCATCTGGCTGCCGAATAGCTTCATCAAGACCCCTGCCACCAAAGGCCCGATACTCGCACCCACGCCATAGGTCACCAGCAGCATCGCGGTCAGAGAGACCCGGCGATCACCTTCGACGTGGTCATTGGAGAAGGCCACGGCCAATGGATACAGGCAGAACTGCACCAGCGAGCAGAAGAACCCGGCGATGAACAGCACCTCCAGCGGCACTTGCTTGAGGATCGCCAACGGCAACGCGGCCACCGCCAGGCTGAACGCAAAGCAGCGGATCAACAGCGCCCGGTCATAGCGATCGGACAGCCAGCCCAGCGGCCACTGCACCAGCAGGCCGGCAAAAATGCAGCTACCCATGAACAGACCGACCTGCTCGGTGGACAGCCCTTGCTGCGAGGCATACAGCGGCGCCAGGCCGTAGAACGAACCGACGATCAGGCCCGCGCCCAGCACCGTGCTGAGTGACTGCGGCACCCGCTTGATAAAGAATCGCGGCTCCATGGGCGCAGGATGCAGGGGGGCGGGGTGAATCCGCCGGGTCAGGGCCACCGGCACCAGGCACAGGGCGAAGCACAGGGCGACCAGCATCAACAACTCCAGGCCCAGCGCCGGGTGCATGACCAGAATCAACTGACCCAGAACCAATCCCAGGTACGAGGCAATCATGTAGCCGCTGAACACCAGGCCACGCTGCTTGGCTTCGGCCTGCTCATTGAGCCAGCTTTCGATAACCATGTACTGGCACATCATGCCCAGGCCGACAATCACCCGCAGGAACAGCCAGGCGGGCAGCCAGTCGATCAATCCATGACCGAGCACCGCAGCACCGACGATACCGGCACAGGTCGCATAGGCCCTGATATGCCCGACCCGGGCGATCAGCCGGTGGCCGATCTTGCCACCCAGCACCAGGCCGAAATAGTTGGCCGCCATCAAGGCACCCACCCACAGGCTGTCGACATTGTCGGCGGCCAGGCGCAGGCCCAGATAAGTACTCAACAAGCCTGAGCCGATCAACATCATCAGCGAGGCGAAATAAAGCGCTCGAAAGGATTTCCAGATTTGGCGCATCGGCGTTCCGAGCGGCTCCTTGCAGTAAGTGTCGGGCTATCCGAAAAGATAGCCCGATGGCGCTGATTCGTCAGGCCTGGGCGGCCAGGACACGACGCTCCCAGGGCGTAATTTCGTCGAAGAAGCTGGTTAACTCAAGGGTCTTCGAAGCGACGTAGCCTTCGATGAACTCAGTGCCAAACAGTTCCTTCGCCAATTGACTACGTTTCAGACGCTCGAGAGCGGCATGTAAGGTACAGGGCAACGAAAGATTATCCGGCACCTGGAATTCACCCTGGATCGGCTCGCTCGGTTCCAGCTGGTTTTCAATGCCATGCAGCCCGGCGGCCAGGCTCGCGGCGATGGCCAGGTACGGGTTGGCATCCGCCCCCGGCAAGCGATTCTCGACCCGACGGGCGACCGGTGAACTGGCGGGAATGCGCAAGCCTGCCGAACGATTGTCATGGGACCAGCAGGCATTGTTCGGCGACGCAAACGGATGGCACAAGCGCTGGTAGGAATTCACATTAGGCGCAAACAACGCCGTGAAATCCGCCATGCCCGCCTGCTGCCCCGCAATGAAATGACGGAACATCGCCGTCGGCTCGCCCGCCTCGTCACTGAACACATTTTTGCCACTGCCGATCTCGACGATGCTTTGATGAATATGCATCGAACTGCCAGGGGTGTGCGCCAGCGGCTTGGCCATGCACACCACGATCAGGCCATGCTTGAGCGAGACTTCCTTGAGCAGGTGCTTGAACAGGAACGTCTGGTCGGCCAGCAGCAAGGGATCGCCATGCAGCAGATTGATCTCGAACTGGCTCACACCCATCTCGTGCATGAACGTATCGCGCGGCAGGCCCAGCGCGGCCATGCATTCGTAGACCTCGCGGAAGAACGGTCGCAGGCCGTTGTTGGAGCTGATACTGAACGCGCACTGTCCGTCCTCGCGACGTCCGTCCAGGCCGGCCGGTGGCTCAAACCCCAGCGTCGGGTCAGGGTTGGGCGCGAACACGAAAAATTCCAGCTCGGTTGCCACCACCGGCGCCAGGCCCAAGGCGGCATAACGAGCGATGACCGTCTTGAGCTGGCCCCGGGTCGACAGGCTCGAGCTTTCGCCACTGAGTTCATCGGCATCACAAATGGCCAGCGCTCGCGGATGCTTGCTCCAAGGCAGGCGATGGATCTGTGCCGGATCCGGCACCAGCGCCAGGTCGCCGTCATCACTGCCGTAGAAACGCGCCGGCGGATAACCGCCCATGATGCATTGCAGCATCACCCCCCGCGCCAGCTGCAGGCGTCGACCTTCGAGGAATCCCTCTGCGGTCATCACCTTGCCACGGGGAACGCCGTTCAAATCCGGCGTGACACATTCGATTTCATCAATGCCCGTCAGTC
This sequence comes from Pseudomonas gregormendelii, assembly GCF_017114825.1. Lineage (GTDB taxonomy): Bacteria > Pseudomonadota > Gammaproteobacteria > Pseudomonadales > Pseudomonadaceae > Aquipseudomonas > Aquipseudomonas gregormendelii. The sequence continues at coordinate 2,721 of NZ_JADEVO010000029.1, read as the reverse complement.
GCTGTGCGAGTGAGCGCTGGCCATCGGTTGTCATGACGCAATCCTTGTTGTTGTGCGAGCCACGAAGGGCAACCCGTACAAAATAGGCTCCGCGTGTTCGGAATATCAAGCAGCGCCAGGCAAAAATTACCTCAGGGCAGATAGAGGCTGAACAAACCGCCGCCCAACGGGCCGCCGTTGCCGATCTCGGTGCGCCCTTCCACGCCATTACGCTGGTGCAGTGCAGCAATCCGCGCGGCAAAATACAGGCCCAGGCCGGTACTGCCGGTGGTGTGGTTGATGCCCTGAACATAATTGGCCTGGTGTTCAATCATCTGCGACGAATACCCCTCGCCATCGTCATTGACCGTGATCACCAGTTGCCCAGCCGTATCACTCACACTGATCAGCACCGCCTGGCGAGCGTAACGGATGGCATTGTTGATGCAGTTTCCCAGTACCGAGGCGATCAGTTCGCGGTCGAAGAAACCCAGGGGGCTCAACGGGTCCACTTCAAAGGTGGCCATGATGCCGCGACTGGCGAACACGTCCTGATGACAGGCCAGTTGCGCCTCAATGAAATCGTCCAGCTCATGATAGGCCGGCTGCAAAGGCAGCTGGTTGATGCCTATTTTGTAAAGCCCCAACAGTTGCACCAGCATGCTATTGAGGTGGGCGAACTCGAATTCGATCACACCCTGCTCCGGCGCCTGCCGCGCGGGGGCCGGCAAGCGCCCCAGCCATTGGCTGTGCGCCTGCATCAGCATCGCGAGGGAGTTCTTCATGTCGTGCACGGTGGAAGCGATTACCGTGGAAAAGTCCAGTGCCGGGTCGTTGTGGTTCATGCGCCGAACGCCTTGGTTTTCAGTTTCTGGTAGCGCGGGAAGCGCGGATCGGAATCGGGCATCAGGCCAACCATTTTCAGGCAGGTCCGGCACTCGATGAGTTCGGCCGAAGGCAGGCTGGTATCGGTGCCATGCAGCAGTGACTGCGCCATATTCAGTGCGATACTGATGTTCTTCGGCTGCAGCCCCAGGGCTTTGCGGAACACCGCACGGGCTTCCACCAGGTTGCCGGTCTTGTACACCCGCACGCCCTGACGGTTGAGGTCGGCGGCCAGGTTGCCGGAATTGAGAATGGCCGGGTCATCGGTCAATTTGGCGATGCCCTTCATCACCGCCGGATCGTCGCCGTAGATTTCCGCACAGTTCTTCAACATGCTGGCGCCTGCATCGGGCTGTCCGAGCATCTGCAACTGCTTGGCCACCAGCAGCGCCGCCTCGGCGCTCATGAACTGCTCCATGCCATCGAGCCGCTGCATCGCCTGCTCGGTGAGCTTCTCGGCCGTCTCGGCATCGTTGAGCAACAAGCTGGTGGCCTTCATCAGGCGCGCACGGATCTGCAAGCCGGGGTCGGACGGGTTGTCCTTCGCCACGGCACTCAGCGTGGTGTTGATTTCCAGGCGGGTGCGGGTATCCAGGCCTTTCTCGCTGCCCTTGCTGATCAAGGCATGGGCCAGGCCGAGATTGCTCTCGGCGTCCTTGAAGCGAGACTGGGCACCTTGCGCCACCGCCTGGCGATAGGCCTTGGAAGCCGTCTCGAAATCCTCGTTGGTCATCGCCAGTTTGCCCAACTGCGCCTGCCTGCGAACCGCCAGGGGCGAGAGGCGGATCGCATCTTCCAGCACCCGCTGGGCGCCGCGAGTGTCTCCTTCGGCCGCCAGCACATCGGCCATGCCGTCGTAGAGCGCGGGCATCATCGGAAACACTTTCAGGGCCTTCTCGTACACGCCCTTGGCCTGGGTGATCTGGCCGCGCTTGAACAACAGCTTGCCCAGACCGGCGAACGCCCAGGGCAACGGTCGGTCGGCAATGATGCTGTCGTACAGACGCTCCAGCGCCTCGTTCTGGTTCAGGTCGCGCAGTGCATCGGCTCTGTAGCGCAGGCACAGGGGAGAGTAGCGAATGTCCTGCTTGCACAGGGCAATACAGGCATTGAGCACCTCCAGCGGCTTGCCGCGATCAAGGGCCTGCAGGATCGGCTTGAGCAGGGTTTTGCGTTGCACCAGGCGCTCCAGGCGCTGGGCCAGGCCGGACCGGTTGAACGGCTTGGTCAGGTACGCATCAGGCTCGTGCTCCAGGGCACTCAACACCATCGCCTGGCTGGTCTCGGCAGTGACCATCACGAACACACTCTCATGACTGATCAACTTCTCGACCATCAAGTCTTCGAGCACCTGTTGCCCATTCTTCTTGCCGTCACCCAGGTGGAAGTCCTGCAGGATGAAATCGTAGGACTTCTGCGAACACATGCGCAACGCTTGCTCGCCGGTATCCGCGGTATCCACGTCCTTGATCCCCAACTCCCGGAGCATCGACCTGACAGCACTGCGAAAGTCCGAGAAATCATCGACGATCAGGAACCGCTTTTGGTGATACGACAGCATCGAGGATTTCCAGGCAGTTTTAGAAAATGACATTGGCCGTCTGGGTTATCGGCCAGAAGTCATCATCTCTTGAGCGCAGGGATGCGTAGCGAGAGGTAAAAAACAAGCAGTGCAATCCACCCCCGAATGACCCGCCAATGTCGGTCGTCGGGCCAATAGCTGAGGGTATTTTCCTGCGGACAAAAACAAAACCCCTACCTGCATACGCAGATAGGGGTTTCGGAATTTAATCTTGACGATGACCTACTCTCACATGGGGAAACCCCACACTACCATCGGCGATGCATCGTTTCACT
>NZ_JADEVO010000028.1 GCF_017114825.1 Pseudomonas gregormendelii | reverse complement strand
AGCATGCAGCTTGAACTCGCGGGTATAGACCTTTCTATCGTTCATGGAACCTCCAAGTTGGCGAAATCATATCGCCCTTAAGAGGTGTCCGGAATTATTAGACCAGTTCAGGCTGGCTCCCACAGGGGATTTGTGTACGCCACAGATTCAGTGTGGGAGCCAGCCTGCTGGCGATGACGGCCTTCCTGGCGGGCTCTCACAGGGGATTTGTGTACGCCACAGATCCAGTGTGGGAGCCAGCCTGCTGGCGATGACGGCCTTCCTGGCGGGCTCCCACAGGGGATTTGTGTACGCCACAGGTCCAGTGTGGGAGCCAGCCTGCTGGCGATGACGGCCTTCCTGGCGGGCTGCCACAGGGGATTTGTGTGCGTCACAGATCCAGTGTGGGAGCCAGCCTGCTGGCGATGACGGCCTTCCTGGCGGGCTCCCACAGGGGATTTGTGTACGCCACAGATCCAGTGTGGGAGCCAGCCTGCTGGTGATGACGGCCTTCCTGGCGGGCTGCCACAGGGGATTTGTGTGCGTCACAGATCCAGTGTGGGAGCCAGCCTGCTGGCGATGACGGCCTTCCTGGCGACACAACTTTCGGATTTTGCTAAACCCATGAAACAGAGAAAAGCCCAATGGCCCTGGCACGTTTTAACCGTGCTGGTGCTGATCGGCCTGGCCGGCGCCTTGTACTACGCCACCTCGCTGATGTCCTACGAATGGCGCTGGAACCGTGTGCCGCAGTACTTCGCCTACCACGCCGAAGAGTCCCAGCGTGCTGCTGACATTTCCACCGTCAGCGAGCTGGTACGCAAGGGTGACAAGGCTGAAGTCACCCTGCGCAACGACGCTGGCGACGAGCAGCACCTGATCGTCGATGACAACAGCCTGCAAGTCGCCCAGGGCGATGACGTGGCAGAAGGCGATGTCGTGGGCGTGACTCGCCATTGGGCGGCAGGACCGCTGTTGTGGGGCTTGTGGACGACGTTGTGGCTGTCGGTGGTCTCGGGTGTGCTCGGCCTGCTGATTGGCCTGGCAACCGGCCTGTGCCGGCTGTCCAGCAACCCGACCTTGCGCGATCTCTCGACCATTTATGTCGAGTTGGTGCGCGGCACGCCGCTGCTGGTGCAGATCTTCATCTTCTACTTCTTCATCGGCACCGTGATGAACCTGTCCCGGGAATTTGCCGGGATCGCCGCGCTGTCACTGTTCACCGGCGCCTATGTCGCGGAAATCATCCGCTCTGGCGTGCAGTCGATCGCCCGCGGCCAGAACGAAGCCGCGCGATCTCTGGGGCTGAGCGCTGGCCAGTCGATGCGTCATGTGGTCCTGCCGCAGGCATTCAAGCGCGTGCTGCCGCCACTGGCCGGGCAGTTCATCAGCCTGGTCAAGGACACTTCGCTGGTCTCGGTCATCGCGATTACCGAACTGCTCAAAAGCGGCCGGGAAGTCATCACTACCTCGTTCTCGCCGTTCGAAATCCTGTTCTGCGTCGCCGGCCTGTACCTGTTGATCAACCTGCCGCTGTCGAAAATCGCCAGCCGCCTAGAGCGGAGGCTCGCGCAAAGTGATTGAAGTCCGCGATCTGGTAAAAGTCTTCGATACCCGTGGCCAGGTGGTGCGCGCGGTGGATAACGTCACCACGCAAGTGGCCAGGGGTGAAGTGCTGGTGGTGATCGGTCCGTCCGGCTCCGGCAAGTCGACGTTCCTGCGCTGTCTCAACGGCCTGGAAGAATTCGATTCCGGCTCAGTGAGCATCGACGGCCTGGAGCTGGCCGACCCGAAAACCGACGTGAATGCCTACCGCCGTGAAGTCGGCATGGTGTTCCAGCATTTCAACCTGTTCCCGCACATGACCGTACTGGAAAACCTCTGCCTGGCGCAAAAAGTCGTGCGCAAGCGCGGCAAAAAGGAGCGCGAGGCCAAGGCCCTGGCGTTGCTGGAGAAGGTCGGTATCGCGCAGAAAGCCAACGAGTTTCCATCACGCCTGTCCGGCGGTCAGCAACAGCGTGTGGCCATTGCCCGGGCGCTGGCGATGGAGCCGAAGGTGATGCTGTTCGATGAACCGACCTCGGCGCTTGATCCGGAAATGGTCGGTGAAGTGCTGGATGTGATGAAGACCCTGGCCGTGGAAGGCATGACGATGGTCTGCGTTACCCATGAAATGGGCTTTGCGCGGGAAGTGGCGGATCGGGTGTTGTTCTTCGATCACGGCAAGCTGTTGGAAGATGCTTCGCCGGCCGAGTTTTTCGCTGCGCCGAAGGATCCTCGGGCACAGGCGTTCCTGCGCCAGGTTCTCTGATCGCGGCGGCCATCCGGCCGCCATCGCGGGCAAGCCCGCTCCCACAGTATGTTCAGTGTTCATGCAATTTGCGTAACACCGTTGAACCCTGTGGGAGCTTGCCCGCGATAGCATCACCTTGGTCCTGTGTGAACCGAGGCGTTCGCATCAACTCAGACCTTGAACCGTCCCACCAGCGTCTGCAAATGAGTACCAAGCCGTGCCAGTTCGACACTCGACGCCGCCGTCTCTTCACTGGCGGCCGAGGTCTGCTCGGACACATCGCGCACATTCAACACGCTGCGATTGATTTCTTCGGCCACCGCGCTCTGTTGCTCGGCCGCTGCGGCAATCTGCTGGTTCATCGACTGGATCGCTGACACTGTGCGGGTAATGCTTTCCAGCGAACCACCGGCGCGGCGGGTCAGTTCGACGCTGCTTTCGGTGAGGCTGCGGCTGTTGTCCATTATTGTCGCCACCTGCTGGGTGCCGGCTTGCAGGCCAACGATCAGCTCTTCGATTTCTTCGGTCGACTTCTGGGTGCGCTGGGCGAGGCTGCGGACTTCGTCGGCAACCACGGCAAAACCGCGGCCTGCTTCACCGGCACGGGCGGCTTCGATGGCGGCGTTTAGCGCCAGCAGGTTGGTTTGCTGGGCTACCGACTTGATCACGTCGAGCACGCTGCCGATCTTGTCGCTCTCGCGCTTGAGATGGCCCATGGCCTCGGTCGAGTGGCCCACTTCGAGCGCCAGGCGCTCGATCTGGGCGATGGCTTCACCCACCACCTTGTCACCTTCACGGGCCTGCTGGTCGGCGGCCACAGCGGCCTCCGAGGCTTCTTCCGCATTGCGTGCGACTTCTTGCACGGTAGCGGTCATCTCGTTCATGGCGGTTGCCACCTGATCGGTCTCGACCTTCTGGCTGTTGACCCCGGCGCTGGTCTGCTCAGTGACTGCCGATAACTCCTCGGCGGCGCTGGCGATTTGCGTGACGCCATCACTGATGCCGCCAATCAACTCGCGCAAGCCCTGGGTCATGCTCTGGATAGCACGCTGCAACTGGCCCAGTTCGTCCTGGCGGCGAGACACCAGATTGTGGGTCAGGTCGCCGGCTGCAATGCGTTCGGCAACTTTGAGGGTCTGGCTCAGGGGAATGACAATCTGGCGGGTGATGGCCCAAGCCGCCAGCAGACCGAAAGCCAGGGCGAGCAGGGTGGCCAGCAACAGCATGTTCTTGGCGTGCGCGGCATCGGTGTCGCGAACAATGGTCTGCGAGGCCGTCAGCTTCTTGCTGAGGTCGATCAGGATGTCGCCCTGAGCGGTCATGCGCGTGAGCGCCGTAGCGTTTGCGACCTGGGAGTCGCGGAACTGGCTGACAGCCGCGCGGTAAGCCTTCAGCGACCCGGTAGCCTGTTGCAGGTTGGCAAGGTGCTGCTCAGGCAGTTTTGCCGCGAGGCTGTCGAGGCTTTTCAGGGCGGTGTCGATGGCGTCCAGTGCCGGTTGCTGGGCTTCGGCCTTGCCGCTGTAGGTGTAGCCGCGAACCTGGTAGCGCGCTTGCTGGAGCAGCTTGCTCAGTTCGATCACCTGGCTGTAGTCGGCAACGCTTTCGCCTTGCAGCATGGATTTTTCGACCGTGCTGACTTGCGCTACGGCGTTGTCAGCGTTTACCCCCAGTTTGCTCCGGGCGTCTTCACGAGCCGCGGTTGCCTGGGTCATGTCGGCAAAGGCGCGCTTGTATTCAGCGACGGCGACCAGTTGCTGGTCGACCATGGCTGCATCGGCAGGCTGTTCGATCAGGGTGCGGGCGGTTTTCAGGCCGGTATCCAGTTGGCCGAGCAAATCGTTGACTGTCCCGGGACCCTGTTCGCCGCGATGCATGTCGTAGTCTTGGCGGGCGATGCGCAGGTCTTTGCTCAGCTCGATCAGGCCGGAGATGAAACCGAGCTTGTCGCCCCGGCTCATGACGCCGCTGAGGCCCGTCCAGCCAGTGAAGGTGATCAGGCAGGTCAGCAGCAACACCAATCCGAAACCGACTCCCAGTTTGCGATTGACGCTGACGTTCCCCAGTTTATCGGCTAGCGATTGGTACATGCTGCAACTCCCTCGAACCACACGTAGGTTTTATGAGAGTTGTATCGGCAGCTTCTCCGGAACCTGTAGGAGCTGCCGAAGGCTGCGATCTTTTGATCTTGATTTTTGGCGCTCTTATAAACGCCAGGATCAAAAGATCGCAGCCTGCGGCAGCTCCTACCGGGGGGCGTGGTGTTTAGAAGAGTCGGGCCAGCAGGGCGGTGACCGCGGTTTCGACCCGCAGGATGCGCTCGCCCAGTTGTACCGGTTGCAGCCCGGCTTTGGCCAGCAGGTCGATCTCGTAGGGGATCCAGCCGCCTTCCGGACCAATGGCCAGGGTCACCGGCTCGTTCAGGCCGCGAGGGCAGGGTGGGTAGTTGCCGGGATGGCCGACCAGGCCCAGAGTCCCTTCGGTGATCGCGGGAAGCCGGTCTTCGACGAACGGCTTGAAGCGCTTCTCGATAATAATTTCCGGCAACACGCTGTCCCTGGCCTGTTCAAGGCCGAGGATCAATTGTTCGCGAATGGCGTCTGGTTCCAGGAACGGCGTTTGCCAGAAGCTCTTCTCGACGCGATAGCTGTTCACTAGGATGATTCGCGGCACTCCCATGGCCGCAACGGTCTGAAACACCCGGCGCAGCATTTTCGGGCGTGGCAGGGCCAACACCATGGTCAGCGGCAGCTTGCTCGGAGGGGGCTGATCAAGGGTGACGCGCAATTCGACTTCGGTGGTGTCCAGGCGCAGCAACTCGGCAGACCCCATCAGACCGCCAATCCTGCCGACCCGCAGGCTGTCACCGACTTGCGAACGGTGGACTTCCTGCATGTGGGTCAGGCGGCGATCACGCAGGATCACCCGATCGGCCGCAATGAAATCGGCCTCTTCGAGAAGCAGCAGGTTCACGGCTGGGTCGCTGGCGGCTGGTCGTTGGAGTCGTCAGCCGGCTGGTCGTCCGGGTGCTCGCCACGCTTGCTGATCAGGCTGCCGAACAGGATGCCGATTTCAAACAGCAGCCACATTGGTACGGCCAGCAGGGTCTGCGAGAAAATGTCCGGCGGCGTCAGGATCATGCCGACCACGAAGCAGCCAATGATCACGTACGGGCGGATTTTCCTCAGGTACTTGACGTCGACTACACCGATCCACACCAGCAATACCACGGCTACCGGGATTTCGAACGCCACGCCGAAGGCGAAGAACAGCGTCATGACGAAGTCGAGGTAGCTGGTGATGTCGGTCATCATTTCCACACCGGCCGGCGTAGCGGCAGCGAAGAATTTGAAGATCAACGGGAACACCAGGTAGTAGGCGAACGCCATGCCGGTATAGAACAGCAGGATGCTGGACATCAGCAGTGGCACGGCGATGCGCTTCTCGTGCTTGTACAGGCCTGGTGCGATGAAACCCCAGATCTGATGCAGGATCACCGGAATCGCCAGGAACAGCGAAACCATCATCGTCAGCTTCAGTGGCGTCAGGAAGGGCGACGACACATCGGTAGCGATCATTGTCGCGCCTTCCGGCAAATACTGGCGCAGCGGCGTGGAGACGAAGGTATAGATTTGCTGGGTGAAGGCGAACAACCCGGCGAAGACGATGAAGATCGCCGCTACGCAGCGCAGCAGGCGGGTGCGCAACTCGGTGAGGTGCGAAACCAGCGGCATGTGCTGGTCATTTTCAGGAAGATCGCTCATGGGGCTCGCGGCGGCAGTGTTGGGTCATGAGGGGCAGGCGCAACAGGCGCAGCCGCAGGTGTTGCAGATTCGGCCAGAGGCTGCGCCGCAGGAGCAGCGACAGGCGCAGGTTCAGCGCCGATTGTCGGCTCGATGTTCGGCACCGGGGCATGAATGGTCGGCTCCGCGACAGGCTGCACCGGAGTCGGCTCCTGCTGGGTGGGCGTGAAGATCTTCCGCGCCTCCTGCTCCAGGGACAGGATATGCTCGTTGTGCAGCTGCCGGCGAATTTCGTCGGCGCCGATCTCACGTTCAACTTCCTGTTTGATCGCGTTGAAGCTGCGCTTCAGACGACCGACCCACAGGCCGGCAGTGCGCGCAGCACCCGGCAGGCGTTCGGGGCCCAGCACCAGCAGGGCGACGAGGCCGACGAGCAGCAGTTCAGAGAAGCTGATACCAAACATTAGTCAGTGCTCACACGTCTTTGCGAATCGGCTCTTCGACTTTTTGTGCCTGCACGTCGATGGTGTGCGGCGGGTTGACCGGGGTGGCCTGTGGCTGCACAGGTGGTACCGGTTGCGCCGGGGTCACGCTTGGATCAGCGGGCTTTTCGTCATCGTTCATGGCTTTGCGGAAGCCCTTGATCGATTCGCCGACGTCGGTGCCGAGGTTCTTCAGTTTCTTGGTGCCGAATACCAGCACGACAACGACCAGGATGACGACCCAGTGTTTCCAGTCAAAAATGCCCATGTTGCTGCTCCTCTCTAATAGTTGTTCAGGCGGACGGGCGCGAGGCTTTCTCGGCGTGTCCGGACAGACCGAAGCGACGGTCGAGTTCATCGAGTACAGCCTGTGGATGCTGCCCCAGTTGGGCGAGCATGACCATGCTGTGGAACCACAAGTCGGCAGTCTCGTAGATCACATCGCTGCAGTCGCCGCTGATGGCAGCGTCCTTGGCGGCAATGATGGTTTCGACGGATTCTTCGCCAACTTTTTCCAGAATCTTGTTCAGGCCCTTGTGGTACAGGCTCGCAACATACGAGCTGTCGGCAGCGGCGCCTTTGCGCTCTTCCAGCACTTCGGCCAGGCGGGTCAGGGTGTCACTCATGGGTGTGTCCTGCGGAGTAAATGGCGTGCGGGTCTTTAAGTACCGGGTCGACGGTTTTCCAGTCGCCGTTCTCGAAGACTCGATAGAAGCAGCTCTGGCGGCCGGTATGGCAGGCGATGTCGCCGATCTGCTCGACCATCAGAATGATCACGTCGGCGTCACAGTCAAGGCGCATCTCATGCAGGGTCTGCACATGCCCGGACTCCTCACCCTTGCGCCACAGTTTGCCTCGGGAACGTGACCAGTAGATGGCACGATTCTCCGTGGCAGTCAGTTGCAGCGCTTCACGGTTCATCCAGGCCATCATCAGGACGCGCCCGGTCTTGTGATCCTGGGCAATCGCGGGCACCAGGCCATCGGCGTCCCACTTGATTTCGTCCAGCCAGTTTTTCATCTTCGACTCCGACAGCGGGCTCCGCACTTCATTAGCGGAGTCCAACGTTGAAACAGTGTGCCAGCGGATCACACAACTGGCTATCGGCGAACGACCAGATACAAACCGACCGCCATCATGATTCCGGCTGGCCAATAGGCCAGGTCGTTCAGCGGGCCGCCGATCGCGAGTACTGCGCCGCCCGCCAGGTGAGCGGTGCCGAGCAGGCGCAGGAACCAGTCGTCACGTCGGCGGTGCCAGGGTGGCGGCGGGTCGTAGGCGTGAGGCTGGGACATTCGTTCGAGCAGGTCGCGGGCCATGTTGGCCAGGTGCGGTAGCTGTTCAAACTGGCTCTGCACGTTGCCCAGCAACGCTTTGGGGCTGACGCGCTCGCGCATCCAGCGTTCGAGGAACGGTTGCGCGGTGTTCCACAGATCGAGGTCCGGGTACAGCTGGCGGCCCAGGCCTTCGATGTTCAGCAGGGTTTTCTGCAACAGGACAAGCTGCGGCTGTACTTCCATGTTGAAGCGTCGAGCGGTCTGGAACAGGCGCATCAGCACCTGGCCGAATGAAATATCTTTTAACGGTTTTTCGAAGATCGGTTCGCATACAGTGCGGATCGCCGCTTCGAATTCGTTGAGTTTGGTTTCCGCCGGCACCCAGCCCGAATCGATATGCAGCTGGGCCACTCGCCGATAGTCGCGTTTGAAGAAAGCGAACAGGTTGCGGGCCAGATAGTCCTGGTCTTCCGGGGTCAGGCTGCCAACGATGCCGCAGTCGATCGCAATGTACTGCGGGCTCCACGGGTTGACGGTGCTGACGAAGATGTTGCCCGGGTGCATGTCGGCATGGAAAAAGCTGTCACGGAACACCTGGGTAAAGAAGATTTCGACGCCGCGTTCGGCGAGCATCTTCATGTCGGTGCGCTGGTCGGCCAGGGTCGCGAGGTCGGTCACCTGAACCCCGTAGATGCGCTCCATCACCAGCACTTTGGGCCGGCACCAATCCCAATAGACTTGCGGCACGTAGAGCAGTGGCGAGCCTTCGAAGTTGCGCTTGAGCTGGCTGGCGTTGGCGGCTTCGCGCAGCAGGTCGAGTTCGTCGTAGATGGTTTTCTCGTAGTCCTGGACCACGTCCACCGGATGCAGCAGGCGCGCATCGGCCGAGAGTTTTTCTGCCGCGCGAGCCAGGATGAACAGCCATGCCAGGTCCTGGGCGATGATCGGCTTGAGGCCGGGGCGGATCACCTTGACCACGACTTCTTCACCGGTCTTGAGCTGCGCGGCATGCACCTGCGCTACCGAAGCCGAAGCGAGCGGTTGGACGTCGAATCGGCTGAACACTTCGCTGATCTTCTTGCCCAGCTGCTCTTCGATGAGTTTGATCGACACTTGCGAATCGAACGGCGGGACACGGTCCTGCAGCAGCATCAATTCATCGGCGATGTCTTCCGGCAGCAGGTCGCGGCGGGTGGACAGGATCTGCCCGAACTTGATGAAGATTGGTCCCAGGTCCTGCAGGGCCAGGCGCAGTCGGGCGCCGCGGCTCAGCTCAAGCGTTTTGCGCGGGAACCAGCGCCACGGCAATGCATACCGCAGCGCCAGCAGGAACCAGGGCAGCGGCAGGGCGAACAGCAGGTCATCGAGACGGTAGCGAATCACAACGCGCTGGATGCGCAACAAACGGCGGACGGCAAGCAGCTTCATGCGTTATCGCTTGGGTCGAGAGATCGGGAAAGGCGCTCGAAACGCGCCTCGAGACGTTCCAGATCAAGTTTGATCTGGTCCAGTTCACTGAAACGGGCTTCGGCTTCGCGCTGACCGACGAGGGTGCGCGATTCTTCGGCCAGGTATTCGCCCAGGTTTTGGCCGAGGCTGACAAATCCTTGCTGGTACCAGCGCGCGCGACTGCGCAAATGACCGCCGACCAGTTGTGTTGCCACAGGGCCCAGCCAGCGCGAGAGTTCGTACTCCCAGTCCAGCTCGAGGTCCTGGAGGATCGCCGCCAGTTCCAGCAGCACGCCGCTGTCGCCGTCGAGCTCGACTTCCGGGCCGTGCAGCACGGCAGTCTTGTCCTTGCTCATGGCCAGTTTCAGCAGGCTTGAGGCCGGGGCACGCAAGGTGCAGTCGGCGCCGGCCTCCCACTGGGAGGCGAGCATCAGGCCTTCGTCGCTGGGAAGAATGAACAGCTGGAATGCCGGGTTGCGGCAATCGACGGCGATCACCCTGCCACTCAAATGCGCCAGGCGCGGCAAGGCCGTGCTGTCGAGGCGCAGCACCCGGTTAAGACCGAGCTCAACGCTGGCGAGCAGGCCGGCCAGCAACATCAGGGTTTGATGCCGCGGTGCAGGGCAACGATACCTGCGGTCATGTTGTGATAGGTCACGCGGTCGAAACCGGCCTCGACCATCATCGACTTCAGGGTTTCCTGGTTCGGGTGCATGCGGATCGATTCGGCCAGGTAGCGATAGCTTTCCGAGTCGTTGGTGATCAGCTTGCCCATCAACGGCATGAAGGCGAACGAGTAGGCGTCGTAGGCTTTGGACATCAGTGCGTTGGTCGGTTTGGAGAATTCCAGCACCAGCAGGCGACCACCCGGCTTGAGTACGCGCAGCATCGAACGCAGGGCGTCTTCCTTGTGCGTCACGTTGCGCAGGCCGAAGGCGATGGTCACGCAATCAAAATGGTTGTCCGGGAAGGGCAGCTTTTCCGCATCGGCCTGGACGAATTCGACGTTGCCGGCAACACCGAGGTCCAGCAGGCGGTCACGACCGACCTTGAGCATGGATTCGTTGATGTCGGCCAACACGACCTGGCCAGTAGGGCCTACCAGGTGCGAGAATTTTTTCGTCAGGTCGCCGGTGCCGCCAGCGATGTCCAGCACCCGGTTACCGGTGCGAACACCCGACAGTTCGATCGCAAAACGCTTCCACAAACGGTGCATGCCGCCCGACAGGAGGTCGTTCATCAGGTCGTACTTGGCGGCTACCGAGTGGAAGACCTCAGCGACTTTCTCCGCTTTTTGGCTTTCCGGAACGTTTTTGAAACCGAAGTGAGTGGTGGGTTCGGCATCGCTGCCTTTGCGCTGATCAGTCATATCGCTGTCACCAGAAGAGAATGCGGGACATTCTAATCCCGGTGGCCTGCTTTGTCTTGGAGTGGCTAAAGGTAAGATAGGCAATCACCGGGACGTTTTGCCGCAGCGGCGGTCAAGATGCTTCAGGAAGCATTCATAAAGCAGGAGTCATTTGATGGCCCGTATTAGTGTTGAACGTGCCCACGCGCTGGGCAAGGAAGCGGCTCGCGAGAAGGCCGATCAGCTGGCGCAGAAACTGTCCGATCAGTACGGCCTGGAGCCGCAGTGGGCGGGCGATACCCTGAATCTCAAGCGCTCGGGGGTGAAGGGCGCGGTGCATGTGGCCGAGGATTCTATCAAGGTCGACGTGGAGTTGGGCCTGATGATGTCGGCCATGAGCGGTATGATCAAAGCCGAGATTGAAAAGGCGCTGGACAAGGCCCTGGCCTGAAGATCAAAAGATCGCAGCCTTCGGCAGCTACAGAGTCCACATTCCTCTGTAGGAACTGCCGAAGGCTGCGATCTTTTCATTCAGGCACCACCGTTTCATGTCAGTTGTTAGGGTGCCGTTTCTAATTATTCTCACTACTTTGTGCCTGAGCCCGACTCTTTCGCGGGCAGTTCCTCAAACCTTCTGCGCGTGAGGTGCACCATGGCCAAAGTTATTTTGAAGAAAAAAATCGACGCTTCGACATCTGCTCTGGGCGACGTCAAATCTTATGCCCGCAAGATCTGGCTGGCAGGCCTGGGGGCCTACACCAAGGTCGGCCAAGAAGGCAGCGAATACTTTCAGGAGTTGATCAAGGAAGGTCAAACTGTTGAAAAAAAAGGCAAAAAGGTAGTTGCGGAAAAACTTGAAGCCGCCAACTCCGAGATCGATGAAGCAAAGAGTGAAGTCAGTAGTTTTAAAGGCAAAGTCGAACTGCAACTCGACAAGGTCGAGAAGGCTTTTGACTCGCGCGTTGCAAGTGCCTTGAATCGTATCGGCATTCCGTCTAAACATGACGTTGAGACACTCTCTGCTAAGCTCGATGAGCTGACGGCATTGCTCGAACGCGTCGCGCGTAAATCTTAAGGAGAACGGGATGGCTGGTAAAAAGAACATCGAAAAAGAAGGCAGCTCGTGGATCGGGAAAGTTGAAGACTACTCCCGCAAAATCTGGCTGGCCGGTTTAGGCGTGTACTCGAAGATCGACACTGACGGCAGCAAGCTCTTCGATACCTTGGTAAAAGACGGCGAGAAAGCCGAGAAGCTCGCCAAGAATGCAGTCGGCGATAAAGTCGATGCGGCAAAAGACTCCGCCACTTCGGCCAAGTCGCGCATCAGCGGCGTGAAAGATCGAGCACTGGGCAAGTGGGATGAGCTCGAAGGTGCTTTTGACAAGCGCCTGAACAGCGCTATTTCGCGTCTGGGCGTGCCGAGCCGTAATGAAGTCAAGGCACTGCATAGCAAGGTCGATACCCTGACCAAGCAGATCGAAAAACTCACCGGCGCCAAGGTTGCGCCAGTGGCGACTAAAACCGCAGCGGCCAAACCGGCTGCCAAGCCACTGGCCAAAGCTGTCGCCAAGCCGGTAGCCAAGACTGCAGCGAAAGCCGCGTCTGCCGCCAAGTCGGTGGCCAAGACTGCCGCAGCGAAACCTGCTGCAGCGAAGTCAGCCGTCAAATCTGCTGCTGCAAAAGCCACCGCCAAGCCGGCAGCCAAACCTGCTGCAAAAAGCACAGCGGCCAAACCCGCTGCCAAGCCAGCGGCAAAACCTGCCGCAGCGAAGAAGCCTGCAGTGAAGAAGCCGGCGGCGCCGAAAGCCGCTGCAGCAAAACCAGCCGCAACGGCTGCCGCCAAGCCGACCCCGGCCAGCACGTCGAACTCGGCCGCCGCGCCGACCCCGGCTGCAACCCCGACTGCCGCGCCAGCACCATCGACGCCAACCAGTCAGTCCTGATTCCAGGACTCAATAAAAACGCCCGGCCTGCAAAGGTCGGGCGTTTTTTATGCACAACATGACCTCCATGACCTCCATGACCTCCTGAATCTACGTAGGAGATGCCGAAGGCTGCGATCTTTTGATCTTTAAAAATCAAAAGATCGCAGCCTCGTTTCACTCGGCAGCTCCTACGGCAGCTCCTACGGCGTTGTACGGCGTTGTACGGCGTTGTGCGGTGATTTTTTACTGATGTTCTTCCAGGTACTGCATCGCCAGGTGCTCGGTCGCCACCTTGATCGGCGGCAACAAGTGCGGCGCCACCAGCATCATGACCTGGTAAACCACCAACCGGACCTCGCCCTCGCGATCGAGGATCCGCTGGTAGTCCAGTGAAAACAGCAAGGTCATGGTGATCTGCTCTACCAATTGCCCAAGTGCCTGGGTATCGCTGACCAGCTGTCCCTGAGCCTTCAAGCGCGCCAACAGCGAGGCCAGCGTGCGCTTCAACGCATTGAGCAGGTTGCGGATCCCCTTGGCCAGTTTGGGCAGGCGGCCTGCCAGATTGGACAGGTCCTGAAACAGGAAGCGGTAATGCGCCAGTCGCTCGACAATCAGGTGCAGGAACAGCCAGTAATCTTCCGGTGCCAATTGCGCGTCCGGCGGCGGGTCGAGCAGCGGCGACAATTCGCTTTGAAAGCGCTCGAACAAACCCAGTATCAGCGGCTCCTTGCCGTGAAAGTGGTAGTAGAGGTTGCCCGGGCTGATGCCCATTTCGTTGGCCACTTCCATGGTCGAAACGTTCGGTTCGCCCTTCTGGTTGAACAACTGCAAGGCACATTCGAGAATCCGGTCGCGGGTCTTCATCCAGTCTTCTTAATGGTTCGTTGAACGTCAGCGCACTCGCACATAGGTGCCGGGTGCAGCCTCCATCGGTGGATAGTTCTGATTGCCGAGGGCCATGTGGGTTTCTTTCTGCGCCCCTGAGCGTGCCTGGACCCAACTCAGCCATTGGGTCCACCAGCTGCCGTCGACCTGCTTGGCGTCATAAAACCAGGCCCGTGGGTCGAGGCTCAGTTTGGCGCCTTCGATGAAATTGGCTTTTGGGTTGCTCGGCGGGTTGAGGATGCTCTGCACGTGGCCGCTGTTGGACAGCACGAAACGCCTGTCGCCGCCAAGCAGCAAGGTGGAGCGGTACACCGCATCCCACGGCGTGATGTGATCGTTGATGCCGGCCACGCTGAAGCTGTCGACCGTGACCTTCTGCAGGTCGATTGGCGTGCCGCACACCTCCAGCCCGCCGGGGTGAGTCAGCGGATTGTGTTTGAAGAAGTCCAGCAGATCGCCATGCAGCGCCGCTGGCAGACGGGTGTTGTCGTTGTTCCAATAGAGAATGTCGAAGGCCGGCGGTTCTTTGCCCAGCAGGTAATTGTTGACGAAGTAACTCCAGATCAGGTCGTTGGGACGCATCCAGGCGAACACCTTGGCCATGTCGCGGCCGTCCAGCACACCTTTCTGGTAAGAGCGACGCTTGGCAGCTTCCAGTGTCTGCTCATCGGCGAACAGGGTGGCGGGGGAGTCCATCTGACTGTCCAGCAGGCTGACCAGGTAGGTAGCGCTGGAGACCCGGCGCAGCTGGCGCTTGGCCTGCAGGTGACCTTGCAGCGCGGCAATGGTCAGGCCCCCGGCGCAGGCGCCCATGAGGTTGACCTCCCGCGCGCCGGTGATCGCCCGGCAAACGTTCATCGCTTCCTCGACAGCTTCAACGTAGGTCGAAAGACCCCATTCACGGTGACGTACATCGGGGTTGCGCCAGCTGATCATGAAGGTCTGCAGGCCGTTTTTCAGGGCGAACTGGACGAAGCTGTTGGCGGGGCTCAGGTCAAAGATGTAGTACTTGTTAATCTGCGGCGGCACCACCAGCAAGGGTTTCGAATACTGTTTCTCGCTCATCGGCCGGTACTGGATCAACTCCAGCAATTCATTGCGAAACACCACGGAGCCTGTGGTTGTCGCGACGGTTTTCCCGACTTCGAAGGCCTGTTTGGTGACTTGCCGGGGCAGGCCGTCGTTGTGCAGCAAGTCATCGACCAGATGGCTGATTCCGCGCACCAGGCTGTTGCCACCCGAGTTGAAGATTTCCTTGATTGCCAGCGGGTTGAGCAAAGAGTTGGAAGGTGCCACGGCGTCGTTGAGCAAGGCGAACGCGAAGTGCGCGCGGGCTCGATCGTCGGGGCTCAAATTGCTCTCGTCGATCCAGCTTTTGACTTGCTTCTGCCAGCTGAGATAGGCCTGCAGGCTGCGGCGGTAAAATGGATTGAGACTCCACGCGGGGTCGGTAAACCGATTGTCCTGCGGGTTGGTCGGGTGCAGGGTTTCGCCCAACAGCACGCGACCCAACTGGCCGCCGAACTTCAACGCGTGCCTGGCACTGTGCAGCGGATTGCGCAAGCCGTGAGCGGCCACACTGCGCAAGGTCGACAGCATATCGCGGCCACGCAAGCCGGTAATCGCACTTTGTGCGTTGATGAACGCGGCGGGAGTGGGCAGGGAATCCCGCACTGGTTTTTCGCGCATGACTCAACACTCCTTCGTCTTCAGGCCAAAAACAAACTCACTGGACCAGAACACCATAGCCGCACTAACGGGTTGTTGCGCGGTACGGCGTCCTGCCGATTCCTTTTTGTGACCAAACGTCGGTGCCGGTTAACCGCCCAATGGCGCCGGATGCGGGTGCATCACTGCGCGCTGGCGTTCCTCTTCGAGGAATTTCATGATGATCGGCGCCACCGCTTCGGCCCTGGTGATCAGGAACAAATGACCGTCATCGATGATGTGCAGCTGAGCGTTGGGAATCCGCCAGGCCAGCAGGCGCATGTTGACCAGGGGGATCAATGGGTCGTCATCACCTGCCAGAACCAGGGTCGGCTGGTGAATTTTGTGCAGCCAGTGAATGCTGGTCCAGCCAAGGCCGGCGAACAGCTGCCAGTAATAGCCAAGCTTGCCCGCTGAACGGACTTTCGCCGCGTGGCTGGCCGCCAGGGTCGAATCGCGGCGGAACGAGCCGCCGTAAATCATCGGTGCGATACGGATCACATGGGACGGCTGGATGTAGCGCCTGGGGCTGGCCATCATCCACAGCACTTTGGGTTTACCCGGGACCATCACCGCACCGGCCGCAGTCGCAGCCAGGACGAGTTTCTTGCAGCGTTCGGGGTAGTCGTAGGCAAACTGTTGGGCCAGGGCGCCGCCCCAGGACACGCCGATCACGTTGACCCGGCCGTAGTCGAGGTAGTCGAGCATGCGTGCCGTGAGTTTCGCCAGGCCCGGAAAGCGGTAGGGCCGACTTGGCGTCGACGAGCCACCCACTCCCGGAACATCGAAGGCGATGACTTCCAGGTCCGGGTCCAGCGCGGCGACAAACGGAAATACCAGCTCCAGGTTGGCGCCGATGCCGTTGAAAATAAGCAAGGGCGTCAAATGAGGCTTGCCGGGGCGTACGGCGGTCCGGAGGGTCTGGCCATCCAGGTCGACGGTACGAAAAATGAACGGTTGCGGCATGCGTCAGGCCCTGTGGGTGAATTCATCCCCGAACCCCGTAGGAGCTGCCGAAGGCTGCGATCTTTGATCTTGATTTTGAAAACCAGGATCAAAAGATCGCAGCCTGCGGCAGCTCCTGCAGACCGAGGTGTATCGGTTACCGCTCGTGTACGTAAGTCCCCGGTGCAGCTTCGCCGGCGGTGAAGGTCTTGTTGCCCAGGCTGGTCGGCGATTTCTTCAGCTTGCCTGAACGCTCCGCCTGCCAGGCCTGCCAGTGCAGCCACCAGGAGTCAGTGTGCTTGGTGGAATTCTCCTGCCACTGCTCGGCGTTCACCGCCATTTCGCTGCTGGTCATGTAACGTGACTTTGGATTGCCAGGCGGGTTCAGAATGCTTTGGATGTGGCCGCTGCTCGACAGCACGAACTCGACGTTACCGCCGAACAGTTGCGCCGACTTGTAGCAGGACTTCCACGGCGTGATGTGGTCGTTGGTGCCGGCCAGGGAAAAGATGTCGGCCGTGACCTGCTTCAGATCGATGGCGGTGCCGCACACTTCCAGTGCATTCGGGCGGATCAGTGGGTTGTTTTTGAACATCTCGATCAGGTCGCCGTGGAAGGCGGCGGGCAATCTCGTGGTGTCGTTGTTCCAGAACAGGATGTCGAACACCGGCGGCTCGTTGCCCAGCAGGTAGTTATTGACCCAGTAGTTCCAGATCAGGTCGTTGGGGCGCATCCAGGCGAAGACTTTCGCCATGTCGCGGCCTTCCAGTACACCGGCCTGATAGGAGTGGCGCTTGGCGGCTTCGAGGGTTTGCTCGTCGACGAACAGCGCCACGTCGCTGTCCAGCGTCGTGTCCAGGACGCTGACCAGGAGCGTCAGGGCATTGACCTTCTTCTCGCCGATCGCGGCATAGTGGCCCAGCAGCGCAGTGCAGGTGATCCCGCCGGAGCAGGCGCCGAGCATGTTCACGTCCTTGCTGCCGGTGATAGCGGTGACGACGTCGACTGCTTCCTTGAGCGCTTCGATATAGGTCGACAGGCCCCACTCGCGCTGCTCCTTGGTCGGGTTGCGCCAGCTGACAATGAAGGTCTGCACGTTGTTGCGCAGGCAGAACCGCGCCAGGCTCTTGTCCGGACTGAGGTCGAATACATAGAACTTGTTGATTTGCGGTGGAACTACCAGCAGCGGGCGCTCGTGCACCTGCTCGGTGATCGGCCGGTACTGGATCAGCTCCAGTACGTCGTTGCGAAACACTACCGCGCCTTCGGTCACGCCCAGGCTCTTGCCCACTTCGAACGCACCCATGTTGACCTGGCTGGGCATGCCGCCGTTGTGTACCAGGTCCTTGGCCAGATGCGAGAGGCCGTCGAGCAGGCTTTTGCCCCCGGTTTCGAAAAAGCGTTTGACCGCCGCCGGGTTGGCTGCACTGTTGGTCGGAGCCATTGCCTCGGTCATGAGGTTGATGACGAAGTGCCCGCGGGCGACATCCTTGGGCGAAAGGCTGCTGTCGTCGATCCAGTCGTGGAGTTCCTTGCGCCACGCCAGGTAGGTTTGCAGATAACGTTTGTAGAGCGGGTTCTGGCTCCAGGCCGGGTCGGCGAAGCGGCGATCATCACCGGCAGGCTGGAGTTCGGATTTACCGAACAGGACATTCTTCAGTTCGAGGCCGAAATGGGCAACGTGCTTGACGCTGTGAATCGGTTGTTTGATGGCTTGGGTCAGCACCATTCGAGCTGAGCCCAGAAGATCCTTTCTACGCAGTCCAACGACAGGATTCAGCCCCAAGGTATTTTCCGAGGCCTGAGATTTCAGGTCATCGTTATTCTTGTTACTCATCTACGACGCTCCATTGTCCTGAGACGAGTACCTGAGTCCAGCTGTGTAGTCACACAGCAAATGCCAGGTACTACTACTACTCGGGTGACCGATAGTTCTGCACCACTGCTTTTATGCAGAGAGCACTGCAGGGAACTTGCCAGCTCCATTGGTTACCCGAGTTTAATTTTTTTCGCAAGCGGGCTAATCGTCGGCCCTGGAGCGGAGCATTCAAACAGATGAAATTAGAAAATGCCTTCTAATGAGCAAGAGGTGCGGACTAGAGCATCAGCCTGACGACGGATTGGTTCGGGTCGCGGGTTTTTCCGGCAGCCTTGAGCTCTGCAAGATAATCGTTCCAGAGGTCTTCCTGGCGCACGCCCAGCTGATACAGATATTCCCAGGTGAACAGGCCGCTGTCGTGGCCGTCATCGAAGGTCAATTTCAGTGCGTACTGACCGGCCGGTTCGACCTTGCTCAGGCCGACGCCGATCTTGCCAAATTGCAGGATGGGTTTGCCGTGGCCCTGGACCTCGGCGGAAGGGGAGTGCACGCGCAGGAATTCTGCGGGCAGGTGATGTTCCTCGCCGGACGCGTATTTCAGCGACAGGGTTTTCGAGGCTTTGTGCAGCTTGATGTCGGTGGGGAGTTGGGTCATGAAAGGTCGTCCGTCGGGTGACGCACCCTGTAGGAACTGCCGCAGGCTGCGATCTTTTGATTTTTGACTCTACCAAAATCAAGATCAAAAGATCGCAGCCTGCGGCAGCTCCTACGGGGCGGCAGGTGACCTACAGGATATAACGGGACAGGTCTTCGTTCTGCGCCAATTCGCCCAGGTGGCTGTTGACGTATTCGGCGTCAATCATGATCA
The DNA here is from genome assembly GCF_017114825.1 of Pseudomonas gregormendelii. Taxonomy (GTDB): domain Bacteria; phylum Pseudomonadota; class Gammaproteobacteria; order Pseudomonadales; family Pseudomonadaceae; genus Aquipseudomonas; species Aquipseudomonas gregormendelii. The sequence goes on along the minus strand of NZ_JADEVO010000028.1, from coordinate 62,650 downwards.
CCTTGTCGTCGTGGGCGCTGGCGAGGTCGCCGGCACTGAACGACACTTCTTCAAGCAGGCGCTCCAGTAGCGTGTGCAAGCGACGGGCCCCGATGTTCTCGGTCTTTTCATTCACCTGCCAGGCGATCTCGGCGATGCGCTTGATCCCGTCCGGCTGGAACTCGATACCCAGGCCTTCGGTTTTCAACAGTGCGCAATATTGCTCGGTCAGGGACGCATGTGGCTCGCTGAGGATGCGCTCGAAGTCTTCTGGCGTCAGTGCCTTGAGCTCAACGCGGATCGGCAGGCGACCTTGCAGTTCCGGCACCAGGTCGCTCGGCTTGCTCAGGTGGAACGCACCCGAGGCGATGAACAGGATGTGATCGGTCTTGACCATGCCCAGCTTGGTATTGACGGTGCAGCCTTCGATCAGCGGCAGCAAGTCGCGCTGCACGCCTTCGCGAGAGACATCGACGCCGCCGGAGTTGCCGCGTTTGGCGACCTTGTCGATTTCGTCGATGAACACGATACCGTGCTGCTCAACCGCTTCCAGGGCCTTGGCCTTGAGCTCTTCGTCGTTGACCAGGCGCCCGGCCTCTTCGTCGCGCACCAGTTTCAGCGCTTCCTTGACCTTGAGCTTGCGCGCTTTTTTCTTGCCCTTGCCCATGTTGGCAAACAGGCTCTGCAGCTGGTTGGTCATCTCTTCCATGCCCGGCGGCGCGGAGATATCGACGCCAGCCGTTTCGGCGACTTCGATTTCAATCTCCTTGTCATCCAGCTGGCCTTCACGCAGGCGCTTGCGGAACAGCTGGCGGGTATTGGAGTCGGCAGGCGGAGCCGCTTCGTCACTGTTGAAGCCCGCGCGTGCCGGTGGCAGCAGGGCGTCAAGAATGCGCTCTTCGGCGGCGTCTTCGGCGCGGTGGCGAACCTTGGTCATTTCCTGTTCGCGCAGCAGTTTCATCGCGGCGTCAGCCAGGTCACGAATGATCGATTCGACATCGCGACCGACATAACCGACTTCGGTGAACTTGGTCGCTTCAACCTTGATGAACGGCGCGTTGGCGAGCTTGGCCAGGCGACGGGCGATTTCGGTCTTGCCGACACCGGTCGGGCCGATCATCAAAATGTTCTTGGGGGTTACTTCAACGCGCAGCTCTTCGGGCAGCTGCATCCGGCGCCAGCGATTACGCAGGGCGATGGCGACGGCGCGTTTGGCATCGTCCTGGCCGATGATATGGCGATTGAGTTCGTGGACGATTTCACGGGGAGTCATGGACATAATAATTGGCGGACCTCAAGCAAGAATGAGCCGTGGCACAAAGGCCGAAACAGGCTTATTCGGCGCAGTCCTGCTCCTCAATGGTCTGGGTGTGGTTGGTGAATACGCAGATGTCGCCAGCGATGCCGAGTGCGGTTTCGACGATTTCCCGGGCAGACAGGTCGGTCTTCTTCAGCAGCGCGCTTGCGGCGGCCTGGGCGTAACCGCCACCGGAACCCATGGCGATCAGGCCTTCTTCAGGCTCGACCACGTCGCCGTTGCCGGTGATGATCAGCGAAGCATCTTTGTTGGCCACTGCCAGCATGGCTTCGAGACGACTCAGAGTACGGTCGGTACGCCATTCTTTGGCGAGTTCGACAGCAGCGCGAACCAGGTGACCCTGATGTTTCTCAAGCTGACCTTCAAATCGCTCGAAAAGGGTGAAGGCGTCAGCCGTAGCCCCGGCAAAACCGGCGATAACCTGGCCGTGGTACAGGCGACGAACTTTCTTCGCGTTGCCTTTCATCACGGTATTGCCGAGAGAAACCTGGCCGTCGCCGCCCATGACGACTTTGCCGTGGCGGCGAACTGAAACGATGGTGGTCAAGGGAGAGTCTCCACGCAGCGGGGCGAAAATGCCTTATGGAAACTCATATGGGGGTGGTGACGGGTTTTTCAACTGCGGGGAGGGAGAGAGGACGAGCGGTGGACGATTCGCGTGTGGTGATGACGGTACAAATGTCACTGCTGGCAAGCCTTGCTCCCACAGGTTTGTGCGTTCCTGCGCGAGCTCGGCAGTGTGGGTAACCTTGCCACCACAGGTTGGGAGCAAGGCTTGCCCGCGATAAACGATAACGCAGTGTGGCTGACGAACTCAGCGGCTTTGGCGTTGTTGTAACAACAGGTTGCTGAAGCCGCTGCCCGCCAGTTGTTTCTGCGCGGTGGTCAGTTGTTCGCGATTGCTGAACGGCCCGACCAGCACCCGGTACCAGGTCTCGTCCTTCACGGTGCCGGACTCAACCGCCACGGCCTGGCCCAGCAGGATGATCTGCGCCCGAACCTTGTCTGCGTCAGCCTCCTTGCGGAACGAACCGGCCTGCAGGAAGAACTTGGTCACCGGTGCGGCCTTGCTTACCGGCGGCGCTGGTGGCGGGGTAATCCCGGCCAGTGCTGCCTGCGCCCGCGCAGTGTCGATCTTGGCGGCTTGCTCCGGCGTCACCGGAGTGGTCGGAATCGCGGGCACCTGGGGTGTCGGCAAGGTTTTTTCCGGCACGGCATCAGCAGGCACTATGACTTCCGATTCCGGCAGCAACGTGTAGAAGTCGTACTTTGGCTTCACCGGTTGCGTCGGGCTCGGGGGGGTCTTGTTGGCCTCGGCGATCCGGGTGGCTTTCTGTTGCTCAATCTTCTCGCGCTTGACGCTCTCGCTGCCTTTGCCAGGCTCCAGTTTCATCAGGAATACAATGAACGCACCGACCGTCAGGCCGATGGCCATCCACAGCCATCCCGGGATCGGTTGCTTGGCAGGTGCCTGGTAACGGCTGGCGCCACGCTTGGGTGCAGGTTTTTTCTTGGCAGCCAACTTACATACGCTCCAGAGTTTCCAGACCCAAGAGTTCCAGGCCTTGCTTGAGAGTGCGACCGGTCAGCGCGGCGAGGCGCAGGCGGCTCTGCATTTGCGCCGGGGTTTCGGCGCTGAGAATCGGGCAGTTCTCGTAGAAGCTGGAGAACAGGCCCGCGACATCGTACAGGTAGGTGCACAGAATGTGCGGCGTGCCTTTGTCGCAAACGTTATTGAGGACTTCACCGAACTGCGCCAGCTTGGCCGCCAGTTCGTGCTCATGGACGGCTTCCAGGGTGATCTGGCCTTCGACTTCGCTGAAATCCTTGCCCAGCTTGCGGAACACGCCAGCCACGCGGGTGTACGCGTACAGCAGGTACGGCGCGGTGTTGCCTTCGAAATTCAGCATCAGGTCGAAGTTGAAGCTGTAGTCGCTGGTGCGGTGCTTGGACAGGTCGGCGTATTTTACCGCGCCGATGCCCACCACCTTGGCGATGTTGCGCAGCTCGGTTTCGGCCAGCTCCGGGTTCTTGTCCTTGACCAGGGTGTAGGCGCGTTCCTGGGCCTCGGTCAGCAGGTCGATCAGTTTCACGGTGCCGCCATCGCGGGTCTTGAATGGACGGCCGTCAGCGCCGTTCATGGTGCCGAAGCCCATGTGTTCCATTTCCATCGGATGGGTCACGAAGCCGGCCTTGCGGGCCACGGCGAACACTTGCTGGAAGTGCAGGGCCTGGCGCTGGTCGACGAAGTACAGGGCGCGATCAGCCTTGAGCTTGCCGCTGCGATAGCGCACGGCCGCCAGGTCGGTGGTGGCGTACAGGTAGCCGCCATCGGCCTTGACGATGATCACCGGCAGCGGGTCGCCGTCGGCGTTTTTGAATTCGTCGAGGAACACGCACTGGGCGCCGTTGCTCTCCACCAGCATGCCGGCAGCCTTGAGGTCGTTGACCACGTTGATCAGGTCGTCGTTGTAGGCGCTTTCGCCCATCACGTCGGCCATGGTCAGCTTGACGTTCAGCAACTCGTAGATTTTCTGGCAGTGGGACAAGGAGATGTCTTTGAACTTGGTCCACAACGCCAGGCATTCCGGGTCGCCGGCTTGCAGCTTGACCACCAGGCCGCGGGCACGGTCGGCGAACTCTTCGGATTCGTCGAAACGGCCCTTGGCGGCGCGGTAGAAGTTTTCCAGGTCCGACAGTTCGTCGCTGGTAATCGGGTTTTCCTGCAGATAAGCCATCAACATGCCGAACTGGGTGCCCCAGTCGCCAACGTGGTTCTGACGGATCACGTCGTCGCCGAGGAACTCCAGGACGCGAGCCACGCCGTCGCCAATGATGGTCGAGCGCAAATGGCCGACGTGCATTTCCTTGGCGAGGTTGGGCGCGGACAGGTCGACCACGGTGCGTTGGGTCGGGCCTGCCTTGCGCACACCGATGTTTGCGTCTGCCAAGGCCGCGTCAAGCCGCGAGGCCAGGGCCTGGGTGTTCTGGAAGAAGTTCAGGAAGCCCGGGCCGGCGATTTCGGTCTTGGTGATGTTTTCATCGGATGGCAGCGCGGCGATGATTTTTTCCGCCAGGTCGCGGGGCTTCATGCCTGCCGGTTTGGCCAGCATCATGGCGATGTTGCTGGCGAAGTCGCCGTTCTTCTTGTCGCGGGAGTTTTCCACCTGGATCGCCGGCGACAGGCCTTCAGGCAACACACCTTCGTTGACGAGTTGGGTGATGGCTTGTTGGATCAGCTGGCGAATGGTGTCTTTCATGATGCTCTCTTTCGACCGCAAGCGCGGCAGCGCCTGGATGCGCGGGTGGAAAAACTGGGCATTATCCGTGGCGGAGACGGGCTTGCCAACTATAGCGGGCAGGTTATGGATATGCGGTGACAAAAGCGGCAAAGATCGCAGCCTTCGGCAGCTCCTACAGAGAAGCGCGACCGGGGTAGGAGCTGCCGAAGGCTCGGGCCGCGTTCGGACGATCTTTTGACCTTCAATACAAATCGACGGGATCGACATCCAGCGACCAGCGCACCGCTCGCCCACTCGGCATCTGCTCCAGCGCCAACAACCAGCTGCTCAGCAGCCGATGCAGCGGCGCGCGGGCTGTCGCCTGCAACAATAGCTGAGCGCGATACCGGCCCGCGCGTCGCTCCATGGGTGCGGGTACCGGCCCGAGCAGCTCAATGCCGGTCAAATTCTGCTCAGCCAGCAAACGCTCGGCCTCGCTGCATGCTTCGTCAAGAAAGCCTTCGGCCTGCCCCGGTTTGTGTGCCTCTGCGCGCAACAGCGCCAGGTGGGCAAAGGGAGGCAGGCCCGCCGAGCGCCGCTCGCTCAATGCTTGCTCGGCAAAAGCGAAATAACCCTGCTCGGTGAGTTGCACCAGCAGCGGATGATCGGCCAGGTGAGTCTGGATGATCACTCTGCCAGGTTCCTCGGCACGCCCGGCGCGCCCGGCGACCTGCACTATCAGCTGGGCCATGCGTTCGCTGGCGCGGAAGTCGCCGGAAAACAGGCCGCCGTCGGCATCCAGGATCGACACCAGGGTCACCCTGGGAAAGTGATGACCTTTGGCAAGCATCTGCGTGCCCACCAGAATGCACGGCTGGCCTTTCTGGATGGTCGCGAACAACTGGTTCATGGCGTCCTTGCGCGAGGTGCTGTCGCGGTCTACACGCAGCACCGGCACCTCTGGAAACAGAATCGCCAGTCGCTCTTCGGCGCGCTCGGTGCCAGCCCCTACCGGGCGCAAATCCACTTTGGCGCATTTCGGGCAATGCCGAGGCACGCGTTCGACATAGCCGCAATGGTGGCAGCGCAGTTCGCCGGAGCGTTGGTGCACGGTCATTCGCGCATCACAGCGTTGGCATTCAGACATCCAGCCGCAGTCGTGGCACAGCAGAGTCGGGGCAAAACCCCGACGGTTGAGAAATACCAATACCTGTTGCCCGGCAGCCAGGGTCTGGCCGATTGCCTGCTGCATGGGGCCGGAAATACCACTGTCCAGCGGACGGCTCTTTACGTCCAGGCGCAGGAAACGCGGTTGCTTGGCGCCACCGGCGCGCTCGTTCAGGCGCAGCAGCCCGTAACGGCCGGTGTAGGCATTGTGCAGGCTCTCCAGCGAAGGCGTGGCCGAACCGAGGACGATCGGGATGTTTTCCTGGCGGGCGCGCACCAGCGCCAGGTCGCGAGCGTGATAACGCAGACCTTCCTGCTGTTTATAGGAGCCGTCGTGCTCTTCGTCGATGATGATCAGCCCGGGGTTTTTCATCGGAGTGAACAGTGCCGAGCGGGTGCCGATAATAATGTCGGCATCGCCATCCCGGGCGGCGAGCCAGGCTTCGAGGCGTTCGCGGTCGTTGATCCCCGAGTGAATCAGCGCGATGCGTGCATTGAAACGTTGCTCGAAGCGCGCGAGGGTTTGCGGTCCCAGGTTGATTTCCGGGATCAGCACCAATGCCTGCTTTCCGGCTTCAAGGGTTTCGCGGATGAGTTGCAGATAGACTTCGGTTTTGCCGCTGCCGGTAACGCCCGCCAGCAGGAACGCGTGATAACTGTCGAAGCCTGCGCGAATGGCTTCATAGGCCGCACGTTGCTCGGGGTTGAGCGGCAGCTCCGGCTGGGCCAGCCAGTGTTCGTGACGGGCACCCGGGGCATGCTTGCGGATTTCCACCTGCACCAGGTCCTTGGCCAGCAGCAGATCCAGGCTGTCCTTGCTCAGCATCAACTTGCTCAGCAGCTGGTGGGCCACGCCGTGGGGATGCTGGGCCAGGGTAGCCAGGGCCTCGCGCTGTCGCGGGGCGCGAGCGATACGCGGGTCATCGAGGCTGGCCCCGGGTGCGGCCGACCAGAAGCGCTCCTGGCGCGCTTCGGCCAGCTCACCCTGGCGCAGCAGCACGGGCAGCGCCCAGCTCAAGGTGTCGCCGAGGCTATGCTGGTAGTACTGGGAGGTCCACAGGCACAGCTTGAACAGTGCCGGCGGCAAAGGCGCGGTGACGTCGAGCAGGGCCAGGGCCGGCTTGAGCTTGTCGATAGGCACTTCGCTGGTGTCGGTGACTTCTACCAGGATCCCGATCATCTCCCGGCGGCCAAACGGCACCCGCAGGCGCATGCCCGGTTGCAACTGGGCACGCAAGACCCCGGCGGGAGCACGGTAATCGAACAGGCGGCGCAGGGGCGAAGGCAGGGCTAGGCGCAAAATGGCGTCGGGCACGCGGGGGAGTCTCTGTGGGCGAGCAATAAATGCAGGCTGGGCATGAAACCTGTGTGGGCGGGCTTGCTCGCGAAAGCGTTGACTCGGACGCCATGGTGCTAACGGATACAGCGCTTTCGCGAGCAAGCCCGCTCCTGCAGGGAGGGTGCTTTAAGTCGCGAGCCTAGCAGACGGTCGGTAGAAGGGACAGCTTGCGTGATCGGGATTGTCTGGTAGAATCCGCGGCCTAATTACGTGCGGTATTCAACAATAGTGTTGAGTGGCGGCACGCTAGCCTGAGGAATACACCATGAAAGCCGATATCCATCCAGCATACGAAACCATCCTGGTAACTTGCAGCTGCGGTAACAAGTTCGAAACTCGTTCGAACCTGTGCAAGCCACTGGGCACTGACGTATGCAACGAGTGCCACCCGTTCTACACCGGTAAGCAGAAGACTCTGGATACTGGCGGCCGTGTACAGCGCTTCGCAGACCGTTTCGGCGCTTTCGGCAAGAAAGCTCCTGCTGCTGCAGAGTAAGGTTGAAACGCCCTTTGGGCCTTTCCTTGCTGTTGAAAAAGGCGTCCCTCGCGGGCGCCTTTTTTGTGTCCGCGATTTGGCTTTCCGGCGCCCAGGCCTTCTGCCCTGCACCCGGCAGCCTGGCACCGGCCCAGGTGCAGCGAGTCGTCGACGGCGACACGTTGGGGCTGACCGATGGCCGCAATGTGCGGATGATCGGCTTGAACACTCCAGAGCTTGGCAAGAAAGGCCGCGCTGACGAGCCCTTCGCTGTCGCGGCGCGCAAGCGTCTGGAGGCCCTGGTAGCGGCGAGCGCCGGGCGGGTCGGTCTGCTTCCCGGAAAAGAGCGTAAAGACCGCTACGGCCGAACCCTGGCCCATGTCTACGGTGCCGATGGTGTCAATCTTGAAGCGCAAATGCTTGCCGAGGGCCTGGGTTTTCAGGTGGCGGTGGCGCCTAATGTCGAGCTGGCGGCCTGCCAGCAAGCCGCCGAGCAAAGTGCTCGCCAGGCCAGGCTCGGGTTATGGCGCCAGTCCCCTGTGATTGAAGCAGGGCAAATCAGAGGTTCCGGGTTTGCCGTTGTGGGTGGCGTTGTGAGTAAGGTTCAGCGCAACGGCGGCGGAATCTGGATCGAGTTGCAGGATTCAGTTGTGCTGCGGGTTGCGCCCAATCTGCTGAAGCGCTTCGACATGTCGACGCTGGAGCAACTGCAGGGCAGGCAGGTCGAGGCTCGAGGTTGGGTGGTTGACAGGTCGCGACGTGGCGGATTGAAAAACGGACAGGTGCGCTGGTTATTGCCATTGACCGATCCGGTGATGCTTAAGACGTCGCCCTGAAAAAAATTGTAGACATTTTTTCAGTCGATTGTGAACAGTCTATCCCTTGTGTTCCGTGGCTCTTGGCCCAAAGTCGTAAGCCGCAGCGCTTGACAGGGGTGACTGGTCAGTCTTGTGGGGACTTTACGAGGCGCGTATCCTCGCTGACCAGTCTGTCCAACAGTAAAAAGCGGAATGCCCCCATGTCTGATCTGAAAACTGCCGCTCTCGAATATCACGCCCATCCTCGTCCAGGTAAGCTGAGTGTCGAGCTCACCAAGGCCACCGCTACCGCCCGCGACCTGTCGCTGGCCTACAGCCCCGGCGTAGCCGAACCAGTGCGCGAAATCGCCCGCGATCCTGAACTGGCCTACAAATACACCGGCAAGGGCAACCTGGTTGCAGTGATTTCCGATGGCACCGCGATTCTGGGCCTGGGTAACCTCGGCCCATTGGCTTCCAAGCCAGTGATGGAAGGCAAGGGTGTACTGTTCAAGCGCTTCGCCGGCATCGACGTTTTCGACATCGAAGTCGACTCCGAAAGCCCGCAAGCCTTCATCGACACCGTCAAGCGCATCTCCATCACTTTCGGTGGCATCAACCTGGAAGACATCAAGGCACCTGAATGCTTTGAGATCGAGCGCGCGCTGATCGAACAGTGCGACATTCCAGTATTCCACGATGACCAGCACGGCACCGCGATCGTTACCGCGGCCGGCATGATCAACGCACTGGAAATCGCCGGCAAGACCCTGGCAGAAGCCAAGATCGTCTGCCTGGGCGCCGGTGCGGCCGCCATCTCCTGCATGAAATTGCTTGTGAGCATGGGCGCCAACATCGAAAACATCTATATGGTTGACCGTACCGGTGTAATCCACTCCGGCCGTGACGACCTGAACCAGTACAAGGCCGTGTTTGCCCACGCTACCGAAAAACGCACCTTGGCTGACGCCCTGGCCGGTGCTGATGTGTTCGTGGGTCTGTCTGGTCCGAACCTGTTGAGCGCTGAAGGCCTGAAGTCCATGGCGGCCAACCCGATCGTGTTCGCGTGCTCGAACCCTGATCCGGAAATCTCCCCGGAACTGGCGCACGCTACCCGTGACGACGTGATCATGGCCACCGGCCGTTCGGACTACCCGAACCAGGTCAACAACGTACTGGGCTTCCCGTTCATCTTCCGCGGTGCCCTGGACGTTCGCGCCAAGCGCATCAACGAAGAAATGAAAGTGGCGGCGGCCAATGCCCTGCGTGAACTGGCCAAATTGCCGGTGCCTCAGGAAGTGTGTGACGCCTATGGCGGCATCAAGCTGGAATTCGGTCGTGAGTACATCATCCCGAAACCAATGGATGCTCGCCTGATCACCGTCATCTCCGATGCCGTGGCCAAGGCCGCGATCGAGACCGGCGTAGCGACCCTGCCGTATCCGAAGAACTACCCGCTGAAAAGCGTGGATGATGTGTTCAACGGCTAAGCCGTAGCGCTCAGGAAAACCCGGTCAGTGGCCGGGTTTTTTATTGCCCGGACAATCACAGGATCACAGCCTTCGGCAGGTCCTGCGGGAGATCACGTTCCCCTGTAGGCGCTGCCGAAGGCTGCGATCTCTTGATCCTGGCTGTAAAAAAGCCCCGCGCTTCTCTCGAAGGCGGGGCTTTTGGTTTGCGCTACCTGATCAGAACAAATCGATCGGCGCACCTTCATCCGCAGGCAACGGGCTGCCTGGCGCAGAGCCGCTTCCCAGCTCGCTGCCAGTCGGTGGCGTGTCTTCGGCCTTGAAGAGCTCGAAGTAGGCGCCAGGCGTGCCGGGGGAGGCTGCGCGGCCGCTGACCGGATCAACCCGCAGGCTCAGGATGCCTTCCGGTTCAGGTTGAGTGTGCGGCGGCTTGTCCTTCAACGCGGCGGCCATGTAGTTCATCCAGATCGGCAGTGCTACGGTGCCGCCGAATTCCTTGCGACCCAGGCTCTCAGGCTGGTCGAAGCCGGTCCAGACGGTGGTCACGTAGTCGGCGTTGTAGCCGGAGAACCAGGCGTCCTTGGATTCGTTGGTGGTACCGGTTTTGCCTGCAATGTCACTGCGGCCCAAAGCCAGTGCGCGGCGACCGGTGCCGCGCTTGATCACGTCTTCGAGCATGCTGTTGAGGATATAGGTGGTGCGGCCATCGACGATGCGTTCAGCCACTGCAGGCGACTGCGCAGGTTGGGTACTTGAGGCGTCCGCAGGCGTTGCATTGACCGTGAAAGCGCTGGCCGCTGGTGCCGCGATGCCATCGCTGACGACTTCGCCCTTGGGCACGCTTGGCGGGTTGGCAGCGAACAGCAGGTCACCGTTACGGCTCTCTACCTTTTCGATCAGGTACGGGCTCACTTTGTAGCCGCCGTTGGCAAAGGTGCTCCAGCCGGTGGCAATTTCCATTGGCGTCAGGGTCGCGGTGCCCAGGGCCAGGGACAGGTTGCGCGGCAAGTCTTCTTTCTTGAAGCCGAACTTGCTGATGTAGTCGATGGTGCGGTCGATACCCAATGCCTGCACCAGGCGGATCGACACCAGGTTGCGCGACTTGTACAGGCCTTCACGCAGGCGAATCGGGCCGAGGAACGTATTGGTGTCGTTCTTCGGGCGCCAGACCTTGTCCAGGTATTCGTCAACGAACACGATCGGTGCATCGTTCACCAGGCTGGCGGCGGTGTAGCCATTATCCAGCGCGGCGCTGTAGACGAACGGCTTGAAGCTCGAGCCCGGCTGACGCTTGGCTTGCATGGCGCGGTTGTAATTGCTCTGTTCGAAAGCAAAACCACCGACCAGCGAGCGAATGGCGCCGTTTTGCGGGTCGAGGGACACCAGTGCGCCCTGGGCCTGGGGAATCTGGCTGAACTTCAGCGAGTTGTCAGGCTGGCGCTGCACGCGCACCAGGTCGCCGACCTGGGCTACATCAGCTGGCTGCTTCGGATTGGCGCCCATGCTGTTGGTGTTGAGGAACGGTCGTGCCCATTTCATCGTGTCCCAGCTGACGTGCTCCTCGCCGGTGCGGGTCAGCACCTGCAGGCCGTTCTTGTCGACCTGGATGACGATGGCCGGTTCAAGACTGCTGATGGTGCGTTGCTTGGTCAGTTCGGTTGCCCAGGCTTCGCGGGTTTTGCCTGGCAGGCGCGATTCAGGGCCGCGATAACCGTGGCGCTGATCGTAGGTGATCAGGCCTTCGTGAAGCGCAGTGTTGGCCATTTCCTGCAGGTTGCTTGGCACCGTGGTGGTCACCCGGAACCCTTCGGTATAAGCGTCGCTGCCATAGCGGCCGACCATTTCGGCGCGGGCCATCTCGGCAATATAGGGGGCGTTCACTTCCGGTGTCGGGACGTGATAACTGGCGTTGAGCGGCTCGTTGATCGCGGCGGTGTAGTCGGCTTCGGTGATCTTGCCCAGCTTGTACATGCGCCCCAGGATCCAGTCACGCCGCTCTTTGCTGCGCGCCGGGTTGGCCAGCGGATTGAAGCGCGAAGGGGCCTTGGGCAGGCCCGCAATCATCGCCATCTGCGCCAGGCTGACGTCACGGATCGACTTGCCGTAGTACACCTGCGCAGCGGCTTCAATGCCGTAGGCGCGGTTGCCCAGGTAGATTTTGTTAACGTACAGCTCGAGGATCTCGTCCTTGGTCAGCTGGCGTTCAATTTGCAGGGCCAGGAGAATTTCGGTGGTCTTGCGTGAGAAGCTGCGCTCGCTGGTCAGGAAGAAGTTCTTTGCCACCTGCATGGTGATGGTGCTGCCGCCGGACTGGATATGGCCGCTTTTCACCAGTTGGGTGGCGGCACGCATCAGGCTGCTCGGATCGACGCCATAGTGGTTGGCGAAATTATCGTCTTCAGCACTCAGTAATGCGTTAATGAAATTCGGCGGAATGTCTGCAAAACGGATCGGAGTCCGGCGCATTTCGCCAAATTCTGCAATCAACTTGTCGTCACTGCTGTATACCCGTAGCGGAATCTGCAACTGAATGCTTCTCAGTGCCTCCACAGACGGCAATCCGGGGCTAAGGTAAAGATAGGCGCCACTCAGACTCAGGAGCAGTCCGCAGAAAACGGCGACGACGGACCAACCGAAAAATTTCAGCAGACGAATCAAGGCGTTTGGATATCCAGGAAAAGAATGAATTTGGCACCAGGGACTGGTGAAAAGAGTAATGTCCCGAGCTTGAAGTAAAAACTGGTAAAAAATCGCTGGGCATTATAAGCATTTTTCCGTCGCAGGGCGTCATTTGCGCTGCTGTCAAGACGGGCGGGTTGAACGCAATGGACATTATAGAGTCCGTAACTCACGGATAGTCATAGGGAATGGGTAGTGCTAGGACTCTTCAATAAAAAGGCCAATACGCTTCTGGGGATCGACATCAGCTCCACGTCGGTGAAGCTTCTGGAGTTAAGTCGTCAAGGCGAGCGCTACCGGGTTGAGGCCTATGCAGTCGAGCCGCTGCCGGCCAATGCAGTCATCGAAAAAAATATCGCTGAACTCGAAGGTGTCGGGCAGGCGTTGTCGCGCGTGCTGATCAAGGCCAGGACCAATCTCAGGAATGTGGCGGTGGCGGTGGCCGGCTCGGCGGTCATCACCAAGACAATCGAGATGGATGCCGGCCTCTCCGACGACGAGCTGGAAAACCAGCTGAAGATCGAGGCCGATCAATACATTCCCTATCCCCTGGACGAAGTCGCCATCGACTTCGAAGTCCAGGGACCTTCGGTGCGAAACCCGGCACGAGTCAATGTGCTGCTGGCCGCCTGCCGCAAGGAAAATGTCGAAGTCCGTGAGGCTGCCCTGGCACTGGCCGGCCTTACCGCGCGGGTGGTCGATGTCGAGGCCTATGCACTGGAGCGCTCGTTCGGCCTGCTGACTGGCCATCTGGCCAGCCCCCAGGGGCAGTTGACCGTGGCCGTGGTCGACATCGGTGCAACCATGACCACCCTCAGTGTTTTGCACAAAGGGCGAATTATCTACACCCGCGAGCAGTTGTTCGGGGGGCGTCAGTTGACCGAAGAAATCCAGCGTCGCTACGGCCTTACCCTTGAGCAGGCAGGACTGGCGAAAAAACAGGGTGGCCTGCCGGACGATTATGTCAGTGAGGTGTTGCAACCGTTTCGCGAGGCGCTGGTGCAACAGGTCTCCCGTTCGTTGCAGTTTTTCTTCGCGTCGGGCCAATACAATGCGGTTGACCACATCCTGCTGGCCGGCGGCACGGCGTCAGTTCCGGGGCTGGACCGCTTGATCGAGCAGCGCCTGAATACGCCGACCCAGGTGGCCAATCCATTTTCCGACATGACCCTGAGCAGCAAGGTCAACGCCGGTGCCCTGGCCAGTGATGCGCCGGCACTGATGATCGCTTGCGGGCTGGCACTCAGGAGTTTTGACTGATGGCGCGGATCAATCTTCTACCCTGGCGCGAGGAACTGCGCGAGGAACGCCGCAAACGCTTCCTGGTGACTCTCGTTGGGGTCCTGGTGGGCTCCGTGGGGGCGGTGCTGATTGCGGACCAGGTCATCACAGCTGCCGTTGACCGCCAGCTCGCGCGCAACGATTACATCGGCAAACAGATTGCCGTTGTCGATGAGCGGATAAAGCAGATCAGCGACTTGAAGGCACGCCGCCAGCAGCTCATCGAGCGCATGCGCATCATCCAGGACCTGCAGGGCAATCGGCCAATCAGCGGGCGGATATTCGACCAGCTGGCGCGCACGTTGCCGGACGGTGTGTATTTCACCGAAGTCAAAATGGTCGGCACTACCTTGTCCATTACCGGTGCTGCCGAGTCCAATAATCGCGTGTCTGACCTGATGCGCAATCTTGACGGCTCCGACTGGTTCGATGCCCCCAGCCTGACCGAGGTCAAGGCCACTACGGCGGGTCAGCTCGACCAGGCGAACGTCTTCCAGTTGACGGTTCGACAGACCCAGCCCGCCGCTGTGGAGGACGGTCAATGAGTCCATCGCAATGGTTTGCCGGACTGCGCAACGTTGATATCAATGACCTGGACACCAACAACATCGGCTCATGGCCGCCGGCGATCAAGGCGATCGCGGGTGGGCTGCTGATGGTGCTGGTGCTGGCCCTGGGGTATCACTTTTACCTCAGCGACCTGGAAACCCAGCTGGACAGCAAGCGTGAGGAGGAGCTGACACTCAAGGAGCAATTCACCTCCAAGGCCCGCATGGCCGCGAATCTCGAGCTGTACACCCAGCAGATGAAAGAGATGGAAAACTCCTTTGGCGTGCTGCTGCGCCAACTGCCCAGCGACACCGAGGTGCCGGGCCTGCTGGAGGACATCACTCGCACCGGGCTCGGAAGTGGGCTGGAGTTTGAAGAGATCAAGTTGCTGCCGGAAGTTACCCAGCAGTTCTACATTGAACTACCGATCCAGATCACCGTGACCGGGGCCTATCACGACCTGGCCACCTTCGTCAGCGGAGTGGCCGGCTTGCCCCGGATCGTCACGCTGCATGACTTCGACATTGCTGGGGCCGACCCGGATGGCGGGACGAAGTTACGCATGAGTATCCTCGCCAAGACCTACCGCTATAACGACAAGGGGGCGCCGAAATGAGCCCGATCCGTTGTTTGGCCATGGTGCTCGTGGTGCTCGGGTTGGCTGGCTGTGGCAAGGGCGACGACGTCAGCGACCTCGATGCCTACATGAACGAAGTTCGCCTGCGCCCACCGGGGAAGATAGAGCCAACGCCGACGTTCCGCTCCTACCCGACGTTCACCTACAGCGCCGCCAACCTGCGAAGCCCGTTTTCCCGGCAGGTCAGGGTGGACCTGGCTGGCCAGAAGCACGGCTCGCGTAACGTCAAGCCTGATCCTGCCCGGGCCAAGCAGTACCTGGAAGGTTTCAACATAGAGCAGTTTGAGATGGTCGGCACGATTTCCAATGCAACCGGTTCCTTTGCGCTGCTGCGCGGGGCTGGCGGCGTGCATCGGCTGAAGGTCGGTGACTATCTTGGGCGCAACGATGGGCGCATTGTCGCCATCAGCGGCTCGCAGGTCGACGTGATCGAAATCGTCCCCGACGGCCAGGGAGCCTGGCTGGAACGGCCGCGAACCATACCTTTGAAAGAGCATTCATAGTGGGACTCGAATCATGAACAGGATTTTCTCAGCCCTCGGTATTTCGCTATGGATAGCGCTGCTTTCGCCGATGGCACAAGCGGCCAATCTGAAGACGCTGGACGTTGCCGCACTGCCTGGGGACCGCATCGAGTTGAAGCTGTCGTTCGATGGCACACCTCCCACGCCCAAGGGCTACACCACCGAGTCACCGGCGCGGATCGCACTCGACCTGCCCGGGGTGGTCAGCCAGCTGGCCAGCAAGACCCGCGACCTGGGTGGCGGCAATGCCCGCAGTGCCACGGTGGTGGAAGCCAAGGACCGGACGCGGCTGATCATCAACCTGACGCAGTTGTCCCCCTATACCTCGCGGGTCGAAGGCAACACCCTGTTTGTGGTTGTCGGCCAGGGCGCCAGCAAGGCTGCATCGCGACCGGTCGCCAGCGCGCCGCGTGCCGTTACTTCGCCGGCCCCGGCGAAAGCGTACGCGCCGGTAGCCAAGGCTATCCGCAGCGTTGACTTCCAGCGTGGCACCCAGGGCGAGGGCAATGTGGTCATCGACCTGTCCGATCCATCCATCGCCCCGGACATTCAAGAGCGCGAGGGCAAGATCATCCTTGGCTTCGCCCGAACCCAGCTGCCAGAGTCCCTGCGAGTCCGCCTGGACGTGAAGGATTTCGCCACGCCGGTGCAATTCGTCAATGCCAGTGCCACCGGGGACCGTGCGACCATCAGCATCGAACCCAGTGGCGCGTTCGACTACTCGACCTATCAGACGGACAACAAGCTCACCGTCAGCATTCGGGCGATGACGGTCGACGACCTGCAAAAACGCAACGCGGAGCGCTTCGCCTATAGCGGCGAGAAGCTTTCGCTGAATTTCCAAGACATCGATGTGCGCTCGGTGCTGCAGTTGATTGCCGACTTCACCAACCTCAATCTGGTGGCCAGTGACACGGTCCAGGGCGGCATTACCCTGCGCCTGCAAAATGTGCCGTGGGACCAGGCGCTGGACCTGGTGCTGAAGACCAAGGGCCTGGACAAGCGCATGGTCGGCAACGTCTTGCTGGTTGCGCCGGCGGAGGAAATTGCCGCTCGCGAGCGCCAGGAGCTGGAGTCACAAAAGCAGATCGCCGAACTGGCCCCCCTGCGTCGCGAGCTGCTGCAGGTCAACTACGCCAAGGCTGCCGACATCGCCAAGCTGTTCCAGTCGGTCACCAGTGCCGAAGCGAAAGTCGACGAGCGTGGTTCGATCACCGTCGATGAGCGCACCAACAACATCATTGCCTACCAGACCCAGAATCGTCTCGACGAACTGCGTCGCATCGTGGCGCAGCTGGATATTCCGGTGCGTCAGGTGATGATCGAGGCGCGAATTGTCGAGGCCAACGTCGATTACGACAAGAGTCTCGGCGTGCGCTGGGGTGGTTCGGTGCAGAAGGGCAACTGGAACTCCTCGGGGGTCAACGGCTCGTCCACCACCATCGGTACACCGGGCAGCACGGGCACCAATTCGCCTTTCGTCGACCTGGGGACCTCGGCTAACACCTCGGGAATCGGCATCGCGTTCATTACCGATAATGTGTTGCTCGACCTGGAACTGACGGCGATGGAAAAAACCGGCAACGGCGAAATCGTCTCGCAACCCAAGGTCGTCACCTCCGACAAGGAAACCGCGAAGATCCTCAAGGGCACCGAGATTCCGTATCAGGAAGCCAGTTCCAGCGGTGCCACATCCGTGTCCTTCAAGGAGGCATCGCTGTCGCTGGAAGTGACCCCGCAGATCACCCCGGACAACCGGATCATCATGGAGGTCAAGGTCACCAAGGATGAGCCGGATTACCTGAACAAGGTGCAGGACGTACCGCCGATCAAGAAAAACGAGGTCAATGCCAAGGTGTTGGTCAACGATGGCGAGACCATCGTCATTGGTGGCGTTTTCTCAAATACTCAAAGCAAGGTTGTAGATAAGGTGCCATTTCTCGGCGATGTGCCGTATCTTGGCCGCCTTTTCCGGCGTGACGTGGTTTCGGAGAAAAAATCCGAGCTGTTGGTGTTTCTCACACCGCGTATCATGAATAACCAGGCGATTGCTGTGAGTCGTTGATTCTGTGCGAAATTTGATTCTTGTAGGACCGATGGGGGCTGGAAAAAGCACCATCGGCCGGTTACTGGCCAAAGAGCTGCGCCTGCCGTTCAAAGATTCCGACAAGGAAATTGAATTGCGCACGGGCGCCAATATCCCATGGATTTTCGATAAGGAAGGCGAGCCAGGCTTCCGTGATCGCGAGCAGGCGATGATTGCCGAGCTGTGCGCGTGCGATGGCGTGGTGTTGGCGACCGGCGGCGGTGCAGTCATGCGCGAAGCCAATCGTCGGGCGCTCCATGCCGGTGGTCGGGTCGTGTACCTGCATGCTTCCGTCGAGCAGCAGGTGGGGCGAACGTCCCGCGACCGCAATCGGCCGCTATTGCGCACGGCAGATCCGGCCAAGACCCTTCGGGATCTGCTGGCGATTCGCGATCCGCTCTATCGGGAAATCGCCGATCTGGTGGTGGAAACCGATGAGCGGCCGCCGCGGATGGTGGTGCTGGATATTCTCGAACGCTTGCAGCAACTGCCTCCCCGTTAAAGCGCGGCGTGAAATGCGCTATCCTCGGCCTCCAGTCGCCTCCGCTCTGGACTGTGGCGAATGGCTACCGAACGGCGTCACACCAACAGAGGCCGCGGACATCGATAATTCAAGGCACGATGCCTGATTCCATCTTCACTGTGGGGACACATGCAGACACTCAAGGTCGATCTAGGCGAGCGCAGCTACCCGATTCATATTGGCGAAGGTTTGTTGGATCAGCCTGAGCTGCTGGCCCCGCATATTCGCGGACGGCAAGTGGCGATCATTTCCAACGAGACCGTCGCGCCTCTCTATCTCGAACGTCTGACCCGCAGCCTGGGGCAATTCTCGGTCATTTCCGTGGTGCTGCCCGACGGCGAAGCCTTCAAGACCTGGGAAACCCTGCAACTGATCTTCGACGGGCTGCTGACCGCGCGTCACGACCGCCGCACCACCGTGATTGCCTTGGGCGGCGGTGTGATTGGTGACATGGCCGGTTTTGCCGCCGCCTGTTATCAGCGTGGTGTCGATTTCATTCAGGTCCCGACCACGCTGCTGTCGCAAGTCGACTCCTCGGTGGGCGGCAAGACCGGTATCAACCATCCGTTGGGCAAGAACATGGTCGGCGCCTTCTATCAGCCGAACGTGGTGCTGATAGACACGACGTCCCTGAACACTTTGCCGGCCCGCGAACTCTCTGCCGGGTTGGCCGAAGTGATCAAATACGGACTGATCTGCGACGAGCCATTCCTCACCTGGCTCGAAGAGAACGTCGATCGCTTGCGCGCCCTGGACCAGACTGCCCTGACTTATGCCATCCAGCGCTCCTGCGCAGCCAAGGCTGCCGTGGTGGGGGCCGACGAGAAGGAAACAGGTGTACGCGCTACGTTGAACCTGGGGCATACCTTCGGCCACGCCATCGAAACGCATATGGGCTATGGTGTGTGGCTACATGGTGAGGCGGTGGCTGCTGGCACTGTCATGGCGCTGGAAATGTCCGCACGCCTGGGCTGGATCAGCGAGCAGGAGCGTGATCGTGGCATCCGTCTGTTCCAGCGCGCCGGCCTGCCGGTTATCCCGCCTGAAGAGATGACTGAAGCCGATTTTCTCGAACACATGGCAATTGACAAGAAAGTGATCGACGGTCGTTTGCGCCTGGTGCTGCTGCGCCACATGGGCGAAGCGGTGGTGACCGACGATTATCCGAAAGAGGTTCTACAGGCCACGCTGGGAGCGGATTACCGCGCCCTGGCTCAGCTTAAAGGTTAATAAGATCCCGATGACTAGTTTGCACGCCGACGAGGCTTTCCTCGGCCATTACCAGTTGAGTCACGACCCTTTCGCTCCGCGGGTACCTGGCTTCAAATTTTTCCCTGCCCAGCGCAAGCCGGTGCTGGGACAACTGCATCACCTGGCGCGCTATAGCCAGTTGCTGCTGGTGGTCACCGGCCCGCAAGGCAGCGGCAAGACCCTGTTGCGCCAGGCCCTGGTGGCCAGTACCAACAAGCAATCGGTGCAGAGTGTGGTGGTTTCCGCCCGCGGTGCCGGTGATGCCGCCGGCGTGCTGCGCCAGGTGGCCCAGGCGCTGAATGTCGCCCAGCCGGAAATCGGCTCGATCTTGTCACAGGTGGTACAGCTGGCCTTGACCGGGCAGGAAGTCTATCTGCTGGTGGATGACGCCGAGCAGCTTGACGAGTCCGCGCTGGAAGCCTTGTTGGCACTGGCCGCGGGTGCTCCCGAAGGCCGTCCGCATGTGTTCCTGTTCGGCGAGTCGTCGTTGATTGCCCAACTCGATGCGTTGAGCCTTGAAGAAGAGCGCTTTCATGTCATCGAATTGCAGCCTTACACCGAAGAGGAAACCCGCGAGTATCTGGATCAGCGGCTCGAAGGCGCTGGCCGGGGTATCGAACTTTTCACCGCTAATCAGATCTCTGATATTCATGAAAGCTCCGACGGTTGGCCTGGCAATATCAACCAGGTCGCCCGCGATGCGATGATCGAAGCCATGATTGCCAGCCGCTCAGCGGTCAAGCGTCCAAGTATGGGGTTCAACATGCCGAAGAAACACGTATTGGCGATTTCCGCCGTAGTCGTGGTCGCGGTAGCCGCCGCCTGGTTGATGCCAGGTCGCAGCAAAGCACCGACCACTGGCGCTCCTGCCAACGAGCAGGCGCAATTGCCGCTCGGCGAGGGTGCTCCGCAACCTAACAGCAACGGTGCTCCAGCCGTGGAGTTCGCCGGTAATTCGCAGCCAATGCCGTTGCCGCTTGTCGGCAACTCGCAACCGGTCATGCGTGGCCCGCTGGCCGAAGCAGCGGGTGGCATCACTGAAGGTGACGATGGCGTGCCGGTTGAAGGCTCCAGCGCCACACCGCCGACCGTGACCACTTCTGCGCCGCCGGCCGGAATCCAGCCTGGCCCAGCGCCGACGCCGGCCGCCAAGCCTGCGCCAGCACCGACCCAGGTGGCCACTGCCAAGCCGGCTCCCGCACCTGTCGCCAAACCCGCGCCTGTGCCGGCCAAACCTGCCGCCGTGGCGACCGCCAAGCCTGCCGAGAAACCGGCCGCTGCCGCTGCCAAAGGCGCTGGTGGTACCTGGTACGCCGGGCAACCGACCAGCAACTACGTGGTGCAGATCCTTGGCACCAGCTCCGAAGCGTCTGCGCAAAACTTCGTGAAAGAGCAGGGCGGCGAGTACCGTTATTTCAAGAAAGTGCTCAACGGCAAGCCGCTTTACGTCATCACCTACGGTAACTTCGCCAACCGTGATGCAGCCCTTAGCGCCATCAAGGCCTTGCCAGCGAAGGTTCAGGCTGGTAAACCTTGGCCTCGCACTGTCGCCAGCGTCCAACAGGAACTGGCAACAACTCGCTGAAGATTCGGCGGCCTTACCCAGGCCGCCTCTCCCGGCACCTCAATATTTCCGCATGTGCGCGCCTTCTCTACAGATCGCGTGCCTTGTGGTGTCTGCGTCACAGTAGTCTTTGAGTGGTTGCGGTCAAAAATCAAAAAAGTTTTGACTAGCACAGCATATCGCTTTAAACCTTTCACAAATGCGACATAGATTTGCGACAGTTCGTCGTCAAATTTGTGAGCCTCTGTGTCGGTGTGTACAATGACCTCCCTTTTGCTCCCGCAAAGCTGGCGTACGTTCGGCGCGGGTTGCAAGTGGTTGAATTGAAAAGAAATTTGCCTCGATAAGGGGCAGCCTGGTGAGAAAGTGTCTATGAAAGCAGGTCTGTACCAACCAGATGAATTCAAGGATAACTGCGGTTTCGGCCTGATAGCCCATATGCAGGGCGAGCCCAGTCATACCCTTTTGCAAACGGCCATTGAGGCCCTGACCTGCATGACCCACCGCGGTGGGATCAACGCCGACGGCAAGACCGGTGACGGTTGCGGTCTGCTGATTCAAAAGCCGGACGTGTTCCTGCGAGCGATCGCCCAGGAAGCATTCGGCGTCGAACTGCCCAAGCAATATGCGGTGGGCATGGTCTTCTTCAATCAGGACCCGGTCAAAGCCGAAGCCGCTCGCGAGAACATGAACCGCGAGATCCTGGCGGCCGGCCTGCAGCTCGTCGGCTGGCGCAAAGTGCCGATCGACACCAGCGTCCTCGGCCGCCTGGCCCTTGAGCGCCTGCCGCAGATCGAGCAAGTGTTCATCGGCGGTGAAGGCCTGAGCGATCAGGACATGGCGATCAAGCTGTTCAGTTCCCGTCGTCGTTCGTCCGTGGCCAACGCCGCCGACACCGATCACTACATCTGCAGCTTTTCCCACAAGACCATTATCTACAAAGGCCTGATGATGCCGGCGGACCTCACCGCCTTCTATCCAGACCTGAGCGACCAGCGCCTGCAAACCGCGATTTGCGTGTTTCACCAGCGCTTCTCCACCAACACCCTGCCGAAATGGCCGCTGGCGCAACCGTTCCGCTTCCTGGCGCACAACGGCGAAATCAACACCATCACCGGCAACCGCAACTGGGCCGTGGCACGTCGTACAAAGTTTGCCAACGACCTGATGCCCGATCTGGAAGAACTCGGCCCGCTGGTCAACCGCGTCGGTTCCGACTCTTCCAGCATGGACAACATGCTTGAACTGATGGTGACCGGTGGCATCGACCTGTTCCGTGGCGTGCGGATGATCATTCCGCCTGCGTGGCAGAACGTCGAGACCATGGACCCGGATCTGCGTGCGTTCTACGAATACAACTCGATGCACATGGAACCGTGGGACGGCCCGGCCGGCGTGGTAATGACCGACGGTCGTTACGCGGTGTGCCTGCTCGACCGTAACGGTCTGCGTCCGGCGCGTTGGGTGACCACCAAGAACGGTTTCATCACCCTGGCCTCGGAAATCGGCGTCTGGAACTACCAGCCTGAAGACGTAATTGCCAAGGGCCGCGTTGGTCCGGGCCAGATCTTCGCCGTGGACACCGAAACCGGGCAGATCCTCGACACCGACGCCATCGACAACCGCTTGAAGTCGCGTCATCCGTACAAGCAATGGCTGCGCAAGAATGCCCTGCGCATCCAGGCAACCATGGAAGATAACGACCACGGCTCGGCGTTCTACGACGTTGACCAGCTCAAGCAGTACATGAAGATGTATCAGGTCACGTTCGAAGAGCGCGACCAGGTGCTGCGACCGCTTGGCGAGCAAGGTTATGAAGCCGTCGGCTCGATGGGCGACGACACGCCGATGGCCGTGCTGTCCCAGCGCGTGCGCACACCGTACGACTATTTCCGCCAGCAATTTGCACAGGTCACCAACCCGCCGATCGATCCGCTGCGCGAAGCCATCGTCATGTCGCTGGAAATCTGCCTCGGTGCCGAGCGCAACATTTTCCAGGAGTCGCCGGAACACGCTTCGCGCGTGATCCTCAGCTCGCCGGTCATTTCCCCGGCCAAGTGGCGTTCGCTGATGAACCTCGATCGTCCGGGCTTCGAACGCCAGATCATCGACCTTAACTACGACGAAAGCGTCGGCCTCGAAGCGGCGATCCGCAACGTTGCCGACCAGGCTGAAGAAGCTGTGCGCGCCGGTCGTACCCAGGTTGTGCTGAGTGACCGGCACATTGCTCCGGGCAAGTTGCCGATCCACGCTTCGCTCGCCACCGGCGCGGTACACCACCGCCTGACCGAGAAAGGCCTGCGTTGCGACTCCAACATCCTGGTGGAGACCGCGACTGCGCGCGATCCGCACCACTTCGCGGTGTTGATCGGTTTCGGCGCCTCGGCGGTCTATCCGTTCCTGGCCTACGAAGTGCTGGGCGACCTGATCCGTACCGGTGAAGTCCTGGGCGACCTCTATGAGGTGTTCAAGAACTACCGCAAAGGCATCACCAAAGGTCTGTTGAAGATCCTGTCGAAGATGGGTATCTCCACCATTACCTCGTACCGTGGTGCGCAGCTGTTCGAGGCCATCGGCCTGTCCGAAGAAGTGTGCGAGCTGAGCTTCCGTGGCGTGCCAAGTCGCATCAAGGGTGCGCGTTTCGTTGACATCGAAGCCGAGCAGAAAGCCCTGGCTGCCGAAGCCTGGAGCCCGCGCAAGCCAATCCAGCAGGGCGGTTTGCTGAAGTTCGTCCACGGTGGCGAATATCACGCGTACAACCCGGACGTGGTCAACACCCTGCAAGCCGCTGTGCAGCAGGGCGACTACAGCAAGTTCAAGGAATACACGGCGCTGGTGGACAACCGTCCGGTGTCGATGATCCGCGACATGTTCAAGGTCAAGACCCTGGACACGCCGCTGGACATCAGCGAGATCGAACCGCTGGAATCGGTGCTCAAGCGCTTCGATTCCGCGGGCATCTCCCTCGGCGCATTGTCGCCGGAAGCTCACGAAGCCCTGGCTGAGGCGATGAACCGCCTTGGTGCGCGTTCCAACTCCGGCGAAGGCGGCGAAGACCCGGCGCGCTACGGCACCATCAAGAGCTCGAAAATCAAGCAGGTGGCGACTGGCCGTTTTGGTGTGACCCCGGAATACCTGGTCAACGCTGAAGTGCTGCAGATCAAGGTCGCCCAAGGCGCCAAGCCCGGTGAAGGCGGTCAACTGCCAGGTGGCAAGGTCAACGGCCTGATCGCCAAGCTGCGTTACGCAGTGCCGGGCGTGACCCTGATCTCGCCGCCGCCGCACCACGACATCTATTCGATCGAAGATTTGTCGCAGCTGATTTTCGACCTCAAGCAAGTCAATCCGAAGGCGCTGGTCTCGGTGAAGCTGGTAGCAGAAGCCGGCGTCGGCACCATTGCTGCCGGTGTGGCCAAGGCCTACGCGGACTTGATCACTATCTCCGGCTACGACGGCGGCACCGGCGCATCGCCGCTGACCTCGATCAAGTACGCGGGCGCACCGTGGGAACTCGGCCTGGCCGAAACCCACCAGACCCTGCGCGGCAACGACCTGCGCGGTAAAGTCCGGGTACAAACCGACGGCGGCCTGAAAACCGGCCTCGACGTGATCAAGGCTGCGATCCTCGGCGCTGAAAGCTTTGGCTTCGGTACCGCGCCAATGATCGCCCTGGGGTGCAAATACCTGCGCATCTGCCACCTGAACAACTGCGCCACCGGCGTCGCGACCCAGAACGAGAAGCTGCGCAAGGATCACTACATCGGCACCGTCGACATGGTGGTGAATTTCTTCACCTACGTCGCCGAAGAAACCCGTGAGTGGCTGGCCAAGCTGGGCGTGCGCTCCCTCGAAGAGCTGATCGGTCGTACCGATCTGCTGGACATCCTCGAAGGCCAGACCGCCAAGCAGCGGCACCTGGACCTGACCCCGTTGCTCGGCAGCGATCACATCCCGGCAGACAAGCCTCAGTTCTGCCAGGTAGAGCGCAACCCGCCGTTCGACAAAGGTTTGCTGGCCGAGAAAATGGTCGACATGGCCACCTCTGCCATCAACGACAAGAGCGGCGCCGATTTTGCCCTGGACATCTGCAACTGCGACCGTTCGATCGGCGCACGGATCTCCGGCGAAATCGCGCGCAAGCACGGCAACCAAGGCATGGCGAACGCGCCGATCACCTTCCGCTTCAAAGGAACGGCCGGTCAGAGCTTCGGCGTTTGGAACGCGGGCGGCTTGAACATGTACCTGGAAGGCGATGCCAACGACTACGTCGGCAAGGGCATGACCGGCGGCAAACTGGTCATCGTGCCGCCCAAGGGCAGCATCTACAAGACTCAGGACAGTGCCATCATCGGCAACACCTGCCTGTATGGCGCCACCGGTGGCAAACTGTTCGCCGCCGGTACTGCGGGCGAGCGTTTTGCCGTGCGTAACTCCGGTGCTCATACCGTAGTCGAAGGCACGGGCGATCACTGCTGCGAGTACATGACCGGCGGTTTCGTCTGCGTCCTGGGCAAGACCGGCTACAACTTCGGTTCAGGCATGACCGGCGGTTTCGCCTACGTGCTCGACCAGGACAACAGCTTCGTTGACCGGGTCAACCACGAACTGGTGGAAATCCAGCGCATCAGCGGCGAAGCGATGGAAGCCTATCGCAGCCACCTGCAGCGCGTGCTCGACGAATACGTCGCGGAAACCGACAGCGAATGGGGTCGTAACCTCGCTGAAAACCTCGATGACTATCTGCGTCGTTTCTGGCTGGTCAAGCCCAAGGCTGCCAACTTGAAATCGTTGCTTTCCAGCACCCGTGCCAACCCGCAGTGATATGCGCCTGAAGAGTTTGATGAGGTTTTAACAATGGCTGAACGTCTGAATAATGACTTCCAGTTCATCGAGGTCGGGCGCAAGGATCCGAAGAAGAAACTGTTGCGTCAACGCAAGAAAGAGTTCGTGGAGATCTACGAACCTTTCAAACCCCAGCATTCGGCCGATCAGGCCCACCGCTGCCTGGGTTGCGGTAACCCGTATTGCGAATGGAAGTGCCCGGTGCACAACTTCATTCCGAACTGGCTGAAGCTGGTGGCCGAGGGCAACATCCTCCAGGCCGCCGAACTGTCGCACCAGACCAACACACTGCCGGAAGTGTGCGGGCGAGTGTGCCCGCAGGATCGCCTGTGTGAGGGGGCGTGCACCCTCAACGACGGCTTCGGCGCAGTGACCATCGGTTCGGTCGAGAAATACATCACCGATACCGCGTTCGCCATGGGCTGGCGCCCGGACATGTCCAAGGTCAAGCCGACCGGCAAGCGTGTTGCGATTATCGGCGCGGGCCCGGCCGGTCTGGGCTGTGCCGACGTACTGGTGCGTGGCGGCGTGACCCCGGTAGTGTTCGACAAGAACCCGGAAATCGGCGGCCTGCTGACCTTCGGCATTCCCGAGTTCAAGCTGGAAAAGACCGTGTTGAGCAATCGTCGCGAAGTCTTCACCGGCATGGGCATCGAGTTCCGCCTGAACACCGAAGTGGGCAAGGACGTGACCGTCGAGCAACTGCTCGAAGAATACGATGCCGTGTTCATGGGCATGGGCACCTACACCTACATGAAGGGCGGCTTTGCCGGTGAGGACCTGCCGGGCGTGCATGACGCGCTCGACTTCCTGATCGCCAACGTTAATCGCAACCTGGGCTTTGAAAAGTCGCCGGAAGATTTCGTCGACATGAAAGGCAAGAAGGTTGTGGTTCTGGGTGGCGGCGACACGGCGATGGACTGCAACCGTACGTCGATTCGCCAGGGTGCCAAATCGGTGACCTGTGCCTATCGTCGCGACGAAGCCAATATGCCGGGCTCGCGCAAAGAGGTGAAGAACGCCAAGGAAGAGGGGGTGAAATTCCTCTACAACCGCCAGCCGATCGCCATTGTCGGTGAAGACCGCGTCGAAGGCGTGAAAGTGGTCGAGACCCGTCTCGGCGAACCGGACGCCCGTGGCCGTCGCAGCCCCGAGCCGATCCCGGGCTCCGAAGAAATCATCCCGGCCGACGCCGTGGTTATCGCCTTCGGTTTCCGCCCTAGCCCGGCGTCGTGGTTTGAACAGCACAGCATCCAGACGGACAGCCAGGGCCGCGTCGTGGCCCCGGAGCAGGGTCAGTACAAACACCAGACCAGCAACCCGAAAATCTTCGCCGGTGGCGATATGGTTCGCGGCTCTGACCTGGTGGTGACGGCGATCTTCGAAGGCCGCAACGCCGCCGAAGGGATCCTGGATTACCTGGGGGTCTAGCCCTCCGATCCAGACCTGACATGCAATAACCCTGTGGGAGCTGGCCTGCCAGCGATAGCATCACCTCGGACCGACTGACACACCGAGGTGTCCGCATCGCTGGCAGGCCAGCTCCCACATTGGTTTTGTGGTGTTGCGAAAGCCGTGTTCCAGCGCGACAAATTGACCCGATAGACAAAAGGCTGACCTGCAACCGTGCCTTTTGCCTCGCGCTCTGAGAAAATGCCCGCACTTTTTTTCCGGATGCCGACATGACTGCCCTGAAGAACGACCGTTTCCTTCGCGCCCTGCTCAAGCAACCCGTAGACGTCACGCCTGTGTGGATGATGCGTCAGGCCGGTCGCTACTTGCCGGAATACCGCGCCAGCCGTGCCAAGGCCGGTGATTTCATGAGCCTGTGCATGAACCCGGAGTTCGCTTGCGAAGTCACCATGCAGCCGCTCGACCGCTATCCGCAACTGGACGCGGCGATCCTGTTCTCCGACATCCTGACCATTCCTGACGCCATGGGCCAGGGCCTGTACTTCGAGACGGGCGAAGGTCCGCGCTTCAAGAAAGTCGTCAGCACCCTGGCCGACATCGAAGCCCTGCCGATTCCTGATCCGCATAAAGACCTCGGCTACGTCATGGATGCGGTCAGCACCATCCGCCGCGAACTGAACGGTCGTGTGCCGCTGATCGGTTTCTCTGGCAGCCCATGGACCCTGGCCACCTACATGGTCGAAGGCGGCTCGTCGAAAGACTACCGCAAGACCAAAACCATGCTCTACGACAATCCGCAAGCCTTGCACCTGTTACTGGACAAGCTGGCTCAGTCGGTCACCAGCTACCTCAACGGCCAGATCATGGCCGGTGCCCAGGCGGTGCAGATCTTCGATAGCTGGGGCGGGAACCTCTCGGCGGCGGCTTACCAGGAGTTCTCCCTGGCCTACATGCGCAAGATCGTCAGCGGGCTGATCCGCGAACACGAAGGTCGCAAGGTGCCAGTCATCCTGTTCACCAAGGGCGGGGGGCTGTGGCTTGAAAGCATCGCCGATGCCGGCGCTGATGCGTTGGGTCTGGACTGGACCTGTGACATCGGCAGTGCCCGTGATCGTGTCGGCGGCAAAGTTGCGCTGCAGGGCAACATGGACCCTACCGTGCTCTACGCCAATCCTGAAGCCATTCGTACCGAAGTCGGGCGGATTCTCGCCAGCTACGGCAAGGGCAGCGGGCACGTATTCAATCTCGGCCATGGCATTACACCGGAGGTCAATCCGGAACACGCCGGCGCGTTCCTGCGCGCGGTGCATGAGTTGTCGGCGCAGTATCACGAGTAGTCGTCGCCCAATAGAAAACGCCCGGCTCGTGCCGGGCGTTTTTGTTTGGAACACGATCAAAAGATCGCAGCCTGCGGCAGCTCCCATACTGTAGGAGCTGCCGAAGGCTGCGATCTTCTGCTTTTAAGCTTTAACACCACCCAGCGGCGGCAATTTCGCCAACTTCAATGCCACCAGCAGCGCAATCACCAGCAAGGTACCCACGAACAACCCGATCCCGTTCCAGCCACCCAGGTGCCAGAACACACCGCCCGCCGTCCCGGCAATGCTCGACCCGGCGTAATAGCTGAACAGGTACAGCGACGACGCCTGGCCCTTGGCCCTGGTTGCGCGTCGGCCAATCCAGCTGCTCGCTACCGAATGCGCGCCGAAGAAGCCGAAGGTGAAAATCAGCATGCCGATGATCACCACCGGCAGTGACGTGAACATCGTCAGGGCGAGGCCGCCGATCATCAATACGATGGTCGACCAGAGCACTTTGCGGCGCCCCAGTTTGTCGGCCAGCGAACCTATTTTTGCCGAACTGTAGATCCCCGACAGGTACACCACCGACAGCAGCCCGACGAAGGCTTGTTCCATGTGGTACGGCTCGGCCAGCAGCCGATAGCCGATGTAGTTGAACAAGGTGACAAAGGCCCCCATCAGCACAAAGGCTTCAAGAAACAGCAGCGGCAAACCGGCGTCACGAAAATGCATGGTGAAACCGTCGACCAGGCTGCGTGGGTGCAGCGAGCGTGGACGGAAGTTGCGTGATTCCGGAAGTATTTTCCAGAACACTGCCGCTGCAATCAGCGCCAGGCCCCCGATGACCAGCATTGCGGTATGCCAGCTGACGAAGTCGATCAACACCCCGGTGATCAGGCGTCCGCTCATCCCGCCAATCGCATTGCCGCCGATGTACAGCCCCATGGCGAGTCCGATGTGCTGCGGGTGGATCTCTTCGCTCAGATAAGTCATGGCCACCGCGGCCAGGCCACTCAATGACAAGCCGATCAGCGCGCGCATCAGCAACACGCCGTGCCAGCTTGGCATCATCGAGCTGGCGATGGTGCACAGCGCCGCTGCCAATAGCGCGGCGACCATCACCGGCTTGCGTCCGACCCGATCGGAAATGGGCCCGGTGATCAGCAGGCCGATGGCGAGCATGCCAGTGGCCACCGAGAGAATCAGGCTGCTCTGGGCTGCATTGATCGAATATTCATGGGACAGCAGCGGCATCATCGGTTGCACGCAATACAGCAGGGCGAACGTCGCAAAGCCACCGCAGAACAACGCCAGCACTGTGCGAATGAACATCGGCGTGCCTTTCTCGATGTAAATCTCCTTGAGCTCGGCAGCGACATCATCCACTGCGCAAGGTGGGACTTCATGGGCGAGTGGCGCAACAACAGTTTTCACTTCGGACCTCGGGAGCGGGCAGCCGGTCAGGCAATGAAAAAAGCATATAGCTGCCTAATGATTCAATCCAATATATTATTCGACCTGTTTAAGAGCTTTTGCGACCTAATGAGGTTTTCATGGAATTGCGTCACCTTCGTTACTTCATTGCCGTCGCTGAAGAACTGCACTTCGGCCGCGCCGCACAGGTGCTGGGCATCTCGCAACCGCCCTTGAGCCAGCAGATTCAGGCACTGGAGCAAGAGGTAGGGGCGCGGTTGTTTGAGCGTACCAATCGTCGGGTCGAGCTTAGCGAGGCGGGCCGGCTGTTTCTGCAGGAAGCGCGGCTGGTGCTGGCGCAGGTCGACAAAGCCGCCGACGTTGCCCGTCGGGCGCAACTGGGCGAACTGGGGGAGCTGAAAATCGGCTTTACCTCATCGGCGCCATTCAACTCGACCATCCCCCAGGCGATTTTCGCGTTCCGCCAGCGCTTCCCGGCGGTGCATTTGAACCTTCGGGAAATGAGCAGTACCCAGGTGGCCGATGCGCTGGTTGATGAGTCGATTGAAGTCGGCATCATGCGCCCGCTGGGGCTGCCGGATTCCCTCAGCGTGGTCGAGCTGATGAGTGAACCGCTGGTGGCGGTACTCAGCTCCAAACATCCGCTGGTGAACGGCAGCGAGGAGGGGTTGTTCCTGTCAGCCTTGGCCCTCGAACCTTTCGTGTTTTTCCCGCGCAGCTATGGCAGCGGCCTTTACGCGCAACTGCTGAACTTGGCCCGCGACTCCGGTTTCAGTCCGCACTTCGCCCAGGAGGCCGGCGAGGCGATGACCATTATCGGGTTGGTGGCCGCAGGGTTGGGCGTTTCGGTGCTGCCGGCGTCTTATCAGCGGATGCGGATTGACGGAGTCGTGTACCGGCCCTTGCTCGATCCGGCGGCGGTGTCGGCGGTGTGGCTGGTGCAGCGCAAGGACCAGAAATCGCCGATGGCGCGGGCGTTTGTGGAGTTGTTGACGAGGAAGGTCGAGCCGCTGCAAGCGTGACTGCTTTGGCTCGTGTTCACCCCGTAGGAGCTGCCGAAGGCTGCGATTTTTTGATCTTTATGTGTTTCAAGACCAGCGCCGAAAAATCAGCGAAGTATTCACCCCGCCAAACGCAAAATTATTGTTCATCACATACTGATTACTCATCTGCCGAAATTCGCCGCGCAGGTAATCGAGCTTGCCGCAGTGCGGGTCGATGTCGTCCAGATTGAAGGTGTGGGCATACAGGTCGCTGTTCATCATTTCGATGCTGAACCACGACTCCAGTGCGCCACAGGCGCCGAGGGTGTGGCCAAGGAAACTCTTCTGCGAACTGATAGGCATGTGCTCGCCAAACAGCGCGCTGGTCGCCAGGGTCTCGGCGATGTCGCCTTGTTCCGTGGCAGTGCCGTGGCCGTTCACGTAGCCGATGTTGGAAGGCTGCAGGCCCGCGTCTTCCAACGCCAGTTCCATGGCCCGGCGCATGGTGACCTGCTCCGGACGGGTGGTGTGCTGACCGTCTGCGTTGCTGCCAAAGCCGACCAGTTCGGCGTGAATGCGCGCGCCGCGGGCCAGTGCGTGTTCCAGTTCTTCGAGCACCAGCATGCCGCCGCCTTCACCAATCACCAGGCCGTCGCGGCCCTTGTCGTAAGGGCGCGGCGTGGTCTGCGGGGCGTCGTTTTTCAGGCTGGTGGCGTAGAGCGCGTCGAAGACCATGGCTTCGGTGGGGCACAGCTCTTCGGCACCGCCGGCAAGCATCAGCGGCAGGCGGCCGAACTTGATCGATTCGTAGGCGTAGCCAATGCCCTGGCTGCCGCTGGTGCAGGCGCTGGACGTGGGGATCAGGCGTCCTGTGAGGCCGAAGAAGATGCTGATGTTCGCCGCCGTGGTGTGGGGCATCATGCGCACGTAGGAATTGGCGTTGAGCCCCTCGGCCACCGAGTTGAGCAGCATATTGCCGAACGCTTTGATTTCGTCGGTGCTGCCAGTGGACGAGCCGCACGCCACGCCCATGCGTCCGTCCTTGATCGATGCATCGCCCAGCAACCCGGCATCGGCCAGAGCCTGCTCCGCAGCACCTACCGCCAGGCGCGATACCCGGCCCATGCTGCGCAGTTGCTTGCGGGTCCAGTGGGCGGGCACCTTGAAGTCATCAATGGGCCCGGCCAGGCGAGTGTTGAGCTCGGTGAAACGGTCCCACTCGTCCATCCGGCGGATGCCGCTGCGGTTGGCCGCGAAGTTGCCGGCTATGGTTTCCCAGTTGCTGCCCAATGAGGTGATACCGGCCATGCCGGTGACGACGACGCGCTTCATCAGCACAGGCCTCCATTGACGGCCAGAACCTGGCGGGTGATGTACGACGCTTCCGCCGACATCAGGAAATTCACCGCGCCGGCCACCTCTTCTGGGGTGCCCATGCGCTGTGCGGGGATCATCTTCATCAGTTCTTCCACCGGCACGTTTTCATCGAGCATCGCCGTGTCGATCAGGCCGGGTGCGACACAGTTGACGGTGATCTTGCGTTTGCCCAGCTCGATCGCCAGGGCTTTCGCCGCGCCGATCAAACCCGCCTTGGAAGCGCTGTAGTTGACCTGGCCACGGTTGCCGATCAGTCCCGATACCGAGGTAATGCACACAATGCGCCCGGCCGCACGGCGGCGGATCATTGGCATCATCACCGGGTGCAGCACATTGTAGAAACCGTCCAGGTTGGTACGCATCACCACATCCCAATCATCCTCGCTCAGCGCCGGAAAAGCACCGTCGCGGGTCAGTCCGGCGTTGAGCACCACGCCGTAATAGGCACCGTGGGTTTCTACGTCCGCTTCAAGGATGACCCTGCAGCTGGCGCGGTCGGACACATCGAATTGCAGTATGCGGGCTTTTCGCCCCAAGGCTTCGACCTCTTTCTTGACCGCGCCAGCTTCCGCCAGGCCACTGCGGCAATGCAGCACGATGTCATGGCCGGCCTGGGCCAGACGCAGGGCAATGGCGCGCCCGATACCACGGCTGGAACCGGTGACCAGTATGGATTCAGTCATGACTGGACTCCTTTGATTCATCAAGATATTGCGCGGCCTGAGGCGGGCGGAACACGTTCAGACGAGCGGTGGCGTGGATGCCGGGGGCATTGATATGACATTCGAATACACCCATGCCGTTCTCATCTTCCAGTGAGCGCAGCCCGTGTATGGTCAGCTCGGTGCCGACCGGGAAGTGTTCCACATTGCATTCGAACTTGCGGGTGCCGAGCAGGAAACCCAGCGCGACCGCGTCGCCGCGCTGGCGGGCGTGACAGCCGGCATAGGCGGCGACGCTCTGGGCCATCAGCTCGATGCCGACCCAGGCCGGCAAGCTGCCGTCGGGGCGGCTGAACAGGCCTTCAGGCCTGACCTCCAGGCGGGTGTGGATCTGCTCATCATCGAACGACAGGATCTGTTCGATCAGGATCATGTCGCCAGCGTGCGGCAGCAGTTCGGCGAGCGGCCAGTCGATCATGGTGCGTCTCCGATTATCAGGCTGACGTTATTGCCACCGAAAGCGAAGGAATTGCTCATCAGGTAGCGCGGTGCAATGGACGACAGGCGATCCGTCCTGGTCACCCAGTTCAGAGGTGGCAGGTCAGGGTCGGGTTGACCATCCCAGACATGCGGCGCCATGGCGTGCTGCAGATTGTCCTTGCACAGGCTCAGCCAGCAGAACGCAGCTTCCAGGGCGCCCGCTGCGCCGAGGGTGTGGCCGGTCAGCGGTTTGGTCGACGAGCAGGGCACCCCATCCGGGAACAGGGTTGTCACCGCCAGGCTTTCCATCGAATCATTATGTTGTGTGGCCGTGCCGTGCAGGTTCAGGTAGGCAATCTGGGACGGTTGCAGATTCGCACGATCCAGGGCCTTGCGCATGGCCTGCAGGGCGCCGCGGCCAGCCGGTTCCGGCGCGGAAATATGGTGTGCATCGGAACTCGCACCGCTGCCCAGCAGCGCAATCGACGGGCTGCCGCCGGGCTGTCTGGTCATCAGGAACAGTACGGCCGCTTCGCCGATGTTGATGCCGTTGCGATTGACTGAAAACGGGTTGCAGCGCTGACCGGACACGGCCTCCAGCGCCGAGAAACCGTTGAGGGTCAGTTTGCACAGGCTGTCGACTCCGCCGCACAGCACCGCATCGCACAACCCCATGTTCAACAGGCGCTGGGCGCTCATCAGCGCCCGGGCACTTGAGGTGCACGCGGTAGAGATGACATAGGCCGGACCGCTGGTTTGCAGCCAGTCGGCGAGGAAATTCGCCGGCGCCCCGAGTTCCTGTTGCTGGTAGTTGTAGTCAGCGGGAAACACCTCCTCGCGAATGTAATGGGCCAGGCCGCGGCTGGCTTCGTCTATGCCTGAAGTGCTGGTGCCCAGGACCACGCCAATGCGATGGCGGCCGTAGGTCGCAATCGCCTGGTCAATGTCCTCGCGAATCTGCAGGGCGGCTTCCAGCAGCAGCTGATTGTTGCGGCTGGCTTGCTCCGACAGTTCGACAGGGATGGCCACGAGGTCGCCGCGCACAGCCGCCACCGGCACCGTACGATCGACAATCCAGCCGGCTTCGTCGCGCATTCCGGAGCAGTCGCCGGCAAACAGGTTGTGGCTGACCTCCTCCTTGCCCCGGCCCAGGGCGCAAATCACCCCCAGGGCGTTTAAATAGGCCGTCATGGCGTGTCCCCGCTCAGGGGCGTGACCTGGTATTTCGGACCTTTGGGTAGGGTCAGATCGAAGTTTTGCGATTGCCTGTAGCGCACGTCCCAACGCTCGGGCAATGACCGTTGCGTACCGTGTTGCCAGGCCGTCGGATAGTTGCCTTGCAATTGATCCCTGGGGGTCAGCGCAAACAGCAACGCGGCGAACAGTTCCCGCGCTTCGGCATTGGGTGGCAGCAGGCCGTCGGCGTGCCATGCGCCGTCGACCAGTTTCTGCCGGGCTTGGGGAATGCCCAGCAGGTCCATCAGCGACCAGCGAATGCCCGGCCCTTCGCGCTGGATCACCAACACCCAGTCCAGGCGCTGGTCGGCTTGCAGGCGCTGGATATGCAGTTGCATGGGCAGCGGCAGGTCAGGCGTTTGCTCGGGCAGCGGCGCGCGGCTGGTGCAGGCGCTCAGCAGCACTGTACCGAGCAGCAAAAATGCGGGAACGAGCCTGCTCGCGATGGCGGCGAAGTAATCAACAATCCAGTTGCCTGACCCCTCGCTATCGCGAGCAGGCTCACTCCTGCAGGATTGCGCGGCGTTGAAAATACTCATCAAACGGCACCTTCAAGCGGTTTGCGCGCCACCACATTGACCAGGGTTTCTTCCCGCTCACCAGCGGCTTTTGGCCGTTGCAGGCCCAGGCGCTCCAGTAGGCCAAAATCCCTGGCGCGACTCCACCACAGGTATGGGTAGGACACGTTCTGCGGGCCGAACTCGAAACCCTGTTGGCGAATCATCTGCAGATAACCGGCGGCACTTTTTTGCACATGCATGGGATGGCGAAACAACCAGCGAATCACCCAGGTATCAATGTAAGCCTCGGTGGATTCGGCGAACAGCAGATACCCACCAGGTTTCAATACTCGATAGAACTCGGCCAGGGCCAGGTCCTGCTCCACCAGGTGATGGAACGTCTGGTGACAGAACAACAGGTCGACACTGGCGTCCGGCAGTTGAATGCTCGCGCAGTCACTGCCGATCAGTTCCACTTCGATGCACTGGCGAGCGGCTTCTTCACGGCTGAGTTCGAGACTGTGAGGGTCGGCATCCAGGCCTGTAAGGCGTTGCGGTGCAAAGGTCTGGTGCAACAGCTGGAACGACTTGCCCTGGCCACAACCGGCATCGAGCAGCACGGGATGAGCGGGTGGTGGTTCGCTGAACAGGCTGCGCAGGTCATTGATCGCCACCCGCAACACGTGGTGCTGCCAGGTGTGGCTGCGCAGGAACCAGAAACCGAAGCGGGTTTCCTCGACGTAATTGTCGCTCAGGAAACTCATGTGGCGTCCCTTGCGCACAGTTCCGAGAGCATCCGCAGCCGGCGTTTGGGTTCGGCCACGAACGGGTTGCGTTCGTCCCAGGCATAACCGGCGAGGATCGCGCTGATCATGCGGCGAATGTCCGGTGAACTGCCCGGATGGTAGATCACGTCCTGGAAGGTTCCGGCGTACCAGCCTTCCACGTAGCAGCGAAACGTATCGACGCCACGCTTGAGCGGGACGGCGAAGTCGCTTTCCCAGTCGACATTTTCACCCTGCAGTTGGCGATGCAGTACCGCAGCGGCCATGCTCGCCGAGCGCATGGCAATGGTCACGCCGGAGGAAAACACCGGGTCCAGGAATTCGGCGGCGTTACCCAGCAGCGCGAAGCCGGGCCCGTGCAGGGATTTGACGTTGGCCGAATAACCACCGATGGTGCGCGCGGGGGTGTCCCAGACTGCGTTGTCGAGCACGGCCGACAGGCTTGGGGTTTCGGCGATAAAACCACGCAGGCAGTCGTCCAGATTGTCTGCGCGCCCCGCGAAATGTTCCGCCGCCGC
The DNA here is from genome assembly GCF_017114825.1 of Pseudomonas gregormendelii. Classification (GTDB taxonomy): domain Bacteria; phylum Pseudomonadota; class Gammaproteobacteria; order Pseudomonadales; family Pseudomonadaceae; genus Aquipseudomonas; species Aquipseudomonas gregormendelii. The sequence goes on along the minus strand of NZ_JADEVO010000028.1, from coordinate 26,260 downwards.
GACCACGCCCACAGAGCACCGGCCATTGCTGAACGGGATGGTCCAGAACCAGATATCGCGCTGGGTTGGATGGGTGGTGACGAGGATTTTGCTGCGATCGAAGGCCGGATTGTCGATATGGTCTTCGACATGGGTGAACACGGCCTGACGCACCGGAAAGTTCGACGGCGCTTCGAGGTCGAGCAGGCGCGGCAGGACCCGCCCGTAGCCGCTGGCATCGAGTATGAATTGGGCTTCTATGCGGTACTCGCTGCCATCTTCGCGCAGCACGCCGAGCTGAGGTTTTGCCGGGTCGGCCACCACGCTGACGATGGTTTCACCGTAGCGGATTTCGACGCCTTGCAGCGCTGCCTGGTCCGCCAGCAGCTTGTCGAAATCGGCGCGCAGCACCTGGAAGGTGGTCGGTTTGCCGTTGCTGAAGGTGTCGCCAAAGTCGAACGCGCTGTACTGCTCGCCCCAGGCGAAGGCCGCCCCGGTTTTCAGTTGGAAACCGGCGGCGTTTACTGCATCGAGCATGCCCGCTTCCTCGACGAAGTCCAGACAGTGGGACAGCAGGCTTTCGCCAATGGAAAACCTCGGGAAATGCTGACGCTCGATCATCAGCACATCATGCCCTTTGCGTTTAAGCAAAGCGGCGGCGATGGCACCCGAAGGGCCTGCGCCGATGACAACCACCTGGCGACGTTCCGTTTCAACTGTTGGCATGGGGGTTCCTTGCCGGGGCGGCGATGTTCATGGGGATTCGGTGCATGCCGACCAGTGCCGGCAGCAATGTCGCGATCAGTCCCATCAGCATCAGCGCAAAATACAGCGCCGGGCTGATGAGATGTTGTTGCAGCAGCAGGTTGAGAAAGACGATCTCGCTCAAACCGCGAATATTCAGCAGAACACTTTCCCGCCAGCGACTGGCGCCTTCAAACGAAGCACCGGCCCAGCCCAGGCCCAGCCAGTTGCCCAGCAATTTGCTGGCTATCGGCAACACCAGCAACGCTGCCAGCTGCCCCCAGCCAAGGCTGGCCATGGCGCTATGGACGTCGATTTGCACGATGCCGAACGTGAGAATGAGCGGGATCGCGATGTTCGTCTGCAACCGACTCATCCAGGCCGCCGGCAGCGGCAGGACTAATGGCACTTTCAAGGCCGCCATGCACAGCAGGTAGCCGATGCCGAGAATCAGTGCATTGAGCTTGAAGTGTTCGGCAACCACCAGCAGCGCGAAGAAACAGCCGCTGTGCAACAACGGTTGGCGCATGCCGAGCAGGCTCAGCAGTAACGGCAGGCAGGCTCCTGCCAATGGCAGCAGCAGACTGCTCAAGTGCAGGCTGCCCTGGGCGATGGCGAACAGGGTCCAGCACGTGAGGTCGATCAGGATGGCGGTCTGCACCAGGCGTCGCGTAGCAGCGCTCGGGTAGTTGATGTGTCGCAAGTACAGGTACAACACGGGAATTGCGGTGATGGCGAACAGCAGGCCGACTGCCAGCGAGCTGATCCAGGGCTGCGCGGGCAACAGCCATACCGCAGTAGCCAGTCCGCAAGCGAAGGGAATGCAGAAACTCGGCAGGGCAATTTTCAGGCTCTGGCGGTCCAGACGCAGGTCGATGACGTCACTGAGGATATGCCCCAGTAACAGGGCAAAACTCAGGCTGTAGAGATTTTTCAGCCAGGCCGGGGAGACAAGCTGGGCGCCGCTCAATTGCCAGCCGGGCTCGATCCAGAAGTACATCAACAGCGGCAAACCGATGGTGGCCAGCAGCAACTGGCTGACAATAGGGATCAGGCCAAAGCGGCGCCCGACGTAGGTCGCCAGGGCAAACAGACTCAGGGCCAGGATCCAGAACAGGGCGATCATCATGCCACCGACTCCGCCGTTTCAACCGCATGACTCTGGCGGCAAGCCCACGGCGCCAGCATGAAACTGAACACCAGCCCCAGGCTCACCGACAGGCCGAAGTTGCTCACCGCTGGCGTGCTCGACACGGCCAGCAGCCCGAATGACAACCAGGTGGTCAGCGCCGCCAGCAAGGTGCCCAGCAGGCTCACTGCCGCCCCACCGACCTGCTCGCGCATGAGGATCGCGTAGTCGACGCTGATGGCGGTGACCAACAGCAGGCCAAACAGGCTGAACAAGGTCAGCGGCTGCCCCAGCCAGCCCAGACTGGCCAGGCTGCAAACCGCGGCCAGCAGCGGCAGAGTGACAATGCGCAAGGCGCCGCCAAGGCCGAACGGCAGGATCAGCACCAGCACGATCAGCACGCAGGAGGCCAGTTTCAACTCGGCGGCGCTGATCTGGGTCGCGGCGAAGACGCTGTTCAATTCACCCAGGCGATCGACCAGCTCCACACCCGGCAGGTCCAGGGCCTGAACCTGCAGCAGCGCGGGGTTATTCAAGCCTTGCAGGCTGACCATCGCCGCTACGCCTCCGTCATCGGTCGAACCCAGCCACAGGGCACGATAGGGCTCTGCCAGCGGGCCGCGTAGCGCCGTGTCGACATCCTGGATCGGCAACGCGCGCAAGCTCTCGAGTTCGGCTTGCAGTGCTGCCACCGGCACGCCGAGATCAAGCAACGGCTGCCAGTGTTGCGCCAGTTTGTTCAGCGCTTCGCGAACCTGTACCTGTTCGCTGGGCGGGCTGACCAGTTGATTGAGGGACAGGTAACCCTGGAGTTTCTCCAGGTTGACCAGTTGATCGAGTCGCTCGCTCAGCGCGTTCTGGCGTTCGAGCAATTGCTGCTGATCGGCCGCGCGCACCAGGAAGAACTGGCTGGTGGGCTGATAGCCGGTGATCCGGGCAATGGTCTGGGCTTCGTCCGTCAGCTGCTGGGGCGCGCCGACCCATTGGCGAATGTCGTTCTTGCTGTCGAGCTGCAGCAGGCCGGCGACGCAGAAGGCGACCAGTACTGCCAGCAATACCGGGGTGCTTGCCCGCTTGATGAGTGCTTCGCGGCACAGCAGCAAGCTTTCGCAAACCCTTAACGGCCATTGTGCAGGGCGCAATTGCACACCCTTCAGCAATGCCGGTAGCAGGCATACCGCGCACAAGTAGGCGCCGATCAGACCCGCTGCGGAGAACACCGCGATCTGGGTCAGCGCTGGAAACGGAGTCCAGGCCAGGGCGAGGTAACCGATGCAACTGGTGATCAGGCTCAGGGTCAGGCCGGGCAAGGTCAGGCGCAGGGCTGGCCAGCTGCGCCAGGGGTTCAGGCTCCAGCTTTTGGACAGGTAATGCAGCGGGTAGTCGACCGCCACGCCGATCAGGCTCGAACCGAGCACCAGCGTCATCACATGCATATGGCCGAACAGGGCGACGCAGGCCACCGCACCGAAGAGCATGCCCACCAGCACCGGGACAAAGGCGAGCAAGACGCGCCAGCGCCGGAAGGCCAGCAGTAGCAATAATAGAATGCCGATCGTGGCGCCGCCGCCGACCCAGGTCATTTCGCGGGTGGCTTGCTGCTGGCCGTTTGCGGCATAGAGCAGGCCGCTGGCCGCCAACAGTTGTACCTTGGCCTGGGCGGCTTCGGCACGGCTGCTTTGGAGCAGTTCGGCGACCTGCAGGGGCAGCTTCATGTCGAATGCATTGCCGGTGGTGCGCGCGCGCAGCAGCACCCAGCTTATGCCGTCAGTATCAGCCACCAGCGCACCGCTGCCGATGTCCAGTTGTACGGCGCCGTGTTGGGGCTGGCTGTTCTGGATGCGTCCGGTTAACCCTAGCCAGTCTTCCTGGCTGGGTACCAGACTGAAACCGGTGAAGGGGTCGAAGAGGCCTTGCACGCGCTGCTGGATGAACGCTTCGGGGTGCTCGATCAACTGCTGGCGATCTTCGACCGAGAGCATCGCCAGGCGACCCTCCAGCAGCTGGGTGCGCAGCGCCGGCAAGTCGGCTTGCAGGTTCCACTGGACCTTTTCGAACAGGCCGCTGGCTTGCCATTGCTCGCCGAGTTGCTGCGCCATGGCCACGGCCTGTTGGCGATCAGCGTGGCCGACCAGCACCAGCATCTCGCGGTTCAACGGTTCCTGCATGCGCTGCTCCGCGCGTGACTCCAGTGCATCCGGTGCCGTGCCTGGTACCAGCTCCATCAGGTTGGCCGACAGCGGTGGGCCGTTACGCCATTGCCAACCGGCCAGCGCCAGTACCACCAGTAGCAGGATCAGGAAAATCTGCGGGAGCCTGCGTTCACTCGGCAAAGTCATGTTGCTCCGAGTCGCTCAACGGTTGCGCGGCGGTACTGTCCTGCATGCGTAAAAGGGTGCTGTCGCCCTGGGTTTCAAGCAGTTCGATACTGTGCACCAACTCGGCCCCGGCAATGTTGATCTGGTTGAACACCTGCTTTAACAGCAGCGAACGCGGGATCAGGGTCAACTTCCAGTCCTGTGCATCGCCACTGAGCGACAGGTCGAAGTCTCGTTGCAGCCCGCTGCTGTCACCTTGCAGCACCGCGAGGAACAAACGGTTCTGCTCGGCTCCGGCGCTTTTGCCCGGCAGCATTTGCCAGCCGTTACCTTCGCGCCGGGCGATGCCCTTGGCGGTGATCCGATAATCCTGCTGCAGCGGTGTTCTGAGCAGCCAGAGCAGGCCGTGGTTTTTCGCCAGGACGAATGTGCCCTTGCTGGTCAGCGGCTGGGGCAGGGCGCGCAGGTGTTTTTCCTGGATGAAACTGCCGTGGATCACGTCAGGTTTGCCCAGTTGATCGCTGAGCTGCTGCAGATCAAAAGCCTGGGCCAGTGAAGTACCCAGCAGCATGACGCCTGCCACCAGAAATTTGCAGCAGGTTGTCCGCCAGTTCATTCGAGCACCTTTTCCACTGCATCGGTAAAGATCTTGGGTGAAGCCAGTTGCATTTCGCGATTGCTCATATCGACGGCGACCTGCACGGATACAGCGCGGGTCAGGCGTTCGCCGGTTTCCAGGTCGGTGATCAGGTAGTTGATCTTCAACCGGTTCTCCCATTCCACCAGGTTCGCCCGGACGTTGAGCTTCTGACCGAACACCGCGCCACGTACATACCGCAGCTGCAGGTCGATCACCGGCCAGGCGTAGCCCGACTCGACCATGGCGCTGTAGTTGTGGCCGATTCGGTCCAGCAACGCACAGCGGGCGACTTCCAGGTATTTGATGTAATGGCCGTGCCAGACGACGTGCATGGTGTCGACGTCGAAGAACGGCACGAGGATTTGCGTATCGATGTGAAGCACACCCTTGCTACGCATGCAGCCTCCAGTGTTGTTCGGCGATACGCTGCAGGCACAGGCGCAACTCGCTCTCCAGGGCCCGGTCCTCGATGACCGGCGGGAAATCTTCAGCCAGCTGCGCGTGCATGGCGGCAAGTGCCGGCGGCAATGTACGCGCGTCCTCGGCTTTACTGCGTAACCAGACGCCCTGGTTGGCGGCCAGCAGCGTCGCGGCAGCCACTTGTTCGGTCAGCTCCAGCACGCGAATCGCATCCCGTGCAGCGATGGTGCCCATGCTCACCTTGTCCTGATTGTGGCACTCGGTGGAGCGGGAAAAGACGCTGGCCGGCATGGTGTTCTTCAGGGCTTCCGCAGTCCACGCGCTCGTACCGATCTGCACCGCCTTGAAGCCGTGATTGAGCATCGCCCGATCAGCCGTGGCACCCGACAGATTGCTCGGCAAGCCATGGTTGTAGCGCTCGTCGACCAACAGTGCGAGCTGACGATCGAGCAGGTCGGCGACGTTGGCAACCAGGGTCTTCAGGCTATCCATCGCAAAGGCGATGTGGCCGCCGTAGAAATGACCGCCGTGCAGTACCCGCTCGGCTTCAGCGTCGATGATCGGATTGTCGTTGGCGCTGTTGAGTTCTATTTCGATGAACGAGCGCAACCAGTTCAGGCTATCGGCCAATACGCCGAGCACGTGGGGCGCACACCGCAGGGAATAGCGATCCTGCAGGCGATGCAGCGGTGCGGTGGGAGCGTCGATGGCCAAGTCCTTGCGCAGCCATGCAGCGACCTGCATCTGCCCCGGATGGGGTTTCGCGGCGAACAGGCGCTCGTCGAAGTGTTCCGGATTGCCTTGCAGCGCCACCACGTTCATTGCGGTGATGCGGGTGGCCAGTTGCAGCAGGTAATCGGCTCGCGCGTAGGCCAGGCAGGCGAGGCCCGTCATGACGGCGGTACCGTTCATCAATGCCAGGGCTTCCTTGGGCCTGAGCACCAGGGGTTCCCAGCCCAGTTCGCGATGGACGTCGGCCGCTGGCCGGCGTTCGCCACCAAACATGACTTCGCGCTCGCCGGACAACGTCGCGGCGACATACGACAACGGGGTCAGGTCGCCGCTGGCGCCCACCGAGCCTTCCTCCGGTATCAGCGGCAGGATGTCGTGTGCAAGGAAGGCCTGGAGGCGTTCCAGCAGTTCCACGCGAACCCCCGACACACCCTGGCACAGCGACTGCAGGCGTGCAGCGAGCACGGCGCGGGTCGCCTGGGCGTCGAGTAACTTGCCCAGGCCGCAACCGTGGAATGTGTACAGGTGACGAGGCAGCGCCTCGACGTGATGCAGCGGCACCGCGACTACGCAGGAGTCGCCATAGCCGGTAGTCACGCCGTAAATCACCCCTTCCTTGTCCAGCAGCGAATCCAGGAACTGCGGGCCTTTGGCGATGCGCTGGCGAAACAGGGCGTCGCCTTGCAACTGCACAGGCACCTGGCGGTTGGCCAGGGCCCGTACATCTTCAATACGCAGGGGGAGTTCGCCGAAGGTTACCGGCTCAAGCGTTGGCGTCGTCATCGGTCTTCCAGAAAGGGTAAAAGTTGAACCATTGTTGTGGTGCTTCGAGGCAATAGTGACCCAAGCGTTCGGCGTAGCGGCTCGCCCACTGATGAATGACCTGTTCGCGCTCGCTGCGTTTCCAGGTCACGGCATCGGTGAACGGCTCGAGTGTCAGTCGATAATCGCCTGTTGGCTTCTTCAGGCACAACAACAGGTTTACCGGGCATTTGAGCAGGCCAGCCAGCAGCCATGGGCCCTGCGGAAATGCGGCCTGATGGCCGAGAAAGTCCACCGTGACGCTACGCCCGCCATGCAGTGGGACACGATCGCCGGCAATTGCCAGCCACTCGCCACGTTCCAGACGCTCGTGCAGTTGCAGCATGATCACCGGGTCAAGCTCGCTCACCTGAATCAGGCGCAAGTTGGTCGCGCCGGCTTCGCCCAGCAGTCGGTTGAACTGCTCGGCATGCTTGGTGTGCACCAGCACGTTCATGGTGACCTTTTCGCCGATCTCCGCCAAGGCGCGGCACACCTCGAGATTGCCCAGGTGCGCACCCACCAGCATCTGGCCGCGGGAGCCACGCAATTGACCGCGCAGCAGGGCGGGGTCGATGATTTCGATCTGCTCGATGCTCAGCTTGCCGTTCCAGACGTCGAGTTTGTCGAGCATCGAGTCGGCAAATGCCATGAATTGGCCGAAGACGCGCCAGTGGGTCGGGCGCAATTCGCTGCGCCCGCTCCAGTCGGCAAGCCGTTGCTGGTATTGCCAGGCGCTGCGGCGAGCGCTTCGACCAAAGAGGAAAAAGTACAGGACGATGCCATACAACAGTGGGCTCAACAGGCGCCGACCCAGCACCCGGGCACCGAATGCCGTGAGCTTCATCAGCCAGAAACTGCCGCGCTCCTCACGGTCGGCCCAGTGCGCCTTGTTGGAGTTGCTGCTCATGTGCGCCACCGCTGCCAGAGCATCGCCGGCGCGCGCAACAACATGCCGAAAAACAGCCGCGTGTGCATGCTCGATATCAGTACGTTGTCGTGGAGCAGGCGAAAGTGTGAAACGCCATCCAGCGGATAATGAACCCGTGTAGGCCGCCACAGCATCGGTTGATTGCGCCAGGCCAGGCGCACCAGGATGTCCGAGTCGAAATCCATGCGCTTGCCGATTTTCGCCGAGTCGATCAAGGCCAGTACGGGCGGCAACGGATACACGCGAAAGCCGCACATCGAGTCGCGAATCTGCAGCGACAGTGTGTTGATCCAGACCATCACGTGGGTCAGGTAGCGGGCATACAGACGGCCCTTGGGGACGCTTGCGTCGTATTGCGGGTACCCGCAGATAATCGCTTCGGGGTGGGCGCGAGACTGCTCGATGAAGGTGCCGATGTCCTGCAGGTCGTGCTGGCCGTCGGCATCCACCTGCAATGCGTGAGTGAACCCCAGGCGCGCGGCTTCGCGCAGACCGGTCATGACCGCACCGCCCTTGCCCTGGTTGGCGGCGAGGCGAATCAGGAATACCTTTTCGCGCAGCGCCAGGTGATCGAGCACTTTTGCACAGGACGGGGCGCTGGCATCGTCCACCAGGATGCAGGGAAGACCGCTGCCAAGTACCGCCTCGACCACGGTGGTAATCGCGGTTTCGTGGTTGTAGACCGGGATGACGGCGCAAGGGTTATGCATGAGCACATCCCCTGGGCGATTGAGTGCGCAGCACTTGCCAGAATCAAGCATCGCTCGCCGCCTCCAGCAGAATCCGCCCACTGGAACAGGTCGCGGTTTCATTGCGATAAGCGAAATACAGCTTGCCGCGCACCGGATCAAAACGCAGGTGCAACTGGACCTGATCCCCCGGGCGCACCAATTGCTGGAATTTCAGGACTTCCATACCGGCGAATTTTTCCGGCAGGTTGATCAATCGTTGGCCCAGGGCGAGGGCCCAATCGACCTGCACCACACCGGGCAACACCGGCGCCTTGGGGAAATGGCCGCTGAAGAACGCCAGGTCCGGTGGCACCGCCAATTGCAGGCTCCACTCGCCATCGTTTTCGATCTGTTGCAGTACTTCCGGCAATTTCGGCCGAGCAGCCAGCAATAACCCCTCGACATCCGCTTGCGCAAGCTTGCCCTGGCTGTTGAACGGCAGTTGTCGCAGAAAACGCCAGCGTCGCGGCAAAGCCAGGGTTTCGCAGTGCTGGCCCAGGTGCTGGCGCAGCTCCTCGGTAACGGCGCGCCGGCCCTGATTGCGCAACGCGTGCAAGCCTGACTCGCTCAAGACCAGCAGCGCGCCCAGCGACGCGCGGTTTTCCTGCACCACACCCATGCGTGCTTCAGCCACCCACTCATGGGTGCTCAACGCCTGTTCGAGCATTGGAAGCGAGATACGTTTTTCTTCCAGTTTGACGATTCGGTCCAGCCGCCCCTGTAGCTCAAAACGGCCGTCGGCGGCAATTTGCGCGGCATCGGCGGTATGTTCAACATGGCCTGGGGGCATGTACGGAGAGCTGACAAGCAACGCACCGTCACTGTCCAGCGCCAGTTCAACGTCGGCAAATGGCTGCCAGGGCTCATCGGCCTGGCGCCAGGCAATACCGCCGGTTTCCGAGCTGCCGAGGATTTCCGTCGGCCATTGTTGCAGGCGCTGGTGCAGGCTTCGCGCCGCTTCGGCCGGCAAGGCGCCACCAGAAGAAAACACCCGGCGAACTGCACTCAGGGCGGGCCAGTCAAGGTTGTCGCCCATGCGCTTGAGCAGCGCCGGGCTGGCGACCCAGGCGAATGTCGGGCACTCGCGGCTGGCGCGCTGCAGATCTTCGGGAAACGCCAGCTGTTTGCGCACGAACGGCCGACCGGCGCACAGCGGCCACAGCACTCGGAAAAGCAACCCATAGATGTGCTGGGTGGCGACGCTGCCGATGATGCAGGCCTGGCCAAGGTCGGCACCCCACAGGGCCTCCAGGGCCTGCACTTCATTGGCCAGCTGGCCCAGGGTTTTGTCGATGCGCTTGGGCTCGCCACTGGAGCCTGACGTGCACAGGCTGAGTTGGCATTGGTCCAGGTCGAGCCCGACTGCGCCCAGGGGCGCGCCCCGGTAATCCTCCAGATGTGCGTCGTCGGCCAGGTCGGTCAACCACAGGTCGACTTCCGCGGACCAGCGTTGCCGGGTAACGGGTTGCAGGTCGGCCGGAAGTAGCACGCTGGCGCCGGCGCGCCAGGCGCCAAGCAGGGCGACGGCCAGGTCGGCGGCGTCTTCCAGGTGCACGGCAACGCGCCGTATGCCCTGGCTTTCGAGGCCGGCAGCCAGGCGCAGTGCGCGTTCGCACAGCTGGGCGTGGGTCAGCACCGGCCCGGCCGTCACGGCGCGCTCCGGTTGAGCCTTGAGCAGCAGTTGCTCAAGTTTTATCCAGTTCATGGGTGGCCTCGTACCCGTTGTCGTATCAGCCATTCAATGGCAAACATCAGGCCCATCAATCCATAGGAGATCAGGCCGGTGTACAACATCCACCAGCTCAGCGGCGCCCAAAGGGTCAGGGCTGTCGCCAGCAAGCCGTTACAGAGAAAAAACACACTCCAGGCGATCGTCACCTGGCGGGTATAAACAATGGCCCGGGGCGGCAGTTGCGGCTCACGCAACCGTGCCAGGCGCTCGACTACAGGCGGACCGTATTTCAGGCTCAGGCCAAACAAACCGAGCATGAACCCGCTGATGAGCACCGGATACCAGCGCAACAACAATGGGCTGTCGAACAATGCCAGCAGCAGGCAAAAAATGATCGCGGTCACGGCCATCCACAAGCTGCCGGGTTTGCGCGGGCCGAGCAGCGCTCGCCCCAGCCAGAGGCTTCCCAACAGCAGGCCAAACTGCCAAGGGGCAAAGTGTTCCATGCCGAAATACACCGCGAAGGGGTACAGCAGGCCCGCCAGCAGCAGGCCGAGGCCGATCAGTCGCCTCATGCGGCCGGTTGAACCAGGCGGTAGACCGCTTCGACCACGTCACTGACGGTACGTACCGTTTTGAACTCCTCGGCGGCGATTTTCTTGCCGGTCTGACGTTTGATGTGATCGATCAGGTCCACGGCGTCAATACTGTCGATCTCCAGATCCTGATAAAGATTGGATTCGAGCTTCACGCGTTCAGGGTCCAGTTCGAAGAGTTCGACCAAGGCATCGCGCAGGGTGTTGAAAATGTCGTCACGAGTTTGCATGGTCCGGTCTCAAGCTGCCTGTTTTGCAGTAACGAACGCCGCAAGGCTCGCCACATTGCTGAAATGATTGCGTGTGTCTTTGGCGTCGGCGTCGATCTTGATGCCGTATTTTTTCTGGATGGCCAGGCCGAGCTCCAGTGCATCGACCGAATCCAGGCCCAGGCCTTCACCGAACAGGGTCTGGTCGTCGCCGATCTCTTGCGCACTGATGTCTTCAAGGCCCAGGGCGTCGATGATCAGTTGTTTGATTTCACGGTGTAGATCGCTCATCTTCGGCGAGCTCCTTGATGTAGTAGGAATGCAAATAATCGTTGAGCTTGCGCGAGGCTTGCGGTGCAGGGCCGCAGGCGGCGAAGGCCTGTGGGTCTATGTCGGCCCCGACATGGAAACTGAAGTGCACGCGGCGTTTGGGGATGCGATACCAGGCTTCGGCTTTGGTCAAGGTGCTGGGATTGACCTTGATGGTGACCGGGGTGAGGATTTTCGCACCGCGCAGGGCAATGGAAGCGGCGCCCCGATGAAAGGCCGGCGATTGGCCAGGCTGGGTGCGGGTGCCTTCGGGGAAGATGATCAGCGTCTGGCCGCTTTTCAACGCGTCGGCGGCGGCGTCTAGCATATCCATGCTGCCGTCGTTGCTGATGTATTCGGTGCTGCGCAGCGGGCCGCGAGTGAAAGGGTTTTCCCACAGGCCTTGTTTGACCACGCAGTTGGTGTGGCGCACCAGGCCAATCAGGAACACCACATCGATCAGCGACGGGTGGTTGGCAATAATCATTTGCCCCGGCCTGCCGAGTTTTTCCGCGCCCTGGATATCGTAGGTCAACACGCCGGCCCGAGCCATGAACCGCACAAAAAACCAGAAGCACCGACTCACGGTTCGCCGCGCACGCATTCGGTGGGTCTGCGGATCCCCGGGCAGGCAATTGAGCACGGGGAAAATCACCAGACGCAGGCACAGCCCGCCCAGCCCGAACAGGGCGAAGCTTGCGGCGGTCGCCAGCAGTCGCCAGTAATAGGCGTCGCGGCTCTTTTCGCTCAAAGGTTGCGTTGCCAGGTCCATACACGATTTTTCCAGGCATGTTGGCAGGTAGTCTGCTGGCCGAACAGGGTATGCAAGAGATTCAGGGCATGGGGCCAGTGAGCTTTTGACACTGTATCCGTAGCACTGTTCAGGGACAGCTGCCAATCGTTGCCGGGTGTGATCAGAAGGCCCAATGCATAAGGGAACGGCACGTCGTCGATCCACCGCGAGTAGGCCTGCGGCGGCTGTTCTTCGGTGATTACCAGCAACACGGCCGGCGCGCCTTCGCCGATCAACGCCACGGCCTCCAGCATGCCGTGTTCAAGCCCGTCGCCGGCAGCAGCCAGGGCGGTCATCTCGCTGGTTTCTCCGCGCATGATCGACCACAGCCCAATGATCGCGTTGTGCACGGACAGGCTGAACTGGGTCGGTGACAGCGGTTGATCGGCGGCCAGGTCGCTGAGGATGTCGAACGTGCGCGGTGTTTCACCATGGCGGGAAACAAAGACCAGCGGCAGGTCTTTGCGACCATCGGCCAGCGGCCAGCCCACACTGAAGGCCATTCGCGCCAGGCGGCTGAGCCGGCGTCGCTGCATGGCGGGCAGAAATGAGACGTCCGGGGCTGCATCGCTGGCCTGCAGGACCACCGGTTGGCGACTCCAGGCCTGCCAATCGTCCACGCTTTCGAGCCCAGGGGCCCATGCGCGCCATTGGGCGATGTTGAAATTGATCACAGACATTCATCCCGCCCTGAGGGCTTTTTTGACGCGGTGAGTCACGGAACCAGCGACAAGCATGGCGCGGCGTCAAGCGCCAAGTGGCGCGCATTATCCCGGTGCAGCCAGCGGGTAGCAAATGCTGGTTACATTTTGCTCAAGGAAAATGGACCGGCTGGTTCCTTGGTAAATATCATTTGGCATTATCCATATCGAGGCCAGCGTGTATGTCGGCTCTATCCGATCATCCTGTCTGATCTTGGCCCTTTTTTATTCAGAGTTTTCGCATGACCCTGTAGTCCAATTCCCAACGAGGTAGCGAAGCGACGCTTGGGACCACTACACTCGGTCATTCTTTGATACACGGAGGTTTCGACATGCGGCGCGTGGTGTTTAATCAAAAAGGTGGCGTAGGCAAATCCAGCATTGCCTGCAATCTGGCGGCGGTCAGCGCCAGCGAGGGCTATCGCACCCTATTGGTGGATCTCGATGCCCAGGCCAACTCCACTCAGTACCTGACCGGACTTACCGGCAATGACATCCCGATGGGCATTGCCGATTTTTTCAAGCAAACCCTGTCCTCCGGGCCGTTTTCCAAGAAAAACCAGGTCGATATCTACGAAACACCCTTCGATAACCTCCATGTCATTACCGCCACGGCAGAATTGGCGGACTTGCAGCCCAAGCTCGAGGCGAAACACAAGATCAACAAGCTGCGCAAGCTGCTGGAAGAGTTGTCCGAGGATTACGACAGGATCTACCTGGATACGCCCCCGGCTCTTAACTTCTATGCGGTATCGGCGCTGATTGCCGCCGATCGCGTGCTAATACCCTTCGATTGTGACAGCTTCTCGCGTCAGGCGCTTTATGGGTTATTGGCGGAGATCGAAGAGTTGAAGGAAGACCACAACGAGGGCCTGGAAGTAGAAGGCATTGTGGTCAACCAGTTCCAGGCCCGCGCGAGTCTGCCCCAGCAAATTCTTGACGAACTGATCGCTGAAGGGTTGCCGGTGCTGCCGGTATACCTGGGCACGTCGGTGCGGATGCGTGAGTCGCACCAGGCCAATACGCCGCTGATTCATCTGGACCCACGGCATAAGTTGACCCAGCAGTTTGTGGAGCTGCATAACCTGCTGGAAAACGCCTGACGATCAAAAAATCGCAGCCTTCGGCAGCTCCTGCAGGGTCCGAGATGGACCATAATTCTGTAGGAGCTGCCGAAGGCTGCGATCTTTTAGGCGGTGGTCAGATCCCCTGGCTACGCAACCAGCTCATCAACTGTGGCAACGCAAACGCACCGCTCTGGCGCGCCACTTCCCGCCCGTTCTTGAACAGAATCAAGCTGGGAATCGAGCGAATCCCCAGTTGAGCCGACAACGGCTGGTTGGCCTCGCTGTCCAGCTTGGCCAGCCGGCATTTGCCTGCCAACTGCGCGGCCGCCTGTTCGAACACCGGCGCAAATGACTTGCACGGGCCACACCAGTCAGCCCAGACGTCTACCAACAATGGCAAATCCCCCTTGATCTGGCTGGCGTAATCACCTTGCTTCAGTTCAAAAGGACTCTTCAACAGCACTGGCGCTTTGCAGCGACCGCATTTCGGCTGATCAGCCAGGCGCCCGGCTGGGATCCGATTGAGCCCGTTGCAATGGGGGCAGGGGATGAGCAGTGGTTCGGTCATGAGCAAGGATCCTGATAAGAAGCCGATTTTACAGATTTGGAGACGTTTACTCATGTTTTCAATCGTGCAGCGTTTTCCGGTGAAACCAGACCGATTCGAACCGGAGCAGACTTATTTGATGCGCGAGCACGCCCTGAGTCAGAGCTAACTGCCGGGTGTAGGAGCGCAGTCGGTCGTGTCGGAAATCCTGAGCGGCAAGCGTCAGCTCAACCTGCGGCAGGTCCGCTGGCTGGCTGAACGCTTCGCAGTGTCGGTCGAGACGTTTATCTGACAACCATCACGAAGAACAACTGATCTCCAGATGCTTGCCCCACTCTGGCGGCCGTTCGGCGTAGGCCTCCATCCCTGGCTGCTGCTCGAATGGATTGCTCAGCACCGCATGCAGTCGGCGGACTTCTGAATAGTCCCCGCTCTCGGCAGCATCGATGGCTTTCTGGGCCAGATAGTTGCGCAGGATATACAGCGGGTTCACCGCATGCATCCGTTGGCGGCGTTGTTCCAGATCGACCGTACCTTCGCGAGCAACCCGCGCGACATACAGCTCGGCCCAGGCATCGAAGCCCTTGATGTCGACAAAGTCATCGCGCAATCGGGCAACGGCCAGCGCCGGTGATTCATCGCCGAGGCGGCGGAAGAACAGGGTGTAGTCGACTGCGCTGTTCTGCATCAGTTGCAGCAGGTGCTCGAGCAGTTTCTGGTCATCGTCCTCGGCGGTGGTCAGGCCGAGCCGGCGGCGCATCAGGTCCAGGTAATGGGCCTGGTACAGCGGCAGGTACAGGCCGAGGGTTTCGCGCAGGGCCTCGACGCTGATGAACGGCGTCAGCGCCTGGGCCAGCGCGCTGAGGTTCCACTGCCCGATCGGCACCTGGTTGCTGAAGGAATAACGGCCCTGATCATCGGAGTGGTTGCAGATGAAGTTGGCATCGAAGTCATCCAGGAATGCGAAAGGCCCGAAGTCGAAGGTGATGCCCAGGATCGACATGTTATCGGTGTTCATCACCCCATGGCAGAAGCCGTAGGCCTGCCACTTGGCGATCAGCTCGGCATTGCGTTCGACGATCTCGCGAAACATCGCCAGGTAGGGTTCGGGCTGTTCCAGGCATTCGGGAAAGTGCATGGAGAGTACATGCTGGCCCAGCTCGTCCTGCTGTTCGGGACGCTTGGTGTAGTAGAAATACTCGAAATGCCCGAAGCGGATGTGGCTGGGTGACAGGCGCAGGACCATGGCCGCGCGTTCCTGCTTTTCGCGCCAGACCGGGGTGTCCGAGCCGATCACGCACAACGCGCGGGTCGTGGGAATGTTCAGGGCGTGCAGGGCTTCCGAGGCGAGGAATTCGCGGATCGAGGAACGCAGGACTGCGCGACCATCACCCATGCGCGAAAACGGCGTCTGGCCGGCGCCCTTGAGGTGCAGGTCCCAGTGCTCGCCGGCCTGGTTATAGACCTCGCCGAGCAATAGACCGCGACCGTCGCCCAGCTGGGGGTTGTAGGAGCCGAATTGATGGCCGGAATACACCATCGCCCTGGGCACTGCGTCGGCCCAGAGCTTGTGGCCACTGAACAGCTCGGCAAACTCCCGGGTCTGAGCTTCGGCCGGGTCGAGGTCGAGCAGCGCCATGGCAGAAGGGCTGGCCACCACCAGGCGTGGATTGTCGATCGGCTCGGGCAACACATGGGCAGAAAACGCGTCGCCCAAGCGGGCGAAGCGATTATCGAAGGTCAGTTCGTCGAGGGCTTTCACCGGCCATCTCCAGCAGAATGTCCGAGCATTCTGCTAGGGATAGACGGGTTAGTCGAGCTTGGCTGCAGGAGGTTCCTGCGGTGGTTTGCCATCGACCGGCGGCACAATGGTTTTGGCTTCCGGTTCAATCGGCACCATCTTGTATTCCTGGCCTTGGAGGTTCTTGAGGTAGACCTCCATCTGCCGGAACGAAATGTTGATGTGCTGCTTCTTGAACTCGCGATTGATGAAGCGGTTGACCTCGTCGAGCACCGGGTTGCGGTCGCCAAGGTCACGCACATGCATGCGCAACTCATGGTCGAGGGTGCTCTCGCCGAAGTTGAGGAAGTACACGTGGGGTTCGGGATCCTTCAGGACCCGCGGGTTTTCCCGGGCAGCCTTGAGCAGCAGCTCTTTGACCAGGTCCAGGTCCGAACCGTAGTCGACGCCAAGCTTGAGCGTCACCCGGGTGATGGTGTCCGTCAGGGACCAGTTGATCAGTTGGCCGGTAATGAACGTCTTGTTCGGGACGATGATGTCCTTGCGGTCGAAGTCGGTGATGGTTGTGGCGCGGATGCGGATCTTGCTCACCGTACCCGACAGGTTGCCGATGGTGATGGTGTCGCCAATCCGCACGGGACGTTCGAACAGGATCATGATGCCGGAGATGAAGTTGGCGAAGATCTCCTGCATACCAAAACCCAGGCCGACCGATAGCGCTGCCACCAGCCATTGCAATTTGTCCCAGCTCACGCCAAGGGTCGACAGGGTCGAGACGAAACCGACGCCTGCAATCACATAGGACAATAGCGTGGTCGTAGCGTAGGCACTGCCCTGCGCCAGGTTCAGCTTGGACAACACCAGCACTTCCAGCAGCCCTGGCAAGTTGCGGGCGAGGGCGAAGGTAATACCGATGATGATCAGTGCGCCGAGCATGTCGCCGATGCTGATCGGCACCATGCTCATGTTGGCGCCGGTGCCGCTGGTGTATTCGTAGAGGGTAATGTTGTCCAGATACGAGAACACGGTGATCAGGTCCGACCAGACCCAGTACAGCGCTGCCATGAACCCGCCCAGCAACGCCAGGCGGATCAGGCGCAGCGACTGTTCGTTGACCTTTTCGATGTCCAGTGTCGGCTCTTCGATCACCGCTTCGCCATCACCCGCTTCCCTGGCGGCCTGGCGCTTGGCCAGGGCGCGCTGATAGGCCAGGCGTCGGGCGGCAACGCTGAGGCCGCGCACGAACGTGGCTTCAATGACCAGCCAGAACATCAGCAGGTACAACGTGTTGATCAGCCGATCACTGAGTTTGAGCGCCGTGTAGTAATAGCCAAAGCACACCGCGACGAACAGCGCGATGGGCAGCGCGGTAAACAGGATGCCCACGGCCTTGCGGAACAGCGAGGCGTTCTGGTGAGTCGGGCTGCTGATCAGCAGGCGGCTGAGCAGCCAGGCCATCAGCGCATAACAGGTCAGCACCACCGGCATGCCCAGCACATCATCGGCCAGGGCCGCCGGTTGCAGCTCTGCGACTGCCACCACGGCAACCAGGGCCATCACGACCAAACCAAGTCGACGCACCCAGCCCTGCAGGAATTCGACCTGTGGCTTCTCCCAGCGGAAATGCAGTTCCGCCACGCCACCCGGGGCCAATATGCGGTAGGCGGTGTAGAACACCAGCCAGGCTTGCGCCATCTGCAACAGCGCCGCGCCCATATTGGCGTTCTGCCCGCGTGCGTCGATCTGCAGCGCCAGGCCGCAAAGGGCCAGGCCCAGTGACACCGGCATCGCCAGCAGGATGTTGATCAAAATGGCCTGCGGCGTGTGCCACTGGCTGTCACGCTTGAAGTGGCCGATGTCCTGGTGAACCTTGTTCAAACGGGCATACAGGCTCTTGCGGCGCCACAGCAGCGCGCCGATCAGCAACGCCAGGGGCAGGAACAGCAATGGTCGCTGGGTCAGCCCGTCGGACAGTTCGCTCAGGCTCGAAGCCCATGGCAGGGTGGTGACCTGGCGCTGCAGGCGCTCCGGCACGTCGTGCATCCATTCGAAGTCCAGCGGCTTGTTGCTTGGGATCCAGAACATCTGCTCGTCGAGGGTGGCGCGCAGGTTTTGCGCGGTACTCAGCAGTTGTTTCTGGTTGAGTTGCAGGGTAATGGATTCGTTGAGTACGGCGCTCAGTTCGCGGTTCAGCCGCTCCAGCAGGTCCGCCCGGGTATTGGCCAGTTCCAGCAGGCTCTTGCGCAACTGCGGGGTAACCTGTTCCGGCTGTTGGGTGGACAGCAGGTTGTCGACATAGATGGTCGGGTTGCTCAGCAGCTCCCGTTGCTGGCTGACATCAAACTGATACAGACGGATGTCGGCGATCTGGTCCGCAAGATCGCGGTCCAGCTTGAGCCGCGGCAAAGCCTGTTTCTGCTTGTAGAGGATTTTCGACAGCAGCAGGCTGCCCTTGAGCACGTTGATTTGCTCGTCCAGGGCCGAGTCGCTTTGGGTGACGCTGTCGAGTTGCTGTTTGGTCTGCAGGTTCTGCTGGGTGACGATGTTGAGGCGGTCGGTGGTTTTGAGCAGGTAGTCGGACAGCTTCAGGTTGATCGAGCTTTCCGTGGCCAGCAAACTGCTGCCCCCGGCTTTCTGTGCCTCGATGGACTGTTGCGTCACGGTCTCCTGGGACTGTGCCAGGCGCTTCTGGTTGATCAGGTTTTGCAGCTCCTGGATTTCCTGATCCAGGCGATCCGATTTCTCGGTAAGCAAGTCATGCTGGCTGTTGCCCAGGTCCTGCAACTGGCTGTTTCCCGCCAATTCCTGGCGACGCAGGGGGATCAGCGCGTTGAGTGCCGCAAGTTCGGCGTTGAGCTGGTCGCGCTGTTCGCCGCTCAAGGTTTTGCCCGCGTCCTTGCCGGCCTTGAGGATGTTGTTGATCTGCTGGATGCGGGTCTGGCTGGCGGAGATTTCTGCCTGGGCACGCTCGGGCCGGGTCTGGGCGGTGATGACCAGGCTGTTGGCATCGGCCAGGGCTTTTTGCAGATCGCTCTGTTGGGTAGAGCGCTCGGTGAGCATCTGCTCCAGCTGCTGGATCGACAGGTTGGCGAAGCGCTGCTCCACCGGCAGGACCTTGGTGCCCTTGAGACGCACCAGTTCGCGCTGGTTTTCTATGTTCTGCTTGGGCGCGGTAGCCAGCTGCTGCTTGAGCGCTGCCAGTTTCTGCTCGTAATCGCGCTGATTACCCAGCTGTGTCAGGGTGTTTTGCAGGATGCTCTGCAGGGCTTTCTGATCGGCTTCCGGCAGCTTGCGGTCGGCAATCTTGTCCAGGCTCGCCTGCACAGCTTCGCTGGTGGGCGGTTCGGCGGCTTGCAGCGTACCGATAGAGAGGCTCAAGCCCAGCAGGGCCATGAAGAAATAGGTGCGCAGGGTTGACATAGAGACCGATCGAAAGCTGGCGAAGTGTGGAGTTTAGAGGAAGAGTCCCGGACCCGGGCGACTTCCTTCGGGAAATCTGACGCCGACTTTGCCAATCTTGTTCCCGTCCATGACCGCGACGGTCCAGATGGTGTTGTTCCACTCCACCTGGTCACCCACTACTGGCGCACCGCCAACTTTTTGCGCGATGAAGCGGCCCAGGGACATGTCCGGATCGATGCCTTCGACCTTCAACCCGTACAGGGCAGCAACCGCAGCCAGCTGGGCATCTCCTTCGAGTACGAAGTCGCCGAAAAAGCGCAAATCAAGCCCCCGTTGCGGGGCCTGGCTGAAGAGTTTTCCAAGGGCCGGGAGGTTGTGTTCGTGGCCGATAACACAGAGTAAATCATCGACTTCGAGCACCGTACTACCCGACGGATGGAGCAGTTGCTGGCCACGGAACAGGGCCGCAATACGCGTGCCTTCGGGCATTTTCAACTCGCGAAGGGGCGAACCGATGCACCATTTCTCGGCCCCAAGGCGATAAACGAACAGCTCCCATTCGCTGGTTACATGCACTTCCAGCGCGGCCCGGGAAATCGGCAACGGCTCAGGCGGAACGGTGACCTTGAGCAACTTCGCCACCCAGGGCAGGCTCGTGCCCTGCACCAGCAGCGACACCAGCACGATAAAGAATGCGAGGTTGAAGTAGAGCTGGGCGTTGGGCAGGCCGGCCATCAGCGGGAACACCGCCAGGATGATCGGCACCGCGCCGCGCAGCCCCACCCAGGAGATAAAAGCTTTTTCGCGGCCGTGGAAGGCCTTGAATGGCAGCAGGCCAACCATCACCGACAGCGGCCGTGCGAACAGGATCATCCACAGCGCCAGGCCCAGGGCGGGCAAGGCGATTGGCAGCAGGTCGTGTGGCGTTACCAGCAGGCCCAGCACCAGGAACATCCCGATCTGCGCCAGCCACGCCATGCCGTCGAGCATGTGCAGGATGCCGTGACGGCTGCGCACCGGACGGTTGCCGATCACCAGGCCACACAGGTACACCGCGAGGAAGCCGCTGCCGTGCAGCGCGTTGGTCAGCGCGAACACCGCAAGCCCGCCAGCGATCACCAGGATCGGGTACAGGCCGTTGGCCAGGTTGATTCGGTTGACCAGCTGCAACATGACCCAGCCGCCACCCAGGCCAATGACGCCGCCAATGCCGAACTCGCGCACCAGATGCCCCAGCAGGTTCCAGTGCAGCCCGGTCTCGCCGCTGGCAAGCATGTCGATCAGGGTGACGGTGAGGAACACCGCCATCGGGTCGTTGCTGCCGGATTCGATCTCGAGGCTGGCACTGACCCGCTCGTTCAGGCCCTTGCCGCCCAGCAGCGAGAACACCGCCGCCGCATCGGTGGAACCGACGATGGCGCCAATCAGCAAGCCCTGGATCATGTTCAGGTCGAACAGCCAGGCGGCCGCCATGCCAGTCAAGCCAGTGGTGATCAACACCCCGACCGTGGCCAGGGACAATGCTGGCCATAAGGCCACGCGGAAACTGGACACCCTTGTTCGCAGGCCACCGTCGAGCAGGATGACGGCCAGTGCCAGGTTGCCGACCAGATAGGCTGTAGGGTAGTTATCGAAAATGATACCGGCGCCGTCGACACCGGCCGCCATGCCCACGGCCAGGATGATCACCAGGATAGGGATGCCCAGGCGCGACGAAAGTGAACTCACCAGAATGCTCGCACCTACCAGCAACGCGCCGATCAAGAACAGGCTGTTGATGGTCGTCGCATTCAAAGGCAGTACTCCAGGAAAGCTGAAAGGCGGGCACAAACTGACCATGCAGTCTGCGTGCCAGCGATTCTAACCTGTTGAAATGTGATGCTGTCAAAAAGCTTTTGCGGATCAATGCCCAACAGCTGAATTCGCCTTGGCGCAGCCCCCCGTGGGAGCTGGGAAGCCAGCTCCCACGGGGGGCTGCGTTTGCGTGTTAAAGGTGGAAGCGTCCCACCATTCCATTCAGATCCACCGCCAGGCGCGATAGCTCATTACTGGCCGCGCTGGTCTGGCTCGCCCCGGTTGCCGACTGCACCGACAGGTCCCGGATGTTCACCAGGTTGCGATCCACTTCCCGCGCCACCTGGGCCTGTTCTTCCGCCGCGCTGGCGATCACCAGGTTGCGCTCGTTGATCTCGACAATGGCATTGTTGATCGTCTCCAGGGACAGTCCGGCTCCGCGGGCAATGTTCAGGGTCGATTCGGCACGCTCGGTGCTGTTGCGCATCGAATTCACCGCATGCTCGGTACCGCTCTGGATGCTGCCGATCATGCGTTCGATTTCGCTGGTCGATTGCTGGGTGCGATGGGCCAGTGCACGAACTTCGTCCGCCACCACGGCAAAACCGCGACCGGCCTCGCCGGCACGGGCCGCTTCGATCGCCGCGTTCAGCGCCAGCAGGTTGGTCTGGTCAGCCAGCCCACGAATCACATCCAGGACTTTGCCGATATCCCGGGACTCGTTGGCCAGGTCGCCGATCAGGCTTGCGGTGCTCTGCACGTCGGCGCTCATGCGTTCAATGGCGCTGACGGTTTCCTGGACCAGGTCGCGGCCGTCGCCGGCAGAGGTCGTGGCGTTTTTCGACGCTTCGGAGGTGCTGACCGCGTTGCGCGCGACTTCTTCAACGGCGCTGGTCATTTCGTTCACGGCAGTGGCGGCCTGTTCGATTTCGTTGTTCTGCTGGGTCAGGCCGCGGGCGCTTTCATCGGTGACGCAGTTGAGCTCTTCAGCGGCGGAGGCCAGTTGAGTCGCCGAACCGGAAATTCGCTGCAACGTGTCGCGCAGTTTTTCCTGCATCTTCGACATGGCCAGCAACAGGCGGCCGGCTTCATCTTCGCCATCGACGGTGATCGGGCGAGTCAGGTTGCCCTCGGCGATGGCTTCGGCGGCTTCCAGGGCATTGGCGATCGGCTTGGTAATGCTGTTGGTCAACAACCAGGCGAACAGCAGCGTCAGGCCTGAGGCCAGGACCAGCAGCCCGACAACCAGGTTAAATGCCGAGGAGTACTGGTCGGCTGCCTCCTGGCTGGTTTCGGCGATCTGCTGGGTATTGATCTCCAGCAACCTGGCGAGTGCCGTGTTGACCGCCTCGGAATTGGCCAGCAATTCGGTGTTGAGCATTTTGCGCAGGTCTTCGACCTGATTGTTGCGCGACAGGCTCTTCATCTGCTCCTCAAGCTGACGGTATTGACCCAGCAGTTGCAGATACTGGTCATAGGCCGCCCGCTCGACCGGCCCGTCGATCAGCGGTTCATAAACCTTCTGCGTCGCGCGGATCTGCTGATGACGCAGCTCGAACAGCTCATAGGTTTTCTGCTGCACGTCAGGTTCGCGGTTAGTCAGCAAGCGGTAGGACAGGACCCGCAGGCGCAGCGTCAATTGCGTGAACTCGTCGAGGCTTTTCACGCTAGGCACGCTGGCGGAGGCGATGTCTTCGCCCGCCGCGCGGATCTTGCTCATCTGGTTCAAGGCAAACACCCCCAGAACCAGCATCAAACCGCCAATCAGGGCGAAACCGAGGAAGGCCCGCGGAGCGATATTCATATTACGAAGAGACATGGTGTGTACCGGGAAAGGCGCATCCATGCGGCGCTGAGACTGTCGTATGGAGGGCTTATCGGTCATAAGACTAAAGTCTTGAGTGCCTGTGCTTTTTTTGTCGCATCCACAGCACACACCCTGTAGGAGCGACCTCGCGATGGTCGTGAATGATGACGCGAGCATCCAGGTATGCGGTGGTCTTTCGTTCGTCGCGAGCAAGCTCGAGCCTGCAACAAGGGTTATCGACGAAGTGCAGGAACCAGATTCGCCAATCACAGTCTTTAAAGCTCGCGAGAAGGGTCGCCCGCCAGGAAAATCAAGGCCTTGCGCCTGAATAACCCTGGCATCCGTGGTGACTTTTCTTTATCGTACGCGCCCTTTGAAAATGCTTGGAAAATCAAAATGTTGGAAGCCTCCCTTAGCCAATTGGAACAGCTGGTCAGCGACCTGGTACAACAGAACCAGGCCCTGCTCGCCACGAACCAGACCCTGAGCGCAGAATTGGCCCAGGCCAAAGATGAAAACGAAAACCTGCAACTGAACCTGATGGAACAGGAAGAGAAACATGGCGCTACCGCAGCGCGTATCCAGGCCCTGGTTGAGCGTGTCAGCGCCGGCCCGGTCAGCGCATGAGTCAGGGCGCCTCAGGGGTAAAAGTCGTCTCCATCCTGGGGGAGGACTATTCGATCAGGGCGCCGGCCGGGGAGGAGCAGACCCTGCTGGACGCCGCCATGATGTTGAAGGCTGCACTGGCTGACACGAAGAAGAGGTACCCGACGCTGATCGGTGACCGGCTGCTCGTGCTGGCGGCGATGAACCTGTGCTCTCAGCAGATCGAGATGCGCAAGCAACACCAGCTCGAACTCGACCGTTATCAAGAGCAAGTCAGCGCCACGGTTGAAGTGATCGCCAAGACCATCAATCAAGCCTGATCGGCTTTGCGCACAACCAAAGAATAAATTGTCGATTGGTTTGTATACAATCGGCACGGCTGTTGCAGTGTTCCAGCCTCTTATTCTTTGGGGGTGCTCCATGCAGTTCTGGCGTCGCAGTATTCAATGGCAACTGATCCTGAGCATGGGTACCGCCCTGCTGGTCAGCGTGCTGATCGTGGTTGGCATTTATACCCTCGTGGTCAATCGTCTGGCCCAGAGTTATCTGGTCGAACAGGCGCTGCCGTCCAGTATCGAAGCGATGCGCAACGACATCGAACGCATCCTTGTTCAGCCGCTCACTGCCGCCAAGGATATCGCCAGCAACAGCATGGTGCGCGACTGGCTGGCGGGGGGTGAAAACAGTGCCCAGGCGCCGGGTTTTGTCAGCTACCTGGAAGGTATTCGCGCCGAGCACAAGGCCTTCACTGCATTGATAGTGGGCACCGGGTCCAGCCATTACTACACCGAGAAGGGCCTGGACCGCACGCTCAGCCGTGCCAACCCCAAGGACGCCTGGTTCTACTCATTTGTGGCAGCGATCAGGCGCGCACGCTCAATATCGACAATGACACCGCGACAGGAGAGCTGGCGCTGTTCATCGACCTCAAGGTCGAGCAGGCCGGTAAAGTCGTGGGCGTTGCAGGGCTTGGCCTGAGCATGAAGGAGCTTTCCGGGCTGATCCACAACTACAGCTTTGGTGCGCGCGGCAAGGTCTACCTGGTGCGTTCCGACGGCTTGATCCAGGTTCATCCCGAAGCTCGGTTCAGTGGCAAACGCACATTGGCCGAGCAGATGGGTGAGGCAGCCGCCCGGTCCGTCATGGGTCAAACAACGGCCACCAGCACTAACTTCATGCGCGAAGACGAAGATTTTCTGGCACTGAGCCTGCCCTTGAGGGATTTGGGCTGGACACTGGTGGCCGAAGTGCCACAGTCGCAGATCTACGCTGAAGCCCGCCGTGCCATGTGGATGAGTGGCGGCATTGGCCTCGCCGTCGCCCTGGTATGCCTGCTGTTGGTGGTATTGCTGGCCCGTGGCCTGGTGCGGCCGATCCGCCAGGTAACAGCGGCGCTGGTTGCCATCGGTAGCGGTGGTGGAGATTTGACTCACCGTCTGGACTCCAGCCGGGCCGATGAGCTCGGTGATCTGGCGCGGGGCTTCAATCGCTTCCTGGACAGCCAGCGCGACATGATCGGCGAGGTGCTGACGACCAGCGAGCGCCTGCGCACAGCTGTAGGTCAGGTTGCCAGGGTCGTGGACAATACCGCCGAGCGTTCCGGCCGCCAGCAGGAAATGACCGACATGGTCGCCACTGCCGTGCATGAGATGGGCCTGACCGTACAGGAAATCGCGCAGAACGCCGGTAACGCTGCCGTTGCGTCGCAAAGTGCACGGGACGAGGCGATGCAGGCGCGGGAAGTGGTGGGCGGGTCCATTCGTCATATCGAGAGCATGTCCGACGAAATTGGCCTCGCCGCGGCAGCTGTGGGTGAGCTGGCGCATCAGGTAGGGTCTATCGATCAGGTGTTGGCGGTGATTCGCGGGATTTCCGAGCAAACTAATCTGTTGGCGCTCAATGCTGCGATTGAAGCGGCTCGCGCTGGCGATATGGGGCGAGGGTTTGCGGTGGTGGCGGATGAGGTGCGCACGTTGGCCCGACGCACGCAGACGTCCACCGATGAGATCCAGCAGATGATCGGCAGCCTCAAGCAAGGCGCGGAGAATGCGGTGTCTTCGATGCATTCCGGACAGGCGGCCACCGGTACCGGCGTTGAGTCCAGCCAGCGTACCGGGGCCTCACTGACCGCCATTACTGGTCAGGTAGAACGAATCAGCGACATGAACCATCAGGTGGCGACGGCGACCGAAGAGCAGTCGGCGGTGACTGAAGAGATCAACCGCAACGTACAGGGCATTTCCGACCTGGCGCGGGCGACAGCGGGGGAGGTCAGGGCTTGCCGTGAGGATTGCCAGACGTTGCAGCGGTTGGCGGATGATCTAGCGCGGCAGATGGGCAGTTTCAAGCTGAGCTGATTAAGGCGGTGACTGGGTCGACGCCATCGCGAGCAAGCCCGCTCCCACAGGAATCTGTGTTGTTCACGGAGAGTGTGTTCAACACACAGATCCCATGGGAGCGGGCTTGAACTGGTCTAATAATTCCGGACACCTCTTAAGGGCGATATGATTTCGCCAACTTGGAGGTTCCATGAACGATAGAAAGGTCTATACCCGCGAGTTCAAGCTGCATGCTGCCAGCATGGTACTCGA
>NZ_JADEVO010000027.1 GCF_017114825.1 Pseudomonas gregormendelii | reverse complement strand
CCAGGCTTCGCCATTCTTGTGCTGGCAAAATAGGAAGTGGGCTAATTGCCACAGATGAAGAAATCGGGAGCATAGCTTCGGGGGATCAGATGGTGGCTTTGAATGTGGGGTTCATGGAGCGGATACGTTTGAAGCAGCACCGGCTGGCGTTAAGTTCGTTCTTCAGGGATAAATTTCAACCGCACCAACTCGTTGAAATTGACTTATCAGACCAGACGAATCAGCAACTTCCAAAGGGATAAAGGCTGCGCCAACCTTAATTATTGCAATAATACTGACAACCAGATCGACGGAAGCCTCGGCATATACCCCGATGCGGGATTCAGAGGTGGCCCCAGTTGAATGAAAAGGCTGGCAAGGTCATTCGACAGCCTATCAAGCTCTTGATACGCAATGGTTTTATCCACCCCCACTAATGCTTCGATCACGTTGACACTCTTCAAGCGTCGATCTAGTTTTCAATATAGACATCACACTCAATCGCACAATAGAAAAAAATCGATATATCAATTTACAGAAATAGCTGTAGGAACATTCTGTAGGTCCGCGCCACCGACAAGCTCTAAACCATCTCAATATGTTTCAAATAACTGCGTGGTATTTACCGGAAACGGTTTTGGCAATAACGAAAAATCTCTGCCATCAGCCAGGGGGGGGGGGTTAAATACGGGCGACAGAAAGCCGTAACCATGCAGCGGGCAATGCACCCAAAATGAGGTGACTTATCCAGGCGAAGATTGAGAGGGTGTAGAGCTACGGCACCGAAGAACCGGCCCTGCGCCTGCTCGACAACCGCCAGGTGGCTTGCCACTACGCCGAGCAGCTTCTGGATGGCGCGACATGACGGTGTACTAAAAAACCTGTGGGAGCGGGCTTGCCCGCGATGGCGTCCCGCCAGGCGACTTTAATGTCACTGCGGCATCGCCATCGCGGGCAAGCCCGCTCCCACAGGGTCAGGTGTTGGTTGTCCAAAAACCTCTTCTGCCTCGACTGCGTAACGGTCGGAGTGAAGGGGTTTTCTTTTGCCCGAAATTACCTCTTACGTCTGGCTATCGCCTTCATCCGGGTCGTCGGAATCCGGCTCCTCGGTAGTGGAATCATCGTCGTCCGCGCTACCGCCCTGCCCCTGGTCACCGGGCTCGCATTCGGACTTGGCGATCATCAGGCCTGAGTGCCCTACCTGCCCGCTCGATGCCTGTTCACCGTGATCGGGGCATTCGGCCCGCGCTGCGGACATGCCAACGGACATAATCACCAAAACCTTTAGCAACAGCAAAATGCGTTGAAGAATGCTCATAGCCGAATTCATCCTTTCTGAGATGCAGCATGGGTGCCTGCCGGCGCGTAACCCGGTTACCGTGGAGCTGACTGAAATCTAGTTCCAATCGGCCGGGTTCTCCAGATAGGACGCCAGCGAAAAGAAGTAATTGCCGCTAATCGACAGATTGGTTTGGAATAATTGTTAGGCCAAAAGATCAAAAGATCGCAGCCTTCGGCAGCTCCTACGGGTATACGCCGAAGGCTGCGATCTTTTGATCTTCGCCAGAAACCAAAAACCCCGAGGCTTTCGCAACGGGGCTTTTGTGTGACAGCTCAACGCTTAGTGATGCTCACGCGTCGCACGGAATTTCACGTCCGGCCAGCGCTCTTCCATCAGCGCCAGGTTGACCCGGGTCGGGGCGAGGTAGGTCAGGTGACCGCCGCCGTCGACCGCGAGGTTTTCCACAGCCTTGACGCGGAATTCCTCCATCTTCTTCTTATCGTCGCAATCGATCCAGCGCGCCGAGTACACGGTGATCGGCTCGTAGGAGCACTCGACCTTGTATTCCTCTTTCAAGCGGCTGGCGACCACGTCGAACTGCAGCACACCCACGGCGCCGAGGATGATGTCGTTGCTGCGCTCGGGGAAGAACACCTGGGTCGCGCCCTCTTCGGCCAGTTGCTGCAAGCCTTGGCGCAGCTGTTTGGATTTCAGCGGATCGCGCAGACGCACACGACGGAACAGCTCCGGGGCGAAGTGCGGGATACCGGTGAAGCCCAGGACTTCGCCTTCGGTGAAGGTGTCGCCGATCTGGATGGTGCCGTGGTTGTGCAGGCCGATGATGTCGCCGGCGAAAGCTTCTTCCAGTTGCTCACGCTCGGAGGAGAAGAACGTCAGCGCGTCGCCGATCCGTACATCCTTGCCGGTGCGCACGTGGCGCATCTTCATGCCCTTTTCGTATTTGCCGGAGCAGATACGCATGAAGGCGATACGGTCGCGGTGTTTGGGGTCCATGTTCGCCTGGATCTTGAACACGAAGCCGGTGAATTTCTCTTCGATCGGTTCCACGGTGCGCTCGTTGGCGACCCGCGCCAGGGGTTTTGGCGCCCAATTGATCACGGCGTCCAGCACGTGATCGACACCGAAGTTGCCCAGGGCAGTACCGAAGAACACCGGAGTCAGCTGGCCGTCGAGGAATTCCTGTTGGTTGAATTCGTGGCAGGCGCCCTGCACCAGCTCCAGCTGGTCGACGAAGCGGTCGTACTCGTCGCCCAGATGCGCGCGGGCTTCGTCCGAGTCGAGCTTCTCGATGATCTTCACATCAGTACGTTCGTGGCCGTGACCGGCGGTGTAGACGATGATGTAGTCGTCGGCCAGGTGATACACACCCTTGAAGTCGCGGTAGCAACCGATCGGCCAGGTGATCGGCGCAGCCTTGATCTTCAGGACCGCTTCGATTTCGTCGAGCAGTTCAATCGGGTCACGGATGTCGCGGTCGAGTTTGTTGATGAAGCTGACAATCGGCGTGTCCCGCAGACGGCAGACGTCCATCAGCGCGATGGTCCGTGGCTCCACACCCTTACCGCCGTCGAGGACCATCAATGCCGAGTCGACCGCCGTCAGGGTACGGTAGGTATCTTCGGAGAAGTCTTCGTGGCCCGGGGTGTCGAGCAGGTTGACCATGTGGTCGCGATACGGGAACTGCATGACCGACGTGGTAATGGAAATACCCCGCTGTTTTTCCATTTCCATCCAGTCGGAGGTGGCATGGCGGTCGGACTTGCGAGACTTCACCGTGCCGGCAACCGCGATCGCCTTGCCCATCAGCAGGAGCTTCTCGGTGATGGTGGTCTTACCGGCATCGGGGTGGGAAATAATGGCGAAAGTGCGGCGTTTCGCGACTTCGGCGGCCTGTTTGGTCATGGGAAATCGCCTGGCAGGTGATTCAAAAAAGGGCGGCGAGTATAGCTTAAAACGCGCCCCACGGACCACCGCTCGTACCCTCCCCCAAACACCTTCGGCAGCTCCGACGGTGGCTATTTGCTGTTATTTATGGAACCTTTTAAAAGGTAGAGACGTCCACTCCCCTGTTACAGCACTCGTGTCAGGGGCTGATAAATCAGCAAGTTAGCCTGACGAGGCTGCGCTTATGGCTCGATAAGCCGCACGCATTTCCCCTGTAGGAGCGAGCTTGCTCGCGATGGACGTCAACGATAACGCGGGCTATTCGGTTAACCGCGGTGTCGGGACATTTTTCGCGAGCGAGCTCGCTCCTACAGGGAAGGCGTGCGGCATGAGCTGCTTCTCGCGAACGTTGCATTGCCCGGCAGCCAGGAATGGCACTGCCACTCGGGACTGCGTTCGCCGACAAAGAAAAAAAGGAGTCCGCCTGTGGCTATTCGCTATGGCAAAGGGCTGATAGGAGGTGCGGTTGTCGTCGCACTCCTGGCCCTGCTGGTCCACTGGATCGGCATCAATACGATCGAACATTACCGCGACGATTTGTTGTTTTACCTGCAAGCCCATTTGATGCTCGTCCTCGCTTCCATGCTGGCCGCCCTTGTTGTGGGCATACCCGCCGGTATCTTCCTCAGTCGCCCAACCATGGTTGGCCGTGCTGAACGCTTCATGCAAATCTTCAACATCGGCAACACCGTGCCGCCCCTGGCCGTACTGGCCATCGCCCTGGGCATCCTTGGCATCGGCAGTGGTCCCGCGATCTTCGCCCTGTTCCTTGCCTCGCTGTTGCCGATCGTGCGCAACACCTATGAAGGCCTGAAAAACGTCCAGGGTTCTCTCAAGGAAGCAGCCGTCGGCATCGGCATGACGCCGACTCAAGTGCTGTGGCGGGTCGAACTGCCAAACGCCGTACCGATCATCATCGGTGGTGTGCGTGTGGCCCTGGCGATCAACGTCGGTACGGCACCGCTGGCCTTCCTGATCGGCGCCAACAGCCTGGGCAGCCTGATTTTCCCTGGCATCGCCCTGAACAATCAGCCGCAACTGCTGCTCGGCGCGGCGTGTACCGCCTTGCTGGCCTTGCTGCTCGATGGTCTGGTGACACTGGCCAGCCGCCTCTGGCTCGAACGCGGCTTGCGCCCGTCTTAAGCCTCGGCAAAGGAATATTTATGAAAGCTCTCCACCTGAAAGGCATGACCTTGATAATGGGCTGTGTCCTGCTGTTCGCAGGATTGGCTCAAGCCGCTGAAAAACCGGTGATTCGCATCGGCGCCCGGGTGTTCACCGAACAGACCCTGCTCGCGGAAATCACTTCCCAGTACCTGCGCACCAAGGGTTACGACACCCAGGTGACGGGCGGTCTGGGCAGCAACCTCGCTCGCAGCGCTCAGGAAAGCGGTCAACTGGACCTGATTTGGGAATACACCGGCGTGTCGCTGGTGGCTTACAACCACATCACTGAAAAGCTCGACAGCGCCCAGTCCTACGCCCGGGTGAAAGAACTGGACGCAAAAAAAGGCCTGGTCTGGCTCACCCCGTCGAAGTTCAGCAACACCTACGCCCTGGCACTGCCGGAAACCACCGCCAAGGCTTATCCGCAGATCAACACCATCAGCGAGCTGAACACGGTGATGCAGGCTGAGGCGAAGACTAACCACCTCGTCGCCCTGGACACCGAGTTTGCCAACCGTTCCGACGGCATGGCCGGCATGGTCGAGCTCTATGGCATGAACCTGACCCGGAAAAACACGCGCCAGATGGATGCCGGGCTGGTCTATACCGCCCTGCGTAATGGCCAGGTGTTCGCCGGCCTGGTCTACACCACCGACGGTCGCTTGAACGCCTTCAAACTCAAGTTGCTGGAAGACGACAAGCACTACTTCCCGGACTACACCGCAGCACCGGTGGTACGCCAGGCTTACCTCGACGCTCATCCCAAACTCGCGGAAGAAATCAAACCGCTGGCCGAGCTGTTCGATGACGAGACCATGCGTGCTCTGAATGCGCGGGTCGACGTCGGTCACGAAAGCCCATCATCCGTTGCCGCCGATTTCCTGCGCCAGCACCCAATCAACTAAGGAGGAAAAGACATGGAATTTTTGAACGCCTTTTCCCATCTCGACTGGGCCCAGGTGGCGCATCTGACCTGGCAGCACATCACCCTGGTCGGCATTGCCGTGACCCTGGCGATCGTAGCCGGCGTGCCGCTGGGCATCCTGATGACCCGTTTCCCGGCACTGGCCGGGCCGCTGCAGGCCAGCGCCACGGTGCTGCTGACGGTGCCGTCGATCGCACTTTTCGGCCTGCTGCTGCCGTTCTACTCCAAATTCGGCCAGGGCCTGGGGCCGATGCCGGCGATCACCGCCGTCTTCCTGTACTCGCTGCTGCCGATCATGCGTAACACCTACCTCGCCCTGACGGGCGTGGAACCTGGCATTCGCGAAGCCGCCCGCGGTATCGGCATGACCTTTGGCCAGCGCCTGCGCATGGTCGAGCTGCCGATTGCAGTGCCGGTGATCCTCGCCGGTGTACGCACCGCCGTGGTCATGAACATCGGTGTCATGACCATCGCCGCCACCATCGGTGCCGGTGGCCTGGGTGTACTCATTCTCGCTTCAATCAGCCGCAGCGATATGTCGATGCTGATCGTCGGCGCCGTGCTGGTCAGTCTCCTGGCCATCTCCGCCGACCTGCTTCTGCAATGGCTGCAACGCACGCTGACTCCAAAAGGACTGCTCAAATGATCGAACTTCAAAACCTCAGCAAGACCTTCCAAAGCAACGGCAAAGATGTGAAAGCCGTGGACTCCGTCAGCCTGACCGTCAATGAAGGCGAAATCTGTGTGTTCCTCGGACCATCGGGCTGCGGCAAAAGCACCACGCTGAAAATGATCAACCGCCTGATCAAGCCCACCTCGGGCAAGATCCTGATCAACGGCGAGGACACCACCGACCTCGACGCCGTGACCCTGCGCCGTAACATCGGCTATGTGATCCAGCAGATCGGTCTGTTCCCGAACATGACCATCGAGGAAAACATCACCATCGTCCCGCGCCTGTTGGGCTGGGACAAACAGAAATGCCACGACCGCGCCCGCGAGTTGATGAGCATGATCAAGCTTGAACCCAAGCAGTATCTCAATCGCTACCCGCGTGAACTGTCGGGCGGCCAGCAGCAGCGGATCGGTGTGATCCGCGCGCTGGCGGCAGATGCGCCATTGCTGTTGATGGACGAACCGTTCGGCGCGGTCGACCCGATCAACCGCGAGATGATCCAGAACGAATTCTTCGAGATGCAACGCGCGCTGAACAAGACCGTGATCATGGTCAGCCACGACATCGACGAAGCGATCAAGCTGGGCGACAAGATTGCGATCTTCCGCGCAGGCAAATTGTTGCAGATCGATCATCCGGACACCTTGCTGGCGCACCCTGCGGATGACTTTGTCAGCAACTTCGTCGGCCAGGACAGCACCCTCAAGCGCCTGTTGCTGGTGAAGGCTGAAGACGCGGCGGACAACGCGCCATCGGTCAGCCCGGAAACCCCGGTGGCCGACGCCCTGGAGCTGATGGACGAGCATGACCGCCGTTATGTGGTGGTGACGGATGGTGAGAACAAGGCGCTGGGCTATGTCCGACGTCGTGACCTGCATCGCCAGGCCGGCACGTGCGCGCAATACCTGCGCGAGTTCAACGCCACGGCGGCCTACGACGAGCATTTGCGCATCCTGCTGTCGCGCATGTACGAGTTCAACCGCTCGTGGTTGCCAGTGATGGACGCGGATCGGGTGTTCCTGGGTGAAGTGACCCAGGAGTCGATTGCCGAGTACCTGAGTTCCGGCAAGTCCCGTGGCGGCAAGACCAGCATTGTTTCGCCAGCCGAGACTGCGGTCGCCTGACAAAAAATAACTGTAGGAGCGAGCTTGCTCGCGATGCACTCAATGGCCCCGCGGGTATCAGGTTCCCTGCGTTATCGTTGACGTCCATCGCGAGCAAGCTCGCTCCTACACGTATTCAAATCTCCCTTCTTGGGGAACATCACACTGTCATGCAGGTCGGTTACATCAGTAACTGTCCAGGACCGCACGACGGAAGCGTGCAAAAACGCGACATTTTTTGTTGATCTCGAGCCCCTCACGCCCTAAAGTTCGCGCCGAACGTCCATGCTGGAAACGATCCATCCGGCTCAAGTACTGACGACGAGACAGCAAGGCCAAGGGAAGCACCGCCTCCCGTGGCCTTTTTTGCTTTCGGCGACATGCCTTGGGAAGTAGGCGAACCAAAGTGGGGATACGGAGGACGTTCATTTACACCCATTGACCAAATCAGTTTGCCCTTAGGAGTCTCCAGCATGTCGATCAACGTCGAAGATTATTTCGAGCGCGCCACCTTTGACAAAATGAAGGCGTTCGCCGACAAGCAAGAAACCCCGTTCGTGGTGATCGACACCGCGATGATCAGCCAGGCCTACGATGACCTGCGCGCCGGTTTCGAGTTCGCCAAAGTCTATTACGCGGTAAAAGCCAACCCGGCGGTCGAGATCATCGACCTGTTGAAAGACAAGGGGTCGAGCTTCGACATCGCATCGATCTACGAGCTGGACAAGGTCATGGACCGCGGCGTCAGCGCCGACCGTATCAGCTACGGCAACACCATCAAGAAATCCAAAGACATCCGTTATTTCTACGACAAGGGCGTGCGCCTGTTCTCCACCGACTCCGAAGCCGACTTGCGCAACATTGCCAAGGCTGCACCGGGCTCGAAAGTCTACGTGCGTATTCTCACCGAAGGCTCGACCACGGCCGACTGGCCTTTGTCGCGCAAATTCGGCTGCCAGACCGACATGGCCATGGACCTGCTGATCCTGGCCCGCGACCTCGGCCTGGTGCCTTACGGCATCTCCTTCCACGTCGGGTCGCAACAGCGCGACATCAGCGTCTGGGACGCGGCGATCGCCAAGGTCAAAGTGATCTTCGAGCGCCTGAAAGAAGAAGACGGCATTGTGCTCAAGCTGATCAACATGGGCGGTGGCTTCCCGGCCAACTACATCACCCGCACCAACAGCCTGGAAACCTACGCCGAGGAAATCATCCGCTTCCTCAAGGAAGACTTCGGTGACGACCTGCCGGAAATCATCCTGGAGCCGGGCCGTTCGCTGATCGCCAACGCTGGCATCCTGGTCAGCGAAGTGGTGCTGGTTGCGCGCAAATCCCGCACCGCCGTCGAGCGTTGGGTGTACACGGATGTGGGCAAGTTCTCCGGCCTGATCGAAACCATGGACGAAGCCATCAAGTTCCCGATCTGGACCGAGAAGAAAGGCGAGATGGAAGAAGTAGTCATCGCCGGCCCCACCTGCGACAGCGCCGACATCATGTACGAAAACTACAAATACGGCCTGCCACTGAACCTGGCAATCGGTGACCGTATGTACTGGCTGTCGACCGGTGCCTACACCACCAGTTACAGCGCCGTAGAGTTCAATGGCTTCCCGCCGCTGAAATCGTATTACGTGTAAGCGGTAGCCGCGCAAGACAAAAAGCCCATGACACGTCATGGGCTTTTTTGTGCCTTGAAATGCAATCCCTGTAGGAGCTGCCGCAGGCTGCGATCTTTTGATCTTGTTTTTCAAAGGCCAGATCAAAAGATCGCAGCCTGCGGCAGCTCCTACGCAGGATTGCATTGCAGCTTCGGTTTCGTCATTGCCAGCCGTTACAGGGGACCGCGTTCCAATTCGGTTTGGCGCTGGGCGTAGTCGGTTGCCAATGCGCGGATTTGCGGATCGGCGGCGCTCGCCAACGCCTGGCTCGCCACCCGCAGGAAATTCAGGTTCCCGCCCGCCAGCGCCTTGCGCAACCAGCCCAGCGCTTCTGCGACATTGCCTTCATCCGCCAGCACCGCGGCATAACTGAACTGCCCGCGAAAATCGCCGCCAACCGCCGAGCGTCGATACCAGTCACGCGCCGCCTTCGGATCAACCGGGCAGCACTGGCCTTCTTCGAGATAACGCCCCAGCAGGTTCATCGATTTCGCGTGGCCAAGCCCGGCGGCACGGCGATACAGAGCAAGTGCCTGCCCCTGATCTTCCGTTACCCCACGCCCGGTTGCCAGCAGGTTGGCGTAGTTGTACATCGCCCAATCCAGGCCTGCGTCTGCGGCGATCCGATAATGCCCGGCCGCCACTGCGGCGTCCGCAGCGCACCCCCACCCGTGTTCATGGCAGCGACCCAGCATGTTGCGCGCCATCAGGTGGCCGCGTTTCGCCGCGATCTCGAACCAGCGCAGGGCCAGTGGCAAATCCTGCTCGATACCTTGCCCGTCCAGCAGGATCTGCCCGAGCAATGCCTGGGCATCCAGGAGGTTCTCGCGGGCGGCGATCAGGATGGCCTGGGCAGCACGCGCCGGGCTTTCGTCGAGCATGGCCTTGAGCCGTTCACCGTCCAGAACTTCCTCGCGGCGCAATTGAAAAGTCATACCTCGACCCAGCGGCGCAGCAGGTTGTGATAGGTGCCGGTCAGGCGGATCAATGAAGGATGATCGGGCATGTCCTGAGTCAACTGACGGATCGCCCCGTCCATCTCGAACAGCAGCGCGCGCTGGCTGTCCTCGCGCACCAGGCTCTGGGTCCAGAAGAACGAGGCAAAACGTGTCCCGCGGGTAACCGCGTTGACCTTGTGCAGGCTGGTGCCGGGATACAGGACCATATCACCGGCAGGCAATTTCACCCGCTGGGTGCCGAAGGTGTCCTGGATCTCCAGTTCGCCGCCGTCATAGTCCTCAGGCTCGCTGAAGAACAGGGTGGCCGACAAGTCGGTGCGCACACGCTCGATACTGTTCTGCGGCTGGCGCACTGCGTTGTCGATATGAAAGTCGAAACTGCCGCCCGCCGTGTAACAGTTCAGCAACGGCGGGAAGACCTTATGCGGCAGGGCAGCGGACATGAACAGCGGATTTTTCCACAGCCGTTCCAGCATCGCTGCGCCGATTTCCTTGGCCAGTGGATGGCCTTCCGGCAGCTGCAAATTATGCTTGGCCTTGGCCGATTGGTAGCCCGCCGTGATTTTGCCATCCGCCCAATCCGCCTGCTCCAGGGCCTCCCGGATACGCTGCACTTCTTCTTTCGCGAACACGCCGGGAATGTGCAGCAACATGGAGGCAATACCTGCAGGCAAAGGGATGGCAATGGTATTGATTCTTATTGACTGTGTAAAACCCTCGCGACGAACGAATCAGCAAAAACCGTAAGGTTAAATTGTAAAGAATGTAAATTCAGTGCGAATAGTAATGTTTCGCAATTGATACGAATACCTGTTTACCCTATATTCCGCGACCTCAAATCCTTGGGGAGGGGAATTTCAATGTCACGCCAACAACTACAATCACCTGTCAGTTCACCGCGTTTGCTCGCGTCTGCAATTGGCGTGGCAATCACTGCCGGCTCCGCAGGCCAAATGGTTTTCGCCGCAGAGAAGACCGACGCCAAGGCGCAGGGCAACACGATCTCCCTGGACGCCACCTCGATCAACGCTGAAGCTCAGGAAGCGACCAGCTACAACGTCGAAAAAGCCTCCTCGCCCAAGTACACCGCACCACTGGTAGACACGCCGCGCTCTGTCACCGTGATTCCGCAACAGGTACTCAAGGACACTGGCGCCCTGAACATGCAGGATGCGTTGCGGACTGTTCCGGGCATCACGTTCGGTGCCGGTGAAGGTGGCAACCCCCAGGGTGACCGCCCATTCATCCGTGGTTTCGATGCCCAGGGCGATACGTACCTGGACGGCGTGCGCGACACCGGCTCGCAAAGCCGCGAGATCTTAGCGGTAGAGTCGATCGAAGTCAGTAAAGGCCCGAACTCGGCCATTGGCGGCCGTGGCGCTGCCGGTGGCAGCATCAACATGGTGAGCAAGAGGGCCCATCTGGGCGATTCCCTCGACGGTGGATTCACCTGGGGTTCGGACCAGACGCAACGCTACACCTTCGACGGCAACTACCAGTTCACCGACACCGCCGCTGGCCGTCTGAACCTGATGAGCCACGAAAGCAACGTCGCCGGCCGTGATAGCGTCGACTACGACCGCTGGGGCATCGCGCCGTCCGTGGCTTTCGGCCTGGGTACCGACACCCGCGTCAATCTCGATTACTACCATCTGGAAAGCAACGACACGCCAGACTCGGGCATTCCGTACAGCATTCCGGTTGCCGGTTCTGCCGCGCGCACCAAGTCCAACCCGGACACGCCGGATGACGGTGGCGACAGCAGCAACTTCTACGGCCTGGACGGACGCGACTTCCGCAAGGGCCGCACCGACACCGCGACCATCGCCATCGAGCATGACCTGAACGATGCCCTGACCGTGAAGAACACCCTGCGCCACGGCAGCAGCATGCAGGATTACATCCTGACCCAGCCAGACGACTCCAAGGGCAACGTCAACAATGGCAGCGTCTGGCGTCGTGCCAACACCCGTGTCAGCAACACCGACACCACCACCAACCAGACCGATCTGTTTGGTGACGTGTACATCGCCGGGTTCAAGAACAGCTTCGCCACCGGTATCGAGTTGAGCCACGAGAAGAGTCAGAAGTCCTCGTACAGCGTCGACACCGATACCACTCCAGGCGGCAACCCAGTCACCACCAACTGCAGCCCTGCACTGATTGGCGCGCCAAGCGGCTACAACTGCACCTCGCTGTCGAACCCGAACCCGAGCGATCCGTGGAACGGCGCAATCTCGCGTAACTACGCCGGCACCGACACCTCCAGCACCACCCGCGCACTGTACGTGTTCGACACCCTGGAATTGTCCCAGCAGTGGCTGGTCAACATGGGCCTGCGCTACGACCACTTCGACACCAAGTACAAGACCTACAATGCTGCCGGCGCGACCGTGGTGACCAATGGCAACGCCTCCAAAGGCAAGGACACCAGCGAGTTCATCACCGGTCAGTTCGGCGTGGTCTACAAGCCGGCTGAGAACGGCAGCATCTACGCCTCGTACGCTACGTCAGCGACGCCGCCGGGCAATACCCTGGGCGAAGGTCAGGAAGGCAACCCGCTGGGTGGCACTCCGGATCGCACCGGCAACCTGCTGAGCAGCGACATGGAGCCGGAAACCACCAAGAACTACGAAATCGGTACCAAGTGGGATCTGCTCAATGATCGCCTGTCCCTGACCGCCGATATCTTCCGCACCGAAAAGGACAATGCTCGTGTTCAAGTGGACACCACGTCCTATGAAAACGCCGGCAAGACCCGCGTGCAAGGTATCGAACTGTCGGCCAGCGGCAAGATCACTGACAAATGGCAGGTCTTCGCCGGTTACGCCTACATGGACAGCGAGCAAGTCGACGGCGGCCCACTGGGCGCAGCCAACGATGGCAACGAACTGCCTAACACGCCGAAAAACAGCGCCAGCCTCTGGACGACCTACCAGGTCACGCCGAAGCTGACCGTCGGTGGCGGCGCGTTCTACGTCGATGACGTGTTCGGCAGCGTGGCCAACACCACCATGGTTGATGACTATGTTCGCTACGACGCGATGGTTGCCTACAAGCTGACCAAAAACGTGGACCTGCAGCTGAACGTGCAGAACCTGACCGACGAAACCTACTACGACAAAGCCTTCTCGACCCACTTCGCCAACCAGGCGGCGGGCCGTACGGCATTGTTGAGCACCAACTTCCACTTCTGATAAAGGGTGAACTCCACCCATAGCAGGAGCGAGCTCGCTCGCAATGGACGTCAACGATGACGCGGGCAGCCTGATACCCCGTGCTGTTCTCGAGTTTTTCGCGAGCAAGCTCGCTCCTACGGGTAGCGCCGCGCGTTACCGCCTGGCCCCGTTCATCCAGATGAACGGGGCTTTTGTGCGTAATAGACAAGGCATCCCGTCAACCCACGGCATAATGCGCGCCGTGATGATTATTTTCGAACGAACAAGGCGAGCGACGTGTTGAAGAAAACCCTGTTCCAGCTGCACTGGTTTTTCGGCATCAGCGCCGGGCTGGTCCTGGCCCTGATGGGCATCACCGGGGCGACCGTGTCGTTCCAGGATGAAATCCTCAGTGCGCTGAACCCATCGGTGTTGCAGGTCCAGAAGCAGGTCGCCGGCGTCCTGCCGCCTGCCGAACTGGTGGAACGCATCGAAGCGGCCTCCGGCAAGAAAGTCTCGATGCTCAGCGTCGAAACCGACAGCGGCGCAGCGGCCAAGGTGTTCTTCACCCCCAAGCCCGGCGAGCGCCGCGGCGAGATGCGCTACTTCGATCCCTACACCGCCGAGTTCATGGGCGATGCCGCCGGCCAGGGCTTTTTCGGCCTGATGCTGCAACTGCACCGCTTCCTCGCCATGGGCGATACCGGCCGGCAGATCACCGGGGCATGCACGCTGATCCTGGTGTTCTTCTGCCTGTCCGGCCTGTACCTGCGCTGGCCCCGCCAGTGGAAAAGCTGGCGCGCCTGGCTGACCCTGGACTGGAAGAAAAAAGGCCGCAGCTTCAACTGGGACCTGCATTCGGTCGCCGGCACCTGGTGCCTGCTGTTCTACCTCCTGGCGGCACTCACCGGCCTGTCATGGTCTTACGAGTGGTACAACAAGGGCCTGACCCGCTTGCTGTCCGATTCACCGCAAAATGAGCGGGTGCGCGGCGGACGCGGGCCTGCCCCCAGCGGTCCGGCGCCGACAGCCGACTACGCGGCCATGTGGAGCAGTATCTACAGCGCTGCGGGTCCCGCACTGAGCGCCTACAACATTCGCATGCCGCCTGTGGCCGGCCAGCCGGCGACCGTGTTCTATCTGCTGAACACCTCACCCCACGACCGCGCCTTGAACCAGATCACCCTCGATCCCGCCACCGGCATCGTCAAGCGGCATGACCGCTACAGCGACAAGAGCCTCAAGGCGCAGTTGCTGACCAGCATTTACGCCCTGCATGTCGGCAGTTACTTCGGGATTGTCGGGCGGGTGATCCTGACCCTCAGTGCCCTGACCATGCCGTTGTTCTTCATCACCGGCTGGTTGCTGTACCTCGACCGTCGACGCAAGAAAAAGCACATCAGAGACGCTCGCAACGGCCTTGCCCAACCGTCGGTCGACGCCCCATCCTGGTTGATCGGGTTCGCCAGCCAGAGCGGCTTTGCCGAACAGTTGGCCTGGCAGACCGCCGGGCAATTGCAGGCCGCCGGCTTGCCGGTGAAAGTGCAGCCACTGGCCAATGTCAGCGAGCAGGACCTGCAGGATTCAAGCAACGCGCTGTTCGTGGTCAGTACCTTTGGCGACGGCGAAGCGCCGGACAGCGCCCGGGGTTTCGAGCGCAAGGTGCTGGGTCGCGCCATGAGCCTGGACAGCCTGAACTATGCGGTGCTGGGCCTCGGTGATCGGCAGTATCAACACTTCTGCGGATTCGCCCGACGCTTGCACACCTGGCTGGGCGAGCATGGCGGCAAGACGCTGTTCGCCCCGGTGGAAGTCGACAGCGGCGACCCCTACGCCTTGCGTCACTGGCAGCAGCAACTCGGCCAGCTGACCGGACAGGCGCCCCTGGACACCTGGCAAGCACCCAGCTACGACAACTGGACGCTGACCCGCCGCGAACTGATGAACCCGGACAGCAGCGGTTCGCCGGTCTACCTGTTGGGCCTGACCGCCCCCACTGCCAGCGGCTGGCTCGCCGGTGACCTGGTGGAGGTACTGCCGCGTAACTGCTCATGGGCGATCGAGCACTTCCTCGATGGCCTGGGGATAGACGGTCGAGCCACCGTGACCCTCGATGGCCTGGCACAAACCCTGGAGCAGGCCCTGGCCAGTCGCCAACTGCCGCAGAACCGCGCGCATCTGGTCGGCCTGCATGCCCAGTCGCTGGTGGATGCACTGGTGCCGCTGGCCATGCGCGAATACTCCATCGCCTCGATCGCCGCCGACGGCATCCTGGAACTGATCGTGCGTCAGGAAGTGCACCCGGACGGTAGCCTGGGCGTCGGCTCCGGCTGGTTGACCGAGCACGCACCGGTAGGTGGCAGCATCAGCCTGCGGGTTCGGCGCAACAGCAGTTTCCACCTGCCAACCGAGCCGGTACCGATGATCTTGCTGGGCAACGGCACTGGCCTGGCCGGGCTGCGCAGCTTGCTCAAGGCGCGGATCGCCGATGGCCAGCAGCGGCATTGGCTGCTGTTCGGCGAGCGTAATCGCGAGCACGACTTTCTTTGTCGCGATGAGCTGCAGGAATGGCTGGTTTCGGGGGATCT
This sequence comes from Pseudomonas gregormendelii, assembly GCF_017114825.1. Lineage (GTDB taxonomy): Bacteria > Pseudomonadota > Gammaproteobacteria > Pseudomonadales > Pseudomonadaceae > Aquipseudomonas > Aquipseudomonas gregormendelii. The sequence goes on along the minus strand of NZ_JADEVO010000027.1, from coordinate 69,571 downwards.
GGAGCGTCTGGACCTGGCGTTCTCGCGAGACCAGGCGCAGAAGATTTATGTGCAGGACCGGCTGCGCGAGTCGGCCGATCTACTCAAGCAATGGCTGGCCGAAGGCGCCGTGATCTACATCTGCGGCAGCCTGCAGGGCATGGCCTCAGGGGTGGATCACGTACTCAACGAAGTGCTGGGAATTGAACACGTCGACAAGCTGATCGAGCAAGGCCGCTATAGACGCGACGTTTACTGAAACCCAAAATCCCGGGATATCCCCTGTGGGAGCAAAGCTTGCTCGCGATGGCGTCTCCAATCCAGCATTGATGTGACAGCTGGACCGCTATCGCGAGCGAGCTTTGCTCCCACGGTCGGCTCTGCGTGCGCCGCCGATACCCTGTAGGAGCGAGCTTGCTCGCGATGGTCGTTAACGAAGACGCGGGGAAGCTGATGCCCAGCGCTGCCTTCGGTCTTTTCGCGAGCAAGCTCGCTCCTACAGGTGACTGCTATCAGGCCTTGGCGGGCTCGAGTGCCAGTTCGACGGCTTCCGGGCGTTTGAGCAGCGCATAGGCCACCGCCGTCACCAGGCTCCCTGCAACGATCGCCAGCAGATAGAGCAAGGCATGGTTGATCGCATTCGGAATGGCCAGCACGAACAACCCGCCGTGCGGTGCCATGAGCTTGCAGCCGAAGTACATCGACAACGCACCCGTCAGCGCCCCACCGGCGATACTCGCCGGAATAACCCGCAGCGGATCCTTGGCAGCGAAGGGAATCGCGCCTTCGGAAATGAAGCACAGCCCCAACACAAAAGCAGCTTTACCCGCCTCCCGCTCTGACTGGGCGAACTTGCGCCGGGCGATGAAGGTGGCGATGCCCAACCCGATCGGCGGCACCATCCCGGCGGCCATGGTCGCGGCCATCGGTGCGTAACTCTGCGATGCCAGCAGCCCTACCGAGAACGCGTAGGCGGCCTTGTTGATCGGCCCGCCAAGGTCGACGCACATCATGCCGCCGAGCAACACGCCCAGCAGGATCGCGTTGGTGGTGCCCATGCTGTCGAGGAATTGAGTGAGCCCTTCCAGCATCCCGGCTACGGGTTTGCCAACCACATAGATCATCACCAGGCCGGTGAACAAACTGGCGAGCAACGGGATGATCAGGATCGGTTTCAGCGCTTCGAGGCTCTGCGGCAATCGCGCATAACGATTGATCGCCTTGGCGGCATAACCGGCGATGAAACCGGCAATGATCCCGCCGATGAAGCCCGCGCCAAGGGTGCTCGCCAGCATACCGCCGATCATCCCCGGCGCGAGGCCCGGGCGGTCGGCGATCGAGTAGGCGATGTAACCCGCCAGCAACGGCACCATCAGTTTGAATGCGGTATCGCCACCGATCTGCATCAGCGCGGCAGCCAGGGTGCCCTCCTCCTTGAACGCGGTGATGCCGAACACAAACGACAAGGCGATCATCAAGCCGCCTGCCACGACCATCGGCAGCATGAACGACACGCCGGTCAGCAAGTGCTTATAGACGCCCGTCTTCTCCTGCTTGGCGGGGCCTTTGGTTCCACTCGCTGCAGTTTCCTGCGAGCCCTCGGCCAGCGCTTTGTTGAGGGTGGCCTCGGCTTGCTTGAGGGCGATACCCGTGCCGCAGCGGTAGATTTTTTTCCCGGCAAAACGCTCGGTCGCCACCTCGATGTCACAGGCCAACAGCACCACATCGGCCTGGGCAATGGCCTCGGCACTCAGCGGATTGCGCGCGCCGACCGACCCCTGGGTTTCGACTTGCAGGTCGTAGCCCAGGCGCTTGGCCGCTTGCTGCAGGGCTTCGGCGGCCATGAACGTATGGGCGACACCGGTCGGGCAGGCGGTAATCGCCACCAGTCTCGGCGTGGTCTGGCCGGTGGGCAATGCCTGGGCAACGGCTTCGGGGGCCTCGTAAATCTGCGCCTCATCAGCGCCCTTGCGCAGCACCGCCTCCACGTCCTGCAGGGCCTGGGCCGGAGTGCTCTGGAACACGCGCTTGCCGACGAATCTCGACATGTCCACAGGCGCACTGGTCACCAGCAATACCCACTCGGCCGCCTCCAGCGTGGCCGCCGACAATTGCCGCTCAGGGTGCGCCGCATCGGTAACTTCGACACTGGTGCTCCAGCCCTGACGCTGCGCTGCAGCATCCAGCAAACGGGCGCACAGCACACTGGTGACCATGCCGTTCGGGCAGGCCGTAACAATGGCTAACTTCATGACAATCCCTCTTATTGTTCTGTCAGGGGGCGTACGCGCACACCCTGTTCGAGCTGCGCCAATTGCGCGGTGTCGCCAATGCCGAAGCCAATCTGGGTCACGGCCATCGCGGCAATCGCCGTGGCGGTGCGCAGGGTCTGTTCAGGCGTGTCGGCGCTGAGCAAACCGTGGAGCATGCCGGCAAGCAACGAATCACCTGCGCCCACCGTGCTGGCGACGCTGACCTTGGGCGGCGTGGCGTGCATCGCCGAGCCAACGCTGAACCAGTTCACACCTTGCGCGCCATGGGAAATCACTACGTGCTCGATACCTTGCGCGTGCAAGCGACTCGCGACTTCGGCCTGCGCAGCCACCGACACCACTTCGCTATCGAATACCTCGGCCAGTTCTTCGGCGTTGGGCTTGATCAGCCAGGGTCCGGCCTTGAGCGCTGCGCGCAGGGCTTCGCCGCTGGTGTCGAGGGCCACCTTCAGGCCGAGATTCTTCAGACGCTCGATCAGTGCCTGCAACCATGCCGGGCTGACACCCTGGGGCAAACTGCCGGCGACGACGACCGCGTCATGATCGGGTGCGATTTCATCCAGGCGGTCAAGCAACGCCTGCTGCGCCGCCGCGCTGACCAGCGGTCCCGGACCGTTGACGTCGGTGATGCGCCCATCGCTCTCGGCGAGCTTGAGGTTGCTGCGGGTTTCACCCGGAACACGAATGAACGCATCGACAAAGCCGCGCCTGGCGAACAGCGTCTCGAATGCCTGGGGATTGTCTGCACCGAGAAACCCGCTGACCGTCAATTGATGCCCGAGGTCTGCCAGTACTTGCGCCACGTTCACGCCCTTGCCGGCCGCGTGGGTGTGCATCTCGTCACTGCGATTGACCTGGCCGGGTTCAAGGCGGGGCAGCTGGACAGTGAGGTCCAGTGCCGGGTTGAGGGTCAGGGTCAGGATCTTGGCCATTACAGGGCCTCCACTAGTGCGCGTACTTCATTCGCGCTGCCGACGGCCAGGGCCTGGCGGGCAACGGTTTGGGCCTGGGTGAGGCTGAGCTCGCGGATGCGCGCCTTGACCTCGGCGATGCTGCGACCCGAGACACTCAACTCATCCACGCCGAGGCCGACCAGTACTGGCACCGCCAGTGGATCGGCAGCCAGCTCGCCGCACACACCGACCCATTTGCCATGCGCGTGGGCGGCTCGCACGGTGATGTCGATCAGTTGCAGCACCGCCGGGTGCAAGCCGTCCGCCTGCGCCGACAGGGTCGGATGACCGCGGTCGATGGCCAGGGTGTACTGGGTCAGGTCATTGGTGCCGACGCTGAAGAAGTCGACTTCCTTTGCCAGCACCGGCGCCAGCAAGGCCGCCGACGGCACTTCGATCATGATCCCCAGTTGCAGGTCCGCCACGGGGATTTCCAGGCGCAGGCGCTCGGTCATGTCCCGGGCCTGGCGCCACTCGTCGACGCTACCGACCATGGGAAACATGATGCGCAATGGCCGGTTGTCCGCGGCCCGCAACAAGGCCCGCAATTGCGCTTCCATGACCTTGGGACGTTGCAGGGTCAGGCGAATGCCCCGCACTCCAAGGAAAGGGTTTTCTTCCTTGGCGATCGGCCAGTACGGCAAGGGTTTGTCACCGCCGACATCGAGGGTGCGTACCACCAGCGGGCGACCGGCGAGGCCATCGAGCACGCGGCGATATTCCAGCTCTTGCGTGGCCTCGTCCGGCAGTTGCGGATGAGCCATGAAGATCAGTTCGGTACGCAGCAGGCCAATACCTTCGGCGCCCTGCTCCACGGCACTGGTGACACCCGCACTTTCGCCAATGTTGGCAAACACTTCGACGGCGTGGCCGTCGCTGGTCAGGGCCGGTTGATGCCGTTGCTCGGCGGCGGCCTTGAGCCGTTGTTCGCGGGTATCACGTTCTTCGGTAGCGCGCTGCAAGGTGGCGGCGTCGGCGTCCACGTGCAGGCGACCGCGCTGGCCATCCAGAAGCAATGGCGTACCTGGGGCCAGCAGCAACACGGCCGCGCCCGCACCGACCAGGGCCGGAATGCCCAGGGCCCGGGCGACGATTGCACTGTGTGCCGTAGCGCCGCCGCGTGCAGTGAGGATGCCGGCAACGCGCGCCGGGTCGAGACGTGCCACATCGGAAGGACCGACTTCGTCCATCACCAGGATGTAGGGTTGATCCGGCTCGCTCGGCGTCTCGATGCCACAGAGTTGCGCCAGCACCCGGCGCCCGATGTCCCGCAGGTCGGCTGCGCGTTCGGCGAGCAATGCATCCTGCAAGGCTTCCTGTTGCCGGGCCGCCGCTTCGATCACCGCCATCCACGCAGCTTCCGCGCTTTCGCCCTGCTTGAGACGGGTGTCGACTTCGTCGGTGAGTTCCGGGTCGTCGAGCATCTCCTGGTGGGTGATGAAAATCTCGCGGATGGCCTTGGCCTTGCTCCGTTCGATCAACCCTTGAATGTCTTGCCGCACCTGGGCCAACGCCAGTTTGAGACGCTCGCGCTCGATGGCGGCCGACTCTCCCCGCAGCGGGTATTCGATGGCTTGCAGCACCTGGATATGCGCCGGGCCGATGGCGATCCCGGGAGCGGCGGCGATCGCCTGAACCAGGCTGCCGGATGCCGGTGCCAGAAGCACCTCGGCGATGTCGGTGAGCACTTCTCGCTGCTGGCTCACGGCGGGCAATGGCTCGACTTCCTCACCAAGGCCCTCTTCGATGGCAGCCAGCAGAGCGGGCAACGCGTCAGCGGCAATTCCCGGCTCGGCGACAAATTCCAGCACCTGACCACGGCGCGCGCCAAGGCTCAGCAGCTTGCTCAAACTCTTCACCGACACCGCGCTGTCCTGGCCATCGACGATGCGGACTCGGATCTCGCCGTCAAAACCCTTGGCCAGTTGAGCGAGGATCTTCGCCGGGCGTGCGTGCAGGCCATGGGCGTTGGCCAGGGCGATTCGTGCGCTTGGCCAGTCGGCAGGCAATTCCCCGCCCAGCACTTCGAGGACTTTGCGGCTGCTCGTTGCACGGCCCAGCTCATGGCCACGCCCTTCGATCAACAACGCGCACAGACGCTCTAGCAGGGCCTGATGCGCCTCGCCGAGGCTGGCCAGACAGAACAGGCCACTCAGCGGCTGGCCGAGGTAGCGCATCGGCTTGTCCGGCGTGACGAAGGCCAGGCCAGGACGCTTGACTGTCTGTTCGCTGTGCAGCCACCACAAACCATCGCCCAGCGGCAGCGCTTCAACCTGCTGCAGTACCGCAGCGAAACCATTACTCACACAATCCGCCTGGCGCAGTAGACGGGCACCGCGCCACACCAGCTCTTCGAAGTCGTCGGCGGACACACCCAGGCCAATCATCTGGGCATCCAGCGCCAGTTCCTGCGGTGCGCCCTGCAGGAGTTTGAGCAAGGCTTCGGCGCTGCTGGCACGACGCAGGGCCTGGCCCAGGTCGGTCTCGCCCAAGGCGCGGGTCAGCAGTTGCAGCAGGCGCAGGTGTTCATCGGATTTGGCCGCGATGCCGATCGCCAGGTAGACAATCTGCCCGTCGCCCCAGTCCACCCCTTCGGGGAACTGCATCAGGCGCACGCCGGTGGAAAACACCTGGTCGCGGGTATCCGGGGTACCGTGGGGGATGGCAATACCTTGACCGAGGAAAGTCGAGCCCTGGGCTTCCCGGGCTTGCAAGCCGGCGAGATACCCCTCGGCGACCAGTCCATCGGCAACCAGGTGCTGGGCCAGTAAATGCAACGCTGCGGACTTATCCACGGCCGATTGGCCCATGGATATCTGCTCAATAGTGAGCTCGAGCATGCTTTCTCCTTTTTGGCGCCGACAAGGTGCCAGGTATTGTTTTGGATAGTTCAGCTTAGGCGCTTGTTCAGCAAATTTGGCAGTTTCACAGCAGAACTGGCCAAGGCGCCTTAAACGTAGAAAATACGCCTGCTGAAACGTTTAATCTAGAAAGATTGGCACGTTACTCGATAATGTCCCATCCTTGAAGTCCAGATTGTCGGATGCGCTGCCACAATGGTCGCCTGCCTGAATCGGGTAGGATTGGCGAAAATGTCGGGCAAGCTCGAAAAAACAAGGAAAACCCGAGTTGAAACTCAGTGATATCGCCCAGTTGGCTGGGGTCTCCGTGACTACCGCCAGTTACGTCATCAATGGCAAGGCTGCACAGCAGCGCATCAGCAGCGCCACGGTCGAGCGCGTGCGCGCGGTAGTCGAACAGCATGGCTTCACCCCCAATCCACAAGCGGCAGGTTTGCGCAGCCGGCACACCCGCACCCTGGGGTTCATTCTGCCGGATCTGGAAAACCCCAGTTACGCGCGAATCGCCAAATTGCTCGAACAAGGCGCGCGGGCCCGTGGCTATCAGCTGCTGATCGCCAGTTCGGACGACGCACCCGAGAGCGAGCGGCAACTGTTGCAGCTGTTTCGCGCCCGGCGCTGCGATGCGCTGATCGTCGCCAGTTGCCTGCCCAGTGGCGACGACAGCTATCGCCAGCTGCAAGCCAAGGGAATTCCCATCATCGCGATCGACCGGGTCATGGAACCCGAGCATTTCTGTTCGGTGATCAGTGACGACCGCGAAGCCAGTCTGCAATTGACCCGCAGTCTGTTGCAGCCCTTGCCTACGCAGATTGCCCTGATCGGCGCGCGCCCTGAACTGAGCATCAGCCAGGAGCGTGCTGCAGGCTTCAAGCAGGCGTTGGCCGGGTTTGATGGCGAGGTGCTGATAGAGCACGGCGAGTCCTTCAGCCGCGAATGTGGCAAGCAGTTGATGGAGCAAATGCTGCAACGCCTGGGGCACCTGCCCGATGCGCTGGTTACCACCTCCTATGTGTTGTTGCAGGGCGTGTTCGATGCCTTGCACGATTTCCCACTGAAATCCCGGCCGTTGCGCCTTGGCACATTTGGCGACACCCAGTTGCTGGATTTCCTGCCACTGCCGGTGAATGCCATGGCCCAGCAACATCAGCTGATCGCCGACAAGGCCCTGCAACTGGCATTGGCGGCCATCGAGCAGTCGGACTATCAACCTGGCGTGCAAGCCATCGCCCGGACCTTCAAGCAGCGTATTCGCCAGGACTGAATCGTGGAGCTGATTGATACCCACACCCACCTGGACTTTGCCGATTTCGACGCCGATCGCACGGCGCTGCTGGCTGAAAGCCGCGCACTGGGTGTGCGGCGGATGGTGGTGCTGGGGGTTTACCAGGATAACTGGCAGCGGGTGTGGGACCTGGTGCAAAGCGATTCTGACTTGTACGCGGCGTTCGGCTTGCACCCGGTTTATCTGGACCAGCACCAGCCTGAGGATCTATCTGAGCTGGGTGCCTGGCTTGAGCGCTTGGCCGGCCATCGACAGGTGTGCGCGGTGGGCGAGATCGGCCTGGATTACTTCATAGAAACCCTGGACCGCGAGCGCCAGCAGGCGTTGTTCGAAGCGCAATTGCAACTGGCAGCGGATTTCAACTTGCCGGCGCTGATCCATGTGCGTCGCAGCCATGCGGCCGTGATCGCCACGCTCAAACGCCTGCGCCTGAAACGCGCGGGCATCATCCACGCGTTTGCCGGCAGCAAGGAAGAGGCTCGCGAGTACATCAAGCTGGGGTTCAAGCTCGGCCTGGGCGGCGCCGCGACCTGGCCCCAGGCCCTGCGCATGCACCGGGTGCTGGCGGAGTTGCCCCTGGACGCCGTGGTGCTGGAAACCGACTCGCCGGACATGGCACCGGCGATGTACCCCGGCGAGCGCAACAGCCCGGCGCATTTGCCGGCTATCTGTGTGGCGTTGGCGGCGATCATGGGCGTCAGTGCAGAGCAGTTGGCGGCTGCCAGCAGTGCCAATGCGTGCGCAGTGTTCGATTGGACTATTCCAGCTCAGAGCGGCCTGTAGGAGCAAAGCTTGCTCGCGACTGCGGCATGACAGTCGACATAGGTGCTGAATGTCAGTCCGTCATCGCGAGCAAGCTTTGCTCCTACAGAGGTTGGCTCATACAAAAGTTTGCTTTCACAAAGCCTTGCTTGCGCTGAGTTTGCATCTGCAGGGCCAGCCGGGGTGTCACACCCGGAATGCGCTGATCAGCTGCTTCAACTCCACCACCTGGAGCGACAGTGCCCTGCTCGCGTCTTCGGTCTGGTGCGCGCCTTCGGCCGTCCTTTCGCCCGCACGGTTGATCTCGACGATGTTCTGGTCGATGTCATGCGCCACGGCCGTCTGCTGCTCGACGGCAGCCGCGATCTGCTGGTTCTGGTCGACGATCATGCCGACTGCGTCGAGGATGTTTTCCAGCGCCTGCTGGACTTTCTCCGACTGCCCCACGGTACCGCTGGCCATCTGATGACTGCTGCCCATGGCCTTCACCGCGGCGCCTACGCCACTGTGCAGCTTGCTGATCATTTGCTCGATTTCTTCAGTCGATTGCTGGGTGCGCTTGGCCAGGGTCCTGACCTCATCGGCCACTACCGCAAATCCACGCCCCTGCTCACCCGCCCGCGCGGCCTCGATGGCCGCGTTGAGCGCCAGCAGGTTGGTTTGCTCGGCAATGCTCTTGATCACTTCAAGCACGCGGCTGATGGCCTGGCTGTCCGTGGCCAGTTGATTGATCACCAGCACCGACTGGTCGATTTCCCCGGCCAGAGCGGCAATGCTGCCCTGTTGCGATTGCACGAGGCCGCGCCCGCTAAGCGTCTCGTCATTGACGCTGTGGGCGCTACTGACCGCTGCGGCGGCACTGCGCGCCACTTCCAGGGAAGTCGCCGACATCTGGTTCATGGCGGTCGCCACCTGCTCGATCTGCAGGCGCTGCCCCGCCACGGCCTGGTTGCTGCGCGCGGAGACGTTTTCGACCTGGCCGGCCTGGCGCTCGACTTCACCTACGGTGTGCCCCACGCGCTCGATCAAGTCGTGGATTTTCTTCACGGTTGCGTTGAACACCTCGCCCAACTCACCCAGTTCATCGCGGCTATTGGCGTTGAAGGTTACTGTCATGTCGCCGGCCGCGACCTTGTCCATCATCGCGCCCAGGTTCTTCAAGGTGGTGCGGGTGGACGCGTAGAAACCGCCATACAGATAGAAAATCAGGATGAACACCACCGATAACGCCACAGCCTGCAGCACCATGTGCGTGCGGTTCTGCTCAAGGCGTTGCTGCAGCTGGGTCTCGAGGAATTTCAGGGTGGCTTCATTGAGCTGGTAGGTCTGGCCCATCAGGCCCGTGACCTGGTCGTAGAAACCCTGCCACGGCGCGTCCAGCGTATCAGCCATGACCACCTGCTCTTCAAACAGCTCGCTGGCTTTTTTCAAGGTCGACTGGCTGATATCGGCTTGAGCCGCCAGGCTTTCCCTGGCCGCCTTGCTTGAACCGAGTGCGTCCTGCAGCTTCAGCCCGTACTCGCCCTGGAGCTTTTCGATTTGCGCCAACAGCTCGTCGAAGCGGGTGCTCGACGCCGAATTGAGAAAGCCCTGCCCCAGGGAAAACGCACCCATGGCCCGCCCTTCACCCAGCAACTGGGTGACCGCAGGGGTAACGGTGGTAATGAGTTCGGTCAGTTGCCGCATGTCGCTTTGCGTATCGCGGCTCAGGCCGGCCTGACTGGCAATGATCTGGCTGAAAATCTGCGCGCTGCCAAGCAGCTTGCCGATCATGCCACTTTTACTCTGCACGGAGCTCTCGGCCTGCTGGGCCTTGAAGGCAGCGATCATTTCATCGCGCTTGGCCTCGAACACCGCAATCTGTTCCGGGTCCGACGACATGGCGCTCAACCCCTGCAGGCGTGCCAACAGGCTTTGTTCCAAAGCGCTGATTGTCGACTCGACGTTGCCGGCCTTGCCCGACTGCCCCAAGGTGACGTTGATCTGCACCAGGTTGTTGAGCGTTTCCAGATCCCGGCGCAGCGCCAGACTGCTGCCCAGCAGGTCGATGCTTTGCAGTTCGACCCGCGTGCCCTGGAATTCGCGATAGGAATCGCGCACCAGATAAAAGTTGGTCACCAGCATCGGTATGAGGAACAGCACGCTGATCAGGCTGAACTTCATGCCAAAGCTCAGGCGATTCATTAGCGCGACGGCGGGATAGAGCAAGCTCTTCACTGTGAAGTCTCCCTTGGATTTCTTATTGTTATTGGCAGGCGCACAGAGAAAGCAGATAGCCACTATTGAGCGCTGTCTCTGTATAGCTTAAATCGGCGGGAGTTTTTGTAACTTAAGGTTAACGACGAAGATCGTGTGCATCGATCTTCGTCGTCAGGGGGCAGGATTCAGGGAAGGACTGTCAACAGGGCGAAACCGGCGTACCAGAGCACGGCTGAGCGCAGCAGCAGCTCCCAGATCCGGTCGAGGCTGTTGATGCCGTCCGGGCCGACCACCGGTGCGGGGATCTCGCCGGCCACCAGGCCGACTTTTTCGATCAGCTGGGCCGCGCTGATGTCCCAGTTCAGCAGTTCGTGGAGCATGACCCGGCTGACCGCAACAAAGTTGCCGACCAATGCAAAGCTCGCCGCCAACAGGCGTACCGGTATCCAGTCGAAGGCATGGCGCAATTGCGCGGCACGCTCGGCGACTGCGGGGTTCTGGGAGTGGACTTCGGCCAGTGCCAGCAGGCGATAGCTCAGTGCAGCGACCGGGCCCAGCAGGAAGTACCAGAAGATCACCGCGAAGAAACTCTGGTAGGCCTCCCACAGCAAGTGCGCCTGGACGCGTTCGAGCAACTGTTCGCCACTGTCTGCGCAGATAGCCAGATCACGGTTCGCCACATGCCCGGCCGCTTGCAAGTCTTCCCGGCGCCAGGCGTCGCGGAAGGGGCCGAGGCCGGCGAGCAGATCGCCGCGGCCCAGGCTGTAGATCACCACCAGCAAATGCACAGGCAAGGCCAACAAGCCGTAGGCCACTGGATCGAGGACGACCAACAGCAGGCCCAGCAGCGCAACAGGCAGCAACACCAGAATCACCAGCACCAGCCATGGGTGGCTCGCCAGGCGGGGGCTGGCTTCAAGCTTGTGCAGTTCGCGCAACCATCCGCCGTCGCGCTGGACCCGATGACGCAGGGCCGAGAACTTCTCGATCCAGACCGCCAACAGCAACACCAGAAAACTCATTGTTGTTCCTCTTTTGCCAGGGCTGCGCGATAGCGTGCCCAGTCGAACGCTGGCCCCGGATCGGTCTTGCGACCGGGTGCGATGTCACTATGACCGCAAATACGCTGTGGCGTGATGGCCGGGAAAGCCCTCTGCAATTGTCGGGTCAGCCCCGTCAGCGCCTCGTATTGAGCGTCAGTGAAAGGCTGATCATCGGTGCCTTCAAGCTCAATGCCCACGGAAAAATCGTTACAAGTTTCCCGCCCTTCGAAAACCGAGACCCCCGCGTGCCAGGCACGCTCAAGGCAAGAGACAAATTGAGTCAGGGTGCCATCTCGTTCAATCAGAAAGTGGGCGGACACTCGCAGATCGGCAATCCCCGCAAAATACGGATGCTCCGTGACATCCAGGCGATTCTGGAAAAACGCCTGCACCTTGCCGGTGGCGAATTGCGCTGGCGGCAGGCTGATGTTGTGGATCACCAGCAGGGAAATTTCATCCGTAGGGCGCGCATTGAAGTTGGGCGAAGGACAGACCTGGGCGCCTTCACACCAACCACTCGCGGGGTCCAACTGCATACCGGCTCCTTCAGGGTCGACTGTATTGGCCCCCAGTATGCCGCGATAGACCCTCCGTGCGCGATCACTTGCCACGATTGATCTCCCGGGCCAGGCGACCAAATGCAGGTTTCACCACCGAGCAGGGCTTCTGATGCCTTGGGTTGCCGCGTGCCATGGCCCTATAATCGGAGCACTTTGTTTGTGGAGCCCTTTATGCCGAATCTACGTCTCGCCGATTTGACTGCCGAAATCGAAGCCAACGTGCGCCGTGCGTTGCTTGAAGATATCGGCAGCGGCGACATCACTGCACTGTTGATCCCGGCAGAACGCCTGGCCAAAGCCACCATCATTACCCGTGACGCCGCCGTCATCGCCGGTACCGCCTGGGTCGATGCCGTGTTCCGGCAGCTGGACCCGCGAGTCGCCGTGCACTGGCAGGTGAGTGACGGCGACCGGGTGCAACCCAATCAGGCGCTGTTTCACCTCGAAGGCCCGGCGCGCTCGCTGCTGACGGGCGAGCGCTGCGCACTGAATTTCCTGCAACTGCTGTCGGGCGTTGCCACTCGCGCCCGGTACCTGGCGGATTTCGTTGCACACACCGAGGTCAAGCTGCTCGACACCCGTAAAACCCTCCCCGGCCTGCGCCTGGCACAAAAGTACGCGGTCACCTGCGGCGGTTGCCACAACCACCGCATTGGCCTGTATGACGCGTTCCTGATCAAGGAAAACCACATCGCGGCCTGCGGCGGCATTCCAGAAGCCATCAACGCCGCGCACAAGATTGCCCCGGGCAAGCCGGTGGAGATCGAGGTGGAAAGCCTGGGTGAGCTGAAGGAAGCGCTGGCAGCGGGTGCCGACATCATCATGCTCGACGAGCTGAGCCTGGATGACATGCGCGAAGCAGTGCGCCTGAACGGTGGCAAGGCGAAGCTGGAGGCCAGCGGCGGGGTCAACGAAAGCACGCTGCTGCCGATTGCTGAAACCGGTGTGGATTATATTTCGATCGGTGCGATGACCAAGGATGTGAAGGCGGTTGATCTGTCGATGCGCTTGAGTATCTGATTTCAATACTGTGGGAGCGAGCCTGCTCGCGATGAGCCTGAAAACACCGTGTTTACCCGGTAAACACGGGTTATCGTAAGCGCCCATCGCGAGCAGGATTGCTCCTGCAAGGGTCAGACGACGAGATTATTCATCTCGCAGTACTCGTCCCACTCCACGCCCAGGACTTCGGCTGCTTCCTTGTGCAAAACCAGGCGCGCAGCTTCGAACTCTTCCGGTGTCGAGGTGTACTTGAGCGTCAGCTCCCAGGGTTGCAGGCCCTGGGATTCTGCTTCGTCCTCGAACGCCCACTGGATCTGGTCTTTCTGATCGTCAGCGGGCAGGTCCTTGATCTCATCAGCCAGCTGGGGGGACTCAAGCAAATACTTCTTCAGCGCTTCTTCGTGACGAGCTTCCTGGGACACTTCTTTAACGGTCATGGCGTTCTCTTTGATCGGGGGAATGGAAGATGGATCTGGATCATCAAGGATCTCTCTGACGCAAATAAACCGATTGAAGCCCGATTTGTCTGGCCTTCAGAACCATTCGTGGATCATCTGAAAACAACGTGTCGCTGGTGCCCGAGACAGGAACCAAACCCTAAGCCTGCACACCCCGGCCTTACTGACCTGTAACCCGTTCAAAAAACAAATGGGTACTTAAATGGGTACACAGGTACTCGCCGTTGTACTCGCTTGGCCGCACTTGCTCAGGTACTCGCCGGGCACTACAACGATGATTAAGGCAGCGACGGCGAGGCCGGGCATCCTGTTACTTCCCGGCAAGCCCTGAGTAGTCCGCCATGCATTCGCGGGCGGGTGGTAAACGGTAGCAACTGCCGGTCGATAGATAAGGTAGGCCATCCGCCTTGGCCTCGGCAAGCCCTGAGTAATCGGCCATGCATTCGGGTGCGGGTGGCGAGTGGTGGTGGTGGCTGCCAGGCAACAGCGGCGGTCGGCCATCCTGTTACTTCCCGGCAAGCCCCGTGTAGTCCGCCATGCATTCGTGTGCGGGTGATAAGCGGTGGTGGTTGGTCGGGACCGATGAAGCCAACCGCCACGACAAGGCCCACTTAAACCCGGCACAACCCAGATAAACCGCCTATCCCTACCGATTATATCCATCCATGCCGGATTGATTAGCTGGCCCCGTCGTAAGTGCAGCGCAAGGCGCTGCCGGTTTCGCAATGGATGGGATTGCGCAAGCGGTGCGCAATGCAGGCCGGGCAGCGGACCAAGTGCCCCAGGTATGCGTCACGGGCGGCCCGCCAGGTGACGGAAAAACCCGTCGCGCTGGACGGTGGCGGCTGATCCTGGCGCGGGCCTGGTTCTGGCTCTGGCGGTGGCAGCCGCCAACCATGGGAGCGGATCAGTTCGGCGGCCAGGTGTGGCGCTGCCGCTGAGCACTCGGCCCCGTCTTCCGTCGTGAGCCTGCCGGTTGCCTCCAGCTGGCCGGGCGAACACTCCAGCAGCCACGCCACCCTGGCCAGCCAGCGACGTGGCGGCATGGCTTCGACCGGCACCAGACCCCGGCCCGCCAAGGCCCATTGGATTTCAGAGGGCCGTAAGAGCCGGTCAGCACGCGGCACCGGCACAACACGTACCAAGGCGGCACCATGGCGCGCCCTGGCGACACTCTCGACATGGACGCGCTCTGCGTCAGGGCTACACGTTATCTGCACGACACGACCACCCGCGAGTTCCAGCAGCCATAACCAACACGGTGAATCCGGTGCGGTGTTGGTCGCCTCCTGCTGGAACAGGCTGTCCGGCAGGCTCACCGCTGGTCACCCATCACCGCCTGGCTCACACCCATATGTGTCTGTGATTCAAAACCGGTGGGAACAGTGGGAACCGTGGGAACGCCCCGGTTTACGGGGCCTCCAGAGTGGGAACCTGTTCCCATCTCTTTTTGGTGTGGGAACAGAAATAGCCAGGATGAACAGAAAAGCGGCGCCCTAATAGACACAAAGTGGTGTGTGTTCCCACTGTTCCCACTTCTCTTATAAGGGTGGGAACGCCTACAGCCCGCGTATTTACTGGCTGTTCCCACTGTTCCCACTGTTCCCACCGTTTTTAGGTTCCTGTGAATATGGGCATTTTCATATCGACGTGAGAATGCGCCTGTCATGGCGGGCCGCCTTCGCCGTCCAGGCGTTCCGGGTCCACCACGTACAGGCCCGACGATCCACCGCCAGGCAGGCGGTATTTTTTCGTGTGACGCTTGCGGTCGGTGTCGCGCTTGGCCAGCGCACCCGCTGACTCCAGCGCCCTGACGATGCGGGGCAGCCCATAACCGTGCGCCGCTTCGATCAGCCCCGTGCGGTTGAACAGGAAAAGGCGCCCTTCTGGCATCACTTCCCAGTACCCGGCGCGGTTGATAATCCGGCTGTCCGTGTCTTCGGCGTCGATGTCGGAAAAGCGGCTGCTGCCATGGCGGTCGATAAAGTCCGCCACCCCGGCCAGGATCTGGCGATCCTCGGCGCTGCCGCTGCCCACACGGGCCAGCCATTCGCCATAAAGCAACTGGCAGTGCTTGAGACTGGTGCCTTCCGGCCATGGCAGCAGGCCGTAAGCGATGGCCATTTCTCCAGCCAGAGCGATCACCGCGAAACGGTCAGCGATGCGCCCAGACTGTGCACTATCGGTGACAAAGCAGGCGCGCACCTTGCTGAAGTCGCCTTGCAAACTGTCACGCTCGCCGCTGGATATGAGCCGCTCGACAAACTCCGCGCCCAGGTGCCCATGGTGCTGGCCAGCAAACACCGTCAGCGAGCGGTGAAAGTCTGCCGCCTCCATTCCGCATGTGTCGTCGAAGGCGCCGTGTGCCCGCGTCCCGGCGTTCACATCCACCATGCGCAACTCGGCCCCGGCGTGGGCCGCGTTTCCGCTGATGGCCGCGTGTTCGGCTAGGGAGCGCTCACCGCTGGAAAGGGTCAGCAGCCGCCAATTGAGTTTGGCGCGGCCTTCGCGCTCGCGGTTCATCGTGCCCTTGCCTTGGCCGTTGGCTAGGGCGTAAGTCATTTCCTGCACGCGCTTGGGATCGGCCCGTTTGATTTCGTCCAGTGACAACATCGTGTCATTACGTGAGGACGCCTCAATTTCCAAGCCGCCTTTGGTGACATCCCAGCTCGATGCGAACACAGCGGGATCACCCCACACCGTGGCGCTGATGAGCTGCGCCAGGGATTTGCCCTTGGAGCTGTCGCCGACCAAGTGCACACCGCCGCCATTCACCCCCACCAGGCTCAGCAGCGGACCCGCCAGGGCGCAACCGATGGCCAGGGTCAACACCGGGTTGCCCAGGCACTTGGCAGCAATCAGCGTCTGCCACTGCGCCAAGTCGCCCTTGGCGGCGAACAGCGCAGGCGCCTGGCCGCTGGATTGAAAGCGCACCGTGTCGCTGCCGATGGTGCGGTTAGGCAGCACGAATGCCCCTGACTCATGCCAGCCGGGACGGGTAGTGGTGGCCAAGGTCAGCACCGGTTCCTGGTCGAACAGGTATTCCATGAATGCACCGCGCTTTTTCAGCGCGATCAGCACGCCCATGGAAAACAGACTACGACGAGCGTCCTCGCCACTGCCGCCGAACACTTCCATGGGGAGCACCCATTCGCGCATCCCGCTTTGCGTGACCAGGTGCAGCAAACGGCCTTCGCTGCCGTCCTCAGTGCGCACGGTGCGAGCGGCGACAATGACCGGCGACGAGATCCACTCGTCCACGGCGTGACGCTCGCCTTCTGCGTCTGTTCGGTGGGTGTGCCAATACACGCCAGGGCGCAGTCTGCGTCCCCCTTCAAGTTGCACCGGATGTTCATACACCGCCCAGCCTGGCCGGATCGGGGCCACTTGCGGCGGGCGACCTTCCAGGAATTTGGCCGTGACCTTGGCCGCATGCGCGGCAGCGCCTGGTGTGGGGTCGGTGCCGTCCGTGGCCCCCGCCGTGCCGCCCAAATCAATGGTGGCAGGATGTGCGTGGTCATTCGTTGGCATGGTCAGCTTCCCAGCAGTACAGGTCGTTAAAGTCAGAGAGTTCTAGCGGTGCGCCTGGTGGCCACTGGGGTGTCGCGATCAGCGCACCAGCGGCCAAGGCGGCGGCATTGGCGGCAGCCTGGCCGGGGTTGCCATCGGTGCGCCGGTCATCGTCGGCAGCAATCGTCAAGTCAGTGAGGCCGCCGTATTTGCTGCGCAGGCCCACCGCTACCGGGCGCAGGTTTCCGGCGTTCATCGCGCAGACCACGGCAGCGGCGCCGTAGTGCGCCAGTAGCGTCACGCCAGTGGCCCAACCTTCACAGATGAATATCCGCACTCCAGGCTCAATGCGGCCCAGCGGGCAAAACGTGCCCGTCACCTGGCCGCCTGATAGGAAGCGTTTAGAGCCGTCCATGTAGATCCGCTGAAGGTTCACCAGGTCGCCGTCGAGGTTGTGCAGCGGCACCAACAACACGCCGTAGCGCTGACGAATGCCCGTCGCCGGAATGCGCTTGGCCACCAGATAGTTATGGGTCGGGTCGGCTGGTCGTGAGTCGTGCCAGAGCGTGCGCGCCAGGCTGGCGGCGTCCTGGTGCCGTTGTTCCCGCTCGGTGGCTTCGCGCTGCTGCCGTTGTTCGGCTTCAAGCCTGGCGGCGGCCAGGCGCTGTCGCTGGGTCTCACTGGAGCCGGTATCGGCGGGCCGTCCTTCCAAGGCGTCCAGATGCAAACCCAGGCGCCGCGCCAGGTCTCGTGCGGCATCGGCTTGGCGGGTGCCCCAGACATAAGCGGCCAGCGACACCAGGTCGCCGCCACCGTCACCGCTGGCGAAGTCGTGCCAGCGGCCATCGATCAGCGACACGGAAAAACTCCCGGCGTCGCGGTCGGCCCGCGTCGGATTGCGTGACCACCACTCATCACCCTTGCGGGTGCCTTCGGGCAGTAATTCCGGCACCAAGGCCGGGGCATAGATCAACGCCATATCGGCAGTGGCACGAATGGCGGCAATGGTCGGGCTTTCTTGAGGGCGAGCGCTCCCGCCGCACCCGGACCAGGCGCGTTTTTGGTCGGTCATGGGTTAGCCCTCTCGGTGGACTTGGTGCGCCTTACGGGCGGCGGCGTACAACGCTGCCGCGTCATCGGTCAGCAGCAGGACGGCACGGGACACACCGGCAACGGCGAGGTGTGCGTGGTCGTCAAGGTTGCTGCAAGCGAGCACGTCAAGCAGGTCGCGCACAGCGCCCAGGCGCCAATCGGCGGCGTCCATCAGTTGGTTGAGCGAGGCGGTGGCGTCCAGGAATAGGACGGGACCGGCGCAGCCTTGCGAGCCGCTTTCGAGTGGCTGGAAGTTACGCATGGCACACCTCCAGACTGGCCGCCAGGGTGAGGCGGTCACTGGCGTTCAGAACGCCCAGAGCGGTGGCCATCTGCACCAGGCCCAGCAAGTGGGTGCGCTGTTCGGGCTTGCGGTTGACGCGGTAGGCGATCAGTTCGGCGCCGATCAGGGCGATGGCCTGACGGTGACTGGTGCTGGACGGATTGAGGGCGTGAGAGTGTGTCATGGGTGGCGCTCCGCTTACTGGTTGGGAGCTGTCACCGTTCGCCGTCAAACGAATTAAGGTGGCAGCTGTGCGCAGGTTGACGGACCGGGGTAAACGGAACCCGGCAGACCTTTCGGTCTCCCACGCACAGCCGCCATAAAACGACATTGCGGGCACAAAAAAAGCGCCTGCAAGACTTGGGGCGCTGTAGCGCCGTTTACTGATCGGGCCGTCAAACCCGGTCGCTGAATTGGCAGCGACGGGCGAACAATAGCGCTTTGTTTGGCACCAGGCAAGGGCGGTCATGCGTTCGCGCCACCTGCCGACACGATCTTATCGGCAATCCAAGCCTGCACATGTTCAGCTGGCCAGGCCACGGAATTGGCACCGAGGCGCACGGCGCTGGGAAACTCCCCGGCACCGGACAGGCGATAAATCTGTGACTTGCTCAAGCCGACCAGGGCGCAGACGGCAGGTAGGCGCAGCAGCGCCGGGGTGACGGTTTGGGCGTGAATTGTAGCCATTCGTTGGGCCTCAATGGGGCTTGCTGGGAATGACTACAATTGACGCATAGGCCTTTGGCCAACCGAGTTATACAGCGTCTAACCTACCTCTAGCGGCGTCTAACGTCTCTCTAACGCCATAGCGATGCCGGTGCCAAATACCCTACCTCAACATGTTCCTGATCGTACCTGCTGAGGGGAATTCCTTGTTGCATAGAAAGTCCGCCAGCTCACGCAGGACACGGGCACGGGCGCCCATAGCCACCTTCACATCAAGCCCAGCGACCTGTAGGCAGAATGGATCGTTCGGGGCTTTGCGAGCAGCAGTTACCGCGATCTCTATCAGCCCCTCCAAGGCTTCGCGCTCACTGCCTTTGCGGCGCCCTTTTGGCTCGCCCGCTGAGTCGATTTGGCTATCCATGAGCCTAGGAAATGGGCGCTCGACAAAGACCAGCTGGTGCGTCAGCTCCTGCCGATCAAAGCCAACCGCCGCTGCCGCGACCGGACGTAAACCGTCAATCTGGTTGCCGCACTCAATGAGTTCGGGGCCGGTGTGACCTGCCTGCATATGCTGATCGAAGTAGGTTATGAGTTGGGTCAGGCTGATACGTTGAAGGCCGCGCTGCCTGCTCGGCCTTGCGACCGTGCCGACACAACAGATACTCCCATCAAGGTAATCCGACTGTCCTTGTTTGCCCCGAAAGATGGCCAACTCAGCGAAGGTTTCGCGCAGCTCCCAGGCGGCAGCGGCGTGGCTGCAAGCCAGTGCTTGGCTGTAATGCTTGATTAGATCGGAAAGGCGAATGAAGTCCGCCGCTGGCACGGATGTGGTGTGAAGCATATTGCCCCCAGACAATCCCCCAGAGCGGTAGAACGGCCAGCCGGGCGTCTGGGGGGAATCGCCTGTTCACCCCGTCGGGCTAGGCTGGCCGTAGCGCGATTGTACAGCGTCGGTTCGGCGGCGCCAGACAGAGCATTTAGGCGCGGCGCCCGAAGGCTCCGGCCACCACGTTGCCGCCCCTGCCCAGGTTATCCAGATGGTCCGCGTACCACTGAAGCATCTGGCGGCGACCCTCCAGGTACTGCGCATGGTTGTAAGTGCCTCGAATCGAGTTTTTATCAACGTGTGCCAACTGAGTTTCCACCCACTCGCTGGAGTAATTCTGCTCATGCAAAGCGGTGGACATGGTGTGGCGGAATCCGTGGCCCGTGGTCTTGCCGTCGTAGCCGCACCGCTTCAACAACTGATTGATGGCCGCCTCGCTCATTGGCTTGGCTGGGTCGTTGCGACCCGGAAAAGCCAGGGTGTAACCACCCGTAATAGCGCGTAGCTCGATCAGGACTTCCAGCGCTTGCCGGGACAGTGGCACCAAATGCGGACGGCGCTTTTTCATGCGCTCAGCCGGGATCGACCATAGGCCCGCTTCAAGGTCGAACTCTGCCCATGGCGCGCCGCGTAGCTCAGCGGTACGGACTCCCGTCAGCAGTAGCAAGCGAGCTCCCAACTTAACCACGTCATGGCCGCGACAGGCACGCACGGCGGCCAGCAGCGCGGGCAGCTCGGCAATGGGCAGAAACGGATAGTGCTCGGCTTCGGGTGCTCGCAGGGCGCCACCCACGTCGGCTATTGGATTGTACTCAGCGTTCCCCGTGGCAATGGCAAAGCGGTAAACCTCCTGACAGCGTTGGCGTACTTTGCGCAACTTCTCCAGCGCCCCGCGTGCCTCTATACGGCGGAACACGCCCAGCCATTCCAACGGCTTGATGGCAATCAAGGATTGAGAGCCAACGTGCGGGAAAACGTCCAGCTCAAAACCCTCCAGCACATCGGTGGCGTAGCCCGGCGACCAGCGAGGCACTTTGTGTGCGTGCCACTCCAACGCCAGAGCCTTGAAGGTATTGGCGCGGTCGGCAGCGGCTTGGGTGCGTGACGACTGGCGCTCCATTCCGGGGTGTTTGCCCTGGCTTACCAAGCTGCGCGCCTCGCTGGTCCGCTGCCTAGCCTGAGCAAGCGTTACCTTGTTTAGAGGGCCAAGGGAGATATGGGACTGCTTGCCATCCAGGCGAAAGCGAAAGCGCCACGACTTGCTCCCGCATGGGCGCACCCGTAGCGATAGGCCGTCGCCGTCTGCCAGCTCGTAATCCTTGTGGCTAGGCGTGGCGTTCTTAATCTGCAAGGCGGTTAAGGCCATCGAATGAGTCCCCAGACTTTATTGAACCAGCATAGGGTACTAACATGGGTACTAACAACACAAGGGCTTCGATGAAACCGGATGGGACTCCATGAAACAAAAACCCCGCACTAGGCGGGGTTTGAGGATGGCATCGGGCACTGGATGGGACTGCAAAAAACTCTCTAATGGTGCCCGAGACAGGAATCGAACCTGCGACCTTCGCGTTACGAGTGCGCTGCTCTACCGGCTGAGCTACACGGGCAGTGGGCTAAACCTAGCACTGACTATAGAGTCAGGCAACTTCATACGCCCTAAAAACAAAAGATCGCAGCCTGCGGCAGCTCGTACATTGAAACCGAGTAGGAGCTGCCGCAGGCTGCGATCTTTTGATCTTTCTGTACAGAGCAAAAAAACGCCCCGCAGCGTTCACTGCGGGGCATTTTTTACAACGTCAAAGCTTTCAAGCGAAGGGGGTAATTAAACGCCCGAAGCCTTGGCAGCTGCCACGTCTTTGATGGAGAGCTTGATACGGCCGCGGTTGTCCACGTCCAGTACCAGCACTTCCACTTCCTGGCCTTCTTTCAGAATGTCGGTCACTTTCTCAACGCGAGCGTCGCTCAGCATCGAGATGTGAACCAGACCGTCCTTGCCAGGCAAGATGTTGACGAATGCGCCGAAGTCGACGATGCGCTCAACCTTACCCACGTAGATCTTGCCGATTTCAGCTTCAGCGGTGATGCCCAGAACGCGTTGGCGTGCTGCCTCAGCCGCTTCCTTGGTTTCGCCGAAGATCTTGATCGAGCCGTCGTCTTCGATGTCGATCGAAGCCTTGGTCTCTTCACAGATCGCACGAATGGTCGCGCCGCCTTTACCGATGACATCACGGATTTTGTCGGTGTCGATTTTCATCGCGATCATGGTCGGAGCGTTTTCCGACAGTTCGGTACGCGACTGGCCAATGATCTGGTTCATCTGGCCGAGGATGTTCAGGCGCGCTTCCAGGGCTTGGCCCAGGGCGATTTCCATGATCTCTTCGGTGATGCCCTTGATCTTGATGTCCATCTGCAGCGCGGTAACACCTTTGGCGGTACCGGCTACTTTGAAGTCCATGTCGCCCAGGTGGTCTTCGTCACCCAGGATGTCGGTCAGGATGGCGAACTTCTCGCCTTCTTTAACCAGACCCATGGCGATACCGGCAACCGGTGCCTTCATTGGCACGCCAGCGTCCATCAGGGCCAGGGAAGCGCCGCAGACCGAAGCCATCGAGCTCGAACCGTTGGATTCGGTGATTTCCGATACAACACGAATGGTGTACGGGAACACGTCGGCGGCTGGCAGCATCGCCTGAACCGAACGGCGGGCCAGACGGCCGTGACCGATTTCGCGACGACCAGCGCCACCCATGCGACCACACTCACCTACCGAGAACGGCGGGAAGTTGTAGTGCAGCATGAACGGGTCTTTTTTCTCGCCTTCCAGGGTGTCCAGCAGCTGCGCGTCACGGGCGGTGCCCAGAGTTGCAACAACCAGGGCCTGGGTTTCGCCACGGGTGAACAGGGCCGAACCGTGGGTCTTTGGCAGAACACCGACTTCGATGTTCAGAGGACGTACGGTCTTGGTGTCGCGACCATCGATACGTGGCTTGCCGTTTACGATGTTTTCGCGAACGGTGCGGTATTCGATTTCACCGAAGGCAGCTTTCACTTCGCTGGAAGAAGGCTGGCCTTCTTCACCGGACAGCTTGGCAACCACCTGGTCTTTCAACTCACCCAGGCGAGCGTAACGGTCGGCCTTGATGGTGATGGTGTAGGCCTGGGAGATCGCGTCGCCGAACTCGGCACGGATAGCGCCCAGCAGAGCGGTAGCTTCAGGCTGTGGAGCCCAGGCCCAAGTTGGCTTGGCCGCTTCGGCAGCCAGTTCTTTAACGGCGTTGATCACAACCTGGAACTCGTCGTGAGCAAACAGTACAGCGCCCAGCATCTGGTCTTCGGTCAGCTCTTTGGCTTCCGATTCAACCATCAGTACGGCTTCCGAGGTACCGGCAACGACCATGTCCAGGCTCGAAGCTTTCTGTTGCTCGTAAGTCGGGTTCAGCAGGTAGCCGGTGCTTTCGTGGAACGCAACACGGGCAGCGCCGATCGGGCCATCGAAAGGAATGCCGGAGATGGCCAGGGCCGCCGAGGTACCGATCATCGCAGCGATGTCCGGATCGGTCTTCTTGCTGGTGGAGACGACGGTGCAGACAACCTGCACTTCGTTCATGAAGCCTTCTGGGAACAGCGGACGGATCGGACGGTCGATCAGTCGGGAAGTCAGGGTTTCTTTCTCGGAAGGACGGCCTTCGCGCTTGAAGAAACCACCAGGGATCTTACCGGCAGCGTAAGTCTTTTCCTGGTAGTGAACGGAAAGAGGGAAGAAGCCTTTGCTCGGGTCAGCGGTCTTGGCGCCAACAACGGTCACCAATACGGTAACGTCGTCGTCAACGGTAACCAGCACTGCGCCGGAGGCTTGACGGGCGATACGGCCTGTCTCGAGGGTAACGGTCGACTGACCGAACTGGAATTTTTTGATAACCGGGTTCACGGTGTCCTACCTTCTTTGTGGCTCTTGGGGAACTTGTCTTCTTGCGAAATTCTTGGGCAATGTCGGGAATCGGCCCAACGCCTGTCCAGGGTAAAACGTGTATCCAGATAAAACTTGAGGCTGGGAGCCTGCCATGCGCCAGCGGGAAACCCGCTGACGCACAGCAAACAACCAACCTCATAGCGCAATCGCTTATTAGCGACGCAGACCCAGGCGACCGATCAGAGCGCTGTAACGGCTCACGTCTTTGCCTTTCAGGTAGTCCAGCAGCTTACGACGCTGGTTTACCATGCGGATCAGACCACGACGGGAGTGGTGATCTTTACCGTTGGCCTTGAAGTGACCTTGCAGTTTGTTGATGTTGTGGGTCAGCAGTGCAACTTGCACTTCTGGAGAACCAGTATCACCAACAGCTTGCTGGTAGTCGGCAACAATTTGAGCTTTTTCTTGAACGTCGAGAGCCATGAGGCAATCCTTTTATCAGGAAACTGTTTCAGAAAAACAGTCTCAATAGGCCAGGGACAAATCCCTGTATCTAAAAATGAGTAGTGACCGTGCCTATTAACAGCCACCCTCGTCCGGTCATTCTGACCGAATCAGTCGACGCGGCGCGATGCGCCCGTCTTCGCTCACTTCACCGATTCCGATGAAGCGACCATTGTGATCCTGTACCCGTACCATGCCGAACTTCGGCGCGTCCGGGGCTCGTACCGGCTGGCCGTTAAGCCAGTAGAACGAGCTGTGCTCCGAAAACTGCAGCAGTGGCCAATCCAGCAGGCCGCTGTCCGATGGCATCAGGAAGCGATCGACCGCTTCGTTACCGCCCTCGGCATGTACCGCTTCCAGCTCTTCAAGCGTGACAGTCTGCGCCAGAGTGAAAGGCCCGGCCTGGGTACGTCGCAATTCTGCAACGTAAGCGCCACAACCGAGTTGCTCACCGATATCCTCCACGAGGGTACGAATATAGGTGCCTTTGCTGCAATCCACCGCCAGCCGCGCAGTATCGCCTTCGAAGGCCAGCAATTCCAAGCGCGCAATAGTAACAGAACGCGGTTCGCGCTCCACTACTTCGCCTGCACGAGCCAGCTTGTAGAGCGGCTGCCCGTCACGCTTGAGCGCCGAGTACATAGGCGGTATCTGACTGATTTGCCCACGGAATTTTGGCAAAGCCGCTTCGATATCGACGCGACCAACGGTCACCGGGCGCTCCTGCAAAACCTCACCTTCGGCATCCGCCGTGGTGGTGGTCTTGCCCAGCTGCGCCAGGGTTTCATAGGCCTTGTCGGAATCGAGCAGGTATTGCGAAAACTTGGTCGCCTCCCCGAAGCACAACGGCAATACACCGGTGGCCAGCGGATCGAGACTGCCGGTGTGACCGGCCTTCTCGGCGTTCAGCAACCAGCGAACCTTCTGCAACGCCGCGTTGGAGGTGAACCCCAGCGGTTTGTCGAGCAGGATGATGCCGCTGACGTTACGACGGATACGTTTGACCTGAGCCACCGATTACTCCTTGGCGTCTTCGGGTTCAGCCGCTACCGGGCGCTGACTGTCTTCAGCCACCGCACGTTCGATCAGGGCCGACAGGTGCGCGCCACGCACGACACTTTCGTCGTAGTGGAAGTGCAGCTGCGGAACGCTGCGCAGTTTCATTTCACGGGCCAGCTGCATGCGCAGGAAACCTGCGGCGGAGTTGAGCACCTTGATGCTTTGCGCGATGTCTTCGGCGTTGTCCTGGCCCATCACGGTGATGAAGATCTTGGCGTGACCGACGTCACGGCTGACTTCAACAGCAGTAATGGTGACCAGGCCGACGCGCGGGTCTTTGACTTCACGACGGATCAGCTGTGCCAGCTCACGCTGCATCTGATCGCCGATACGTTGGGTACGGCTGTATTCTTTTGCCATGTCTTGTTACCTGTTACTGCCCCACGGTGAAACCCGTGTGGTCTGAAAGCGGCAAACGCCCGGCCTGACAGAAGCCAGACCGGGCGTTGCGTTTAGAGTCCTGACACCTGGCCGCGCATCTGCATGCGGCGGCCTGGCGTGGCCCTTGAAGTGCGCGAGTTAGAGGCTGCGAGCAACCTGAACCTTCTCGAAGACTTCGATCTTGTCACCGACTTTGACGTCGTTGTAGCTCTTCACGCCGATACCGCATTCCATGCCGGCACGTACTTCGGCAGCGTCATCCTTGAAGCGGCGCAGGGATTCCAGCTCGCCTTCGAAGATAACGATGTCTTCACGCAGTACACGGATTGGACGGTTACGGTGAACGACACCTTCGAGCACCATGCAACCGGCGATCGCGCCAAACTTCGGCGAGCGGAACACGTCACGCACTTCAGCGATACCCAGGATGTTCTCGCGAACATCGCTGCCCAGCATACCGGTGAGGGCTTTCTTGACGTCTTCGATGATGTCGTAGATCACGTTGTAGTAACGCATATCCAGACCTTCCTGCTCGACGATCTTGCGAGCGCCAGCATCGGCACGCACGTTGAAGCCGAACAGTACAGCGTTGGAGGCCAGTGCCAGGTTGGCGTCGGACTCGGTGATACCACCGACACCGCCACCGACAACACGCACTTGCACTTCGTCGTTACCCAGGCCGTTCAAGGCACCGTTCAACGCTTCCAGCGAACCACGGACGTCGGATTTGAGGACGATGTTAAGCGTCTTCTTCTCTGCCTGGCCCATGTTTTCGAAGATGTTTTCCAGCTTGCCGGCGTGAGCGCGAGCCAGTTTGACTTCGCGGAACTTGCCTTGACGGAACAGAGCCACTTCACGGGCTTTCTTCTCGTCCGACAGCACGCTCATCTCGTCGCCAGCGTCCGGGGTACCGTCCAGGCCGAGGATCTCGACAGGGATGGAAGGACCGGCTTCCTTGATTGGCTTGCCGTTCTCGTCGAGCATGGCACGTACACGGCCATAGTTCGAACCGACCAGCACCATGTCGCCTTGGCGCAGGGTACCGTCTTGAACCAGAACGGTTGCAACCGGGCCACGACCTTTGTCGAGACGCGATTCAACCACGACGCCACGGCCAGGAGCCGACGGAGTCGCTTTCAATTCAAGAACTTCAGCTTGCAGCAGGACAGCTTCGAGCAACTCGTCCACGCCGGTACCGACTTTCGCCGAAACCGATACGAACGGGGTGTCGCCGCCCCACTCTTCCGAAGTCACGCCGTGAACCGACAGCTCGCTACGGATGCGATCAAGATCAGCGCCCGGCTTGTCGATCTTGTTCACTGCAACCACCAGTGGAACACCGGCAGCCTTGGCGTGCTGGACAGCTTCAATGGTCTGCGGCATCACGCCGTCGTCCGCTGCAACTACCAGGATCACGATGTCAGTCGCCTTGGCACCACGAGCACGCATGGCGGTAAACGCGGCGTGACCCGGGGTGTCGAGGAAGGTGACCATGCCGCGTTCGGTTTCAACGTGGTACGCACCGATGTGCTGGGTGATACCGCCGGCTTCGCCAGCAGCTACCTTGGCACGACGGATGTAGTCGAGCAGCGAAGTCTTACCATGGTCAACGTGGCCCATTACGGTCACAACTGGCGCACGGGAGAACGTCTCACCTTCAAACTTCAGTGACTCGGCCAGGGAATCTTCCAGGGCGGTGTCGCTGACCAGGGTCACTTTGTGGCCCAGTTCTTCGGCTACCAGCTGAGCAGTTTCCTGATCAAGCACCTGGTTGATGGTCGCTGGAGTACCCAGTTTGAACATGAACTTGATGATTTCAGCAGCCTTGACCGACATCTGATTGGCGAGATCGCCAACAGTGATGGTCTCGCCGATCTGCACATCACGCACGACAGGGCCGGTTGGGCTCTGGAAACCGTGGGCGTTGCGTTTTTTCAGCTTGGCCTTGCCGCGACCACCACGACGGAAGCTATCGCTTTCTTCGTCGGTAGTACGTGGAGCAACCCGTGGAGCAGGCGCTTTCTCTTTGACCGAGGCACGATGCGGAGCGTTTTTGCGCTCGCCATCGCCACCACCGCTGCGACGATTGTTATCGTCTGCACGTGGTTTGTCCGGACGGCGCTGTTCGTTCTGCTTGTTACGAACGTCTGCAGACGGTGCTGGAGCAGCAGCCACAACCGGAGCGCTTTCACGCACAGGTTCGGCGGCCGCAGCAGGAGCCGCGACTGCGTCGTTGGTACCGGTTTGCGCAGGCTGGCGACGCGCTTCTTCTTCGGCGCGACGCTTGGTTTCTTCTTCAGCCTTCTGACGAGCAGCATTATCTACTGCGCGACGTTCATCCAGTTCGCGTTTGCGCTCGGCTTCGATTTCTTCCGGGCTGCGTTGTACGAAAACTTTCTTCTTGCGTACTTCAACGCTGATGCTTTTGCTGCCAGCAACACGCAGGGTGCTGGTGGTTTTACGCTGCAGCGTGATCTTACGTGGTTCTTCCACTTTCGCCTTGTGGCTGCTTTTCAAGTGAGTCAGCAAAGATTGCTTCTCACTGTCAGTCACATGTTCTTCGGCGGCGGTGTGCGGCAGACCTGCCTCACGCATCTGCTGCAACAGGCGCTCTACCGGTGTTTTGACCTCATCGGCCAGTTGTTTCACCGTGACTTGCGTCATGCACTTCTCTCCTCAGGCCGCGCCTAATTACTCGAACCAATGGGCTCGGGCGGCCATGATCAACTTGCCGGCACGATCATCGTCAATGCCGTCGATGTCGAGCAGATCGTCAATAGACTGCTCGGCCAGGTCTTCGCGGGTAATTACGCCGCGCACCGCCAGTTCCATCGCCAAATCCTTGTCCATACCCTCAAGCGAGAGCAGGTCTTCGGCCGGATGGGCGTCTGCCAGCTTTTCCTCAGTAGCGATGGCTTTGGTCAACAAACGATCCTTGGCACGAGCGCGAAGCTCGTTGACGGTTTCTTCGTCAAAGCCATCGATGTTGAGCATTTCCTCCACCGGTACGTAGGCAATCTCTTCCAGGCTGGTGAAGCCTTCATCTACCAGCACCTGTGCCAGGTCTTCGTCGACTTCCAGCTCGTCGATGAAGTTGCGCAGGATGTCGCCGGTTTCTGCTTGCTGCTTAGCCTGGATGTCCGATTCGGTCATCACGTTCAGGGTCCAGCCAGTCAACTGGCTGGCCAGACGCACGTTCTGACCTCCGCGACCGATGGCCTGAGCCAGATTGTCTGCGCCAACGGCGATGTCCATTGCATGGGCATCTTCGTCAACGATAATTGCCGCAACCTCAGCCGGGGACATGGCGTTGATCACGAACTGAGCCGGGTTGTCGTCCCACAGGACGATATCCACACGCTCGCCGCCCAACTCGCCCGACACTGCCTGGACGCGCGAACCGCGCATACCAATGCAAGCGCCCTGCGGGTCGATGCGTTTGTCCTTGGAACGGACCGCGATCTTGGCACGCGAACCCGGGTCACGGGATGCAGCCATTACTTCGATCAGGCCTTCAGCGATTTCCGGCACTTCGATGCGGAACAACTCGATCAGCATTTCCGGCGCGGTACGCGACAGGATCAACTGCGGGCCGCGGTTCTCGGTGCGGATTTCCTTGAGCAGCGCACGCAAGCGCACGCCAACCCGGAAAGTTTCGCGGGAGATGATGTCTTCACGAGCCAGCAACGCTTCTGCGTTGTTGCCCAGGTCGACGATCACGTTGTCGCGGGTCACTTTCTTCACGGTGCCGGAGATGATTTCTCCCAGGCGCTCGCGATAAGCATCAACGACTTGAGCGCGCTCGGCTTCGCGAACTTTTTGCACAATGACCTGCTTGGCGGTCTGTGCAGCGATACGGCCGAACTCGATGGACTCGATCTTTTCTTCGACTACGTCACCGACCTGAGCACCAGGATGCGTTTCAGCAACCTTGCTTGGCCAGGTTTCGATAGCCGGATCGTCCAGGTCCGCTTCTTCGACTACCGTCCAGCGACGGAAAGTCTCATAGGCACCGGTGTGGCGATTGATTTCCACACGCAGATCGACTTCGTCCTCGAAACGCTTCTTGGTAGCAGTGGCCAGAGCCAGCTCCAGCGCTTCAAAAATTACGTTTGCCGGTACGCCCTTTTCATTGGATACCGACTCAACAACCAGCAGTACTTCTTTGCTCATCGTACGCCTCGCCTTTCGCAAGCCATTGGATCCGCGGGATCCGCGTCTCAGTCAAAACTGGGAATAATGTTGGCCTTGTCGATCATATCGATCGGCAACAGGAACTCATGGTCTTCTACCTGCACCACGACGTCCTGCTCTTCTACACCGCGCAGAAGGCCCTGAAAGTTGCGTCGTCCTTCAAAAGGCGAGCGCAGCTTGATCTTCACTTGTTCACCGGCAAATTTTGCAAACTGCTCAATAGTGAACAGCGGGCGTTCCATGCCAGGCGAGGAAACTTCGAGGGTGTATTCAACGGCGATTGGATCTTCAACGTCCAGGACACCACTGATCTGACGGCTGACAATGGCGCAGTCGTCCACCAGCACACCGCCCTCTTTATCAATATAAACGCGCAACATTGAGTGGCGACCTTGAGCCGAAAACTCAATACCCCAGCATTCATAGCCTAGGGCCACGACCACCGGGGCCAGCAAGGCCTGCAACTCTTCTAGCTTGCTCGACACCTGAACCCCCTCGTGCATGTATGTGCATGCTGTGCAAAATAAAAAAATGGGCGAAACGCCCATCCTTGAAACGCCGTCGAACAGCGGCGTTGAAAGTGTCCAGCTAACAAAAAGCCCCTTAAAAGGGGCTCTTTAAACTGGTTGCGGGGGCCGGATTTGAACCGACGACCTTCGGGTTATGAGCCCGACGAGCTACCAGACTGCTCCACCCCGCGACAAAGCTGGGGCGGAAGTATACGACCGATCCCTTCCAGGGTCAATGTAACCTTCCACCTACAAGAAAGCCCGCAACAGCGGGCTCTCCTGATAATTGGTACCGAGAAGGGGACTCGAACCCCTACACCCTATGGGCACAACCACCTCAAGGTTGCGTGTCTACCAATTCCACCACCTCGGCAATACTACGTTTGAAACCCTTCTTACTTCTGCTCTTGAGCTGGAGGCACGTCAGTCGCTGGAGTAGCCGACTTTTGCTCTTGAAGCACCGGAACATCATCAGAAGCCGGTTGTTGCTTTGGCACTTCCAACACTGCTGGATTTGGCAAACCTACTTGAGTCAGCTGGTGAGCTTTCTCTTTAGCAAAGTAACCTAACCCTAAGCTGGTTATGAAGAAACCTGCGGCAAGTATAGCAGTAAACTTACTAAGAAAGGTAGAGGAACCTTGGCTTCCGAACACAGTATTTGAAGCACCTGCTCCGAAAGACGCACCAGCATCCGCACCTTTACCCTGCTGAAGCAAAACCAGAGCAACTACGCCCAATGCACCCAGCAGATGAAAAACGACTACGACTGTTTCCAGCATTTTTTCAGTTTCCCGCGGCGCGAATGATCGCACCGAACTCATCTGCATTCAGGGAAGCTCCACCAATGAGCCCCCCATCGATATCCGGCATGCCGAACAGTTCGACCGCATTGGCCGCCTTCACGCTGCCGCCGTATAGAAGCCGCACACCTTGTGCGACCTCAGAATTTTCTGCCGCCAACTGAGCGCGGATGGCTGCATGCACATCCTGCGCCTGTTGCGGCGAAGCCGTTAGCCCTGTGCCAATGGCCCAGACCGGCTCGTAAGCAATGACTGCCTGGGCAAAGACACCAACACCCAGATCCTCGATGATGCAGCCCAGCTGACGCCCGACCACTTCAAGAGTTTTTCCGGCTTCGCGCTGCTCGAGGGTTTCCCCTACACACAACACCGGAATCAAGCCACATGCCTGTGCCGCTGCAAACTTGCGGATCAGTGTTCCGTCCTGCTCACCCATGATCTGGCGGCGCTCGGAGTGTCCAACAAGAACCAGGGTACAACCTGCATCCACCAACTGACTCGGCGCAATCTCACCGGTCAACGCACCTTGCTGGGCTTGCACCGCAGCATTCTGCGCACCGACCTGGATCGGCAGGCCTTTCAAGCCATCAATCACTTGATTGATATGCAGGCAAGGCGGGAATACCGCTACATCAACACCGCTTGGCAAGGCCAGTTGACCCAGGCCGTTGATCAGCTCAGCGACGCTGGCGCGGGTACCGTGCATCTTCCAGTTACCAGCTACCATAGGGCGACGCATGCTGTACCTCGTCGGTCAAAGTGGGCGCAGATGTTACCCAACACAATCAAGGCTGGCAAGCCGAATTCAGGCAGAAACTTCAGTAACCAGCTTTGCCAGCTCTTCGGCGTAGCCGCGAACCTGTGTTTCGTCCTCGCCTTCGACCATGACACGCACCAGCGGCTCGGTACCGGACTTGCGCAACAGCACGCGTCCACGACCCGCCATGGCGTCAGTAACGCGCTGGCTGGCCTCCTTGACTGCCGGATGTTCAAGCGGGTTGGCGCCGCCGCCAAAACGCACATTGATCAGCACCTGAGGGCACTTGCGCAGCGCCTGGCGCGCCTGGGCGAGGCCTTCGGCGCGAGTCTTGAGCGCCATCAGCACTTGCAGCGCCGCAATGATCGCATCGCCCGTAGTGGTGTGGCTGAAGCACACGATATGCCCGGAGTTTTCGCCACCCACCAACCAGTTGCGCTCGAGCAGGTCAGCAATCACATACCGGTCGCCGACATTGGCGCGCACAAAAGGAATCGACAGCTCAGCCAGTGCCAGTTCCAGCCCCAGGTTACTCATCAGGGTACCGACCACGCCGCCCTGCAGCTTGTCGCGCTCATGCAGGTCGCGGGCAATGATGTAGAGCAACTCGTCGCCATCAACGATGGCCCCGGTGTGATCGACCATCAACACCCGGTCGCCATCGCCATCAAAGGCGATACCCAGGTCCGCATGCTCGGCCAGTACGGCAGCCTGCAACTGGCCCATGTGGGTCGAACCGCAATTGTCATTGATGTTCAGGCCGTTGGGCTGGGCGGAGAGCACTACGACTTCAGCCCCCAGTTCACGGAATACGCTCGGCGCCACCTTGTAGGTGGCACCGTGGGCGCAGTCGAGCACGATCTTCAAGCCAGTAAAGCTGGTGCCGGTCGGGACGCTGCTCTTGCAGAACTCAATGTAACGACCCGAGGCATCGTTGATGCGCGAAACCTTGCCGATCTTGCTCGATTCAACCACGGTCATCGGGGTGTCGAGCAGCTCTTCAATCATCAGTTCGACTTCATCCGGCAGCTTGGTGCCCTTGCCGGAGAAGAACTTGATGCCGTTGTCGTCGTGGGGATTGTGCGAGGCACTGATCACGATCCCGGCTTGCGCATGGAACGTACGGGTCAGATAGGCAATGGCAGGCGTCGGCATCGGCCCCAGCAGCATCACATCGGCACCGGCCGACGTCAGGCCAGCTTCCAGCGCCGACTCAAACATGTATCCGGAAATGCGCGTGTCCTTGCCCACCAGTACCTTGCATGCACCCATCTTGCGAAAGGCCATGCCTGCCGCCCAGCCGAGCTTGAGCATGAAGTCAGGGGTAATAGGGTATTCGCCGACACGACCGCGAATGCCGTCGGTACCAAAATATTTCTTAGTCATAAGTTGCTCCATCACTCTTATTCGGCTGTTTCAACTGCGGTAATCATCCGCACTACATCAACTGTTTCGGCTACATCATGGACGCGCAATATACGCGCTCCCTTGGCGCACGCCAGTGCCGCCAGTGCCAGGCCGCCATACAGGCGCTCCCCGACCGGGCGATTCAACGCATGACCAATCATGCTCTTGCGCGAAACCCCGACCAGCAGGGGGCGCCCCAGGGCATGCAAAGCTTCCATGTGCCTGAACAAGCTTAGATTGTGCTGCAGGGTTTTGGCGAAGCCGAAGCCCGGATCCAGGATGATCCGCTCGGCTGGAATTCCAGCCAGCGCACACTGGGCCATGCGCTCGGCGAGAAACTCACCGACTTCTTTGGTCACGTCCTGATAATGCGGATCATCCTGCATGTCGCCAGGCTCGCCCAGCATATGCATCAGGCACACGGGCAAGCCGGTGGCTGCCGCGGCATCCAGGGCACCCTCACGACGCAGGGAGCGCACATCATTGATCAACCCGGCCCCCAGCCGCGCGGCTTCGCGCATGACTGCCGGGGTGGAGGTATCCACCGAGATGATCACATCGAGTTCGCGGCTGATGCGCTCGACGATAGGCGCTACGCGCTCGATCTCCTCCAGCGGAGAAACCGCCCTGGCACCCGGCCGGGTCGACTCACCGCCGACATCGATCAGGGTCGCGCCGGCGGCCACCATCGCTTCGGCATGGCGCAAGGCCGCATCGAGCTGGCTGTATCGGCCACCATCGGAGAAAGAGTCGGGAGTTACATTGAGAATGCCCATGACATGCGTATGGGCCAAATCAAGAACCCGGTTGCCGCAAGGCAACCGGGTTGAGGACTGAACAGAAGTCATTTCAAACCTTAAACGTCAGCAGCAGGACCGCCGATCGGTGTTTCCGGACGCGGATCCTGTACTGCCGGAGGAGTACCGGAAGTCCCTGTACCACCCGACCAGTCGCGAGGTTCGCGAGGAGTACGACCCGCCATGATGTCGTCGATCTGCTCAGCATCGATCGTCTCGTACTTCATCAGCGCATCGGCCATCGCATCAAGCTTGTCGCGGTTGTCCGTGAGGATCTGCTTGGCGGTGCCGTAGCACTGGTCAATGATGCTGCGCACTTCGGAGTCGATCAGCTTGGCTGTCTCACCGGAGAAGCTTGCACTCTGACCACCGCCGCCACGACCGAGGAATACTTCGCCCTCGTCTTCGGCGTACATCAACGGACCGAGTTTTTCCGACAGGCCCCACTTGGTCACCATGTTCCGCGCAATCTGGCTGGCACGCATGATGTCGTTGGAAGCGCCGGTGGTGACACCGTCGAAGCCCAGGGTCATCTCTTCAGCGATACGGCCACCGTAGAGCGAGCAGATCTGGCTGATCAGCGCACGCTTGGACAGGCTGTAGCGATCTTCTTCCGGCAGGAACATGGTCACACCCAGCGCACGACCGCGCGGGATGATGGAGACCTTGTAGACCGGATCATGCTCAGGCACTACGCGACCCACAATGGCGTGGCCGGCTTCGTGATAAGCGGTGTTCTGCTTCTCTTTTTCCGACATGACCATGGATTTGCGCTCGGCGCCCATCATGATCTTGTCCTTGGCCAGCTCGAATTCTTTCATTTCGACGACGCGCTTGCCGGTACGGGCAGCGAACAGCGACGCTTCGTTCACCAGGTTGGCCAGGTCGGCACCGGAGAAACCCGGGGTACCACGGGCAATCACCGCAGGAGCGACATCGTCACCCATTGGCACTTTGCGCATGTGCACCTTGAGAATCTGCTCGCGACCACGGATATCCGGCAGACCGACCACAACCTGACGGTCGAAACGGCCCGGACGCAGCAACGCAGGGTCCAGTACGTCCGGACGGTTGGTCGCGGCGATGACGATGATGCCGTCATTCATTTCGAAGCCGTCCATCTCTACCAGCAACTGGTTGAGAGTCTGTTCGCGCTCGTCGTGACCGCCACCCATGCCGGCGCCACGGTGGCGACCGACGGCGTCGATTTCATCGATGAAGATGATGCAAGGCGCGTGCTTTTTGGCCTGCTCGAACATGTCACGAACACGGCTCGCACCCACGCCGACGAACATCTCGACGAAGTCGGAACCGGAAATAGTGAAGAACGGCACCTTGGCTTCGCCGGCAATCGCCTTGGCCAGCAAGGTTTTACCGGTACCCGGAGGACCGACCATCAGGACGCCGCGAGGAATGCGACCGCCCAGGCGCTGGAACTTGCCCGGATCGCGGAGGAATTCGACGAGCTCGCCAACTTCTTCCTTGGCTTCGTCGCAACCGGCAACGTCAGCCAATGTGGTCTTGACCTGATCTTCGGAGAGCAGGCGTGCCTTGCTCTTGCCAAAGCTCATCGGCCCACCCTTGCCCCCTGCACCGCCCTGCATCTGGCGCATGAAGAACATGAACACGGCGATGATCACCAGGATCGGGAAGCTGGCCACCAGGAGTTGAGTCCAGATGCTTTGCTGCTCAGGCTGCTTGCCCTCGACAACGACGTGGTTATCCACGAGGTCACCGATCAGACCATTGTCCTGGATTGCCGGACGGATGGTCTTGAAGCTGTCGCCATCGCTGCGCTTGCCGGTGATGACATAACCATCAACGGCTACGCGCTCGACCTTGCCATCCTTGACCTGCTGGATGAAGTCGGAATAGTTGAGGGTCTGCGGCTCGTTAGGGCTGGAGAAGTTGTTCATCACCGTCACCAGGACTGCCGCGATGATCAACCACAGGATCAGATTCTTTGCCATATCGTTCAATTAACTACCCTCTGAAGCAAGCTCCGCTAATGGCGCGCGCTTCGCATGATATTCACCGGCCTAACTTACTACATTACGAACGGCGGTGGCAGGCGCCGTCTGTAACCCTTTGTGAAACACTTTCTACACAATATTCGCTATTGCCCGCGGGGCGAAATACGAAAATCCTATCGACCCGCTAAAAAACCTTACTCGGCAGGACGGCGATAGCCCCAAGCCAGCATGTATTGCTCGCGGGAACTGCCACGGGAAGAGTCCGGCTTGATCATCTGGACCTTGTCGAATTTCTGACGAGCGTCCTTCACGTAAGCATCAAACCCTTCGCCCTGAAACACCTTGATCACGAAATTACCACCCGGCTTGAGTATCCGGGCCGCCAGATCAAGCGCCAGTTCACATAGAAACATGGCTTTTGGCATGTCTACTTCAGGCGTACCACTCATATTGGGGGCCATATCGGAAATCACAAGGTCCACCTGCGAATTACCCACGGCTTCAAGGATCTGGGCGAGCACTTCGTCCTGGGTGAAGTCACCCTGGATGAAAGTCACGTCCGGAATACTGTCCATTTCCAGAATGTCCGAAGCGATCAGACGCCCCTGACCGCCGATCAGCCGACTGGTGACCTGCGACCAGCCGCCGGGCGCCGCACCCAGGTCGACAACGCTCATACCCGGACGGATCAACCTGTATTTCTCCTGGACTTCCAGAAGCTTGTAGCTCGCACGCGAGCGGTAACCATCCTTCTGCGCCTGCTTCACATAGGGATCATTGACATGTCTTTTCAGCCAGCCAAGGCTTGTCTTGGAACGCGCCATTGGGCACCTCGATGATAAGGGTCGTGATTAATTGGGCGGATCCACGAGCCCTCGGGTAAAATGGCCGCCATTTTACAGAATCCAGACGAAAGGGTCAGATTATGCCGCTCACTCAAGAGCAGAAGAAACAGTACAAATCCATCGGCCACCATCTGAAACCGGTTTTGATCGTGGCGGACAACGGTTTGACTGAAGGTGTGTTAGCCGAACTTGAACGCGCTTTGGCGGATCACGAGCTGATCAAGATCAAGCTCAACATCCTCGATCGCGAATCGCGCCTGGCGTCCATTGCAGAGCTGTGCAAGGTCGGTAAAGCGGACCTGGTCCAGGTCATTGGCAAGATGGCACTGATTCACCGCAAGAACTTCAGCGTCAACAAGCAGCTGTCGAACGTCCATCGCTTCAAGTGATGACAAGGGTCAAGGGTGTGCTTCGCGCACCCTGCCACTCCATCCAGGTACCGGCTGCAACACCAGCACCAGCCCGGAAAACCCCAGGACCAGATAGCTGAAAACCTGCCAGCTCACGGCATCCGGCCATCCCAGGCGCACAGCGACAAACATCCCGCACGCATACAGCGCCATCAACAGCAGTTGCCCGCGAATATCGCGCCATAGACTGGCAAGGCCCTCGGCCTGAATCAGCACCAAAGCCTGAAAAATCACACACGCTGCGGCAAACCCCACCATCAGCGCATTCAGCATGCCTGCAATTTCGTCGATCAGCAGCGGTGCCAGGCCAATCCAGCCCAGCACCGGCAGCAGACCGATATGCAACAGCCACAGGCCGCCTACCCATAACATCTGGGTCAGCTGCCAGAGCATCGCGCCCGCACGAAGCGGGCGCCATGGCTTATCAGATGTGGCGAACTTCGACAATCTCATACTCGATAACGCCACCCGGCGTCTTCACGGCAACCACGTCACCCTCCTCCTTGGCGATCAAGGCGCGGGCCAGTGGTGAACCCACCGAAATCTTGCCGAGTTTGAAGTCAGCTTCGTCCTCACCCACGATGTGGTAAGTGACGCGCTCATCCGTCTCGACGTTGGCGATCTCAACGGTGGTGCCGAAAATCACTTTACCGGTATGAGGAATGGAAGTGACGTCGATGATGACCTGGTTCTGAATCCGGCCTTCGATGTCACGAATCCGCGCCTCGACCATCCCTTGCTGCTCGCGAGCAGCGTGGTACTCGGCGTTTTCCTTCAGGTCACCCAACTCGCGGGCCGTCCCGATGTCCTGGCTGAGCTTCGGACGGACGACCTTGGTCAGGTGAGCGTGTTCTTCTTCCAGGGCTTTGGCGCCCTGGACGGTCATTGGGTACTTGATCATGCCTTTAATCCTGCGTGTAGATCCTGCAAGCGGCGCACAGTCTTCTCGGGACCGAACTTCAACGCTTCGCAGATGGCTTCGCCAGCAGCAATGGTGGTGGTGCAGTAAATCTTGTGCTGCAGCGCATTACGACGAATGGAGTACGAGTCGGCGATCGACTGACGACCTTCGGTGGTGTTGATGATCAGGGTGACTTCGTCATTCTTGATCATGTCGACCACGTGCGGACGACCTTCGGTCACCTTGTTCACACGGCGCACTTTCAGGCCTGCGGCTTCGATCAGCTTGGCAGTACCGGCAGTGGCAACCACTTCGAAACCCAAGTTGATCAGATCACGGGCCACGCCTGCAACCAGTGGTTTGTCATCGTCGCGCACGCTGATGAACGCAGTACCGCCGGTCGGCAGCACTTCGCTGGCGCCCATCTGGGCCTTGGCGAATGCTTCGCCGAAGGTGTCGCCCACGCCCATCACTTCACCGGTGGACTTCATCTCAGGGCCCAGGATCGGGTCCACACCAGGGAATTTGGCGAATGGGAACACCGCCTCTTTCACGCTGTAGAAGTTAGGAATGATTTCCTTGGTGAAGCCGATTTCCTTCAGGGTTTTGCCGGCCATGACGCGAGCCGCGATCATTGCCAGGGAAACACCGATGCACTTGGACACGAAAGGTACGGTACGGGAAGCGCGCGGGTTGACTTCGATGACGTAGATGTCTTCGCCTTGCAGCGCCAACTGCACGTTCATCAGGCCGACAACGCCCAGCTCCAGGGCCATTTTCTTGACCTGTTCGCGCATCTCGTCCTGGATGTGCGCAGGCAGCGAGTAAGGCGGCAGGGAGCATGCGGAGTCACCGGAGTGAACGCCGGCCTGCTCGATGTGTTGCATGATCGCGCCGATCACCACGTCGGTGCCGTCGCAGACCGCATCTACGTCCATCTCGATGGCGCAGTTGAGGAAGTGGTCAAGCAGCACAGGGCTGTCGTTGGACACTTTCACCGCATCACGCAGGTAGCGCTTGAGCTCTTCTTCTTCGTAGACGATTTCCATCGCACGACCGCCCAACACGTAGGACGGACGAACCACCAGCGGGTAGCCGATCTTGCTGGCAGCGCGAATCGCTTCGTCTTCGCTGCGCACGGTGGCGTTTGGCGGCTGGCGCAGGTTCAGGCGCTCGACCATCTGCTGGAAGCGCTCACGGTCTTCGGCGCGGTCAATGGCGTCAGGGCTGGTGCCGATGATCGGCACGCCGGCTTCTTCCAGGGCTCGTGCCAGTTTCAGCGGGGTCTGACCGCCGTACTGGACGATCACGCCTTTTGGCTTCTCGACGCGGCAGATTTCCAGCACGTCTTCCAGGGTCACTGGCTCGAAGTACAGGCGATCGGAGGTGTCGTAGTCGGTGGAAACGGTTTCCGGGTTGCAGTTGACCATGATGGTCTCGTAACCGTCTTCGCGCAGGGCCAATGCCGCGTGCACGCAGCAGTAGTCGAACTCGATGCCCTGGCCGATACGGTTAGGACCGCCGCCGAGGATCATGATCTTGTCGCGGCCCGACGGTGCAGCTTCGCACTCTTCCTCGTAAGTCGAGTACATGTAGGCGGTGTCGGTGGCGAACTCGGCCGCGCAGGTGTCAACGCGCTTGTAGACCGGGAAGATCTCCAGCTTGTGGCGGTGACGACGCAGCGCCTTCTCGGTCACACCCAGCAGCTTGGCCAGACGCATGTCGGAGAAGCCTTTGCGCTTGAGCTTGAACATCAGGTCGCGGTCGATGCTGGCCAGACCCAGGGTCTTGACCTTCTCTTCTTCCTTGATCAGATCTTCGATCTGCACCAGGAACCACGGGTCGATCATGTTCATGCCGAAGATGTCTTCGA
The DNA here is from genome assembly GCF_017114825.1 of Pseudomonas gregormendelii. GTDB lineage: Bacteria > Pseudomonadota > Gammaproteobacteria > Pseudomonadales > Pseudomonadaceae > Aquipseudomonas > Aquipseudomonas gregormendelii. The sequence goes on along the minus strand of NZ_JADEVO010000027.1, from coordinate 29,496 downwards.
CCGACAGGCCGGCGCGGAAGGCGTCAGCCACGTACCAGATACGCTCGGCACCCGGCACGGTCAGTTCGCGCTTGAGGATGCTCATGCTTTCCGGATTGCTCAGGTCGAGCTTCTCGTCCAGGCCGCAAACGCCCACTTCCAGGCCGCGCAACGCTTTCTGCAGGGATTCCTGGAAAGTCCGGCCGATGGCCATGACCTCACCCACCGACTTCATTTGCGTGGTCAGGCGCGCGTCGGCTTTCGGGAATTTCTCGAAGGCGAAGCGAGGCAGCTTGGTCACGACGTAGTCGATGGACGGCTCGAAGGACGCAGGCGTAGCACCGCCGGTGATTTCGTTCTGCAGTTCATCCAGGGTGTAGCCGATCGCCAGCTTGGCAGCGATGCGCGCAATCGGGAAACCGGTGGCTTTGGAGGCCAGTGCCGACGAACGGGATACCCGCGGGTTCATCTCGATGACCACCATGCGACCGGTGTCCGGGCAAATGCCGAACTGGACGTTGGAGCCGCCGGTTTCCACGCCGATCTCGCGCAGTACCGCCAGGGAGGCGTTACGCATGATCTGGTATTCCTTGTCCGTCAGGGTCTGTGCCGGCGCAACGGTGATCGAGTCACCGGTGTGCACGCCCATCGGGTCAAAGTTTTCAATGGAGCAGACGATGATGCAGTTGTCCTTCTTATCGCGGACAACCTCCATCTCGTATTCTTTCCAGCCGATCAGGGATTCGTCGATCAGCAGCTCTTTGGTTGGCGACAGGTCCAGACCACGGGCGCAGATTTCTTCGAACTCTTCACGGTTGTACGCGATACCGCCACCGGTGCCGCCCATGGTGAAGGACGGACGGATGATGCACGGGAAGCCAAGCTTCTCGAGCACTGCGTTGGCTTCTTCCATGCTGTGGGCGATACCCGAGCGCGGGCAGTCCAGGCCGATGGATTTCATCGCCTTGTCAAAGCGCGAGCGGTCTTCAGCCTTGTCGATGGTGTCGGCATTGGCGCCGATCATCTCTACGCCGAATTTTTCCAGGACGCCTTCGCGCTCCAGGTCCAGGGCGCAGTTCAGGGCGGTCTGGCCACCCATGGTTGGCAGCAGCGCGTCCGGACGCTCTTTCTCGATGATCTTGGCAACGGTCTGCCACTTGATCGGCTCGATGTAGGTGGCGTCGGCCATGTCCGGGTCGGTCATGATGGTCGCCGGGTTGGAGTTCACCAGGATGACGCGGTAGCCCTCCTCGCGCAGGGCTTTGCAGGCCTGGGCGCCGGAGTAGTCGAATTCGCAGGCCTGGCCGATCACGATCGGGCCAGCGCCGAGAATCAGGATGCTTTTTATGTCTGTACGTTTTGGCATGGGTTTGTCACTCAAATCCGCAGGTCAGTCGGCAAGCCGTCTTGTTCAATCTGTGAAGCCTTGAGGGGGCCGCCGATGGGGGCCGCCCTCAAGCTTTGCTGCATCAGGGCGAGCGATCAGCGTCGCTTGGCCATCTCGTTGATGAAGCGATCGAACAATGGCGCTACGTCGTTCGGGCCAGGGCTGGCTTCCGGGTGACCCTGGAAGCTGAAGGCGCTCTTGTCGGTACGCTCGATGCCTTGCAGGGTGCCGTCGAACAGCGATTTGTGGATCGCGCGCACGTTGGCCGGCAGGGTCGCTTCGTCCACCGCAAAACCGTGGTTCTGGCTGGTGATCATGACTACACCGCTGTCCAGGTCCTGCACCGGGTGGTTGGCACCGTGGTGGCCGTGGCCCATTTTCAGGGTCTTGGCGCCGGAGGCCAGGGCCAGCAGCTGGTGACCGAGGCAGATACCGAATACCGGGATCTCGGTTTCCAGTACGTCCTTGATCGCCTGGATCGCGTAGTCGCATGGCTCCGGATCACCCGGGCCGTTGGACAGGAACACGCCATCGGGCTTCATCGCCAGCACGTCGGCCGCTGGCGTCTGGGCCGGAACCACAGTGACGCGGCAACCGCGCTCGACCAGCATGCGCAGGATGTTCAGCTTTACGCCGTAGTCGTAGGCGACCACATGGTACGGCAGCTCAGAAGCGTCGATGGTCGCGTGGCTGTCGGTTTTCAGGTCCCAGACCGTCGAGCGCCACTCGTACTGCTCTTTGGTGCTGACGACTTTCGCCAGGTCCATGCCCTTGAGGCCAGGGAAACCCTGGGCGGCGGCAATGGCGGCTTCTTCGGAGATGTTGTCGCCGGCCATGATGCAGCCGTTCTGTGCACCTTTCTCACGCAGGATGCGGGTCAGGCGACGGGTATCGATACCGGCGATGGCCACGACGTTGTTGGCTTTCAGGTAATCGGACAGGGACATCGTGTTGCGCCAGTTGCTCGCAACCAGTGGCAAGTCACGGATGACCAGGCCAGCAGACCAGACGCGGTCAGACTCGGCGTCTTCCGGCGTGGTGCCAGTGTTGCCGATGTGCGGATAGGTCAGGGTAACGATCTGTTGGGCGTAGGAAGGATCGGTAAGGATTTCCTGATAGCCGGTCATGGCGGTATTGAACACCACCTCACCAACGGTTTGACCGTCGGCTCCAATTGCTTCGCCGCGAAAAATGCTGCCATCAGCAAGGGCGAGTATGGCTGGCTTAGTCAAGAAGACCTCCCGTAAATAAAGCCTGAAAGGGCGATCGCAGGTGTAAAAAAGCGGAGTGACGTATGGACACGTCACCCCGCTCATTCACTGAATTATTCTGCGCGCTTTTAGTGAACACACTAAAGCTGTAGCTTACAGAAAAAGGCCTTTTTGGTCTACCGCCAATGAGCCTTAAAGGCCGGAGAATGCGACAGGTCGTCGCTTGGCGGAGTAAAAACGGGCTCAAACGCTGCGCGCGAGCCCGATTTCGGGTGCATCTTAACGCAGGTCGAGCACGTCTTGCATGTCGTACAGACCAGGCTCACGCCCGTCCAGCCACAATGCGGCACGCACCGCACCCTTGGCGAAGGTCATGCGACTGGACGCCTTGTGGGTGATCTCGACGCGCTCACCGTCGGCGGCGAACAGCACCGTGTGATCGCCAACAATGTCGCCGGCACGCACGGTGGCAAAACCGATGGTCTCGCGCTCGCGAGCGCCGGTCTGACCCTCACGACCGTACACCGCAACCTTCTTCAGATCACGACCGAGGGCATCGGCAATCACCTCACCCATGCGCACGGCAGTGCCTGACGGCGCATCGACTTTATGCCGATGGTGAGCCTCGGTGATTTCGATATCGACATCATCACCCAGCACCCGCGCCGCCGTATCGAGCAGTTTCAGGCACAGGTTGACGCCGACGCTGAAGTTGGCAGCGAAGACAATTGGAATGTCCTTGCCCGCCTCGGCCAGCAGCTGCTTCTCTTCGACACTGAAACCCGTTGTGCCGATGATCATCGCCTTGCCGTGCTTGCGGCAGAAGGCGAGGTTCTTCAGGGTCACTGTCGGGTGAGTGAAGTCGATCAGCACGTCGAACTCGTCGGCCACCCGAGCCAGGTCACCAGACAGCGGAACACCAATGCGACCCAGCGCCGCCAGCTCACCGGCATCCGCACCGACCAGCGTGCTGTCGGGACGATCCACAGCCGCCGTCAGGCCGGCGCCCGGGGTTTGCTGCACGGCTTCAATCAGGGTTTTACCCATGCGCCCGGCGGCGCCCATCACTGCAATACGTCGCATGCCCTTCTCCTTACAAATCGCCGAAGAAGCGCTTCACGCCTTCGAACCAGCCGGTGGTTTTCGGCGAATGACTGTTATCGTCCGCCAGCGAGCTGCGGAACTCTTCCAGCAATTCGCGCTGACGACGACCCAGGTTTACCGGGGTTTCGACCGCCACCCGGCACATCAGGTCGCCGGCACCGCCACCGCGCACCGGCGCAACGCCTTTGCCACGGACCCGGAACTGCTTGCCGGTCTGGGTGCCCTCGGGGATCTTCAGCTTGACTCGACCATCCAGGGTCGGAATCTCCAGCTCGCCACCCAGCGCCGCATCGACGAAGCTGATCGGCACTTCACAGAACAGATGCTTGCCGTCGCGCTGGAAGATCGCGTGCTCGCGCACGTTGATCACCACATAGAGGTCGCCAGTCGGGCCGCCCTGGGCACCCGCCTCGCCTTCGCCGGACAGGCGGATGCGATCACCGGTATCGACACCGGCCGGCACTTTCACCGACAGGGTCTTGTACTCTTCGATACGACCGTCGCCCTGGCAGGAATCGCACGGGTCGGAAATGATCTTGCCCTGGCCATGGCAGCGCGGGCAGGTCTGCTGTACCGAGAAGAAGCCTTGCTGCATGCGAACCTGGCCGATGCCGCCGCAGGTCGGGCAGGTAACAGGCGCCGAGCCCTTCTTGGCACCCGAGCCATCGCACGGCTTGCAGTTGACCAATGTCGGAACGCGGATATTCACGGTAGTACCGCGCACCGCTTCTTCCAGGTTCAGCTCCAGCGTGTAGCGCAGGTCGCTGCCGCGCTGGGCGCCGCCACGAGCACCGCCGCGACCGCCACCGAAGAAATCGCTGAACACATCGCCAAAGATGTCGGAGAAATTCTGACCACCGAAACCTGGCCCACCGCCGCCCATGCTCGGGTCGACGCCGGCATGACCGTACTGGTCGTAAGCGGCGCGCTTGCTCGAATCGGACAGCACTTCGTAGGCCTCGTTGGCCTCCTTGAACATCTCTTCCGACGCTTTGTCATCGGGATTACGGTCCGGGTGATGCTTCATTGCCAGGCGGCGGTAGGCCTTCTTCAGGTCTGCTTCGCTTGAGCCACGCTCAACACCCAACACTTCGTAATAGTCACGCTTTGCCATAAGTCTTTGCACTCTTGAGGACGTCCGGCAAACCTCTCCTGAGCCTTGCCAAACTCGTTGAGCCCCAATACAGGCCCGGACCCAACTCACGTCAATTCAACGATCCTGGTCTTTGATTCATTGCGGTACTTGCGGCGCGGAAAGCAGGAGCATTCCCGGCCATACCACCAACATACGAACGCTGCCGCATGCTGTAAAAAATTCTCGTACTCCAGACACGCCAACGCGGGAGCAGGCTCCCGCGCGGCGACATCCTACCAGTCACCGCCTGAAGGCAGTCAACCGGGCGACCAACAACTTACTTATTGTCTTTGACTTCTTCGAACTCAGCGTCGACGACGTCATCGGCCTTCTCAGCCTTTTCGTCCTGCGGTGCAGCGCCTTCAGCAGGCTGGGCCTGTTCGGCGTACATCTTCTGCGCCACTGGAGCGGAGACTTTCGACAGCTCTTCAACCTTGGCTTCGATCGCAGCCTTGTCGTCGCCTTTGACAGCGGCTTCCAGGGCTACCACAGCAGCTTCGATTGCAGTCTTCTCTTCAGCGCTCACCTTGTCGCCAGCATCAGCGATCATTTTGCGAGTCGAGTGCACCAGCGCATCACCCTGGTTACGGGCAGCGGCCAGCTCTTCGAACTTGCGATCTTCGTCGGCGTTGGTTTCAGCATCGCGAATCATCTGCTGAATTTCTTCCTCGGACAGACCCGAGTTGGCCTTGATCACGATCGACTGAGTCTTGCCAGTGGCCTTGTCCTTGGCGCCTACGTGCAGGATGCCGTTGGCGTCAATGTCGAAGGTCACTTCAATTTGTGGCACGCCACGTGGTGCTGGTGGAATCTCGGCCAGGTCGAACTTGCCCAAAGACTTGTTCTGAGCGGCTTGCTTACGCTCACCTTGCAGCACGTGAATGGTCACAGCGCCCTGGTTGTCGTCGGCAGTCGAGAACACTTGCGATTTCTTGGTAGGAATCGTGGTGTTTTTCTCGATCAGCGCAGTCATCACGCCACCCATGGTTTCGATACCCAGGGTCAGCGGGCTGACGTCGAGCAGCAGGACGTCTTTCACATCACCGGCCAATACTGCGCCCTGGATAGCAGCACCCATGGCAACGGCTTCGTCCGGGTTCACGTCTTTACGAGCTTCTTTACCGAAGAACTCGGTCACCAGCTTCTGAACCAGTGGCATACGGGTCTGACCGCCAACCAGGATCACGTCGTTGATAGCGCCAACGTCGATACCGGAGTCTTTCAGAGCGATGCGGCATGGTTCGATGGTGCGTTGAACCAGGTCTTCAACCAGCGCTTCGAGCTTGGCGCGGGAGATTTTCACGTTCAAGTGCTTAGGACCGGTAGCGTCTGCAGTGATGTACGGCAGGTTCACGTCGGTCGAATTGCTCGAAGACAGTTCGATCTTGGCTTTTTCAGCGGCTTCTTTCAGGCGCTGCATCGCCAGCGGGTCACCCTTGAGGTTCATGCCGCTTTCTTTCTTGAATTCGTCAACGAGGTAGTCGATCAGACGAATGTCAAAGTCTTCACCGCCCAGGAACGTGTCACCGTTGGTGGCCAGTACTTCGAACTGGTGCTCGCCATCAACTTCAGCGATTTCGATCACGGAAACGTCAAAAGTACCACCGCCCAGGTCGTAAACGATCACGGTGTGATCGCCCTTGGCCTTGTCCATACCGTAAGCCAGAGCAGCTGCGGTTGGTTCGTTGATGATACGTTTAACGTCCAGGCCCGCGATGCGGCCGGCGTCTTTAGTCGCTTGACGCTGGCTGTCGTTGAAGTAGGCCGGAACGGTGATCACCGCTTCGGTCACTGGCTCGCCGAGGTAGTCTTCGGCGGTCTTCTTCATTTTCTTCAGAATTTCAGCCGAGATTTGTGGCGGCGACATTTTCTGGCCGTTCACTTCTACCCATGCGTCGCCGTTGTCAGCCTTGGCGATTTTGTAAGGGACCATCTTGATGTCTTTTTGTACGACTTCTTCGTCGAACTTGCGACCGATCAGACGCTTCACCGCGTACAGGGTGTTGTGCGGATTGGTCACTGCCTGACGCTTGGCCGACTGGCCAACCAGGATTTCACCATCGTTGGCGTAAGCGATGATCGACGGCGTGGTACGCGCGCCTTCAGCGTTTTCAATAACTTTGGCTTTGCCGTTTTCCATCACGGAGACGCAGGAGTTGGTAGTCCCCAGGTCGATACCGATAATTTTGCCCATGTTAACTCTCCCGAAACTTTGGATTTGGTTGCCGCAGCAGTGGTGGCTAACTGCGGTAGCACTTAAACGCTTGACTTCTAAATGGGGGCCTTGCGGCTAATTTCAAGCCTGCTCGTCAATAGAAGGCGAAACTGGCGCAGGGGCCTTGCTGACCACGACCATGGCCGGGCGCAGCAGGCGACCATTGAGCTGGTAGCCCTTCTGGAACACCTTGAGCACGCTGTTTGGCTCGACATCGGCGCTTTCCTGCATGGCCATCGCCTGATGATGAACGGCGTTGAACAGTTCGCCATGCGGGTCGATCGCTTCCAGCTGATAACGCTTCAGGGTGTCCTGGAACATTTTCAGGGTCAGCTCGATGCCTTCACGCATTGGGCGGATGCTTTCGTCATCCGGGTTGGACAACTCCAGGCCCCGCTCCAGGCTGTCGATGATCGGCAGCAGGTCGCTGGCGAATTTTTCCAGCGCAAATTTGTGAGCCTTTTCTACATCCTGCTCGGCGCGACGGCGGACGTTCTGCAGATCGGCGGCTACACGCAAAGCCTGATCCTGAGCGCCTGCCAGTTGCTCTTCGAGCACTTTTACACGGGTCGCCAGGTCATCACCCGAAGTCTCGGGCGCCTGATTGGCGTCTGGATTTTGCGTATCTACTGTCTGTTCGTCAGCCATAGATTTCTCCTTTCAATAACGTCCGCGAGCTCAACTCGCGCTTCTGCCCAGCTATATGGGGCCGCAAAAACCAGCTTCAAGGGGTTGAGCGGATTAACCCTACAAAAAAGAGCTGCATTGTGATTCAACACGGGACTAAGGGTTTCGTCGGATCAAGCAAATCGAGCTAAGCGAGGCCATTGTCAGCCAGAATGAAAACACTGTATAAATAACCAGACCTAACACCTGGGAGCGGCCCTTATGCTGGTGCACCTGTCTGTACACAACTACGCCATCGTTGAACATCTCGATCTGGAACTTGATCGCGGGATGAGCGTGATCACAGGGGAAACCGGCGCCGGCAAGTCGATCATGCTCGACGCCCTGGGCCTGACCCTGGGCGATCGCGCCGACAGCGGCGTGGTGCGACCAGGCGCAGACAAGGCCGACATCCTGGCCACCTTCGACCTGGTCGACATCCCTGAAGCCAGTGCCTGGCTGGCCGAGCGCGACCTCGACAGCGACGGGCCGTGCATCCTGCGCCGGGTGATCACCGCCGAGGGCCGTTCCCGCGGGTACATCAATGGCACCCCCTGCCCCCTTGGCGACCTCAAGTCGCTGGGCGAACTGCTGATCGACATCCATAGCCAGCACGAACACCAGTCCCTGCTGAAGACCGACACTCACCGTCGCCTGCTGGACGAGTATGCCGGCGCAACCGACCTGGCCCGCCATGTTCAACTGGCCGCCCAGCGCTGGCGCCAGACCCGCCACGAGCTGGACCGCCTCTCCAACTCCGGCGACGAACAGCGTGCCCGCCATCAACTGCTCAGCTACCAGCTCGAAGAACTGGAAAACCTCGGCCTTGGCGAAAACGAGCTGGAACAGCTGGAGCAGGAGCACAAGAACCTGACCAATGCCGAGACACTCCTGGGCATTTGCCGCCAAGTGGTCGAGCAATGCAGCGAAAGTGATTCGGGAAATGTCTTGAACGCCCTGACGGCCAGCCTCAATCGCCTGTCGAGCGTGAACAACTCCATCGGCGCCCTGGGCGAAGCCAGCAGCCTGCTGACCAGCGCACAGATCCAGGTCGAAGAAGCCGTTGGCGAGCTAAATCGTTTCCTCGACAACTTCGATGCCGACCCCGCACGCCTGCAATACCTGGAGGAGCGCCTGGATGCGATCTACACCATGGCACGCAAGCACCGCATCCAGCCGACCGAAGTCGCGGAAATGCAGCAGAAACTGCTGGATGAAATCGAGACACTCAATGCCAACGACGAATCCATCGAGCGCTTGAGTGATGAGCTGGCGTCTTACGCCCGTCATTATCACGAGAAGGCCCGTGACCTCAGCGACCTGCGCCACCAGGCCGCAGGCAGCCTGGCCAGCGCGGTTGAACAGGAAATCCAGCGCCTGGGCATGCCCGGTGGGCGCTTCAGTATTGAATTGCGCCCCAACACCAGTGATGAACTGCTGCCTAACGGGCTGGAGCAGGTCGAATTGCTGGTCAGCGCCAACCCCGGCCAGCCGCTCAAAGCCCTGGCGAAAGTGGCGTCGGGCGGCGAGTTGTCGCGGATCAGCCTGGCCATTCAGGTGATCACGGCCCAGACCTCTCGGGTGCCAACCCTGGTATTCGACGAAGTGGACGTGGGTATCGGTGGCCCCACCGCAGAAATTGTCGGCCAGCTGCTGCGCCGCCTAGGCGAACGCGGCCAGGTGCTGACGGTGACCCACTTGCCGCAGGTGGCCGCCCAAGGTCATCAACATCTGTTTGTGCACAAGGTGCGCGGGGAGGACGCGACGCGTACCGCCGTGTCCAAGCTCAGCAAGAATGAACGAGTGGAAGAAGTGGCGCGCATGCTGGGCGGCATCGACCTCACCAAGGAATCTCTCGCTCACGCGAAAAAAATGGTGGTTACCGCAAAAAACTAAAGCGAACCCTGTAGGAGCTGCCGCAGGCTCGGGCCGCGTTCGGACGACCTTTTGACTTTGCCCCTTGTAATGCAAAGATCAAAGGATCGCAGCCTGCGGCAGCTCCTACAGGAACCGCTTGCAAACCCATACAAGCAGCAGAAAGCACGAAGGCGACCCTGGGGTCGCCTTCGCTCGTTTCGCGAACCGAAGGTTCGCGCGACATACTTACTTTTTCTTGCGTACGTACAGCACAAGATTGTGATCAACCATCTCAAAGCCATACTTGTCGACGATGGCTTTCTGCAGACGCTCGATTTCTTCGTCGAAGAATTCGATCACTTCGCTGGTTTCGACGTCGACCATATGGTCGTGATGCTTGCCGTCGTCCAGCTCGAAGACCGCATGGCCTCCGTCGAAGTTGTGCCGCACCACAAGGCCAGCTGCCTCGAACTGGGTCAGTACACGGTAAACCGTGGCCAGACCGACGTCCTCACCAGCCTCCATCAGCGCCTTGTAGACGTCCTCGGCACTCATGTGGCGTTGCTCGGCGGAATCGAGCATTTGCAGAATTTTGACCCGCGGAAGGGTCACTTTGAGGCCGGCTTTGCGTAGTTCGCTATTTTCAACCATGGTCAGCTTTCTCGCGATGCTGCTTCGCAGCTTCTCTTAATGCGGGTATGATCGGCGTTTACGTTGTCCCAGCCAAGATAGTGGAAGTCGCCCACCGATGCAAAACACCAAGCTCTTGCTAACCAGTTTCACCTTTGTGGGACTGCTCGCACTCGCCGGTTGTTCATTCCCCGGGGTTTACAAAATCGACATCCAGCAGGGCAATGTCGTCACGCAGGACATGATAGACCAGTTACGCCCGGGAATGACCCGTCGGCAAGTACGGTTTATCATGGGCAACCCCCTGCTGACTGACACGTTCCATGCCGATCGCTGGGATTACCTGTACAGCCTGCAACCCGGTGGCGGTGAACGCCAACAGGAACGCATTAGCGTTATCTTCAACCCAAATGACCAGCTTGTCAGCCTTTCCGGTGATTTCATGCCGGGAGTCAGCCGTGACGAAGCCATTCTCGGCCAGGATGGCGGCACTAATGTGACCGCACCTGCAGAGAACGTCGAGAAGCCGAAACCGGAAAAACCGGTCAAGCCAGGCTCGTTGCTGGACCAGATCCAGAAGGACGTGGACGGCGTAGAAACCGTTCCGGTCCCGACTCCAGAGCCTCTGGACACTTCGCCGCAATAATTTGCGACGCATTAAAAAACCCGGCATGCCGGGTTTTTTATTGTCTGCGGTTCAGCGATTACTGATTACGCGCCCTGGCTTCAGCCGCTTTTGCTGCGCGCAGCCGCCGAACTTCCTTGGGGTCCGCCAGCAATGGCCGGTAAATCTCGATCCGGTCGCCGGCCTGGGCCAGCCGGCTTTGCGGATCGGCCACCACCTTGCCGAAGATCCCAAGCGGGCACTCGTCAAGATTAAGCTCGGGAAACGCTTCGCCAACCCCGGAGCGCCGCACAACCTCGCGCACGGTCAGCCCCGGCGGCACGCTCACCGCCAACAACAGCTGGCGATCAACGGCGGCGTACATCACCTCAACGTCGATCATGACCTCAACCATGCATTTGCTTGGCACGCTGGCAGAACGCATCCACCAGGGTGTTGGCGGCCTGGTTGAACAGCGGCCCCAAGGTGGCGCGAACGATCGGGCCGGCATAATCAAACGACAGATCGAGGCTGATCTTGCAGGCCTTCTCGCCCAACGCCTTGAACACCCAGACGCCATGCAGCTGATTGAACGGACCTTCTTCCAGGTTCATCTCGATGGACTGACCGGGCACCAGCGTATTGCGCGTCACGAAATGCTGGCTGAGGCCACCCTTCGCCACGCCGACACTGGCGCGCATATGCTCGGCAGAACTCTCCAGGACCTCGGCAGACGAACACCAGGGCAGGAATTCCGGATAGCGCGCCACGTCGTTGACCAGGTCATACAGCGCTTGCGCCGGATACGGCAGCAGGGCCGAACGTTGAATATGTGTCGTCATGTCAGCGTCACTTCCACAGCTGGGCGGCAAACACTACAAGAATGCCGATGGGCGCCACATAGCGCATCAAAAACAGGGACAGGGCGAACAGTGCCGGACGGCGGATCGACAATTCGTCGCGCACCGCCTCACGGCCCATTACCCAGCCTGCAAACACCACGAAACATAACCCGCCAAGGGGCAACATGATTCGCGAGGTGAAGAAATCGATCACGCCGAAGAAGTCCAATCCCCCGGCCGCACCCCATTGATAGAGGTGAAACATCCCGCCTTCGTTCACGAAAAACTTGGCTTGCTTCCAGATATTGAAGGAAAACACCGTGCCCAGCCCCACGAACCAGCAGGTGAAAGCCAGCCAGAACGTCACCCAGGCGCGGCTGACCTTGGTCCGTTCAACCAGGTAGGCCACCATCGGTTCGAGCAGGGAAATCGCCGAACTCCAGGCCGCAACGGCTACCAGCACGAAGAACACTACGCCCATCAGTTGGCCGAAGGCTACGTTGCCGAAGGCGAAAGGCAGGCTGACAAACATCAGCCCTGGACCTTCGCTCGGGTTCAGGCCGGCCGCGAACACGATCGGGAACAGGGCCAATCCGGCGACCAGGGACACGAAGGTATCCAGCAGCGCCACGCCGACAACCGTACCGGAAATCGATGAATCCTTGGGCATGTAGGCGCCGTAGATCATGATCGAACCAACGCCGACACTGAGGGAGAAGAACGCATGGCCCATCGCGGGCAGCAAGCCATCAAGGACTTTTTCCGGATGGAAGTCGAACATGAAATGCACGCCTTCCATGAAGTGGCCCGTGGTCATGCTGTAACCCAGCAACACCAGGATCATCACGAACAGCAGTGGCATCATGATCCGCAGGCTGCGCTCGAGCCCGGCAACGACGCCCTTGGCGATCACCACGGCCGACAGCAGCATGAATATTGTGTGCCAAAGTGTCAGGCGCCAGGGGTCGGCGATGACATTACCGAAATACGCGCCGACCTGATCAGGTGTCACGCCCTGGAAATCGCCACGCCCCATGTCGATGATGTAATCCAGCGACCAGCCGCCCACCACACTGTAGAAAGACAGGATGAGCAACGCCGTGATCATGCCGGCGAAGGCCCCCCAGGACCACTTGCCCGAATGCCCGGCCTCGATGGCCAGCACCTTCAAGGCATTCGCCGGGCTTTGCCGGGCACGGCGGCCGATCAGGGTTTCGGCCAGCATGACCGGCACACCGATCAGCGCGATGCAGGCCAGGAACATCAGCACAAAGGCGCCGCCGCCATAGACGCCGACCATGTAGGGGAATTTCCAGATACTACCCAGGCCCACGGCCGAACCGGTCGCGGCGAGTATGAAGACCCAGCGGCTAGCCCAACTGCCGTGGACAGAAACCTTGTCTGTCGACATCGTTATCACGCCCAAGCGTTCAAAAAAGAGCGCGCATTGTCCGGGATTCAATCAACCTGCTCAAGCACGTAGCGATACCGTAGCCGACTTGCTTGCAACTCCCTATAATGCCGCCCCTATGGCTAAACAGAAGAAACACCCCACAGGGACCATCGCGCAAAATAAAAAGGCGCGACACGATTACTTCATCGAACATCGGTTCGAGGCTGGTCTGGTCCTGGCCGGCTGGGAAGTAAAGAGTTTGCGGGCGAGCAAGCTACAACTGGTTGACAGTTATGTACTGCTCAAGGATGGCGAAGCCTGGCTGCTTGGCAGCCATATCACGCCACTGATGACCGCAAGCACCCACGTCATTGCTGACCCGACCCGCACGCGCAAGCTGCTGCTGAATCGGCGCGAGCTGGAAAAGCTGGCCGCCGCCGTGCAGCAGAAGGGTTATGCCTGCGTATGCCTGTCCTGGTACTGGAGCAAGCACATGGTCAAGTGCGAGATCGCTCTGGGCAAGGGCAAGAAGGAATACGACAAGCGCGACACCGAACGCGAACGCGACGCCGGTCGTGAGCTGCAGCGTGCGGTGCGGAACAAGGGCAAGGAAGATTAATTCTTCTGCCTGAAATGCGGCGCCTGCGAAAAGATCGCAGCCTGCGGCAGCTCCTACAGTTTTGTGCGAGCCCGATGAATCGGGTTGAAACAAAATCCATGTAGGAGCTGCCGAAGGCTGCGATCTTTTGCACTCAAAATCGTTCACATCCCTTTGCGCCGCTCCGCCCGAGCCACGCGCTGCACTTCCTGACGCACTTCCTCCAGCACCTCCTGCACATACAGGATATGCCTGCTGGACACCTCTCGCGCCTGCTCGGCACGCCCCTCGATAATCGCCAGGTACAGTTCCCGGTGCTGAGTGATCAGCATGTCGCGGGTTTCCGTGCGCTGCTTGTACATCCCGCCGATATTGGTCACGACATTGCGCTTGAGCAGATCGAACAGCCCGCGAATCGTGTGCAACAACACGGCGTTGTGGCTCGCTTCGGCAATCGCCAGGTGAAATTTCGCATCAGCGGCGCCTTCTTCCGCGCGACTGATTTCATCGTGTCGCGTGTAGCAGTCCTGCAGCTGATTGAATGCCGCAGTCAGGCGCTCGCGATCAACATCGGTAGCGCGCAGCGCTGCGTAATAGGCGCATGACGCTTCCAGGGTGTGGCGAAACTCCAGCAAATCGCGCTGGGCCTCGGGATTGCTTTCCAGCAGATGCAGCAACGGATCACTGAACGTCGTGCCCAGGGATTCGACCACATAGTTGCCACCGCCCTGACGGCTGACCAGCAAGCCCTTGGCCGCCAGTTTCTGGATCGCTTCGCGTAAAGACGGCCGCGAAACGCCGAACTGCTCGGCCAGCGCACGCTCGGCAGGCAAGCGCTCACCGGCCTTCAGCGTGCCCTCGAGAATCATCCCCTCGAGCTGCTCGACAATATCGTCAGACAAACGGCGCTGCCGAATCTGATCAAACCCCATGACTCATTTCTCCACGATCCCGACCACTCGCCGGGCTCTCTATTCTGGCCTATCGGCGCTGCGCAGGCACCTGCCGGACACTGTTTAGTCGAACGAAAAATCGACCCGCCAGGCGCACGTAAGACGAAAGTTTGCGGGCGGCAAATTGACACACCCCTAGAAGGCTTTTACTCTAGCCAACAGCGATTGTAAATTGGTATTACCAATTATCCAAGCACGCTGACCAGTGCCTGACCAACAACAATTAGGGGCCACCCCATATGCAAACCTGGCAACAGCTCTATACCCCGCTCGGCAGCCTTGGCTTCTCCGCGCTCGCCGCCGTTATCCCCATCGTGTTTTTCTTCCTGGCGCTGGCGGTGTTCCGCCTCAAAGGGCACGTGGCCGGCAGTATCACGCTGGCGTTGTCCATCGCCGTCGCAATCTTCGCTTTCCAGATGCCCGTCGACATGGCGTTCGCCGCCGCAGGCTATGGCTTCGCCTACGGTCTGTGGCCGATTGCGTGGATCATTGTCGCCGCTGTGTTCCTCTACAAACTGACGGTCAAGAGTGGTCAGTTCGAGGTCATCCGCAGCTCGGTTTTGTCGATCACCGACGACCAGCGTTTGCAGGTTCTGCTGATCGGTTTCTGCTTCGGTGCGTTCCTGGAAGGTGCTGCCGGTTTCGGTGCGCCGGTAGCGATTACCGCCGCATTGCTGGTAGGACTCGGCTTCAACCCACTGTACGCCGCGGGCCTGTGCCTGATCGCCAACACCGCGCCAGTGGCCTTCGGTGCCTTGGGGATTCCGATCATCGTGGCCGGGCAAGTGACCGGCATCGACGCGTTCAAGATCGGCGCCATGACCGGTCGCCAACTGCCGCTGCTGTCGCTGTTCGTGCCGTTCTGGCTGGTGTTCATGATGGATGGCCTGCGCGGCGTTCGTGAGACCTGGCCTGCTGCGCTGGTCGCCGGCTTGAGCTTTGCCATCACTCAATACTTCACGTCGAACTTTATCGGCCCTGAGCTGCCGGACATCACCTCGGCCCTGGTCAGCCTGATTTCCCTGACGCTGTTCCTGAAAGTCTGGCAGCCAAAACGCGCCGCCGGCCAACACATCGCCGGTGCCGTCTCGGCCTCGGTGGTGACCGCCAGCGCCGGTGGTTTCGGCCAACCGCGCACCAGCGTGGCATCCCCATACAGCCTGTTCGAAATCATCAAAGCCTGGTCGCCGTTCCTGATTCTCACCGTGCTGGTCACCATCTGGACCCTCAAACCGTTCAAGGCAATGTTTGCTGCCGGCGGCTCGATGTACAGCTGGGTGTTCAACTTCGCGATTCCGCACCTGGATCAGATGGTGATCAAAGTCGCACCGATCGTGACTGCGCCAACCGCCATTCCAGCGGTGTTCAAGCTCGACCCGATTTCCGCCACCGGCACGGCGATTTTCTTCTCCGCACTGATCTCGATGCTGGTACTGAAGATCAATTTCAAAACTGGTCTTACCACTTTGAAAGAGACCTTCTACGAACTGCGCTGGCCGATTCTGTCCATCGGTATGGTCCTGGCATTTGCCTTCGTCACCAACTACTCGGGCATGTCCTCGACCATGGCGCTGGTATTGGCAGGCACCGGCGCGGCCTTCCCGTTCTTCTCGCCGTTCCTTGGCTGGCTGGGCGTGTTCCTGACAGGTTCCGACACGTCGTCCAACGCGCTGTTCAGCTCGTTGCAAGCGACCACCGCGCACCAGATCGGCGTCAGTGATGTGCTGCTGGTAGCGGCAAACACCAGCGGCGGCGTGACCGGCAAGATGATCTCGCCGCAATCGATCGCCGTGGCGTGCGCCGCGACCGGCCTGGTGGGCAAGGAGTCGGATCTGTTCCGCTTCACCCTCAAGCACAGCCTGTTCTTTGCAACGATCGTCGGCCTGATCACCTACATCCAGGCCTACTGGCTCACCGGCATGCTGGTGCACTAAGACCTGGAAGCAGCATCGAAAAAACCGACGCCGGACCACGACTCCGGCGTCAGCTATTCACAACCCGGTCTGTAAGGCTGCTGAAAGCTTCCCTCTCTATATTCAGCAGCCTCAGCGGACGGATAACCGGGCCCACCCGGAGACACGCCTGATGAGCGAGCTTTTTTACAACGCCGTGCCGAACGCGACCCGCGTGGCCCCGCCACTGCCTGAGCCTCGGCAATACCCCAGCGAGAAACCGTCACGGGTCTACCTGTTCGGGACCTGCGTGGTGGATCTGTTCTATCCCGAAGCCGGGATGGATGCGATCCGCTTGCTGGAACGCGAAGGCATTCGGGTCGAGTACCCGCAGGGGCAGAGCTGCTGCGGACAACCGGCCTACACCTCGGGTTACACCGAGCAGGCAAGGATCGTCGCGCGCTCGCAACTGGCGCTGTTCGCCGCAGATTACCCGGTGGTAGTGCCGTCGGGATCCTGTGCCGGCATGTTGCGCGAACACTATGCCGACTTGTTCAAGGACGAGCCGCAAACGCTGAAACAGGTTCAGGCCCTGGCGGCCCGGACGTATGAACTGGCCGAGTTCCTGCTGTTTGTCTGCAAGGTGCAGCTCAAGGACAGCGGCGAGCCGGTGAAAGTGGCGCTGCACACCTCGTGTTCGGCGCGTCGTGAGATGAACACCCACCTGCACGGTCGCGAGTTGTTGTCGCAACTGAGCAACGTGGAGCGAGTCGACCACAGCCACGAAAGTGAATGCTGTGGCTTCGGTGGGACTTTCAGCGTCCGTATGCCAGACATTTCCGGCGCGATGGTGGCTGACAAGACCCGGTCGCTGAAAGAGTCGGGCGCGCACCAGGTACTGAGTGCCGATTGCGGTTGCCTGATGAACATCAACGGCTCGCTGGAGAAACAGAAGGAAGCGTTGCGCGGCCAACACCTGGCCAGTTTCCTCTGGCAGCGAACCGGAGGTGTTCTATGAACGCTTCCGCGCTTATTCCTACGGTTGCCGTAGAAGAAGATTTTCGCACCCGAGCCCACACGGCACTGGGTGACCCGCAGTTGCGAAACAACTTTCGCACGGCGATGGATTCACTGATGACAAAAAGGGCAGCGTCTTTCAGCGATGCCCACGAAAGGGAACATCTGCGAGCGCTCGGCAATGCCGTCCGCGCCCGTGCTTTATCCAAGCTGCCCGACCTGCTCGAGCAGCTTGAACAGAACCTGACCCGCAACGGTGTGACAGTGCACTGGGCGGAAACGGTGGACGAGGCCAATGGCATCGTCCTCTCGATCATCCGCGCTCACGAGGGGCGGCAAGTGATCAAGGGCAAATCGATGGTCAGCGAAGAAATGGAGATGAATCATTTCCTTGCTGATCGGGGCATTGAATGCCTGGAATCGGACATGGGCGAGTACATCGTCCAGCTCGACCACGAGAAGCCTTCACACATCATTATGCCGGCAATCCACAAGAATGCCGGTCAGGTCGCGTCCTTGTTCCACGACAAACTTGGCGTGGAGTACACCAAGGACGTTGACCAACTCATTCAGATCGGTCGCAAAGTCCTGCGGCAGAAATTCTTCGAAGCAGACATCGGCGTCTCCGGTGTCAACTTCGCCGTGGCCGAAACCGGCACCCTGCTGCTGGTGGAAAACGAAGGCAACGGGCGCATGACCACCACGGTGCCGCCGGTGCACATTGCCGTCACCGGCATCGAAAAAGTGGTCGAGAACCTGCGCGACGTGGTGCCGCTGCTGTCGCTGCTGACCCGTTCCGCCCTCGGCCAGCCGATCACCACCTACGTCAACATGATCTCCGGCCCGCGCCAGGAACATGAACTCGACGGCCCGCAGGAAGTGCACCTGGTGCTGCTGGACAACGGCCGCAGCCAGGCTTTCGCCGACAGCGAGCTGCGCCAGACCCTCAACTGCATCCGCTGCGGCGCCTGCATGAATCATTGCCCGGTCTACACCCGAATCGGCGGCCACGCCTACGGCGAGGTGTACCCAGGGCCCATCGGCAAAATCATCACCCCACACCTGGTTGGCCTGGCGAAGGTTCCGGACCACCCCAGCGCATCGTCGCTGTGCGGGGCGTGCGGTGAAGTCTGCCCGGTCAAAATTCCTATCCCTGCGTTGCTGCGTCGCCTGCGCGAAGAGAACGTCAAGGCCCCGGACAGCCCGAACCCGGTCATGCGCGGCCAGGGCAGCAAGTATTCGCGCAAGGAACGCTTCATCTGGAATTCCTGGGCCAGGCTCAACAGTTCACCGGCGCTCTATCGCCTGTTCGGCTTCTTCGCCACCCGCCTGCGCGCCCTCACACCGACCCGCCTGGGCCCGTGGACACAAAACCACAGCGCGCCAAAGCCGGCAGCCCGTTCATTGCACGACATGGCCCGCGAACATCTGGCCAGACAGGGAGATCGCTGATGAGTGCCAAGCACAATATCCTCGGCAAGTTACGCAACAGTCTGACGGGAACCACGCCGGTGCCTGACGACTTCGACGTCGAACTGCTGACAGCGCCCTACACCTACGCGCCCGAACAACGCATCCCGCAACTGCGCAAGCTGATGGAAGCGGTGCACACCGAGATCCACCTGACGTGCGATGAACAGTGGCCGGCACTGCTCGCGCAACTGGTCAAGGATCGCCAGCTACCCAGCTTGCTGATCGCCCCGACCACTGCACACGGCCAACGCGTCACTCAGCATTGGGCGAACAATCCGCAGCTGCCAACACTCAAATCCTACAATCGTCCGATCGAGGAATGGAAAGCCGAGCTGTTCCACGACACGCCGGCCAGCCTGACCACGACCCTGGGTGCCATCGCCGCCACCGGCAGCCTGATCCTCTGGCCAACCCGGGAAGAGCCGCGATTGATGAGCCTGGTGCCGCCGGTGCATTTCGCCCTGCTGAAGGCGAGCGAAATCCGCGACAACTTCTACCAGGTGCAACAGGAATTCGAGTGGGCCCAAGGCATGCCGACCAACGCCTTGCTGGTGTCCGGTCCGTCGAAGACTGCTGACATCGAACAAGTGCTGGCCTACGGCGCCCACGGCCCGAAAGACCTGGTGGTTTTGATTCTGGAGGACCAATGACTTTACCGGCGGCTTTCCTGCGAGACGCGCAACAACTGATCCCCCAGGAGCGGCGCTTCGACGACCCGCTGTCGACGCTGGCCTTCGGTACCGACGCCAGCTTCTACCGGCTGATTCCCCAGCTGGTGATCCGGGTCGAGTCCGAAGACGAAGTGGTGGCGCTGCTGAAGCTGGCGCAACGGGACCAGGTTTCGGTGACCTTCCGCGCGGCGGGCACCAGCCTGTCCGGCCAGGCAATCAGCGACTCGGTGCTGATCGTGCTTGGGGATAACTGGAACGGCCGCGAGATTCGCGGCCAGGGCACACAAATCCGCCTGCAACCGGGCGTAATCGGCGCACAGGCCAACGCATGGCTGGCGCCGTTCGGACGCAAGATCGGCCCGGACCCGGCGTCGATCAACGCCTGCAAAATCGGCGGCATCGTCGCCAACAACGCCAGCGGCATGTGCTGCGGCACTGCGCAAAACACCTATCACACCCTGGCCGGCATTCGCCTGGTGCTGGCTGACGGCAGCCGCCTCGACACCGAAGACGCGGCCAGTGTCGCGGCATTCCGCCAGAGCCACGCAGCCCTGCTGGAGCGCCTGGCCACGCTGGGCCGTGAAACCCGCGCCAATACCGAACTGGCGGCAAGAATTCGCCACAAATACCGCCTGAAAAATACCACCGGCCTGTCACTCAACGCCCTGGTGGATTTCGACGAGCCTGTGGATATCTTGAGCCACCTGCTGGTGGGCTCCGAAGGCACGCTGGGCTTTATCAGCGCCGTGACCTACGACACCGTGATCGACCACCCCAACAAGGCCTCGGCACTGATCGTCTTCCCGGACGTCGAAACCTGCTGCAACGCGGTCAGCGTGCTGAAAAGCCAGCCGGTGTCCGCCGTGGAACTGCTCGACCGCCGCAGCCTGCGTTCGGTGCAGGACAAACCCGGCATGCCGGCTTTCGTACAGCAGCTGTCGAACAATGCCTGCGCCCTGCTGATCGAATCCCGCGCCGCGTCATCGAGTTTGCTGCAGGAACAACTGGCGCTGATCATGGCGTCGTTGACTTCCTTCCCCGTGGAAAAACAAGTCGATTTCACTGAAGACCCGGTCGAGAACGCCCGCCTCTGGGCGATCCGCAAGGACACCTTCCCCGCCGTCGGCGCCGTGCGTAAAACCGGCACCACGGTCATCATCGAAGACGTGACCTTCCCCGTGGAACAGCTGGCCATCGGCGTAAACCGCCTGATCGAGCTGTTCGACAAACATCATTACGACGAAGCGATCCTCTTCGGCCACGCCCTGGAAGGCAACCTGCACTTCGTCTTCACCCAAGGCTTCAACAACCCGCAAGAAGTCGCGCGCTACCAGGCGTTCATGGAAGACGTGGCGCAACTGGTCGCCGTGGAATTTGGTGGTTCGCTCAAGGCCGAACACGGCACCGGCCGCAACATGGCGCCCTTCGTTGAACTGGAATGGGGCAGCGATGCATACCAGTTGATGTGGCAGCTCAAGCGCCTGCTCGATCCCGCCGGCATCCTCAACCCGGACGTGGTACTCAGCGAAGACCCGCAGATCCATCTCAAGCACCTCAAGCCCTTGCCCGCCGCCGACGAAATTGTGGACAAGTGCATCGAGTGCGGCTTTTGCGAACCCGTGTGCCCGTCCAAGGGCCTGACCCTGAGCCCGCGCCAGCGCATCGTGATCTGGCGCGATATCCAGGCGAAAAAACGCGCCGGTGTCGACACCACAGAGCTGGAAGCCGCTTACGAATACCAGGGCATCGACACCTGCGCCGCTACCGGTCTGTGCGCACAGCGCTGCCCGGTAGGCATCAATACCGGCGAACTGGTGAAGAAGCTGCGCAGCCGCAAAGCAACCAGTAAGAAAACCGCCAACTGGCTGGAAGGCAATTTCGCCACTGCCCTGCAAGGCGCGCGCTTCACCCTGCACGTGGCCAACGGTGCCCGGATGCTCCTGGGTGCGCCGCGACTGGCGAAGGTGTCCGCGGCACTCAGCAAATTATCCAAAGGCCAGGTCCCGCAGTGGTCCAACGCCATGCCCCAGCCGGAAAAAGCCATTCGCTTCAGCCCGCCCCTCTCGGACGACCGCCCCCGGGTGGTCTATCTGGCCGCCTGCGTCTCGCGTGTGATGGGCCCGGCAGCCGGTGATAACGAGCAAATGTCGCTCTACGACAAAACCCGCGGCCTGCTGGAAAAGGCCGGCTACCAGGTCGTGTTCCCAGACAACCTGGACAGTCTCTGCTGCGGCCAGCCCTTCGCTTCCAAGGGCTACGCCGAGCAGGCCGAACACAAGCGCCAGGAACTCATCGGCGCACTGTTACACGCCAGCCGCGGCGGGCTCGACCCGATCTACTGCGACACCAGCCCCTGCACCTTGCGCCTGGTCCAGGACCTGGGCGAAGTGCGCCTGGACCTGTACGACCCGGTTCGATTCATCCGCACCCACCTGATGGATCGTCTCGACTTCACCCCGCAGCAAGCGCCCATCGCCGTCCACGTCACCTGCAGCACCCAGCACCTGGGCGAGAGCCAGGCGCTGATAGACCTGGCGCGCAAATGCAGCACCAACGTGGTCATTCCGGAAGGCATTCACTGCTGCGGTTTTGCCGGCGACAAGGGCTTCACCACCCCGGAACTGAACGCGCACTCGCTGCGCTCGCTCAAGGACGCCGTACAGCACTGCAGCGAAGGCATATCCACCAGCCGCACCTGTGAAATCGGCCTCAGCCAGCACGGTGGAATCGACTACCACGGGCTGGTCTACCTCGTGGACCGCGTCACCCGAGCGCGAGCGACCTGAAGAAAAATAGAACCCTTGCGCCTGGTTGTAGTCAACCAAGTAACCCGGCCCTGCCGGGCTTTACCCAAACTCGGCAGCCCGTCCTGACGCCGGCCAAGCCCGGCGCCTCAGTTCAAGGAGATACACATGAAACGTTCTGTACTGTTAGGTCTTTTCGTTACTGCTTCCATGATGGCCTCCACCTCTTTCGCCGCGACTGAAGACCTGTGCGAAGTGAATCTGCAGACCATCGCCAATGCCAAGTCGCAGATCCAGGCGCCGGAAATCCAGACCCGTGTCGAGGCCAGCGTCCAGCAAGCCAAGGCGCACCAGGCCATGAACACCAAGGAAGGCACCGAGAAGTGCATCGCTGAGACCACCCAGACTATCCAGGACATCCAGAACGCCAGCAGCGGCAGCAATAAATGACCCATTCCCGGAAGGCGAACCTTCGGGTTGGCCTTCCGGGTTGGTTTGCCGTACACTGTACAGGCTTGTTGCTCACCAGATTCACGAGCAATGAGTTCGGGGCCGTTTAGGATTCGACGCCGGTCGCGAAACTTTAGGTGCATGCCGAGTTGGTAACAGAACTCGTAAATCCACTGTTGCAACTTCTTATAGTTGCCAATGACGAAAAATACAGCCAGGATTACGCTCTCGCTGCGTAAGCAGCCTTAGCCCTGAGCTCCTGGTGCCTTCGGGCCCAGCAATCACTAGGGGATGTCTGTAAACCCGAAATGATTGTCATATAGAACAGAATCGCCGTGCAGTACGTTGTGGACGAAGCGGCTAAAACTTACACAACTCGCCCAAAGCACCCTGCCCTTCGGGTCGCTGCGGGTTAACTTAATAGAAACGGCTACGCATGTAGTACCGACAGCGGAGTACTGGCGGACGGGGGTTCAAATCCCCCCGGCTCCACCAAATCAACGAAAAAAGACGTCTAAGGACGTCTTTTTTTGTGCCTGGGATTCAGAGAAATTAAGGGTTTCAGGGCTTCGGGGGCTTTCCTGTTTTTTTGAGTTCCTGGCGGGTTGTTATTCCCAATGGTATTCCCAGCTACCCGGCATGCGCTCCATGGCGAGCATGATCCTGAACGAACATGACTGAGACCCGGAGCTGATCGAAGTCGCACTGGCGCAAGTTGATAAGGATGAAGTCCGGAGTGCCTAAAACCGGGCAGCCTAAATCGAACGCCGGCGGCCGATGATGGTTTGGTGGCGCGAGTATATCGAGAAGGCAGCCTGTCGGCATCTGCGATCAATTAGACCAGGAACTCCAACGTCATTCCCATTCGCTGAGCCATAACCAAGACCAACACCAAGGTAAATCAGCTTTTGGCGACAACGGCGACAACGGCGACAACATAAGTATCCCGGGGCATGCGCGTGGCGACAGAAGTGGCGAATGCCGCCAAGCTTCTCCTGCTAAAAACTATCGCAGGACGATGTGCGAAAATTCGGCTACGAAAAACGAAAGGTCCTACAATCTCAGTCTACGTTTTCTGATCGTATTTTGGGTGCTGCCAGCAAATCCGCCAGCATCGGCAAAAACTGCGACCAATTCTGAGCTCGGAGCTCTAAGGACCACGTGTGATCGTTTACGCTGCGACCAAACAGCAGTTTCTCAGAGACAGCGATAACGACGATATTGAAGAAGTGATTCTCAGGCATTTCAAAGAAGCCACCGGAAAAAAGGTTGGCGCTTCGGAGATCAAATCCTGGCAGGGATCACTGACCTACATGGCTAAGGTGCTACGAGACGACGGTCTACCCAGCGACGCAGGCTTGGCCATCGAGCTGCATATCCCCCAGTCTTCGAAACGTATCGATTTCTTGCTCACGGGCCGTGATGAGTTTCAAGCAAAAAACGCGGTCTTGATTGAGTTAAAGCAGTGGAGTAAAGCCACTGCAACCACAAAGGATGCCATCGTAAAAACGGCATTGGGTGGCAGCCAAGTCGAGACTATCCATCCCTCCTATCAGGTATGGTCGTACGCCGCCCTACTGGAGGGCTTTAACGAAGCCGTCTATGACAAAAGCATCGAGGTGCGTCCCTGTGCCTACCTGCATAACTATCTCAGCGACGGTGTCATCAATTCTGCTCACTATGAGCCCTACACCAGCAAAGCACCTTTGTTCCTGAAAGGCCCCGCAGAGCTCGAAAAGCTGAGAAGCTTCCTGAAAAAACACATCGTTCACGGTGACAACAAAGAGGTGCTTTACGAGCTCTCGAACGGAAAAATTCGCCCATCCAAAGCTCTGGCTGAAGCCCTGAGTGGACTGATGAAAGGCAAGCCTGAGTTCATATTGATCGACGATCAAAAGGCAACTTTCGAGTCTGCTCTCGCGTCAGCGAGCCAAGCTACTATCGAAGCACCAAAGGTGTTGATTATTGAGGGTGGTCCGGGTACCGGAAAAACGGTACTGGCGATTAACTTGCTGGTAAGGCTCACCGCCTTGAGCCTTTTGAGCAAATATGTGTCAAAAAATGCTGCCCCACGCAAGGTGTACGAGAGCAAATTGATTGGCACTGTAAAGCGAACCCACTTTTCTAATTTCTTTTCCGGTTCGGGTGCATTTATCGGTACCGAACCTAATACCTATGATGCGCTCATCATTGATGAGGCTCATAGGCTCAATGAAAAAAGTGGCCTGTACGGAAACCTTGGCGAAAACCAAATCAAGGAGCTGATCAATTCAGCGAAATGCTCAATCTTCTTTATCGACGAAGATCAACGCGTGACCCTGAGCGACATCGGTAGCAAGCAAGCGATTCGCGCCTTTGCCAAAGCCAAAGGCGCGACCGTGGAAGAGTACGTCCTGTCCTCCCAGTTCCGTTGCAGTGGCTCTGATGGCTACGTTGCATGGCTAGACGACGTATTGGAGATTCGCCCAACAGCCCACCCCCTGCTCGACACCAGCGACTATGAGTTCAAGGTGTTCGATTCCCCTCAAGCCATGCATGCCGCTATCGAGCAGAAAAATCACGGTAACAAGGCTCGCGTTGTCGCGGGTTACTGCTGGCCTTGGCTCAGCAAAAAAGACTCCAAGGCTTCGGATATTGTTATCGGCGACGACTACGCACGCCAATGGAATCTGGATCAGGATGGTAGCTTATGGATTATCGCTGAAAACTCCATCGAACAGGTCGGGTGCATCCATACCTGTCAGGGTCTCGAGGTGGATTATATAGGGGTGATCATCGGGCCGGATCTGGTGGTGCGGAACGGGCAAGTGGTGACATCGCCACATGACAGAGATAAGCATGACAAATCGATTCGAGGTTGGAAGAAGTTGATGAAGGAGCAACCGGTCCTAGCGCAACAGGAAACAGACCTGATCATAAAAAACACGTATCGAACGTTGATGACCCGTGGAATGAAGGGCTGCTTTCTGTACTGCACCGATCCGGAGACCGCACAGTATTTTGCCAGTAAGTTGTCGGATACAGTCACGACTGACGATCCATAAAACCATGGCTAAGCATGGCGAAGGATGAGGCGGCCGTAGTTAAGTTTGCCCCTCATCTTTGCTCCTCCGGCCAACCCCCTGTGTTTGGGGAGGCTCCGCAACGTCCGCTTGCCCCCATGTACCCAATGATTGTCTTCGACTCACTGCGGATCAAAATTCGTGATGACGATCCCCAGCCCCACCAATCCCCAAGACCTTCAAGGCACCCAGCCTCACCCCAAATCAATTGCTAATCAGCGAACAAAAGCCCACCCCCAAAACACCACCTCCTGTGGGAGCGGGCTTGCCCGCGAAAGCGCCAGATCACCCACAACAAACCCAAATGACCCAGCACCATCGCAAGCCCACCTTCAGACTAATCCCCAGAGTCCTCCCGCTCCCGCATCAAAACCTTCAACGAATCATCAACCAACGCCTTACCCATAGCCGCCAAATAATGCGCAGCCCAAGCATGGCGCCCATTGTCTTTCGCATAAGCCGCATCCTCTGTCAGCGACTTGGCAAGGCAAAGAAAATCCGAAGCCATCGACAACGCATCACCAATGGGCACGCCACCAATGACGTGAAACATTGCTTGATTACCGAGGTAGATCGCGGGAGTGAAGCCGATGGTTTTGAGTTCGGGATTGTCGGTCATTTGCCACCTCCGGAGAGGGAGATGCAGTAGCCGAGGGTGGATGGTGGGGCGTTACGCCACTGGGAACTGCGAAGTGGGGGAAGCCAAACTTCATACGGTTTGATTCTGCGCATTATCCAACTCCTTGATACGAGGAGCTGCCACGTTCGTTACCACACGAATGGGTGACAGCTGTGCGCAGGGTGGTAAACCGGGTATCAAGGAAACCGGCACGCCCGAGGGCGTCCCACGCACAGCCGCCATAACTCGCGCTTGCTGGCATAAAAAAACGCCGGCAAACGTGATGGGGCGCTGTTGCGCCTTGAACTCGGGTTACCACACCCGGTCGCTGAATTTGCAGCGACATGGGAAGGGTATCGCGAGCGTTCCTCCCCTGCAACCACTGACAGCCTTGGACTGAATCCTGCAACCCACGGGATGACGCCTGAACCGCTTCGCGCCTGCGGGCTAACAGACGGTTTGCTTCGTAAAAGATCTTTGCAAGTATGCATCAGTCCCTGACGCGCTCAGGAATGGCAGGCATTGATTTAGAAGGCCGAGCAGCACAAGGAGGCGATCAAACATGCGATATCGATTGGCACCCTCGATTACTCGGTGACACTTCCGGGACTGGCCGAGCCGCGAAGTTCGTACCCGAAGCATCGCGAGAAACCATGAACGGGTTTTTTGACCAGGTGGTTTGATGAAGAAGAAGTATGTAGCCAGCAGCACCTTCGACGGTTACCGCAAGCTCGTCACGCTGCGTGCGGATTCCATGACCATCCGGCCACCCATTCCACCAACATCCGGACACTCATTCCACAAGCATCCGGACACCGATTCCACGGCTATCCGGACACTTTCAGGCAGGCAGAAACGCAGGACTATTGACTTCCTTGATTGAGCCACGACCTAACAAAGGCGCCGAAACTTACCGCTCGCTTTATCCCTGTATACGCCTAAAGGCGCGAGACGCCTGAGGTTGGCTCTCATAAGCCTCAGTATACTCCTTAGTTTCCTGGGCCATTAGCCGACGGCGTTCGACCACGAAGGCTTCGCACCGCTCCGGCTAGGAGGCAGCTGAATCCTTAAGGATGCAGTTGGTGCCAGGTTGGCTTGAGGTCATCCCAGCCGGTGACCGCGTCATAGTGCGCCATGTCGCGATCAAACTGAGCAAGCACGTCGGCTGCGTCGATGATGTATCTGACTGGGAAACCTGGGCCAGACTTTCCATCTGGTCATGCACCTTGGTTGCATCCCATAGGAGAGGGCGCCGAATTTCTGGAATGGCAATCTCGCAGAACTTTACCCAGCTCAGCAAGGCTTCGACCAAGTGCTGACTCGCGGAGTACTTCTGTGCAGACATGAACAACATCCGTGTTGGGCGACTTAATCAGATCGAGAAATTCAGATCATCTGAATTTCGGCTACGTACAAAAGATCATCGATCAGGTCAGTTCAACCCACTCGTCTTCTCCGACCCCAGAGCGAATAGATCTGATCATCTGCTCGACTGCCCCCCGCTCAATGCGCTGGGTGTTTCCAGCCTGATAACGGGCTTGAAAATAGTCCTGCCCAATGCGAGTCAATCGGTAGCCCTCAGGTGCACTTTCAACTCGTCCACAATCCAGATGAGTCTGAAAATTCACCAAAAACCGCTTCAAAGGAAACACTTTCCCGTGGTCCATCTCCGTGACTTCGAGGATGGCAGCCATATATGTCCACAGCCGTCGACCTGTGGGGGTTATGGCTAGTTTGTAGAGCCGATTATCACCGTCCATTCTTGATTCCTTTCACTCCACCGGGCTGGCAATACCTGAGCCAATATTCTATCTCGTTAAATATGGCACTTTGCCCGAGGGTACCAGATTTGCCGCAGCTTCCAAGTGGACGTCTTGGTCATCGAAGAAAATGTGCGGGTTGAAGGCCGTGAGCACTTTGGGCTTGCCCACACCACCGAGAAAGAAGGCTTCATCAACGTACACGCCCCAGGCACGCAGAGTGTTGATTACGCGCATCTCGGAAGGGGAGTTTCGCGCAGTGACAATGGCGATTCTGATCGGTGAATCCTTCCCACCGGTTGGCAAACGCTCCTGCAACTTGGCCAGCTTTATGAGCAGGCTGGCATAGGGCCCCTCATCCATGGGCGTGTGCTGCAGCGCATCTTCCTGAGCTTGAAAGGCATCCAGCCCTTGGGCTTTGTAGACCAGTTCGCTGGCGTCGGAGAACAGCACGGCATCACCGTCGAAGGCGATGCGTACTTGGCCTTCCGGAATTTGTGGGGCGTTGGCTGGCGGCGCCTTGAGGATCGCCGCAGCGCACTGCCTGGAGTCGATAACCTTTTGCGCATCCTCTACGTTAGTGGTTAGGAACAGATCTACGTCGAAGGCATCGATATAATCGGCGACCGACTCGCCGCCTGTAAAAGCAGAGCGAGTGATAGCCAACTGATCACAGCGAATGGTCTTGAGAACGCGAATACCAGTGTCCGGACTGTTGCGCGACATTACCACCACCTCGACCAGCGGAGACTCGGCGCCACTTTTCTTATGCCGGTTGAGATCGAGCAACGCCTTCACAAGGTGGTAACCGGTGCCGGGTGCCAGGGGCTCGTCCTCATGCTCCTGCATGTAGCGACGATAGTTGTCGATCACGCTTTCCGGGTCGGCCTCCAATGCCGCCTTGAACATCTGGTCGGACTCGCTCATATCGAACAACGCGGTAGCGGAGATGCCGACGACTAGGGTGTTGCTCAGATCAAATGCCATAGGGCCATTCCTTTACACCTCGTGGAGCCGTCACTGTTCGGCCTAGCTAAACCTAATTTCACCGACGCTTCCATCGAAGACGTGCAGTATTCCAATGGGTATTCCAGCTAAAAATAAACACAGGGCGGTTGCAGGAGCTGAGTGCAACACGGTTATTGAATCGAAGTGGGAGTATCGTGCCGCATCGCAATGGCCTTTTGCATCACCTCACTCATCACTTCGATCGGACATTTGAAATCGAAGCGTT
>NZ_JADEVO010000026.1 GCF_017114825.1 Pseudomonas gregormendelii | reverse complement strand
CACCTCTTTTTCAACTTCTTTTGCGCTTCGATGACCTGAAGCAGCTGACCGTCAAAACTGCGTAACTCATTGTTTACCAAGGAGTTTTCCGTTTCGACTGCGCCGGAAGTGGGGCGAATTATAGACATCTGAAATCTGCCGTCAAGGCCTAATTACGCCTTCTTGGCAGAAGAGGCCTTTTTAGCCCATAACCGCGGTATTCGACGGGACACAACAGGCAGCCGCATTACCAAAAGCAGCCCTCCTATAGATGCGTAGATGGCCCACTCTTCAAGATCAGCACGCACAATCCACAACATATGCAGCAAACCAAGCCCGAGCACCACATAAGCCAATCGATGCAGCTTCTTCCAGCGAGCGCCTAACCGGCGCTGGCTGTATCTGTTCGAGGTCACGGCCAATGCGAGCAGGCAAAGAAATGCCAGCGCCCCGACAATTATGTAAGGCCGCTTGCGCAACTCGACACCCAGTTGCGACCAGTCAAACCCAAGGATAAATGCCATATACCCGCACAGATGCAGGACCACGTAGGCAAAACACCATAATCCGAGCTGGCGGCGCACGGCGATCCACCCCGCCCAACCGCTGAGTTTCTGCAGTGGCGTCATCGCCAGCGTGACCAGCAGCAGTATGAGGGTACCCAGCCCCAGGCGATCAACCAGCACCTTACCGGGATCAGGCCCAAGCACATCCGCCCAGGCCTGGTACAACCACAAGACCGGCCAGACGGCGGCGGCGATGAATACGCCGATACGCCAGTACGGGAAACGCATCAGTAGTTCTTCCGCAGATCGAGCCCTGTATATAGAGAAGCGACTTCTTCCGAGTAGCCGTTGAACATCTGGGTGTCCCGCACGTTCGGCTTGAACAGGCCACTGGGCAGGCGCCGCTCGCGAGCCTGGGTCCAGCGCGGGTGATCGACCGTCGGATTCACGTTCGCGTAAAAGCCGTATTCATCTGCGGCAAGACTCTGCCAGGTCGTCTTGGGCTGCTCGCTGACCAGGCTGATCCGCACAATGGACTTGATGCTCTTGAAGCCATACTTCCAGGGCACCACCAACCGCAGCGGCGCACCGTTCTGGCTGGGCAATTCGCGCCCGTACATGCCCACCGCAAGAATCGCCAGCGGATTCATCGCCTCATCCAGGCGCAAGCCTTCGACATAGGGCCAGTCGATCAAGGCGAAACCGGAACGCTGCCCGGGCATGGTCTTGGGGTCCTGCAAGGTTTCGAAGCGGATGTACTTGGCACTGGCGCTCGGCTCCACCTGTTTGAGCAATGCCGACAGGGGAAAGCCGAGCCAGGGAATGACCATCGACCAGGCTTCCACGCAACGCAGGCGATAAATGCGCTCTTCCAGCTGATAGGGCTTCATGAAGTCTTCCAGCGCGTACCGCCCCGGCTTACCCACCTCCCCGTCTACAACCACACTCCAGGGTTCGGTCTTCAGCGCGCCTGCGTTCGCCGCGGGGTCGCCTTTTTCGGTGCCGAACTCATAAAAGTTGTTGTAGTGGGTCGCATCCTTGAATAGCGTGATCGCCTCATCCTTGACGGTCACCGCCCCCCAACGCGTAGCGGGAAGTTTCTCGGAGAACCAGGAAGGCGCCTTGCCAGGCTCGACGTCGGCGTAGCGGGACGCCTCTTCGGCGCTGGCCCAACGCGGCAGGCTGCCAACAGCCAATCCGGCAACGGCAGCGCCAAGGACGTTACGTCGAGATAAATACAGGGATTGAGGCGTGACGTCCGACTCATGGCAGTCAGATGCCTGGGGGATCTTGATCAGCATGGCTACTCCGCAGTTTTGGAGGACAGATGCACCAAATTAGACTGCGGAGTATGAGGGATATCAGGCGTTTTTGTTCCGGCGAAGTCTTAATAGATATTGCACCGGACCAGAGGCTGCGTAGGCAAGGAACACCAGTAACAGAATACGCGGCGGATCACTGAATACCACTGCGAACACCAGCACCACGGCCAGGATTGCCACGAACGGCACCCGCCCCTTCAGGTCCAGCTCCTTGAAGCTGTTGTACTTGATGTTGCTGACCATCAGCATACCGGCGGCGGCAACCATCAGCGCCACCAGGAAAGACATCCTGGAGCCCTGGATGCCGTAGTCGCTGAACGCCCAGACGATACCGGCAACCACACCCGCCGCTGCCGGACTGGCAAGCCCGATAAAGTAACGCTTGTCTGCGGTGCCCACTTGAGTGTTGAAGCGCGCCAGTCGCAGCGCCGCGCCCGCCACATAGATGAAGGCAACCATCCAGCCGACCTTGCCCATGTCACCCAGGGCCCAGCCGAACGCCAACAGCGCCGGGGCAACGCCGAAGGCGACCATGTCCGACAGCGAGTCGTATTCGGCGCCGAAGGCACTTTGGGTATTGGTCATGCGGGCCACGCGGCCGTCTAGCCCGTCGAGCACCATGGCGACAAAGATCGCGATGGCGGCGAAAGCAAAGTATTTGCTTGCGCCGACCGAGTCACCGGCGCTCGCTGCCGCCTGGGCGCTCATCGAGTTGATGATGGAATAGAACCCCGCGAAGAGATTCGCGGTGGTGAATAGATTCGGCAGAAGATAGATACCACGATGCCGGACTTTACGACCTTCAGCGTCATGCCCTTCTTCGATGTGTTCATCGATGGGCAGCAGGCTTTCGGCGTCAGAAGCCTGGTTTGGCTCTTCGGGACGTTCGCTCATGGACATTACCTTGCAACAGGGTGGAGAAATTTCGACAGGCGTCTGGGACGAGGGTTCGCCCGCAAACGATGCAGCTTTATACCAGAACCGGCTCCCCAAACGAAAAAACGCGGCCTAGGCCGCGTTTTCCGTACAAGTGCGCGACTTAGTTCTTGGCTTTGTCGACGATCTTGTTGGCACCGATCCAAGGCATCATGGAGCGCAGTTGCTCGCCGATGATTTCGATGCCGTGAGCGGCGTTGTTACGACGCTTGGCGGTCATCGAAGGATAGCCGGTAGCGCCTTCGCTGATGAACATCTTGGCGTATTCGCCGTCCTGAATACGTTTCAGGGCGTTGCGCATGGCCTGACGGGATTCGGCGTTGATCACTTCCGGGCCGGTCACGTATTCGCCGTATTCAGCGTTGTTGGAGATCGAGTAGTTCATGTTGGCGATACCGCCTTCGTACATGAGGTCAACGATCAGCTTCAGTTCGTGCAGGCATTCGAAGTAGGCCATTTCCGGCGCGTAGCCAGCTTCAACCAGGGTTTCGAAACCGGCTTTTACCAGCTCAACGGTACCGCCGCACAGTACGGCTTGCTCGCCGAACAGGTCGGTTTCGGTCTCGTCCTTGAACGTGGTTTCGATGATGCCGGTACGACCACCGCCAACGCCAGCAGCGTAGGACAGTGCAACGTTCTTGGCGTTGCCGGAAGCGTCCTGGTAGATAGCGATCAGGTCAGGGATGCCGCCGCCTTTGACGAACTCGGAGCGAACAGTGTGGCCCGGTGCTTTCGGCGCGATCATGATCACGTCGAGGTCAGCGCGTGGTACTACCTGGTTGTAGTGGATCGCGAAGCCGTGGGAGAAGGCCAGGGTGGCGCCTTTCTTGATGTTCGGCTCGATTTCGTTCTTGTACAGGGCGGACTGGAACTCGTCCGGGGTCAGGATCATGACCAGGTCGGCAGCTGCAACAGCGGAAGCAACGTCAGTCACTTTCAAGCCGTGAGCCTCAGCCTTGGCAACAGTGGCCGAGCCTTTACGCAGGCCAACAGTTACGTCAACGCCGGAGTCTTTGAGGTTGCACGCTTGAGCGTGACCCTGGGAACCGTAACCGATAATGGCAACTTTCTTGCCCTGGATGATGGACAGGTCGCAGTCTTTTTCGTAATAAACTTTCATGAAATTCCCCTATATATCCAGGCCGTTCAGGCCATTCACTAATTTGGTTTAGATGCTGAGTACTTTGTCGCCGCGAGCGATGCCGGTTACGCCACTGCGGACGGTTTCCAGGATCGATGCGGTGCCGATGGACTGAATGAAGCTGTCGAGCTTGTCGCTGGTACCGGTCAACTGAACGGTATACACGCTGGCGCTGACGTCGACGATCTGTCCACGGTAAATATCGGTGGTGCGTTTGATCTCGGCGCGCTGTGCGCCAGTGGCCTTGACCTTGACCAGCATCAGTTCGCGCTCGATGTGAGCACTCTCCGACAGGTCGACCAGTTTGACCACTTCGATCAACTTGTTCAGGTTCTTGGTGATCTGCTCGATCACTTCGTCATGACCCACTGTGGTCAACGTCAGGCGCGACAGGGTCGGGTCTTCGGTCGGTGCCACAGTCAGGCTTTCGATGTTGTAGTTGCGCTGCGAGAACAGGCCGACTACACGAGAAAGAGCACCCGGTTCGTTTTCCAGAAGCAAGGAAATAATATGCCGCATGATTAAGTACGCTCCGTCTTGCTCAGCCACATATCGCGCATGGAGCCGTCTTTGATCTGCATCGGGTAGACGTGCTCGCTGGTGTCGACCGAAACATCGATGATGACCAGACGATCCTTCATGGCGAACGCTTCTGCCATCTTCGTCTTCAAATCTTTCGATTCGGTGATGCGCACGCCGACGTGACCGTAGGCCTCCGCCAACTTGACGAAATCAGGCAACGATTCCATATAGGAATGTGAGTGACGGCTGCCGTAGCTCATGTCTTGCCACTGGCGAACCATACCCAGAACACCGTTGTTCAGGATCACGATCTTCACTGGCAAGCCATACTGCAGGCAGGTCGACAGCTCCTGGATGTTCATCTGGATGCTGCCCTCGCCCGTCACGCAGACGACGTCGGCATCCGGGAAGCTCAACTTGATGCCCATGGCCGCCGGGAAACCGAAGCCCATGGTGCCCAGGCCACCGGAGTTGATCCAGCGATTGGGCTTGTTGAACGTGTAGTACTGCGCGGCGAACATCTGGTGCTGCCCCACGTCCGAGGCAACAAAGGCA
This sequence comes from Pseudomonas gregormendelii, assembly GCF_017114825.1. GTDB lineage: Bacteria > Pseudomonadota > Gammaproteobacteria > Pseudomonadales > Pseudomonadaceae > Aquipseudomonas > Aquipseudomonas gregormendelii. The sequence continues at coordinate 80,807 of NZ_JADEVO010000026.1, read as the reverse complement.
TCGCCCTTGGTGACTTCGCACAGGGTTTCGATCACGGTCTGCGGCTTGATGACGCCGCCGTCGCCCTTGTCGTAAGGGAACAGGCCACGATCACCGCGCCACTCATCAACTTGCTTCCACCAGCTGGCAACGGACTCCTTGTTCGGGGTCTCGCCGATTTCCTTGAGGATCGCGACCATTTCGGTCAGGACGCTTTCCACCGGACCCACGATGGGTACATCGGCCTTGATGGTCTTGGAGATCGAAGCCGGGTCGATGTCGATGTGGATGATCTTGGCGTTCGGGCAAAACTTCGCCGGGCCGTTGATCACACGGTCATCGAAACGTGCACCGACTGCCAGGATCACATCGGCGTGGTGCATCGCCAGGTTGGCGGTGTAGCTGCCGTGCATGCCGAGCATGCCGATGAACTGGCGATCGGTGCCAGGGTAGGCACCCAGGCCCATCAAGGTATTGGTCACTGGCAGGTTGAGCATTTTCGCCAGCTCGGTCAGCGGCGCGGAGCCACCACCGAGGATCACGCCGCCGCCGGCGTACATCACTGGCCGCTTGGCCGCCAGGAGCATTTCTGCAGCCTTGCGGATTTGCCCGGAGTGACCGCGAACGGCCGGGCTGTAGGAACGCAGCTTGGCTTTCTTCGGGAAAATGTATTCGAACTTCTCGGCCGGGTTGGTCATGTCTTTGGGGATATCGACAACGACCGGACCAGGACGACCGGATTGCGCCAGGTAGAACGCCTTCTTCATGACTTCCGGAATTTCCGACGCGTGCTTGATCATGAAGCTGTGCTTCACGATCGGCCGGGAGATACCGATCATGTCGGTTTCCTGGAACGCGTCGGTGCCTACCATGGTGCTAGGCACCTGGCCGGAAATGACCACCATCGGAATGGAGTCCATGTAGGCCGTGGCAATACCGGTAATGGCGTTGGTTGCGCCCGGCCCGGAAGTGACCAGTACCACGCCGGCTTTGCCGGTGGCACGGGCATAGCCGTCAGCCATATGGGTCGCAGCCTGCTCGTGGCGAACCAGGATGTGGGTCACTTCCGGTTCTTTGAACAGGGCATCGTAGACATGAAGAAGAGCACCACCCGGGTACCCGTAGATGTACTTGACGCCTTCGTCACGCAAAAAGCGGACGAGCATCTCACCGCCAGATAAAAGCTCCACGTTGTTCACCTCTAAAACGCCAGAATACCGCCCACATGCAAAAGGACGGGTCTTAATAGGTTTACTTCTCAGCAGAGCATGAGCGACGGTGGTCGCCGACTACGTCAGCACTGACTGAGCAAGTATTGGGATCGTCCCAAGTGTTGCGGGACTTTCCCACCCAGCGCGAGGTAACGCGTTGCGGGTGTAACAGGTCGGCGCGGGTATGCGCCTCATGATCTGCCGAGTGGGTCTGCTTCTGGCAGTCCCTCTACAGCGGACTTTGGATTCTTCTGTTTCGTCCCCTCCAAGTCAAGCCGTCTATGTGCTTTATTGAAGTAAGCGCATGAGAAAGCAAGAAAAAACCGCTAAACCGCAACTGTGTTAGCTTCAATTGCGCAACTCATGGCTAGGAAATGGCATGCGAACTTTATTGATGGTCGGTCTACTGATCAGCCCTTGGTGTCTGGCGGGGCAAATCTACAAGTGGGTGGACGCCCAAGGCGTGACTCATTTCGACGCCCAGCCTCCTCAAGGTCAGGAGGCGACGACGGTGCTCACTCCAGCACCGGCCCCGGCCAAGCCGGTACCACCACCACGCAGCCATGTGATTGGCGACCAGCAGGCGATCGACAAATCGGTGAAGGCACAGGTGGCCGAGCAGCAGGCGCAGTTGCAGGCGTTCTGCCAACAGGCCCGCACGAACCTGGCCCAGCTACAGAACAATCCAAGATTACGAGAGGAAGTCGACGGTGAGATGCGCCGCCTGAACGAGCAACAGCGTCAGGAGCGCATCAGCGAATCACAGAAACAGATTGGGGATAACTGCCAATAGAACCCTGCGTAGGAGCTGCCGAGCGAAGCAGAGGCTGCGATCTTTTGACCTTTACCCCAGAACAACAAGATCAAGAGGTCGCAGCCTCGTTGCACTCGACAGCTCCTACATCCGCTCCTACATCGGATCCGGCGCTAGCGGGCAGCCGTGATCAGCAGGTCAAACTCCTTGAGCAGCACCTGCAACTGCCGATCCTTGCCCTGCACATTGCGCGCGGCGAACACCATTTCGGCCATTTCCTGGATTCCCGACGCATTGGGCAACGGGAGATCCTGTTCGAGGATCATTTTCATCCGCGGCAGGAAAATCCATTGCAGCCACTGTTCGAAATCCAGCGTATCGACCGAGAAAGGCTCAACGCTGGAAAGCGCCTCAGTGGAGGGCGAGACGTCGTCCCACCATCCCTGCACTCGCAGTTCGCGCTCGATCAACAGCAGTTGCTCGGCGATCTTCGGAAAGCGTGCGTCCATCACAGCGTGACCTTGGCCTTCTGGCGGGCCAGCGCAGCGCCTGCAGAATCACCCTGCTTCTCACGCGCCTGGGCGATCAGCCCCCACAGGCTGGCCTGCAGGTCCGGCCGGCCATTGGCCATGGTCAGGCCCCGGCGGGCGAACTGCTCGGCCTGTGCCGCATCACCTTGGGCCATGCGCACCTGGGCCAGGCGATAAAGCACCTGCGGCTCACGTGGCGCCACCCGCTGGGCACGCTCAAGGCTCGACGACGCGCCGTTGAGGTCACCGCCCGCCTGTTGCTGCTGGGCCGTGGTCAACAGCGCCAGCACCGGACCGTCCAGTTGCTCATCGGCCGACAAGCCACCGCCGGTACTGGCTGACGGAATCCCGCTCGGAGTCGCCGGCATGCTGTAGCTGCCCTGGTTGATCGGCGCCGACTGCACTGGCGCCGTATCGATTGGACCTGGCGTGATCGGGCCCGGCGTGATCGGCGAAGTGCTGATAGGCGCAGAAGCCACCGCACCACCGCCTGGGACCATCACCACCACCCCAGTGTCACCTTGCGGTATCGCCTGGGCCTGCGCCTGTACCGGACGCTTGACCGTCGTCTGCCGGAAACCGCCATTGGCCTGCACACGTTCGCTGTTCGAAACGGCGCTGCCGGAATCCACTACCGGAATGGACCCGCGTTGTACGGTGGAGCAACCGCTGAGCAAAGCCACGGCGGTAACCGCTGGAATCAACCACTTGTTCACTTGAAACCCTCTTTGCTTAGTTCATCCAGCCTTTGACCCAATCCATCACCGTTTCGCCCGAAGCAGGGCTTTCGCCACCGCAAGCGGGGCCGGGAGGCGGTTCGCTGCCGCGAATATACGGCATCTGTACGGCACCTGGACAACCCGCATCGGAACCCTGCCCCGTGCGTGAATCAACCCAGGCCTGAACAATGTTGTCTGGCTGCGGCATGTCCAGCGGCAACGGGTCGGCCTTGCGCATGAAACTGGTCCAGACCTGCAGCGCGCCGGTGGCGCCGGTGAACGGCGTCTTGCCGTTGTCATCGCGCCCCAACCACACCACGGCCAGCAGGTCCTGGCTGAAGCCGGCGAACCAGCTGTCTCGCGAATCGTTACTGGTACCGGTCTTGCCGGCCAGGGTCAGGGTCTTGGGCAACACGTTATAAACCGAACTGCCTGTACCTTCACGCATGACCCGCTGCATGGCGCTCTGGACCAGATAAATGGAAGCCGGGTCGAAACGCTGCTCGATCTGGAACGGATAACGCTTGAGTGGCTCGCCTTCGGCGGTGAGCACACTGCGAATGCCGCGCATCGGTGTATTGAACCCGCCGTTGGCGAGGGTCTGGTACATGGTTGCCACTTCGATCGGGGTCAAGCCTCCGGCCCCCAGCAACATCGACGGGAATGCCGGAAACTCGCGACTCACACCCAGTCGTGCAAGCGTCTTGAGCACGTTCGGTACGCCCACCGCCAAGCCCAGGCGAGCGGTCGACAGGTTGTAGGAATGCGCCAGGCCTTGATAAAGGAATACCGTGCCATGGGAGCGGCGATCGTAGTTCTGCGGTTTCCAGACCTGGCCGTCCGCGCCCTTCACCGAGAAGGAGTCGTCCGACAGCCAACTGGTCAGGGTGTATTGGCTCGGTTTTTCCAGGGCCGTCAGATAAACAGCCGGTTTGATCAGCGAGCCGATCGGTCGAACCGCATCCAGCGCGCGGTTGAATCCGGCAAAACTGGCCTGGCGGCTGCCGATCATGGCCTGGACTTCGCCGGTTTCCGGGTTGGTCACGACCATCGCCGCTTCAACCTCATCGGAGCCCTTGCGCCCGGACAGACGTTTGAACGTGTCATTGACCGACGCTTCGGCTTTCATCTGCAGGATCGGATCAAAGCTGGTGAAAATCCGCAGGCCTTCTTCGGTCAAATCCTCGTCGCGATAGTCCTGGCGCAGCTGACGCTTGACCAGATCGAGGAAGCCGGGGAACGAGCTGTCGGCGAGTTTCCCGCGGGTAGTCACACCCAGTGGCAATTTCTTCGCGGCGGCGACCTGCTCGGCAGTGGCCACACCCTGCTCCTGAAGGACATCCAGCACCAGGTTGCGGCGCTCCAGGGCGCGTTCGGGGTTACGTCGCGGATTGTAGTAGGAAGGGCCCTTGACCATGCCTACCAGCAAGGCCACCTGATGCAGTTTCAGCTCGGACAAAGGCTGGCCGAAGAAGAACTGGCTGGCCAGTCCAAAACCGTGCACCGCACGCTGGCCGTCCTGGCCGACGAACACTTCATTGAGGTAAGCCTCAAGAATCTCGCGCTTGTCGTAATGCAACTCCAGCAACATCGCCATCATGGCTTCGGTGAGTTTGCGGGTCAGGCTGCGTTCGCTGGTCAGGTAGAAGTTCTTGACCAATTGTTGCGTCAGCGTACTGCCGCCCTGAGTCATCTTGCCGCCGGACGTGTTGACCCAGACGGCACGGGCAATCGACTTGGGTGACACACCCCAGTGGGAATAGAAGTCGCGGTCTTCCACGGCGACCAGGGTTTCCAGCAGATACGGCGGAACCTGATCGATTTTTATCAGGATGCGGTCTTCGAGATTCTTCGGATAAATCCCGCCGATCAGCAGCGGCTCCAGGCGCACCACCGAAAGCTTCGAGCCATTGGTGGCCGACAGTTCCGCCACGTAATCGCCGGAGAAGCGCACTCGCACGGGCTGGGCTTTCTCCATACCTTCATAGAACTGGAAGCCTCGGGTATTCAAGTCGACGGTGTTGCCGTTGACCGCCGCAGCGCCAGGACCATTGCTTACGCTCTCGCGCCGGTAGCCCAGGGCGTCGAGCTCGGTGAGGAAGTCTTCCTTGCTCAGCTTCTGCCCGGTGAACAGCTCGAGCGGGCGCGCGTAGACCTTGGCCGGAATGGTCCAGCGCTTGCCGGAGAACTTCTCCTGGACAATTGCATCAAGGTAGACCGCGAATCCGGCGAGCACCACGAGGCCGACCAGACTGAGTTTAAGGGCCCAGCCCAGCCACGGGCGCAGGCCCCTGGAAGGTGGTTTTTTTGGAGTGCGGGGGGATCGAGTACGAGTCATGGCGGCGGATTATACGCACTTTATTCATACTCAACAGGAGGCCTCCGAGGTTTGCGTCGAGCGGACTTGCGGCCATAATGGCGATCGTGAATTTTCCCAGACTCTGAAGGATCGCCTGTGAGCCAGTCCCTGATCGCTGCCCTGCAAAACCCGGCCCTCTACCCGCATCCCGTAGACGGGTTCCAGGTCATCGAGACCCACATTTCCTGGGTCCTGCTTACCGGCCCCTTTGCTTACAAAGTGAAAAAACCGGTGAATTTCGGCTTCCTTGACTTCACCAGCCTGGACGCTCGCGAGCACTTCTGCGGCGAAGAGCTGCGGCTTAACCAGCGTTTGACCAATGATTTGTATCTTGAAGTGTTGCCGATTACCGGCAGCGCCGAAGCGCCGCAATTGGGTGGCGACGGGCAGGTGATCGAGTTCGCGCTGAAAATGCGTCAATTCCCGCAAAGTAATCTGCTCAGCACCTTGCAAGCCAATGGTGAATTGACCACCGCGCACATCGACGAGATGGCCGCGCAGATCGCGCAATTCCACCTCGCGGCGCCTAAAGTCCCGGCCGAACATGAAGCCGGTACGCCGGACGCCGTGATGGCACCGGTGAGCCAGAACTTTGAGCAAATCCGCCCGTTCCTCAGCGACAAGACCGACCTCCTGCAACTGGACGCGCTGCAAGCCTGGGCCGAAAGCAGCTTCGAACGCCTCAAGCCGTTGATGGCCCAGCGCAAGGCCGACGGCTTCACTCGCGAGTGCCACGGTGATATCCACCTGGGCAACGCAACGCTGATCGACGGCAAGGTCGTGATCTTCGACTGCATCGAGTTTAATGAGCCGTTCCGCTTCACCGACGTCTATGCCGACACCGGCTTCCTGGCAATGGACCTGGAAGATCGTGGACTGAAGAGCCTGGCGCGCCGTTTCATCAGCCAGTACCTGGAATTGACCGGTGACTACCAGGGCCTGGAACTGCTGAACTTCTACAAGGCCTACCGCGCCCTGGTTCGGGCCAAGGTCACCCTGTTCAGCATGCCGGCCGCCGCCGACCCCGTGCAACGTGCGACCGCCCTGCGCCAATACCGCAACTACGCCAACCTGGCGGAAAGCTACAGCACCATCCCGTCTCGCTTCATGGCTATCACCCATGGTGTCTCCGCGGTAGGCAAAAGTCGTGTAGCCATGCGCCTGGTAGAAGCACTGGGCGCCATCCGCCTGCGCTCCGACGTAGAGCGCAAACGCCTGTTCGGTGAGCAGACCGTTGCAAATGAGCCACAGGCCGGCATTTACAGCGCTGAAGCCAGTGCCGCGACCTACGCCCGCCTGCATGAAATTGCAGGGGTCATCCTGCGTGCCGGCTTCCCGGTCGTGGTCGACGCCACTTACCTCAAGCACGAGCAACGCGACGGTGCAGCACAAATCGCCGAAGCTACCGGTGCGCCCTTCCTGATCCTGGACTGCAATGCGCCGCAAGCTGTCATCGAGACCTGGCTGGCCTTGCGCCAGGCGGACAACACTGACCCATCCGACGCAACCCTGGCCGTCATCGAAGCCCAGCAGGCCAACCGTGAGCCGCTGACTCCAGCGGAGATTCTCTGCAGCAAACGCGTCCAGACCAATGAAAGCGGCACACTGGATACCGTGGTAGCGCAGATTCGCCAGCGCTTGCCAGGCTTGTAAGGGGCATTTCGTCCGTGAGGTCTTCGCCGACCTCACGGGCGCCCGATAGTGGCACTATACTGGCGTCATAAATCCAACAGGTGATGTGACATGAGCCAGCCCAAACTCCTCGACACTCCGCTCTATGCCTTGCTGCACAAGGACGACATCACAGGCTTCAACAGCGAACGCCCAAGCGAGGGCGTCATAGACATGGTCGGAGGCGACTTTCGCGGCCTGGACCTGCGCGAACTGAATGCCGATGGCGTGGATTTCACCGACGCCTACTTCCGCTCCGCCGACTTGCGCGGCATCGACTTTCGCAAATCTTCCATGGAAGGTGCGAGCCTGGCTCACGCCCAGATCTCGGGCGCTTACTTTCCGCCCGAACTGAGTGCAGACGAAATCCTGATGTCGATGAATTTCGGTACGCGCCTGCGCTATCGCACCCGCTGAAATCGCGCATGAACTCACGTCCGGCGCCCCCCGCTCTGCGCTGGACTGCTTACGCCTACCCGCGCAAAAGGCCAGCTGCCCAGTCCGGCATCAAGACCGCTTAGAAGCTTTTGCCCTGAAACCGACCAAACAATCACGCTTTTCCTGCTGATGGCTACACTCCTGAGAAGCTTGCCCACGCTCCCATTCGGCCGTCGCAAGGAGGCTTGATGAATGATGAACTGCAACACCTGAAGAATCTTGGCAAGACGTCAGCGCAGTGGTTGCATGCCGTGGGCATTCACAGCGCCTCGGACTTGCGTCGCCTCGGGGCGGTGGATGCCTATCGGGCCGTGCGCACGCGCGGGTTTCGAGCGTCCAAGGTGTTGTTGTATGCGATCGAAGGTGCGCTGATGGACGTGCACTGGAACGATATTCCCGCGGAGCGAAAGGAAGCGCTGAACAAGCAGCTGGAAGCCATCTCTTCACGGCACAAGAACTGAGTTGCCCGCTGACTGGCCTGAAAGCCTCTGATTACTTGGCTTTCAGGGCGATTACAAATTAACGATCAATCAGCTGTTGACATGGTAATGAGAATCGCTATGATTATCACAACTGGTCGCGAGACTGGTCGATATTTGAACAGCCCTTGGTTCGGACTCTCAGATATCTCCTCATCAGGCTAATCACGGTTATTTGACCCGGCTCTTGCCGGGTCTTTTTTTGCCCGCTGAAATGTGCCCGGCCTTTCATTTTTTGCGAGCTTTTCCGAGCTGCTTGCGCATCTGCTTACAATAATCCGGTGCCTTCACCTTCGGCGTATACCAGACATAATCCGCCATCCCCACCGTGACCTCACTGCCCTGCTGAGCCAGCATCAACACCGTCGCTCCTTCCTGCGCCCCCAGATCCAGCAAATGGATCGGCACGCCGACATCCTTGCGCGCATGAAAAGCGCCAGCGAACAGCAAGGCAGGCTCAGGCGCTGCGAGCAGGCGTTCGGCCATGCGTCGGTCCCGTTGTTGCTGGACCGCCAGCATCGCGGGCAGTTGCGACTTGGGCAGCAGGCCGCAATGGGAGTCGCGGACTTGCTTCTGCAGTTCATCCTTTACGTCCTCTGCGTTGGACCGAGGACCGCTTGGCGTCGCCGGATGGGTATACGCCGCACGGACTTCCAATGGGTCCAGGTTTGCGGCAAGCAAGGGATACGGCTGGGTCAGGGCAAACTGAATGATGGGCCCGTACAGCGCCCAGTCCCAACCTTCCTGCCAGGCCAATGCATCGCGCAAATCCGCCGGGGGCTTGGAGGCCTGACGAACCTGATCGACATGCGGTTGTTGGTCCGGGGTGAGCATTTCGAGCAGCAGGCTGCCTTGGGTTCGTTGCTCACCCAAGGCTTGCAACAACCACAACTGCAGGGCGTGGTGATCACGATTGTCGTGTTGCTCGCCCACGATCAGCCGCGATGGCCTGGCCAGCGCCGCCAGCAGTTGCTCTGCCGTCAACACCTGGCCAGTGCGCAGGTCACGAATCTCCCCGGCTAAAGGCGGCGGCGGAGGTGGAGCAGGTGGCGGCGCGGAAACATGCGTACAGGCACCCAGCAGGAGCACCACCAGAATCAAGACTGCGCGCATGTTTACGCTCCTATGACAGATTCAACGAGCAATGATCAGCGGATGACCACGCTCAGGATGCGGCTGCACCAGCACTTCGAGCCCGAACACCGCCTTCAGCGGCTCCGGGCGCAGTACCTGCTCGGGCGTATCCAGCGCCACCTGCCGGCCGCCTTCGAGCAGCAACAGGCGATCACAATAGCGCGCGGCCAAGTTCAGGTCATGCAGGATCACCAGCACTGCCGCGCCCCGGTTGGCAAATTCGCGCACGGCTTGCAACGTGGTGTGCTGGTGCAGCGGATCGAGCATTGAGGTCGGCTCATCGAGTAACAAGGTCTGCCCAGCCTGCCCCGGCCACAACTGCGCCAGCACCCTGGCCAGATGCACCCGCTGGCGTTCGCCACCCGACAGGGCCAGGTAGCTGCGGCCGCTCAAGTGACCGGCGTCAGCGGCCTGCAAGGCGGCAGCGATGATTTCGTCATCGCGCACTCGACCGGTTTGATAAGGCAAGCGGCCCATACCGACAACTTCCTCGACACGGAAGGCGAAGTCCAGCGTCGAGACTTGCGGCAATACGGCCAGTCGCTGGGCTCGCTGGACACCCGTGCACTGACTCAACTCCAGCTCATCGAGCCAGACGCTGCCCTGATCAGCCTTCAACTCATCGCACAACGCCCCCAGCAAAGTACTTTTGCCTGCACCGTTGGGGCCCAGCACGCCGAGCACTTCTCCAGGCTTGAGCTCAAGCGTGATGTCCGTCAGCACCGTCTTGGTGCCCCTGCGGATTTGCAGATTTTGCGTACGCAGCATCACACGCGCCTCCGGACCAGTAGCAATAGAAAGAACGGGGCGCCGATGAACGCGGTGACTATCCCGATCGGCAGCTCGGCCGGCGCCAGGGCCAGACGGGCGACCAGATCGGCAAACAACAGCAGGCTGGCACCGGCCAGTATCGAAGCCGGTAACAGCACCCGATGGTCGGGACCGGCCAGCAGTCGCACCAGGTGCGGCACCACTAACCCGACAAAGCCGATCATGCCAGCCGCCGCCACCGCCGCGCCGACCCCCAGCGCGGTGCAAAACACCAGTTCGCGCTTGAGCCTTTCGACGTCGATGCCCAGGTGACCGGCTTCGGACTCGCCCAACAATAACGCGTTCAGCGCCCTCGCCCGGCGCGGCAACCATAGCGCCACGCCGACACTGACCAATAACAAGGGCCAGAGTCGCGAGTAACTGGCGCCATTGAGGCTGCCCAGGTTCCAGAAAGTCAGGGTGCGCAGGGTCGCGTCATCGGCCATATAAGTGAAGAGCCCCACGGCCGAACCCGCCAACGCTGTCAGGGCGATACCGGCCAACAACATGGTCGCGACATTTGTCTGACCGTTGCGCCGGCCCAGTCGATACACCAGCGCGGTCACCCCCAGCCCACCGAGGAAGGCACACAGCGATAAAAGATAGGGCCCGAAGGACTCCGGAAGCCCGCCAAATGCCGAGCCGCCGACAATCGCGATGGCCGCCCCCAAGGCAGCGCCACTGGAGACCCCCACCAGCCCTGGATCGGCCAGCGGGTTGCGAAACAAACCCTGCATCGCCACGCCAGACAGCGCCAACACCCCGCCTACCGCCAGGCCTAGCAGGGTTCGGGGCAGGCGAATCTGACCGAGGATCAATTCGGCCTGCTCCAGGCCTTCAGGCGCGATGGGCACGCCCACCATGCGCAAGCCGGCGCGCAAGGTGTCGACCAAGGGCAGGCTGACCGGCCCGAGCGCCAACGACAACCAGATAGCCAGCAGACACAGCAGGCTCAAGCCGATGAACAGGGTTCGGGGTTTGACCAGCACGGTCATTGCGCGGACATACCCGGGTAGAAGCCGTCAGCGAGCGACCTCAACGCATCGGGCAAGCGCGGCCCCAGCCCGCCTACCAGCAAGGTCGGATCCAGTTGGATGACCCGCCCGTTTTTGGCGGCAAGGGTCGAGGAAAGAATCGGGTTTTCCCTGAACAACGCCGGGCGGGCCTCTTCACCTGTCAGCACGCGATCGGCGAACACCAGCACCTGCGGATTGAGGTTGGCCAGCGCTTCGACGGAAAACGGCTTGTAGCCGGTATGAGTTGCCAGGTTGTGCCCGCCGGCCTTCTGCAGCATCCAGTCTGCAGCCGTGCCCTGGCCGGCGATCAACGGTTTGCCACCGGCATGACCGACCAGCAACAGCACTCCGGGAGCCTTTTGCTTGAGCTGCGCCTGGGTCACCCGAAGCTGTTGCTCGTCAAGTTGCGCGCGGTAGGACTGGAACGCCCGGGACGCCTGCTCCTCAGCACCCAGCAATTTGCCCAGGTGCTGCAAATTACCCTGCAATGCCGCCAGGTCAGGCTGGGCCGAGAACAATTCGACCTGCACCCCCGCAGTGCGCACCTGCGACAACACCGGTGGTGGCCCCATTTCCTCGGTCCCCACAAGAATGTGTGGGCGCAGGCTCAGAATGCCCTCCGCCGACAGCTGGCGCTGATAGCCAATGCTCGGTAACGCCTTGAGCGCTGGCGGGTGCTGGCTGGTGGTGTCGACCCCGACCAGCTTCGACTCTCCCCCCAGGACGCTGACCCATTCCGATACCGCGCCACCTGCGCTGACCCACCGCTGGGGCAACTCGGTCGCCGTCGCATGATGACTGGCGAGCAGTCCGATACAGAGCGCAGCAACGCGGGTACTCAGGCGCATGAATAGCTTCCTTTAAGGTTTTCCCGGACAGGGAGGCGGCAGGCCAAGTATCCTCGACATCCGGCCTCCAGCGGGCGAAGCCGGCATTTGATAATTGTTTGCATTTGCACGTCAAGCTCGGACACATCTGTCAGAGGTTTCGGCACTCGAGGATAGCCATGAAGTTTTTTTGCGCAGGCACCGAACTGCCCGATGACAGCAGCCGCGGCTTCGAGATCGAAGGCCGCAAACTCTTTGCCGTGCGTCGCAGCGGCCAGGTTTACGTCTACCTCAATCGCTGCCCGCATCGCGGCGTCGGCCTGGAATGGCAGCCCGACCAGTTTCTCGACCCCAGCAACAGCCTTATCCAGTGCGCCACCCACGGCGCCCTGTTCCTGATCGAGGACGGCGAATGCGTGTCCGGCCCGTGCGCCGGGCAGTCCCTGACACCGGTCCACTGCCGTGAAGACGCTCAGGGAATATGGGTCAACCTTTAGCCGTTGAGCAGCACGGCCAGGCGCCGATCGACCCGCATCCCCTCATGACTCAAGCACACGCCGTAGGCCAGTACTTCCACCCCGCAGGCCACCGCTTCACGCAGCGCCTCGGCGTAGGCTGGATCAATTTCGTGGGCCGGACGCACCGCCTCGATGCCGGTCAGGTTCACGCAATACAGCTGCACCGCGCGAATCCCGTCCCGCGCCAGGTGCGCCAATTCCCGAAGATGTTTGGCCCCGCGCTGGGTGACTGCATCAGGAAAGGCCGCTACCGATGAGCCATCGAAACCCAGCGTGACACTTTTGACTTCGACATAAGCTGGCCCGCCAGGGTAATCCAGGCGGAAATCGATGCGACTGCTTTCCTGACCGTAAGCCACTTCACGCTTGAGCTCAGTGAAACCGTTCAGCTCGGTGATGACCCCACCGCGCAACGCTTCCTCGATCAAGCCGTTGGCGCGCCCGGTGTTCACGCAGAACAAGCGCCCCTGGGGCGTTTCGCCAATCTCCCAGGTACCGGGCAACTTGCGTTTCGGATCATTGGAGCGACTGAACCAGACCTGCCCGCCCTCGACCTGGCAGTTGAGCATCGAGCCGGTATTGGGACAGTGGATGGTCAGCAACTCGCCATTCACGGTCTCGATATCGGCGAGAAAACGCTTATAGCGACGGATCAGCCGGCCTTCTTCGAGTGGAGGATCAAAGCGCATCAGCCTTGCCAGCTCCGCAGACCGCGGGCAATTCTCTCGACGGCTTCCTGCAGGCGCGGCAAATTTTGCGTGTACGCAAAGCGCACGTGATGGCCAGCCTGGTAACGCCCAAAATCGAGCCCCGGCGTAATTGCAACATACTCGGTTTCGAGAAAATGCCGACAGAACGCGAAGGCATCACCGCCGAATTTGCTGATATCGGCATACAAGTAGAAGGCGCCCTCCGGTTCTACGGCAATGCCGAAACCCAATTCCCGCAAAGCGGGCAGGAGGAAATCGCGGCGGCGGCCGAATTCGGCACGGCGTTCTTCGAGAATGCTGATGGTGGCTGGTTCGAAGCACGCCAGGGCAGCGTGCTGAGCCATGCTTGGGGCGCTGATGTAGAGATTTTGCGCAAGTTTTTCCAGCTCGCCGACGGCGGCTTCGGGCGCTACCAGCCAACCGAGACGCCAGCCGGTCATTCCGAAATACTTTGAAAAACTATTCAGCACGAAGGCACTGTCATCCACTTCCAGCACGCTGGCCGCGTCGGTGCCATAGGTCAGGCCATGATAGATCTCGTCCACCACCAGATGGCCGTGCCGCGCCTTGATCGCACTGGACAGGCCCGCCAGCTCGTCGCGGGTCAGAATGGTCCCGGTCGGATTGGCGGGCGATGCCACCAACGCGCCGACGCTGTCCTGGTCCCAATGCCGCGCCACCAGATCGGGGGTCAATTGGTAACGCACGTCGGGGCCAACCGGCACTAACTGCGCGGCACCTTCCACCAGCCGCAGGAAATGCCGGTTGCACGGGTACCCCGGGTCCGCCAGCAACCAGTGCTTGCCCGGATCCACCAGCAAGGCGCTGGCCAGCAACAGTGCCCCGGAGCCGCCTGGCGTGATCAATATTCGCCGAGGGTCGATATTCAGCCCGTAACGTTGCTGATAGAACCCCGAAATAGCCTCGCGCAACTCGGGAGTCCCCCGCGCCGCAGTGTAACGGGTCTTGCCTGCGGTCAAGGCGGCCTGGCCTGCCTGGATGATCGGCTCGGCCGTAGTGAAGTCCGGTTCGCCGATTTCCAGGTGGATCACGTCGTGACCTGCAGCCTGTAACTCATTGGCGCGGGCCAGCAGGGCCATGACGTGGAACGGTTCGATCGCGCGACTGCGGGCACTGTAGGACTGAGCCATCGGCCTTCCTTCAACGGGAGAAAAAACTGATTCTACCCAAGCGCAGGAACGAGCGAGAACCTAAAGCGGTCAGAGCGTTATAACGCTGGTCTCAAACGACTCAAGCGTGTGCCCCAAGTTTGACTAAAATCAATAATTGATCAGGTCTCCAGCACCACCAGACAAGGCTTTGCAATCATTTGCAAGCCCATTGAGCCACTACCTCGACATCCGGGAGTAGCGCGGTCCGATTTGATCTGGTAAGTTCGCCCGCTTGCAGCCGCAGGGCCGGCAGGTGTCGGTGATGGAGCAATCCTGCGCAATGGATTACAAGAGTAGAGGCGGTCCATTTCATGCCCACCCAAGCAAAGCAGCAAAACCAGTCGATCAGCGGCTTCGAACCCTACCAGGCAGTAAAGGGCGAGGAGTACATGGGCAAGCCCATGCGCGCTCACTTCACCAAGATCCTGAACAAGTGGAAACAGGACTTGATGCAGGAAGTCGACCGTACGGTTGATCACATGAAAGACGAAGCGGCCAACTTCCCTGACCCGGCAGACCGTGCCAGCCAGGAAGAAGAATTCAGCCTCGAATTGCGCGCCCGTGATCGCGAGCGCAAGCTGATCAAGAAGATCGACAAGACGCTGCAATTGATCGAAGACGAAGAATATGGCTGGTGCGAGTCCTGCGGCGTCGAGATTGGCGTCAAGCGACTGGAAGCCCGCCCTACCGCCGACATGTGCGTTGACTGCAAGACCCTGGCGGAAATCAAGGAAAAACAAGTCGGCAAGTAATTGCGACCTGGATAAAGAACGGAGCGTGCGAACGCTCCGTTTTTGTTTCTGATATTTGTGTTACCTGATGCGCCTATAAAATCGCCATCACTGTAGGAGCGAGCTTGCTCGCGATGAACCTGAGGACGCCGCGGGGTATCAGGCTTGCAGCGTTATCGTTGACGACCGTCGCGAGCGAGCTCGCTCCTACAGGTTGTTTGGCGCCAGCCAGGAAAAAGTAACGTTACCCCATGACTGCCATCGCCTCCCCCACCTACACCGGACGCTTCGCCCCCACGCCCAGTGGTCACCTGCACTTCGGTTCGCTGGTCGCCGCGCTGGCGTCCTACCTCGACGCGCGCTCGGTGGGCGGGCGCTGGCTGATGCGCATGGAAGACCTGGACCCGCCCCGGGAAGAGCCCGGCGCCCAGGCGGCAATTCTCAAGGCACTGGAGAGCTACGGCTTTGAATGGGATGGCGCGGTGGTGCGCCAGAGCGACCGCCACGATGCCTATGCCGAGATTATCAGTCGCCTGTTCAACCACGGCCTGGCCTACGCCTGCACCTGTTCGCGCAAACAACTCGAGCCCTATCACGGGATATACCCGGGGCTGTGCCGCAATGCCGGCCATGGAACCGAGGATGCAGCGATTCGCTTGCGCGCCCCCGAACTGGAATACCACTTCATCGACCGCGTACAAGGCGAATATCGGCAGCACCTGGGCCGTGAGGTCGGCGATTTTGTGATCCGCCGCCGCGACGGCCTGTATGCCTACCAACTGGCTGTGGTCCTCGATGACGCCTGGCAGGGCATCACCGATATTGTGCGCGGAGCCGACCTCCTCGACTCCACGCCGCGCCAGCTCTACCTGCAGGAATTGCTCGGCCTGTCGCAACCGCGCTACCTGCATATTCCGCTGATCACCCAGCCCGATGGCCACAAGCTCGGCAAATCCTATCGCTCCCCGCCACTGACAGAAGATCAGGCAACCCCCTTGCTCCTGCGGGCGCTGCGCGCACTTGGGCAAACGCCCGGTAGCGAACTCGCGTACGCCACCCCGCGAGAGGTGCTGGATTGGAGCATCGCCCACTGGGATGCGCTGAAGATCCCGCGCACACTGCACCTGCCCGAGGCACAACTGCAGTGATGACGCTTGCAGTCGCGCCGCCATCCGTTACCATCGCCGCACGTTTTCGGGCACGCGCATAAAAAAGAGAGGCCGGGATGTACATCTATCGCTTGGTCCTGCTTCTTGTAGTGGGGATCTACCTGTTCTCCCCGGCCATCATGGACTGGTGGATCGACGCCACTGGCGCCTGGTATCGCCCTTATCTGCTCTGGCTGATTCTGATCGTCGTGACCTTCATCCTGCAGAGCCAAAAAGATGCCGATGAGCTTTAGCCTGACCCAGATGATCCTGATCAGCGCCGCCTACCTTGCGGTGCTGTTCGGCGTAGCCTGGATCAGCGAACGGGGCATGATCCCCCGGGCGATCATTCGCCACCCGTTGACCTACACCCTGTCGCTGGGGGTCTATGCCAGCGCCTGGGCGTTTTACGGCACGGTAGGCCTGGCCTATCAGTACGGCTACGGGTTTCTTTCCAGCTACCTCGGGGTGTCCGGGGCGTTCCTGCTGGCGCCGGTGCTGCTCTATCCGATCCTGAAAATCACTCGTACCTATCAACTGTCGTCGCTGGCTGACCTGTTCGCGTTTCGCTTTCGCAGCACCTGGGCCGGCGCGCTCACCACCATCTTCATGCTGATCGGCGTACTGCCGTTGCTGGCATTGCAGATCCAGGCGGTGGCCGACTCCATTGGCATCCTCACCCGCGAGCCGGTGCAGCATCGCGTAGCCTTGAGCTTCTGCGCGCTGATTACTCTGTTCACGATCTTCTTCGGCTCGCGCCACATCGCCACCCGGGAAAAACATGAAGGGCTGGTGTTCGCCATCGCCTTCGAGTCGGTGATCAAGCTGATCGCGATTGGCGGCGTTGGCCTGTATGCGCTGTATGGCGTGTTCGACGGCCCGCAGCAACTCGAACTGTGGTTGCTGCAAAACCAGACCGCCCTCGCCGCCCTGCACACGCCGCTGCAGGAAGGTCCGTGGCGCACGCTGCTGCTGGTGTTCTTTGCCTCGGCGATCGTGATGCCCCACATGTATCACATGACCTTTACCGAAAATCTCAACCCGCGCTCGCTGGTCAGTGCCAGCTGGGGCCTGCCGCTGTTCCTGCTGCTGATGAGCCTGGCGGTTCCGCTGATTCTCTGGGCCGGACTGAAACTCGGCGCCACCACTAACCCTGAATACTTCACGCTGGGCATCGGCATTGCTGCCAACAGCAAGGCACTGGCGCTATTGGCCTATATCGGCGGCCTGTCTGCGGCCAGCGGCCTGATCATCGTCACGACCCTGGCCTTGTCCGGAATGGCCCTGAACCACCTGGTGCTGCCGCTCTACCAGCCGCCGGCCGAGGGCAATATCTACCGCTGGCTGAAATGGACGCGTCGGGCGCTGATTGTCGCGATCATCATGGCCGGCTACGGCTTCTACCTGTTATTGGGCGCGGAACAGGACCTGGCCAATCTCGGCATCGTCGCTTTTGTCGCCACCCTGCAATTCCTGCCGGGGGTGCTGTCGGTCCTGTATTGGCCAACCGCCAACCGCCGCGGCTTCATCGCCGGCCTGCTCGCGGGCATCATGGTGTGGCTGGTGACCATGCTGTTACCGCTGGTCGGCAATCTCCAGGGCTTCTACATTCCGCTGCTGAACATGATCTATGTGCTGGATGACACCAGCTGGCACATGGCGGCCATCGCGTCGCTGGCGGCCAACGTGCTGATGTTCACCCTGATTTCATTGTTCACCAATGCCAGCCCGGAAGAAGCCAGCGCCGCCGAAGCCTGTGCCGTGGATAACGTGCGCCGGCCGCAGCGGCGCGAACTGCACGCCGCCTCGCCCCAGGAATTCGCCACGCAACTGGCCAAGCCGCTGGGTGCCAAGGCTGCGCAAAAGGAAGTCGAGCAGGCCCTGCGCGACCTCTACCTGCCATTCGACGAGCGCCGCCCCTATGCGCTGCGTCGACTGCGTGACCGCATCGAGGCGAATCTTTCCGGCCTGATGGGACCAAGCGTTGCCCAGGACATGGTCGAGACGTTCCTGCCCTATAAGGCGGGCGGCGAAAACTACGTTACCGAAGATATCCATTTCATCGAAAGCCGCCTCGAGGACTACCACTCGCGCCTCACCGGCCTTGCCGCGGAACTCGATGCCCTGCGCCGCTACCACCGCCAGACCCTGCAGGAATTGCCCATGGGCGTCTGCTCCCTGGCCAAGGACCAGGAAATCCTCATGTGGAACAAAGCGATGGAGGAGTTGACCGGGATTGCCGCGCAGCGCGTCGTCGGATCGCGCCTGAGCACCATCGCCGATCCCTGGAAAGAACTGCTGCAAGGCTTCATCAACCTTCCGGACGAGCACCTGCACAAGCAGCACCTGGCCCTGGATGGCCAGACCCGCTGGCTGAACCTGCACAAGGCGGCCATCGACGAGCCGCTGGCACCGGGCAACAGCGGCCTGGTGTTGCTGGTGGAAGACTTGACCGAAACCCAGATGCTCGAAGACAAACTGGTGCATTCCGAGCGCCTGGCCAGCATTGGTCGCCTGGCAGCCGGCGTCGCCCATGAAATCGGCAATCCGATCACCGGCATCGCCTGCCTGGCGCAGAACCTGCGCGAGGAGCGCGAGGACGATGGCGAGCTGAGGGAAATCAGCGGGCAGATTCTCGAACAGACCAAGCGTGTATCGCGCATCGTCCAGTCGCTGATGAGCTTCGCCCACGCTGGCAGCCATCAGCATAGCGACGAGCCCGTCTGTCTGGCCGAAGTGGCCCAGGATGCAATCGGCCTGCTGGCCCTGAACCGGCGCAATTTCGAGGTGCAGTTCTACAACCTGTGCGACCCTGATCACTGGGTCGAAGGTGATCCCCAGCGCCTTGCTCAAGTGTTGATCAACCTGCTCTCCAACGCCCGCGACGCCTCGCCTGCCGGCAGTGCCGTGCGGGTCAAGAGCGAAGCCGGCGAACACACGGTCGACCTGATCGTAGAGGACGAAGGCAGCGGCATTCCGAAGAACATCATGGACCGATTGTTCGAACCCTTCTTCACCACCAAGGACCCTGGCGAAGGCACCGGTCTGGGCCTTGCACTGGTCTATTCCATCGTTGAAGAGCATTATGGACAAATCACCATCGACAGCCCGGCTGATGTTCAAAGCCAGCGCGGCACCCGTATCCGGGTGACCTTGCCGCGTCATGTCGAAGCGACGTCCGCTGTGAACTGAGACCGTCGAGAGTATCGAATCAATGCCGCACATTTTGATCGTCGAAGACGAAACAATTATCCGCTCCGCCTTGCGCCGCCTGCTGGAACGTAACCAGTACCAGGTCAGCGAAGCCGGTTCTGTGCAGGAAGCACAAGAACGATTCACTATCCCCACGTTCGACCTGATCGTCAGTGATCTGCGTTTACCGGGCGCACCGGGCACCGAGCTGATCAAGCTCGGCCAGGGCACTCCCGTGCTGATCATGACGAGTTACGCAAGCCTGCGCTCGGCAGTCGACTCGATGAAGATGGGCGCGGTGGACTACATCGCCAAGCCTTTCGATCACGACGAAATGCTCCAGGCTGTCGCGCGTATCCTGCGCGACCGCCAATCGCTGCAGAGCAGTGGCGCTGAGCCGCTGACCGGCAAGGCCACGCCTGGCGCGGCGAAAAACGGAGCCGACAACAGCAATGGCGAGATCGGCATCATCGGTTCGTGCCCGCCCATGCAGGATCTCTACAGCAAGATCCGCAAAGTGGCGCCAACCGACTCCAATGTCCTGATCCAGGGTGAGTCCGGTACCGGTAAAGAACTGGTGGCTCGGGCCCTGCACAACCTGTCCCGACGTGCCAAGGCACCGATGATTTCGGTGAACTGCGCTGCGATTCCGGAAAGCTTGATCGAGTCCGAGCTGTTTGGTCACGAGAAAGGCGCATTCACCGGCGCCAGTGCCGGTCGTGCCGGCTTGGTCGAAGCAGCCGATGGCGGCACCCTGTTCCTCGATGAAATCGGCGAACTGCCACTGGAAGCCCAGGCGCGCCTGTTACGAGTGTTGCAGGAAGGCGAAATCCGCCGGGTCGGTTCCGTTCAGTCGCAGAAGGTCGATGTACGCCTGATCGCCGCGACCCACCGGGACCTCAAGAGCCTGGCTAAAATTGGCCAGTTCCGTGAAGACCTGTACTACCGCCTGCACGTTATCGCCTTGAAATTGCCGGCGCTGCGCGAACGGGGTGCCGACGTCAACGAGATCGCCACCGCCTTCCTGGCTCGCCAGAGCGCGCGGGTCAATCGCACTGATCTCAAGTTCGCCCCGGATGCCGAACAGGCCATTCGACACTACTCCTGGCCAGGTAACGTTCGTGAACTGGAAAACGCGGTGGAGCGCGCAGTGATTCTGTGCGAGAGCCCGGAAATTTCCGCCGAACTGCTGGGAATCGACATCGAGTTGAACGACCTTGACGACGATGAGTTCATCGGCCTGTCGCCGCAGCAGGGTAATGGACCGGGTAACACCAGCCATGAGCCGACCGAGGACCTGTCACTGGAAGACTACTTCCAGCACTTCGTGCTCGAGCACCAGGACCACATGACCGAGACCGAACTGGCTCGCAAACTCGGCGTTAGCCGTAAATGCCTGTGGGAACGCCGGCAACGCCTGGGCATTCCGCGGCGCAAGACCGGGGTAGCCAGCGAGAGCTGAATGACAGCTGTCGAGTGTGCGGGTAACAGGTGAATGTGTGAAAAAACTGTTACCTGAGGTTTTTCACGTAACAGAAGCCGGGGCTTACGGTAACGAAGCCCCGGCTTTTTTTGGCCCTCGAAAAGCCCGATAGCCAGCCTAACCCCTTGTTTTGCTGGGTTTCACAAAAGTTGGCACGCACCCTGCTATATGTCTGGTACAAGAACAATAACAAGCAATGCACAAGACAATAAAAATAAGACGAATCGACTCACGCACAATAAAAACAAGACGGCGAGAGGCGCAGCTAACTGATTCTTTTGGAGAGGCGTTGTATTTGGGGCTTGCCCCACGACCAGGCCGAGAACAACAAAAACTGTCCTAAGACAGAGCCTGAACTGGTTGGATCGATAGATCACTGCAGCACAGCGACCAAAGCAATCCGTTTGCTCTTGGCTCCCGATTGGGAGGGTCATGAAGGAAAAGCTTCATGACGAGGGCACTTAACAAAAACAAAAAGCCCGAAACCAATAATAAAAATAGAGCATGCAACTACTTCTTGGGGAGCTTCGGCTCCCCTTGTGGTTTCTGCGATTTGCCTTACCTGTACGAGCGAGCTTGCTCGCGATGAACCTTCAGGCACCGATGGGGCCCTAGGCCAACCGCGTTACCGATCACATTTTTCGCGAGCAAGCTCGCTCCTACAGGTCATATCGCCTGCGTCCTACACCATCCCTCGACTAAATGCTAGAATCCCGGGCCATCATGCGGTCATTCTTCGTTATGGCCGAACATTCCTTCAAACAGTGCATCCCATGCTGAAGAAGCTGTTCCAGTCATTCCGTTCTCCCAAGCGTCATACGCAACACATTCGCAGTACGCCTGAAGTGCTCAACAGCGGCCAACACTCGCTGCAAAAGGGTCAATTCAGCCGTTACGCGGTGAATATCGTCGAGCGCCTGCAAAACGCCGGCTACCAGGCCTACCTGGTAGGGGGTTGTGTGCGGGACATGATGCTCGGCATCACGCCCAAGGATTTCGACGTCGCCACCAGCGCCACGCCAGAACAGGTCCGCGCCGAATTCCGCAATGCGCGGATCATTGGCCGCCGTTTCAAGCTGGTGCATATCCACTTTGGCCGCGAAATCATTGAAGTCGCGACCTTCCGTGCCAATCACCCGCAAAACGACGAGGAAGAAGACAGCAATCAATCTTCCCGCAACGAGTCCGGGCGAATCCTGCGCGACAACGTCTACGGCACCCTGGAAGAAGACGCGCAACGTCGCGACTTCACCATCAATGCCCTGTATTACGACCCGGTCAGTGAGCGCATCCTCGATTACGCCAACGGCGTCCACGACATTCGCAATCACCTGATTCGCTTGATTGGCGACCCCAAGCAACGCTACCAGGAAGATCCGGTGCGGATGCTCAGAGCCGTGCGTTTCGCCGCCAAACTCAATTTCGGCATCGAAAAGCACAGCGCCGCGCCGATTCGCGAGCTGGCGCCGATGCTGCGGGAAATCCCGTCGGCACGCTTGTTCGAGGAAGTCCTCAAGCTGTTCCTCTCCGGGCATGCCGCAGACACCTTTGAAATGCTGGTGGACCTGCAGCTGTTCGATCCGTTGTTCCCGGCCAGTGCCGAGGCGCTGGAATACAACCCGACCTACACCCACACGCTGATCAGCGAGGCGTTGGTCAATACTGATCTGCGCATCAAGCAGAACAAGCCGGTGACGCCGGCGTTCCTGTTCGCCGCGCTGCTGTGGCCGGCCCTCCCCGCCCGCGTACTGCGCCTGCAAGAGCGCGGCATGCCACCGATTCCGGCGATGCAGGAAGCTGCCCACGAGCTGATCGCCGAGCAGTGCCAGCGGATCGCTATTCCGAAGCGTTTCACCATGCCGATCCGCGAGATCTGGGACATGCAGGAACGCCTGCCACGCCGCAGCGGCAAACGTGCCGACCTGTTGCTCGACAACCCGCGGTTCCGCGCCGGTTACGACTTCCTGCTGTTGCGCGAAAGCGCGGGTGAGCAGACCGATGGCCTGGGTGAATGGTGGACGGACTACCAGGATGCCAACGACAGCGAGCGTCGCGACATGATCCGCGACCTCAGCGGCAAGGATGAAGGCACCGGAGCCCCACGCAAGCGTCGTCGCAGCGGTGGCGCCAAGCGCAAACGCGCGGCCGATGCCCCGAGCGCTACCGGCGAGTAATTGATGGAACGCATCTACATCGGCATGGGCAGCAACCTGGCCGACCCCGCCGAACAACTGCGCAGCGCCGTCGAGGCGCTGGCGCAGTTGCCGCACAGCACGCTGGCCGGGGTTTCCGCTTTCTATCAAAGCGATTCGCTGTTACCCGGGCAACCGCGTTACACCAATGCGGCTGCCGCCCTCGACAGCACCCTCGAGCCGCTGGAACTGCTCGATGCCCTGCAAGCCATCGAGAACGGACAAGGCCGCGAGCGCCTGGAACGCTGGGGCCCGCGCACGCTGGATCTCGACATCCTGCTGTTTGGCGATCGCCTGATCGACCTGCCTCGCCTCACAGTGCCTCACTACCAGATGCAGGAGCGGGCCTTCGTTCTCTATCCGCTGGCCGAATTGGCACCGGCGGATTTGCGTTTGGCCGATGGTCGCAGCCTCAAGGACTTGCTTCTCGCCTGCCCGTTCGTCGGCCTGGAACGCCTCCCTCTGAATTGATAAAGATCCCTGTGGGAGCCGGCTTGCCCGCGATGGCGGACCGTCAGTCAACATTGATGTTGAATTTGAAGTCGCTATCGCGGGCAAGCCCGCTCCCACAATGGTTTATGTCGCGTCAACGATCTGCAGCAATAAAAACTTGCTGAATCGCATCAGTTACCCCGGTAACACCCCTGCCGTAACAACCCGGTAACACATGCAATTGACTTCCCGGGTTCTCCTCACGACTATAGGCGTCCCGCCGCCGTCAACACGGCGTTACAGGGCGCAATTCAGGCCATAAAAGCACGACAACAGACCGTGCGCCTGTATTCAACGAAGAATCACGCGCGTTACTCGCAGTAGTTTCCACAGCGCCTGAATGAGGAACCTTTTGATGCCAGCCATTACCCTGACCACCCTGCAAGGTCTCAAGCAAAAAGGTGAAAAAATCACCATGCTGACCTGCTATGACGCGACATTCGCCAACGCCTGCAATGAGGCCGGGGTTGAAGTGCTGCTGGTGGGCGATTCCCTCGGCATGGTCCTGCAAGGACACGACAGCACCCTGCCGGTCAGCACCGCAGAAATGGCTTACCACGTGGCCTGCGTCAAACGCGGCAATTCGGACGCATTGATCCTAGCCGACCTGCCGTTCATGGCCTACGCCACTACTGAACAAGCCATGACCAACAGCGCCCTGTTGATGCAGGCCGGTGCGCATATGGTCAAGGTCGAAGGCGCATTGTGGCTCGCGGATTCGATTCGCCTGCTGGCTGAACGCGGTATTCCGGTGTGCGCGCACATGGGGTTGACGCCGCAGTCGGTGAACATGCTCGGCGGTTACAAGGTCCAGGGCCGGAGCGAAAATCAGGCGCGGCAGATGCGTGCCGACGCCATCTCCCTGGAACAGGCCGGCGCGGCCATGCTGCTGCTGGAATGCGTGCCGAGCGAGCTGGCCGAGGAAATCACCCACGCCGTGAAAATCCCGGTGATCGGCATCGGCGCAGGTCACGCGACCGACGGCCAGGTATTGGTGCTGCACGACATCCTGGGCCTGTCCATCACCGGGCGCGTGCCCAAGTTCGTGAAGAACTTCATGACCGGACAACCCAGCATCCAGGCGGCCTTGAGCGCCTACGTAGCTGAAGTCAAAGCGGCGACTTTCCCAGGCATCGAACACGGATTCTCTGCATGAACACCGTAAAAACCGTACGCGAACTCCGGGCCGCCGTGGCGCGGGCCCGCAGTGAAGGCAAACGTATCGGCTTTGTGCCCACCATGGGCAACCTGCACAGCGGCCATGTCGCACTGGTGACCAAGGCCACCCAGCGGGTGGATTTTGTGGTCGCGAGCATTTTCGTCAATCCGCTGCAATTCGGCGCCGGCGAGGACCTCGACAAATACCCGCGCACCCTCGCCGCCGACCAGGAAAAACTGCTCCAGGCCGGCTGCCACCTGCTGTTCGCGCCGAGCGTCGAGGAAATGTACCCCGATGGCATGGCCGGGCAGACGCGGGTCAGTGTGCCGCAACTGTCCGAAGGCTTGTGTGGCGCCAGCCGCCCTGGGCATTTCGAAGGCGTGGCAACGGTCGTCAGCAAGCTGTTCAACATGGTTCAGCCGGACCTGGCGATCTTCGGCCAGAAAGACTTCCAGCAGCTGGCGGTGATCAAGTCACTGGTTCATGACCTGAATATGCCCATCCAGATCATCGGCGAGCCGACCGTGCGTGCGGCCGACGGCCTGGCATTGTCATCGCGTAACGGGTTCCTCAGTGAAGAACAGCGGGCCGTCGCGCCGATTGTGTATCGCACGCTGAGCGAGATCGCCGAGGCGATCAAGCAAGGGGATCGCGACTATCCGGGGCTGATCCACGCCAAGTTGCAGCAACTGCAAGCGGCCGGGCTGCGCCCTGATTACCTGGAAATTCGCCAGGGGCAAAACTTGCGTCCCGCTACTCCCGAGGATCGGGATGTGGTGATTCTGGTCGCAGCGTTCCTCGGCACAACCCGGTTGATCGACAACCTGCACCTGAACCTGGACGCGCCCGCCTAAGCACCGCGCGCCCCCTGGGAGCGGGTTTGCTCGCTTCCACATGGGATCTGCCTCAGCTTTCACTACCCAATTTCGACCCGGGATAACAAAAAAATGCACGCCATCATGCTCAAGGCCAAGCTGCATCGCGCCGAAGTCACCCACGCTGTTCTCGATTACGAAGGCTCTTGCGCCATCGACGGCGAATGGCTGGACCTGTCCGGCATCCGTGAGTACGAACAGATCCAGATCTACAACGTCGACAACGGCGAGCGCTTCACCACCTACGCGATCCGCGGGGAAGAAGGCTCGCGCATGATATCGGTCAATGGTGCCGCTGCCCACAAGGCCAAGGTCGGCGATCGAGTGATCATCTGCGCCTACGCCCATTACAGCGAAGCCGAGCTGCTCAACTTCAAGCCGCGCATGCTCTACATGGCACCAGGTAACGAACTGAGCCACACCAGCAACGCCATCCCGGTTCAGGTCGCCTGATCGAACCAGAAACACCTTTTCCTTCCGTTTGTCGGCTCGCCCCAGTCTTCATGTATAAAAAAGTACCGGGGACGGGTCAGACAAAGTCAAGACAGATTGCAGCGCGAGAGTTACTGTATTCGCCCTGCGCCACGAAAACGTGACGACGCAGTTGACCGGACGCCCACCCGCAGCGATCCGGTATTTTTAGTGTTCAAAAGCCGTTCAAGTAAAAAGGAAACCCGCAGCGATGGCGTACTACCGCACTCCTCACGACGTGACCGCTCTGCCCGCCTGGCAAGCGTTGAATGATCACCGCCAAGCCATGCAGGATTTCAGCATGCGCGAAGCGTTTAATGCCGATCCGCAGCGCTTCACGCAATTCACCCTCAGCAGCTGCGGCCTGTTTCTCGACTATTCAAAGAATCTGATCAACGCCGAGACCCGCAACCTGCTGGTGGGCCTGGCCAATGAAGTCGACCTCAAGGGCGCGATCAAGTCGCTGTTCGAAGGCGAAATCGTCAACTCGTCCGAAGGGCGCCCTGCATTGCACACCGCCCTGCGTCGCCCCGTAGGCGACAAGTTGTCGGTCAACGGCGTCAATGTGATGCCGGAAGTACATAAGGTGTTGAACCAGATCACCGATCTCGTGGGCCGCATCCACGACGGTCTGTGGCGCGGTTACACCGAGAAGCCAATCACTGACGTGGTGAACATCGGCATCGGCGGCTCGTTCCTCGGCCCGGAGCTGGTGTCCGAAGCACTGTTGTCCTACGCCCAGAAAGGCGTGCGCTGCCATTACCTGGCGAACATCGACGGCAGCGAATTTCACGAACTGACCATGAAGCTGCGGGCCGAGACCACGCTGTTCATCGTCTCGTCCAAATCCTTCAATACCCTCGAGACCCTGAAGAACGCCCAGGCTGCACGCGCCTGGTACCTCGCCCAGGGTGGTTCGGAAGCCGAGCTGTATCGCCACTTCATCGCGGTTTCGAGCAACAACGCCGCTGCCGTGGCCTTTGGTATTCGCGAAGAAAACATCTTCCCGATGTGGGACTGGGTTGGCGGGCGTTACTCGCTGTGGTCGGCCATCGGCCTGCCGATCGCCCTCGCCATTGGCATGTCGAACTTCAAGGAACTGCTGTCGGGTGCCTACACCATGGACCAGCATTTCCAGAGCGCACCTTTCGAACAGAACATGCCGGTGCTGCTGGCATTGCTCGGCGTCTGGTACGGCAACTTCTGGGGCGCGCAGAGCCACGCGATCCTGCCGTACGACCACTACCTGCGCAACATCACCAAGCACTTGCAGCAGCTGGACATGGAATCCAATGGCAAGAGCGTCCGCCAGGATGGCACGCCGGTTAACACTGACACCGGGCCGGTCATCTGGGGCGGCGTTGGTTGCAACGGCCAGCACGCCTATCACCAGCTGCTGCACCAGGGCACTCAACTGATCCCGGCGGACTTCATCGTGCCGATCGTCAGCTTCAACCCGGTATCCGACCATCACCAGTGGCTGTACGCCAACTGCCTGTCCCAGAGCCAGGCACTGATGCTCGGCAAGACCCTCGCCGAAGCCGAAGCAGAACTGCGCGACAAAGGCGTGAGCGAAGAAGACGTACACAAGATCGCGCCGCACAAGGTGATACCGGGCAATCGTCCGAGCAACACCCTCGTGGTAGAGCGCATCAGCCCGCGTCGTCTCGGCGCGCTGGTGGCGATGTACGAGCATAAAGTCTTCGTGCAGAGCGTGATCTGGGGCATCAACGCCTTTGACCAATGGGGTGTGGAGCTGGGCAAGGAGCTGGGCAAAGGCGTTTACAACCGTCTGGTTGGCAGCGAAGAAACGCCGGCTGACGATGCCTCTACACAAGGTCTGATCAACTACTTCCGCGGTCGTCACCGCGGTTAACCTGACGCCGTTCCTGCGGGGGTACTAACCTTATAGGAGCTGCCGAAGGCTGCGATCTTTTGATTTTGCTTTTGAAGACCAAAAGATCGCAGCCTTCGACAGCTCCTACGAGGGTCGCGCTGCTCCCCTCTTGTCGTGCAAACAAGAATAAGGAACCGTCATGTTCGATATCAGCACGTTCCCCAAAGCCGATGCCGTCCGCCGGGCTGCGAATCTCAGTCAAGACGACTATCAGCGCCTGTACCGCCAATCCATCGAACACCCCAGCACCTTCTGGGCAGAACAAGCGACACGCTTCCTCGACTGGAGTGCGCCATGGGAGACCGTGCAGCGCTACAACCTGAAAACCGGCGAAGCCAGCTGGTTCGCCGGGGGCCGGTTGAACGTCAGCTACAACTGCATCGATCGTCATCTGGCACAACGCGGCGATCAGGTCGCCATCATCTGGGAAGGCGACGACCCGGTCGACTCCCTCCAGATCACCTACCGCAAGCTCCACCACCACGTCTGCCGCCTGGCCAATGTGCTCAAGAGCCGTGGCGTGAAGAAAGGCGATCGGGTGTGCATCTACATGCCAATGATTCCGGAAGCCGCCTACGCCATGCTCGCCTGCACGCGAATCGGCGCGGTGCACTCGGTGGTATTTGGCGGATTCTCCCCCGACTCCGTACGCGATCGTATCCTCGACGCTGATTGCCGTACGGTGATCACCGCCGATGAAGGGGTGCGCGGCGGCAAGGTCGTGCCGTTGAAAGCGAAAGTCGACAAGGCGCTGCAAAGTTGTCCTGACGTCAGCACGGTCATCGTCGTCGAGCGCAGCCAGGGTGATGTTGAATGGGTTGAAGGGCGCGACCTGTGGTATCACCAGGCCGTGCGCGAGGTCAGCGACGATTGCCCGCCCGAGCCGATGGACGCCGAAGACCCGCTGTTCATCCTCTACACCTCCGGCAGCACCGGCAAACCCAAAGGCGTCCTGCACACCACCGGGGGCTATCTGCTGCAAGCGGCGATGACATTCAAATACGTGCTCGATTATCGCGACGAAGAAGTCTTCTGGTGCACCGCTGATGTCGGCTGGGTCACCGGCCACAGTTATATCGTCTACGGCCCGCTGGCCAATGGCGCGACCACGCTGATTTTCGAAGGTGTGCCGAGTTTTCCCAGCAGTTCGCGCTTCTGGCAGGTGATCGATAAACACCAGGTCAATATCTTCTACACCGCACCCACCGCCCTGCGCTCGCTGATGCGTGAAGGCCCCGAACCTTTGAAGGAAACCTCCCGCGCGAGCCTCAGATTACTCGGCAGCGTCGGTGAGCCGATCAACCCGGAGGCGTGGGACTGGTATTTCAATACCGTGGGCGAACAGCGCTGCCCGATCGTTGATACCTGGTGGCAGACCGAGACCGGCGGCATCATGCTCAGCCCCCTGGTCAGCGCCCAGCGGATCAAGCCCGGCTGCGCCACTCAACCGATGTTTGGCGTGCAACCGGTATTGCTCGATGACACCGGCAAGGAAATCAAAGGCGCCGGCAGCGGGGTGCTGGCGATCAAGTCCAGCTGGCCGGCGCAGATCCGCAGCGTTTACGGCGATCCGCAGCGCATGGTCGACACCTACTTCAAGCCCTACCCCGGCTACTATTTCACCGGCGATGGCGCGCGGCGGGACGAGGATGGCGATTACTGGATCACCGGGCGCATCGACGACGTGATTAACGTGTCGGGCCATCGTATTGGCACCGCAGAAGTCGAGAGCGCCCTGGTGCTCCACGACAGCATTGCCGAAGCGGCGGTGGTCGGCTACCCGCACGACCTCAAGGGCCAGGGCATCTACGCCTTCGTCACGCCGATGAATGGCACCGAAGCCAATGATCAACTGAAGAAGGAACTGCTGGAGCATGTCAGCAAGGAAATCGGCAGCTTCGCCAAACCGGACCTGATCCAATGGGCTCCGGCCTTGCCGAAAACCCGTTCAGGCAAGATCATGCGGCGTATCCTGCGCAAGATCGCCTGCAATGAGCTCGACAGCCTGGGCGACACTTCGACCCTGGCCGACCCGAGCGTGGTTGAGGATCTGGTGGATAAACGCCTGAACCAATAACGTATTGCCTGTTACCGCGCGTGGTGGGATCCGCCCTGTAGGAGCGAGCTTGCTCCTACAGTACGCGCGCGCACACCCATTTATTTTCCTCAGAGTCACCATGGAATTCATCCGCACCCGCATCGAAACGCAGATCATGAGCCTCACGGGCCTGTCGCTTGGCACGCTCGACCTGGAGAACCCCAAGGGCGATCCTGGCTTGTTTGGCCCCGACTCGGTGAGCTGGCAGGTGCATGGCGACTTCAGCAGCATGTTGATCGGCGGTATCAGTGCACTCATGTTGCAAGCCCTGCATCCCCTGGCGCTGGCCGGAGTATGGGACCACTCAAATTTTCGTGAAGACATGCTGGGTCGATTGCGCCGCACGGGCCAATTCATCTCTGGCACTACTTTCGGCTCGCGAAAGGATGCCGACTGGCTGATCGAGAAGGTTCGCACCATCCATTTGCAGGTCACCGGCACGGCACCCGATGGACGGCCTTACGCCGCCAGCGATCCGTCTTTGCTGACATGGGTTCATGTGGCGGAAGTCAGCAACTTTCTTGCGGCGCATCTGCGTTACCGCAACCCACAGTTGTCGCTGGCCGATCAGGACCGTTACTACGCCGAGATCGCGCTGATCGCCGAACGCCTGGGTGCCCGGGATGTGCCCCGCTCCCGGCTGGAAATATCCCACTACCTGGAGAGTATTCGCCCGCAACTATTGTGCGATGAGCGCAGTCGCGAAGTGTTGCAGTTGCTGCTCAACGCCCCAGCTCCGAGCCGCCTGGCCAAGCCCTTTGGCGGCCTGATGATGCAGGCCGGAATTGACCTGCTGCCCGATTGGGCCAGTGACATGCTAGGCGTAAGTCAAAGCCCGCTGCAACGCAAGCTGATCCGCGCCAGCATCAATCGAAGTGCGCCGATGCTGCGCTGGGCCGTGCGTAATGGTTCGGTGCAGCGGGCAAAGCGGCGGATGGGATTGCTAAGCTAAAAGCATCGCGAGCAGGCTCGCTCCCACAGGGAAGAATAGTCAAAAATCCAACGTGGGAGTGAGCCTGCTCGCAATGGCAGCACCTCGGTTAACAGCCAAGCTGTTAAACTCCCGCGCCAAATTCCCTCTGCAAGGCGCACAGCATGTCTTCCTTGAATCAGGCGCTGCGCGCCGCCCTCGATCATCGCCAGGACCTGCTCGCCGAGCTGCATCAACAAGGCACCGATTGCTACCGCCTGTTCCACGGTAGCCAGGAAGGCGCCGGCGGCCTGACCATCGACCGCTATGGCCCGCAACTGCTGGTGCAAAGCTTCCACCAGTCGCTGGAACGCGAAGCCCTGCTTGGCCTGCACGCGACCATCAACCAGCACCTGGGCCTGGAGACGTTGCTGGTCTACAACGACCGCTCCCGGGGCAATTCGCGCATTGATCGCGAAGACACCGTCTACCGGGCCGACGAAGCAGCGCTGCAGGACCTGATCGGCCACGAGTGGGGCCTCAACTATCGAGTTCGCGGCCGTCATGCCGGACAGGATCCTCTGCTGTTCCTCGACCTGCGTAACACCCGCAGCTGGGTCAAGGCGCACAGCCAAGGCAAAAGCGTACTCAACCTGTTCGCCTACACCTGTGGCGTCGGCCTCTGCGCCGCAGCCGGCGGCGCGCGGGAGGTGTGCAACCTGGACTTCGCCGAGGGTAACCTGGCGGTCGGGCGCGAGAATGGTCTGCTTAACCCGCAACTGCCGACCATGGAATTCATCCAGTCCGATTATTTCCCGGCGATCCGCCAACTCGCCGGCCTGCCCATCAGCCAGCGTCGCGGCCACAAGCTTCCCGCTTACCTGCGCCTGGAGCAGCGTCAATACGACCTGGTGCTGCTCGACCCACCCGCTTGGGCCAAGAGCGCTTTCGGCACCGTCGACCTGCTGCGCGACTACCAGAGCCTGCTCAAGCCGGCGTTGCTGAGCACGGCTGATAACGGTGTGCTGATCTGCTGCAACAATCTGGCGAAAGTCAGCATGGAGGACTGGCGCGAACAGGTTTTGCGCTGCGCGGAAAAGGCCGGCCGACCGGTTCGCGAATGGACCGTAATGACCCCTGGGGTGGACTTTCCGTCGATGGATCAGCAGCCGCCGCTGAAGACCTTGATCCTGCAACTCTGAAATTCTTCGACATTTTCATATAAATCCTGCAAAGCGCGACCACTTCGGAACCAGAATCGCGTGCCATACTCCAAGGCACTCCGATTCAGACAGATGAAGCCGCACATGCCCAAAGGATTGATCCGCGCCATTGGCGCCTTGTTGACTGCTCTGGCTCTCTACAGCCTGCTGGGGTTTCTGGTTTTGCCGGGCATCGCGTTGCGGGTCGCCAATCAACAATTGGCCGATTACGCAACGGTGCCTGCGCACATCCAGCGCATCGAACTCAATCCGTTCAGCCTGGAATTAACGCTGTGGGGACTGATCGTTGGCGAACCGGGCAAGGAGCAGGTCGGTTTCGAACGGCTCTACGCCAACCTGCAGATCGACAGCCTGTGGACCAAGGCGCTGCACCTGTCCGACATTGAGCTGAACAAACCCAAGAGCGAAATCCTGTTCGACAAGGAAGGCAAACTCAATCTGCTCGGTCTCTTCAAAATTCCCGCCAGCGAACCGGTCCCGTCGGATCCGGATGCAAAGCCGTTTCCGCTGCGAATTGAACGGATCAAACTGGCTGATGGCGTGGTGCATTTCAAAGATGCCCGACCCAGCGAACCTATCGAGTTTCTCTACGACAAACTCGACTTCGAACTGAAAAACCTCAGCACCCTGCCCGAAGACAGTGCCGACATGACGCTGGTGGCCGCCGGTCCCAACGGCGGGCAGATCGACTGGACAGGCAACTTCAGCCTCATCCCGATCGCCTCCGAAGGCAAACTGAAGATCACCGACGGCAGGATGAAGGCGTTCTGGCCTTATGTGCGCGATTCGGCACCCTTGGTGCTGGAAGATGGCGTCTACAGCCTGAGCACCGACTACAAGCTCAACCTGTCCAAGCAAACCGAGCTACTGCTGAGTAACCTCGCGCTCAGTGTCTCCCCCTTCGCCATCAAGGCCCCGGACGGGCGGCAATTGGCAAAGCTGCAACGACTGGACGTCACTGAAACCACCATCGATCTGGCCAAACAACAGGTTGTCGTCGGCAAGATCCGCAGCAACAAACTGGAAACATGGGCCGCGCTGGAGTCCGATGGGCAACTCGACTGGCAAAAACTGTTCGCCAGCCAACCGTCCAAAGCGGCCGCCAAAGCCAAGGCCGAACCCGCCAGCACCCCGGCGGCCGCGGACTCGCCGAAACCCGAGCCGGCAGCGCCGGGCAAACCCTGGCAAGTGCTGCTCAAGGACGTGCAACTGCGCAATTACCAGGTGCATCTGGCGGACCGCAAGGCACAGCCCGCCGTAGAGCTGGACCTGAGCCCGCTGAACGTCGACCTGCAGAATTTCGACAGCCTCAATGGCGCGCCTTTCAACCTCAAGCTCGACACCGGCGTCGGCAAGCAAGGCAAGCTCACCGCAGACGGCGTGGTCAACCTGGCCCCGGTCACTGCCAACCTGAAGGTGCAGACCAAGGACATCGATCTGCGGGTCGCCCAGTCTTACATCAACCCGTTCATTCGCCTGGAACTGCGCAGCGGCATGCTGGGCAGTGATCTGGCGGTCGACCTGAAAAGCACCGAGCCGCTCGCTTTCAGCGTCACCGGCCGCGCCCAGGTCGATCAACTGCATACCCTCGACACCCTCAAGACTCGCGACTTCCTCAAGTGGCAACAGGTGGTGGTCGAAGGCCTGAACTACCAGCATGGCGACAGCCTGTCGATCGACAAGGTCAACCTGTTCCAGCCGTACGTGCGTTTCATGATCAATGATGACCGCACCACCAACGTCGATGACCTGCTGATCCCGCAACCGGCCGATGCGAGCACCAAGGGTGCAGCCGCCAAACCGGCCAGCAAGGACAAGCCGCTGGGCATCCATGTGGGCGGCATCGCCATCAATGATGGTTCGGCCAATTTCGCCGACTTCAGCCTGACCCCGAATTTCGCCACGGCCGTCCAGCAGCTCAACGGTTCCATCGGCACCATCGACAGCCGCCAGGCGAAACCCGCCAGCGTTGACGTCAAGGGCAAGGTCGATCGCTACGCGCCGGTGACCATCAAGGGTGCAGTCAACCCATTCGACCCGATGGCCAGCCTCGACATTGCCACCAGTTTCAAGCGGGTGGAACTGACCACGCTGACGCCCTACTCCGGCAAATTCGCCGGGTATCGCATTCGCAAGGGCCGGCTCAACCTCGACCTGCACTACATGATCACCAAAGGCCAGCTGAAGGCCGAAAACAAGGTGGTGGTCGAGCAACTGCAACTGGGCGAAAAAGTCGACAGCCCCGACGCCGTCAGTCTGCCCCTGAAACTGGCGATCGCCCTGCTCAAGGATGTCGACGGCAAGATTTCCATCGAGCTGCCGGTGACCGGCGATTTGAACAATCCGCAGTTCAGCGTGATGCCGATTGTCTGGCAAACCCTGCGCAACCTGATCGTGAAAGCCGCTGCCGCGCCGTTCAAGCTGATCGGCGGCCTGGTCAGCGGTGGCGGCTCCCAGGACCTGGGCACCGTCTCCTTTGCCCCAGGTTCCAGTGAGCTGAGCAAGGACGCCGAGGCCGCCCTGGTCAAGCTCTCGCAAGCCCTCAAGGAACGCCCGGCGCTACGCCTGGAAATTGAAGGCACTGCGGCCGCCAGCAGCGACGGCCCACTGATCGCCGAGCAACGGCTTGAGCGGGAATACCAGTACAACTACTACAAAATGCTCCAGCGTCGCGGCGACAAAGTACCGGCCAACGCCGGGTTGCTGCAGGTACCGGACAGCGAGAAAGGTCCGTTGCTGGAAGGCATCTACCGCACTCGCCTGAAGACCCAGCCGCCTGCCGAATGGAAAGACCTGGGCAAGGAAGAGCGCACTGCGAAGATGCGCGAGGCCGTGATCAGGTTCTGGAGTTCCAACGAAGTGCTGTTGCGTCAGCTTGGTCAGGATCGCGCCAGCAGCATCAAGGATTACCTGGTCGAAAAGTGCCAACTGGCCGACGACCGTGTGTACTTCATCGACGCCACGCTCGGCGAACCGCAGAGCGACGGCCGAGTCATTACACCCCTGCACCTGGATGCCGAATGATGATCCGAATACACGTCCTTGGCCTGGCTCTGCTGGCATTCGCCGGGCAGGCCTGGGCAGCCGACACCCTGCGCTGCGGCAGCCAACTGATCAGCGTCGGCGACCGCACTGCAGAGGTTCTGCAAAAATGCGGCGAGCCGGTCGCCCGGGATTCGCTGGGCTACAAGCGCAGCGTGAACCGGCGCGAGGAGTATCAGGTAGAGGAATGGACCTACGGGCCGAACGGCGGGATGTATCAGTTCTTGCGATTTGAAGGTAATCGCCTGGTGCAGATCACCAGCAAACGCGGCCAGTAGAGGGCGTAGGACGTAGGACGTAGGAAGCTGTATAGGAGCTGTGTAGGAGCTGTCGAGTGAAACGAGGCTGCGATCTTTTCCTACCGACTCAATAGAAATCTTTTCCTCCCGACACAATAAAACAGGCCCCGACACGAATGCCGGGGCCTGTAATGGTCACATCCTTATGACCTTTCGCATGAACTCCAAAGCAGCAACAGACGTATAGCTCGGCCCGTCTGTCGCGCCTTCTCCCGGTCCAGGCGAGAAGCCTTGCCTTACTCGGCTTTCAGGCCATCAGCGGAGACCGCTTTGACGCCTTTGATTTTCTTGGCGATAGCTACGGCCATATCTTTCTGAGCGTCAGTCACAGCAACGGTGGACGACAGGGATACCACGCCTTTGTTGGTCTCGACTTTGATGTCGGTACCAGGAATGCCTTTTTCGGTAACCAGGTCAGCTTTGACTTTGGTGGTGATCCAGGTATCGGAAGTAGCTTCTTTGGCTTCGGTCATTTCACCAGCCGCCAGCACCATTGGTGCTTGGGTAGCCTGGGTAGTTTGTGCAAATGCGGAACCGGCCATGGTCAGGGTCAGCGCGGTAGCAGCAGCGGCAGTGATAGCGAACTTCTTCATACGAGTAACTCCTGTTTTTCTGGAAAGTCTGCTGCGTGTCTTGTCAGCAGGGTTACTGGGTATATTGCGAACGCTGTGCCAACTTTGAAACGAACAAAAAATCCTTATATATCAATGGCTTGGTATTTTGGACAATTTTCGAAATCATGCAAATTGCATGAGTTGGAATTTATCGACATGCAAGTTGCGGGTTTTGGCGTGGGCCTAAGGCCATGAATTGTCGGGTTTTTTTGAAGTCACCTAAAGCGCGCGCAAAAAAATACCCCGCCTTCGTAAAGAATGCGGGGCAGTCGAAGAGCCAAGCAGACGATTAATTCAAGACTTACGTATCTGCGA
Organism: Pseudomonas gregormendelii; assembly: GCF_017114825.1. Lineage (GTDB taxonomy): Bacteria > Pseudomonadota > Gammaproteobacteria > Pseudomonadales > Pseudomonadaceae > Aquipseudomonas > Aquipseudomonas gregormendelii. The sequence continues at coordinate 44,339 of NZ_JADEVO010000026.1, read as the reverse complement.
CACCTGTGCAGCCCTTAGGCGCGTATTGCTGTTCGACCTCGGTCGCACAAGTCCAACCAGTTGTAGCCGAGCGTGTGAGCGTGATTTTTTTACCAACGACAGGCGCCGGAGCGTTTGCAATCGTGCATGCAATGGTGCCCACGCCTGAACTGCCTGTACCCGACGATGCCGTGACGCAATTTGAGGTCGTGGCGTTGAACGCAGTATCTGCTGCAGCGATGTTCGTACCTTGATTCATCAAATCTTCAAAAGGAACCTTCAACGCGGAAATCTCCGCCAGCCCCGCCGTCACTTTCGCCTTAGCCTGATACTTCGAATAAGCCGGAATCGCAAACGTCGCCAGAATCCCGATGATCGCCACCACGATCAACAGCTCGATCAGGGTAAAACCTTTTTGGTTATTCATAGACAAGCCCCATGCATGAGTCGGAATCTCATGATCTGGATTATCTCCAGCACAGCCCATGCCAATTGCCGACTCCCCCGCCGGCTTGGGCGCCGGCTTCTGTCAGGCCCTTCCGAAGCCCTGGAAAACCGCACTAACTGACATTTTTTGTCACTTCAACAGTCATGGTTTGGCTCCGTCCCTTGACTAGGCTATAAGTCATGAACTGTCTGCGTCCGGTATCCCAATGAATGACATCGCTCTTAGCGGCCTGGCCAAACAATTGGTCCTGGCCGAACTGCTGACTGATAAAAGCGCGCAACAGGCGTATCAGCAAGCCCAAAGAAACCGTACCTCGCTGGTCACCCATCTGGTGCAGAACAAGCTGGTGAAGAGTCGACAAGTCGCCGAAATTGCTTCCGAGCATTTCGGCATGGCCCTGTTCGATCTCAATGCCCTCGACAAGGAAGTCCTGCCCAAAGGGCTGGTCAGCGAGAAACTGGTTCGTCAGCACCACGTGCTGCCTCTGTGGCGGCGCGGCAACAAGCTGTTCATCGGCGTGTCCGACCCCAGCAATCACCAGGTCATCAATGACATCCAGTTCAGTACCGGGCTGACCACCGAAGCCATCCTGGTCGAGGATGACAAGCTCAGCGACGCCATCGACAAGCTCTTCGACACCCAGTCCACCGGGCTGGAAGACATGGCCGACGTCGACCTCGACGGCCTGGACATCGAATCTGCCGATGACAGCCAGGACTCCGTTGGCGGTCAGGATGCCGATGACGCGCCCGTGGTGCGCTTCGTTCACAAGATGCTGCTCGACGCGATCAAAAGCGGTTCTTCCGACCTGCACTTCGAGCCCTACGAAAAGAGCTACCGCGTGCGCATGCGCACCGACGGCATGCTGCGCGAAGTCGCCAAGCCGCCGATTCAACTGTCAGGACGTATCGCCGCACGCCTGAAGGTCATGGCCAGTCTCGACATCTCCGAGCGCCGCAAACCCCAGGACGGGCGGATCAAGATGCGCCTGTCCAAGAGCAAGTCCATCGACTTCCGGGTCAACACCCTGCCGACCCTGTGGGGCGAAAAGGTGGTGATCCGGATCCTTGATCCCTCCAGCGCGCAGATGGGCATCGACGCGCTGGGTTACGAGCCGGTACAAAAAGACCTGTACATGGCCGCGCTGAAGCAGCCACAGGGCATGATCCTGGTCACCGGGCCCACGGGCTCGGGCAAGACCGTGTCGCTCTACACCGGCCTGAACATCCTCAACACCGTGGACATCAATATCTCCACCGCCGAGGACCCGGTGGAGATCAACATGGAAGGTATCAACCAGGTGAACGTCAATCCCCGGCAAGGCCTGGATTTCGCCCAGGCCCTGCGCTCCTTTCTGCGCCAGGACCCGGACGTGATCATGGTCGGCGAGATTCGCGACCTCGAGACCGCAGAAATTGCCATCAAGGCGGCTCAGACCGGACACCTGGTGTTGTCGACCCTGCACACCAACAGTGCGGCAGAGACCCTTACCCGCCTGCAGAACATGGGCGTACAGGGTTTCAATATTGCGACTTCGGTGAGCCTGATCATCGCCCAGCGCCTTGCGCGCAAGCTGTGCAGCCATTGCAAGAAACCCATTGATATTCCCCGTGAAGCCCTAATCAAGGAAGGGTTTCCCGAGGACCGCATCGGCTCCTTCACCATCTATGAGCCGGTTGGCTGCGATCTGTGCAATGGCGGCTACAAGGGACGGGTGGGGATTTACGAAGTGGTCAAAAACACCCCGGCGCTGCAACACCTGATCATGGCCGAAGGCAACTCGCTGCAAATCGATATCCAGATGCGCAAGGACGGTTTTGATGACCTGCGTACTTCCGGTCTGCACAAGGCCATGCAGGGTATTACCAGCCTTGAAGAAATCAACCGGGTCACCAAGGACTGAACATGGCGGTCAAAGCAGCGAAACTCAGTGTCTACGCCTGGGAAGGCACGGACAGGAAAGGCACGAAGATGACCGGCGAACTGAACGGTCAGAGCCCGGCACTGGTCAAGGCGCAGTTGCGCAAGCAAGGTATCAACCCGGGCAAGGTACGCAAGAAGTCGGTGTCGATTCTTAACCTGGGTAAACGCATCACGGCCCAGGACATCGCCCTGTTCACCCGGCAGATGGCGACGATGATGAAAGCCGGCGTACCGCTGCTGCAATCGTTCGACATCATCGGCGAGGGCTTCGAGAATCCGGCCATGCGCAAGCTGGTGGACGAGGTCAAACAGGAGGTTGCGGCGGGTAACAGCTTTGCCGCGTCGCTGCGCAAAAAGCCGCAGTATTTTGACGAGCTCTACTGCAACCTGGTGGACGCGGGCGAACAGGCCGGCGCCCTGGACACCCTGCTGGAACGGGTGGCGACCTACAAGGAAAAAAGCGAAAGCCTCAAGGCCAAGATCAAGAAGGCCATGACCTATCCGCTGGCCGTGGTGTTCGTCGCCATCATCGTGACCGGGATTCTGCTGGTCAAGGTCGTGCCGCAGTTCGAATCGGTGTTCAAGGGCTTTGGCGCCGAGTTGCCGGCGTTTACCGTGATGGTCATCGGTCTCTCCGAATTCCTCCAGCAATGGTGGTGGGTGTTGCTCGGCGTCCTGATTGCAGGATTTTTCGGAGTCCGCCGCGCCTTCAAGACTTCCGAGGCATTCCGTGATCGCACCGACGTCTGGCTGTTGAAGCTGCCCCTGGTCGGCACCCTGCTGTATAAATCGGCCGTGGCCCGCTACGCCCGCACCCTCTCCACCACCTTCGCCGCCGGTGTGCCGCTGGTGGAGGCCTTGGAATCGGTGGCCGGCGCCACCGGTAACATCGTGTTCAAGCGTGCGGTGCTGCGGATCAAGCAGGACGTATCGACCGGGATGCAGCTGAACTTCGCCATGCGTACTTCCGGGGTTTTCCCCAACATGGCCATCCAGATGGCAGCCATCGGCGAAGAGTCGGGCGCCCTCGACGACATGCTCGACAAAGTCGCGAGCTTCTACGAGGACGAGGTCGACAACATGGTCGATAACCTCACCAGCCTGATGGAGCCGTTTATCATGGTGGTGCTGGGGGTTGTCGTCGGCGGCCTGGTGGTTGCGATGTACCTGCCTATCTTCCAACTCGGCGCAGCGATCTGACATGCCCTTGAATGAAATTCTGCAGCACTCCCCACTGGGCTTCGTTGCTCTGGCCCTGGTGCTTGGCTTGCTGGTGGGCAGTTTCCTGAATGTGCTGGTCTGGCGGCTGCCCAAGATGCTCGAGCGTGAATGGCGCCTGCAAGCGCAAGACATGCTCGGCCATCCCGCTCCTGCACCACTGCCGACTTACAACCTGATGCTGCCTCACTCCCAGTGCCCCCACTGTGGCCATTCGATCCGGGCGTGGGAGAACATCCCGGTCATCAGTTACGTGTTCTTGCGCGGCCGCTGCTCCGGCTGCGCTGCGCCGATCAGCAAGCGCTACCCGTTGACCGAGCTGGCCTGTGGCCTGCTGTCAGGGTTCATCGCCTGGCACTTTGGCTTCGGTTGGCCAGCCTGCCTGGTGCTGTTCCTGACCTGGGGCCTGCTGGCCATGAGCCTGATCGACGCCGAGCATCAATTGCTCCCGGATGTCCTGGTATTGCCACTGATGTGGCTGGGGTTGATCGCCAACAGTTTTACCCTGTTCGTGCCGCTCCACGAAGCTCTGTGGGGCGCGATCGCCGGTTACATGGTGCTGTGGTCGGTGTTCTGGGTGTTCAAGCTGGTGACCGGCAAGGACGGCATGGGGCACGGTGATTTCAAGCTGCTGGCGATGCTCGGCGCCTGGGGTGGCTGGCAGATCCTGCCCCTGACGCTCCTCCTGTCTTCCCTGGTCGGCGCCATCATTGGCGTGACCATGCTGCGTATGCGCAACGCAAAAACCTCGACGCCGATGCCCTTTGGGCCGTATCTGGCAATTGCCGGCTGGATTGCCTTGCTCTGGGGTGGTCAAATAACCGACTTCTATTGGCAGTTTGTCGGTTTGAAATGAATACCCCTGTGGAAAAACCCTGGATTCTTGGCCTGACCGGCGGCATCGGCAGCGGCAAAAGCGCGGCCGCCCAGCACTTCATTGAGCTGGGCGTGCACGTGATCGATGCCGACCATGCCGCGCGCTGGGTGGTTGAAACCGGTCGCCCGGCGCTGGCGCAGATCGCCGGGCACTTCGGTGCCGGCGTGCTGCAAGCCGACGGCCAACTCGACCGCGCGGCGTTGCGCAAACTGATCTTCGAAGTTCCCGAAGAACGTCGCTGGCTCGAGGCGCTGCTGCATCCGCTGATCGCCAGGGAAATCAGCGATCACCTGGCCAAGGCACAATCGCGCTATGCGATTCTGGTTTCGCCATTGCTGATCGAGTCCGGCCAGTACGCCATGACCCAGCGGGTGCTGGTGATCGATGCACCCGAGCAGCTGCAGATAGAACGCACCTTGCAGCGCGACCAGACCAGCGAACAGCAAGTCCAGGCGATCCTCAAGGCACAGTCCAGTCGCCAGGACCGCTTGAGCCATGCCGACGATGTGGTGGTCAACGACCGCGACCTCGCCTGGCTGCACAGCGAGGTCGAGCGCCTGCATCACTTTTACCTAACATTGCGTGGAGGCCAGTCATGAGCCAAACCCCAACCGTCAACTGCCCCACCTGCGGCGCCCCGGTCGAATGGAGTGCTGACAACACCTTCCGGCCGTTCTGCTCGGACCGCTGCAAACTGATCGACCTGGGCGCCTGGGCGTCGGAAGAACACAAGATTCCGGTGAGCCCGGATGCCGAAGACGACCTGTTCAGCGAGGACTTTGAACCTCGTCATTGATGGCCGACCTGCACGACGTCGGCCGCCAGGTGAGGATCATGCCTTGGGGTCGTCGTCTTTCCACGGCGCGGACAGGTAGCGCGTGCGATTGAAGGTTTCGAGCCACTCGGGGCTGAACACCACCAGTGCGCTGACGATCATGCCGTTGATAAACGCTTCGGGGAAAATGATCAGCCACAGGTAACCGACGAAATCCTCCAGCCAGTAAGGCATCACGAAGCGCTCGTCGAACCACAGCAACCACAGCGCCAGCAGCAGGCACAGCAGGGCCGAAAGCGCTGCGGCGAAAAAACCGGATACGAAGATGTAGACGAAGGGATTACGCGGTTGTGCGCGCTCAACCAGGATGGCGCAGCACTCGGTGATCAACACCGGCAGCATGATCAGCAAAGCACCGTTCACCCCCATCGCCGCCAGGTCCTGGCGCCCGAGCATGACCAACCCCGCTTGCGCAACAAACCCGCCGACTATTGCCAGTGGCCAGTCGAGCAGCAGGGTCACCGCAGTCATGCCGAGAAAGTGATAGGACACGCCCGTATCAAAATCCCGCCTGACCAGCCAGAGCATGAACAGGGCGAACACGGTACCAAACAACAGGTGCTGGCGGCGGCGATCGCTGAACAGTTCGACCCAGGGCGAGCGTGCAATGGCCCAGAGCAGAATCGGAACGTAGATCACCCATCCGATGGTCAGGGTTTCAGCTGACATTAGCTCGGCGCCGATCATGGCTGTGCTTGCTCCTTTTCCGTACCGGGAGGATTTTCAGTCTACACCGTGGTGGTTGCACCGCACCGATCGAAGTGGACACCATCGATTGTTACGTAGCCTGCAACGCTGAATCGGCCCCACCCCCCTTTATCCAATGGAAGCAAAGACTAAAATTCAACCAACAGAATCAACCAGGAGAATCCAGATGAAAACCCTCACTGCCCTGCTTTTGGCCTTCGTCGCCACCTCGGCCATGGCCGCCACCAACGAACCCGCTGCCACTCCCTACGACCCGGCACATCCGCTGGACATCGCCAAGGTAGTGTCCGTCAGCGACACCCCGACCGGCTGCGATGTCGTACCGGCCACCATGGTCTACATCGATCATCAGGGCCAGACTCAGCGAGTCACCTATCAAGTCATGGGCAATTGCGACCTGTAATCAACGCATCACAGCAAGGTCCATGTGTAGCTGAGGATCAGGCGATTCTCGTCAATGTCACTGCGGTAGTTTGAGCGCGCCATTGCATTGCGCACACGAACCCCAACGCCTTTGAGGCTACCACTTTGCACGACATATCCAAGGTCAAGATCACGCTCGCGGTCCTTGCCCTCGAACCCTTTCCCGGTGTCGACGTTATTACCGGAAATGTAACGCACGGTACTGGTCAGACCCGGCACGCCTAAAGCGGCGAAGTCGTAGTCGTAACGCGCTTGCCACGAGCGCTCGTCGGTGGAGGCAAACTCATAGGTCGGCACCTCGTTGCCCAGTGGCGATATGTTGGCAAACACCCGTGGAAAGGCGCTGTCACCGAACATCCCCTGGTAACCGACATAGAACGTATGGCCGCCACGCTTGGCCGACAACAGCGAAAAGAACGCCTGGTTGTCGATATTACCCAGCAGTTTTTTGCCATCTTCGCGTGAATCGTAATAACCGATGTTGGCTCCCAGAATCCAGTCGCCCGTCGGCTGACTGTGTTTGAGGCCCAGAAAACGCTGGTTGTAGATATCTTCCAACTGCCCGTACCAGGCGCTGACGGAACTGCGTTTATCGTTGAAGGCGTAATCGCCACCGGCAAAATTGAAGCCGTCGCTGCTGACTTGACGCTGCGGCACGTGACCCAGCATGGCCTGCATTTTTTCGTCGCCCGCTTCGTTGCGCAGACTGGTGGAGTTCAAGTGGCCGCCCTGCAATGTCAGGCCGTTGATCTCACTGGAACTGATGCTCGCACCCTGATAGCTCGGCGGCAGCAGGCGGATATCACTGAACGCCAGCACCGGCACATTTGGTTGCAACTCCCCCACCTTGATTTCGGTTTTCGAGTAGCGGACCTTCAAGGCTGCTTCGAGTCGGCTGTAATCGTTGGCCGCGCGCCCATCATCTTTCACCGGCAGCAAACCGGTATTGACCCGGTCGGGACCGCTGTCGAGCTTGAGGCCGAGCAGGCCGATCACGTCCACGCCAAATCCCACGGGCCCCTGGGTGTAGCCTGATTTGACGTTGAGAATGAAGCCCTGCGCCCACTCTTCAGCCTTCGACTGCCGGTTTGCCCCGACGATGTCGGAGAAGTCCCGGCTGAAGTAGTAATTGCGCGCTTGCAAGGTGGCCGTGGTGTCTTCGATAAAGCCAGCCTCTGCCGCCAGCGCACCGGCGGAGAAACTCGAGACGAGCGCCATGGACAACACCGAACCGGTTGTTGGAACAATCTGTTTCATCGTCTTTTCTCTTGTTTTTATTGATCGACAGTCGGGAGTGCATCAGCCGCTGCGTTTTCGCGGCGGGCGTTTAACAGAAGGTGGGTGGCCATGCCGAAAATCAGGCCCCAGAATGCCGCAGACAGTCCGAACAGCGACATGCCCGAAGCCGTAGCAAGAAAGGTGACCAACGCCGCCTCGCGATCACCCGGCACGGCCATTGCGCCGGCCAAAGCCCCGGCAATTGCAGCGAACAACGCCAGGCCTGCGAGCGTCGCAATCAGCTCCTTGGGAAACGCCGAGAACAACGAAACCAGGGTGGCACCGAAGATCCCCAGCACCAGGTAACACAGACCGCCGACAACGCCGGCCACATAGCGCTTGTGCGGATCTTCATGGGCGTCACGACCGGTGCAGATGGCCGCCGTAATCGCCGCCAGGTTCAGCCCATGGCAACCGAACGGTGCCAACAGCGCCGTGCCCAACGCGCTGCTGGCGATGATCGGCCCGGCAGGCGTGGAGTACCCACTGGCGCGCAAGACCGCCATGCCGGGCACAAATTGGCCGGTCAGTGCCACCATCACCAGGGGCAAGGCGATGTTCAGGGTCGCGCTCAAGGTAAACTCGGGCGTGATCCAGACCGGTGTCGCCAAGCCAATGACCAATGCTTCGCTGCGCAGATCGCCAGCGACAAAGGCTATCGAGCAGCCCACCAGCAGCACCATCAACACCGCATACCGCGGCAGCAGACGCTTGCAGACCAGATAAGTAACGAACATCGCCAGCACCAGCAGCGGCTTGCCCTGCAACGAGACGAACAAACCAGTGCCGAAGCTGAACAAAATTCCCGCCAGCATCGCTGCGGCAATCGCCGCAGGCAGTTTGCTGATGATCCGGTCAAACGCCCCAGACACCCCGACCAGAAATATAATCAGGCTGCTGACCAGATACGCGCCCACCGCCTCCGGCATGGAAATACCCGGCAGCAGCGCCACCAGCAACGCCGAACCCGGCGCCGACCACGCAATGATCACCGGCACGCGGTAACGCAGGCTCAAGCCGATCCCCAGCACCGCACTGCCGATGGAAATTGCCCAGACCCACGACGACAGCACTTCTCGCGAAAGCTGTGCGCTGTCGGCGGCCTGGAAAATAATCACCAGCGGGCCCGCGTAGGAAATAACCGTCGCGATAAAACCGGCGACGGCGGCAGACAGGGAGAAGTCCCGTAGCAATGATTTCATGACGCGTCGCCGACGGCCCCGGCCGGCGCAACGGCGCGCATGGACTGGGCGTGCCTGGCGCTGCGCTGACTGCTGATGGCAAACACGGTCATGGCAATCGCCGCCACCGCACCGGGCAAGGCAAACGCCATGAAGTTGAGCTGCAGTGGCAGGTTGATGCCAAGCAAGGCACCGCCCAGCAGTGGGCCCACGATCGCGCCATTGCGCCCGACACCCGAGGCCCAGCCCAGACCGGTGGAGCGAATCGTCATCGAATAGAATTGCGCCGCGCAGGCGTACAACAGAATCTGCGAGCCGATGGTGGTGGCGCCGGCGATGGCGATCAGCAGGTACAACAACGGCATCGGGCTGTTGAAGCCAAGCAAGGTGATTGATACGGCCGCCATGGCAAAGAACACCGCCAACACCCGTGGCAGGTTCAGTTTGTCACCCAGCACACCGCCTCCGACCGCGCCGAAAATCGCCCCGAAGTTGAGTACCAACAGGAAAGACAGGCTCGAGCCCAGGCTGTAACCGGCGTTGGCCATCAGCTTCGGCAGCCACGAACTCAAGGCGTACACCATCAGCAGGCAACAGAAGAATGCCAGCCACAGCATCAGCGTGCGCAGCGCCCGGCCCTCGCGAAACAATTGCAACACCGGAGTGCCGGTGCCCTTCACTTCGCTCATGTCGAGTTGATCGTCTATTTGCGCGACGTAGGCCGGATCGACCCGCTGAAGAATGTTGCGTGCTTCTTCATTGCGTCCCTGGCGCAGCATGAAACCCACCGATTCAGGCAGGAAGTACATGATCAGCGGCAACAGCAGTAACGGCAGTACCGCGACGTAGAACACTGACTGCCAACCGAAGCTGGGGATCAACACAATACCCAGCCCCGCCGAGAGCATGCCGCCCACGGAGTAACCGCTGAACATGATCGCCACCAGCGTGCTGCGGATTTTCTTCGGCGCGTACTCGTTCATCAGCGCCACGACGTTGGGCATGACCCCGCCAATGCCGAGGCCGGCGATGAAGCGGCACACACCGAACTCGGTGGGATTACGGGCAAACCCATTGAGTACGGTAAACCCGCTGAACAGCATCACGCAGATCGTGATGGCTTTCTTGCGGCCGATGCGGTCCGACAGCGGTCCGAAAAACAGCGCGCCGAACATCATTCCAAACAAAGCGTAACTGCCCAGCGCTCCAGCCTGCAGGGGAGTCAACCCCCACTCTTTCATCAGCATCGGCAGCACCACGCCGTATATCACCAAATCGTAACCGTCGAAGATGATGATCAGGGCACACCAGAACAGCACCATCCAGTGGAAGCGATTGAAGCGTGCGTTGTCGATAACCTCATGTACGTCAATTTTGCGCATGGCGTTTTTCTCTTGTTGTTTTTATTTCAGAGCGTCGCAAAAGCGGCTAACGTCCCGTAAAGCCGAGGGTAAAGCTGGCGGACGCGTGGAAATATCCGCTGCGCGCAGATCACTATCCGTTTTGTGCACGGCCTTGGAGCGGGCGCGAAAAGAGGCTGTCTTGCCGATGGCCTTTGCCCCTGTACAACAAATTGTCTTCTTTGCCAGCGCATTTGAACGCTAAGCTTGGGCCTATGGATGACTCTGATTACTTACGCCTGCTGACCATTGCGGCCGAGCAAGCCAACGCGTTCCTGTCCAATGCCCGCAAATGGGAGCGCGAGCGTTGGGTGTGCCAGCGCCTGCTGCAAGGGCTGAACATTCCCTACCGAGTGGACGAGTTTGCGCCTGCCGGGGAGCCGCCAGATGTGCTGTTTCGCGACGCCAGTTTCGAGGTGTTCTTTGTGCTGGACGAAGGTCGGCGCCTCAACGATGAGTGGCGCGATGAATTGCAGCGTCGGCGCAGTGCGTTTTCCCTGAGCTCGCTGGTGCGTCGGGAGGCGAAGCCCAAGCGCATTCCCGCCAACGAGTTCCTGCTCAGGCTCGCACCAACCTTGCGCAAGAAAGCGCACAACTACAAAGAGCGGGGCATGGACCTTGGGGAGCTCGATATCATCGCCTTCGCCAGCCTCAAGCGCGAAGTGCTGGACCTCAACAGCCATTTTCCACCCCCCACCGAATACTTGCGCCAGGGCTGGCGCTCGTTATCACTGGTGGGGCCGACCTTCGCCAGGGTGCTGTTCGCCCATCCGGATGCTCCCGACTTCCTGCGCAGCAACCTGGGGCGCAGCATCGTCTTCGATGTCGGCATCAGCCTGTGAGTTGCCGGCCCCCATCGGCTATGCTGCGTACACCCTTTATTGAATCAGCTGTAGCTTTCATACATTCACCAACGTCTATCTGACGAGGGCTTTATGACCAGCCGCCTGAACCCCGACGACCAAAAGCATGTCGAAGAGTACCTGCACTTGTCCCAGCACCGAGTCGAGCGCCGGCCATTCCGGCCGTGGATGCTCCTGGTGATGGTATTGGCAGTGACCATTGGTTTGGGCCTGTTGAGCCGATTTATCAGTTACCTGGCGCTATGAGCCGCGTTGCGCTCGCGAGGGTGACTGCACCGATTTCTTTTAGCCTTGCGAGATATCCCCATGACTCATCGTATTGTCATCGTTGGCGGCGGCGCCGGCGGTCTGGAGTTGGCTACCCGTCTGGGTAAGACTCTGGGCAAGCGCGGCACGGCCAGTGTGATGCTGGTCGACGCGAACCTGACCCACATCTGGAAACCTTTGCTGCATGAAGTGGCAGCCGGCTCCCTGAACTCCTCCGAAGACGAACTCAACTATGTTGCCCAGGCGAAATGGAACCATTTCGAGTTTCAGCTGGGGCGCATGAGCGGGCTCGACCGCGCCCAGCAGAAAATCCAGCTGGCCGCCACTTACGACGAAGCCGGCATCGAACTGGTGCCCGCACGGGAAGTGGCGTACGACTCGCTGGTGATCGCGGTCGGCAGCACCACCAACGATTTCGGCACCCAGGGTGCGGCGCAACATTGCCTGTTCCTCGACACCCGCAAACAGGCGGAGCGCTTTCACCAGCAACTGCTCAATCACTACCTGCGAGCCCATGCCGGGCAGACTGACAAAGTCGAGCAGATCAGCGTGGCCATCGTCGGCGCCGGGGCCACCGGGGTCGAGCTGGCAGCAGAGCTGCACAACGCCGCGCATGAACTGGCGGCTTACGGCCTGGACCGGATCAAACCGGAAAACATGCACATCACCCTGATCGAAGCCGGGCCACGCGTCTTGCCAGCCCTGCCGGAGCGCATTGGCGGGCCTGTGCATAAAACCCTGGAGAAGCTTGGGGTCAACGTCATGACCAATGCCGCGGTGAGCGAAGTGACGGCCGACAGCCTGATCACCGCCGACGGCAAAGTCATTAACGCCAGCCTGAAAGTCTGGGCCGCCGGGATTCGCGCGCCGGGCTTCCTCAAGGACATCGACGGCCTGGAAACCAACCGCATCAATCAACTGCAAGTACTGCCGACGCTGCAGACCACCCGCGACGAAAATATCTTCGCCTTCGGTGACTGCGCCGCCTGCCCGCAACCGGGCACTGATCGCAACGTGCCGCCGCGGGCCCAGGCAGCGCACCAGCAGGCATCCTTGCTGGCAAAATCCCTGAAATTGCGCATCGAAGGCAAGGCCTTGCCGGAGTACAAGTACACCGACTATGGCTCACTGATTTCGCTGTCGCGGTTTTCGGCTGTGGGTAACTTGATGGGCAACCTGACCGGTAGCGTGATGCTGGAAGGCTGGCTGGCGCGGATGTTCTATGTGTCGCTGTATCGCATGCACCAGATGGCGCTGTACGGCGCGTTTCGTACTGCGATGCTGATGCTGGGCAGCAAGATCGGCCGCGGCACCGAGCCACGCCTGAAACTGCATTAAGTATTCGGTGCCCGTCAGGGCCTGATCGCGGGTAAGCCCGCTCCCACTGGTTATTGTGTCGACCTTGGAATCCGGGTTCGACACTCAACTTGCGGGTGCGTGGCTTGCCCGCGATATAGGCGCCTCGGTATAACCTGCGAAAACATCCGTTTCACATTGTATCCCCCTCCCCGATTCAGCCCCTTCGCATACAAACTCCCCCTTGCACGACACAGTAGCGATACACCCAACCCGCTAAATGGCCACACCCGGGCAAGGCATCCTGCCTGCTCCGGTGATCAGACCCTTTATCGAGCGGTTGTGTCGTGCAACCCAGGAGAATTGAAATGTCCCGTACCTCTAACACCTTTGGCTTGCTCGGCGCGGTTCTGGCCGGTGGCATGATGCTGTCTGGCTCGGTGTTCGCCTCCCAGCCCCTGGCCCAGGGATATCTGCTGGCGTCGGCTGAGCAGGTGGTGAAAAACCCGGAAGGCAAATGTGGCGAAGGCAAATGCGGTGATGAGTCCATGGCCCAGACTGATACCGATGGGGACGGCAAAGTATCCCGTGCGGAATTCCTGAAAGTGGCCCCCAAGGCTGATTTCGACAAGATCGACACCAACCATGACGGCCAGATCGACGAGCAGGAAGCCTTTGATAACGTAAAGGCCAACTACGAAGCCAATGGCAAGAAAATGCCCAAAGGATTGTTCGAACATCTCAAGGACAACAGCTGAGTCCTGAAGCAGCGAACCTGCGCCCCGCTTCTCCCCAGCGCAAAAGCGGGGCCTTTTTTGCAGGCGCTTTTTGCCCGGCAATTATCAGCAGACAAAAAAAATCCCCGTATCTTTCGATACGAGGATTTTTAATATGGTCGGGGTAAGGGGATTCGAACTCCTGACATCCTGCTCCCAAAGCAGGCGCGCTACCGGACTGCGCTATACCCCGGTAAAAAAAAGGCGACCTTTCAAAGATCGCCTTCTTCGATCAGCGCTTTTGGCCTCTGATCTTAAGATTCGATCCCAGTTTTAACTGGTTTCAAAAATGGTGGGTCGTGTGGGATTCGAACCTACGACCAATTGGTTAAAAGCCAACTGCTCTACCAACTGAGCTAACGACCCAAAAATGGTCGGGGTAAGGGGATTCGAACTCCTGACATCCTGCTCCCAAAGCAGGCGCGCTACCGGACTGCGCTATACCCCGGTTTGAAATTGGCTCCGTGACCAGGACTCGAACCTGGGACCCAATGATTAACAGTCATTTGCTCTACCGACTGAGCTATCACGGAACTACATATTTCAATTACAACATTTGAAGCTTTTACTGCGTCTCTTCGACCCGTCTGCATCGCTGCGTTCGTGTGTCTGAGGCGCGCTATTCTACAATCTTAAGCACCTCTGTCAACCCCCTAATTTGCATTCAAGTTAATGATTTGCAACTTATTTCAGATTCCTGCTTGGGGAGCAGAAACTCTGGCGGGTGACTTGCTGCGGGGCGCACTTTACAAGCCTTTTCCTTTGAGTTCAACAGCCTAACGAAAAAAAGGCCTCGCAAAGCGAGGCCTCCCAGGTTTTGTTGCCATCGTGGCTCAGACAAACACGATTTCGTCGTTCTCCACGACACCTTTGGCAGTGTCACCAGCCATGAACCGACCCGACAGGATCAACTGTGCCAGCGGGTTCTCGATCCAGCGCTGGATGGCGCGTTTAAGCGGCCGCGCACCATATACCGGGTCGTAACCGACAGCGATCAGCTTGTCCATCGCCTCCGGGCTGAGTTCGAGCTTCAGCTCCCGTTCGGTCAGGCGGCTGCGCAGACGACTCAACTGGATCTCGGTAATACCGGCGATCTGATCGCGAGCCAATGGCTCGAAAATCACCACTTCGTCGACCCGGTTGATGAACTCCGGCCGGAAGTGCGTGGAAATCGCATCCATCACCGCCGCGCGCTGCGCCTCACGATCGCCCACCAGTTCCTGGATCTGCACCGACCCAAGGTTCGAGGTCATGACGATCACAGTGTTCTTGAAGTCCACCGTGCGCCCATGACTGTCGGTCAGGCGGCCGTCTTCCAGCACTTGCAGCAGGATGTTGAACACATCCGGGTGGGCCTTCTCGACCTCATCCAGGAGGATCACCGAATAAGGCTTGCGACGCACCGCCTCGGTCAGGTAACCGCCCTCTTCATAGCCTACGTAACCTGGTGGCGCACCAATCAGCCGGGCCACGGAATGTTTCTCCATGAATTCGGACATGTCGATCCGCACCATCGCCTCTTCCGTATCGAAGAGAAACTCGGCCAGCGCCTTGCACAGCTCGGTTTTACCCACGCCGGTCGGGCCGAGGAACATGAACGAGCCGCTCGGACGGTTCGGATCGGACAAGCCGGCCCGCGAACGCCGCACTGCGTTGGATACGGCAATCACCGCTTCGTCCTGGCCGATGACACGCTGGTGCAACAGGCTTTCCATCTTCATCAGCTTGTCGCGCTCGCCTTCGAGCATCTTCGACACGGGGATGCCGGTCCACTTGGACACCACTTCGGCAATCTCCTCCTCAGTGACCTTGCTGCGCAGTAACTGATTTTCGGTTTTGCCGTGCTGGTCGACCATTTGCAGGCTGCGCTCCAGGTCCGGGATCACCCCATACTGCAACTCGGCCATGCGGTTCAGGTCGCCCTTGCGACGGGCTGCTTCCAGCTCCTGACGGGACTGCTCGATTTTCTGCTGGATCTGCGCAGACCCCTGTACTTCGGCTTTCTCCGCGTTCCAGATCTCCTCGAGGTCCGAATACTCACGCTCGAGACGGGCGATTTCTTCCTGGAGTTTTTGCAGGCGCTTCTTCGCCGCGTCGTCGCTCTCTTTCTTCAGCGCCTGGGATTCCACCTTCAGCTGAATCAGACGGCGCTCCAGACGGTCGAGCACTTCCGGCTTGGAGTCGATCTCCATGCGGATGCGGCTGGCGGCCTCGTCGATCAGGTCGATGGCCTTGTCCGGCAACTGACGGTCGGTAATGTAACGGTGACTGAGCTTGGCTGCCGCGATGATCGCGCCATCGGTGATCGCCACCCTGTGGTGAACTTCGTAACGCTCCTTGAGGCCACGCAGAATCGCGATGGTGTCTTCTTCGCTCGGCTCATCCACCAGTACTTTCTGGAAGCGTCGCTCGAGGGCCGCGTCCTTCTCTATATATTGACGGTACTCATTGAGCGTAGTGGCGCCCACGCAGTGCAGTTCACCGCGCGCCAAAGCCGGCTTGAGCATGTTGCCAGCATCCATCGAGCCTTCGCCCTTGCCGGCGCCGACCATGGTGTGCAGTTCGTCGATGAACAGAATGATCTGCCCTTCCTGCTTCGACAGCTCGTTCAGCAAAGACTTAAGGCGCTCTTCGAACTCACCGCGATACTTCGCACCCGCGATCAGCGCACCCATGTCCAGGGACAGCAGGCGCTTGCCCTTGAGGCCGTCCGGCACTTCACCATTGATGATGCGCTGGGCCAGACCCTCGGCGATCGCGGTTTTACCCACACCCGGCTCACCGATCAGTACCGGGTTGTTTTTTGTACGACGCTGCAGCACCTGGATCGTCCGGCGAATCTCGTCGTCACGGCCGATGACCGGGTCGAGCTTGCCGTCTTCGGCGCGCTTGGTCAGGTCGACGGTGTATTTATCCAGCGCCTGGCGCGACTCTTCGTGGTTGGCGTCATTGACGGCATCGCCCCCACGCAGGTTGTTGATGGCATTTTCCAGGGCCTTTTTGCTCACGCCCTGCCCCAGCAACAATTTGCCGAGCTTGTTGTTTTCGTCCATCGCGGCAAGCAGTACCAGCTCGCTGGAAATGAACTGGTCGCCCTTCTGCTGGGCCAGGCGATCGGCCTGGTTAAGCAGGCGCGCCAGGTCCTGCGACATATTGACGTCGCCGGTTGGGTTCTGGATTTTCGGCAGCTGGTCGAGCTCTTTGGTCAGCTCTTTTCGCAGGCTGTTGACGTCAAAGCCCACCTGCATCAGCAGCGGCTTGATCGACCCACCCTGCTGTTCGAGCATGGCCTGCATGAGATGCGCAGGTTCAATGCCCGAATGATCAAGGCCGACGGCCAGGGATTGGGCGTCGGACAGGGCTAACTGTAATTTGCTGGTTAAACGGTCTATACGCATAAGTCACCTTCCTTTTGAGCAGGCCGGACCTATAAACATCCTGAATGAAGAAACCTGCCAGATACCCCATTAGATGTGGTCGATTCTGGGAGATTCAAGCGTCGTGAGGTTGACGCAGGTCAGGGAAGTCTAGCGGTTAAGCCAAATAAGGGAGGCAAATCTTCCCGTGCGCGGGTTGCGACGGTAGGAAAAGAAACGCGGATCGGTCACGGTACAGAAACCGCCACCGTAAACAGCCGTGACACCGTGAACGGCCAGGCGCAAACGCGCGAGCTGGTAGATGTCAGCCATGAATTTGCCGGCACTGACGCCTGGCGTGAAGGCAACGGCTGCTTCAGGCAACTGCGCCACGAAGGTTTCGCGTACCTCCGGCCCCACTTCGAAGGCCTGTGGGCCTATCGCTGGGCCGAGCCAGACCAGCACTTCTGCTGCCGGCAGCGCCAGGGTATCAAGCGTGGCTTCCAGCACTCCCGCCGCCAACCCGCGCCAACCGGCGTGAGCCGCCGCCACGCGAGTGCCCGCACGGTCGCAGAACAGCACCGGCAGGCAATCGGCCGTCATCGCCGCGCAGGCAATGCCGGGGGTTGCCGTCCAGCTGGCATCGGCCGTAGCGACCGTGCCCGGGTCAGCGTGAGACACGGCAATGCCATGCACCTGCTGCAACCAGGCTGGCTGAATAGCGAAATGTTCAGTGAGACGTCGGCGATTCTCCGCAACAGCCAGGGGGCTGTCGTCGACATGATCGCCCAGGTTGAGGCTGTCGAACGGCGCCAGACTGACGCCGCCCGCTCGGGTGGTAACACAGGCTTTCACCCCGGCAGGCGCAGGCCAGTCGGGAATCAGCCAGTCACTCATCCGATGAACGCCTCGCGGTCTTGCTTGAGCAGGGTCAGCAACCAGACGAAATCGTCCGGCAGTGGCGATTCCCAGCTCATGCGCTTACCGGTCGTCGGATGATCCAGCTCCAGGAACCGCGCGTGCAGAGCCTGGCGCGGAAACGCCTTCAGCGACTCGACCATGGTCACACTGGCTGCCGGCGGGATACGGAAGCGTCCGCCGTAGGCGGGGTCTCCAACCAACGGGTAGTTGATGTGGGCCATGTGCACACGAATCTGGTGAGTACGCCCGGTTTCCAGCTTGACCCGCACATGCGTGTGGGAGCGGAAACGCTCAAGCACGCGGTAATGGCTGACGGCTTGCTTGCCCCCTTCCATCACGGCCATGCGTTGGCGTTGCTGGCCGTGACGACCGATCGGCGCGTTGATCTTGCCGCCGGCGGTGACCACACCAATCACGATGCACTCGTAGATCCGGCTGACGCTGCGGCTTTGCAGCTGGGTGACCAGCTGAGTCTGCGCCTGAATGGTCTTGGCCACCACCATCAGACCGGTGGTGTCCTTGTCCAGGCGATGCACGATACCGGCGCGGGGCACATTGATGATGTCCGGCACGTGGTGCAGCAAGGCGTTGAGCAAAGTGCCGTCAGCGTGACCGGCAGCCGGATGCACCACCAGGCCCGCAGGCTTGTTGATCACCAGGATGTCGTCATCTTCATAGACGATGTCCAGCTCGATGTCCTGAGCGATCCATTCGCCCTGAGCTTCCTGCTCGGCAGTCAGTTCAAGAATGGCGCCACCGTGAACGATGTCTCGCGGGCGGATAACCGCCCCATCCACAGTCAGGCGGCCGTCTTTGATCCAGGCGGAAAGGCGCGAGCGCGAGTGCTCAGCGAATAATTGTGCGGCGACTTGATCGAGGCGTTGGCCGCCCAATTCGGACGGCACCTCTGCGCGAAGTTCAATTTTATCGGACATGCTCAGACTAGGCGTCGGCACAGCTTTTGGTTTCGGCTGCGCGCTTGTGGTTAAATACGGCGTCTTTTGCCCCGAGGCTATGCAACGGGGCGCTCATCATAACAGGACGGCCCCGCCCAAG
Organism: Pseudomonas gregormendelii; assembly: GCF_017114825.1. GTDB lineage: Bacteria > Pseudomonadota > Gammaproteobacteria > Pseudomonadales > Pseudomonadaceae > Aquipseudomonas > Aquipseudomonas gregormendelii. The sequence goes on along the minus strand of NZ_JADEVO010000026.1, from coordinate 25,534 downwards.
ACAGCGGCCGTCATAGGGACGCAAGCCGCCATGCAAGTGAAACACCTGCTGCTGATCGCCATCCTCGCATTGACCGCTGCTTGCTCATCGAAGGAAGTCGTTGACGAAAACCTGAGCGAGGCCGAGCTGTACCAGCAGGCTCAGCACGATCTGGACAACAATAGCTACACCGCCGCCACAGCCAAGCTGAAGGCGCTGGAGTCGCGTTATCCGTTCGGTCGCTACGCCGATCAGGCTCAACTCGAGCTCATCTACGCCAACTACAAGAACACCGAGCCTGAGGCTGCGAAATCCGCCGCCGAGCGCTTCATTCGCCTGCATCCGCAGCATCCGAATGTCGATTACGCCTATTACCTGAAGGGTCTGACGTCTTTCGACCAGGACGTCGGCCTGCTGTCGCGTTTCCTGCCGCTGGACATGACCAAGCGTGACCCGGGCGCTGCCCGCGACTCCTACAACGAGTTCGCCCAGCTGACCAGCCGCTTCCCGAACAGCCGTTATTCGCCTGACGCCAAGCAGCGCATGATCTACTTGCGCAACCTGCTGGCCGCTTACGAAATCCACGTGGCCGACTACTACCTGACCCGTCAGGCTTACGTAGCCGCTGCCAACCGTGGCCGCTATGTAGTGGAAAACTTCCAGGAAACCCCTTCGGTCGGCGACGGCCTGGCGGTAATGGTCGAATCCTACCAGCGCCTGCATCTGGACGAGCTGGCCAACACCAGTCTGGAAACGCTGAAGCTCAACTACCCGAACCACCCAAGCCTGGAAGACGGTCAGTTCAAGCCTTCGGTGGACGAAGCGGACAACCGCTCGTGGCTGAGCAAGGCGACTCTGGGCCTGATCGAATCCCGTCCGCCTCTGCCACCGGGTGAAACCCGCGCCAACCAGGACGTGCAGAAGCAATTCCAGGATGCCAAGGATGCAATCCCGAGCGATCTCAAGCCCAGAGATGAAAACGGCGACGTGATCGAGGAAGAAGAACAGGAGTCGGAAGGCAACAATGACGACCGTTCCTGGTTCAGCTACATGACCCTCGGCGTGTTCGACTGACATCTGCAGGCTCTGCAGGAGCGAGCTTGCTCGCTCCTGCAATAGAGAAGCGTCTCGCAGCGTTATATCGCTGTGCGCTGATCAGCTCCTTGGCTAAACTGCTTCATCACTCGCCATAAAGCAGCTCAACATGCTTCGTTTATTGTTCTGGATCGCCCTGATTGCCGCCGCCATCTGGTTGTGGCGCAAGTTCAAGGGCCAGGCGGCAGCGCCTCGCTCGCCTGCCGAGCGGGAAGCGGCCCCCATGGTGCGTTGCGCTCATTGCGGCGTGCACCTGCCCCGGGAGCGAGCCCTGAGCCTTCAACAGCAATGGTATTGCAGCCAGGCTCACCTCGAGCAAGGCCCGGGCTCCAGTGACCGCTGAGACCACCCGTCCCGGCCACAAACAAGCCCAGCGACTGCTGCGTCTCTATCATCTCTACCGCCTGAGCGTCGGCATCACCCTGGTGCTGCTGATTTCCAGCAACATGGACAGCCAGCTGCTTTCGCTCGCCAATGGCGAGCTGCTGCGCAGTGGCAGCTGGCTGTACCTGGTATTGAACATTCTGCTGGTAGTGTTCCTGGAGAACACCCGGCGCCCTGGCCAGCTTCTCACCCTGGCACTGGTCGACGTGCTGCTGTTGTGCGCGCTGTTCTACGCCGCCGGTGGCGTGCACAGTGCGATCGGCAACCTGCTGATTGTCTCTGTGGCCATCAGCAATACCCTGTTGCGACGACGCATCGGCCTGCTGATCGCCGCCATCGGCGCGCTCGGCATCGTAGGGTCGGGCTTTCTGCTGAGTTTCAGCCAAACCACCAGCCCCAATGATTACTTGCAGGTCGGCACGCTGGGGGCGCTTTGCTTTGCGGCAGCATTGCTGGTGCAAGGCCTGATCCGTCGCCTGGAGGTCAGCGAGACCCTGGCCGAACAGCGTGCCAGCGAAGTGGTGGGGCTTGAGGCTCTCAACTCGCTGATTCTGCAGCGCATGCGTACCGGTATTCTGGTGGTCGACGATTTACGGCGCATTCGACTGGCCAACCACAGCGCGCTGAAACTTCTGGACCATGGCGCGCTTGAAGGGCGCTCGCTCGACCAGGACTTTCCAGAACTGGTCGAACGCCTGCAACTATGGCTAAACAACCCGACATTGCGTCCCCAGAGCCTGAGAATCGACAGCAATGGCCTGGAGCTGCAGCCCAGTTTCATTGCCCTTGAACGAAGTCCAAGGCAGCAAACCCTTATATTCCTTGAAGACCTGGCGCAGATCGCCCAACAGGCCCAGCAACTCAAACTTGTTGCGCTGGGGCGTCTTACCGCGAGCATCTCCCATGAAATTCGCAATCCACTGGGCGCCATCAGTCACGCCGCCCAGCTATTACAGGAATCCGAGGAACTGAACAGTGCCGATCGGCGTCTGACGCAGATCATTCAAGATCACTCCCAGCGGATGAACCGGGTCATCGAAAACGTCCTGCAATTGTCCCGGCGCCAACAAACAGTACCCCAGCGGCTCGATCTGAAGCCTTGGCTTGAGCAGTTTGTCGCTGAAGCCCGCGAGGCCGCGACAGAAACCCGGCAGCTTCATCTGAGCATTGCACCGGGAGACTTCAGGACCTTGATGGATCCCAATCAGCTGACCCAGATTCTCGACAATTTGTTGCGCAATGCCTGGCGCCACAGCGCCCAGATAAATGCCCAGGCGCAGGTCTGGCTGGAGTTGTTCCTGGACCCGCACAGTCAGCTGCCGACCCTGGAGGTCCGCGACAACGGCCCCGGGGTCCCGGCACCAGCCCAGGCTCATCTGTTCGAACCTTTCTTCACAACGAGCCCCCAAGGCACAGGCCTTGGGCTTTATCTGTCCCGTGAGCTGTGCGAAAGCAACCAGGCCCGCCTAGACTTCAAACCACGCCAAGGCGGCGGCTGCTTTCGCATCACCTTTGCTCACGGACGGAAACAAAGTTGAACATGAGCCCACTGCAAAAAATTCTGATCGTCGACGATGAACCGGATATCCGCGAACTCCTGGAAATCACCCTGGGCAGGATGAAGCTCGACACCTTCAGTGCCCGCGACCTTGGCGAGGCCCAGGCCTTGCTGGCGCGGGAAACCTTTGACCTGTGCCTGACCGACATGCGCCTGCCGGACGGCACGGGGCTGGAGCTGGTGCAATACATCCAGCAACGTTATCCACAGCTGCCAGTGGCCATGATCACGGCGTATGGCAGCCTGGAAACGGCCATCAACGCGCTCAAGGCCGGTGCTTTCGACTTCCTGACCAAGCCGGTCGACCTGACCCGCCTGCGTGAGCTGGTCACCACCGCGCTGCGCCTGTCACCCGTGGGTGGCACCGCGATTTCAATCGAACGCCGGTTGCTGGGTGAGTCCCTGCCCATGCGCAACCTGCGCAAACACATCGACAAACTGGCACGCAGCCAGGCCCCGGTGTACATCAGCGGTGAATCCGGCAGTGGCAAGGAACTGGTCGCTCGACTGATCCACGAACAAGGCCCGCGCGCCAACCAGCCATTCGTTCCGGTGAACTGCGGGGCGATTCCGTCCGAGCTGATGGAAAGCGAGTTTTTCGGGCATCGCAAAGGCAGCTTCAGTGGCGCCATCGACGACAAACCCGGACTGTTCCAGGCCGCCAATGGCGGCACCCTGTTTCTCGACGAAGTGGCTGACTTGCCGTTAGCCATGCAGGTCAAGCTGCTGCGGGCGATTCAGGAGAAAGCCGTGCGCAGCGTCGGCGGACAACAGGAAACCGTGGTGGATGTGCGAATTCTCTGCGCCACCCACAAGGACCTCGACGCCGAAGTTGCCGCTGAACGCTTTCGCCAGGACCTGTATTACCGCCTCAACGTGATCGAATTGCGGGTGCCAGCGCTGCGCGAACGTCGTGACGACATCGAATCCCTGGCGAGCCATATGCTCAAGCGGCTGGCCAGCAACAGCGGCGAGCCAGCGGTGAAACTCCACCCCCACGCGCTGGAAGCCTTGAAGAACTATCGCTTTCCGGGCAACGTCAGGGAACTGGAGAATGTTCTTGAGCGCGCTTATACCTTATGCGAAAACCAGCAGATTGAGTCCAGCGACCTTCGGCTCATGGAGGGCAATTGCACAGCGGATGGAGACTTACCGGACCTGACGCAGATCGACAACCTGGAAGATTACCTGGAAAACGTGGAACGCAAACTCATCCTCCAGGCGCTGGAGGAAACCCGCTGGAACCGCACGGCAGCGGCTCAGCGGCTGAATCTGTCATTCCGCTCGATGCGCTACAGGCTCAAGAAATTGGGGCTGGATTAAAGCAGGAAGATCGCACTCCCCGTAGGAGCTGCCGCAGGCTGCGATCTTTTGATCGTCTGTCAGAGCCGCCCGGTTGGCGCATAGGGCGCCGGATCAATGATCGGCTCGCGCCCCAGCATCACATCCGCAAACAACTGACACGACGCCGGCGCCAGTACCAGGCCGTTGCGATAATGTCCGCAATTGAGCCACAGCCCCTCGAACCCGGGCACCTGGCCAATGTACGGAATACCCTCCGGTGAACCCGGACGCAATCCAGCCCAATGCCCGACGACTTCAGCGTCCGCCAATGCCGGAATCAACTCCACCGCTGAAGCTTTCAGGCTCTGCAGCGCCGTCTCGGTCGGCGTCTTGTCGAAGCCCTCGTGCTCCAGCGTACTGCCGATCAGAATATGCCCATCGCGGCGAGGAATCGCGTATCGCCCCTTGGCCAGCACCATGCTCGGCAAAAAATCGGCAGCGCATTTGTACAAAATCATCTGGCCTTTCACCGGCTCCACCGGCAGCTCAAGCCCGAGGGTCTTGAGCAGATCCCCGCTCCACGCCCCCGCAGTCAGTACCACCTGGTCAGCCGCAATCGCGCCCGCCGAAGTCCGCACGCCCACCACCTGCTCGCCTTCACGAATGAACTCGCGCACCTCGCACTGCTCATGAACAGTCACATTCGGCAATGCCAGCAACGCAGCCTTGAGGGACTTCACCAGCCGCGGATTGCGCACGTTGGCGACATCAGCCATGTAGATCGCCCGGGAAAACCCCGGCCCGAGCACAGGCACGGCATCATGCACCGCCGAGAGGTCAACCGCCCGCAGCGGCCGGTGTTCGCGTAGCGCCCAGGCCAGCGCTTCGGCTTCATCGTCCAGGTCCAGCCAGTACAGGCCGGTGGTGTGCACTTCGGGGTCCACACCAGTGGCCGCGAACAGGCGCGCGCCAAGTTGTGGATAAAAATCCTGTGACCAGTGCGCCAGCGCGGTAACCGCCGGGCTATAACGCCACGGGTACAGCGGCGAAACGATACCGCCACCGGCCCAGGACGCTTCCTGGCCCACATTTGATCGATCCAGCAGTACAACGCTTTGTACTTCAGAGGCGAGATTGAATGCCGTCAGCAGGCCAATCACTCCGCCGCCGACGATCACCACGTGCTGTTGCCTGGTCATGTTCTGATCCAACCATTAGATAGACAGGGGCACAAAACGCACCCGAAAAAAACTCAGCGCCCCCAGCAATCCTTGGTGGTCAGCCCGGCTGCGGCATTTTCCATGCCTCTGGCGCCGGTGTTGGTAATCGTGAAATCCCCACACTTGTCAGTGGCCATCGCCGAACCGACTTTCCGGGTGGCCGTCAGTTTGAAAGTCTGATCGGCCAGGGTGGGCACGATGGTGTAGTAGTCGTTGCCCGCGCTCAAGGTCGCGCCGGTGTACACACTGGTTTTCGAGTTGGAATAGAACCGCTCGAGTATCTGCGCCTGCTCGGAGAGCAAACCTGCCACTTCAGCCCGGCGGCCCTTTTTTACATATTCGGTCAGGCTCGGATAGCCAATGGTGATGACGATACCGATGATCGCAATCACGATCATGATCTCGATCAGGGTAAAACCGCGGTTCGATCTACGCATGCCTGCACTCTCGCTTACTGAATTTGTCGCCACATGATGCGCCGGCTGCCTCCGCCGCTGCCGCCACCTAGTGGGAATGATTCGGAGTTGCCATCGGATTTGCTCACTACGGCCATCGTACCTCCATTGACGATACCGTTTAGCGTCGCAATACCTCCGGCAAACACTACGCCGCTGGTTATCGTGTCACTGCTGTTGACTACACCATCATTATTGGTATCGAGCACCGCATAGTTGAGCATCTTACCGCTGAACGCATCCAGCACGACCAGCTTGCCGGTGCCGAAACTGGCGCATGGGTCCGTGGTGTCCACACTGGCAGTGGTAAAGAAGATTCGCCCCAGCGACAGGACGGCCTGATTGATCACCCGCTCGCCGGTCAACGCAGTGTTGTAAACCAGTGGCAGATACCAACCCTTCTCCGCTGGATAGGTCACTGCGTTCTGAGTGGTAGTGATGAACTGCCCCGAACTTCCCGAGAACGTACCGGTTACCGACTGAGCCTGCAAACTGGCCGTAGTGATCTGGCCCGAGCCTCCGTCCGCGTCCCACACCGCATAAAACGCCTGCAGATCCTTGTTGGTCTTGTCGGCGGTCTCGTTGAATTTGCCGGTGCCGAAAAATACCACTTTGCCGCCCAGGGAATGGTCAGCCAGCAACGGCTGCGCGGTAATCGGCTGTGTTACACCGCCCGGAGCCGTGAATAAGGGCTTGCCGGAAAACGCCACGCCCCAGTCGTCCGTACGGGTGGAGCTCAAATCGAACTTCCATAGCCGTCCCTTCAGATCCCCGCCATAAGCAGCCTGTACCACATTCTGCGAGTTGACCTTGAGCTTCACCGAGGACAGACCGTTGGTGGTCTCCTTACTATCCACGACGATTTTCTTGATCAATGAACCTTTTCGCAGATCCACCACGTACAACGCCGCCACACCCGAACTGCTGCCATAGCCGTTAGAAATGAACGCAGCCCAACGACCGTCGTCCAAGCGTGCAACTTCCGGACGCGCGTAGGCATAACCCAGATCATTGAAAACGTTCGCAGGATTTGCCGGCACTGGAGCACTGATCTCCCAAAGCGCCTGGATCGCGTTACTGGGGGAAGGGTCAAACAGCTGAAGCGCGTAGAACGTTTTGCCACCCGCGCCTGTCCCACCGACCGCCAGGGTTTTCCAGACTTTCTCCAGCTGGGCGTCGAAAACGGCGACCTGGCCATCGACCAGAAACTTGTGGCCGACGCCGTTGATGTAGTTGGTGTCGGCGATGGTGCGCAACGATGGCAACACACTGGAGGGCATGTAGGCGTAGCGTCTGGTACCGTTGCCAGGGTTGATGACGCTGACAAAACCATCGTTGGCGTTGACCACCAGATTGGTGTTCATGCTTTTTGCTTTGAGCGCCAAATAGATGCTGTAGCTGGGGTCATTCACCACATCAGCCGCAGTTTGGTCTGTTCGCGACGCCAGTACCAAGGGTGAGTTGATAATGTCGCCAAGCAAGGCACTGCGCATCCTCAAGCCGGTCTTGTTGGAGCCTTTGCTCCACTCCACCAAATCGGTGGCCGTGATTCCGTTGGGTAGCCCCTGACTCAGAACGGTCTTCTGCACGGGCGAGAAATTGTCGTAAGCAAGGGTGATGGCCGTATTGCTTTCGCTTTGCCAGGACTGGTAAATCGGCGCCGTCGCGCCGGGTACGATGGTGGTGTCAGTGCTCCAAAGCGCTGAGGCCGAATTCACCTGGCCTGTGGCGGTGAATGCAAATGATTTGATGGTGCCGCGCCAGTCCTTGGGGTCGTAGGTGGTCTGGTAAAAAGCGGAACCCACTCCGACTATCGGGCCGCTCGTGGTACCGCCTCCCCCTGAACCGGCTTTCGAGGTGATGTCGCTCAAAGCAGATGCCAGCGCGATATTGAGCCCGGTGCTGTCGGTCGCCTGATAGTACTTGCCCTGACCGTTGGTCGCGGCGCTCGATAACATCTGGTTCGCGGCGGTGAAACCAACGGTGTAGGTGTTCATGTTCTGGACGGGAAAATCCACGTTCCAGTTTTTGCCGCTGGCGTCCGTACCGGTACTGCGCATGTCGATGTCGAAGGCGAATTTGGCAATGTCATCCAGGTACAGCGTGTCGCCCTCGCCATCACCGTTGAGGTTGTCACCATCGTTGGCGCTGTTGCCGTCCCAGTTTGGTAGACGTGCGCCACCGAGCGGATCGTTGGTCGGGAAGGTCCGGTCAAACGTCGGCAGGCCGTCGGTGACAACCACTCCGTAGTTTTTCTGGCAGCGATACTGGATCGGGCTGGTGTAGGTCGTCGGCGTCGAGTTGTAGTAAGGCGCCATGCCGCGCATATACCGTGTGATTTCGTAATAGGTTTCTGCCAAGGGGGTGTTGGCGATTGCACTCAAACCGTTGATCGAGGAAATCAAGGCGTTGTAGTTGCTGTCGGCCTGGACCTGGGTGACGCTGCCACTGACCGGAGAAAGGTCACTGACAGCGCGGGCGATAAAACCGCCCGGCCCTGAGTTATTGCCGGTAGGCGGGTTGAATGTCGCCAGGCCTATGCGCAACGAACGATTACTGGTGACCAGCGTCGTGGAAACATCCTGCGCAACACTCATGCGGTAATCATTGGGAATCGCACCAGTGCCCGTGGTGTAGTCCCTGTTCGAACCATTTGCCTGATTCACCAGGTAAGACAGGTAGTTAGCCGTATACCGCGTATTTTCTTTGCCCACTGGGTCGGGGAGTTTCAGACATATCGAGGACTGCCCCAAGAACCCCCGATAAAAACCGTACCAGTTGCCGTTGGTGGAGCAGCCTCCGCGATTGAGGCTGGACAAGGCGATATTGGTATCGCTCATGTCCAGACCCTGCCCGCTGAAACAAGATGAGTTGGAGCTGCAGTTGGCGATTTGCGGGTAACTGTCCGTTGGTTTGAAACCAGCAGCCCAAATGATGTTGTTCATGCTGCCCGAATCATCGATCAGCAGCACGAGGTTAGGAGAGACGGCTGCCGCACTCAGCAGCGGCGATTCCGAGGGTGTGAAAGCGTAGGTCGGAGCCGCCAGATAAAAACCCAGCACGACGCCTATCAATAACTTCCACACTCCGCAGCGCCTATCAATACTTGGCATAGATGCTCTCCACCACACTGCGCACGTTGTTGCCCACGATGGCCACTGCCGTTACCCGGTACAGCGTCGCAGAGGTGTTGCTCGGCACATTGACTGCATTCAGCGTGGTTCCGATGTTCTGTACTCCGTAGAAGCCACTGCCGGCGGCGATCCAGGTCACTCCTGACGTCGTATTGAACCCGGCGCCAGTCATCAAGGTGGACTCTGCGGGCGGCGCACACTGGATGGTCCCACTGCACACGGCCAAGGTATAGGTGGACAGTTGCACCGCATTTTCGCCCATGCGTAATGCCGCTTCTGCATTCTGGAACGACTGATTGCGCAACGACACGCTGGTGGCCATTTTTTCCTGCAGGGTGGCGCTCTGCATCGAGGAAAGACCAATCAGCGTCAGCAGTAGCAGAAATACCAGGCTGACCAACAGCGCCATACCGCGCTGGGAGCGAGGAACCGCATCAGGAATACTCATCGGCCCCTCTCTCATTGCAGGCGATTGCGCAAGGCGGCAACCACGTTGAAGGTTTGATCACGCACCCTTTTTTCAGGGTCGGTAAGGGTCAACGTCAGGCGCACGCTGCGAATACGCGCCGGATCAGAGGGGTTACTGCTGTAGCTGGAAGCGGCCACTTCGCTGGCAGAGCTGGCGAGGCCGAAGCTGACGTCGAAGGCACTGACATTGTCCACCAGTACGAATTGGGTGGGCGTACCACCATGTACGCCCATCGTCAGCTGTCCGTTTTTCAGGCTGTAGACAAGTCGCCGGATCGGAAACGCCAACTGCCCCGCGACCGGGGCCTTCGCCTGACTGTAGGCCGTGGCGCTGTTTCGACAATCGGAAATCACTGTCCAGGTGGGCGCTCCACCATTTACGCCGACATCGCCAGTCACCAGCGTGAGCTTGAGGTTGGTGCTGTCCCAGCTGATGGGCGTGATCTGGCTGGCACTGAAGTCGCTCGCAGAACTGGAATCAGTGATGATCCCGAGGCAACCGAACATGCCGACCATGCGAATTTCCTGAATCATTTTGCCCAGCACGAACCGGGCGTCTTCCTGCATGTTGGAGGCGTTGTTCTGACTGACGTAAGTGTTCTTGGCGGCGATAAAAATCTGCGCCACGCCCAGGACAACCACCAGGCTCAAAGCGAGGGCGATCAATAGCTCGATCAGGCCAAAACCTTTTTGAGCGCGATTCATGGCGTTGATACCGGGTCGACGGTGGCGCGACTGGTTAATACAAAACTGCGGCGAGTGTTGGTATTGGCGGCGCGTGAGTCATCCCAGGTGATCGTGATGGTGTACACCCGTTGGCTCAAGGCAATGGTACCCGTGGCAGTGGCACCCAAGGCGCTGGCGATGTTGCCGGTGAAGTCGAAAAGGTCCTGATCCCGGGCCACGCTCAGGTTGCCCGAGGTCGGGGGCGTGATCGTATAATCGGCACCGGAGTTGGCGCGAATGCGGTCCATCATGTCGTAGGCAATGAAGCTCGCCTGGCTGGTCATCCGCGAACTGTCGGTGTATTTCAGGGCATTGAGCTGAATCGCCGCTGCGCCCAATAGCCCCACGGTCAGAATCAACACTGCAACCAGCACCTCGATCAGCGTCATGCCCTCCTGGGCACGCTTGCTCCCTTGCCTCATCCGCAGTTTCCACCCAATAGAATACGTCCGTTCAAACACACATTCAGCGTTCGGCTCTGTGCCCCCAGCGCATAAGTGATCGCCACTGCAGTAGCAGGTGCCGCCAGCCCGCCCAGGTTATTGAAACTGATGGCGGTCACTCCAGAGGTTAGCGCCAGACTCGCCCCGCTGCTCATTGCAGGAACAACCCGCAATACATTGGCTGGCGAGCTGGAAATGTCGGAAACCGTCAATTCGCCGGTCCATGCGCCGCCTTTCGGAAGAACCTGAGTGGTAATGCCTCGGTCAATCGCCTCCAGCCTCGCGTAACTCAGGGCCCGTCGCAGGTCCCCAACCTCGGTGTCGGCCTTGGTACGTTGCACTGAACTGGTAAACGCCGGCACGGCCATGGTGATCAGGATCAGAAAAATGGCCAGTGCAACCAGCAACTCGATCAGCGTGAAACCTTTTGTACCACGATCCATCAGTGCCCTCCGTTGCCGTCGGCTATACCTGCTGCTACACGCTAGAACATTCAGCCGCAAGATGTTCGGTTGTTTTGCCTTCACTCGCGCAGGGAATGCGCATGATCACACTCCAGGGACGCAATGACATGCATCAGCGAGGCTTCAGCCTGGTCGAATTGCTTATGGGACTGACGATCGCCGGGATTGTTCTGGCGTTGGTCACCCCGGTGTACGCGACGCTCACCGAGTCAATTTATCGCGAAGAGGCGGCGAAGTCGCTGGTCGGTGGCTTGCGCAGCGCGCGAAGCGAGGCAATCACCCGCAGCCAGACGATCATGATCCACGGTATTAACGGCGATTGGAGCCAGGGATGGCGAATCATTGTCGATGCCAGCAGCCAGGGCTATGAAGACAGCAGCAATCCACTGCTGGTCGAACGTCAGGGTAGCGCAGGTACAAAGGTGGTCGGCAACAAGAATGTCAAAAGCGCGATACGGTTCAGCCATCTTGGCGAACCGCTGCAAGGCGGCTTTCAAGCGGGGACGTTGCATGTGTGCGCGTCACGCGAGCCGGTCAGCCAGTATCAGGTGGTACTGGCCTCAACCGGTCGAGTCAGCCTTCGCAGCAACAAGCTGCAACAGGCCCTCTGCGTCGGCGCAGAAGATTCAGAGCAAGGAGCGGACGCGTAATTCCTTGGGCATGGAGAACGTCACATTCTCCTCACGACCTGCCAATTCGTCGGCACCGGTAGCGCCCCACGCCTCCAACTGCTGGATCACACCGCGCACCAGCACTTCCGGTGCCGAAGCGCCTGCGGTGATGCCGATCCGCTGAACGCCGTCGAACCAGCTTTTTTGCAGGTCCTCGGCGCCGTCGATCAGATAGGCCGGAGTGGCCATGCGTTCAGCCAGTTCACGCAAGCGATTGGAGTTGGAGCTGTTCGGGCTGCCCACGACCAACACCACGTCGCACTCATCGGCCAGTTGTTTGACTGCATCCTGGCGGTTTTGCGTCGCGTAGCAGATATCGTCCTTGCGCGGACCACCGATCGCCGGGAAACGCGCTCGCAGGGCATCGATGACCCGGCTGGTATCGTCCATGGACAAGGTGGTCTGGGTCACGAATGCAAGCTTCCCGGGATCACGCACCTGCAAGTTCGCGACGTCTTCTTCGTCTTCGACCAGGTAGATCGCGCCCCCATTCGTGCCGTCATACTGGCCCATGGTGCCTTCGACTTCCGGGTGCCCGGCGTGGCCAATCAGAATGCACTCACGACCGTCGCGGCTATAACGCGCCACTTCGATGTGAACCTTGGTCACCAGCGGACAAGTGGCATCGAACACTTTCAGGCCACGGCCGGCGGCTTCGGTACGCACAGCCTGGGATACGCCGTGGGCACTGAAGATCACGATGACGTCGTCGGGCACCTGTTCGAGTTCCTCGACGAAGATGGCTCCGCGGGCGCGCAGGTCTTCGACCACGAATTTGTTGTGGACAACTTCATGGCGCACGTAGATCGGTGGCCCGAAGACTTCCAGGGCGCGATTGACGATTTCAATCGCACGGTCCACACCGGCGCAGAAGCCACGGGGGTTGGCGAGTTTGATTTGCATGCTGTGCCTCGTGTCTTGCCCTGTAGGAGCGAGCTTGCTCGCGAAAAACGAGCAGGCACCGCGTACATCCAGGATGTAAGCGTTATCGTTGACGACCATCGCGAGCAAGCTCGCTCCTACAGAAAGCCGATTTGTTAGTTACAGCGATACGACGCTGATGATCTCGACGTCAAAGGTCAAGGTCTTGCCCGACAGCGGGTGATTGAAGTCGATGGTCACCTGCTCGTCATCAAACTCTTTTACCACGCCTGGCAGTTCGGTATTGGCCGCATCGTTGAAGATCACCAGCAAACCTGGCGACAGGTCCATGTCCTGGAACTGCGAGCGCGGGATGACCTGCACATTCTGCGGGTTTGGCTGGCCAAACGCGTTTTCCGGTGCAATCGACAGCGTGCGCTTGTCACCGGCCTTGAAGCCGAACAGCGCCGCTTCAAAACCCGGCAACAAATTGCCATCGCCCACCTTGAAGGTCGCCGGGGCTTTGTCGAAGGTGCTGTCGACGGTGTCGCCGTTCTCCAGGCGCAGGGCGAAGTGCAAAGTGACTTCGGTGTTCTGGCGGATGCGTTGCTCAGCCAATACGTGCTCAGTCATGAACGGCTTCTCCGGTCTTTTTACTTTTGAACATATCCAGCGCCAGCATCACGGCACCGACAGTGATGGCACTGTCGGCGAAATTGAATGCAGGGAAGTACCAGCGGTTCTGCCAGTGCACCAGGATGAAATCGATCACATGGCCATAAGCAATGCGGTCATACAAATTGCCCAACGCGCCACCCAGCACCAGTGCCAGGGCGACTGCCAGCCAGGTCTCGTTGCGTCCCAGACGCTTGAGCCACACGACCAGCACTGCACTGACCACGATAGCGATCAGGGCAAACAACCAGCGCTGCCAGCCGGAGCTATCAGCCAGGAAGCTGAACGCCGCGCCAGTGTTGTAGGCCAGGGTCCAGCTGAAGTAATCAGGGATCACCACGATTTGCTGGTACATGCTCAGGGAGCCTTCGAAGTAGAACTTGCTGGCCTGGTCAATCACCAGGACCAGCAAGCTCAACCACAGCCAGCCCAGCCGTCCGAAACGGCCAACGGCGTTAGGCATAGTGACGAACCTCGCCAGCGCCGCTGATGTTATCAACGCAACGGCCACAGATTTCCGGATGCTCCGGGTTCACGCCGACGTCTTCGCGGCAGTGCCAGCAACGGGCGCACTTGGCGAAGGCGGACTTGACGATCTTCAGTTTCAGGCCACTGACTTCGGTGACTACCGCGTCCGCCGGGGCCTGGACAAAAGGCGCCACGCTGGCGGTCGAGGTGATCAGGACGAAGCGCAGTTCGTTGCTCAGTTGGGCCAGGTCTGCGCTCAGCGCGTCTTCGGCAAACAGGGTCACTTCGGCCTGCAGGTTGCCACCGACGGCCTTGGCCGCACGCTGGATTTCCATTTCCTTGTTGACCGCCACCTTCACCGCCATGATCCGCTCCCAGTAGGCGCGACCCAGTTCGACGTTGTCCGGCAGCTCGGTCAGGCCTTCGTACCAGGTGTTGAGCATCACCGATTCGTTGCGCTCGCCCGGCAGGTATTCCCACAGTTCGTCGGCGGTGAACGCGAGGATCGGCGCGATCCAGCGCACCAGCGCTTCGGAGATGTGGTACAGCGCGGTTTGCGCCGAACGACGGGCCTTGCTGTTGGCGCCAGTGGTGTACTGGCGGTCCTTGATGATGTCGAGGTAGAAACCGCCCAGCTCCTGCACGCAGAAGTTGTGGATCTTGGAGTAGACGTTCCAGAAACGGTATTCGCCGTAATGCTCTTGCAGCTCGCGTTGCAGCAGCAAGGTACGGTCCACGGCCCAACGGTCCAGCGCCAGCATGTCTTCGGCCGGGAGGATGTCGGTGGCCGGGTTGAAACCGGTCAGGTTGGAAAGCAGGAAGCGCGCGGTGTTACGGATGCGCCGGTAGGCGTCCGCACTGCGTTGCAGGATCTGCTCGGAAACCGCCATTTCACCCGAGTAATCGGTGGAAGCCACCCACAGGCGCATGATGTCGGCGCCCAGGGTGTCGTTGACCTTTTGCGGCGCGATCACGTTGCCCAGGGATTTGGACATCTTGCGACCGGACTCGTCGACGGTGAAGCCATGGGTCAGCAGCTCGCGGTACGGCGCGTGATTGTCGATGGCGCAACCGGTCAGCAGCGACGAGTGGAACCAGCCACGGTGTTGGTCCGAGCCTTCCAGATACAGGTCGGCACGCGGGCCGCTCTCGTGGCCCATCGGGTGCGAACCGCGCAGGACGTGCCAGTGCGTGGTGCCCGAATCGAACCAGACGTCGAGGGTGTCGCTGATCTTGTCGTACTGCGGCGCTTCATCACCGAGCAACTCGGCAGCGTCCATCTTGAACCAGGCTTCGATACCTTCGACTTCGACGCGCTTGGCGACTTCTTCCATCAGCTCGGCAGTCCGTGGGTGCAGCTCGCCGCTTTCCTTGTTCAGGAAGAACGGTATCGGCACGCCCCAGTTGCGCTGGCGGGAGATGCACCAGTCCGGACGGTTGGCGATCATCGAGTGAAGGCGCGCCTGGCCCCAGGCCGGAACGAACTTTGTTTCCTCGATGGCCTTGATCGCCCGCTTGCGCAGGGTGTCGCCGGTCACTGGCTCTTTGTCCATGCCGATGAACCACTGCGCGGTAGCGCGGTAGATCAGCGGGGTCTTGTGCCGCCAGCAGTGCATGTAGCTGTGTTCGATGATGGTGGTATGCAGCAGCGCACCGACTTCGGTCAGCTTGTCGACGATTGCCGGATTGGCCTTCCAGATGAACTGGCCGCCGAAGAATTCCAGCGCCGGAACGTACACGCCGTTGCTCTGAACCGGGTTGAGGATGTCGTCGTTGACCATGCCGTATTTCTTGCAGGTCACGAAGTCGTCCACGCCGTAGGCCGGGGCGGAGTGAACCACGCCGGTGCCAGCGCCCAGTTCCACGTACTCGGCCAGGTAAACGGGCGACAGGCGATCGTAGAACGGGTGACGGAAGTTGATCAGTTCCAGTTCTTTACCGGTGGTGGTCGCAATGACCGAACCTTCCAGGCTGTAGCGGGCCAGGCACGACTCGACCAGCTCTTCAGCCAGCACCAGCAGCTTGTCGCCGACGTCGACCAGGGCGTAGTTGAATTCCGGGTGAACGTTAAGCGCCTGGTTGGCCGGGATGGTCCACGGGGTGGTGGTCCAGATCACGATCGAAGCCGGCTTGCCCAACGATGGCAGACCGAAAGCGGCAGCCAGCCTGGCTTCATCGGCAATCGGGAACGCCACATCGATGGTCGACGACTTTTTGTTCTCGTACTCGACTTCCGCTTCGGCCAGGGCCGAACCGCAGTCGAAGCACCAGTTCACAGGCTTCAAGCCCTTGAACACGAAGCCGCCCTTGACGATTTCAGCGAGGGCGCGGATTTCACCGGCCTCGTTCTTGAAATCCATGGTCTTGTACGGGTTGGCGAAGTCGCCCAGCACGCCCAGACGGATGAATTCGGACTTCTGGCCTTCGATCTGCTCGGTGGCGTAGGCACGGCACAGTTCGCGGGTCTTGTCCGCGCCCAGGTTCTTGCCGTGGGTCACTTCGACTTTGTGCTCGATCGGCAGGCCATGGCAGTCCCAGCCCGGAACGTATGGCGCGTCGAAGCCCGACAGGGTCTTCGAGCGGATGATCATGTCCTTGAGAATCTTGTTCAGCGCATGACCGATGTGAATCGTGCCGTTGGCGTACGGAGGACCGTCGTGAAGCACGAACTTCGGACGATCCTTGCCAATCTCGCGCAACTTACCGTACAGGCCAATGCTGTCCCAGCGCTGCAGAATTTGCGGTTCGCGCTGAGGCAGGCCGGCCTTCATTGGGAAGGCGGTGTCCGGAAGGTTTAGCGTGGCTTTATAGTCGGTCATTTAAGGCTCTTCATTAGCGATTGGCGCTAGGTGCGACAGGGCACGGGCGGCGGCAACATCCGCATTGATTGCCGTCTTAAGCGCCTCCAGAGAGGCGAAACGCTGCTCTTCACGCAGCTTGTGGTGGAAGACCACCGTCAAACGCCGGTCATACAGATCGCCGGCAAAATCTAAAAGATGAACCTCGAGATGGGCTTTGCCATCCCCCTGGACCGTGGGGCGCACACCGATATTGGCGACGCCGGGCCAGGTCTTGCCGTCGATATCGACATTGACCAGGTACACCCCGGTCAATGGAACACGACGACGCTTGAGCTGAATGTTGGCCGTGGGCGTACCCAGTTGGCGCGCCAGCTTCTGGCCGTGCAAGACCCGCCCGGCGATACGGAACGGCCGGCCGAGCAGCCGTTCAGCCAGGGCGAAATCGGCGGCGGCCAGCGCATTGCGAACCTGGGTGCTGCTGACGCGAATACCTTCAAGCTCCACGGTTTGTGCCGCCTCGACGGTAAAACCGTGAACCAGCCCGGCTTGCTGCAGGAATTCGAAATCGCCGATGCGATCACAGCCAAACCGGAAATCATCGCCGACCTCCAGGTGCTGCACGCCAAGCCCGTCCACCAGGATGGTTTCGACGAACTCGCTGGCGCTGAGCTTGCTCAGCCGCTGGTTAAAGGCCAGGCACAGGACCCGGTCGACGCCTTCGTCGGCCAACAGCTGCAGTTTGTCCCGCAGCCGGGCCAGACGGGCCGGGGCCGTGTCCGGGGCGAAAAACTCCCTGGGCTGCGGCTCGAAAATCACCACGCAGCTGGGCACGCCCAACTCGAGCGCACGCTCACGCAGCCTCGCCAGGATTGCCTGGTGGCCACGGTGAACACCGTCAAAGTTGCCAATAGTGGCGACACAGCCCCGATGCTGGGGGCGCAGGTTGTGGAGGCCTCGAACCAGCTGCATAACGCGCTTCTTGCTCATAAAGTGGTCGATTATAACCACACCCGGCGGCCGACGACAGGCAACACCGTAACCAAAGTCATCAAGCCGACCAAAACACCGGCTCGCCCCTGTTCTTGCGTCCTCAGCTGAGCGCCCTGCGGTTGAAGTCGCGCAAACGGAAGCCCAGTACAAACAACATGCCGAAATAAGCGATGACACCGGCGGCGACCAACGCCCCCAGGCGCAGGAAGCGTTCCAGCATATGTCCCTGATCCCAGACCGGCATGAAATGCATGCCCGCCAGCAACACGGCAGACATGACCAGCACGGCCACTACCAGCTTCAGGGCGAACGTCCCCCAACCAGGTTGCGGCTGATACATCTGCTGCTTGCGCAGCTGGTAAAACAGCAGGCCGGCGTTGATGCAGGCGCCGGCGCTGATGGCCAGGGCCAGTCCGGCATGCGCCAACGGCCCGATCAGCACCAGGTTGAACAACTGCGTGATGATCAGGGTAAAAATCGCGATTTTCACCGGGGTACGGATGTTTTGTTGCGCATAAAAGCCCGGCGCCAGCACCTTGATCACAATAATGCCCATTAGACCGACGGAATAGGCGATCAGGGCGCGCTGGGTCATGGACGCATCAAACGCCGTGAACTGGCCATATTGGAACAACGACACGGTCAACGGCTCGGCGAGGATACCCAGCGCCAGGGAGCACGGCAGCACCAGCACGAAGCACAGGCGCAGGCCCCAATCGAGAATCCGCGAATACTCCTGGCGGTCCTTGCTGGCGTATGTCTTGGCCAGGGTTGGCAGCAAAATCGTGCCCAGCGCCACGCCCAGCACACCGGATGGCAACTCCATCAAGCGGTCGGCGTAATACATCCAGGACACCGAACCGGCCACCAGGAACGAGGCGAAGATCGTGTTGATGATCAGCGAGATCTGGCTCACCGACACCCCCAGGATTGCCGGCAACATCTGCTTCATCACCCGCCACACGCCCGTATCGCGCAGGCTCAGGCGCGGCAGCACGAGCATGCCGATCTTTTTCAGGTGCGGCAGTTGATACAGCAACTGCGCCAGGCCACCGACCAGCACTGCCCAGCCGAGCGCCATGACCGGCGGATCGAAGTACGGCGTGAGGAACACCGCAAAGATGATCATGCTGACATTGAGCAGCGTCGGTACGAAAGCCGGCACCGAGAAACGGTTGTAGGTATTGAGAATCGCGCCGGCCAGCGACGACAAAGAGATGAGCAGAATATAGGGGAACGTCACCCGCAAAAGGCTGGTGGTGAGCTCGAATTTTTCCGGGGTGTCGGTGAAACCGGGGGCCGTCGCCCAGATAACCCAGGGCGCGGCGAGCATACCCAAGGCCGTAACCAGCGACAGCACCAGGGTCAGCAGGCCCGAAACGTAGGCAATGAACGTGCGGGTGGCCTCCTCCCCCTTCTGGCTTTTGTATTCGGCAAGAATCGGCACGAAAGCCTGGGAAAACGCGCCCTCGGCGAAGATCCGGCGCAGCAGATTGGGCAGCTTGAACGCGATAAAGAAGGCATCAGTCGCCATTCCGGCGCCGAATGTGCGTGCGATAAGCGTGTCACGAACGAATCCCAGAACCCGGGAAACCATTGTGATAGAGCTGACGGCGGCCAACGATTTGAGCAGATTCATTGAAAGAGTTTGTGCCTGTCGATAAACAGCAGGCGAACAAAGCGCCTACTTATGCGATACTCCGCGCCGCAGCAGCACAGAGCCAAAGCTCGCGAGTTTACAGGTCAAGCGCCGGAAATAAATATCCCGCCTCTTTATACCTACCACTTAGCGGAACGTTTCAACCGCCCTTGACAAGACATCAACTCATCGGCATGATTCGCGGCCTATTTTGTTTGCTATTTCCTAAAAAGTCTTTCGAGGAGCTCGACGGTGGCCAACACACCTTCCGCCAAAAAACGTGCAAAACAGGCTGAGAAGCGTCGCAGCCACAACGCCAGCCTGCGTTCCATGGTTCGTACCTACATCAAGAATGTAGTTAAGGCCATCGACGCAAAAGACGCTGAAAAAGCTCAAGCTGCTTACGTTCTGGCCGTGCCAGTTATCGACCGTATGGCCGATAAAGGCATCATCCACAAGAACAAGGCTGCTCGTCATAAGAGCCGCCTGAACGGTCACGTCAAGGCTCTGAACCTTGCTGTTGCCGCTTAAGCGATAAGCTTGTTGAAAAACCGACCTCAGGGTCGGTTTTTTATTGCCTGCGATTTGATGGGAGCGCAAAAAAAACTGCAGGAGCGAGCTTGCTCGCGAAGGTCGTCAACTATTACGTGCGCCGCCTGAATGTACGCGGCGCGCTCTGGTTTTTCGCGAGCAAGCTCGCCCCTACTGGGCCCACGGCAGGATCGGGATAGCCGTCACCGCATTCTGCGGACTGCCTTCGATCAAGCGATCGCTATAGACCAAGTACACCAGGGTATTGCGCTTCTTGTCGAGAAAGCGCACCACCTGCATGGTCTTGAATACCAGCGAGGTGCGCTCCTTGAACACCTCATCGCCATCCTTCAACTCACCCTTGAAGCTGATCGGCCCGACCTGGCGGCAGGCGATAGACGCCTCAGCGCGATCCTCCGCCAATCCCAGCCCACCCTTCACTCCGCCAGTCTTGGCGCGCGACAGGTAGCAAGTCACGCCCTCAACCTTCGGATCATCAAACGCCTCGACGACGATGCGGTCGTTCGGGCCGACGATCTTGAACACCGTCGACACCTGGCCAATCTCTTCGGCCGAGGCCAGCAGCGGCATCGCCAACAGCAGACCCAACAATCCTTTTGCCACACGCATTCGAATATTCCCTCAGACCAGAATCAGGTTATCGCGGTGAACCAGCTCCGGCTCCGCCATGTAACCCAACAGACCGACAATCGCCTCAGACGACTGACCAATGATTTTTTGTGCCTCCAGCGCGCTGTAGTTGGCCAGGCCGCGGGCGATCTCACGACCATCCGGCGCTACGCACACCACCATTTCGCCTCGCCGGAAACTGCCCTGCACCCGCTTGACACCCACCGGCAGCAAACTCTTGTTGCCCTGGGACAAAGCGGTCACCGCACCCGCGTCCAGCACCAGGGTGCCACGGGTTTGCAGATGCCCGGCCAGCCACTGCTTGCGCGCCGCCAGCATGCCGCGCTCAGGTGACAACAACGTGCCAATGCGCTCGCCCGCCTTCAGACGATCCAGCACGCGCTCGATACGCCCACCAACAATGATAGTGTGAGCACCAGAGCGCGCGGCCAGTCGTGCGGCACGCAACTTGGTTTGCATGCCGCCACGACCCAGGGCACCACCCGTGCCGCCAGCAACCGCATCCAGCGCCGGATCATCGGCCCGCGCCTCGTAGATAAGGTTGGCATCGGGGTTGTTGCGCGGATCAGCGTCGAACATACCGTCGCGATCAGTCAGGATCACCAGCAGATCAGCCTCGACCAGATTGGCCACCAGCGCCGCCAGGGTGTCGTTGTCGCCGAAACGGATTTCATCAGTGACCACGGTGTCGTTTTCATTGATCACCGGGATGACTTTCAGCTCGACCAATGCACGCAAGGTACTGCGGGCGTTGAGGTAGCGCTTGCGGTCGGACAGGTCGTCGTGGGTCAGGAGGATCTGCGCGGTGTGCCTGCCATGCTCGGCGAAACTCGACTCCCACGCCTGCACCAGGCCCATCTGACCGATGGCAGCCGCCGCCTGGAGCTCGTGCATGGCACTGGGTCGTACGTTCCAGCCCAAGCGACTCATCCCCGCTGCCACCGCCCCTGAGGACACCAGCACCAGCTCAACACCAGCCTCATGCAAAGCCACCATCTGCTCGACCCAGACACCCATTGCCGCGCGATCCAGGCCCTTGCCATCCGCCGTCAGCAAAGCGCTGCCGATCTTCACGACCCAACGCTGCGCACCTGTCACCTTGCTCCGCATCATCTTCAACCTTAGCTTGAGGACAGCGCGACCTGGCACTGCCCGTGACGTTATTCGTGGTTATTCGTGACCAACAATCGATTTCCAGATACTAAAACGCCGCTCGATTGAGCGGCGTTCAAGTTTATAGCAACAGATCAGTCACGCACGTAAATGATTTCCGGACCGTCTTCATCATCCACGTCTTCTTCGTCCCAATCATCGTCACCGATGTCATGGACCGACTTCACGCCGCTGCGACGCAGGGCACGCTGGTCATCCAGAGCCTGCAGCTGGGCACGGGCTTCGTCTTCGATGCGCTGATCGAGCTCGGCCAGCTCTTCCTTGTAGGCTGGATCATTGGCCAGACGATCTGCACGATCTTCCATGTAACGCATGATGTCATGGCAAAGGCGCTCGGTGCCCAGCTTGGAAATGGCGGAAATCACGTAAACCGGACCCGTCCACTCCAGGCGATCAACGATCTCCTTGACGCGCTCATCATGCTCTTCTTCAAGAATCTGGTCGCACTTGTTCAGCACCAGCCAGCGATCACGCTCCGCCAGGGACGGGCTGAATTTGGTCAGCTCGCTGACGATCACTTCAGCAGCATCCGGAGCACTGGCGTCATCCAGCGGCGCCATGTCCACGAGATGCAGCAGCAGACGGGTACGCGACAAGTGCTTGAGGAAGCGAATCCCAAGGCCAGCACCGTCGGAAGCACCTTCGATCAGACCGGGAATGTCCGCAACCACAAAACTTTTCCAGCGATCGACACTGACCACACCCAGGTTCGGTACCAGCGTGGTGAACGGGTAGTCGGCGACTTTCGGCTTGGCGGCCGAAACCGAGCGGATGAAAGTACTTTTGCCAGCATTCGGCAGACCCAGCAGGCCCACGTCAGCCAACACCTTCATCTCCAGCTTCAGGTCACGTGCCTCACCCGGCTTGCCCGGAGTGGTCTGGCGCGGAGCACGGTTGGTACTGGATTTGAAACGGGTGTTACCCAGACCGTGCCAGCCACCATGAGCCACCAGCAGTTTCTGGCCAGCCTTGGTCAGGTCGCCAATGACTTCCTGGGTCGCCGAATCGATAACCGTCGTGCCTACCGGAACGCGCAGCACCAACTCTTCACCTTTCTTGCCGGTGCAGTCGGTGCTGCCACCGTTGGAGCCACGCTCAGCATCGAAGTGGCGGGTGTAGCGGTAGTCCACCAGGGTATTGAGGTTTTCGTCGGCGACCATGTAGACCGAGCCGCCATCACCACCGTCACCGCCGTTAGGACCACCATTCTCAATGAATTTTTCGCGACGGAAGCTCATGCAACCGTTGCCGCCGTCACCGGCCTTTACTCGAATCGATACTTCATCAACAAACTTCATAACAAAACGCCTCTCGTCATGCGGACGAGCCGAAAAAATCCAGACATAAGACTCTTGCAAAAATGAGCGCAGCGACCTCAATCAACGACCGCAAATCCAGCGCTGGAGCTCATTACAAACAGCTTTGCAAGAGACTCACCCCACAAACGAAAAAGCCCCGTCGCGAGACAGGGCTTTTCCAGCGATCGCGCAATTAAGCGGCGACAACGCTCACGTAACGGCGGTTGAAAGCGCCCTTTACTTCAAACTTGATCACGCCTTCGATTTTCGCGAAGAGGGTGTGATCCTTACCCATGCCAACGCCATAACCGGCGTGGAATTGGGTGCCGCGCTGACGCACGATGATGTTGCCCGGAATGATTTTCTGGCCGCCATACATCTTCACGCCAAGGCGTTTGGCTTCTGAGTCGCGACCGTTACGGGTACTACCACCAGCTTTTTTGTGTGCCATGAGTCAATTCTCCTAGTGAGGAATTAGGCTGAAATTAAGCCTGAATACCGGTGATTTTGATCTCGGTGTACCACTGGCGGTGGCCCATACGCTTCATGTGGTGCTTACGACGACGGAACTTGATGATACGGACTTTATCGTGACGACCTTGGGAGATCACTTCAGCCACAACGGTAGCGCCAGCAACAACTGGAGCGCCGATATTCACGTCGTCGCCATTGGCAACCAACAGAACGCGATCAAAAGTAACGGATTCGCCGGTAGCGATTTCCAGTTTTTCGATCTTCAGGTATTCACCTGGAGCAACTTTGTACTGCTTGCCACCAGTAACGATTACTGCATAAGACATGGTATTTCTCCGATAATCCTGCTCACCCAGCTCTTTATAAGAAGAGGTATTGGCTGGCATGGCTGCATTGGGCTGGAAGGCCCTATTGCAATTGCGTAAGGCAGGTGCTGCCCAGGAAGTTCAGGGTGCGCGATTGTACGCAAGCTGCCGGGCTGATGCAAGAGGCCGTCCATCGTGCCTTGACACCCGCCGACGTGGGTCCTAGCATGCCGCGCAACCCTTCTGGAGCAACTGTCGCTGATGCAACCCCAAGCTTTCTACCGCGCGGTGGCGGACGATTTTAGCGCCGTCGACGGCATCATCAAGAAGCAGCTGACTTCCCGAGTGCCGCTGGTATCGAAAATCGGCGATTACATTACCTCGGCTGGCGGCAAACGCCTGCGGCCCTTATTAGTGTTGCTGTGTGGCAAGGCCCTCGGCCGCGAAGGCGATGACATGCGTCTGCTGGCCGCGACCATCGAGTTCCTGCACACCGCCACCCTGCTGCACGACGACGTGGTCGACATGTCCGGCATGCGTCGTGGCCGCTCGACCGCCAACGCCATGTGGGGCAACGCCCCGAGCGTACTGGTGGGCGACTTCCTGTATTCGCGCTCCTTCGAAATGATGGTCGAACTGGGCTCCATGCCGGTGATGAAAATCCTTTCGCAAGCGACCCGCATCATCGCCGAAGGCGAAGTGTTGCAGCTGTCGAAGGTCCGCGACGCCAGCACCACCGAAGAAACCTACATGGAAGTCATCCGCGGCAAGACCGCCATGCTCTTCGAGGCCTCGACCCACAGCGCTGCGGCCCTGGCAGGTGCGACACCGGAGCAGAGCGAAGCCCTGCGCACTTTCGGTGATCACCTGGGGGTTGCCTTCCAGCTGGTCGACGACCTGCTCGACTACAAGGGCGATGCCGAGACCCTGGGCAAGAACGTCGGCGACGACCTCGCTGAAGGCAAGCCGACCCTGCCGCTGATCTACACCATGCGCGAAGGTACGCCGGAACAGGCGGCCCTGGTACGCAAGGCGATCCAGAAAGGCGGTATCGAAGACCTGGAAAGCATCCGAGAAGCAGTGGAGGCGTCAGGCTCGCTGGAATACACAGCGCAACTGGCACGGGACTACGTAGCCCGCGCGATCAAATGCCTCGAGGCGCTGCCAGCCAGCGAATACCGCGATGCATTGGTTGAGCTGAGCGAGTTTGCGGTAGCCCGCACGCATTAAAGGCAAACGCAAAATCAAAAGATCGCAGCCTTCGGCAGCTCCTACAGGTGTACACAAAACCCTGTAGGAGCTGCCGAAGGCTGCGATCTTTTGCCATGACACCCTCTTCGAACAAAACCCTATATAATGTGCGACTTTTAGCGATCCTCAATCCAAGGAGCCCTAGTGAGCACGTTGCCACCCTGCCCGAAATGCAATTCCGAATACACCTACGAAGACGGCGCGCAGCTGATCTGCCCTGAGTGTGCCCACGAGTGGTCGACTGGCGGCGAAATCGAAGTGGCGGCCGATGACACCGTAAAGAAAGATTCGGTCGGCAACGTCCTGCAGGACGGCGATACCATCACCGTGATCAAGGACCTCAAGGTCAAGGGCACTTCGCTGGTGGTCAAGGTCGGCACCAAGGTCAAGAACATCCGCCTGTGCGATGGCGACCACGATATCGATTGCAAGATCGACGGCATTGGCCCGATGAAACTCAAATCCGAGTTCGTCAGAAAAGTCTGATCCTGCTGTAGCCCATCCTGCGCTCTGCGCCGGATGGCGCCCCCCCCCCC
>NZ_JADEVO010000025.1 GCF_017114825.1 Pseudomonas gregormendelii | reverse complement strand
CCTGTGGGAGCGGCGGTGCGACGATTCGACTTGCCCGCGATGGCAATCTCCCTGCCACATCAATGTCGAATCCGCAGACGCCATCGCCAGCAGGCTGGCTCCCACAGTGGTCTGCGCCGAACACAAATGCTGCGTCCACCACCAATACCTGTGGGAGCGGCGGTGCGACGATTCGACTTGCCCGCGATGGCAATCTCCCTGTCACATCAATGTCGAATCCGCAGACGCCATCGCGGGCAAGCCCGGCTCCCACAGAGATATCTGCCGTACACAAATGCTGCGCCCACCACAAAAAACCTGTGGGAGCGGCGGTGCGACGATTCGACTTGCCCGCGATGACAATCTGCCTGTCACATCAATATCGAATCTGCAGACGCCATCGCGGGCAAGCCCGGCTCCCACAGAGATATCTGCCGTACACAAATGCTGCGCCCACCACAAAAAACCTGTGGGAGCGGCGGTGCGACGATTCGACTTGCCCGCGATGGCAATCTCCCTGCCACATCAATGTCGAATCCGCAGACGCCATCGCCAGCAGGCTGGCTCCCACAGTGGTCTGCGCCGAACACAAATGCTGCGTCCACCACCAATACCTGTGGGAGCGGCGGTGCGACGATTCGACTTGCCCGCGATGGCAATCTCCCTGTCACACCAATTACGAATGTGCAGACGCCATCGCGGGCAAGCCCCACCGGGTCCCCGGAAAATCAGGTGGACAGGTTTTGCGCCAGCAACGGCAGCAGCTGTTCGCACGACGCTTCGATCTTCAGGTCTAGAAGCTCATCGGCCCGCGTCTTGCCCAGATTGATCGCAATCAACGGTTTGCCCTGATCCACCACTGCCCGGCACAAGCGAAACGCCGAATACGCCATCAACGACGACCCCACCACCAGTAATCCAGCGGCTTTCTCAACCGTCGCCATGGCCCTGGCGGCCGTTCCCTGTGCGACGTTCTCGCCAAAGAACACCACGTCGGGTTTCATCCGCTCACCCGCACAATGCGGGCAACGCGGCACCTGGAAGCGCGCTTCGAAAGCAGGGTCGAGCAGGGTGTCGCCATCCGGCGCCTGCACTGCATCCACACCTGCCAGGTAAGGATTGTGCTGTTCCATCTGTTCCTGGATCGAGTCGCGCTCGCTGCGCTCCCCGCAATCCAGGCACAGTACCCGCTGCAAGCTGCCATGCAGTTCGATAACGTCATGGCTGCCGGCCTGATCGTGCAGGGAGTCGACATTCTGAGTGATCAGCGCGCTGATCCGCTGGTTGCATTGCAAACCGGCCAGCGCCTCGTGCGCCACGTTTGGCTGGGCCAGGCGCACTCGCGGCCAGCCCAGCATCGCCCGCGCCCAGTAGCGGCGGCGGGATTCGGCAGCCGAGAGGAACTCCTGGTACATCATCGGCTGCCGACCACGGCGCACGCCCTGGTTGTCCCGGTAATCGGGGATGCCCGAGGGCGTGCTGATACCGGCTCCGGTCAGTACCACGAAGGGTTGTTCGGTCATCAGGTGTCGGAGCTGATCGAGTTGTTCGCGGATTCGGCCATCTAGCATGTTCAACACTCCAGAGATCTTCCCATTGTAGGAGCTGCCGGAGGTTCGGGCCGCGATCGGACGATCTTTTGATTTTGATTGTTAAAGATCAAGGTCAAGAGATCGTCCGATCGCGGGCCGAACCTTCGGCTGCTCCTACGTGGACCCCACCGGCGTGTTATTTGCGCGCCTCCAGTATCAGGTTGAACGGAATGAACAGGACGCCAGGGGTGTCCTGTGTGCGTTAAGTTTAGTTCGCAGGATCTAAGGCGCGTTTCCAAACGACGAAAGTGCTAACTGGAGCAAGCCCGCTCCCCCAGGGGGACTCGGGTGTTGCGTGTATTGGAGTGTATCCAGCCCGCCTGGCGATACAGTTGCCCACACTCCCGGCCCCCACCGAACACAGGCCCGATACATACCGACGCTTAACTGGACATCCGTTTCCACCACCCCGGAATCAACCGCATGCACAGTCCCAAGCCCCCAGTAAAAAACCGCGTCGGCCTCGGCCTGCGTCGAGTCCTGATGAAGGACTTGCAGGCTGCCCCGGCAGGGGATTTCGACTTTCTCGAGCTCGCCCCGGAAAACTGGATCGGCGTGGGGGGCGCACAGGGTGCGGCGTTGCGCGCCCTGGCGGAAAAGTTTGCGCTGTCGTGTCACGGCTTATCGTTGTCCCTGGGTGGGCCGACTCCGCTTGACGTCGCATTTGTGCGCGAAGTCCGGGTTTTTCTCGAGCTCTACAATGTGCCGCTGTACAGCGAACACCTGAGCTACTGCAGTGATGACGGCCACCTCTACGACCTGCTGCCCTTGCCGTTCACCGAAGAAGCAGTGCACCACGTGGCCGCGCGGATTCGCCAGGCCCAGGACATCCTGGGGCGGCGCCTGGCGGTGGAAAACGTGTCCTATTACGCGGCGCCGCGCCAGGACATGGACGAAGTCACGTTCACCAATGCGGTGCTGCGTGAAGCTGACTGCGACCTGCTGCTGGACGTCAACAATGTGTACGTCAACTCGATCAATCATGGTTTTGATCCGCAGGCGTTCCTGCTCGGCATCGACCCGGGGCGGGTGGTGGGCATGCACGTGGCCGGACATTTCGACGAGTCGGACACCTTGAAGATCGACACCCACGGGGCTTCGGTGAAGCCTGCGGTCTGGTCGTTGCTGGCGCAGGCCTATGCGCGGTTCGGTGCGCAACCGACGCTGCTGGAGCGGGACTTCAATTTCCCGGTATTTGCCGAGTTGGTCGCCGAACTGCAAACCATCCGCCGTCTGCAGGCCGCAGGAGTGAATCGTGGATAAGCCCGGCCTGTTTCAGGAGCAGATTACCTTTGGCCGCTACCTGCGCGACCCCGACCATTGCGCGCCGCCAGGCCACATGGACGCGGCAAGGGCCCAGGTTTACCGCGACCTGATCTTTGCCAATCTGTCGCAATTGCTCAGCGCTACTTTCCCTGTTTTGATCAGGATCCTCGGCGAGGCGCGCTGGCGCCTGCTGGTGCGCAGTTTTCTGCGTGACCATCGCGCGCGCACGCCGAAATTCGGCGAAATCGCCGAGGAGTTCGTGGGCTTTGTGGCGACTGTCCCCCAAGGCGACTGGCCCGGGTTCATGGTCGAACTGGCACATTACGAATGGGTCGAGATGGCATTGCAACAGTCCGACGCCGAACCCCTGCCTGTCAGCACTGGCGCAAGCTTACTGGATCGCCCGCTGCGCGTTTCGCCGCTCGCCTGGCCATTGGCGTATGCCTGGCCGGTCCAGCAGGTCGGGCCGGATTTCCAGCCGTCAATGCCGCCGGCCCAGCCTACGTTGCTGCTGGTGCGTCGCGGCGAAGACTGGAGCGTGAAGTTTTCCGAACTGAGCCCATTGGCCTGGCGCCTGTTGCAGCGCATAAACGAGTTTCCCGCACTCAATGGCCAGGCCCAGTTGCAAGCCCTTGCACAGGAGGCCGGTGCTGAAGACGTGCCCGCTTTCGTGGCGAGCGGCCTGGCCTTGTTGCAGCAGTTGCACGGGGAGGGCGTGGTGGGAGGAGTGGCCCGGTGAGTGTGATTCCCGGGCCGAGCACTTACCGGGAGCGGGTCGCAGCGCCCGGCCAGCCGGCCTGACCCAGGGCTTTGAGCAGCGTGTGTGCGTCCAGTCCCGGCACCGCATGGCCGTTGTCTTAGGCGGAGTCGGAGGCCAGGCACACCACGATCGAACGCGAGCAGGCTCGCTCCCACAGGGGATCTTCGCCGGGCGCGGAATACGTGCACGACGCGGGGTCGATGGTCCTATAGCCGGAACACGAGCGCCTTCAACCCACACTCGATATCAGCGTCTGGAAACTCCGGCGGGTTTTCCAGTCGCCGCTCGAACCGCAGGCTCGGCGCTTCCCGGGTGACGCCTTCGATGAGGAAATCTGCACCGAATGCCGGGTCGTTCATGCAGGCCAGCACCGTGCCCTCGGACCCCAGCAGCTCCGGGAGCCGGCGCAAGACTCGCTGGTAATCCTTGGTCAGCAGGAAGCTGCCTTTCTGGAAGGACGGCGGGTCGATGATCACCAGGTCATAGGGCCCCTTGCCGATTACCTTGCCCCAGGACTTGAACAGGTCGTGCCCCAGGAACGTCACCTTGCCCAGGTCGTGCCCGTTGAGCCGGTGATTGTCGCGACCGCGGCTCAGGGCCGCGCTGGACATGTCCAGGTTGACCACATGCTCGGCGCCGCCTTCGATTGCTGTCACGGAAAAGCCGCAAGTGTAGGCAAACAGATTGAGCACGCGCTTGCCCTGCGCATTGGCCCGCACCCAGTCGCGCCCGTAGCGCATATCGAGGAACAGGCCGTTGTTCTGCTTGCGGCCCAGGTCCACCCGATAGCGCAGGCCGCCCTCGGTGATGGTCATGTCATCGAGGGCGTCCCCCACCAGCCATTCGGTGGTGCTTTGCGGCAGGTAGCGGTGCTGCAACGCGAGCGTATGTGCGCCGCAGGCCACCCAGGCAGGCGAAGCGGCCAGCCGCAACAGGTCTGCCTTCAGCGCCTCCAATTGCGCCGCCTGCGGTTCCTTGAACAGCGACACCAGCACCACCCCTTGCAACCAGTCGACTGTCACCTGTTCCAGGCCCGGCCAGCAACGCCCGCGGCCATGGAACAGCCGGCGGGTTTCGGCGGGGGCATCTGCCAGGGCGGTCAGCAGATGGGCGTGGAGGAGGGCGAGCGCTTCTGGATTCATCGGCCTGGTTCGGTCATTTGAGGGGGCGGCATTTAACCACAACTTGGGCTAGCGCCTGCTTTCCGGGTGTCGGGAGTTATCACGTTTAATTTAACTTTTCGTGAGGATTTGGCGATCTGATGGCCCACATACTCGGTTCCATCGAACACCAGTCGCCGGGAGAGCCACCATGTCGCAGCAACCCACGGTCAGCACGCATCCGCGCTGGTTACGACTGACTCACTGGCTCAATGCCTTGGCGGTGCTGGTGATGGTCACCAGCGGCTGGCGCATCTACAACGCTTCGCCGCTCTACGATTTCAGTTTTCCCCCGTCGATCACCCTGGGTGGCTGGCTCGGCGGGGCGCTGCAATGGCATTTCGCGGCGATGTGGTTTCTGGTCGTCAATGGCGTCATTTATCTACTGGTTAACCTCATCAGTGGGCGCCTGTCGCGACGGTTTTTCCCCGTGTCGCCCAAAGGTGTCGGGCACGACCTGCTGGCCGCGCTGCGGGGCAAGTTGGGGCATGCGGACCTGCGCCAGTACAACCAGGTGCAGCGCCTTGCCTACCTGTTTGTAATGCTCGACATCGCGCTGCTGGTGGTCTCCGGACTGGTGCTGTGGAAGTCCGTGCAGTTCCCTTTGTTGCGCGAGCTGCTGGGGGGCTACGAAGCGGCGCGGCACGTTCACTTTATTGCCATGGCGCTGTTGCTGGGGTTTGTCGCGGTGCACTTGGTGATGGTCGCGCTGGTCCCCAAAACCCTGGTTGCCATGCTGTTCGGTCACAAGGAACCCTTATGAAAAAGCGCATTCAAGGACCCGGGCTGGATGAAGCGTCCATTCTCGCCGACGCTCGCAAAATCATCGCCCCGCAAATCGAAGACCGCTCGCGCCGCTCGTTTCTGTTGCGTGGCCTGACCCTCGGCGGGGTGGCGATGTTGTCCGGTTGCAACCTGACCGACAACGACAGCGTCGAGAGCGCGTTGTCTTCGATGTCGCGCTTCAACGATCGGGTGCAGGGCTGGCTGTTCAACCCCAATGCACTGGCGCCCACCTATCCGGCGTCGATGATCACCCGGCCATTTCCGTTCAATGCCTTCTACGGTATCGACGAAGCGCCGACCGTCGAGGCCGACAGTTTCCGACTGGAAGTCACCGGCCTGGTCGCCGACAAACGCAGCTGGCGTCTGGAGGAACTGCGCGCCATGGCCCAGGCCGAACAGATCACCCGGCACATTTGCGTCGAAGGCTGGAGCGCGATAGGTCGCTGGGGCGGGGTGCCTTTCAGCGATTTCCTCAGGCGTATCGGCGCCGATACGCACGCCAGATACGTGGGCTTCAAATGCGCGGACGATTACTACACCAGCATCGACATGGCCACCGCGCTGCACCCGCAAACCCTGCTGGCGCTGACCTACGACGGCGCGGTGCTGCCGCGTGAGTACGGCTTCCCGATGAAGCTGCGCATGCCCACCAAGCTGGGCTACAAAAATCCCAAGCATATCCAGGCGATTTTCGTCAGTAACACCTACACCGGCGGCTACTGGGAAGACCAGGGTTACAACTGGTTCGGTGGCAGCTGACGGACACCCGCCAGGTTCATCCGCGCAGCCCGTGTTGCGCACATTCGCACCTCAGCTCCAGGAGATTCATCATGAAAAAACTGACCAGCATTGCCCTGTCCATGTGCCTCGCAGCAGGGGCCGCCAGCGTGTTTGCCGCCGATACCATGAGTCCGGACGGTATGAGCAAGGACTCGATGTCCAAGGACGCGATGAAAAAAGACTCGATGAACAAAGACAGCATGAGCAAGGACGCCATGAAGCAGGACAGCATGTCCAAGGACGGGATGAAAAAGGACAGCATGTCCAAAGACGGGATGAAAAAGGACGCAATGTCCAAAGACGCCATGAAAAAGGACGACATGGCCAAGTGATCTACGCTTCGTGAACGGCTGGACGCCTGATTTCGTCGACTGCCTGTATCAAAAATGAATTTCCGCCGAGTCCGCTGCTCATACCTGTAAGCAGCGGATTTGAGCCCGCGAAATTTTTGAGCAATCAGGGAGTGGCACCGTCATGAGTCCAGTCACAACGGCAAGCGATCACCTTCCCGACGGGTTGATTCTTGTAGTGGAGGATGATCCGTTGATCCTGGAGTTTCTCTGCGAAATTCTTCAGGACGAAGGTTTTACCGTTGAACCCCAGGTCAGTGCGGACGCGGCAGCGGTCTATCTGGAGCAGCACTCCGACAAGGTCAGTTTGTTGCTGACCGATATCACCATGCCCGGCAAACTCAACGGTGCCGACCTGGCGAATCAGTTCGGCGATCGCTGGCCGGACAAGCCGATCATGATCATGTCAGGGTTCGAAACGCCGGAGACTTCCGGGGTTCGGCACGATGTTTCTTTCATCAAGAAACCTTGGGCGCTCGGGCAATTGCTCGATTGCGTTGAAGGGGCGCTGAAGAAAGCCCCGGTGCAACGTTGATCCTGTACATTGGGTGAAACCCCGCCCGTTACCTGGATAGGAAGTCTGCTTTTGCCTGCTGACGACGCTGTTTTCAATCGCGCTTACCGCGCCTTTCTCTTCGACATGGATGGCACCGTTCTCAACTCCATTGCTGCCGCCGAGCGAATCTGGACTACCTGGGCCCTGCGCCACGGCATCGATGTCGCGTCGTTCCTGCCCACCATTCATGGCGCCCGTGCCATCGACACGGTTAACCGTCAAGGTTTGCCGGGGATTGATGCACAGGCAGAAGCAGCCTGGGTTACCCAGGCCGAGATCGAGGACGTAGAGGGCATTGTCGAGGTGTCGGGGGCCGCGCGGTTCTTGCAGTCGCTACCGGCCAGGCAGTGGGCGATAGTAACTTCGGCGCCCAAGGCATTGGCTTTGCGGCGGATGGCAGCGGCCGGTGTCCCGGCGCCCGCCGTGATGATCACCGCCGAGGATGTCAGCGCGGGCAAGCCTGATCCTGCCGGTTACAAACTGGCGGCCGAGCGGTTGGGGGTAGAGATTGGCGAGTGCCTGATTTTTGAAGATGCCAGTGTGGGCATCCAGGCGGCTGAGACGTCCGGCGCTGATCTGCTGGTGA
This sequence comes from Pseudomonas gregormendelii, assembly GCF_017114825.1. GTDB lineage: Bacteria > Pseudomonadota > Gammaproteobacteria > Pseudomonadales > Pseudomonadaceae > Aquipseudomonas > Aquipseudomonas gregormendelii. Next base: position 80,927 of record NZ_JADEVO010000025.1, on the reverse strand, counting down.
TCACCTCGACGCATCCGCACCCGATGGATACGCCCCACGCGACGCTGGAAAGCTATGAACGGGTGGGTGTTGCGTTGTGTGCAGACGGGCAACTGACCTTGCAACAGCTCTAAAACAACTCCGCCCGTAGGAGCTACCGAAGGCTGCGATACAATTGCGTCCTTAGGAGCTGCCGCAGACTGCGATAACAACTCCGTCCGTAGGAGCTGCCGCAGGACGTGTCGGGTTGGCTTACTGCCCCGACGCAGCACCATCATTGATCAGGATGGCCCGGGCCAGGTCTTCATCGCTGGCGTTCAGGCCAGGATTGTCCTGGCGAATCTGATGCATCACCGACTCCAAATACACCCCGCGAATGGCGCCGCCGCTGGCAACGAAGCTTGAGGCATCATCCTTGGCTGGAATCATCAATTTGTGATCCTTGAACGTGGAATACAGCGACGCTGAAACCCCGGCCGAAGTGGCGACATCGCCGGCATCGACTTTGGCCATGGCAGAACCGAACGGCAAGCAAAGTACCAATGAAGAGATCAGAACAAGACGGCGCATGACGGTGTCCTCCGACAGCTTGAAGCGTAAGTGAATTACCACATACCTTAAGATGCGTGTCGGGGCTCAGTAGTTCCTTGAGCGGCAGATAATCATTTCAGACAACAATCCTCACTCGCCATTTCAAGGCTCTTGTGCACGTATGCAGGCCCTGGCAGGCATGCCGTGTGATACCGCAACGCGGATAGATTGCCCGCAGCTGTCTATTTCCCCAAATCGTCACCTGTACCGGTGATCAGCGCCCAGGCTGGCGGGGCTCAGCGGGTCTAAACTTGGCAGTGCGCCCATCGCAATGGGAGAACTGCAATGATCAATACAGCTACTGCCTGCATGCTGGCCGATTACAAGCGCTGGGCGGACCTGCGCCTGTTCGACAGCCTAGCCGCGCTGCCACCCGGTGAAGTCGATAAACAACGGGTCTCGGTGTTCAACAATATGATTGGCACCTTGAACCACATCTACGTGGTGGACTGTATCTGGCAAGCCCACCTGGAGGGCCGCGGACACGGTTTCAAGACCTCACACGGTCTGCTCCACGCCGACCTGCCGGAACTGCGCCAGGCGCAGAAGGATATCGATCACTGGTACTGCGACTGGAGCGCCAGTCAAACCGATGCCTCGCTGCTCAAACCGGTCGAGTTCGCATTCGTTTCCGGCGAAAACGCTACCATGAGCGCGGGCGCGATGCTGATGCACGTGATCAACCATGCCAGCTATCACCGTGGCTGGGTGGTGCAGATGTACTTCGAGATCCCGGCCATGCCACCGGTAACGGACCTGCCGGTGTTCCTGCGCGAACATGATCCGCAGCTGAAGACGCAGAAAGCACCTGCGGCGGCGCCGTCATGTGTCGGGCTATTCGCGAGCGCCACCAACGTTTTGCCGGATCGTTATCGTTGACGCTGCTTCACACCCTCGACAGCGGCGTCAGCCCAATGTCGAAGGGCGGAGCGTCGGCACGCAACTGGCTGCTGCCTTCGATCAAACTTTACTCGGTCAGCACCTTCCTGAACGTTTCCACCAACGGCCGCAAGTTGATCCGGTGCCAGGCCACCCACAACGGCGTGGTAAACGCTATCCACGGTACCTCCCGTAACACCACCCCTGGTGGCGCATTTCGACTCAAGCCTTTCTGAATCATCGCAATCCCCAGCCCTGAGGCGACCAGCCCCAGGGCGGTGAAGGGTTCGGTGGCTTCCATGCGGATGTCCGGAGTGAAGCCGGCGCGGATGCAGGCACTGACGAAGTCTTCGCGACTGGCGCAGTTCTGCCGGTGTTGCACCCCGATCCACTCCTGGGTGGCCAGGTCCGCGGGGGCCAGTGTGCTTTGCCGTGCCAGCGGATGGTGCTCGGGCAGGGCCAGGAGCATCGGGTCGTCGAGGACCTGAAAGCCGAGGAGGTCGGGGTCGTCGTCGGTCGGCGGTTCGCTGACAAGGGCGATATCCAGACTACGCTGACGCAGGCCTTCGAGTTGTTCGGCGCAGCTCAGGTTGTACAGCGCGACGTGCACGCCTGGCCGGTCTGCCCGCAGCACGCGCAAGGCATTGGGCAGTACCCCGGCGTGCATGGCGTTTTCGATGTAGCCGATGCACAGGCCGCCTTCCTCACCGCGACCCAGGCGTTTGCCAAGGGATTCCAGGCGGTTGGCATGGGTCAGCAGGGCGCGGGTTTCGGCAAGGAAGGTCTGGCCGTCGCGGGTCAGGCGGATGCGTTGCTGGCTGCGCTCGAACAGGGTCAGACCCAGGCGTTCTTCGAGCTGGGCTATCTGCCGGCTCAAGGGCGACTGGGAAATGTGCAGGCGCTCGGCGGCGCGGCCGACGTGCTCTTCTTCGGCGACAGCGACGAAGTAACGCAGTTGGCGGATGTCGATCATGTCAGACCCTCAGGGACTCAAGTGCTGCGCATTATGTCTTGGACGGTCCGATCATCACAATCCAGAATCTGCTCAACGGTCGATTGACCGATCTCTGAATACGACGAGGTTTGCATCATGAGCTTGAAAGACAAACTGCCCGGCGTCCTGGGTTTTGGCACCGCGCCGCTGGGCAACATGTTCCGTGCCATTCCCGAGGAAGAGGCGCTGGCCACCGTGCACGGAGCCTGGGATGCCGGCGTGCGATATTTCGACACCGCGCCATTTTATGGCTCGGGCCTGGCGGAAATCCGCTTGGGTGCGGCGCTGGCTGGGTACAAGCGCGACGACTATGTGTTGAGCAGCAAAGTCGGGCGGGTGATTCTCGATGAGGTCGAGGATGCCGCGGCGCGGGACCTGGGCGAGAAGAGCGGAGTGTTCGAACACGGCCGGCCCAACAAAATCGTCAATGACTACAGCGCCGACGCGACGCTGCGCTCAATTGAAGACAGCCTCGAACGCCTGCAAACCGATCGCCTGGACATCGTCTGGGTGCATGATATTGCCCAGGATTTCTACGGGGACCAATGGCTCGAATACTTCAATCAGGCCCGCACCGGTGCCTTCAAGGTGCTGACACGCCTGCGTGAAGAAGGGGTGATCAAAGGCTGGGGGCTGGGGGTGAACAAGGTCGAGCCCTGTGAGCTGACTCTGGACCTGACCGAAGCGCAGCCGGATGGTTTTCTGCTGGCGGGGCGCTATACCTTGCTTGATCACGACCGGGCCCTGCAGCGCTTGATGGCGTCGGCGCTGGCGCAGAATGTCGAGATCGTGGTCGGTGGCCCTTACAGTTCCGGGATCCTGGCCGGCGGTGCACATTTTGAGTACCAGAAAGCCAGCCCGCAGATCGTCAGCAAGGTCGAGCAGATCAAGCGCATTGCCGCGGCCCATGGTGTCGACATCAAGGCTGCTGCGTTGCAGTTCAGCCTGGCTAACCCGGCAGTGGCGGCGGTCATTCCAGGTTCCAGTCGGCCGGGGCGGATTGCCGAGGATGTGGCGGCGCTGTCGGCGGTTATTCCTGCGGCGTTCTGGCAGGCAATGCGTGAAGCGAAACTGGTGTCCGAGCGGGCGCCGTTGCCAACGATGGGAGCTTGAAGATGAAAATTGATCTGAGCGAAAAACTGGCCATTGTCAGTGGCAGTACGGCCGGTATTGGCCTGGGCATCAGCAAGGCGCTGGCCGAATCCGGTGCGACGGTGGTGGTGATCGGCCGGGATACGGCCAAGGTCGAGCAGGCCCTTGAGAGCATTCGCCAGAGCGTGCCGGGCGCGCAGGTGCGGGGCCTGACGGCGGACCTTGGGACCGCAGAAGGCGCAGCCCAGCTGTTCGCTGCCGAGCCGCGGGCGGACATCCTGGTGAATAACCTGGGGATCTTCAATGAGGTGGATTTCTTCGACGCGCCGGACAGTGAATGGACGCGCTTTTATGAAGTCAACGTGATTTCCGGCGTGCGCCTGTCCCGGCATTATGTGCCGGACATGGTCAAGCAAGGTTGGGGCCGGGTGATTTTCCTGTCCTCGGAATCCGGGGTGGCGACGCCGGCCGACATGATCAATTACGGCGTGACCAAGAGTGCTAACCTCGCGGTGTCCCATGGCCTGGCCAAGCGGCTGGCGGGCACCGGTGTGACGGTCAACGCGATCTTGCCCGGCCCGACGTTCACCGACGGCCTGGAGCAGATGCTCAAGGATGCCACCGCCGAATCCGGCCGCAGCGCCCGGGAGGAAGCTGACGCCTTTGTGCGCAAGGCGCGCCCGACTTCGATTATCCAGCGCGTGGCAGATGTCGAGGAGGTGGCCAATCTTGTGGCTTACATCGCGTCGCCATTGTCTTCGGCCACCACCGGCGCTGCTTTGCGTGTCGATGGCGGTGTTGTGGACAGCATGGCGATCTGATTTTTTTGATTGATTTGAGAGAGAACCTACATGGCAACTGCATCAGCGTTCATTGATATTCCGGCTTCGGTCGACGATGTTTGGCAATTGATTGGTGGCTTCAATTCGCTGCCGGACTGGCTGCCGTTCATTCCAAAAAGCGAACTGAGCGAAGGCGGGCGCGTGCGCAGCCTGCAGACCTCGGACGGTGCGGTAGTGGTTGAGCGGCTTGAATCTTTTGATAACGCCGGGAAGACTTACAGCTACTCGATTTTGCAGGCGCCGTTTCCGGCCACTGATTATCTGGCGACGATCCGCGTTGAGGCTCAGGGCGAGGGTGCGCGCGTGACGTGGTCGGGGCGGTTTGTACCGGTGGGCGTGACCGAGGAGGAGGTTGTAGAGCTGTTCAGCGGGATTTATCAGGGTGGCGTGCAAGCTTTGCGGGCCAATTACCCCGGGTAACCCCGATCGACATGGGGCCAGTGTGGGAGCGGGCTTGCCCGCGATGGCGGTCGGTCAGGCGACGCACATTTTGAATGTGCCGGCCTCATCGCGATCCCTCGCCCCATGAACCTCAAGTCTGGGCAATGGGCGGTTGCCGGCAATCGAGCACCAGCCGAGCGCCGCCCAGTTCGCTTTCACCGAGGTCCAGGGTGAACCCATGCAGGCTGACGATCGCTGCGACTATCGACAGGCCCAAGCCAAATCCGCTTTGTTGATTCCCGCCCTCGGCGCGGTAGAAGCGCTGGAACACGGCTTCTCTCTCTGCCAGCGCAATGCCTGGTCCAGAGTCGAGCACTTCGATTCGCGTATGCCCACCCGCATCGATCCCGCGCAAAATCACCTCGCCACCCGGTGGCGTGAACTTGATCGAGTTGCTCAGCAGGTTAGCCAAGGCCTCGAACAACAAAGCCCGATCGCCATTGAGCGGCGGCAACGTAGCGGGCAGTTGCAGCTTGAACGTCAGTTCGCCTTCTTCCGCCAGTGGCAAGTAGAAGTCATGAAGCTCCTGCAGCATGGGCAATGGGTCAAGCTGCACAAAGCCGGAGCGCCGCTGCCGGTCTTCCAGTTCGGAGATCCGCAACAGGCCACGAAAGCGTGCCATCAGGGTATCCGCCTCACCCAACACTGAATCAAGCTGCGCGGCCAGGGGCGAGCCGTCGTCCGCCTGCTGCTGAATCCGGTACAGCTGCGCCCGCAGGCGCGTCAGTGGGGTGCGCAGGTCGTGGGCGATGTTGTCGCAGACGCCCTTGACCTCATTCATCAGGCGCTCGATGCGTTCCAGCATGGCGTTGACGATGGCGGCCAGCATGTCCAGTTCGTCACGGCGATTGGACAGCGGCAGGCGGCGGGTCAGGTCGCCGGCGACGATCGCCTCGGCGCTGGCCTGGATGGCGCGAATTCGCCGCAGGGGGCGGCGGCGCAACAGGTGCCAGCCAGCGATGCCCGGTAGTATGGTCAGGGTCACTCCCCAGAACAGCGCGTGCAAAATGATCCGCGTCACAGCGAACAGCGAGCCGTTGTCGCGCACCAGGATCAGCCAGCGACCGTCTTTCGTCTGGGTGGCGACCGCGTCACAACTGTCGGCTGGCAGGCTCGGGTCATCGGAATCGGCGCAGTCGCTCAGCATGTGGATTTTGCCGTCCAGCAGCAGACCTTTCGGGATGTGATCCAGCGCTCCGCTGAGGTAGCGGTGCTGATCGTCAAACAGGCCATAGGCGTCGATGCCGCGAATGTCGAACGTCATGCTGACGGCGAGGGCGTCGAGCAGTTGCTGACCCTGGAAATGCGAGAACAGGTGCTGGCGTTGCAGCAGCGAGTGCTTGGCCAGGTTGTCGAGGTAGGTGGACACCTCGTAGTACATCACGCCCATCAGAATCCCGCTCCAGATCACGAACAGCGAACTGTAAAGCGCCAGCAACCGGCTGCTGGAGGAGCGCCAACCGTTAGAGGGGTTCGGCAATGACATAACCTGAGCCTCGCACGGTCCGAATCAGTGGGACATTGCCAGGCGGGTCGATCTTTTTGCGCAGGCGACCGATATGCACGTCGATGAGATTGGTGCCAGGGTCGAAGTGATAACCCCACACCTCCTCGAAAATCATCATGCGCGACAGAATCTGCCCGGTATTGCGCATCAGGAATTCGAGCAGTTTGTATTCGGTGGGCAGCAGTGTCAGCAGTTGGCCGTCGCGACTGGCTTCGTGGCTGATCAGGTTCAGCTCCAGGTCGGCGACCCGCAACGTAGTTACTTGGGAGGTGACTGTGTTCTGCCGGCGCAACAGGACTTCCACCCGGGCTGCCATTTCATCGGTAGCGAAGGGCTTGGTCAGGTAATCGTCACCGCCTGCGCGCAGCCCCCGAACCCGCTCATCGACGTCGGAGAGGGCGCTGATCATCAGGATGGGCGTGGCCACACCCATGGTGCGCAAGGTGGTGACGATCGCCAGGCCATCCAGCTCGGGCAGCATGCGGTCTAGGGTGATCAGGTCATAGTCGCCACTGACTGCCCGCTCCAGGCCTTCTCGGCCGTTATCCACCCAGTCTACGTCGAGGCCATGGCTGCTGAGTTCGGCAACGATTTCCCGGGCGGTCACGGCGTCGTCTTCGATGGTCAAGATTCGGGTCATTGGCGGGCCTGATTGGGGTTCACAACGGTGGACCCATTTTGCCAAGAAAACCGCTCATTCTTTCTAAATAAAAATTCATCCGGGAATGCAGTGCATAAAACCCGCTGATATCGGCGTTTTGTTGCAATTTGCATGATTTTAGCAAGTTCAATTTTTATAAATCATTGAAAAATATAGGTTTATCAAAAAAGCGCGCTTGGCACGCCGACTGCAATTGTTCAGGCAGCTACTTGTAACAACATCTTTCCTGCCTGGAGCGACACAATAATGAATAGATCCTCGGATGGTTTCTATCCTGCCGCAGAAGAATCAAACGCGCGGTCGGGCGTTTCCTGGGGTGCGATTTTTGCCGGTGCCGCTGCAGCGGCGGCGTTGTCGCTGATCCTCGTATTGCTGGGATTTGGCCTTGGCTTCTCGGCGGTTTCGCCATGGGCCAATGAAGGCGTGAGCGCCAAGGGGCTGGGCATTTCCACGATCGTCTGGCTGGCCTTCACGCAAATCGTCGCATCGGGCCTGGGTGGCTACATTGCGGGCCGCCTGCGGGTCAAATGGGCCAACATGCACGGCGATGAAGTCTACTTCCGTGATACTGCCCATGGCTTCCTTTCGTGGTGCGTTGCAACGTTGGTGGCCGCGACCCTGGTGGTCGGTTCGGTCAGCAGCATCATCAGTGGTGGCGTGCAAGCCGGTGCCAGTGTGGTCGGGGGTGCAGCCAGCATGGCTACCCAGGCAGCAGGTTCGGCAGCCGGTAACACCGACAGTGACCAGTATGGTTACTTCATCGACAGCCTGTTCCGTGATGATCGTCCAGCCGCCGTCAGCGATGACGCCGCCCGTGGCACCGTCACCCGCATCTTCGTACGCAGCCTGAACGACGGCCAACTCGCCGCCGAAGACCGTACCTACCTTGCACAACTGGTTGCCCAGCGTACCAACCTGACCCAGGCCGATGCCGAGCGTCGTGTTGACGAAGTGTATGCCCGTACCCAGAAAGCCGTGGCCGACGCCAAACAGGCTGCCAAGGAAGCGGCGGACACCGCTGCCAAAGTGGCTGCCACTACCACCTTGTGGATGTTCGTTGCGCTGCTGATCGGTGCCTTCTTCGCCAGCCTCGCTGCCACCTTCGGCGGTCGTCGCCGTGATGCCGTGGTGTATGTCGAATCCGACGCCTACGTCACTACTACCAACTCGATTCGTTAAACCAGGAGAAACCTCATGCGCTCATTACTGTTGTTCTTTCTCGGTGTACCGATCCCGATCATTATCCTGATCGCCCTGTTTATGCACTGATAGTCCTGGAGCTTGTGCTCCTGCCGCTTCTGCCTCTGGTAGAAGCGGCGTTTTTGTTTAAGGGGGATTCATTCGATCGGCGTGTCCAGGAAGGCTTCCAGCTGCTCCGCATACGCTGTAAACGCGCTGATCTGTGGAAACCGCTCACTGTCTACCTGCTCCGGCACCACCAGCCGAGAGAAGCTCCAGGCCACCGCCACGCTGATCCCGGCCTGGTCGATCGAACCATCGGCCTTCAAAGGCGCAAACTCCAGCTCGCGCTCAAGCGCCGAATACGCCGCTGCGAGTTGTCCCTCCACCCGTTCCACCCAGGGTTCATATTGAATCTCGGCGGGCCGCAGGTTGCGTTCGTAATACAGCTGTACGGATTTTTCACAGGCGGCCAACGCCAGGCCAGTCAGGCGCAATGCGCGCAAGCGTTGATCGAGTTCGCCGGGCATCAGGGTGTTGTCCGACCCGGCCAACGCCTCCAGGTAGTCGATGATCAGCGTGGAGTCGATCAGCACATCGCCGTTGTCCAGCACCAGGGTGGGCGCCTTGACCACTGGATTGATCTGCTGGAACTGCTCGAAGTGACGAAACACCGAGACGGATTGGTGTTCCAGAGGGATGCCCAGGCACTTGGCGCTAATGGCCACGCGCCGCACGTAGGGCGAATCGAGCATGCCGATCAACTTCATGGATATTCTCCTTGGGGTCGGGCTTATGGGATGCTCAACCTTAGCTCAGGTTGGGCGCGGTGCAATAGATGTACGGGGGAGCCGCCGTTTGTCCTGTATATACAGCCACCCGATTGAATTTCTTGCTATAAACGCACTCCGATAACCACTGCAACGACTGCCGTAGAGCATTTTCGGGGTCTTGTCGGACGAATTCACTGTCTTTTCAGTTGCTGAGGCCTCAAGTCGGCCTTAGACTGCCGCCCCTCGTAAATTGAGTGCCGGGTGGCGCTTGGAATAAATGGCGCCTTTGCGTTGGCCTTCCCAGGCCCAGCGGAACGCTCCCTAATTCGCCTTAATGCACGTTTTTTTATAGAGATATCAATGACAAAGGACAAGTTGCTGGCCATGCCGGCGGATGACTACATGAATGCCGAGCAACATGCTTTTTTCTCCGAGCTGTTGCAAAACATGAAAGTTGAAACCCATGAGCGCATCGAACAGAACCGCATCGCCATCGAGAGCCTGGACACCCCAGCCGATCCGGCCGACGCTGCTTCCGTCGAAGAAGAGCGCACCTGGCTGGTAAACGCGATCGATCGCGACCAGCGCATGCTGCCTCAGTTGGAACAAGCCCTTGAGCGCATCAAGGAAGACAGCTTCGGCTGGTGCGATGACAGCGGCGAGGCAATTGGCCTCAAGCGCCTGCTGATCAGCCCGACCACCAAGTACTGCATCGAAGCACAAGAGCGTCACGAACAGATCGACAAGCACCAGCGTCAGGCCTGATTTCGTTTCGTAGCGCTTGAATCGCGGGCAAGCCCGCTCCCGCAAGGTTTGCGTTGAACCTGTGGGAGCAGGCTTGCCCGCGATGCTTTTTATCGTCCGCAGAAAACCCGACACGCTTCTATTGATCTGCTGCAATAACCGCGACTAACGGACCATGGATAATGGCCAGGTAGTGGCGTTAAATGCGGGTACAACAATTAGAAGACACGTGGGTGACGATGATGACGAGAGACGGATCTCTGGTTGGGCCAGTGCCGGCACCAATACCGGCAACCCGCAACCAATGGCTCACGCCGACGCTGCAAAGTGTCGCGCTGCTGCTCCTGCTCGGGGGCATCACGCTGGGAGGCTGGTCGCTGGCTGTCGGCCTGCCGCTGGCGATGCTGATTATCTGGCTGCCGCGCCTGCGCCAGCGCAGAGCCCCTGAGGCGCCTGCCGACACATCCGACGGCATCGCCGGGTTGACCCGCGATCTGTCGTACGCCACCAGCCACAATGCGCTTTCAGCCGCCGGCGTCGCCTATTCGGTCAAGCAACTGGCCGACCGCCTGCAGTCGCAACTGGGGGCGGCTGCGCAAATCGTCAGCAATGCCGAAGTACTGATCGCCACCGAACAAGCCACATCGCTGCTCAGCCAGCAAGCGCTGGGGGCCGCCAGCGAAGCTCATCACAGCAGCGCGGCCGGACGTTCGCAACTGGTCGAGTCGATCGCGCGCATGCATCAGCTCAGTCTGCGCGCGAGCAACAGCCGGGAAATGATCGAAGCCTTGAGCCTGCGCAGCGACGACATCCAGCGAGTGACGCTGGTGATCCAGTCCATTGCCAGCCAGACCAACCTGCTGGCCCTGAATGCGGCCATCGAAGCGGCGCGGGCAGGTGAACATGGCCGGGGCTTTGCGGTTGTTGCCGATGAAGTGCGCGGCCTGGCTGCGCGCACGGCGACCGCGACGGGCGAAGTCGGCGAGATGGTCGCCGATATCCAGCAACGCACGGCGCAAGTGGTGGAGCAGATTCGTCAACTGTCCAGCGACCTGGACCAGGGCGTCGAACAGGTCGAGCAAACCGGACAGCACCTGGAGAACATCGCGCGGCTGGCAGCCGGGGTCGAACACCAGGTCGGCGAAATCGCCCAGGGCGCGGCGACCAACCGCGAGCAACTGGACAGCCTGTTCCACGCCATCGAGCAGATGCGCAGCGACCTGGGCGTCAGCGACCAGCAGACCCAACGACTGGCACTGGCCGCAGTGCAAATGGAAGGGCAGGCCGAAACCATCAGCGAGCGGCTTGCCGAAGTCGGCCTGGATGATTACCACCAACGCATCTACGACCTCGCCCGCGAAGGCGCAAGCCAGATCACGGCGCGATTCGAAGCTGATATCGACCAGGGACGTGTCAGCCTCGATGACCTGTTCGATCGCAATTACCAGGCGATTCCCAACACTCATCCGGGCAAGTTTCAGACCCGCTTCGATCGTTACACCGATCAGGTGTTGCCGGCCATCCAGGAACCGCTGCTGGCCCGTCACGAGGGCCTGGTGTTCGCCATCGCCTGCACGCAGCAGGGCTACGTGCCCACCCATAACAAGGTGTTCAGCCAACCGTTGACTGGCGACGCACAGCTTGACGCGCTGAACAATCGCACCAAACGCAAGTTTGCCGATCGCACGGGCATTCGTTGTGGCGGCCATCAGCAACCCGTGCTGCTGCAAACCTATACCCGCGACACCGGTGAATTGATGCACGATCTTTCGGTGCCAATTCTGCTCAAAGGGCGTCACTGGGGTGGTTTGCGCCTGGGCTATATACCAGAGAGTCCGCGCTGACCTGGCGGCCATTGTTACCGGTTCGGCAACTAAGCTGTGCAGCGGCGTTGCTGTTTCCTTGCCGGGAAACTCATTAACCTACCGACATAGTTAGGTGGCTAATGAATTAGGCGAGGCAATATGCAAAGCAAAGTGGATGTTGCGGTGATGATTGGCAGCGCTGTGCCCTCGAACCTGCGGGCGATGGGGCAGAGTGTCTGCTGGGTAGTGCTGCTGAACGGGGAGCGTCGCGGTACGGCGTTCGCCAGTCGCAATGAAGCGCAGGAGTGCAAAGCTGCCTGGCTTGCGCAATTGAGCGCAGCACAACAAGGCAGCCTGCACTGAGTCCGCTGCTTAGTGAACCTGGTGCATGCGCAGGTTGAGGTCGTCGACCACCCGCGCCCAGTCAGCATCTTCGCGCAATTGTTCTTTCAGGAAGCCCGCCTGCTGCGGCGTCCAGAATTCGGCGTCGATCAGCTTCTTGTCGTCGGGGAGGGGAGAGTGACTGGCGATGAAGTCGTCGATCGCCTTCTCGCTGGAATCCAGGCCCAGCTGGTCAAACAGGCCTTTCAAATCATGTGTAGGTGCATCCATGTTGATCTCCTTGAGTGTCGCGTCGAGTGCAAGTGCTGAAGTACGGCTCATTGCATCAGAGGCGGCCGCGCTCCAGGAGTTCGATAGCGATGTTCTAAAGCAGGGCAAGCATAGACGGCAAACTGAAGGTCAGGCCTTTAACGCGCCTTCATCGACAGCCAGCTTGAGTGCCTTGGCGGCATCCTGGGCGGCAATGGCGGCCACGTCGGCGGTCTTGAACCAGCGGTCCTTTTCGACCTGGTGGCAGGTGACGGTGGTCAGCGGCGGTTTGGCGCGCATGATGATGACTGCCTGGAACTCACCCTCGACTTCCCTGACTTCGCCCCGGATGAAAAATTCGCCGATATCAAATTCCGTCACGTCGCAGCCTTCCCATGAGAATATTCTGTTGTTTTGAGCGTTGCCCGCCGTTGGGACGGATTTCATTGGTCGGGCATTATGGCAGTAGTTGCCTGCCGGCGGCTGAGATAAGTCGCCGGCATGACGAAACGCCTGTCGAAGCCGCAGTCAGTGGCGGCACTCGAGGGCGTGGCCTGCAAATGATTGCACGGGGAGCCAGGCAGTTGGCTGAAGTGTGTTTAAGTGCACCTGTGAAGTCCTTTTCACGGGTTTGCCGACGTCTGTTCGTCGTTATGGGTAGTCTGGAAGAGCGTCGCTGCTCTAGAATCACCCGCAGTGCCGGGCGTACGTGCCTTTCCAAAGCAATTTTTGCTTGGCGATCTGTTGGAAAAATGCTTTTTTCAAAGCGATTTTTCCCTGGAGTTGATAGTCCGTTTTCTCTGGCGTAAAAAAGGCGCTGTACTCCAAGTCTTGAAAAACGCCAGACAGGGACGACGTGGGTGGTATTCCATTATTCTGTTGATCCTGGGATTCACCCCGGTTTATGTGTTCATTTCGGCATTGCCGCTATTTTCTGCCGTGCGCCCGTTTCGCGCGCGGCACCATTTCAGATGTGGGGATGTTTCCTTGGCAGTAAGTAATCTCGATATGCATGCTTTGTTCGTGCTGGGTGATCTGCGGGCAAAGCTGGTTAAACAGTTTCAGTCACGTTTCGTTTACATCACCGAACAAAACGCCGAAGGCATTTACATTGCCGAAATCGATACCGAAGAGTCGTTGGTCGTTGATGATAAACCCGGGCTCAAGCTCAAGGTTGGCGATCACTTCAGCGCATCCGTGCTGCCCAGTCGCGAAGGCGGCAAGCTGGATATCAAGTTTCGCGAAATTAAACTGACCGTTTACGGCCTTGGCGATTATGCGTTCGTGACTACCGCTGATGGCCACGGCATCGTGTTCAAGGAAGGCCATAGCGTAGTGATGGTGTTCGCCGCGCACCAGCAGTTGCAGGAAGGTTTGACCAAGACACTCAAGGCCGTCACGGCCAAGGCCGCGAAATGGCGCAAGGGTGAACTGGTGACCTTCAAGGCCAGCGAATAAGCGGCCGGCACTGCAGTACATTTGCGAAAACAGATTCACGCCCTTCGAAAGCAGGAACCTCTACTACAGTCAGTGGACTGAGTATTTTGAGGCTCGCGGTCTTCTGCCCGGCCATCCTGCTATTGCTGTGAACAGCACGAGGTGCAAAAGCATGAAAGGATTACGACGGTTCCTGGCCGCTGCCCTGGCCACTGGCGCTTTGTTCGCTTCATCCGGCCCGGTGGCCGCCGCCCAGGCGCCCATCCATTTTGCCGACCTGAATTGGGAAAGCGGCAGCCTGATCACCGATATCCTGCGGATCATCGTCGAGAAGGGTTACGGACTGCCCACCGATACCTTGCCGGGCACGACCATTACCCTGGAAACCGCGCTGGCCAACAACGATATCCAGGTGATCGGCGAAGAATGGGCCGGGCGCAGTCCGGTCTGGGTCAAGGCTGAGGCTGAAGGCAAGGTGGTGAGCCTGGGCGACACGGTCAAGGGCGCCACCGAAGGCTGGTGGGTGCCCGAGTATGTGATCAAGGGTGACCCGGCCAAGGGTATCAAGGCCGTGGCCCCTGACCTGCGCAGCGTCACCGATCTGCCCAGGTACAAGGACGTGTTCAGCGATCCGGAATCGCCTGGCAAGGGCCGCTTTCTCAACAGCCCGATCGGCTGGACGTCCGAGGTGGTCAACAAGCAGAAGCTCAAGGCCTACGGGCTGGACGACAGCTACGTGAACTTCCGCAGCGGGTCCGGGGCGGCGCTGGATGCCGAGATCAGTTCTTCGATTCGTCGAGGCAAACCGATCCTGTTCTATTACTGGTCGCCGACGCCGCTGCTCGGCCGCTTCAAGCTGATCCAGCTGGAAGAACCGCCGTTCAATGCCGAAGCCTGGAAGACCCTCACCGATGCCGACAATCCCAATCCGCAGCCGACCCGCTCGCTGGCGTCGAAGCTGTCGATCGGTGTGTCCACCCCGTTCCAGAAGCAGTACCCGCAGATTGCCGAGTTTTTCAGCAAGGTCGATTTCCCGATCGAGCCGTTGAACAAGGCGTTGGCCCAGATGAGCGAAAAACACACCGCGCCACGCCAGGCGGCCGAGGCGTTCATGAAGGCGCATCCGGACGTGTGGCAGGCCTGGGTGCCCAAGGATGTCGCCGCCAAAGTTGCTGCCGAGTTGAAGTGAGTTTGGGGCTGCCCTTACATAATCGTTCGGGTAGGTTCATCCTGCGCGCACGTTTCACGCTGGAAGTTTGACTATGAGCCTGGTAATTGCGCAATGGATGGCTGCCGTCTTCCTCCTGATCAGCCTGGTCCACCTGTACTGGGCGGCCGGTGGCAAGCTGGGCAGCGAGGCCGCCGTGCCGCGAGTGCCCAGGGAGGACGACCAAGGCTCCAGGCCGGCCTTCAAGCCTTCTGGATTTGCCACGCTACTGGTAGCGGTCGGCCTGCTGCTGATCGCGATGCTGGTTTGCCTGCGGGTCGGCCTGTACCTGCCGACGGTGCATCACTGGTCACTGCAGTGGGTGATCAGCGCCATTGCGATGCTGATGTTCGCCCGGGCGATTGGCGATTCGAATCTTGTAGGGTTTTTCAAACAGGTCAAGGATTCCAAATTTGCCCGCCTCGATACCTGGGCGTATTCGCCGTTGTGTGTGGTGCTGGGGGCAGGGTTGCTGGCGGTGGCGTGGATCTGAGCGGTGGACTAGAGCTCTATATCTAGATCCGAGTCTGTGGGAGCAAGGCTTGCTCCCACAGGATCCAAAGGTGCCCGTGGCTCAGTTCCCGCTTTCCATGCTCCGACTACTTACCTCGGCCGGCACATCATCCCCGGCCATGCGCTTGCGAAACAGCGCCGCCCGGGCCAGCAGCAGGGTGGTCACCGGTACCGTGATTGCCAGCAGAATCGGAATCAGCCAGGCGTGCAGCACCGGCGCGGATTTGAGCGCCGAGAAGTAGATGATCGACGCCAGTGCCACGCTCCAGGCGCCCAGGGTCGACGCCAGGGCTGGCGGGTGCATGCGCTGGAAATAATCCTTCATGCGCAGCAACCCGGTGGCGCCGATCAGCGCAAACAGGCTGCTGAGCACCAGCAGGATCGCCACCGGCACTTCAACCCACAAAGACAATTCAGCGTTCATTCGATCACCTCGCCGCGCAGGAGGAATTTCGCCAGGGCAAACGAGCCGACGAAGCCGAACAGCGCGATCAGCAGCGCTGCTTCGAAGTAGGTGTCACTGGCATAACGGATGCCCAGGGTGAGCATCATCAGCATCGCGACGATGTATAGGTAGTCCAGCGCCAGTACCCGGTCTTGTGCCGAAGGGCCCTTGAACAGGCGAATCAGGGTCAGGACCATGGCCAGCGAGAAGATGAACAGGCTCAGCAGGATCGCATTCGACAGCAGCGGGCTCATTCGAAGATCTCCATCAGGGGGCGTTCGTAGGTCGCCTTGAAGTGCTCGATGAACAGCGCTTCGTCATCCAGGTCGAACACGTGCAGCAATAGAATGCTGCGGTCCAGTGCCAGTTCCGACCAGACCGTGCCGGGAACCACCGTGGTGATCATCGACAGGGCCGCCAGGCCATTGGCGTCGCGCAGCTCCAGCGGCACCTTGATGAAGCGCGAGCGTGGCGGTCGGCGTCCGGCATTGAGCACGCTCCAGGCGACGGCGAGGTTGGACACCACCACGTCACGGCCCACCAGCAGGAACAGGCGCAGGATCACCCCAGGGCGGCGAATGCGGATCGGCAGTGGGCGCAATTTGCGCATCATCAATGGCGCGCAGATGCCGAGGATGGCCCCCAGCAGAACATTACCCGGGCTGATCGACAGGTTCAGCGCCAGCCACAATACCCACAGCGCCAGTGACAACCAGGGGGCGGAAAACAGACGGCTCATGGGCGCACCTCGACGATCGCGGCTTGCGCTTCGGGGCTTGGCACGGCGCGAGTGCCGAGCACTGCCATGACGTACTGCTGGGGATTGTTCAAGGCGTCTGCAGCGGCCTGGGTGTAACGCAGCAGCGGCTCGGCCTTGAAGGTCAGGGCGATACTCAAGCCCAGCAACGCGAAGATCGGCACACATTCAAAACGGCGCAATAGCGGCGACGGTCGTTCCTCCGGCGTCCAGAAGCGCTGGATACCCAGGCGGGAGAAAGCGATGAGCGATGCCAGGCCCGAGATGATCAGCAGCGCCAACAGGCCCCACGCGGCGTTCGACACCGGTTGATCGCTGCCGGTGCCCAGGCCCATTGGGTTGAGCAGGGCGTGCAGCAAACCCAGCTTGCCGATAAAGCCCGAGAGCGGCGGCATGCCGATGATCAGCAGCGAGCAGGCGATGAAGCTCAGGCCGAGGAAGGCCATGGTCCAGGGAATTACCTGGCCGACCACGGCTTTCTGTTCGTCATCGAGGTTGATGCCTTTGGCTGGCTGCAGGGATTCCATGGGCCGGGGCAGCAGGTCGCCGTCATCGAACAAGGGTATTTCATTGGCCGAGCGCGAACGTTCGATCAGCTCGGCCAGCAGGAACAGCGCGCTCAACGCCAGGGTCGAGCTGACCAGGTAGAACAGCGCCGCGCCGATCAGCTTGGGCTGGGCGAAGCCGATGGAAGCCAGCAGGATGCCCGCCGACACCAGGATGCTCAGGCTGGCCAGGCGTTCGAGGCGTTGCGCGGCAATGATCGCCACCGCTGCGCAGATAATGGTCGCCATGCCGCCATAGATCAGCCAGTCGCCACCAAAATACGCCGACGCCCCGGCTTGTCCGGAAAACAGCAGGGTCCACAGGCGCAGCAAGGTGTAGACGCCGACCTTGGTCATGATCGCAAACATCGCCGCCACCGGGGCGCTGGCCGCGGAATAGGCCGGTACCAGCCAGAAATTCAGCGGCCACATGCCGGCCTTGGCCAGGAACGCCACCGCCAGGATCGCCGCGCCGGCATGCAGCAGGCCCCGATCGGCCTCCGGCACCAGGGGGATCTTCAGCGCCAGGTCGGCCATGTTCAGGGTGCCGGTGACGCCGTAGATCAGCGCCGCGCCGATCAGGAACAGCGACGAGGCCAACAGGTTGATCGAGATGTAATGCAGGCCGGCCGAGACCCGTGAGCGTCCCGAGCCGTGCAGCATCAGCCCGTAGGAGGCGGCCAGCAGCACTTCGAAAAACACAAACAGGTTGAACAGGTCGGCGGTCAGGAAGGCGCCATACAGGCCCATCATCTGGATCTGGAACAGCGCGTGGAAGCTCGAG
Organism: Pseudomonas gregormendelii; assembly: GCF_017114825.1. Lineage (GTDB taxonomy): Bacteria > Pseudomonadota > Gammaproteobacteria > Pseudomonadales > Pseudomonadaceae > Aquipseudomonas > Aquipseudomonas gregormendelii. The sequence goes on along the minus strand of NZ_JADEVO010000025.1, from coordinate 63,161 downwards.
CCCGCACCGTCCCAGCGGGCCATCGCAAACAGCAGGGCGCTGACGCCGATGATCCCGGTCAGTACCAGCATCATCGCCGAGAGCCGGTCGACCACCAGCACAATGCCAAACGGTGCCTGCCAGTTACCCGGCAGGTACACGCCGATGGAGCCGGGAATGCCGGTTTCCTGGGTCCATTGCAGCAACAGCACGGCAATGCCCAGCCCGACCAGGCTGGAGAACAGGTTGATCCTGGCCTTCAGCGGACGGTGTTTTTCCCCGAGCATCAGCATCAAGGCGGCAGTCAGCAGCGGCAGCAGAATCGGTGCGGCGATCAGGTGCGGCATCAGGTTCATTCCTTAGGCTCCCGGCCGTCCACATGGTCGGTACCGGTCAGGCCCCGGGAAGCCAGCAGCACGACCAGGAACAGTGCAGTCATGGCGAAGCTGATGACGATGGCGGTCAGCACCAGCGCCTGCGGCAATGGATCGGTGTAGTGCAGCAGGTCCTGGGGCACGCCGTCCTTGATGATCGGCTCCTTGCCGATAAACAGGCTACCCATGCTGAAGATGAACAGGTTGACGCCGTAGGACAGCAGGCACAGGCCCATGACCACCTGGAATGTCCGCGGCCGCAGGACCAGCCACACTCCGGACGCAGCCAGGACGCCGATGGCGATTGCGATGACTTCTTCCATCAGACGGCTCCTTTGCTGGCGACGGATTTGGGCAGTGCCGCGGTCTTGTGGCCACGAACCGACTGGTGGGCGATGGCGGTGAGGATCAGCAAGGTCGAACCCACGACCACTGAATACACGCCAATGTCGAAAAACAGGGCGCTGGCGATGTGGATGGCGCCGAACACCGGCAGGTCGAAATGCCAGGTGTGGGTGGTCAGGAACGGATAACCGACCGCCATGGCCCCAAGCCCGGTGACCGTGGCGAACAACAACCCGGTGCCCATCCAGCGCAGCGGCCGCAGGCTCATTTGCGCCTCGACCCACTGGGTCCCGGCCACCATGTACTGCAGGATGAACGCGACCGACATCACCAGCCCGGCAACGAACCCGCCACCGGGCTGGTTGTGACCGCGCATGAACAGGTAGATCGACACCACGAAGGCGATCGGCAGCAGCAGGCGCACCAGTACCGCCGGCACCATCATGAAGCCCAGGGCGGTATCGCTGGCCTGGCGCGGGTTGACCAGGTCGGTCACCACGTCGGGCGCCAGCAGGCGTTGCTGGGCCGGCAATTGCAGGCTCTCCTTGGGTGGGCGGAAGCGTCGCAGCAGGGCAAACACGGTCAGCGCCACGGCGGCCAGCACGGTGATTTCACCCAGGGTGTCAAAGCCGCGGAAATCCACCAGCATCACGTTGACCACGTTACTGCCACCGCCTTCGGGCAAGGCGCGGCTGAGGTAGAACGAGGAAATGTCGTTGGGGGTCTGGCGGGTCAACATGGCGTAGGACAACAGCGCCATGCCGCCACCGACAGCCGTCGACAACAGCAAGTCGCGCAAGCGCCGGATGCGCGCCTTGCGCAAGGTGCTCGGCAATGGCGCCACCTCTTCGATCCGCCGCGGCAACCAGCGCAGGCCAAGCAGGATCAGCACCGTGGTGACCACTTCGACTACCAGTTGCGTCAAGGCCAGGTCCGGCGCGGAGAACCAGACGAAGGTGATGCAGGTCATCAGGCCACAGACGCTGACCATGGTCAGGGCTGCCAGGCGGTGATACTTGGCCTGCCAGGCGGCGCCCAGGGCACAGGCGATCGCCAGCAGCCACAGGGTGACGAATACGGCCGAACCCGGGATTTTCGGTCGGTCGCCCCAGGTCAGGCTGCCGTGCAGCATCGGGATCAGCCCGACCAGTACGGCGGCCAGTACCACCAGGAACAGCTGGGTTTGCAGGCGCTTGGTGCTGATCCGCCGCTCCAGGCGCCGAGCCAGGCGCATCATCACCACCAGGCTGCGTTCGAACTGGCGCTTGCCGTTGAAGCGGCCAATCAGCGGCGGGTACTTGAAGCGTCCACGCTTGAGCTGATTGCGCAGCAGCAGGTAAAGGACGATGCCGCCGCTCATGGCTATCAGGCTCATGATCATCGGCGCATTCCAGCCGTGCCAGATGGCCAGGCTGTACTCCGGCAATTGGCCACCGACCACCGGAAGCGCAGCGGCAGCCAGCAGCGGGCCCACCACCTGTGCCGGGAAAATCCCCACTATCAGGCAGGCGAACACCAGCAACTCGACCGGTGCACGCATCCACCGTGGCGGCTCGTGGGGCGTGTGGGGCAGGTCGGTAGCGGTCGGGCCGAAGAACACGTCAGCGGTAAACCGTAGCGAGTAGGCGACGCTGAAGGTGCCGGCGATGGTCGCGACAATTGGCAGGGCCATTTCGACCCAGGCCGTGGCATTGATGAACACGGTTTCGGCGAAGAACATCTCTTTGGACAGGAAACCGTTGAGCAGCGGTACGCCGGCCATGGAGGCGCTGGCGACCATGGCCAGGGTGGCAGTGTAGGGGATCAGCCGGATCAGGCCACTGAGCTTGCGAATGTCCCGGGTGCCACTTTCGTGGTCGATGATCCCGGCGGCCATGAACAGCGAAGCCTTGAAGGTGGCGTGGTTGAGAATATGAAATACCGCCGCGACTGCTGCAAGGGGGCTGTTCAGGCCCAGCAGCAGGGTGATCAGGCCCAGATGGCTGATGGTCGAATAGGCCAGCAGCCCCTTGAGGTCGTTCTGGAACATTGCGCAGTAGGCGCCCAGCAACAGGGTGCAGGCACCGGCGCCGCTGACGATGTAGAACCATTCTTCACTGCCGGACAACGACGGCCAGAGCCGCGCCAACAGGAACACCCCGGCTTTGACCATGGTTGCCGAGTGCAGATAGGCGGAGACCGGCGTCGGCGCCGCCATGGCGTGGGGCAGCCAGAAATGAAAGGGGAATTGCGCGCTTTTGCTCAGGGCGCCGATCAGGATAAGAGGAAGCAGGACAGGGTAGAGGGCATGTGCGCGAATCAGCTCGCCGGCGGCCAGGACCTTGTCGAGGTCATAGCTGCCGACCACATGGCCAAGCAGCATGACCCCAGCCAGCAGGCATAAACCGCCGGCACCCGTGACCATCAGCGCCATGTAGGCGCCGCGTCGGGCGTCGGCGCGGTGATGCCAATAGCCGATCAGCAGGAAGGAAAAGAGGCTGGTCAGCTCCCAGAAGAATACGATCTGGATCAGGTTGCCGGAGATGACGAGCCCGAGCATGGCGCCCATGAACGCCAGGAAAAACGCGAAGAAGCGCGGCACCGGGTCGTCCGGCGACATGTAGTAACGAGCGTATAACGAGACCAGTGTGCCGATGCCCAGCACCAGCATGGAGAACAGCCAGGCAAAACCGTCCATGCGCAGGACGAAGTTCAGGCCCAGGCTGGGCAGCCAGAAGAATTCCTGGCGAATGACCCCGCCATCGACAATTTGCGGGTACAGCAAAGCGACCTGGACGGTGCCGATGAGGGCGACCAGGCCAGCCAACAATGATTCGGCATTACGCGCGTTGTGCGGCAGAACGGCGGCCACACAGCTGCCAACAAAGGGCAGAAGCAGTAGAACTATCAGGGACATAGGCTTCTAATCTGCGGAGGTTTATGAAGCATCATACGTGCCAGTCCCCGGATTACCAAACGCGAACCTGTGGCAGAATCCTACATGGCGTGCGCAAAAGTCATGCTGTCTGGGGGTTTGGCATTCTGTGACATGCAGGTCTGGCCTCATCGCGAGCAAGCCTGCTCTCACATTAGATCATCGGTGAATGCAGGGCATGCGTTTGGCACAGATCCACAGTGGGAGCGGGCTTGTTCGCGAAGACTCTCGATCAAACGCCGCACCTATTGCCGGTCAGCGTTGGGTTTCGCTCTCCAGGTCCTCCTGCGCCACCACCGCCTTACCCTTGGTCTTCAACTCACTGACAATCACCGCTGCCACAATCAACCCCGCGCCGACCAACGCAATCGCCGGCAACCGCTCCCCGGCCATCCGCCCGACAATTCCGGCCCAGACCGGCTCGCCGGCATAGATCAGGGTAGCGCGGGTCGGCGAGACGCTTTTCTGCGCCCAGTTCATCGCCACCTGGATCGCCGCGCTCGCCGCACCCAGGCCCAGGGCGCTGCACAGCAGCAGCCAGGAAAAGTCCGGAATGCGCTCCTGGGTCGGCACCACCAGCAGGAACGACAGCACCGAGGTGACCGCCAGTTGTACCACCGTCACCCGGCGCACATCGACCTGACCGGCAAAGCGACTGATCAGAATGATTTCTGCAGCAATCGCCACGGCACTGATCAGGGTGGCGATTTCACCCGGGCTGAAATTCAATGAGGCCCCCGCCGGCCCCGACAGCAGCATCAAGCCGGTAAACGCCAGCATGATGCCAATACTCGGCATCAGCCCCGGACGCCGCCCCAGCACCAGCCATTGCAGCAACGGCACGAAGGGCACGTACAGCGCCGTGATGAACGCCGACTGGCTGCTTGGAATGCTCTGCAACCCGACCGTCTGCAAGCCGTAGCCCAGCATGATCGCCACACCGATAAACGACCCGGCCCGGAGCTCGAACAGTGTCAGCTCGCGCAGGTGCCGCCAGGAAAACAACGCGACGATGAGCGCCGCTGCGGCGAAGCGCAGGCCGACGAAGAACATCGGGCCGCTGACGGTCATCGCATGCTGCACCAGCAGGAAAGTCCCGCCCCAGACCATGGTGATCACCACCAGCACGCATTCGGCTTTGCTGAACCGCGAGAAGCGGGGAGAAGTATTGGGGGAGGAGTTCACCGACGTCATGTCCTTGCGCGCTACCGGAGGGGGACGCACAATGCGCCGTATGTTGCGCAGTATACTGCCCAACCCTACCGAGTGAGCAATATAGTGCACAAAGATTCCACGCAACGGGCTTCGGTCCTGCAACACGTCAGCCTTAATGTCCGGCGACTGCGCCACGCCGCCGATATGAGCCAGACCGCCCTCGCGGAAAAATCCGGGGTCAGCCGGCGGATGCTGGTGGCAATCGAAGCCGGTGAAAAGAATGTCAGCCTGACCACCCTCGACCGCGTTGCCGAAGCACTCGACGTGGCCTTCAGCGACCTGATCCAGGCCCCCGATGCCCGCGATCCCAGTCGCATCAACGAACTGGCCTGGGCCGGCACCATTCCCGGCAGCAAGGCGGTGTTGCTGTCCAAAGCCAGCGCCACCAGGGAGGTGGAGCTCTGGGAATGGCGCCTGGAGCCAGGCGAACACTATCCCTCCGAACCCGATGCTGATGGCTGGAGCGAACAGCTTTACGTCTTCGAAGGTTGCCTGACGCTGATGCTCGGTGACGTTCCCCACACTATTGCGGCCGGGGAGTTCTACATGTTCGCCAGTAACCAGCCGCACTCCTATCGCAATGAAGGCGAAGTCGCCGCGCGTTTCGTGCGTAACGTGGTGATCTGAACGGCCAGCAGCGCCGATCGCCAAGGCTGCTATCGCTACTTTGGTACTGCTCTATGACGCTGGCCCGGGTTTGGCGCTTATGATCGTCCAGGAAAACACTGACCTGTGAGAACGCCATGAGTGAAATCCCCCACGAGCAGGCGAATGACGCCATCCGCCAGGCGGACATCCTGATCATCGGCGGCGGCCTGAGTGGCGCGATGCTGGCCGTGCAGCTGCTGCGCCTGCCAGGCCGGCGCTCGGTGCTGGTGATTGAGCCCCGGGCCGAGCTGGGTCGCGGGGAGGCCTACAGTGCGGTGGAACTCGGTCACACGCTCAACGGTAACGCGGCGCGGATGAGCGTCGACCCGGACAGTGCCGATGACCTGACGCAGTGGCTGACGGCACATATAGCGGCGGGCGGCTGGCCCGAGTCCGATCAGCAGTCTGTGCCGGTCAGTGAGCTGTTCCCCCCGCGCGGGCTATTTGGCGAGTATGTGCAACAGCGCCTGGCCGAAGCCCAGGTGGCTGGCGCCGCGAACGGTTCGAGCGTGGAACACGTGCGCGCTGAGGTCGTCGACCTCGAGAACCTGGCCGATGGCGTGCGGTTGACCTTGAGCGACGGGCAGCGCCTGCGCGGGACTTATGCGGTGCTGGCCACTGGAATGTTTCCCGCCGCACGCACGCCACAGGCCCACTCCAGTGGCCTGAATGCAGCGGCACTGGACCCTTGGGACGTGGCTGCGATGCGCCAGCTTGATCCGCAGTCGACGGTTTTGATCATCGGTTCCGGCCTGACCATGGTCGATGCTGTGGTCTCGCTGGAGCAGGCTGGGCACCGCGGACCGATCGAAGTGTTTTCCCGCCACGGCCTGCTGCCCCATGTGCGCCGCCAGCCGCCGGCCTGGGCCGATTTCCTCGGCGAAGACCCGAGCATCCGTACGCCACGGCAACTGGTACGCGAACTGCGCCGCCATTGCCGCGATGCCATTGCCCGGGGGATCGACTGGCAAGCGCCCCTGGACACTGTGCGTGTGCACATTCCACGGCTGTGGAGCCAGGCGACGGACTTGCAGCGTCGGCAGTTCGTGCGGCACGTACGGCCGTGGTGGGAGAGCCATCACCACCGCTCGCCACCCTTGAGTGCCGAGCTGGTCGCGCGGTTGCACGGGGAAGGGCGGCTGCGGATTCAGGCGGCGTCCTTCAAGGGGCTTGAACCTTCGTCGGGGGATGAGTTGGGAATTCGCATCCGTCGGCGTGGCGAGCCTTGTGAGTGCGTGGTACATGGCGTGGCGTTGATCAATTCCAGTGGCATCGAATATGACTGGCGACGGGTTGCCCGACCTCTGCCCCGGCAGTTGCTGGCGCGGGGCCTGGTTCAGCCCGGACCGCTGGCATTGGGAATCGCCGCCACTGCGGACGGCGCGGTGATCGGTGCCGATGGGCAAGTCGCCAGTCGGCTGTTCGCCATGGGGCCGCCGTTGCGTGGAATGTGGTGGGAGAGTACGGCGGTGACGGACGTTGCATTGCAGGCCAAAGCGCTTGCCCGCAGATTGACCCAACCCCTGTAGGGCATGGCCTGTCGGACGCGCCTGCAGGACATAAAGTGTGGGAGCAAAGCTTGCTCACGATATCGTCAGTCAGCACACGGCAACGCTGAATGAGGATCCGTGATCGCGAGCAAGCTCGCTCCTACAAGGGCAATGGGCGGATCAATAACGCTGATATTTCGAACCAAACTCCGGCCGGTTCTCCGCAACATACAGTTTGCTTGCCTGATCGTCCTTGTGATCGACGCCCACCGTATTGACGTTCAAGGTAGCCGGTTGGCTGACCTGTGCAGCGCTAACCACTTGTGCGGTTGCGTGGGGGGCAGCGATGGCCGAAGTGGCACCCAGGACCGACAGGGCAAATCCAAGACCAATGATGATTTTCATGAGCAGCTCAAGAGCGTGGGAAGAAGATGTGGCCACTGTAGAGCTGCAGCCCGTCGATGAAAAAACACCCATGGGCATAGTCTTTATCAAGGATGTTGATCGGCCTGTGCTGATTCAGTCCTGTGCGCCGAGCATCTGCACCGGGTAGGAAAATACATACCCTTCACTGCGCACGGTCTTGATGTAGGTCGGCTCGCGCGAGTCATCCATCAAGCGTTGGCGCAACCGGCTGACCAGCAGGTCGATGGAGCGGTCGAACAGGTCGGCGTCGCGACCCTGGGTCAGGTTCAGCAATTGATCGCGGCTGAGCACGCGCTGGGGATGGTCGAGGAACACCCGCAACAGCCGATATTCGGCACCACTCAGGGCGACCATGGTGTCATCTTCGTCCAGCAGATGACGGGCGGTGGTGTCCAGGCGCCAGCGACCGAAGCCCAGCAAGCGGCCGCTTTCGCTGACCAGCAGGTTAGGCGGCAGCATCCGCGTGCGCCGTAGCACGGCGTTGATGCGGGCAAGCAGTTCGCGGGCGGAGAAGGGTTTGGTCAGGTAGTCATCGGCGCCCATTTCCAGCCCGAGAATTCGGTCGGTTTCATCGTTGCGCGCCGTGAGCATCAGGATCGGCGTCGCCTTGTGCTTGCCCGAGCGCAGTTCGCGACACAGCTGCAGGCCGTCGTCGCCGGGCAGCATGATGTCCAGCACGATCAGGTCCACCTGGTTGGCCTCCAGAAAGCTGCGCATCTGCCGTCCATCGGCCACGACTGTGGTGCGCAAGCCGTTCTTCTTCAGGTAATTACCGACCAGCTCGCGGATCTCCCGATCGTCGTCGACAATCAGGATGTGGTTGACGTGTTCCATCGCTCGATTCTCTTGTTATTGAACTCTGGGTTTTGTATCGGACTGTATCCGTCGCACCGTGGGACACGTTATGTCGCGATAGCACAGGTTTTACGACACAACGTGGATACCTCGGGCCGGCCAAATAGACTTCATCGAGAGCAGACTGCTCATCCGCCACCTGCAGGAGTCACCCGACGTGAACAACGCCTTGTCGACCATTACAACCGCTAAGCACCGGCGCCTGGTGGGGCCTTCGATCCTTGCTGCGGTGTTGCTGCAGTTGGGCCTCCTGGTTACGGCCAACGTGCAGGCCAGCACCACCGCAACCGCGACCGCGGCGGCTACGGTAAGCACCAAAGTCGATCCATCTGCCGTGTTCGGCCCGTTGAAGCACGTACAGGCCGGTCTGCTGAATGTAGCTTACGCCGAGGTGGGTCCGGCCGAGGGCCCCGTGGTCATTCTGCTGCACGGCTGGCCTTATGATATTCACAGTTACACCGAGGTGGCACCTTTGTTGGCCGCGCAGGGTTATCGCGTGCTGATGCCTTATGCGCGGGGGTATGGCGATACACACTTTCTCTCCGACAAGACGCTGCGCAACGGCCAGCCTGCCGCACTGGCCAGTGATGTCATCGACTTCATGGACGCGCTGCAGATCAAGCAGGCCGTATTGGGTGGCTATGATTGGGGCGCACGTTCGGCAGACATCGTTGCGGCGCTCTGGCCGGAGCGGGTCGATGCGTTGGTGGCGGTCAGCGGTTATCTGATCGGCAACCAGGCGGCAGGCAAGAACCCGTTACCGCCCAAGGCCGAGTTGCAGTGGTGGTACCAGTTCTATTTCGCGACCGATCGCGGCCAGGCCGGGTATGAGAAAAATCGTCATGACTTCGCCAGGTTGATCTGGGAACTCGCCTCACCGAAGTGGGCCTTCGACGATGCCACGTTCGAGCGCAGCGCTGCAGCCCTGGACAACCCCGACCATGTAGCGATCACCGTCTTCAACTACCGCTGGCGCCTGGGGTTGGTACAAGGGGAAAGCCGTTACGAGGCCCTGGAACAGCAGCTGGCCAAGGCGCCCACCATCAGCGTGCCGACCATCGCCTTGGAAGGCGACGCCAACGGCGCGCCGCATCCAGCTCCCGAGGACTATGCGAAACGCTTCACCGGCAAGTATGAGTTCCGCTTGATCAAGGGCGGTATCGGCCACAACCTACCCCAGGAAGACCCGAAGGCCTTTGCCAAAGCAGTGATTGATGCCGATAAATTATGACCGGCTGAACGAGCGCTAACCTGTGGCAGCGGCCAGCATCGCTGCATCAGGTACACCGCCATCGCGAGCAGGCTCGCTCCCACAGAGATGTCCGCCGTACACAAATTCTGCGCACACCGTCAATCCCCTGTGGGAGCGAGCCTGCTCGCGATAGCAATCTCCCGGTCACATCAATGTCGAATCCGCAGACGCCATCGCGGGCAAGCCCGGCTTCCACAGAGATGTCCGGCGTACACAGATGCTGGTGCTAGGCCACCACTCGATAACACGGCACATACGCCGCGCCACCCGGCAGTTTCATCCGGTGCTGGGCGACGAAGGCCTTGAGCAGTTGATCCAGCGGCTGCATGACTGCGGCATCGCCACGGATCTGATACGGCCCGTGTTCCTCGATCAGGCGGATGCCCTTGTCCTTGACGTTGCCGGCGACGATGCCGGAAAACGCCCGGCGCAGGTTGGCGGCCAGTTCGTGGGCGGGCAGGTCGCGGCTCAGGTTCAGGTTGGCCATGTTTTCGTGGGTCGGATCGAACGGGCGTTGCAGGCTTTCGTCGATCTTCAACAGCCAGTTGAAGTGGAACGCATCGTTACGCTCGCGGCGGAATTGCTTGACCGCCTTGAGGCCCTGGGTCATCTGCCTGGCGACTTCGGCCGGGTCGTCGATGATGATCTCGTAGTGCTGTTTCGCCGCATCGCCCAGTGTTGCGCCGACGAACGCGTCCAGCTGCTCCAGGTAAGGCGCTGCATGCTTGGGCCCGGTTAGGATCACCGGGAAGGGCAGGCCTTCGTTGTCCGGGTGCATCAGGATGCCGAGCAGGTACAGGAACTCTTCGGCCGTGCCGGCGCCGCCCGGGAAAATGATGATGCCGTGGCCCACTCGCACGAAGGCTTCCAGGCGTTTTTCGATGTCCGGCAGGATCACCAATTCGTTGACGATCGGGTTCGGCGCCTCGGCGGCGATGATTCCCGGTTCGGTCAGGCCCAGGTAGCGGCCACCATGGATGCGTTGCTTGGCGTGGGCGATGGTCGCACCCTTCATTGGGCCTTTCATCACGCCGGGGCCGCAGCCGGTGCAGATGTCCAGGCTGCGCAGCCCCAGTTCGTGGCCGACTTCCTTGGTGTACTTGTATTCCTCGGTGTTGATCGAATGGCCACCCCAGCACACCACGATCTTCGGTTCGATGCCGGGACGCAGGGTGCGGGCGTTGCGCAGCAGGTGGAAGACGTAGTCGCTGATGCCCTGGGAATTGCTCAGGTCGATGCGTTGGCTGTCCAGCTCGTTTTCGGTATAGACGATGTCGCGCAAGGCGCTGAACAGCATTTCCCGGGTGCTGGCGATCATTTCGCCGTCGACGAACGCGTTGGCGGGGGCGTTCAGCAATTCGAGGCGCACGCCACGGTCCTGCTGGTGAATGCGGATTTCGAAATCCTTGTACGCTTCGAGAATGGTCTTGGCGTTATCAACGTGCGCGCCGGTATTGAGGATGGCCAGGGCGCATTGGCGGAAAAGGGTGTAAGTGCTGCCGGAACCGGCTTCGCTCAGTTGCTGGACTTCACGTTGGGAAAGGGTTTCCAGGCTGCCTTTAGGGCTGACAGAGGCGTTGATTACATGTCGTTGGGTCATTCAATGATCCTTAAAACGATGTCATTCACACGAAGGGCCGGTAAATGGCATCCGAATAGTGTGTATCCATGAAAGAAGATGGCACGAACTGCGCGGTATCGCCACGTTGCCCTTTGACGATGAAAAGATGAAAAGGAGCTCCAGCATAGCTAAATCTGTCGATGAGGCGATAATGCCCCGCAGTCTTTTGCCCCTCAATCTATGACCTGATGCAAGGAACCCTGTCGTAATGTTTGAAATCCAGCCAATGAACGCCCAGACCTATCGACAACAGACGCGGCGCAGCACGGTGATTATCGCCTTGGTGTTCCTGGTGCTGGCGATGCTGTTGTCGAGCGTGGCGGTGGCCGTATTCGGCGAGCCGGGCGGCGACAACATGCGCTTTAACGTCGGCGGGGTGTTCGTGGCGGTGTTGCTGATGGTCGCGTTGATGCGTGGGCTGTTCTGGAGCCAGCCGTGGATGGCGGCCGCCGTGTATGGCTGGCAGCTAAAGCGCAGCCTGATGAGCATTACCAATGTCATGCATCAGGTGACGGCGGCGGTGGATCGCGATGATCCCCACGCGATGAAGTTGCTACGCTTCTATCATCTGGGGCTGACCCAGATGCATGAGCTGGACGGCAACTCCAGCGACCACGGGCAATTGAACCGCGAGATTGACCAGCACAAGGCGCGAATGGAAGCGCTGGGTATCGAAACCGGGCAGACACGACTGGATCCCGCCTGGATCGACGCCCTCAAGCAGACGCCGACACCATAAGAGGTCAGGGAATGACATGGGACAGCTGTCCATTAACGATCGACTCGATAACACCCAACCGGCCATGTTGTTGAACAGCAGCCAGGCGGTGTCCAGGCTGAAAATCCGCTCACTGGTGTTTTTCCTGATCGCCGTGTGCGTGTCGATGGCCACCGTCGCCGGCTGGGAAGTCTGGAACTCGCGCCAGTACCACCTGCGCGACAAGGAAGTGGCGATGTCCAACCTTGCGCAGGCCCTGGCCTGGCAGGCGCAGGCGTCAATCAAGCAGGCTGACACGCTGCTGCTGACGCTGGTCGAGCGTCTGGAAAACGAAGGCATCGAATCGGCGCGCCTGCCCAGGATGCAACGCCTGCTTGGGGTGCAGCGCCGGGAGCTGAGCCAGTTGCACGGCCTGTTTGTCTACGACCAGAGCGGGCAGTGGATCGCCAACTCCAACGGCGCCGGCCTGCCCAACGCCAATAACTCGGACCGGGAATACTTCATCTTCCACCGCGATCATCCTGATCGTGGACCGCACATCGGCCCGTCGATCAAGAGCCGCTCCAGTGGCGAATGGATCATGACGGTGTCGCGCCGGGTCAATCATCCGGACGGCAGTTTTGCCGGCGTGGCGCTGGCGACCATCCACCTGAGCCATTTCCTCGCGCTCTATGACAGCATCGACATGGGCCAGAACGGCGTGATCAACCTGATCGCCGATGACGCCACGATTGTCGTGCGCCGTCCGTTCAAGGAATCGGAAGTCGGCAGTAGTGTGGCCAATGGCCCGCTGTTTACCCAGTTGCTGCCGTTGGGGAACGCCGGGACGGCCAGGGTCCGGTCGGTGGTCGATGGCGTGGAACGGGTGGTGGGCTTTCGCCGGGTCGAAGGGTACCCGCTGATTGTATTCGCCGCGCTGAATCAGGACGAAGTGTTAGCCAGCTGGCGCGAGGCATCGCTGCTCAGTGCCGGCATCGTGGCCCTGTTCCTCGGGCTTCTGGGTGCCCTCGGTTATCGGCTGATCCGGCTGATGCAGCAGCAGAATCGCATTCAGAGTGTGCGGCTCGACGCCCAGGAAAAACTGCTCGAGGTCAATCGCGGCCTGGAGCTGCTCGCGCTGGAAGATGCCCTGACCGGCCTGTCCAACCGACGCCAGTTCGATCTGTTCATCCTGACCGAGATGCGCCGCGCCCGGCGCACCCAGACTCACCTCGCGCTGCTGTTGATTGATGTCGATCATTTCAAGCGTTTCAACGATCTGTACGGCCACGTGGCGGGCGACGCATCCTTGCGCAAGATCAGCTCGATCATCAACTCGCACATCAAGCGCCCAGGTGATCTGGCGGCCCGATACGGTGGCGAAGAGTTCACCGTGGTGCTGCCGGGCACCGACTATGTGGGCGCCTTCCTGGTGGCGGAAAAAATTCGTCGGGCGGTGCAGCTGGCGGCGATCGAACACAGCGAGGGCGTCGAAGGGGTGGTCACCGTCAGCGTCGGGGTCTGCGCCTGGGACCCGGCCGCGCATGAGCAGCCCGACGACCTGGTGCGTGCCGCCGACAGGGCGCTGTACGTGGCCAAGGCCAGTGGGCGCAACATGAGCGTGATCGACAAGTAGATTCAGTGGCGCCCATCTCGCCGCAAACGCCTGACCAGCCGCAGGTAGACCCACAGGTTCAGCGCCAGCACCACGGCGCCCAGGCCCACCTGGATGCCCGGGGTGAGGCCGGCGGGATAGATCGCCGGCCAGATGTAATGCTCGACAAAACCACCGCCGTAGCCGCTCTGGCCGGCGGCATCGCGCATGCGGTTCTCCCAGTCGGTCAGCGGGCACATCAGGTGAAAGACTTCCACCGAGATACCCCACGCGACCGCAGGCAGGTGCAGCACCGCCAAGTGGCGCCATTTGAGCACCAGCAGCCCGCCGAACAGCACGAACAGAATGAACAGCAGATGAAACAGCACCAGCCCGTCGGCGGCGATTCGGTACAGCATGTGGGCTTCCCTGGGTGTGCCGGATGGACCGCACCATGTTACCCGGTCGATGGCCGGCAAATAACTCGAAATTGTGCATGCCTTCGCGGGTAAGTACTGGCAAAGTTGCAGGTCTTTTTTCCGGTCGCAGAACGTCATGTCCAACGCTCATATGCCCCGCAGCGCATTCCTGCGCGGCGCCGTGGCGATCCTTCCCTTGTCCCTGGCGACTGCGCCCTGGGGCCTGCTGGCCGGTTCCATGGCCATCGAAGCCAACCTCACGCCCCTGCAAGGCCAGGGCCTGTCGAGCATCGTGTTTGCCGGCGCGGCACAGCTGGTGGCCATCGGCATGCTCAAGGGCGGTGCCGGGATTTTCTCGATACTGCTGACCACGCTGCTGCTGACCTCCCAGCATCTGCTCTACGGCATGAGCCTGCGCTCGGTGATCTCACCGCTGCCGGGACGCTGGCGCGTGGGTCTGGGCTTTTTGCTGACCGACGAACTGTTCGCCCTGACCAGCCAGCATGACAAGCAGCAGTTCAATCGCTGGTACGCCCTTGGCGTCGGGTTGACGTTCTACGTGGCCTGGAATCTTTTCACCCTGGCCGGCATCGTGCTCGGCAGCAGCATCCCGGGGCTGGAGCACCTGGGCCTGGACTTCTCGATTGCCGCAACCTTCATTGCCCTGATCACCCCGGTGGTGCGTAACGTGCCCACGGTGGTGTGCGTCGCGGTGGCGCTGTTTTGTTCCGTGCTGTTCAGTTACTGGCAGTGGGGCTCGGCGCTGGTGCTGGCGGGGCTGGCAGGTATGACGGCGGGATTTATGTGCAACAAACTTTATCTGAGGCAAACAGCATGATGGTCTGGGCGGTGATATTCGGGATGGGTGCGCTGGTGTTCCTCAACCGCTACGTGTTTCTGGAGCCGCGCCTGCCCGTGCGCCTGAGCAGTAACGCCAGGCAGTTTCTCGGCTTTGCCGTGCCGGGCATGCTCACCGCCATCTGCGGGCCAATCGTGTTCATGCCGGACAAACAACTGAACCTGCAATGGGACAACCCGTACTTGCTCAGTTCATTGGTGGCGGTGGGGCTTGTGCTGTACACCCGCAGCACCTTGCTCAGCATGCTCTTGAGCATGGCGGTGTTCTTCGTGCTGCGTTGGTGGCTGTGAATCTGTTCTACGCTTAAACCGATTAACGATCCCTTCAGGAAGAGAGGCGAACATGGCGAATGAACCCAAGCAGCCGGACCCGGATGAGCCTACGCAAGAGGAAATAGAAGAGCAGAAAAAGCGTTCGACGCAAGATTGGAAACATGACGACAGTCGAGAACTCTCGGACCGTGATCAGGAGCGCCCGCTGAAACCTTGAAGCGTACTTTTCGCTCGCGGCGGCGCCTGCAAGCTTGTGTGCAGGCGCTGCCGCGATTCAGAGGGACGCTCAGACATCTTCCTGCTCGCAGAAATCGGGGTGCGTTGCCCGATAGCCCAACTTCCTGTCGATCCAGGCATTCAGTTCATTGACCATCACCGGCGGCTTGCCCGGGTAGCGCTGCAAGGTTGCGCGCAGCGTGGTATCGATATTGGGCACTGAGGCCAGGTCTCGGGTCTTGATGTATTGCCCGATGAAACAATCGAGTTGATAACGTTCCGTAGTCGAGAGGTGGACACACTCGACACTGCTGACTTGCTGGATGTAGGAATCGTCGCGCAACTGGGTTCTCTGCAAGGCTGGAGTTTCTGGGTTTTCCGTCCGTGGAAATGCGGCGCGCATGCTAGCGGCACTGCCCCTGAATGTATGTATGACAATTAAATTGTCAGACAGGCGGTTGGCGCGGCAAATGGCCATATTTCATTGGACTGTTACATGGGTGAAACACTATGTGTAACGTTGCGAGGGCCTGCAGATTTAACGGTTCCTTTCAGGCTTGCGGTTCGATCAATTCGGGGCCCTGGTTGCGCACATTGCCGACTGCCTTGCTGACCCGGAACCACTCGAACACTTCGCTGGCTTCACCTTCAAATAATGCCATCTGTTCGGCGCGTTCCCTGGGTGTGGAGGGGTCGAGCCATTCCTCGGCCAGTTCCGGCGATAACACGATGGGGCGGCGGTCGTGGATGTCGAGCATGCCGCCGGCGCTGTCGGCGGTCAGGATGACAAAGCCGTCCTCGGGGGTGGGTTCGGCGGCCGCTGCGGGAAACTGCCCAATGGCGGCGCAGTAGACCGGAGCCCGGTCCTTGCGGCGGATCAACCAGGGTTGTTTGCTACCGTCGCCGCTGTCGACCCATTCGAACCAGTTGTCTACCGGTACGATGGCCCGGTGCGGCCAGATGGGTCGGAAGTAGGGGCCGTGGGCGACCTTTTCCACTCGGGCGTTGATGGGTGGTGCGCGGTCTTTGGCCCAGTGCGGTCGCCAACCCCAGCGCACCAGGTCGGCGTGCAGGCCGTCGTTTTCCAGATGCAGCAGGGCAAGACGGGTGGTCGGGGCGGCGTTGTAGCGGGCCAGGGGTTCATCGCCGATATGGTTGATCAGTGCGTCGGGGATGCTCAGTGCTGCGACAAAATCGTGAATGCCACGGTATTGGGTCAGGCGTCCGCACATGGGTTGGTCCTCCGGTGGTCGGGTACATATCCGCTGCTGCAGTAGCTGGTCCCGCCCTTACGGCGCGCTACACCGTTCTTCTGTAGGAGCTGTCGAGAGAAACGAGGCTGCGATCTTTTGATCTTGCTTTGTGTACATATCCATTGCTGCGGTAACGGCTGCTTAGGGTTCCGCCCTTACGGCGGGTCACTTTCGAAAAGCGCGAAAGTAACCAAAGCGCTCTTGCCCCACCACTCGGCACCTCGCTCAGGCTCGGTGTGCCCTCACTCCGGCATTACTCCGCGGGTCGCCGCGATGGGCCATCCCTGGCCCAGCGCGGCTAAACCGGCATCCTTGCCGGTTTCCCCGCTGCGCAATGCCTGCGTTCGGCCAGCGTGGTTAACGGGGCGCCTGCAATCTACAGCTCGCCGTGGCGGCCTTCGGGCCGACCAAGGCGTCAAGCCGGCGCGCTGCGCTTATATGTCTGCATATGACCTCCTGTGGGAGCAAAGCTTGCTCGCGATGGCGGCTTATCATTCACCATCAATGTAGACTGATCCACCGCATCGCCTGGCCAAGGCAAACCATGAAACAGCTGTACAAACTCCTCGCTCCACTGGTTCTAGCCACCGGGCTGGTCGGCTGCATTGCTGCTCCTATAGCAATGACCCCGCAAACCGAACAACGTTTAACGGCGCAACCTCCCATCCGCTTTTTACTGACCTTCGACGACGGCCCCAGTGCTTCAAGTTTCTGGAACCCGACGCTGACTGTTCTCGACAGCCTCGCGCAAAATCCGCTGCAACCGCACATCAAGGCGGTGTTTTTCGTGCAGACCCGGGCTTCCAGGGCCGGGGGCAGTGAGATTGGGCGCGAGGTCATGCGTCGGGAACAGGCTGAAGGTCATGTCATCGGCTTTCACACCGCCACCCCCGGACACAGCAACCATCGATCCCTGGACGATCAGGCGCTGGAGCAATCGCTCGCCAATGGCAGCGCCGATATCGCCGCGATCACCGGCGCGGCGCCTGTCCTGCTGCGGCCGCCGTTCTGGAGTTACGACAAGCGCACCTTCGCCGCCTATCAGCGGCACGGCCTGCACATGCTGCTGACGGACCTCAGTGCCAACGACGGCAAGATCTGGGGGTTTAACGCCAGCCCGCGGCGGCGATCGCATATGCTGCGTTCGATGTCCGAAGTTCGCGAGCGTATCGCGCAAGGTCAATTGCCGGTGGTGGACGGGGTGATTCCCGTGGTGGTGACCTTTCATGATCTCAACCGCTACACCGCAAGGCATGCGCGCGAGTATCTGCAGATTCTCCTCGACAGCGCCCGGGAGACAGGGGTGACGGTTGCGCAAAAACCTTTTTATGATGACACCGCTGCTCTGCAACGGGCCGCTCTGGCGCGCACCGTGCGCGACAGTTCGCAGCCGGAGCAACTGCCGGGCCTGTGGAACTGGATCTGGTCTGGGGATTCACGCTGAAAAACGCTCAAAGTGAGAGCTGGATAACATTTGGCGTGCGCGCAATGGGCGAAGTGCATCTATCGTCAATGGGATCTTTTCCATTAACTGCCGCCAGAGTCGTCAGCCATGGTCCCCATTGCAGTCCTTTCCAGTATTGTGGAATCCGGTTTCGAGCCGCTGTCCTGTGAATGCACGGAGAGCCTGGGATTGCTGGAAATCACCGTATTCGATCCTGATACCCACGAGGTTGTGCTGCTGGTCCGCAATGTCTCCACAGCGGACCTGGCCACCATCCGCGACATCAACAACCTCATTGCCGAACTGCGCACGGAAATGAACGCCGGGCGCCGCGCGTTCGCCGGTTGAGCGCGCTTCCTGCCCCAGGCTGCAGCTCAGGTGTCCTGAGTGGATTCCAGCGCGCGCGGCAACAACTCATCGATCATCTGCAGGCAGTGCTTCAACCCCGGCGACACATCGCCCGCCCGCCGGCTGAGGATGATCGGTGAAGTCGCGTTGTCCTCCAGCAGTGCCGTAAACCCAATGTCGTCACGGTGCAACAACTGCAAAGACGCCGGCACCAGGGTGACGCCGATGCCAGCCCCGACCAGGCCGATCGCGGTCTGCAACTCATTGGTCCATTGCGCCACCTGGATGCTCACACCATAAGACTCGAACAGGGCGATCACATGGTCGGCATAACTTGGCCGCGGATTGCCCGGGTACAGTACGAACGGTTCCCTGGCCAGCTCCCGCAGGCTGATCGGCGCGCCCAGCAGTGGGTGGCCGGCGGGGAGGGCGGCGACCAGCCGGTCTTCGGTGAGCACGGTCTGGATAATGGCCGGGTCGTCGATGCGGATTCGTCCAAAGCCGATATCGATCCTGCCAGCCTTGAGGGCATGGACCTGCTGGAGCGTGGTCAATTCCGACAGCCCAAGTTCCAGCTCCAGTGGCTCGCCGCTGCGCAAGCGCCGGATCAATTCCGGCAGCACCCCATAAAGCGTCGATGGCGCAAAACCGATGCCCAGCCAGGTCTTTTCCCCCTGGCCTATGCGCCGGGTGTTGTCGCACACCTTGCCCAGCTGTTCCAGAAGCGCACTGGAATGTTCATGGAAGAACCGGCCGGCATCGGTCAACTTCAACGGCCGGCCGCGCTCCAGCAACATCACGCCCAGCTCATCCTCCAGCTGTTGAATCTGCCGGCTGAGGGGCGGTTGCGCGATGTGCAGCAGCTCAGCGGCGCGGGTGAAGTTGAGGGTTTTCGCCAGCACCTGAAAATAGCGCAGGTGACGCAGTTCCATGGAACCTCCAAAAGCTGATCGGCTGCATACCTTTAAGGTATCAAGTCAGACCAATTCTATATTGGCTTCCAGAAAAAAGCCGTACCAGAATCGGGTCCAGAACTCCAAGAACCTGACGGGTATCGAAATGCTTGCAACAGCCATTGAATCGATCGAGACGATCATCGTCGATCTGCCGACCATTCGCCCGCACAAGCTGGCCATGCACACCATGCAGAACCAGACGCTGGTGATCATTCGCGTGCGTTGCGCCGACGGCATCGAAGGCATCGGCGAAGCCACCACCATCGGTGGCCTGGCGTATGGCAACGAGAGCCCGGACAGCATCAAGACCAACATCGACCGCCACTTCGCACCGCTGCTGCTGGGCCAGGACAGCGCCAATGTGAATGCTGCAATGTTGCGCCTGGAGCGCAGCATCCGTGGCAACACTTTCGCCAAGTCAGGTATCGAAACCGCCTTGCTCGACGCCCAGGGCAAGCGCCTGGGCCTGGCGGTCAGCGAATTGCTCGGTGGCCGGGTGCGCAATGCGCTGCCGGTGGCCTGGACCCTGGCCAGTGGCGATACCGCCAAGGACATCGCCGAAGCGGAGCAGATGCTCGACCTGCGCCGCCATCGCATCTTCAAGCTGAAAATCGGCGCCGGTGAAGTCAATCGCGACCTGGCGCATGTGATCGCCATCAAGAAAGCCCTGGGTGATCGCGCCAGCGTCAGGGTGGACGTCAACCAGGCCTGGGACGAAGCGGTGGCCATCCGTGCCTGCCGAATTCTCGGCACCAACGGCATCGACCTGATCGAACAGCCGATCTCGCGCAACAACCGCGCCGGCATGGCGCGCCTGAACGCCATGAGCCCGGCGCCGATCATGGCCGATGAATCCATCGAATGTGTGGAAGACGCCTTCAACCTGGCCCGTGAGGGCGCCGCGTCGATCTTCGCCCTGAAGATCGCCAAGAACGGCGGCCCGCGCGCAGTGCTCAAGACTGCGGCCATCGCCGAAGCGGCGGGTATTGCGCTGTACGGCGGCACCATGCTCGAAGGCGGCATCGGCACCATGGCCTCGGCCCAGGCGTTCATCACCCTGAACAAACTGGCCTGGGACACCGAATTGTTCGGCCCGTTGCTGCTGACTGAAGACATCCTCAGCGAACCGCTGGAGTATCGCGATTTCGAGTTGCATGTACCGACCACCCCGGGCCTGGGCCTGAAACTGGACGAAGAGCGCCTGGCGTTTTTCCGCCGCGACAAGTCTTCCACTGTTCTTCATCAAGTCTGAGGAGTGCATCATGCTGTTCCACGTAAAGATGACCGTGAACCTGCCGGTCGACATGAATACCGAGTTGGCCACCAGACTCAAGGCCGACGAAAAGGCCTTCTCCCAGCGCCTGCAAGACCAGGGCAAGTGGCGCCACCTGTGGCGCATTGCCGGGCTGTATGCCAACTACAGCGTGTTCGACGTCGACAGTGTCCAGGAACTGCACGACCTGCTGATGCAATTGCCGCTCTACCCGTACATGGCGATCGAAGTCACCGCGATGTGCCGGCATCCTTCGTCGATTCGCGAGGATGACCGCTGAAC
Source organism: Pseudomonas gregormendelii (assembly GCF_017114825.1). Lineage (GTDB taxonomy): Bacteria > Pseudomonadota > Gammaproteobacteria > Pseudomonadales > Pseudomonadaceae > Aquipseudomonas > Aquipseudomonas gregormendelii. Next base: position 42,429 of record NZ_JADEVO010000025.1, on the reverse strand, counting down.
CCAGCCAGTTCAGTTCGCTACGCTAATAATTACAAGATGAGGAACCACCATGAACGTCAAGATTTCCCATACTGCTGCTGCCCAGCAATTTCTCGAAGAAGCCAGCGGCCTGCACAACGATGCTGGCAGCCCCCGGGTCAAGGCGCTGATCTACCGCATCCTGCGTGACTCGGTGAACATCATCGAAGACCTGGCGGTAACGCCGGAAGAGTTCTGGAAAGCCGTCAACTACCTCAACGTGCTGGGTTCGCGCCAGGAGGCCGGGCTGGTGGTCGCGGGCCTGGGGCTGGAGCACTATCTGGATCTGTTGATGGATGCCGAAGACGAGCAGGCCGGCAAGGCTGGCGGCACCCCGCGCACCATCGAAGGCCCGCTGTACGTGGCCGGTGCCCCCTTGTCCAACTTCGAGGCTCGACTCGACGATGGCATTGATCCGGGCGTGCCGCTGTTCATGCAGGGCCAGGTGCTCAATACCGCTGGCGAACCTCTGGCAGGTGCGGTAGTGGACGTCTGGCAGGCCAATACCGGTGGGACTTACTCCTACTTCGACAGCAGCCAATCGGAATTCAACCTGCGCCGGCGCATTGTGACCGACGCCGAGGGTCGTTATCGCTTCCGCAGCATCGTGCCGTCAGGCTACGGCTGCCCACCGGATGGCCCGACCCAGCAACTGCTCGATCAACTGGGCCGTCACGGCCAGCGCCCGGCGCATATCCATTTCTTCATCTCGGCCGCAGACCATCGCCACCTCACCACCCAGATCAACCTGGACGGCGATGAGTACCTGCACGATGACTTCGCCTACGCCACCCGTGACGAGTTGATCGCCAAAATCACCTTCAGCGAAGACCAGGCCCGCGCTGCGGCCTACGGTGTCAGCGGCCGCTTTGCTGAAATCGTCTTCGACTTCACCTTGCAGTCCTCGGCCCAGCCGCAAGAGCAGCAACGCATGGAGCGGGTTCGCGCACTCGAAGACTGATCCCCGTACAACCTGCAGGAGCCCGGCTTGCCCCCGATGGCGATGGTGAATGTGATGCCGCCATCGCTGGCAAGCCAGGCTCCCACAGGGGCCCGGGTGTGCGCGGGATTTTGGCTCGCCACAAATCTGCAGGAGCCAGGCTTGCCGGCGATGGCGATGCATAAGGCTCCTGCAAGATTTGCCCGCTCCCACGTGTCGGTCAACTCGTACATCGGTGCCGGTACTGCTCTAGAATGACCAGAACATCTATAACAACAACGAGAGTGACCCGATGATGCACGCGCAACTGTTGAGTCAGCGCAGCACGGTATTCGACCAGGCCGACCCCTACGCCGTGTCGGGCTACGTCAATCAGCATGTTGGCAACCATTGCATCCTGATGCCCCGTGCCGGGCAACCCCTGGCCAGTCTCAATCATCGCAAATTCGCCAGCCTCGACCTGTGCCGTATCAGCTACGGCGGCAGCGTTCGCGTCACCTCGGGCGCGCTGGAAACCATCTATCACCTGCAAGTGTTATTGCGCGGCAATTGCCTGTGGCGTGGTCACGCCCAGGAGCATTACTTCGCCCCCGGCGAATTGCTGCTGATCAACCCCGACGATCCGGTGGATCTGACCTATTCCGACGATTGCGAAAAATTCATCCTCAAAGTCCCTGCCTCGTTGCTGGAGTCGGTCTGCGACGAGCAGCGCTGGCGTTATCCGGGGCAGGGCGTACGGTTTCTGGAAAACCGCTACCAGCTCAATGAACTGGAAGGTTTCGTCAATCTGCTGGCGATGATTTGCCAGGAGGCCGAGGCCACCGAGCAGATTCCCCGGGTGCAGGAGCACTACACGCAGATCATCGTCAGCAAGATGCTCAGCCTGATGAAGACCAACGTCAGCCGCCTGGAACTCGGTTCGCAGGCTGCGACGTTCGAAGCGATTGCCGATTTCATCGCCCGCAACCTCAAGCACGACATCGACAGCGAGGAACTCGCGCGCCAGGCCAGCATGAGCCTGCGTTCGTTATATGGCCTGTTTGAACGCAACGCCTGCACCACGCCGAAAAACTACATCCGCCAGAAGCGCCTGGAACGAGTCAACGCTTGCCTCAGTGACCCGACCTGCATCGTGCGCAACGTCACCGAAGTGGCGATGGATTACGGCTTCCTGCACCTGGGACGGTTCTCCGACAGCTACCGCAAACAATTCGGCGAACTGCCCTCGGACACCCTCAAGCGCCGGCATTGAACCCGCAAACACCACCAATACCTCTGTAGGAGCTGTCGAGTGCAACGAGGCTGCGATCTTTTGACTTTGCTTTTCAAGATCAAAAGATCGCAGCCTCGTTGCACTCGACAGCTCCTACGCAGCTCCTACGCAGCGGCCCCACAGAGCTGCACTAAACGGATACAGGTCTGCACCCTGCGGATAGTCCGTCCCGTCCCCCCGTCCTAGCATGGCCCTGCCTGAAATAAAAACAATGGAGGCGGCGGCCATGACCCTGCGACCCGAATACCTGCAATCCCTGCTTGAAGACGATCCAGAGCAGGGCATCTATCGCTGCAAACGCGAGATGTTCACCGACCCGCGGCTGTTCGACCTCGAGATGGAACACATCTTCGAAGGCAACTGGCTGTACCTCGCCCACGAAAGCCAGATCCCCAACAAAAACGATTTCTACACCACCACCATGGGGCGCCAGTCGATCTTCATCGCGCGCAACAAGGACGGTGAACTCAACGCCTTCATCAACGCCTGCAGTCACCGCGGCGCGATGCTGTGCCGGCACAAATCCGGCAACAAGAGCTCCTATACCTGCCCGTTCCACGGCTGGACCTTCAACAATTCCGGCAAGCTGCTCAAGGTCAAGGACCCGGCGGCGGCCGGTTACCCGGCGAGCTTCAACTGCGAAGGCTCCCACGACCTGACCCGGGTCGCCCGTTTCGAATCCTATCGCGGCTTCCTGTTCGGCAGCCTCAAGGCCGACGTAGTCCCGCTGGTGGAACACCTTGGCGAATCGGCCAAGATCATCGACATGATCGTCGATCAATCCGCCGATGGCCTCGAAGTGTTGCGCGGTTCTTCCAGCTACATCTACGAAGGCAACTGGAAACTCACTGCGGAAAACGGTGCCGACGGCTACCACGTCAGCTCCGTGCACTGGAACTATGCCGCCACCCAGAACCAGCGCAAGCAGCGCGAGGCCGGCGATACCAACCCGACCATGAGCGCCGGCAGCTGGGCCAAGCAGGGCGGTGGTTTCTATTCCTTCGACAAGGGGCACATGCTGCTCTGGACCCGCTGGGCCAACCCGGAAGACCGCCCACTGTACGAGCGCCGCGACGAGCTCGCCCAGGACTTCGGCAAGGCTCGCGCCGACTGGATGATCGAGAACTCGCGCAACCTGTGCCTGTACCCCAACGTGTACCTGATGGACCAGTTCAGCTCGCAGATCCGCATTGCCCGGCCGATCTCGGTCAACCGCACGGAAATCACCATCTACTGCATCGCGCCTAAAGGCGAAAGCGATCACGCGCGCTCCAGCCGCATTCGCCAGTACGAGGACTTCTTCAACGTCAGCGGTATGGCGACGCCGGACGATCTCGAAGAGTTTCGTTCCTGCCAGACCGGTTACCAGGGCAGCGTCACCGCCTGGAACGACATGTCCCGCGGTGCCGAGCACTGGGTCGAAGGCGCCGATGAGGCAGCCAGGGAAATCGACCTGCAGCCGTTGCTCAGCGGCGTGCGCACCGAAGACGAAGGTCTGTTCGTGCTGCAGCACAAGTACTGGCAGCAGACCATGCTCAAGGCGCTGGCCGCCGAGCAGGCGAAGCTGATCGACGTGGAGACAGTGTGATGACCATTACCTACGAATCCGTGCGCGATTTCCTCTACCGCGAAGCGCGCTACCTCGACGATCGCCAGTGGGATGAATGGCTGGAACTGTACGCGCCGGACGCGACCTTCTGGATGCCGTCCTGGGACGACAACGACGAGCTGACCGAGGACCCGCAGCGGGAAATCTCGCTGATCTGGTACGGCAATCGCACCGGCCTTGAAGACCGCGTGTTCCGCATCAAGACCGAACGCTCCAGCGCCAGCGTGCCGGACACCCGCACCTCGCATAACCTGAGCAACATCGAACTGCTGGAACAGGCCGACGGCATCTGCAAGGTGCGCTTCAACTGGCACACCCTGAGCTTTCGCTACAAGACCGTCGACAGCTACTTCGGCAGCAGTTTCTACACCCTGGACATGCGCGGTGACAACCCGCTGATCAAGGCCAAGAAAGTGATCCTGAAGAACGACTATGTTCGTCAGGTCATTGATGTCTACCATTTGTGAGGCCGTCGCCATGACTCATTCCATCGCATTCAATTTCGAAGACGGCGTCACCCGGTTCATCGACGCCAATCCAGGTGAAACCGTGGCCGATGCCGCGTATCGCCAGGGCATCAACATCCCGCTGGACTGCCGCGACGGCGCCTGCGGTACCTGCAAGTGTTTTGCCGAAGCCGGTCGTTATGACTTGGGCGAGGAATACATTGATGACGCCCTGACTGCCGACGAAGCCGAACATGGTTTTGTCCTCACCTGCCAGATGCGCGCCCAGAGCGACTGCGTGGTGCGGGTGCCGGCTTCCTCGGATGTCTGCCGCACCCGGCAGGCCAGCTTTGAAGCAACCATCAGCGCCGTGCGCCAGCTGTCCGACAGCACCATTGCACTGTCGATCAAGGGCGAGGCCCTGAACAAACTGGCGTTCCTGCCGGGGCAATATGTCAACCTTGGGGTCCCGGGCAGTACCCAGACCCGTGCCTACTCCTTCAGCTCGCTGCAGCATGACGGCGAAGTGAGCTTCCTGATTCGCAACGTGCCTGGGGGGCTGATGAGCAGTTTTCTCACCGGCATGGCCAAGGCCGGCGACAGCATGAGCCTGGCCGGGCCATTGGGCAGCTTCTACCTGCGCGACATCCGTCGTCCGTTGTTGCTGCTGGCCGGTGGCACCGGGCTGGCGCCATTTACAGCGATGCTGGAGAAGATCGCCGAGCAGGGCAGTGAGCATCCGTTGCACCTGATTTATGGCGTGACCCATGATTTCGACCTGGTGGAACTCGATCGCCTCGAAGCCTTCGCCGCCCGCATCCCCAACTTCAGCTTCAGCGCCTGCGTGGCCAGCCCTGACAGCCAGCACCCGCTCAAGGGCTATGTGACCCAGCACATCGAGCCACGGCATCTGAACGATGGTGACGTAGACGTCTACCTGTGCGGCCCGCCGCCGATGGTCGAGGCGGTCAGCCAGTACATTCGCGAACAGGGCATCGCCCCGGCCAATTTCTACTACGAGAAATTCGCCGCCAGCGCGGCGTGAGCCCGTACAAGAACTGCTGCACCTGAGCCATTGAGGTACACATGAACAGATTCCACGAAAAAGTCGCCCTGATCACCGGCGCCGCGCAAGGCATCGGCCGGCGGGTCGCCGAACGCATGGCGGCCGAAGGTGCGCGGCTGATCCTGGTCGACCGCTCCGAGCTGGTGTTCGAGCTGCAAGAGCAACTGGGCCAGGGCAGCTTCGCGCTGACCGCCGATCTCGAGCAATACAGCGAATGCGAGCGCGTGATGCAGACCGCCGTTGAACGTTTTGGTCGCCTGGACATCCTGATCAACAACGTCGGCGGGACGATCTGGGCCAAGCCTTTCGAGCACTACGAAGCGTCGCAGATCGAAGCCGAAGTGCGTCGCTCGCTGTTCCCGACCCTGTGGTGCTGCCATGCCGCACTGCCGTTCATGCTGGAGCAAGGCAGCGGGGCGATCGTCAACGTCTCCTCCATTGCCACTCGCAGCATCAACCGTGTGCCCTACGGTGCGGCGAAAGGCGGGGTCAACGCACTGACCGCGTGCCTGGCGTTCGAAACGGCCGGGCGTGGCGTTCGCGTCAATGCCACGGCCCCCGGCGGCACCGATGCGCCGCCACGGGTCATCCCGCGCAATAACGCCGAACAGAGTGCCGAAGAGAAGGTGTGGTACCAGCAGATCGTCGACCAGACGCTCGATAGCAGCCTGATGAAACGCTATGGCACGCTTGATGAGCAGGCAGGTGCAATTCTGTTTCTGGCCAGCGACGACGCCTCCTACATCACCGGCATGGTCATGCCCGTGGGAGGCGGCGACCAGGGCTGACTGGCCCAGGCATGAGCAACCCTAGAGCCGACGCTGGAACGCCCTGACGATGCGCAGCGTGGCATCGTTGGTGCTCAGATTGTGCACCGAATCGAGTGGGTGCCAGATGCAGTCGACGATTTCATTGGTCGGCCGCGCGACCTCGTAATCCACCACCGACGCTTCGTACACGTGGTGACAGGTGTCGCCGGATTCCAGTGCCATCAGGTACAGAAGCTCGTCGACCCCCAGGCTGGTTTCCTCCTGAAGCTCGCGTCTGGCCGCGTCCGCAACGGTTTCGCCGCGCTCGACCTTGCCTCCGGGCAGGGTCCAGCGGCATCTATGCTTGCGTACCAGAAGTATGTGGCGATCCTGCTCGCAGATAACGGTGGCGCGTACTTTCATGCTCTATCCAGATATTGGCTGTCACAATAATGTCATGAAACTGCAATATTCAGACCGTGCAGCGTAGGGTTTCAGATGATTGGAGCCCGGGAGGAGGGTGAAAGTGCAATCGCTGTCGTCACGACGTCTGGTCAGTACGTTCGCCAGGAGCAGGTGTAAGGTAGAGAGGTCAATCCTGGAGATGATGGCGCAACGGAGGTTGTCATGAGTGCACCGATGCTAAATAAGATGCATATGAACGGTTACGACGTGCTCAGCGTGAACAATGGCCCTTGGCGTGTCTGCACCAAAGGCGACCGTCTGGGCGCGTTTGCCAGCCGCGAGGAGGCGCTGGCCTTTGCGGCGTCCTTGCCCGGCTACCGCGACAGATCGCCCAGACCTGCCACTAAACAGTAGCGGCTTGCGTTAAATGTGCGGTGGCGGGGGAGCATGCTCCCTCGCCACCCGTTCGCTCAGTGCGCCTGGTTGCGCGTGATCGCCCTGGCCTTCACTTCCCCGGCATACTGCGCCAGGCGCTCTTCATCCCCTTGAAGCACTTCACACAGGCGCTTGGCGGCTTTGGCGTCCACCTCGTTGCCCGCCTGCTGGAATTGCTCGGCAATGCGCAAAAGCTCTACCGCCGACCAGCGCAGGTCCGAGGCAACGCCCTGCAAGTCCCGCCGAAGTTGCTGTTCCGATTCGTTAAGCCACATGCTGACCTCCTGCAATGATTCTCCGTCTCGGAATACTAGACCCTTTTCACCGTGACGGAAGTTGTGTCGCTGCGCGCAGGCGTTTGCCTTTGGTCGGGAAGATTAAGCGAGCCCGCAGCGGCGCTGTCGTATTGGAGTAGCGATTTCGCGCTGTGTCAGAGGTCACTTTCAAATGACGACCACCGATGATTTCAGGTTTCACGCCCATGAGCTGATCGTTGATCTGGATGCGGCCACCACGGAAATGATGAAGCTGATATCCGCCCATCAGCTCAGCGGCCCGGAGTGGGAGCGGGTCACTCAATGGCAACACGAGGCCTATGAGCGCTGGATGAATTACCTGAATGCGCGAACTTACGAGACGCCCGATAACAACGGGCAATGATGAGCTTTTGTGTATCAGATGGATGTCTGCGCCGGCACGCGCTACATTTTCCTTTTTAAGCGAAGGAAACCTTCATGCGGATGCTCATCGCAGGAATCATGCTGGCGACACTGGCGGGTTGTTCATTGCCCGCTTCCGTCGTGCCCGGTGAACCGAACGTCAGCAAGTACAGCGAGAAGCCGCCCAAGGAGTACGCCGCGTGCGTCTTGCCGTTATGGCAGAAGCAAGTCTCGGCCACGCGCCAGACCTCGATCTCCAACGGCTACCGGATCAATGCCCCCGGCATGATCACCGCAGACGAGATCCTCGATATCGTGAAGAACAAGAATGGCAGCCGCGTGTCCCTTTACCAGGGGCCGCCCTGGGCCAAATCCGGCGCGCTGCGTCAGGCCGTGCGCGACTGCCTGTAGGCTTCAGCCGCGCTGGTGTTCAGTCGCTGATGTCGGTCAGCGGGATGCCTTGGGCGCTGGCGCTTTTCCTGTCGCGCCGATCAGTGATCCAGGTGTCCACCTGCTCGGAGAATTCTGCCGGGGCCTTGCGCCCGACCTTCCTCGCCAGATCAAGAATGGTCTGCTGGGCCAGTGCTTCTTCCATGCGTTTTTGCGCCACCATCATGGCGCCGTGCACTGAACAGGGGCCATCCAGCGCCCACTCCGGCGTAGTTCCCTCGAATAACGCACACCGCCCGCGTATTTCCTTGCAGTCGAAAATCAGCTTCTGGCCATCGATCGCATTGACGATGTCGAGCAGGCTGATTTCGTCAGCAGGGCGGGCCAGCTTGAACCCGCCGCGCACGCCCTCGGTGGCACTCACCAGCTTGGCCTTGGCCAGCCGGGTAAAGATCTTGGCCAGGTAATCCAGCGGTACTCCTTGCAGCTCGGCAAGGTCGCGCACGCTCGCCTCCCGGGTCTCGCCACGGTTGCCCACCAGAAACAGCAGGCAATGAATGCCGTACTCGACGCCCGCGCTGTAAAGAGACATGTTTTATCTCCGACTATCGTCGGTGGCCGGCGTCGATGCCGACGGAGTGACCTTGGCCGATGGGCAGCGCATTGAAGCCAGTACCGTGATCTGGACCACCGGCGTACGTGCCAGCTCGCTCACCGAACAGATCCCCGGCGAGCGCGATGCCTTGGGCCGCCTGCATGTGGACAGCCACCTGAAAGTGATTGGCCAGGACGACATCTTTGCCACCGGCGATGTGGCCTACGCGTCGTCCGATGACATCGGCAACCATGCTCTGATGACCTGCCAGCATGCCATCGTCCTCGGTCGCCACGCCGGCAACAACGTCGCCGCCCAATTGCTCGGTGTCGCCCCGACGCCCTACAGCCAGCCCAAGTACGTGACCTGCCTGGACCTCGGGGCCTGGGGCGCGGTGTACACCGAAGGGTGGGATCGCCAGGTCAAGCTGGTCCGTCAGGAAGGCAAGGCGTTGAAGACCCAGATCAACACCCAGTGGATCTATCCGCCTGCAGCCAATCGTGAATCCGCGTGGGCCGCTGCCGATCCGCTGATCCCGATTGCCTGATTGCCTGATTGCCCCGTAGGAGCTGTCGAGTGCAACGAGGCTGCGATCTTTTGATCCTGTTCTTTTGAGGGCAGCCGCCAAAAGATCGCAGCCTCGTTGCACTCGGCAGCTCCTACACGACGGCGCATGACGGCGCACGACGGCATATGACGACTCACGGCACGACGTAGGCGCACGTCGGCCCCAGGGATGAACACTTGCCTATGTGAAATAATCTGTGTAAATTTTCATGAAATTTAAATAATAAAATTTCATGAGGCCCGCATGTTTCACCAATCCCCCCAGCATGTCCCCAGCTATTACGCCCACACCTGCGCCGATCGGCTGGTAGAGCGCGACCCGCTGGTGGGCGAGCAGGACACCGAGGTGCTGATCATCGGGGCGGGGTTCAGCGGGTTGCACACGGCCTTGCGCCTGGCGCTCGCCGGCAAACGCGTGACGTTGCTGGAAGCCAGTCGGGTGGCGTGGGCGGCGTCCGGGCGCAATGGCGGGCAGGCCATTCTTGGCTGGTCTTGCGACATGCCGCCGCTGGAGGCCGCTTTGGGGTACGAGCGCGCGCGGCGTCTGTGGGACAGCATGCGCTGGGCGGCGAGGGAACTGCGGGACCTGCCCGGGCGGCATTATTTCGACTGCGATTACCGCCCCGGCCATCTCTGGACCTCAGTGATGCCGCGACGGGTCAGCCTGCTCACGCAGTGGCAACACGAGGCCAGCCACAAGTGGGGCCACGACGCCTTGCAGTTCATTCCCCGGGCGGAGTTGCCGAACTGGGTGGCGAGTGACCGTTACCAGGCCGGGCTGTTCGACCCCGAAGGCGGGCACCTCAACCCGCTGAAACTGGCACTCGGCCTGGCCGCCGCCATCGAGCGAGCCGGCGGCCGTATCCATGAACAGAGCAAGGCGCTGGATTATCGCCAGGAACGCGGCGGGTATGTGGTCACCACCGAGCGTGGGCGCATTCGCGCCGATGTACTGGTGCTGGCGTGCAATGCGTACCTGGATCAACTGGACCCGCAACTGTCGAGTTGCGTACTGCCGGTCGGCACCTATCAGGTCGCAACCGCACCGCTGGCAGAGCAGCAGGCGATTGCACTGCTGCCGCGCAATGTGTGCGTGACCGACAATCAATTCGTGCTCGATTACTTTCGGCGCACGCCGGATCACCGCCTGCTGTTCGGCGGCGGCTGCACTTACCTGGGGGGCATGCCCAAGGACATCGGCGCCGCGACCCGGCCGTTTCTGGAGCGGGTGTTTCCCCAACTCAAAGGCGTGGACCTGGAATACGCCTGGGGCGGGCACATCGATCTGACCCTCAAGCGCACGCCCGACATTGGTCGTCGGGGTGACCTTTACTGGCTGCAGGGCTACTCCGGCCACGGCGTGCTGCCGACACTGGCCGGGGCCCGCGCGGTGTCCGACGCGATACTCGGCCAGCCGGATGACCTTGCGCTGTACCAAGGGCTGGTCAACGAGCGTTTTCCCGGCGGCAAGTACCTGGCCGCGCCGCTCGAAGCCGTGGGCAAGGCCTGGTATCGACTGCGCGACAGTCTGTGAACCGCACAATTTCCGGAGCCTTCTGATGGACATGCAAGAAGAAATATCGGCGCTGGCGATCCTGATCCAGGACTTGCGCAAACACAAAAAGTACACGCTCAAGGAGCTGGCGGACAAAATCGGCCGCTCGGTGGGTTTTCTCTCCCAGGTCGAGCGTGGGTTGTCCCGGCCGACAGTGGCAGACCTGACGGCCATCAGCGAAACCCTCGGCGTGCCCACCACCTACTTCTACAGCCTGCCCAAACCCATGGCGCTGCCGTGGGTCACCCGCCCGGACGAGCGCCGCACCCTGTACTACGCCGATGGCATCACCGACATCCTGGTCTCGCCAAAAATGCGCGCCTCGTTCTCGATGCTCGAAAGCCGCCTGGAACCAGGGGCAAGCAGTGGCGACCGGCATATGAACGACAGCTCGGAGCAGGGCGGCTACGTGCTCGAAGGCGAGCTGACGTTGTGGCTCGATGACGCCCAGCCCGTCACGCTGCGAACCGGCGACAGCTTTCAACTGGCCAGTCACACCCATTGTCGCTACGGCAATCTTGGTGACCGGCTTACCCGCGTGCTCTGGGTCTACACCTGATAAAACAACAAGGAACACAATGATGGATGCTGTCTGCTCTGATCTGGTTGCTGAAGTACGTGCGTTTCGTCAGCGCTTTCCGGACGTTCGCTATGTCGACCTGATCGCCCTGGATATCCCCGGGCACTTCTATGGCAAGCGCTACCCGATCGAGATGCTCGAAAAGGTCGCGGCCGGAAGCGTTCTCAAACTGCCGCAGAACTGCGTGCTGCTGGGCACTCAGGGCGGCCTGTTCAAGATCGGTGACTACTGCTTCAACGATGGCGACCCGGATGCCACCCGCCGCCTCGTGCCCGGTACGCTGAAGCTGGTGAACTGGGAAAAGCAACCTTTGGGGCAGATGCTGATTACCTCCGATGGCACCGCCAAGCCGATCGAATTCGAGCCTCGCGAGGTCCTGGCGCAGGTGCTGCAACGGCTCAAGGGCAAAGGCATTTTTCCGGTGGTTGCCTTCGAACTGGAGTTCTATCTGTTTGATCGTCAACTGCGCGACGGCCTGCCGCAGTTCGCCCGGGACCCGCTTAGCGATGATGCGGATGACCAGCCGAACATGCACATCGAGCGCTTGTCGCGTTTCTCCACGGTGCTGGATGACATGGTCGAAACTGCGCGGGAGCAGGGTATCGAAACCACTGTGATCACGGCCGAGTTGGGCCCCGGTCAGTTCGAGATCAACTTCGGTCACCTTGATGATGGATTGCGCGCCGCGGACTGGGCGGCCCTGTTCTGTCGCAGCACCCGGGGCGTGGCCCTCAAGCACAACTACCGCGCCAGCTTCATGGCCAAACCCTACGTGCAGCACCCCGGCAGCGGCATGCACGTGCACGTCAGCCTCTACGACGAGGCCGGCAACAACCTGCTGGCAGCCAACAACCAGCAACCCTTGCGCCATGCCGTCGCCGGGTGCCTGGAAGTGCTGCCGCACTGCATGCCGATCTTCGCCCCGAACCACAACGCCATGCGCCGCCTCAGTGGCACGGTGAACACCGCCACCCACGCCAGCTGGGGCTATGAAGACCGCGACGCCTGCCTGCGGGTGCCGGATTCGGATGCGAGGAACCTGCGGGTCGAACATCGCCTGGCCGGCGCAGATGCCAACCCGTACCTGGTGCTGGCGGCGATTCTGATCGGTCTGGAACAAGGTCTGGAAGCCGGCCGCGAACCGATACCTGCGTTAAACGAAGATCGCACCAGCGGCATTGATTTCCCCACGCAAATGCTCGAAGCCGTGCAGGCCATGCAAGGCCACGCCTCAGTTCGCGAAGGCTTGGGGGCGGAGTTTGTCGATGTGTATTGCGAGAACAAACGGCAGGATCATTTGGCATTCATGAACGAAATCAGCGCGCGGGAATATCGCTGGTTCATGTAACGCATCCTTAAAAAACATGTGGATATATAATGGCTTAGAAACCTTAGTAACTTTATGGTTAATTAAAACATCTTGTTACAGTGGGAAATATTAAGTAATATTCGCCCCGCGTTCACCACCACGGTTTATGCATTTTTAAGTCCCAGGCGTCCATCAGCTGCCTGGGATTTTTTTTTGCCCGGGATTTATCCGCGCCGCTGTCACTGTCACGGCAGCGCCTCCCACCTGACGTCGGTCAACCCGCATTTTTGCGCCTGCGCCCGCAGTTCAGCCAGACCCTGTTGCGCCGGATCCTCGCCATAGGCCAAGCCGACACCCGCGTGCAGGCAGGCGTAATACCAGGCATCGGCATCGGTCATGTGTGAATCGGGCTGGACAAAGACCTGTCGAGCGTCGTTCAAGCGGTAAGTGATTTGAAAATGCAGGGGGCGCATCCGATTCTCCAGGCGAAGCCATTACGACTCTAATGGCTTATCGCCAGTTCCCTTTCTTTTCGGTGGTGCAGGAATTTGCGGGGGGATGCTTCAGCATTCATGGTAGGAGCAAGCTCCTACGCAGCTCCTACGCAGCTCCTACGCAGCTCCTACGCAGCTCCTACGCAGCTCCTACGCAGCTCCTACGCAGCTCCTACAGTTGATCGCGGCTGTCAGCCTTTCGATTCCTTCGTCCCCAGCACATCACGGATGCTGTCCACGACGTTGCTGTCCTTGATCACATCATTCAGCCAGCCCTCAAGCGGCATGTTGCCCCATTTGATCGCGCGTTCGATCAGGTACGGCACCGGGCTTTGCGGTTCGGTCTGTTTGAAGAACTGGGCGATGCCCGCCAGTTGGGTGAAGGCCTCGTCGCGGGTCAGGGGGGTGGTGCGCAGGGGGATGGATGAGGGATCTGGCTGGGTCTGGGTCATGGCGGCACCTGCGGGTTGGTCGACAACGCTTGGCTGGACGGGCGCAACGGGGGCGGGGTGCAGCTCGATGCCGCGGTCCTTGAGCAGTTTCTCGGCCAGTTGCCCGGCACGGGTCAGTACGTCCGTCAGCGCGGCGAAACTCGGGGCATCCGCGCCAAACAGGCGGTCCGCGGTGCTCTGCAGCTGCTGGCAAGCGCGCAGGCTGGCGGCGATTTCGCCGGCCTTGAGGCGCAGGTGGTCGGAGTCGGTCAGTACCACCGAACGCTGGAACACCTCGGCGTTGATCTTGCCTTCGTCAATCGCGGCACGCATGGCCTGGGGATTTTGCAGCGCGAGGTTTTCGATGTGCCGGGATTCGTCGTAACGCAGCAGGCCGAACTGCTGGCCCTGGGTGATCGGCAAACCGCCGACGACGTCCGCCAGCGAGGCTTTTAACCACGCCAGACGTGCGGCGCGTTCATCGAGGCCGTCTTCCAGCGATGGGAACAGGTCTGCCCAGAACGTATCCAGGATGCGCTCGGCCAGCGTCAGGCCAAAGGTGATACCGACAAAATGGTATTTGTGCGCCAGGCCTTCATTAAGCCAGGCGACCAGCATCAGGTCCTTGCTCTGGCGAGCCAGGCCCTGTGCGGCCAAGGTGATGGTCAGGTCCCAATCCGAAGATTTGAGGTCGGTTTGCCAATCACCCTGGGTGAGATAATCGGGGTCTGCTCGACGCGCTTCTTTCACCTGGTCAAACAAGGTGGAAAAGCTCAGGTCTTCACCGCTCCCCTCATTGATGGGCGCTGTCAGTTCGGCCAGGGAAAGGTCGTTGAGAAATTCAGACATAGGCAACTCTGATCAGGATAAAAGAACACCGCGCCCGGACCACGGGCGCAGTGCTTAAGGCGGGCCGCTCGCACGGCCCGCTAACGCTGCAGACTTAAGCGAACACCTTGTTCGCGGTGCGGTCCCAACCGCCGGTGACGTTGCCGCCGCCCTGGCCATCGGCACGGCTCTGCTGGGTGTAAGTGGTCTTGATGCGCGCGAAGTTGAAGCTGATTTCTTCGACAGGCAGATCGCTTTCCGCTTCGTCCTTGCCGCCCTTGCTACCGCCGGCAACGGTATTGACGGAGGCCACGACTACTTCTTCGAGGTTGTAGGTCAGATAGGTCACCTTGTCGCCACCGGCACGGTTCACGTTCAGCTGGATCTTGGCAATGTGGGTGCCTTTGCAGCACGCTTCAAACAGCTTGGCAGTGGCTTTATCGGCAGCTTTGCGGATGGTGAAGTTGCTCAACACCACGCGTTCCGAAGAAGCACCGCCCGAAGAACTTGCCGTCGCGGAGGTGGCCTGGGTCGCGCCAAACTCATAGCCCAGCACTTCGATCCAATCTTTGTGCTTTTCGTCCAGTACTTCGCCTGGAATGCCTTCGATCTGGATGTATGCGTCAAATGCCATTTCTAATTTCTCCTTACCTTCATTTAAAGGTGCCGCTGCGAGCAGTCGACAGCCCTTCGTTTTAACCTCTTTGAATACGCTCAAGAGAGGTGTCTTACCGTTGCCCGGCTCGTGTATCGAGTCGACCCGGGCAGCGATTTTTCTTGCTCTGGTGGCGCGCGTTCAGTTGATCGCCCGCACTTCGATTTCCACCCGGCGGTTAGGCTCCAGGCACTGAATCAGCTGCGCCCGGGGTTGTGTCATGTCGCACTTGACCAGAGGCTTGGTGCTGCCTTCGCCGACGGCTTCGACCAGCTCGCCGGGGACACCTTTGCCCACCAGATAGGTCTTGATGGTCTGCGCGCGTTGCCTGGACACCTGCAAGTTGCCCTGCAGGTCGCCCAGTTGGTCGGCGTGACCGGCGATGATGATCTTGCCGATGTCCGGGGTGTTGAGCAGCTTGCCGGCGATGGCGCTGAGCTGGCTTTGCCCTGCGGTTTTCAGGCTCTGGAAGTCCGCGCGGCCAAAGGCGAACAGGGTGTCCGACTCCAGGGTGATGGTCTCAATCGAGCGCAGCGACTGGCTCAGCAGGCTGTTGATGTAGTTGCGCGAACTGGAGGTGAGGAACGCGTTGTCGAGAATGCGCGGCACGTCCTGCTCGTGGATCTGGTCGCTGTAGAAATTGATCTGCCGGCTGGCGTACTCGTAGTCCTGATTGGCCCCCGGATCACCGTTGGCGGCACCGATAGTCTGGCCGGTCTGGCGGGCAATCGCCGGGTACCAGTAGTCCGGGATTTTCGCCTTGAGGAACGCCGGGTCAGCCTTCTCGCGCTGGGCCCGGGAGAGCATCACGTAGGTGTCCAGGGTGGTCTTGCCGAAGGCGGCGATGGACTGCGCGCGGTTGTCGTTGGGCAGGGCCTTGGGTTCTACGCTGTCGACGCCGGTCACGGGTAACAGCTGCTGAGTGTTGCGTTGATACACCTTGAGGGTGGTCAGCAGGTACAGCGATCGGGTCAGGTTGTCCGCTGTTGGCTTGAGCATCACGCTTTCCAGGCGGCTGAAATACTCGCTGCGCAGCAGCGGCTCGACTTTGTAGCCCTGGTACAACCCCAGGCGCATGCGCAGCGGCACACCGTCCTGGTGATGCCGGGCGTAGTAGTGAGCGGTCCAGAAGCGCATGCGGTCCAGGGTTTGCCACTCGGTGTATTGGCCTGTCGCCGCCGCGTCAGCGGACGCCTCCTGGGCCAGTTCCGTCGAGATGCTCTGCACGGTGTTGCGGTTGTTCACGTAAGACCAGCCCAGCAGGCCGCACAGCAGCATCGCCAGCACACCGGCGCAACCGATCCACGCCGCTTTGCGCCGGCGTTCACGATGGTTGGTGGTATACAGCGCCACCAGATGCTGGTCCGGAATGATCACTTTGCGGAACAGGCTATTGATAAACAGCGGGCGCGGTTGCGCGTCACCGCCGACGCTCGCCTGGTCGTTCTCCAGGGAGAAGCGCTCGGTGACCTGGCGGGCGTGGCCCCCCAGCTCCGGCTGGTCGGCGTCCAGGGCGCTGGTGAAATAGAAGCCGCGCAGCAGTTCGGCCTTCTGGTAAGGGTTGGCGCGCAACAGCGCATCGACGAACAATTGCAGGCGCGGTTTCAGCGCCGCCAGTTCCAGCGGGAAGCGGTACACCGCTGAATCCTGGCGGGTGATCTGAATGTCCTGGGTCACCAGTTGCCGGCTCGCCACCTGCTGCCAGTAGGCAACCAGCTCGTCCATCGCCACGCCAAATTGCCGACCCCAGTCCGCCTGTTCATAGCCCTTGTGGGCAAAGGTCTTGCCCATCACCTCGCCGCGGGCCGCTTCATCCAGCTGGCGGTAGAAGGGCGCAAAACCCGGCACAAGGTCGCACTTGGTGAACACCAGGTACACCGGCAGGCGCACTTCCAGCAGCGCGTGGGTTTCCTGGATGCGTTCGCGCAGGCGCTTGGCGATGCGTTCCTGGTCGTCGAGGGACGCTTGCAGGATGTCGTGGATGCTCACGGTGACGATCAAGCCGTTGAGCGGCCGGCGCTGGCGATGCTGACGCAGCAGTTGCAGGAAAGCGCGCCACTTGCCGGCTTCTTCCTGGTTGTTCATGTAGCGTCCGGCGGTGTCCAGCAGCACGGCTTCGGAGCTGAAAAACCAGTCGCAATTGCGCGTGCCACCCAAGCCGGCGACCCGGGCGCCTTCGCGTTCGGCGTAGGGGAAGTTCAAGCCCGACTGATAGAGCATGGTGCTCTTGCCGGCCGCTGGCTGGCCGATCACCAGGTACCAGGGCAGGGCGTACAACGCGTCTTTGGGGTTGCTGCCCCGGGGCTTGTTGTTGTGCAGGCGCTCGATGCTTTGCAGCAGGCGTTCGCGCAGCAGGCTGACTTCCTCGCGATCCCCCGGGCTGGCGTTCAACACGGCCTGGTCGGCGTCATCGCGCAGCAGCCCTTCAAGGTTGTGATGCCGCGACACCCCGCGATAGAGCAGCAGCACGTAGCCGCACGCCAGCAGCAGGAACACGCCAATGCCGGTCAGCAAGCTGTTCAGCGAGCTGAAGTCCAACGCCCGGCCGATGCCCCAGACCACGAAGATCGAGAGGAAGAAGGCGATCCCCAGAATGTAGGGTTGATACCGCAGGAAGTAATACTTGATCTTGTTCATACAGACTTCGAATCCAGGGCATCGACAAAACGGTCGATGGCGTCATCAAGGGGACGGTCGATTGCGGGAAAAGCGGGTGCAAGGTGGTGCTCGTCAAAGGCATCGAAGGACGCCAGCACGTCATAGCTCTGCGCGCGGTCGCCGCAGCCGGTGAGTACGCGGTAGGCGTTGCTGGTGGTGCGTGAGGCAAAGCAGATCAGGCGCGGGCGCATGAAGTCGTCCGCCAGCAGGCTCACCTGCGGCACGGCCTTGCCCGGCGTCATGCGCGTGAGCCAGGTGAGCCAAAGATCGGCGGTCGGGTTCTTCAAACCGCGCTCCGCCGGCAAGGGCAGAGTGATGCCGATCGGCGTGCCGTGTCGCAGGGGGCTGTGCAAGGCTTGCAGACGGGTCAGCACGGCATTGGTGACGAACTCCGGGTACGAGCCTTCCAGTGCAGTAGCAATGTCGCGCAGGTTGAAGTTCACCAGGAATTTGCCGTGCACCCGGCGGAACAGGTCGAAGTCCTGGGCCTGCAGCGGGCGCAGGGCCTTGATGCGTTCGAACAGCACCGCGGTGCTTTCGCCCTGGGCCGCCATGTGCAGCAACGGCTTGATCTGCGCGCTGAACAGCTCGCCCAACGTGAAGGGGTTGACGAAGGGCTCGGCTTCAGCGGCTTTGACTGTCTGGAAAATGAAGAACGGGTAGCGCCGCTGGCTGGCGTCCATCGAGCTGATCAGCCCGCCCAGCAGCCAGTTGCCGCTGCGTGCGCGGTAGCTGAAAAAGCACAGCGGCAAGGCGTCGAACAGGCTGCGCCAGTCTTCGCGATGCTGCAGGGCCGCGAGGGCGCCTTGCAGCCAGCCATCGAACTCGCAGACGTCGTCAGCCGCGCCGTGCAGGCTGACGAAGTCCGGGCTCGCGGGCACCTTGCCGAAGCAGCCAATCATTGGCCGCGCCCTTGGTTCAGTGCCAGCCTGCTCACTGGACCCGCCCGCCTGCCGCATTGAGCGAACTCAAGGCCTTGACGTTGGCCAGGTCAGTCAGCTTGACGCCGCCGTAGTTGCGCACGGCGAGGCTGACCTGGCCACTGGCGGTGTTCCAGCTGAAGCGTTGCTGGATGCCGTCCAGGTCACTGACCCGCGCACTGTCGTTCATGCGCAGCAGGCCCCAGCGCCCAGGGTAGTCGAACACGGTGATGCGTTCGCCGGTCAGGGTCACCACGTCCATGCGTGCCCCCGGAGCGGTGGTAGTGCCGGGCCAGGAGAAGCGGCTCCAGCTGGTCTTGCCATTGCGGTAATGCTGCACCTGGCCATCGAGGGTGAAGATGATGTCGGTGAAGTAAGCCGAAGGTTCCAGCATGATTTCAAAGCCGTTCTCGCGGTCCGACAGGCTGGCGATCACCTGGCCCAGGGAGCTGGCCTTGTCGATGCTGTTGACCATGTTCGGGTTGACCAGCGGCGCCGATTTGCTCGCGCTGCTCATGCCCAGGCCTTCACCGCCGGACAGGTTGCCGATTTCGTTGCGCTTGAAGTTCGGCAGCAGGCCGGACTCGGGGTCGACGAAACGCTGCAGATCCTTCACCGACGCTTCGTTGCGACTGCCAGCGGCAATCGGGAAGCGGTGCGCCATGACCTGTTCCCAGGGCTTGGAAATCTGTTGCGCCCAGGCCTTGGCGATCTGTTCGCCGGCCGGGTCGCGCAGGGTCTCCCAGGCGAACTGGATCGGCAGGCTGAACAGCCCTTGCAGCGAACTCGACAGGCCGCCCTGGCTGGTATCCACCGTGGTCTCGACGTAGTTGCGCACGCTGGTGACTTCGCTCTGCTGGCCTTCCAGGGTCTCGCTGATCAGCTGCTTGCTGCTTTTACCCACGTCCTGGGAGCGCTGGATGTTGTTCATCCGCACCTTGAGCTTGCGCAGCGCTGCCAGGTAGCGATCCATGATGGTGCTGTCGGCGCCTTCGGCGTTCTGCACCGCGAACACTCGCGATACCGGCTCGAAGCGCTTGGCCAGGCTGCCATCATCCACTGCTGGCAGCGGTGAAATCAGCGCGTTGGGTGAAGTGTCCTGGCCATCGAAAATGCCCGAGACCTTGCCCCAGAAACCGTCATCGCGCTTGATCCCCGGTTGCTCGGTGGTGCGCGGTGCCGGCACGTCCCATTGGGTGTTGTCGTTGACCGCCGCCAGCAGGTTTTTCACTGGCGAATTCTGCACGTCGCTGAGCAGCGACAGTTGCTGGGTGGCGTTGGCCATGTCGGTGAAATGGCGCACGCCGACGCTGTCGATGAAGCCGTACCAGGCCTGGGTGTAGTCGCGCTTGTAGCGCGTCATGAACTCGCGGATGAAGTTGGCTTTCTGCACCAGGCTGTCGCCGCCTTCACCGTCAAGTACCCAGTCCGATTCGTTGCGCAGGTTGCCCGAGACCAGCTTGATCAGCTCCGGCTTGACGAACTGCTCCCAGCCCTGGCGGGTGAAAATCGCCGGCACGGCCTCGCTGCCGTAGAGCAATTGACGACCGGGCAAGGGCACCAGATCGCTCAGGCCGACGGCGGGGAACTGACGGCTGGATTCCAGTTGCAGGCGCAGGTATTCGCGGTCCACCAGGGAGCTGGAGATCATGAATGACTTCAAGCTGTTGCGGGTTTCGCTGATCAACTGTTCGTTGCGCGGCAGGGTAGGCGCCTGGCGGTTTTTCAGCAGCTGGACGTAAACCGGCGCGTTGTCCTGGATCACCTCGGTGCTCACCGGGTTCTGCGCCGTCGCGGTATTGGCCCAGGCGGCCGGGAAAGCAGCCCCGACGAACTCCGGCTCCGGGTGCGAGTCCGGTTGGGTCAGCATCAGGTACAGCTTCAGCGCGTTGTAGGATTCGATGATCGACTCGACCTGACGCTCGTCCAGGCGCCCGAGCATTTCCTCGGACAACGACAGCCCACCGGTCGTCGCCGACAGATCGGCGGCATCGCTGGCGGTGGCCGGGTTGCGCAGGCTGTTTATCGCATCGCCCCGCACCTTGGTCGCAGCAGATCTGGCGCTGCCGCTCAGGCGACTGCTGACTTCACCGGCACTGCGCGGCACGCTGCTCAGGCGGGTGGGCAGTTTCAAGCCCTGGGACTGCGCCTTGGCTTTGGTGCTGCCGGCCTTGGCCGGTGCGGCGACGAGGGCGTTTTGCGGGTCCATGGTCCTGGCGAATTCGTTGAATGCGCGCATCTGCAATTGCAACTGCAAGGTCACCGGTTCCAGTGCCTGGGAGCGCAGTTGCTGCAGATAGGCATTTTGCGCGACCTGGTAGATGTCATCGCCACGGTACAGGCCGGCACTCAGTTGCAGCGGCACGCCCTGGGCGCGGTGTTTCTCGATGGCGCTGAGCTGATTGCGCAGCAATTCCAGGCCCTGGCCCGAGGCGAGCAATTGCGCTCGGTCCGGGGACTGCTGCAGCTGATTCAACTGATCGCGCAAGGAAGCCAGCCACTGGCGGTTGTTCTGGTACGACAGCGCCTGCCAGCCAATGAACCCCAGCCCGGCCAGCAGCGCCACGCCAAGCAGCACAGGGCTCAGGGATTTATTGTGGCCCTGGCGCGACTGGTACAGCGTCAGGTCGCGGTCGGGGAAAATCACCCGGCGAAAGGTATCGGTGATGAAGTAGCTGCGGTCGCTGATTTTCCTGCCGTCGCTGTCCGCGTCCTGCCCGGCATGCGGTTGCAGGGCAAACGACTCGGCGAGGTCGTCTTCATACACCTGGCTCAGTTGCTGGTCGGTCTGCAGTGCGCTGGTGAAATACAGGCCGCGCAGCAGCAGGGGCGCGCCGGCATGACGGTGATCGGCGAAGTGCTGGAGGAACTGCTCCAGCACCGCTGACAGCTCGGAGAAATAGTTCGGGAAATTCAGCAGCGCGCTGTTGGCATCGGCGCCCAGGGCAATCATCTGCGCGTCGACGTGACGGCGGATGTGGCTGTGCAGGTTGGCCAGCTTGGCATCCAGCACCGGACGCAGGCCCTGGTTGCGGATCTCCGACAGGCCGAAGGTCATGCCCAGGGGTTGCTGGCGCTCGTTGAGGTCCAGGCCTTCGAAGGCCTGGCTGAAACCTGGCAGTTGGTCGGTCTTGCTCAGCATCAGATAGATCGGCGGGTTGGCGTCCAGGCAATCGGTGTATTCCTCGATGCGCGAGACCAATTGCGCCGCCAGCGTGTGACGCTCCCCAGCGCTCGATGCCAGTAATTCCGGCAGGCTCACCACCAGTACCAGGCCGTTGACGGCGGCCTTGCTGCGCTGCTTTTTCAGCATGCGCAGGAAGGCGGCGAATTCGCTGGCGGACTGGTCGTCGCGCAGGTAACGCCCGGCCGTGTCGATCAACACCGCTTCGGGGCTGAAGTACCAGTCGCAATGCTGGGTGCCGCTCTGGGTGTCGTTGGCGCTGTTGGCAATGCTTGCGGACAGGCCGGAGCGGGTCAGCAGCGAGGTCTTCCCGGCGCCGGACATGCCGATGACCAGGTACCACGGCAGGTCGGACAGCGCCGATGAGCCGCCACCACCGGCTGAGCGGTCGGTGCGCAGCATCGCGATGGCGTGCTTGAGGCGTTCGCGCAGCACTTGCTGGTCGCGGAATTCGCCGTTGGACTTGAGCGAGCGATCGACTTCAAGCTGCACCAGGTGCTCAAGGTTGTGCTCGGCGCGGATGCGCTGGTATTGGCGCAGCACGATCAGCAACAGATAGAAGGCGCTGATGATCGCCATCGCCTCCAGCGCATAACCGCGCAGCCAGCTCACGTGCGGCGCCACGAACCAGCAGACCGCCAGGCTCGCCAGCCACAGGACCGGAACCACAAACCAAAAACTTTTCAACAAACGCAATAATGTCTTCATGTCTTCCTGACTCGATTACCTGACCTGGATTCAGGCACTGAACAGCTGGCTGATTTGTTCGGACAAAGCGGCGACGTCCTTGGCCAACAGCCAGTCCAGCGTCAGGTAAACCCCGACGCAGACCAGCGCGATCAGGGCCAGGTAGACCCAGACAGGCACTTCGTAGCGCAGCATCTGCGACACCTGGTCAGGCAGGGCCCAATCCGGCGACAGGGCTTTGGGGCTCTTGCGGTAGCGCGCGATGTCCTGGCCCAGGGTGTTGGCCAGGTAGCGCAGCTGGTCTTTCTCTCCGGCGGCGAATTTGCCCTCGAAACCCAGTGCCAGGCACAGGTGATACACCTCGAGCACGTCGAGATTCTGCTTGACGTCGCTGCGCAGCGAATCGATTTTCTCGAAGAAACCCTGGCCGGCCAGGTGCACGCCGAAATAGCGGAACTGCAACGGCTGCAGCTCGAAGTGGCGACGCAGCGGATTGTCTTTGTCTTCGGCGCGCAGCACGCTTTCGTCGAGGAATGCGCACAGGGCGTATTGGGTGTCCTTGACCTGTTCAACGCTGTAGTCGGCGCTGCGGGCTTCGCGCTCCAGGGTGGCGAAGAAGGTGTCGACGCTGGCCTCGAACGCGGTGACCGACGTCACCTGACGGCCCTTGCGCACGATCAGCGCCATGCTGATGAAGTCCTGCACCAGGTCCTTGAGCACCGGTTTGTCGGTGGCGGCTGCCACGGCGCCTTGCATTACGGCTTCAGTCATTTGAGTACCGCCATCAGTTCAAGCTTGAGATTGGTAAAGGCGCTGGGTGCGTAGAACGAGATGGCCTGGGCGCTCATCATTCGTTCGTACACGCGGCCATGGGGCTCGATGGAGAAATAGTGGTTGTCCAGGCGCACAGGAATCGCATTCGGCAGGCGCGTCGAGTGGTTGAGCGTGACGCCGGGCATGGCGCTGTTGACCACCACTTCGATGTCTTCCGGCGAGCCCACCTTGAACGCCCGTGGCACCAGTTCCAGCAGGCTGGAACCGGGCATGTCGGCGTGCACCGAAATATAGAAGTCGGCATCGGCCAGGCGCGGGTCGAGCAACTGCCCCTGCCAGTACGACGGCTTGGTCTGGGTCAGGTTGATCACCACGCACTGGTTCGGCACGACATTGTCGAGCAGCACCCGGATCATCTCGTCGAGCTTGACCAGGGACGCTGCCGGGTCGTGATGGTCGTACTCGGGGATATCGTTGAGCTGGGTGTCCAGGGAAAACGTCAGCAAGCCACCGGCCAGTTCCGCCAGGAACAAGTACAGGCGCTCGGGGTGCAGGCGCGGGTGGGCAAGCAGATGCGCGAGGCCGGGGTGGGCGCGGTTCACCGTGTTGAGCAGCCAGAACAGGGTGACGTCGCTGGAGCCGAACTCGGCGATCTGGTCCGCACGCTCGCGGCGCCGACCGGACAGTGCGGCGCTCTTGGAGTGCAGGGCACCGAGCAAACGTTTGCCCAGGCCGATCAAGGTTTCGTGAGTGCCCACATGCAGCGTCGGGTGGACAAAATGCCCATCGAGGTTGAAGCCGCCGATGTTATTGCGCGACAGCCGGGCGATCGGGCAGTAGCTGTAACCGTCGAGGTTGTCGCCATCGATCAGCATCACCACGTTCAGGCGCAGGCTGGTGATCTCGTTTTCCAGATCACCTTCGTTGAGGTCCGGCAGGGTGTCGAACTGCTTGCGAAAACGCCGCGCGCTTTTCTGTTCCTGGCCGTCCTCGACGTAGTTCATGCCGAAGGGTTCAGGCAGTTTCAGTGCGGCGTAGACCTTGAAGTCGTTGCTCTTGAGCAGGTCCTTGAGGTCCCGGGCGGCGGGCAGCGGGTCGTGCTGCGGCGCGTCGAACAGGCTGCCGTCAGGGAACACCAGCTTGAGCCGCTTGAGCTGCAACGAGCCGGTCGCGAGGGCTTCTTCATCGACCTGGAGCATCTGCACGCCCCAATGGAAGGGCGTGCTGCGCAGCGTCGATTCCGCCAGCTGGTGCTGGTGGAACTCGTCCTGATATTGGAAATGCTGCGGTAAAAGGAACATGCCCTCCGACCACATCACCCGGCTTTGCTTACTCATGAACGCCTTCCAATAGAGAGTTTAATTTTGATTCGGTGGCTTTTTTCGCCGAGCTGGTAGCGGTGTCCTGCGCCTGCTCCAGGGCCGCGTCCTGCAGGCGCTGGGTCATGCTGTCTTCTGCCGGTTGCGCGGCAGCTTGTGCCAGTTGTTCGGCGGTCTTGGGCTTGTTCAACACGTCGACGCCGCCAACGGCGCTGACGGTGTTGTTGTCCACCAGCACGCGCAAGCCATCGGAAGAAAACCAGATGCCATCCTTGCGCAGGGAGTTGGCGTCAAACGCGACCTTCCAGCGACTGTTCTCGTCCAGGCGGAAAAACGCCGCGACCCCGACGTAGCGCGCCGCCTTGTTCAACGGCCAGCGATCGACCTGACCCATGCCGGGCAGCAGGGTGATCTCGCGGTTTTCGATCAGGGTGTTGCCAAGGGCTTGTTGCGGGTTGTCCCACAGCGAGTCGGCGTCGGTGGAGGCAAAGCGCTCCAGCGAGCTCAACTGGTACACGCGCAGCACCACCGACAGCGGTTTGCCCGACTCGTCGGGGTTGAGCTGATTGCCGCCGTCAGACGTCAGGATGACCTTTTCGTTATCGCCGAACAGCATGTCGCCGGCCCAGGTGTCGTCGACGCGCTTGCCCACGCGGTCGGTGACGCCGCAGGCGGTCAGCACCATCATCATTGCGGCGGCCGTCAGGCACTTGGCCAATGCCGGCTGCGCCAGTCGCTTCCCTGAATGTGTGTTATCCATGATGCTCACCTTCAAATGCTCGTTCAGCACAGGCTGTAGGCGAAATCGCCGTCGCTGCCCAATTCGATCTTCAAGCTCTGGATCGGCTTGTCCTGCGCCATCCGCTCCAGCACGCGCTGGGCCAGTTCCGGCATCAGCGTTCGCGAGAGAATGTTGTCGATGTTGCGCGCGCCGCTGTCGACTTCGGTGCAGCGCGAGGCTATCGCCTTGACCAGCGCTGCGTCGTAGCTCAGCACCGCCTGATGGTTGCGCTCGAAGCGCTGGCGAATGTGTTCCAGTTTCAGCCCGACGATGCGCTCCAGGATCGCGTCCTGCACCGGGTAGTACGGCACGATGCTCAGGCGCCCGAGGAAAGCCGGCTTGAACACCTGGTTGAGCTCGTCGCGCAGGCCCTCGACGATGTCTTCCGGCGTGGGTTGCTGCTCGGCGTTCAGGCACCACTGCATGATGCGGTCGGTACCGGTGTTGGAGGTGAGGATGATCACGGTGTTGCGGAAGTTGATCTCGCGACCTTCGCCGTCATCCAGCACACCTTTGTCGAATACCTGGAAAAACAGTTCGAGCACGTCCGGGTGGGCTTTTTCCACTTCGTCCAGCAGCACTACGCTGTAAGGCTTGCGCCGCACCGCTTCGGTGAGTACGCCGCCTTCGCCGTAACCGACATAGCCCGGTGGCGAACCCTTGAGGCTCGAGACGGTGTGGGCTTCCTGGTATTCGGACATGTTGATGGTGATCAGGTTGCGCTCGCCGCCGTACAGGGTGTCGGCCAGGGCCAGGGCGGTTTCGGTCTTGCCGACGCCGCTCGGGCCCAGCAGCAGGAACACCCCGATCGGTTTGTTCGGGTCTTCCATGCGGGCCCGGGACACCTTGATGCGCTTGCCGATCTCATGCAGCGCATGGTCCTGGCCGAGTACGCGTTCGCCCAAGAGTTCAGGCAGGCGCTGCACGGTGTCGATTTCGTCACGCAGCATCTTGCCCAGGGGAATGCCGGTCCAGCCGGAAATCACTTCGCCGATAGTCCCGCCGTCCACCAGGGCATGCACCAGCGGTTGTTCGCCCTGGACGCTGGTCAGTTCGGCGCGTACGGCGGCAATCTGCCGGGCATCCGGGGCCTGGTTGTCCGGATGGCTGAGCGCGCCCAGTTGCTCCACCAGCTGCAGTTCGCGCTGCCACTGTTGTTCCAGGGCCTCGCGGGTTTGCTGTTCGGTGCCCAGCTCGCTGTGCAGGGTGGCCAGGCGGCGCGAGTGGTCGCTGCCTTTGCCGGCTTCCTGCTCCAGTACGTTGATTTCGGCCTGCAGGTTGTCGATCTGGCGCTTGCAGGCTTCCAGCGGCCCCGGCTGCGCCGATTGCCCAAGGGCGACCCGGGCGCAGGCGGTGTCCAGCACACTGACGGCCTTGTCCGGCAGCTGGCGGCCGGTGATGTAGCGGCTGGACAGGCGCACGGCTTGCACCAGCGCCTCGTCCATCACCGTGACCTTGTGGTGATCCTGCATCTTGCCCAGCAGGCCGCGCAGCATGTGGATCGCCTTGTCTTCGTCCGGCTCTTCGACCTTGACCACCTGGAAGCGGCGGGCGAGGGCGGCGTCTTTCTCGAAGTACTTTTTGTATTCCGCCCAGGTGGTCGCAGCAATGGTGCGCAGTTCACCGCGGGCCAACGCCGGTTTCAGCAGGTTGGCGGCATCGTTCTGCCCGGCCTGGCCACCGGAACCGATCAGGGTGTGTGCCTCGTCGATGAACAGGATGATCGGGTGCAGGCTGCGCTTGGTTTCTTCAATGACTGACTTGAGGCGGTTTTCGAATTCGCCTTTGACGCCGGCACCGGCTTGCAGCAAGCCCAGGTCGAGGGTGTGGATGGCGACGTCCTTGAGCACCGACGGCACGTCGCCCTGGACGATGCGCAGCGCCAGGCCTTCGACCACCGCGGTTTTGCCCACGCCGGCTTCACCGGTCAGGATCGGGTTGTTCTGGCGTCGGCGCGTGAGGATGTCGACCATCTGCCGCACTTCGAACTCGCGCCCCAGCACCGGATCGATCCGGCCTTCGCGAGCGCTTTGCGTCAGGTTGATGGTGTACTGATCGAGGGCCGGGGTCTTGCCGTTGCCTTTGACTGCACTGCGGGGCGTGACGTCCGCGCCGGACAGGGGCTTGGCCTGTTGCGATTCGGCGCTGCCTTCCACCAGTGCGCCGAGGTTGACCCGCAGGTCGTCGGCGTTGATTTTTTCCAGCTCCGGGGCGGAGGCGATCACCACCCGGCGCAGCTCGTTGTCATCCAGCAAAGCCTGCAGCAGGTGGCCGGTGCGAATCTGCGCCTGGCCGAACTCGATAGAGGCCAGCACCCAGGCTTGCTCGATCATGCGCGTGATGTGCGGCGACAGTGCCGGGGTGTGGGTATTGCCCTTCTTGAACGTCCCCAGTGCCGTCATCAACTGTGCCTGCAGGCGGTCGGGCACTACGTCGTAATGGCGCAGGATGGCCGGCAGGTCGTTGTCGTTGCTGTCGAGCAACTGCAATAACAGGTGCTCGATCTCGACGTCGTAATGTTGCTCCGACAGGCACAGGGCGGCAGCGCTTTCAGTGGCGGTGCGGCTGGTGTCGTTGAGTTTGGCAAACAGGGACTTCAGGTTCACAGGGAGACCCCATCAAAAGGAATGTGGAAGAGGGCGCAACGGGACGGTGCCACGTCGACACCAGGGCGTTTGAGCCAGCCGAGCCAGCCCAGGGATACGTTGCCCTGGCGACCCAGGCGAGCAACGGGTACTGCTTCGGGTTTGAGCTTGGGCGCGAGCTGGAAGTCCAGTTCGGCGCCAACATAGAAGCGCACCAGCTCCACCAGTTTCTGGTAGTCCGCGGTGCCGGGCTGAAAGCGTTGGTAGTCGGCCAGGTCCAGGGGGCCCAGCTCGATGCGCACGCACGACTGGTAGTCCCAGACCCGGTTGCCGGCCACTGCGCTTTGTCCGAGCACGGCATTCTTGCGCCCCAGCTGCGTGCACTGGCTGGCGTCGAGGTGCAGCCAGCGACCGGCAAACGGCTTGACCTTGAACGGCAGGGAAAAATAGAAGCTGAGCATCGCTTCGAGGTTCATCGCATTGCGCGGTTTCTGCGCGAACAACCCGGAGAAATAGCTGAACAATTCCCGACGCAGCGGTGAGCCCTGTTTGTCGAACTTCTGTTTCTGCGCCTCGGGGCCAAAGCCCACCAGGTTGAGCAAGTAGCGGTCAAAGTCCGAGGTGCCGTTGCGTTCGTACTCGATGTAGAACTTGTATTTCTGCCAGGCCTCGTAGAACAGCGTGGTCATGCGGTGCGAGAAAATATCCAGGAACGCGTGCGCGGCGTCGTCGCGGTACTGGACGTGCCGGTCGATCAGCAACTCGGTGTACGGCCGTGGTAGCACGCCCGAGGGGCCAACCAGGCCCATGAACGTCACTTGCACTTCCGACAGCGGCAGGCCGGCCGCCGACACCTTGCCTTCGCGCTCGAACTGCAGGTCGCTGACTTCACTGGCAGGGAAGTTCAGCGACAGCTGCGAGCGAAAACGCAGAGGGTCTTCGTGCGGTCGAGTGTCCAGGTCCATGCGCCCGGTTCTGCTGTAATGCAGGCGGAGCAAGCGCACCAATTGGAAAAACTCGAATCGGTGCGGCTCAGCCCGTGCCTGGTCGATCAGACCAGGGGTTGATCGCCGGTTCGCGGTGGCCATTGGACGACTCTCTTTTCGCGCTGCAAGGTGCGAAGGGTTAATTGGGTAAAGCTGTTCATGCTGCAGTACTGGCCGAAGAAGTGGTCCAGCACCATGCCGAACAAAAACACGCCGCTGCCGGTGTACTGGCTTTCATCGAAATTGAGGGTGATACCGACGCCGCGCACGAAGTTGGGCCGTGGGTGACCAATGCGCGCCACCACCGGTTCGCTGCTGACCGAGACAATCCCGTTGATCTGTTTGCGGATCGCCGACACGTTGCGGTAGTTGTAGAGTGACAGCAGCTCCAGCAGCACCTCGCGGCCCCGGGACACCAACGACATGTGGTTGAGCGACAGGTGCGAAATCAGCCGCCAGATCACCCCGTTGCCCAAGGGCACGCGCGCCGTGGCGGTGGGTTTGCGCAGGCAGCGAATGTCGTTGATCACCGAGTTGCCGGGAATGTTGAAATCGCCGCGTTCGCCACCGAATGGCAGCATCAGCGGCAGGTCGCGGTTGCTGCAGGTCAGACGGATGCTCAAGGTGTCGTTGCTGGAGTTGAGCAGTTCGAGCTCGCGATCCACCACCCGGATGACCATGTTCGAGCCGTCCTGCTGGCGGTTCTGCACCGGGCGCCGACGGGCAATCCAGAAGCTCTGGCCAGGGCCCTGGTCGCCACGGGGTTCGAAGAACGGATGGCAGGTGGCGACCTGGTCGATGCCGCCAACCTTGCGCACCCGCTGCACCCGATCGATCGACACCACTTCGGCCTGGCCTTGCAGGCGCACATCCGGCGTCACCGAATATTCGTGCTGGGCGTGGGTCAAGTGGATCGGCTCGGCCTGCTGGCGGAACAGGTTGATGATCGGCGTGCAGTTGAGCTTGAAGTTGTTGCGCCCGATGTTCTGGGTCAGGCGCGACAGCCGATCACTGAGGTCGTAATCGGAAAAGTAAAAGTTGATCTCGATCTTTTCGAGATTCTTCCCCGCCAGCAGCCGCGCGAACCCCGACAGGTCGAAGAACATGAACTTGTCCGGGAAGGTGAAGTACTCGTGCAGCAGGCGATAACCGAGGAATGAGCGCTCGGAGTAGTCCACCAGGCCTTCGTCCAGACCGTAGCCAACCGCTTTCAGGGCGTCCGCCGGCAAGGTGATTTCGCGAGTGCGGCCCTGGTCTTCGAAACTCAGGGTGGCCTTGGCCAGGTTGTTGAACAGCAACTCGTAGAGCTGCAGCATCAGGGTGCTTTCGCCGTCGAGGAAAAACCGCAGGCGGTCGATCTCCATCTTGCCGAACAGCACATCCGAGGTGGCCCGCAAGCCGATGCGCAGGCGCGCGACCAGGTCGGCGCTGTGGCCGTTGAACGCCGAACGTTCCATCTCGATGAACGATGCCTGATGCACCACCACCGGCCACAGCTCGACCGGGTAGCAGGTGCGGAATTTGCACACCACGCTGTCAATCGGGTTGGCACTGAGCTCGGTGTGCCGGGGCACGCGGAAGGCTTCGGTGATTTTCTCCTGCTTGCCCAGGTTGAACTCGACGATCGACATCGACGGGGTAGGGCGCAGGTAATGCGGGTACAGCACTTCAAGGAACGACTCGACGATTTCCGGCAGCTCGTCATCGAGTTTTTTGTGCACGCGAGCGGACAGGAACGAGAACGCTTCGATCAGGCGCTCGGTGTGCGGGTCTTCGCAGTTATCGCCCTCGATGAGCAACCGCGAAGCAATCTTGGGGTACTGGCTCGCAAACTCCTGGCCGAGAAAGCGCAGGTGCGACAGTTCCTTTTCGTAATAGGGCAGCAGATCGTCGAGCATCAGTTGAGGTTCTGCACTTTGTATTCCTGGGTATTGACCTGCAGCACCGCGTCAAAGGAAACCTGACGGGTGATGTCCTGCAGGCGCAGTACTGCGTCCACGCGGAAGGTCAGCATGCGTTGGCCGGTTTGTTGCGCGAGCAGTTGCACCTTGACGCTGCGAAACCGTCGATCGCCGACAGTGATCGCCTTCTCCAGCTGGCGCTGGATGAGCAGGCGATCCTGCGGGTCCAGCACACTGCGGCTGGTGAAGTCGGGCATGCCGTAGTCGAGGATGGTCCCGCCCAGATTGACGAAACCTTCCAGCTCGTTGGCGACCAGGGACTGGCGCGTGTTCACCAGTACCTCCAGGTCGCGGACGATGCTGGCCTTGTAATCGGCCAGCGAACACAAGCGTTGCGATGAAGCTTCCATGGACTGGTGCGGATGATCGTCGAGCAATCGATCCAGCAGCGATGGCAACAGCCTGTGTTGACTACTCATACTGCCTCCCTGGCAACGATGCAGATCAGCCGCGAGTCGATTGCGGCAATTCGGCAACCAGACGCAGCGATGCGGTCAGTTCGTCCAGCTGGTAGTGCGGACGCAGGTAGGTCACGGCCTTGTACACGCCTGGCTTGCCCGGAACCTCGAACACTTCGGCACGGGCTTCACGCAGCGGGAACTTGGCCTTGGCTTCCTGGCTCGCGGTGTCGTCCAGCAGCACGTAGCTCGACAGCCACTTGTTGAGGAACAGCTCGACGTCCTTGCGCGAAGCAAAGCTGCCGATCTTGTCGCGCATGATCGCCTTCATGTAGTGCGCGATACGCGAGGTGGCGAAGATGTACTGCAACTGCGCCGAGAGACGGGCGTTGGCGTTGGCGATATCGGTGTTGTACTGCTTCTGCTTCTGCGCCGACTGGGTGCCGAAGAACGCGGCGTAGTCGGTGCCCTTGCAGTGCACCAGCGGAATGAAACCCAGGTCCGACAGCTCTTTTTCACGACGGTCGGTGATGGCGATTTCGGTGGGGCACTTGAGGGCGATTTCGCCGTCGTCGGTCTTGAACGTGTGAGTTGGCAGGCCTTCGACCAGACCACCGCCTTCCACGCCACGAATCGCCACACACCAGCCGTAGCGCGAGAACGCGTCGGTGACCCGGGTGCCCAGGGCGTAGGCGGCGTTCATCCACAGGTACTTGTTGTGGTCACGGCCATCGACGCTTTCGACGAAGTTGAATTCTTCCACCGGCGTGGTATCCGGGCCGTACGGCAGGCGACCGAGCACGTGGGGCAGGGTCAGGCCGACATAACGCGAGTCTTCCGAGGCGCGGAACGACTTCCACTTGGCGTATTCGACGGTGTCGAAGATCTTCGCCAGGTCCCGTGGGCCGGACATGTCCGTGAACGAGTCCCAGCCGAACAGCTCAGGCGAGGCCGCCGAGATGAACGGGGCGTGGGCCGCAGCGGCGACGTGGGAGATTTCTTCGAGCAGGTACATGTCTTCGGGGCTGCGGTTGAACTCGTAGTCACCCAGCAACATGCCGAACGGCGCACCACCGAAGGTGCCGTATTCTTCTTCGTAGATCTTCTTGAACAGCGCGCTCTGGTCGAATTCCGAGGCGGCCTTGAGGTCGCGCACCAGGTCTTTCTTCGAGGCGTTGAGCAGGTGGATCTTCAGCGTGGTGCTGGTTTCAGTCTGGTCCACCTGATACTTCAGGCCTCGCCACGACGCTTCCAGCTGCTGGAATTCGCGGGCATGCATGATCTCGTTCATCTGCTCGGAGAGCATCGCGTCGATTTCGGCGATGCGCGCATCGAGCACGGCGATCAGGTCCTTGCTCGGCGTCATCTCGCCTTCCAGCACCTGGCCGACCAGTTCACCGATCAGGTCACGGGTGCGGGTACGCTCGGTCTCGGAGCGGGCCACGCGGCTTTCCGAAATGATGCTGTCGAGCAGGGAGGATTGCGGGGCGAAGTTCTCCACTTCGACGAGTTCGCTGTCCTGTTGAGTCACGGTTTGCTTGTCGTTCATCTTCAGGCTCCTACTCTTTGCCATCGGTGGCAGGGACGGCAGCTTCACGGCCGAATTCCTTGCCCAGCGTTTTCAACTTTTCGGTGTTCTGCAACACGTCCATCAACAGCTCTTCGAGCTTGTCGTTGCCGCCCATCTTGTTGCGCAGGTCCGCCAGCTTGTTGCGCACTTCCAGCAGCTTGCGCAGCGGCTCGACCTGCTTGACCACGTTCTGTGGCTCGAAGTCTTCCAGGGCATTGAAGTTGAGCTCGACGCCCAGCTGCGTGCCGTTCTTGGCCAGGGTGTTGTCGACCCGATAAGTCAGGCGCGGCTTGATGCCCTTGAGCACGCCGTTGAAATTGTCACGGTCGATGAAGATGAACTTGCGGTCCTTGAGCTTCGGCAGCGGCTCCAGCGGGTTGCCGGAGAAATCGCCCAGCACACCGACGACAAAGGGCAGCTCTTTCTTTTCCTGAGCGTCACCGATATCCACGTCGTAGGTGATATGGACCCGAGGCGCGCGAACGCGGTCGAGTTTGTGCTGGGTACTTTCCTTCTTCGCCATCGTCATCTCCTGGTGCGAACCAATTCGCTGCAAGTCGTTTGCGTTCGGCTGAACTGTCGGCCGGGCGCGTTACATTCCTTCGATCGTCAGCAGCAGGCGCTGACGGATTTCATCGTTCATCTGCAAAATATTGTCGTGGCCCACCAGCTCTTCGAAGCTGCTG
The DNA here is from genome assembly GCF_017114825.1 of Pseudomonas gregormendelii. Classification (GTDB taxonomy): domain Bacteria; phylum Pseudomonadota; class Gammaproteobacteria; order Pseudomonadales; family Pseudomonadaceae; genus Aquipseudomonas; species Aquipseudomonas gregormendelii. The sequence continues at coordinate 8,916 of NZ_JADEVO010000025.1, read as the reverse complement.
TTGCCGGCAATCTGGGTGCTGCTGCGGATCACCGCTTCGTCGGGCAACTGCGCGCGCACCGGCGAGCTGATGACGCAGAAGGGCAGGTCACCGAAGTCTTTAAGGCGTTCAAAACTCACGGGAAAGCGCAGGCCATCGAGCAGTCGGCTCAAGCCTGGGGATTTGCTCAGGCAGTAGAACAGCACCAGGTAGTGCACGACGAAGCGATACAGCTCGGCGCTGCTGCGATTGGGGTCTTTGATCACGGTGCGAAAACGTGCCAGTTCGAACGAACTGAAGCCGATCACCCAGCGCACCGGGCTGGTAATGCGAATGACCTGACCGCTCTGGGACAGCACCTTGTCGTATTCCAGCGGGAACAGTTCCGGCGTGGTGCTGATCAGGTTCAAGGGCACTTCGAGTTCGTTGACCAGCTGGAACGGCGCAGCCGAACCGATGCGGTCGTACAGTTCCTTGAGCTCTTTGAAATGGTGCTGGGTCTCACGCCCGCTGCTGCGCTGCGCGCCTTGCAGGTACTCACCGAAAAACGACTGCGGACGGATCAGCAAGGCCAGGGTCGACAGGTAATCCGAAGCCTGAACCTTGAGCGCATCGGAAATGGCCCGGGTCTGGCTGCGCAATTTGATCAGTGCTTCAACGTCAAACGTCTGAGTCATCGGTACATCGTCCTTGAACACTTCGCTGTGGCCCGCCGTACATCGACAGGCTGGCGCGAAGAGCTACTAATTTCTCGAATGAACACCTGTTCGCAAAGTGCAATCCCTGATGTCTGTCACCAAGGAATCGCCCTGCCAGGAATAAAGTGTCTTTGAATACTGGCCTTTCAATGTCGAGTGGCCAGCAACGTGGTGTATGGCAACATTCCGCATACAAAAGTTCACGAGGGAGCGGATTTTTTCTCGTTTTTGATACATGCCGCAATGATGTCTGCTGGCCATTAGTCTGGGGTTTTGCCATACATTAAGGTCTGAAACCCAGCAGCTTCAAGGGTTTGAGGAGGGGTGTGGATCCAATTTTTAATTGAAATTAATTTCAAAAAAGGTGAAGCGGTTCACCTAATTTGGATAATCCCAGTCGTTCGGTGGGATTTTTAGTTTGAAGAATGGCCGTTGAAAGTGATGGCTATATCGAGTAATTGCACTAAAAAACATTATTTCACAATCTGTTACTGGCGATGACTACCTACGTAAATGAAGTAAAGCTCGGTCAGCCGCGCTTTATTTGTCAAAGGCAGCAACCCTGACGGTGCCGTTGAGCAGATTGATCGTAACCGCTCAATGAACCCCACATTCATAGCGGCCAGATGATCCCGGGTGCTGTGCTACCGATGCCCTCCGGAGCCAGCAGCTCATGATGCGAACCGACGCTAAAGTCGAAAAAGTTTATCTCTACCCCAGGCCAGTGGTCTTCCGAAAAGCCCTTGATGGCGTCCCGGTAACACGTCATCAGGCTTGAGCGGCCTGCACGTAGTGATCATCGAAAATCAGGGGCCCGACTGCTTGCGACAGGAAGCGACCCACTTGAACAATCTGCTCAACCACCAACGACTGCGCGCTTCGCGAATTTCGTCGATTTGCATGAAGGTGTAGGGGATGGGCATGGTTTTTTCTTGGATGCGGAGGGTGCGCAGGCCTCTGATTATGTGGCGTGCGTAGAATAATATTGTGACGGAAACAGCTAGCATCCCAAACAGGACAACCATACCGGTAGTGAGGAAGCCGGCTGTTTTAGTAAAAATACTTGCCGCCAAGGTGGTTGCGCCGGCCACCAAAAGAGGGCTATATGCGGCCGATGTTTTTTGCTTGTTTTGCGGGCGTGGCTGGACCTTGATTCCATCATATTCGAATGGATGAAATGACGATTTGCCATTTGCCAGGACCAAATACGTCAATGTCACGATCCCTATTGGAACAGGCCACATCATAAGGGCAGCAATACTTGTCTTACCCCAGAACCTGGCAGCAACCAAATAGGCCGAGGTGGAGGCGAACAAACAGAAGACGCTTACGACCGTAATTAGTATCGAAGTCATATACAGAGTAAATTTTTCGCACGCATAGACAAGATACAAGGTCCACATAAATGCAGATAAAGACACCACGAAATAAACAGGCCAAAAATACCTAAACCCAGAATGACCAAAGGCGAACAATAAAACAAAAAAACCGAATAAAAACCACGTAAATTTTTTGAGCTTATCTGAGTCAATCATTATGGATTCTCGATCTTTAACGCGTTGCCAATCACATTATCTACCCCGAATTTAACCATGGCCCGCTGCACTGCCAAACCTGCAACGAATCCAACGGCGACTACCACCATTGATCAGTAGCTGACGCCATTCCAGTTACCGGCGATTACTGTCCCGTTTTTGTCGCAGTAGAGATTCACGTACGGTTTATCGACTTGCGTGCCATGGGGGCTTTCTTCGGTTTGCCAGAGCAGTTCGCCGTGTATCGACAGTGCGAAGACGTTTCTGTTGAAAATCACATCGGGTGCGGGACCAACCAGAATCAAGAGCCTGTCGTTGTGTTGAAGGGTCTCTATGACGGGATGAGGAAGGTGGATAGGTTGATCCGCTAGCCCTTAACGCCAGAATATCCATGGTAATTCCTGGTTTTCGATTTCGCCAATGAGCTTTGCTGCGGACCGCTCTCGCCGATCAGGCACTAGATACTGATCCACCTCTCCCATTCTTGTGATTCTATGCCCCAATACTACCGTTGGCGCGACCTTGCTAACGAAAACTTCAGTAGGCTCAAGTGGCTGAATAGCACTCCCGCTCTGGAGCCGAGCGTTGATATGTTGTGCTCATCGTTAACTTTTGCAATCACCCGGTGCTAACGTGACTTCGGCGATGTTTTTTAAATCAGCGCTATTGTATTGGTAAGTGATTTTGTTGCCTAAAGCCAGAATCAACAAATACGCGGTTTGGCTGCACAGGGATTTGTTTATTTGTTGGGCCAGATAGCTTTGATAATAAGCTTGTTCACCGGGGCGACCTTCGTACCCCGACAGCGTCAATTTATAATGGACGGTTCGATCTGCGTACGTGATGTTGTCGATGCGTGTGGCTAAGTCGAGCATGATCGGTAACTGTTGCTGCTGCTGATTAACAACCTCGGCGAGTATTTTTTCCGCATCCTCTGCGTACAGGGGCGTCGTGAAAATCATTGCAGCGATGAAGGCCAAAGGGCCATGGCGGAAACAGGATTGCTTCAAACTGATCTCTCCCTGATGTGTGGTTGCGGCTGCAAAATTGACAGCCGCACATGCTGATTGATCTTCCTTGGTGACGCGTTTGCGCTGTTGTCAGTCAGGCTTCAAGCCGCTGTTCTTCTTCTCTTCCATCTGCGCCTTGAGTCGACGCAGCGTCGGTGATTGTCCGCCGGTGAGTTCGATTTTGAACTCGGCGAAGGCATGCTCGAGCTCGGCGTACTGCTGCAAGCCTTCTTCCGTGAACAGGTAACGTCCGGGGATGTCCCTCCACTCCATTGGAGCCCGAATCTGACCACGTTCCGCCTGGATCAGCAACGGTTCCAGCTCCACGGCCAGTTTTGCGGCGGCAGGCTCTTTTGCTTTCAGCGCGTCAATGGCTGCCCGTAGCCTCTGTGTCTCTTCTTTCAGTAGTTTGACACTCTCACTGGCGCCATTCATCTGCCGTCTACCTGAATACACACTTCCTGATCGCCGATCATTTTGCAAGGCCAGTTATCGTTGATGTAGCGAGTGGGTTTAAAACATGCGTTTTCGTGGTTGACCCAAAACAGCTGCCAAGCCGATCCAGATATTAGAAGCTTTGGGCACGGAGTGTAGTCTCGGTAAAGCAAAATAATCGTGGTCAAAATCATAGTGGCGGGCACGATGTAAATAAGTGTCTTTACGGAGAGGTATAACATTAGCGTTTGGAAACGATGCAAAAAAGAATTGTTTGAAGGGTCAAATTTTTTTCCAGTCCACGCAGCAACGGAGGCCCCGATGACGGCGACTAGAATGGCAGGTGGTGCCATGAGTAAGCAGAAAGCTAAATAGGGGGTTTCTACAACTGGAGCGTTTCGGTAAATACGTCCGTATATGGGTACAACGTGTGCCCAGAGCCAATACATAGAAAACGTACCGATCATGATTGCGAACAGTACGAAAGCCAGAGCGCCCAGTCTGAAAAACAGAGGAGAGGTGGAGTGTAATGGCATGCCAGTATTCTTTTTCATATGGCGCCTAGAAATTAGGTATTTTAAATTTTGATAAGTCCGGCATTCCCGGAGCTTTCGGCCAACTGGGAAGTGGGAATTCGCCTGGTTGGATTTTTCGGAGAATCCAAGATTTGGTTTCATCATAAGCCTGATCTATGAGCTCATGAATGATGCTGGCAGCAACGTCTTCAGTGTATAGCTGCAAGTCCTTGGTAGTGATCTTGGTCGCTTGCTCATGTAGATATTGTATGTTGGCCACTGCGTAACGCATTCCTGATTTTACGCTATTCTTTATGTTGTATTTGTTGTCCAATTCATTGAGGCCAATGCCGATGGCAAATATTACAATAGCGCCGAATATTGCTGGGAGTGCAGCTGTAGTGATTAATGCACCTGCAGCCAAGGCGGCTGCATATCCAATCGCCGATGCAATCCCCGCTTTAATTAACTCAACGCCAACGCCCGCGAAAAGATCTGTTAATACTGCCTCGTCGTTAAATATCCATTCCAATGCTTCAACGCCAACCGCTACATAACATGAAAGTTTAAATCCTGATATTGAGGAGCCCCGTATGCCGTATTTTCCTATTCCCATTTCCACCAATTGCGCATTGCGAATACCATAGCGGGTCCCCTTCAAGCGGTTCCTTAGTCCCGGGTATCCAGTCAATATCAAATATTGTTTGCCATTTTTTACCGAAATTCGAATTTTAGTTCCGAACCCACCTATGTCGCTGAGCAAGCGACTGATGTTGTAGGCATCGTAGGCGCCCAGCGCTGTGGGCACTCCCCACGTAGTGTTGACGAAAGAGTGTACGCTCGAGTTGTAAATGGATTGGGTGCCACCCCAGAGGCCATCAAGCATGCCAGGATTCGTTCTAGCGCAAATTTGCATTGGTTGAGTGCCTGGGCTGGATGAGCCATTTCGTTCGGCCATCATCGCGTTGGCATCGTCCAGGCTAAGCACGACCATTTCACGCTGATTAGCGTCCATTTCCTGATCCAGTTGGTTGAGTTGCGTGTCACTCAAACTCATGGCGAACTCCCTGTTTGCATGTCCCCTTGCCCGGCGTGGCAAGCGCTCGTGCAGCAGGGTGCACCGAGGGCAAGATAAAATCAAACAGGCTAAGTGCCACTACACGCCAGTGTATCGGTACCTTGACAAAGAACTTTCAAGAGGTTTCCATCGCGGGCTTCAGGCTAAATTTTTGCAGGATGCAGCGAATGATATCGGACCTCATCGGCCAAATTACGGCCCAGAATAATCGCCTCATCACCTTCGACTCTCCGTTGCCTCCCGAGCAGGAATTGATCCTCGAGAGTTTTGCCGGCGAAGAAGGGCTTTCTATTCTTTTTGAGTACGAATTACAGCTCTTGTCCAGCGATGCGACCATCGAGCTTAAAAAGCTGATCGGCAAGAAAGTTTCCATGGAAATTACATTGGCCGATGGCGGAAAAAAAGTAATCAGTGGGCATTGTTCGCATTTTAATCACGTTGGTGCTAACGGTGGTGTTGCCAATTACGTAGCCAAGGTTGTTCCATGGCTGTGGATTTTAAGTAGACGCCGTGATTCGCGTATATTTCAAGACAAAACCGTGGAAGAGATTATAAAAGAGGTTTTTGCCTATTACCTCAGTCTCGCGAGTTACGAATTCAGGTTGAGTCGTCCTCTGAAACCCGTCAGCTACTGCACTCAATATCAGGAGTCGGATCTTAATTTTGTATTAAGGTTATTGCAGCAGGAAGGTTTGTTTTTTAATTTCGAACACAGCGCAGATAACCACTGCATGGTTATTTTTGACGAAAGTCTTAACTTTGGACCGCTACCGGGTCAGCCGTCTATCCGTTTTCATACGGCCTCCGTAACCGAAGAGTTTGACTCGATTACTGAATGGTCTTCCCAGCGTACATTTCATTCCACCCGACTTTCGTTGAAGTCGTTCGATTACAAACAGCCTAACTTCTCAAACCAAGTGCAGCTCGAAACCATTGCCAAGCAAGGTGACGTAGGACAATACGAGGTTTTTGAATACGAAGGGCTGTATGGCTACTCAGATCCTGAGCACGGACAGCAAATCGCGCGCAATCGCTTGGAGGCGATGGAAGTACAAGGAAAAACATTTCAAGGTAAAAGTAATTGTCGTGCAATGCAGCCAGGTTACTACTTCGAATTGACTCAGCACTATGATCACGATACCGGCCCGGTAGAAGATCGGCAGTTTCTGATATTGAGCGTGAAGCACTTTGGACGTAATAACTATACCGGTGGAGGAGAAGCGTTTTACCAAAACCAGTTCATTTGCATTAGGCGTAAAATTCCATTTAAACCACCGATGAGCACCCCGCGTGCGTTGATCAGTGGTCCTCAGACCGCCATCATCGTCGGCCCGCCCGGCGAAGAAATCTACACTGACGAAATGGGCCGCGTGAAAGTGCAGTTCCACTGGGACCGCTACGGCGAGTTCAACGACAAAAGCTCCTGCTGGGTGCGCGTCGCCCAATCCGGCGCCAGCGGTGGCTTCGGCAGCATCCTCATTCCCCGTGTTGGCGATGAAGTGGTGGTGGTGTTCCTCGACGGCAATCCTGATCGGCCGTTGATCATGGGCAGTTTGTACAACAGCAAGAACACGCCGCCCTGGTCGTTGCCGGCGAACAAGACGCAGAGCGGGTTTTTGACGCGGTCGATGAAAGGCGACGGCGGCACGGCGAACTTCTTTCGCTTTGAAGACAAGGCCGGCGCCGAGCAGGTCATCATGCACGCCGAGCGCAACATGGACACCGAGATCGAGGTCGATGAGACCCACAGTGTCGGCAGCAATCGCACGATCACGGTGGGTGGCACGCATACCGAGACGATCAAGAAAGACACGGTGATGAATGTCCAGGAAGGCTCGCTGACGATTCAGGTCGATAACCAGTTCATTCAGGTGAGTGCCAAGGAGCACATTATTTTGCAGGTCGGAGAAAGCAGCATCACGCTAACTCCGGCCGGCATTGAGATCAGAGGCAAGACGATCACCACTACCAGCACGGACACCACCCAAATCACCGGCTCCGAGGTTCGGATCAATGACTAGGGAATCGTGCCAATGACCAGAACCAGCCTCTATGACCGAATTTCTGCCAAGCGCATTGCGCTGGAGGAAGCGGCTCGTCTTGAACAGCAGAATGCACCGATAGTCGAAGCAGAGGCCGAGGCAGAACCTGTACCTGTGGTTGCCCTGCAAGACGCGCCGAGCAGCTTCAACTTCGGCGGGTTCAATCTGGCATTTCCATCGGGTTTCAACTTCCGCGATATTCAGACAACCATCGAGCACGAAGGCGAGCCAATCATCCTGACGATCAATCGTCGCGATGTGGCGCAGGGCCAGAATCTTGAAAATCTTTTTGACGGCTCCGTGCAGTCGTTCCACACGATTTATCCGCAGCTGCGCATCATCCGTCAGCGCGAGTACAGCCTGGCAGGCAATGCCGCCAAGTGCGTGGATTTTCACTTCAAGACCGGTCACGCCGAACGCCACGGACGTCTGGTGGGCGCCATCGTTCCTGTCGCCGGGCGTGACGAAGTGCAATGGCTGAATATTTCGTGCGTGATTGATCCGACCAAGCCTGCGCTGAGTCTATGGCTGGTTGATTTCGACAGCATGCTCGAAGGCCTCGCGGCCCGCTGATACCTAATTTTTTCGATTTCAGGAATTTACATCACATGGATTATGAATTGCAGGAAGGCAGCATCGCGTTGCCGCAGGGTTTTCAGGACCGCACGGTAAACATGTTTGTGCTGGGGGCGAGCATTCCTGCACCACTGAGTATCACCATCTCCAGGGACATGCTCCTGCCGGCCGAGGTGCTCAAGGCCTACGTAGACCGCCAGGTAAAAATGCTCGCATCGAAACTGCGTGGCTACACCCTGCTGGGCAAAAAGGCGGTGGAGCTTTCCAGCACTGCGCCGATTGAAGGCATCCAGATCGATGCGTATTACATGACCGATGGTCGCCCGTTCTATCAGCGCCAGGCGGCATTCCTGATCGAGCCGGGCCGCGCAATCATTTTCTCCACCACGGCGCAGGCTGACTTCAGCAGTGAGCAGAATCAGAACTGGGCTGACCTGCTTGCCAGCTTCCAGCCTCGCCAGCCCGGCGCTACCAAGACCGACTCCAGCGAACAGGAGTAACGGTCATGTTCGAAGCCGCAAGGTTTGGCGATGAAATAAGCCACACCAGTGCCCTGGGCGGGTTCCTGATTGGGGCCGCGCTCGGGATTGCATTGATTGCCACGGTCGCTATCGCGACGTTCACCTGTGGGTTTGGTGTGGCGCTTTTGGCGGGTCTGGCCGCAGGCGTCGGAGGTAGCCTGCTGACCTCTTTGGGAGAGAAAATAGGCAGTAGTTTTTCCTCGCCCTCCGGCACCATCGTCATTGCGTCGGACAACGTATTTGTTAACAGTCGCAAGGCTGCCCATGTCGAAAAAAGCATTGGCGCCTGCGACAAGCATCCAGGTCCGGTGCAGGTCGCAGAGGGTTCGACCAACGTTTTCATCAACGGCACTGCAGCGGCCCGAAAGGGCGACAAGATCACCTGCGGCGCAACGATCTCCAGCGGTTCGGATAACGTGCTCATCGGCGGCGGCACCCACCGCTACCTGCCGGTAGATGACGAGATTCCCGGCTGGCTGCGCACTACTGTCGATATTCTGATGGCGGTCGCTGGTGCGGCGGGCGGT
>NZ_JADEVO010000024.1 GCF_017114825.1 Pseudomonas gregormendelii | reverse complement strand
GACTCAGTTCAATTTGTTCGTCTTCACTGAGCACGATGTCCTGAGAGTTCATGTGATCACTCCAAGCACTGACTGACCACATAAGCATAGCTCAGGTTAGAAACTTATTTCAGAGACAGCACACTAGAGCGTGCTGGCTGTGAAGGTCCAGAAAAGTAGCTAGGGGGTTAGGGAGAAGAAGACATCGACTGGCAGTGGTTGGCTTGTGTGAGCACCAAGCAAGCAGACCTAGATCTATCGAAAGGGGTAACCCCACAGCATCGCTTCTATCTAATTGGTACATTTCCGGCTTTACGCATTGCATCTACTGCATTTCAGGCGTTTGCCGTTCATCGGGATGAAGCCGTGTGCAGAGGCTGAGGAGATGACATCTTGATACGTGCATGGGTTGAGGAGTGAAGACAAGCTTCCATCTACCAGTGTAAGAGTGTTTAAGGACAAAGAGAAATGATGTTGTTCTCAGGGTGCAGAGTATTCCTCTTTCACCCCTTAACTATTGGAGATCCTTTCTGCCCCCATATCATGAGGCCATATTACATCGGAGCGATTAGCTAGGACTTTGCATGTTATCGTAATTGACAGGCTCTCCATCGCCTGACTTCTGAATGAAACCAACAATCGAAGGATCGGTTCTGATGGTTAAGACGTAGTGGACCACATTGATTTCAGATTCAGAGAGACATTTCTTCAACCCTTCAATATATCCTGTTTAATCTCTAGGCGGGAGAGTGTGTAGCTTGGATCCCCCGACCAATTCACATCCCCCGAACCAGATCTCTTCCAGTGTTTACCAGACAGGATCGAATAGAAAGCTTGATGCTGATGTGTGTCGCCGTCAGTAAATGCGATAGCCAGAGTACAGTTGGTCATTAGAATCGCCTTGTGGAGTTAGGTAGCCCGGCGACATTACCGCCAAACGCTCAGGCACACAACGACTATAAACGGTATCGTTTACCGAGACGTTACCCTTGCCCTTGAAGCTCCGTTCACGCGCCCTTTTAAAGCGGAAGCAGATACATATAAGAAGAACAACCTCCTCAAAAGAGTGACTCGACGAACCCGGCTCACGAGTAAACTGTTTGCAGCTTCTGCTGTAAGCTCATTCATTTCTCCGACTATCAATTAGAGTAGTTTGAGTGCCCTTCCGTATGAAATGTGCCAATGGGTTTCGCGCGACGTATCCGGGTCGTTTGAATGATGTTTACTATAAGGCAGCGTAAACTGCGTCGAAGTCTTTACACGCCTGATCAACGTTATACTTCATCATCAGCGATGCAGATAGTTTAACCAACTGATCGAACAGCACATGTCCGGACGGAATAGTACACTGACTAAGACTGTTATAACCGTCACCCCCATACACATACACCGTGTAAAAAACGCTACCGGCCTCCCGGTTCAATCCAGCCGTTAAATATTTAATCGGGTGCGGGACAGACGCCTTGCGCAAGGAAAACTCTAGCGTATCTTCAAAAGGAGTAAACATAGCTGATGTAGACATAACAAAGAGGCGGGCGATATCAAGGGCATCTTCAACTTGTTCCAGCGTCGGCGCTTTAAACTCGTGTTCCAAGGTGTTACGCAGCTTAACGATTTTACGTAAAAGCTCAGGCGCCAACAATCCTAACCCTCTTAACCTCGCAACCTTTTCCGGAACATCTAGCTTAAAGGATTCACAGCCGAAGGATTTTAACAGCCGATCCATCTGGCAAACTATTGCTCGCTTGGTGTTTGATATGGAGTTTATCAGCGCCGAAAGGCCGCCCCGCTGAAAGTCCTCTTCTGCTAAGATAAGTAATTCAGCCGGGGAGATGTCCAGCTCGATTAAATTAAAACTTCCCCCGACTAGAGTCACTCCACACCTACTCAAATCGATAGCGTGTTCGACGCAAAATCCTTTGATATCCATTTCCCCTCCGGACCGTAGAGCCTAACTGGTTAGAGAAACTGCTTAGCTCGCACCTCTCACTTTGAGATTAACGCGACCACGTCATCTGCAAATTGTTGTTGCAGTAGGGATGCTGGATTGGCATTTCCCCACTCCAAAAATGCGCTACCCATCGCGGAAGATTTAGCGATATACATGAATGAGCGCTGTGCCTCGGGATCAGTAATTGGGTAGAGACTTACACGAAGCGAGATGCGATCTGGAATCCCCGACCAGCCGGTAGCTCTATCCTCGTATTCGATGATCTGTGAATCCAGCATGAATTGACAGCCTGCCACCTGGGCCTTCGCTGGGTCATCAATCACAAACGAAGTACGGCCAGACTTTTCGACTCCTGATCGCACCTTCTCTGCAATTAGCTTTCCGGCTCCGACGTAGACATGTTGCTGAAATGAAGGATCGCCGGGGGTTTTGATGCAGATAGGAGAATGGTTGGCGGCTATATTAGATGTACCAGTGGCTTTGGTGGATTCCGCGTCAGGGATAGAGATACAACCTGTCAACATCAGAAAAGGTGGGATGAGATAGAGAGGGATTAATAAAGTCACGTTGAGCTTCCGAGCGTCCGTAAAATGCAGGTTTAGCATGATGTCATTTTGATAGTCAATGGCTGTTCTCCGCGTTACGCGAGCTACCATTTTAGGTTCTGTTGATGTGACACTTTTCTATTCCGCCGTACTACCTGAATTTTCAAAATTGGCCATGGTAGGCAAGCAGGAATATGGGGGATTGAGCAGATGAAAATATCACAAGGGTTATCTGGCCAATCGGCAGGAACCGACACTATCGAGGTCGGCATCAAGGGTAAGTTGCCAGCCTCAGAACCTCTATCCTGGCTTTCCTTGAAATATCCGTCGGGCATACAAGGCAACAACACTAGCGTTTCCTATACGCGACTGAAGGAGCTTGCAGAGGGTCATACTGGCTTCTTCAGCTCCAATCCTAGACGCTGCATAACGCGCATTACAGCAGTGGGGGACCAGTTGCCGCCACGCGCAGTAGGAATGCCACGAGAGATGAGGCAATCAGCAACTGCCTGTAGGCTGGCGGCCCCTTTGAGAACGCACAGTTCGATGGCATCCTTTACCAAGGCTGCACGAACATCTGCTTGCTGGCGCTGGGTGTCGTGCCCCTTGGTTCTGTTCAACATGCTACGACCCTTCCGCAACTTATCCTCCCGGTTGGCTATGCTGTGCAGGGCATCGATATCACCAGCTTCTGCCCGCACATCCAGAGACTTCAATGCGGCCTTGGTACGTTCGCTGACGAAGGTCCGCTCCTGCTCAGCCAGCACAGCGTAGATATGCAGCTGGAGCGTATCAGCGGTGGGCATCGTGGCTACCCGGAACTTGTGGCGCTTCATCAGACCAGCGATATGTTCAACGTCCCGACTCATCCGATCCAACTTGGCTACCACAACAGGACGCCCATCAGCGAACGCCTTGGCCCCTGATGGACGCTCCAGGGGGTGAATCGAGCCAGATACGCCCACATCCTCGTATTCGGCCACCACTACCCAACCTTGCTGTTCGGCAGCGAACTTCACGTACTCCCGCTGTGCATCGAGGCCGAGGCCGGACTCACCCTGGCTTTTCGTGGATACACGGTAGTAGGCAACAACCTCCATGCTGGTGACTCCGTAAAGTGGGGTGACGGCTTTATTTTACAACTGTTAGAACGACCGTCCTTGTCTAGTCAAGGGATAGAGATGTAATCAGGCGCACAGGCTATAGATTGAACTCTGCACGCATCCTGCGAACTCACTCATTGTGTCCGCAGGGCCATTTAGATTTTACTGAGAAACAGCTAGCTCACATTTTTGCAGATGCGCTTGACCGACCGCTTCAGGTACCACTTCAAGACTGGCCCCGCCGACGAACACCCCAAATTTGATCGATTGACGTACGTAGTAGTTTTTGCCAGCTACAGCCACCAGTTTGATTACGTTGTCGCTGAACTCTGACTCTGTACCAAGCGTATGGGTTCCGGGACTGATGAGTCGGTAGAAGTAGACACGATTAGCTGTCTCACCAATAAATTTGCCGTCCACTGTAACTGACTTCTTCAAACCCTGTCCGGCGAAACTATCCCTGTAAATGTATAGCCCGGCTTGGTCCGCAGGGGGTGCTGAGAAGGTCTTGAGCGCAGCATCTTCATTAGGGGCATCCATTGGCACAGACGCGCACCCGGTGAGGATAGCGAAGCCAATAGCGGCTCCGAAGAGCTTAATGTGAAAGTGCATGATGAGTCCCTTATCATTCGGTGCTGTTGAGGTGGGGACGAAACAACGTCGCCCTAGGTGGCATTATGCCACGATGTCGCAGCTGTTTCGACCACTGAGCACCAAAGCGTGTGTAGGCTGCGGCAACGGCTGAAGCTGCTGAGCAATAGGTGTTCAAGATCCAATGCAGCGTTATGCATTTCCCCGCCTGTTTGCAAACTGGGTTGGTGAAATGCTTTGCTTTTATCTGTCGAAATCGAAGGCGCCAGCGTTCAGATCATCTCAGCGGTGAACTCTGACGGGCAAGCGTGCTTGCAGTGATTTTTGTAAATCTCTGCGCTTCGAAAATAGCGATTAACCTGATATCGACATTCCCATCCTCGCGATGAGGAACAGCAGTAGAATCAGAAAAAATACTCGAATAAATCCGCTGCCATACCGCAGGGCTAGAAATGCCCCGGTGAGCGAGCCTGCGATATTGCACAGACCAACGACTCCGCCGACAGCCCATAAAATGTTGCCCGACGGAATAAAAAACAGCAGTGCGGCGCTGAATGTCCCCAGGTTAACCAGTTTTGCAGAAGCTGAAGCATTTAAAAAATCAAACCCGAAAAACTTCACAAAAACAAAAAGAAGCAGGCTGCCGCTGCCCGGCCCGAAGACGCCATCATAAAAGCCGATTAAACCTCCGAAAAATACGCCAAGCAGGAGTTCTCTTCTGCCGCATTGTATGTCAGTGCTGAATCGGCCTAAGTCCTTTTTGATAAAGGTATAGATCGCCATTGCCACCAAGATGATAAAAACTGCATATTCCATAAACCTTTTCGGAATGAGAGAAACCGATAGCGCGCCAAGGTAGGCGAATATAAATGATGAAATCATGGTTGGAAGCATGAGCTTCCATACAATTCTAACTCTCCTCACGTAAGTGGATATGGAGCAGAGGTTGCCGGCCAGGACAGCCAGTTTGTTGGTTCCGAACACCGTAGCCAGACTATGGCCAGGTAGCGCGTGTATCAGTGCCGGCACCTGGACCAGTCCACCTCCGCCAACCGCAGCGTCAATCAAACCGCCACAAAAAGCAAAAAAACCTAGCGCGATTAGAACTTGCTCGACGTCCATCAGGTATCCAGTGATTAATGCGGCCATGGGCTTCTATTAAATGGAAGAGCATTAGAAGCAGGCCAGGCCCGCACACTAATTACTTGAGGAGTGCGCAACAAGTGCTTTATAGTGATTCAAGCATTCACTTAAAATGAGCGATATTTAAATGGAGCTGTCGCAGCTGAACATGTTCAAGGTGGTCGCTGAGCAAGGCAGTATCGTTCGGGCGTCCGAATTGTTACATTGTGTTCCTTCAAACATAACAAACAGAATAAAGTTGTTGGAACAAGAGCTGGGCGTATCGCTTTTTATCAGGCAGGGCAGGGGGCTTGTGATCAGCCCCTCCGGGAAGTTGTTTCTCGGCTACACAAATAAAATCCTTTCGTTGTGCCAGGAGGCTCGCGGAGCGCTGGATCCTGGGGCTGAGCCGTCAGGGGTATTGAACATTGGTGCAATAGAGTCTGCCGCCACCGGCAGGTTGCCCAAACTGTTATCCAGGTTTCATCAGCATCATCCCGCTGTGCAGATGCAATTCAGCACAGGGGTATGGTCGCAGTTAGTGAATGACGTCCTCGCTCATAAACTGGACGGTGCGGTGATTGCGGTCAAAAATCAGCATCCGGATATAGATCACATGGAAATCTATAAAGAGGAGCTGGTGTTAATCGCTTCACCCCGCCTCGGAAAAATCCACACCCCGCAGGATTTGAGGGGCAAGGCCGTATTCATGTGGCCCGAAGGATGTCCTTACCGAACAGCGCTGACGAGCTGGCTAGGTGAGCATCGAGTACCTGCTGCCATTACCAGCATAGCGAGCTACGGCACTATCCTCGGTTGTGTGAGCTCTGGAGCAGGCGTTTCCCTTGTGCCACGCGGTGTTTTTGAGCAGTTCAGGATGATCGGAGACCTGGAAGGGCACACCTTTGCCGACCTGATGCCGGTCCGGAATTATTTCATATGGAACAGGCACTCAACGGCGCATCGCGCGCGCGACGCGTTTGCAGACTTGCTGAAGGATGAGTTCAAGCCGATCTGAAAATATCGCGCCCTAGGGCTTGCCGATATACAGCCGAATGATGTCATCGATCTCCCCGGACATTTTCATGCGCAGCAAGGTGCGCAGGATGCGTTGCACTGGCACCTTGGGGTCATTGCGTACATAACACCCCACCCGCTGCTCCTGCAGCACAGCAACACTTTGCAATTGTTGCTCGGGCAGCAAGCGCTGGTTGAACCAGTCCATCGTCCACTGGTTGCTCACTGCGTAGCGATAGCGTCCTGCCAGCAGTTTTTCCAGTACCTGTTCCTGGTTGCGCGCGTCTTCGCGGTCGAGCTTGTCGGCGTCGAACAGCGGTTGCAGGGTCGGGTAGGTGTAGCCGCGCACCGTGCCGATCGACTGGCGCGGCAGGTGGGCCGGGTCGGCGGAGGTCAGCGGGTCAGGGCGGCTCAGCAGCACATCGGGCTGAACCCACAGCGGAATGCTCCAGATGTAGTCGCCGGACTGATTGGGCAGCCAGGACTGCGCGGCATAACAGCGCACATCGATTTCGCCATGCTCCATGGCGCTCTGCACCCGCGCCCGGGGCAGTACGTGAAATTCCGCAGGCACGCCCACCTGGGTCGCCAGGCTGAGCATCACGTCATACAGGATGCCCTGTGTCGGGCGACCGCGCTCAAACTGCACCATCGGCATGGTCCAGCTGTCGGGCACCACGAAGCGCAACGGCGCGTCTGCAGCCGCGCCGGTCAAGCTCACGAACAACAATGCCCCCAAGGCCAACCGCATAAAAGCTCCGGTACGTCTGAAACCTGAGCCGTTGAAAGCCCCCTCCGTGCATCTTAGCCAGATTAGACGAGGCATCGGATGCAATTTTGGCCTTGCTCCGCTAGCATTAGCCGCTTGTGTTCCTTCGTGGCGACGGTTTTCGATGAGTTATCAGGTTCTTGCACGTAAATGGCGTCCGCGCTCGTTCCGCGAAATGGTCGGCCAGACCCATGTGCTCAAGGCTCTGATCAATGCCTTGGACAGCCAGCGGCTGCATCACGCCTACCTGTTCACCGGCACGCGCGGGGTCGGCAAGACCACCATCGCGCGGATCATTGCCAAGTGCCTGAACTGTGAAACGGGCATCACCTCCACGCCCTGCGGCGAGTGTTCGGTGTGCCGGGAGATCGATGAGGGGCGCTTCGTCGACCTGATCGAGATCGACGCCGCGAGCCGGACCAAGGTCGAGGACACCCGCGAACTGCTCGACAACGTGCAATACGCCCCGAGCCGTGGGCGCTTCAAGGTCTACCTGATCGACGAAGTGCACATGCTCTCCAGCCATTCCTTCAATGCGCTGCTCAAAACCCTCGAAGAACCGCCGCCCTACGTCAAGTTCATCCTGGCCACCACTGATCCGCAGAAACTCCCTGCAACGATTCTTTCGCGGTGCCTGCAGTTCTCCCTGAAGAACATGACGCCCGAGCGCGTGGTCGAGCACCTGACCCATGTACTGGGTGTCGAGAACGTGCCGTTCGAAGACGATGCCCTGTGGTTGCTGGGTCGCGCCGCCGACGGTTCGATGCGCGATGCCATGAGCCTCACCGACCAGGCCATTGCCTTCGGTGAGGGCAAGGTGATGGCCGCCGACGTGCGAGCGATGCTCGGCACACTCGATCACGGCCAGGTCTACGACGTGCTGCATGCGCTGATCGAAGGCGATGCCCGGGCGCTGCTCGAAGGCGTGCGTCACCTGGCGGAGCAAGGCCCGGACTGGAATGGCGTGCTCTCGGAAATTCTCAACGTATTGCACCGTGTCGCCATCGCCCAGGCGCTGCCTGAGGGTGTCGACAATGGCCATGGCGACCGCGATCGGGTGCTGGCCCTGGCCCAGGCGCTGCCGGCCGAAGACGTGCAGTTCTATTACCAGATGGGCCTGATCGGGCGCCGTGACCTGCCGCTGGCACCGGACCCGCGAGGCGGGTTCGAAATGGTTCTGTTGCGCATGCTTGCGTTCAGGCCGGCCGATACGGCGGACGCCCCGAGGCAGCCGCTAAAGCCAGTGGGGATCAGCCAGGCCACAGTTGATTCCGCAAACTCAGTGGCTGCCGCGCCGGTTGTTGCGCCGGTAGTCGCTACGGCAGTTGCGCCTGTTGTTGCTGCACCCGTTGTTGCTCCAGCACCCGTTCCAGCGCCTGAGCCAGTTGCGCCGGTTGCGCCGCCAGAGCCAGTGGTGGAGGCGGTCGCCATCGAGGAGGTGGTCGACCTGCCATGGAACGACCCGGTCGAGCCCGAGGCCGTGCTGCAGCCCGCCGTCGAGCCGATGCTCGAGACCGCTGGCGAGCAGCCCGAATTGCCACCGATGCCGCTGCCCACGCCAGACAGCGTGGTGCCGGATGCGCCGGAGTGGGCCGCCGCGCCTATTCCGGAGCCGTCCGTGGCAGAAGTCGATGCCGCCACCCCGGGCACTGACCTGGACGACGAGCCGCCGCTGGACGAGGATTACATCGAGCCGGACATCGACTCGGCCTACAGCTACCTGGATGAGTTGGCCAGCGAACACGCTGCCGAGCCTGCGCCCGAGCCAGAACCCGAGCCGGCTGCCATGCCCGCCACCGGCCTGGCCTTGCAATGGCTGGAGCTGTTCCCGAAACTGCCGATCTCCGGCATGACCGGGAGCATCGCTGCCAATTGCACGCTGATTTCCGTCGAAGGCGACAACTGGTTGATGCACCTGGACCCGGCCCACAGCGCCCTGTTCAACGCCACCCAGCAGCGTCGCCTCAACGACGCGCTGAACCAGTACCACGGGCGCACGCTGACCCTGAGCATGGAGCTGATCAAGCCCGAACAGGAAACCCCGGCCCAGGCCGCGTCCCGGCGTCGGGTGAACCGTCAGCGCGAGGCGGAGGAGTCGATCCATGGTGATCCGTTCATCCAGCAAATGATGCAGCAGTTCGGAGCGGTGATCCGTAACGATACTATTGAACCTGTCGAAGCCCTGGCCAGTCAGGGCTAATAACTGAAGGCGTTTGGCCACACGTGCCGGGCGCCGTTTTAATCCAAGTACTTTGAGGTGATTCCCATGATGAAAGGTGGCATGGCCGGCCTGATGAAGCAGGCACAGCAGATGCAAGAAAAAATGGCCAAGATGCAGGAAGAACTGGCCAACGCCGAAGTCACCGGTAAGGCCGGCGGCGATATGGTCACCGTGGTGATGACCGGTCGTCACGACGTCAAGCGCGTGAGCATCGACCCAAGCATGGTTGAAGGCCTGAGCGAAGATGATCGCGAGATGCTCGAAGCCGTATTCGCCGCCGCCGTCAACGACGCCGTGCGCAAGATCGAAGCCAACAGCCAGGACAAGATGTCCGGCATGACCGCTGGCATGCAATTGCCACCGGGTATGAAACTGCCATTCTGATTCGCCAAAGCGCGTCGGATGAGCTACAAAAAAATGCCAGGCGTTGAGCTTGGCATTTTTGTTTCTGCCGGTTGCTCATGCGCGACCGGCCCGCCGCCTTCGCGGGCAAGCCCGCTCCCACAGGGATTGAGGCGTGCTCCCGTTCATAGCGGGCAAGCCTTGCTCCCACAGGATAGAGGTAGTCCTGTGGGAGCGTGCTTGCCCGCGAAGCAGTCAACTCGGTCTACCTGACGAAACATCGAACGCCCCACCACCAAAAAGGTCTGCTCCCTATACCCCCCATTTAACGATCAAGGAGAAGCTCACATGCCAGATGCATTGACCCTCAACCAACGTATCGTCCTGGCCTCTCGCCCTGTGGGCGCGCCGACCCCAGAGAATTTTCGCCTGGAGCGCGAGGCATTGCCCGACCTGGCCGACGGTCAGATCCTGCTGCAGACCCTCTACCTGTCGCTGGACCCCTACATGCGCGGGCGCATGAGTGACGCACCTTCCTACGCAGCTCCGGTCGAAATCGACGAGGTCATGACCGGTGGCGCTGTGAGTCGAGTGGTGCGTTCGCTTAATCCGAAATTCCAGGAAGGCGATCTGGTGGTCGGCGCAACGGGCTGGCAGAGCCATAGCATCAGCGACGGGCGCAACGTCATCCCGGTGCCCTCCGGCCTCCCAAGCCCGTCGATGGCCCTGGGCGTGCTCGGCATGCCGGGCATGACCGCCTACATGGGCTTGATGGACATTGGCCAGCCACAGGCCGGCGAAACCCTGGTGGTCGCTGCTGCATCGGGCGCAGTGGGCTCGGTGGTCGGCCAGGTTGCGAAGATCAAGGGCCTGCGGGTGGTGGGTGTGGCAGGCGGCGCAGACAAGTGCCGGTACGTGGTCGAGGAACTGGGTTTTGACGCCTGCATCGATCACAAGAGCCCGAGTTTCGCCGAGGATCTGGCATTGGCGTGCCCCCAAGGTGTGGACATCTACTACGAAAACGTCGGCGGCAAAGTCTTCGATGCGGTATTGCCGCTGCTCAACGCCAAGGCGCGCATCCCTCTGTGCGGCCTGATCGCCGGCTACAACGCCCACGAAGCACCGACTGGTCCCGATCGCCTGCCGCAACTGCAGCGCACCCTGCTGACCAAGCGCGTGCGCATCCAGGGCTTTATCGTGTTCGATGACTACGGTGATCGCCAACCGGAGTTCATCAGCGCCATGGCGCCGTGGGTGCGCGATGGCAAGGTGAAGTTCCGCGAGGACGTGGTCGACGGCCTGGAGAATGCCCCTGAAGCTTTCATCGGCCTGCTCGAAGGGCGCAACTTCGGCAAACTGGTGGTGCGGGTCGCTCAGGACTGAGCAATTGACGCTAAAGAGAGGCGCGGGTATAAACCGCGTCTCGTTGATTTGTCGGACGTTTGCCCATGAGCTTCAGCCCTTTGATTCGCCAACTGATCGATGCCCTGCGAACCTTGCCGGGTGTTGGCCAGAAAACCGCACAGCGCATGGCGTTGCAGTTGCTCGAGCGTGATCGCAGCGGTGGCTCGCGCCTGGCATCGGCGCTGAGCCAGGCCATGGAAGGCGTCGGTCACTGCCGGTTGTGCCGCACGCTGACCGAGGACGACCTGTGCCCGCAGTGCGCCGACACTCGCCGCGATGACACCTTGCTGTGCGTGGTGGAAGGCCCGATGGATGTCTACGCCGTAGAGCAGACCGGGTTTCGCGGGCGTTACTTCGTGCTCAAGGGCCATCTGTCGCCCCTGGACGGCCTGGGGCCTGAGGCCATTGGCATTCCGCAACTGCTGGCACGGATTGAAGAGGCGGGCACCTTTACCGAGGTGATCCTGGCGACCAACCCGACGGTGGAAGGTGAAGCCACGGCGCACTACATCGCCCAGCTGCTCAACAACAAAGGCCTGATCGCCTCGCGCATCGCCCATGGCGTGCCCCTGGGTGGCGAGCTTGAGTTGGTGGATGGCGGGACGCTGGCGCATTCCTTCGCGGGGCGCAAGCCGATCGCTCTGTAACCTCCGTGATGACGCCAACGCGGGCAAGCTTTGCTCCCATACCGCACACGGCACCGAATATCTCCCACACCGCAAACGGCGCCGAATATCTCCCACATCGCCCATGGCGCCGAATATCTGTAGGAGCGAGCTTGCTCGCGATGAACCCGAGGGCGCCGCGGGGTATCAGATTTCCCGCGTCTTCGTTAACGACCATCGCGAGCGAGCTCGCTCCTACATGTTTTGGTTGAAAACCAAGCAAGCGCTCGGTTAACT
This sequence comes from Pseudomonas gregormendelii, assembly GCF_017114825.1. Classification (GTDB taxonomy): domain Bacteria; phylum Pseudomonadota; class Gammaproteobacteria; order Pseudomonadales; family Pseudomonadaceae; genus Aquipseudomonas; species Aquipseudomonas gregormendelii. Next base: position 77,086 of record NZ_JADEVO010000024.1, on the reverse strand, counting down.
TCACTGGACCTTCAGTGGAGTTCGCCGATGCCTGCCTTCCAGGAATACTTCGATCCCAGCCACCAATTGGTCCGCGACAGCGTCAGACGATTTGTCGAGCGTGAAATCCTGCCGGACATCGACCAATGGGAAGAAGCCGAAAGCTTTCCCCGTGAGCTCTATCTGAAGGCAGGCCAGGCCGGGATTCTGGGCATCGGTTACCCCGAAGCTTTCGGCGGCTCACACGAAGGTGATCTGTTCGCCAAGGTCGCCGCCAGTGAAGAGCTGATGCGCTGCGGCTCCGGTGGGCTGGTTGCCGGTCTGGGTTCCCTGGACATCGGCCTGCCGCCGATTCTGAAATGGGCCAGGCCAGAAGTCCGTGATCGCGTTGTGCCCCAGGTGCTCAGCGGCGAGAAGATCAGCGCCCTGGCGGTGACCGAACCGAGCGGCGGCTCGGACGTCGCCAACCTGCAAACCCGCGCCGTCCGCGAGGGCGATGTCTATCGGGTCAACGGCAGCAAAACCTACATCACCAGTGGCATTCGCGCAGACTTCTACACCGTCGCCGTGCGCACCGGTGACCCCGGCTTCGGCGGCGTCAGCCTGCTGCTGATCGAGAAAGGTACCCCCGGTTTTACCGTCGGCCGCCAGTTGAAGAAAATGGGCTGGTGGGCGTCGGACACCGCTGAACTGTTCTTCGATGATTGCCGTGTGCCTGCAGGCAATCTGATCGGCGGCGAAAACATGGGGTTCGCCTGCATCATGGGTAACTTCCAGAGCGAGCGCCTGGCCCTGGCCTTGATGGCCAACATGACCGCCCAGCTGGCGTTGGAGGAAAGCCTGAAATGGGCACGTCAGCGCGAGGCGTTCGGCAAGCCCATCGGCAAGTTCCAGGTGCTCAAGCACCGCCTGGCCGAGATGGCCACTGCACTGGAAGTCTCCCGGGAGTTCACTTATCGCCAGGCGGCGAAAATGGCGGCGGGGCAGAGTGTGATCAAGGAAATTTCCATGGCGAAGAATTTTGCCACTGATACGGCAGATCGTATTACGACCGACGCGGTGCAGATTCTCGGCGGGCTGGGGTATATGCGGGAGAGTTTGGTGGAGCGGCTGTATCGGGATAACCGGATCCTCTCGATCGGCGGAGGGACTCGGGAGGTGATGAACGAGATTATCAGCAAGCAGATGGGGCTTTGAGGTTGGCGGTATGGCGACTGACGCCATCGCTGGCAAGCCAGCTCCCACCAAGATCCTCTCCGTACACAAATCATGTGCATGACAGAGAACCCTGTGGGAGCGGGCTTGCCCGCGATGGCGTCGGAACGGGCGACTTACTTATCAGTCAACGCAAACTGCGTCAGGCAAAAAGTCGGTATCCCCATATCTTCCAGCTTCTGCGACCCACCCAGCTCCGGCAAATCAATAATCGCCGCCGCTTCATGCACCCGCGCGCCCATGCGCCGGATCAGGTTGGCCGCTGCAATCAACGTCCCGCCGGTGGCAATCAGGTCATCGAACATCACCACCGAGTCACCCTCGCACAGGCTGTCGGCATGCACTTCCAGGAAGGCCTCACCATATTCGGTGGCATAACCCTCGGCCAGCACATCAGCCGGCAACTTGCCTTGCTTGCGAAACAGCACCAACGGCTTGTTCAACTGATAGGCCAGCACCGAGCCGATCAGGAAGCCGCGAGCGTCCATTGCACCGATGTGCGTGAAGTCGGCTTCGACATAACGGTGGGCAAAGCTGTCCATCACCAGGCGCAGGGCCGTGGGCGATTGGAACAACGGGGTGATGTCGCGAAAGATCACGCCCGGCTTTGGAAAGTCGATCACGGGGCGGATCAGGGATTTGATGTCGAAGGAGTCGAAGACCATCGTCGAGGTGTCCTGGCAGGCTGCAAACGTCACAGTATAACGGCGGCTGAACCGTTGCGCTCAACCGCCTTTGCCGTGATCAGCCTTCCAGGGAACCGCCGGCCAGGGCGCACAGCTGAATCGGATCGAGGATATGGATTTCCTTGCCTTCAGCCGCAATCAGTTCGTTCTGCTGGAAGCGCGTGAACACCCGGGAGACGGTTTCCACCGCCAGGCCCAGGTAGTTGCCGATTTCATTGCGCGACATGCTCAGGCGGAACTGGTTGGCCGAGAAGCCCCGGGCGCGGAAGCGGGCCGAGAGGTTAACCAGGAACGTGGCGATGCGCTCGTCGGCGGTCTTCTTCGATAACAGCAGCATCATCTGCTGGTCGTCGCGGATCTCGCGGCTCATCACGCGCATCAGCTGGCGGCGCAATTGCGGTAATTGCACGGCCAGTTCGTCCAGGCGCTCGAACGGAATCTCGCACACCGAGGTGGTTTCCATGGCTTGCGCGGAAACCGGGTGCTTTTCAGTGTCCATGCCCGACAGGCCGACCAGTTCGCTCGGCAGGTGGAAGCCGGTCAGCTGCTCTTCGCCACCATCACTGAGGCTGAACGTCTTCAGGGCGCCGGAGCGTACTGCATAAACGGAATCGAATGTGTCGCCCTGGCGGAATAGAAACTCGCCCTTTTTCAGCGGGCGGCCACGTTTGACGATGTCGTCCAGCGCATCCATGTCTTCCAGATTCAGCGAAAGTGGAAGGCACAGCGGGGCCAGGCTGCAATCCTTGCAGTGGGCCTGACCATGAGCGCGCAGTTTGACTGGCTCGGACATTTCTTCAATCCTTGTGGGAAAAACACACATAAGACGTAAGGGTAACCCACCAGAGGACTATCCGACCAGCACGCGGCGATTTGACCCAGGTCATTAGATCACCTTGGAAAACCGCTCGCGATTTTGTTGTTCCAGATAACGGTCGAACACCATGCACACCGAGCGCACCAGCAATCGCCCGGCGGGCAGTACGGTGATGCGATCGTTGTCGAGCTCGATCAGGCCGTCCTTGGCCATCGTCTGCAATTGCGGCCACAGTTCGCCGAAGTAGCCGCGAAAATCGATGTTGAATGCCTGCTCGATCTCGGCGAACTCCAGGCTGAAGCGACAAATCAGCTGCTGGATCACCGCACGGCGCACCCGATCATCGGCATTGCACAGCAGGCCGCGGCTGGTCGCCAGCTGGGAAGTGGCGAGAGCGTTCTGGTAGAGATTCAGGTCGCTGCTGTTCTGGCAGTACAGATCGCCGATCTGGCTGATGGCAGAAACGCCCAGGCCAATCAGATCGCAGTGACCGTGGGTGGTGTAGCCCTGGAAATTGCGTTGCAGGGTTGATTCTTCCTGGGCGATCGCCAGCTCGTCGTCGGGCAGGGCGAAGTGGTCCATGCCGATGTAGCGGTACCCGGCGGCGGTCAGTTGTTCGATGGTGCGCTGCAGCATTTCCAGCTTCTGCGCCGGGGTCGGCAACTCGTTGCTGTTGATCCGCCGCTGGGGCATGAAGCGTTCTGGCAGGTGGGCGTAGTTGAACACCGACAGCCGGTCCGGTTGCAGCGCGATGACTTCCTCGACGGTGCGGGCAAAATTGTCCGGCGTTTGTCTTGGCAGGCCGTAGATCAGGTCGATGTTGATCGAGCGAAACTGCAGGGTGCGCGCGGCGTCGATCACTGCGCGGGTCTCCTCCAGGCTCTGCAGGCGATTGACCGCTCGCTGCACGGCAGGGTCCAGGTCTTGCAGGCCGATGCTGACGCGGTTGAACCCCAGTTCGCGCAGCAGGCCCATGGTTGACCAGTCGGCTTCACGCGGGTCGATCTCGATGCCGTAGTCGCCGGAGTCGTCGTCGAGCAAATTGAAATGCTTGCGCAGTTGCGCCATCAGTTGGCGCAGCTCGTCATGGCTGAGGAACGTCGGGGTACCGCCGCCGAAGTGCAGTTGCTCGACCTTTTGTGTCGGGTCGAGGTGGCAGGCGATCAGCTGGATCTCCTGTTCCAGGCGCTGCAAATAGGCGTGTGCGCGGCCGCGGTCCTTGGTGATGACCTTGTTGCAGGCGCAGTAATAGCAGATGTTCGCGCAGAACGGCACGTGCACATACAGCGACAACGGCCGCAGCGCCTTGCGGCTTTCGCGCAGGGCATGGAACAGGTCGAAGCTGCCGATAGTGGCGTCGAATTGCACGGCGGTCGGATAGGAGGTGTAGCGCGGTCCCGCCAGGTCATAACGGCGGATCAGATCGGTGTCCCAACGAATGGCGTCGAGCATCATGCGGGCATTCCCCCGGATAGGCTGGCAGTGTTGGCGAGTCTAGGGGGTGGGGCAATGGGGCATCTTGATTTGCATCAAGAATAGAGAGTTGTGTCGCCTGTGCAGGCCCCATCGCGGGCAAGCCCGCTCCCACAGGGTGTCGGTGTACGCAAAATGTGTGATCACCTGTAGGAGCTGCCGAAGGCTGCGATCTTTTGATCTTAATGCCCCATCAACCAATGCTGATGCGGCCCCGGCAGGGTCCACAGGCCGAACAATATCACCAGCAACCCCCCGGCCATGCGCACACTGCGCTTGCGCAATAACGCCGTGACGCGTTCAGCAGCCAGGCCGGTGGCCAGCAGCATCGGCCAGGTCCCCAGCCCAAAAGCAAGCATCAGCCATGCACTGTCCAACGCATTGCCCTGGCTCGCCGCCCACAGCAACGTGCTGTAGACCAGGCCACACGGCAACCAGCCCCAGAGGGCGCCCAGCAGCAAAGCCCGGGGCAGGCTGGAGACCGGCAGGAGTTTGTTGGCAACCGGCTGGATATGCCGCCACAGGCCGCGACCGAGGCTTTCAATGCGGGTCAGGCCGCTCCACCAGCCGGCCAGGTACAGGCCCATGGCGATCAGCAGCAACCCGGCAAGCACCCGCATGAACATCGCCGCCGGGCTGTTGGCCACCGCCCAGCCCGCCAGGCCGATCAGCAGTCCTGCGGTCGCATAACTGAGGATTCGCCCCAGGTTGTACGCCAATAGCAGCCTAAAGCGCCGGCTGCGTTGCTCCTTGGGGATCGCCAGGGTCAGGGCGCCCATCAGGCCGCCGCACATGCCCAGGCAATGACCGCCACCGAGCAGGCCCAGGATCACCGCAGACACCAGCAGGGGTGCCAGTTCAAGCATGGGGCGGGGCCTTGTCTTCAGGCTTGTCCACGTGACCGCTGGCCTCGTCGACTGCAGCCGTGTGCTTGGGGTCTTGGTCGTCGAACAGAATGCTGTGGGCCGGGCCGTCGAGGTCGTCGTACTGGCCGCTGTCCACGGCCCAGAAGAAAATGTAGATCGCAATGCCCACGATCAGCAGCGCGGCCGGGATCATCACGTATAAGGCTGGCATGGGTTCACTCCATGCCCGCGCGGCTCAGGCCGGCAGCGGGCGGGTTTGTGGCGTGGCGCTGATGGCCGGCGCGCTCGGCAGGCGAGTCAGGCGCAGGGCATTGAGCACCACGGTCAACGAACTGATGGACATGCCGACCGCCGCCCACACCGGGGTGATCCAGCCGAGGGCAGCGAAGGGCAACATGAGGCCATTGTACAACCCGGCCCACAATAGATTCTCGATGATCACCCGTCGGGTCCGCCGCGCCAGGCTGAACGCCTGCACCAGCGCGTCCAGGCGGTTGGAGAGCAGCACGGCGTCGGCGCTGGTTTTCGCCAGGTCAGTGGCCGAACCCATGGCGACACTGATGTCGGCGGCGGCCAGCACCGGTACGTCGTTGACCCCGTCGCCGAGCATCAGCACCTTGCGCCCTTCGCGGTGCAGCTGCTGCAGCACCTGGAGTTTGTCATCCGGGCGCAGGCCGCCCCGGGCTTCATCGATGCCCAGCTCGGCGGCAACGCTGGCGACCATGGGTGAACTGTCGCCGGACAGCAGTAGCGTGCGCCAGCCCCGGGCTTTGCACGCCGCCAACAGCGCCGGCGCATCGGCGCGCAGGCGGTCGTCGAGGACAAACCAGGCCAGGGGGCCATGCGCGTCGCCAAGCAGTAACCACTGGCCAGGCTCATCAGGCATCGCCGGCACTGCTGCGCCACTTAGTTCGCAGACAAAACCCGGCTGGCCAATGCGCAGACGCTGCTCGCCGACCAGGCCTTCAAGCCCCAGCCCCGGCGTGCTGTGCACTTCCTCGGCGGCCAGCGGCGCGCGACCAAACGCCCGCGCAATTGGATGTTCGGAACGGTTCTCCAGCGCCGCCGCCAGGCCCAGGCACTGGTCACTGTCGAGCGCACCGAGGGGGCGGATCGAACGCAGCGCCAGGCGCCCTTCGGTGAGGGTGCCGGTCTTGTCGAAAATCACCGTGTCGATTTGATTCAGGCCTTCCAGCACATGCCCGCGAGTCAGCAGCAGGCCCAGCTTGTGCAAGGTGCCGGTGGCCGCCGTGAGCGCCGTCGGCGTCGCCAGGGACAAGGCGCACGGGCAGGTCGCCACGAGCATGGCCAGCACGATCCAGAAGGCCCGCGAGGAGTCCAGCTCCCACCACACCAGCCCAATCACGGCGGCAGCGATCAGCGACAACAGCAAAAACCACTGGGCGGCACGGTCGGCGATTTCCGCCAGGCGCGGTTTTTCCGCCTGGGCGCGGTCCAGCAGGCGGACGATAGCCGACAGGCGCGTGTCCTGGCCGAGTGCCAGGACTTCAACGGTCAGCGCGCCCTCGACGTTCAGTGTTCCTGCGGTGACCGCATCGCCCAGGGTGCGCGGTTGCGGCAGGTACTCGCCGGTGAGCAGGGACTCGTCGACGCTGGACTGGCCGTCGAGAATCCTGCCATCGGCCGGCAGGATAGCGCCGGGATGCACCAGCACCTGATCGCCCAGCCGCAATTCGCTGAGCAGGATGCGCTCGCTCTGGCCGTCCGCACCCAGGCGCAGGCACGAGGCAGGCAACAGGTTGACCAGTTGCGCGGTGGCGGCGGCCGTGCGCTCCCGGGCGCGGCGTTCCAGGTAGCGTCCGGCCAGCAGGAACAGGGCGAACATGCCCACCGCATCGAAATACAGTTCGCCGACGCCAGTGATCGATGTCCAGATCCCGGCCAGGTAGGCGCTGCCGATGGCCAGCGAGACCGAGACGTCCATGGTCAGGTGGCGGGTGCGCAGGTCGCGCATGGCACCTTTGAAGAATGGCGCACAGCTGTAGAACACGATCGGCGTGGTCAGAAACAGCGCAACCCAGCGCAGGATGGTGTGCAGCTCGGGGCTGAGGTCGATGTTGAATTCGGGCCAGGTGGCCATGGTCGCCATCATCGCCTGGAACCACAGCAGGCCGGCCACGCCGAGTTGGCGCAGCGCCAGGCGGTTTTCGCTGGCCAGTTGTTCACTGGCGCGGTCGGCCTGATAGGGGTGTGCGGCGTAGCCGATGTGGCGTAATTCGCCGAGCACCTGGCTCAGCGGCAACTGCGCATCGGCCCAGCGTACATGCAGGCGATGGTTCGACAGATTGAGCCGGGCCTCGGCGACGCCAGGCAGGGCGCGCAGGTGTTTTTCGATCAGCCAGCCGCAGGCCGCGCAGCTGATGCCTTCCATCAGCAAGGTGGTTTCGGCCAGCTCGCCCTCGTGACGCACGAACGGCGCCTGCACGTCAGCGCGGTCGTACAGCGCCAGTTCGTCCACCAGTTGCACCGGCAAGGCTTCGGGGTTGGCCGATGCTTCGCTGCGATGCTGGTAATAACTTTCCAGACCCCCGGCCACAATGGCTTCGGCCACGGCCTGGCAACCCGGGCAGCAGAACTCGCGGGTTTGCCCGAGCACAATGGCGGTGAAGCGGCTGCCGCCCGGGACGGGGAGGGCGCAGTGGTAGCAGGGGGTTGGTGTGGTCATGAGGGCAATCTAAATCTTCCGGGAGCTGCTGAGAACCCTGTAGGAGCGAGCTTGCTGGCGAAAAACGAATGAGCGCCGTGGAGTATCAGGTTCCCATCGTTATCGTTGACGTCCATCGCGAGCGAGCTCGCTCCTACAGGGGAGGCTGTAGGAGCGAGCTTGCTCGCGAAGAACGAATGAGCGCCGCGGGGTATCAGGCTCCCAGCGTTATCGTTGACGTCCATCGCGAGCGAGCTCGCTCCTACAGGGGCGCGCGCAGGCTTTTATTTCTTCAGGTCTTCCGCACCCTGCAGCGGCTCGTCGCCCAGCAGCAGGTCCTTGTCATGGCTGACCTGTTCTTCTTCGAACATGCGCCAAGTCTTGTCGTTTTCAACGCCCAGCAGCTCGACAAACCGACGCCCTTCAACCTTGTCGTTCACCTGGCCAATGTAGCGGCCGGCCTCGGTGTCGCTGTGGGTCAGGGTGATCTTGCGGTCCTTTTCCGGCTGAGTCGGCGAGATCAGGTTCAGTTCCAGGGTTTTTGGCTGGCTGTCGCCGGTCAGGTGCAGGTCGACTTCGCCCGTCATCCCGTCCAGGTGCACGCTGGCGCGCAGTTTCAGGGTCTGCGCCAGCAGCTCGCGATCAAGCGAACGGTTGATGCCCTTGCCGGCCTCGTAGTAGTTGTCGTTGACCAGGTTGTCCGGGTTGTTCACCGCAATGGTCACCATCGACAGGGTCAGGGTCACCGAGCAGGCCAGGATGGCGATGATGATCCACGGCCAGAGGTGCTTGTACCAGGGGCTCGTCGTGTTTGCTGCAGGCATGTTCACTTCTCTCAACGAATTTGTGGGCCGATGAATCGGCTCTTGGCTTCAACGTGGACGCTGTCGTCATCGGCATCCTTGAGGATGAATTTCACCTCGTTGGTACTCGATGGCAATTGCTCCGGCGCGCTGGACAGTTCCACCGGCTGGCTGAAAATTTCCCCGGCAGCGACCTTGATCTCACGCTTGCCTTGCAGCCTGAGGTCCGGCAGGCCGGTGGCTTCAAGCAGGTAGGTGTGGTCACGCTGGTCCTTGTTCATGATCTTCAGGCTGTACACGTTTTCGATCCGCCCTTCGGCGTTCTCGCGGTACAGGACGCGGTCCTTGCTGACGTCGAAACCCACCAGCGAACGCATGAAGAAGGCCGCCATCAGCAAGCCGATCATCGCCAGCAGCACCACGGCATAGCCAATCAGGCGCGGGCGCAGCTTATTGGTTTTCTGGCCGGACAGGTTGTGCTCGGTGGTGTAGCTGATCAGGCCGCGCGGGTAATCCATCTTGTCCATGATGCTGTCGCAGGCATCGATGCACGCGGCGCAGCCGATGCATTCGATCTGCAGGCCGTCGCGGATGTCGATGCCGGTGGGGCACACCTGGACGCACATGGTGCAGTCGATGCAGTCGCCCAGGCCCAGGGCCTTGTAGTCGACGCCTTTCTTGCGCGGGCCACGGCTTTCACCCCGGCGCGGGTCGTAGGAGACGATCAGCGTGTCCTTGTCGAACATCACACTCTGGAAACGCGCATACGGGCACATGTAGATGCACACTTGCTCGCGCAACCAGCCGGCGTTTCCGTAGGTGGCCAGGGTGAAGAACCCGACCCAGAAATACGACCAGCCATCCGCCTGGCCGGTGAAGAAGTCGATGGTCAGCTCGCGGATCGGCGAGAAATACCCGACAAAAGTCATGCCGGTGACAAAACCGATCAACAGCCACAGCGAGTGCTTGCTGAGCTTGCGCAGCAGCTTGTTGGCGCTCATCGGCGCCTTGTCGAGCTTGATGCGCTGGTTGCGGTCGCCTTCGGTGACCTTCTCGCACCACATGAAAATCCAGGTCCAGACGCTTTGCGGGCAGGTATAGCCGCACCAGACTCGCCCGGCGTACACGGTGATGAAGAACAGGCCGAAGGCGCTGACGATCAGGATCCCGGACAGCAGGATGAAATCCTGAGGCCAGAACGTGGCGCCGAAGATGAAGAACTTACGCTCCGGCAGGTTCCACCAGACTGCCTGGTGCCCGCCCCAGTTGAGCCATACCGTGCCGAAATACAGCAGGAACAGCAGCGCGCCGCCCATCATCCGCAGGTTGCGGAACAGGCCGGTGAAAGCCCGGGTGTAGATCTTTTCTCGAGAGGCGTAGAGGTCGACGCTGTTATTCGCGTTCTTGGTGGGTGGCGTGACGTCGTGTACCGGTATCTGGTTGCTCATCATTGCATCCCACGGCAGTGGAAAAATGCCCCGGTCAGTACATGCCGACCGCGGTCAAAAAGAGGTGTTGCAGTGGCGCAATGATACGCCTGTAGCTCTAGTCCGAGGGTGCGACCTTTGGTCACGTTGGGAGAATTTATCCGATAGTGTAATGACTTGAATCAATTGACTTTTGAATGATGGCCGGTTTTCGCAGCGCCAGGGCCCTCCCATGACCGTAAATTCAATCCCCGTAGGAGCTGCCGAAGGCTCGGGCCGCGATCGGACGATCTTTTGATCTTGCCGCTCCCGTAGGAGCTGCCGAAGGCTGCGATCTTTTGATCTTGCCCTTAAATAAAAGCGCAGATCAAAAGATCGCAGCCTTCGGCAGCTCCTACAAGTAGGGCATTAAGCGGATCCAAAGATCGCAGCCTTCGGCAGCTCCTACAGGTGAAGCGTTAAGCGAGCATAGGCCATAAACAAAACGGCCCCGCCAATTCACATGGGCGGGGCCGTTGTTGTTACATCAAAGGTTACTGGGCATCTTCCGTCGGAGCTTTCTCACCGTGAGACAAGCTGTAGACGTAAGCGGCCAGCAGGTGAACCTTGTCGTTGCCTTGCAGCTGTTCCTGGGCAGGCATCTGGCCCTGGCGGCCGTAACGGATGGTCTGCTGCAGTTGGGCGAAGCTCGAACCGTAGATGAACGCGCCCGGGTGGGTCAGGTCAGGTGCACCCATTGCCGGGGTACCTTTACCCGCCGGACCGTGGCACGCCACGCAGTTGGCCGCGAACAACTTCTGCCCGGCAGCCGGGTCAGCCTTGGCGCCTTCCGGCAGCTTGCGGCCATCGAGGTTGGTCAGCACGTAGGCAGCCACGTCCGCCACGCCTTGCTCGCCAATCACTTCAGCCCACGCCGGCATCACCGCGTGACGACCGCCCATGATGGTGGTCTTGATGGTTTCGGGCTCGCCGCCCCAGCGCCAGTCGGCGTCGGTCAGGTTCGGGAAGCCGTAGGCGCCCTTGGCGTCGGAACCGTGGCACACCGAGCAGTTGGAGGCGAACAGACGGCCACCCATTTTCAGTGCTTGCGGATCCTTGGCCACTTCTTCGATTGGCATGGAAGCGAACTTGGCGAAGATCGGGCCGAAACGCGCGTCCGACTTGGCCATTTCCTTTTCCCACTCGTGCACGCCGGTCCAGCCGGTCTGGCCGTTGGCGAACGTGGTCTGCTTTTCGTTATCCAGGTAGTTGTAACCTGGCAGCAGGCCTTTCCAGTTGCCCAGGCCCGGGTAGAGCACCAGGTAGCCGAGGGCGAAGATGATGGTGCCCACGAACAGCATGAACCACCATTTCGGCAGCGGGTTGTCGTACTCCTCGATCCCGTCGAAGGAGTGTCCAACCGTTTCTTCCGTCTGCTCGGCGCGCTGGCCCTTGCGGGTGGACAGCAGCAGCCAGGTCAGGGCGAAGATGGTGCCCAGACTGAGGACTGTGACGTACAGACTCCAGAACGTAGTCATTCTTTGTTACTCCTAGAAGCTTGCTCGACGTGCTTGATGGCTTCGGGATCATCCGCGAAAGGCAGCAAGGTAGCGTCTTCAAACTCCGACTTGCGCTTCGGGCTGAACACCCACAGCGCCAGACCGATGAAGGCCACCATCACGACAACGGTGCCCAGGCCACGAATCATCCCGATATCCATCTAAATCACCGTTTGCTTTTGATGATGGTGCCCAGGCCTTGCAGATAGGCCACCAGCGCGTCCATTTCGGTTTTGCCCTTCACAGCATCCTTGGCACCGGCGATGTCTTCGTCGGTGTAAGGGACGCCGAGCGTGCGCAAGACTTCCATTTTCTTGGCGGTGTCTTTGCCGTCGAGCTTGTTTTCCACGAGGAACGGGTAGGCCGGCATTTTCGACTCGGGCACTACGTTGCGCGGGTTGTACAAATGCGCACGCTGCCAGTCATCGGAGTAACGACCGCCAACACGGGCCAGGTCCGGGCCGGTACGCTTGGAACCCCACAGGAACGGGTGGTCCCAGACGCTTTCACCGGCGACCGAGTAGTGGCCGTAGCGTTCGGTTTCAGCACGGAACGGGCGGATCATCTGCGAGTGGCAGCCGACACAACCGTTGGCGATGTACACGTCGCGGCCTTCCAGTTCAAGGGCGGTACGCGGCTTCATGCCTTCTACCGGCTTGTTGGTGACGTCCTGGAAAAACAGCGGAACGATCTGGGTCAAGCCGCCGATACTGACGGCGATAACCATGAAGAAGGCCAGCAGGCCAATATTCTTCTCGACTGCTTCATGCTTCATCAGTGAGCTCCAACTACAGCAATCTGTTCGGCAGCTTCGGCTTCAGCCGGGTTCGAGGCACGTACGGTACGCCATACGTTGTAGGCCATGAACAGCATGCCGCTGGCGAAGAACGCACCGCCCAGGGCGCGAACGATGAAGCCCGGGTGGCTGGCTTGCAGCGCTTCGACGAAGGAATAGGTGAGGGTGCCGTCGTCGTTGATTGCACGCCACATCAGGCCCTGGGTGATGCCGTTGACCCACATCGAGGCGATGTAGAGCACGGTACCGATGGTCGCGAGCCAGAAGTGCGCGTTGATCAGGCCGATGCTGTGCATCTGCACACGACCGAACAGTTTCGGGATCATGTGGTAGATCGCGCCGATCGAAATCATCGCCACCCAGCCCAATGCACCGGCGTGTACGTGGCCGATGGTCCAGTCGGTGTAGTGCGACAGCGAGTTCACGGTCTTGATGGCCATCATCGGGCCTTCGAAGGTCGACATGCCGTAGAACGCCAGGGAGACCACCAGGAACCGCAGGATCGGGTCGGTGCGCAGCTTATGCCAGGCGCCCGACAGGGTCATCATGCCGTTGATCATGCCGCCCCAGCTCGGAGCCAGCAGGATGATCGACATCGCCATGCCCAGGGACTGAGCCCAGTCCGGCAGAGCGGTGTAGTGCAGGTGGTGCGGGCCGGCCCAGATGTACAGGGTGATCAGCGCCCAGAAGTGCACGATGGACAGGCGATAGGAGTAGATCGGACGCTCGGCCTGCTTCGGAACGAAGTAGTACATCATCCCCAGGAAGCCGGTGGTCAGGAAGAAGCCCACCGCGTTGTGACCGTACCACCACTGGATCATCGCATCCGTTGCACCGGCGTAGGCCGAGTAGGACTTGAAGAAGCTGACCGGCAGGGAAGCGTGGTTGACGATGTGCAGCATCGCCGTCACGACGATGAAGGCACCGTAGAACCAGTTGCCCACATAGATGTGCTTGGTCTTGCGCTTGGTGATGGTGCCGAAGAACACCAGACCGTAGGTGACCCAGACGATGGCCAGCAGAATAGCCAAAGGCCATTCCAGCTCAGCGTATTCCTTGGTGGTGGTGTAACCCAGCGGCAAGGTAACGATGGCGCCGACGATCACCGCTTGCCAACCCCAGAAGGTGAAGGCGGCGAGGCTGTCGGAAATCAGTCGCGTTTGGCAGGTTCGCTGCACGACGTAATAAGAAGTGGCAAACAGTGCACAACCACCGAAGGCGAAAATCACCAGGTTGGTGTGCAACGGGCGAAGGCGTCCAAAGCTCGTCCATGGCAGACCGAAGTTTAATTCCGGCCATACCAGTTGCGAGGCGATGAAGACACCAAGCCCCATGCCAAGGATCCCCCAGACCACCGTCATGATGGCGAACTGGCGGACTACCTTATAGTTATAAGCAGTCGGACTGATTGCTGTGCTCATTCTAAGGTTCCACGGTTTGGGTGTTTTATTAGGAGTAAAAATCGGCCGCAAGTATGTAGAAAGCGGGGGGTCATTGCAACGCGCCATGACCTGGGTCAATGCTTTCAAAAGCTGATTCTGCGGCCTTTCCATGCGCCGCGTAAGGACAAAATTGCCCATGGACAAAATGTCGCAGCAGACGAAAGAGCCGAGGGGGTCAGGTCAGATGTAACGGGGTGTGTTCAAACACAACGATCAGGTGACAGGAGGCGATTTGCGCGACAGCCGGTATCTACCAGCCTTTGCGGCCTGTCATCGAGCACATTCGTCGAACGCATCGCGTCGGGTCGACCTGGAACCGGCTCATGCCAGTCCGCATCTGGGCAAGCTTAGACCCGAATTCGGGGAACCGAAAGGCGTACTAAGGAAGGGTGCGACACTTGGTCGCAAAGGAGCAGGGAACTGCCGCATGCAGGCGAATGCGGCAGTAGAGCGGTCGAGAGCTATTCGCGTTTGCCTTCAGCCTGCAAACGATCGGTATTCAAACCGTGGGACAGGCTGTACACATAAGCCGCCAACAGTTGCACCTTATCGTTGCCCAGCAGCTCATTCTGCGCCGGCATGTGACCCTGGCGACCATGACGAATCGTTTGCTCGAGCTGCGTCAGGCTGGTGCCGTAGATAAAGCCGGCCGGGTGCGTCAGGTTCGGCGCGCCCATGGCCTCGGTGCCCTGGCCATTCGCGCCGTGACAGGCCGTGCAGGTGGTGCTGAACGCTTGCTGGCCGGCTTGCAGGTCGGCCTTGGTATCCGCTGGCAACGGCAGCCCTGCCAAGTCGTGACGCACGTAGGCGGCCACGTTCTTCACGCCGGCTTCACCGAGGATTTCGCCCCAGGCCGGCATCGCCGCCATGCGACCGCCCATGATCGTGGTCTTGATCATCTCGGCATCGCCGCCCCAGCGCCAGTTGCTGTCGGCGAGGTTGGGGAAGCCGAACGCGCCCTTGGCATCCGAGCCGTGGCACACCGAGCAATTGGAGGCGAACAGGCGGCCACCCATCTTCAGCGCTTGCGGGTCATTAGCCACTTCTTCCACGGGCATCGACGCGAATTTGGCGTAGATCGGCCCAAACTTCGCGTCAGCCTTGTTCATCTCCCTTTCCCACTCGTGCACGCCGGTCCAGCCATCTTCATAGCCGGGCAGGATGCCTTTCCAGTTGCCCAGGCCCGGGTACAGCACCAGGTAACCGACGGCAAACACCAACGTGCCGGCGAACAGCATGAACCACCACTGCGGCAACGGGTTGTCGTACTCCTCGATGCCGTCGAAGCTGTGGCCCATGGTCTGGTCGACGCTGCCCTTGGTCTCGCCCTTGCGGGTGCCGATCAGCAGCCAGGTCAGGCCGATCAGGCTGCCGATGGTCAGTACGCAGATCCACGTACTCCAGAAAGTGGTCATGACCGGGTACTCCTTGTTGTTGCAGGTTCTGGGGGGCTGTCAGGTTGCGGCTCGTCGGCGAACGGCAGCAGGCGCGCTTCGGCGAATTCCGGATTGCGCTTGGTGTTGAACACCCACAGCGTCAGGCCGACGAAGGCCACGAACACCACGACCGTGCCCAGGCCGCGGATCATTCCAGTGCTCATCTCAAACATCACTCACCTCTTGCTCTTGATGGCAGTGCCGAGCACTTGCAGGTAAGAAACCAGGGCGTCCATCTCGGTCTTGCCCTTGAGGCTGGCCACCGCGCCGCTGACGTCGTCATCGGTGTACGGCACGCCGAGGGTGCGCATGGTGCGGATCTTGGTTTCGGTATGGCTGCTGTCCACCGCCTGCGTGACCAGCCATGGGTAGGCCGGCATCTTCGACTCGGGCACCACGTTGCGCGGGTTGTACAAGTGCGCGCGATGCCAGTCATCCGAGTAGCGGGCGCCGACCCGGGCCAAATCCGGCCCGGTACGCTTGGAGCCCCACAGGAACGGGTGATCCCACACGCTCTCGCCGGCCACCGAGTAGTGCCCGTAGCGTTCGGTTTCGGCGCGGAACGGCCGGATCATCTGCGAATGGCAACCCACGCAACCTTCCCGAATGTAGATGTCGCGCCCTTCCAGCTGCAGCGCGGTGTAGGGCTTCATGCCCTCCACCGGCTTGTTGGTCACGTCCTGGAAGAACAGCGGCACGATCTGGGTCAGGCCGCCGATACTCACGGCCAGCACCATCAACAGCATGAGCAGGCCGACGTTTTTCTCGATTGTTTCGTGTTTCATCGCGGACTCCTCAGGCGATCTGCGCGGCAGTGGCGACGTCGGCAGGCTGCGAGGCCCGTACGGTGCGCCAGGTGTTGTAAGCCATCAGGAACATGCCGCTCAGGAAGATCGCGCCGCCTACCAGGCGCACGACGAAGCCTGGGTGGCTGGCCACCAGGGTTTCGACGAAGGAGTAGGTCAGCGTGCCGTCTTCGTTGATCGCGCGCCACATCAGGCCCTGGGCAATGCCGTTGACCCACATGGAGGCGATGTACAGCACGGTGCCGATGGTCGCGAGCCAGAAGTGCGCGTTGATCAGGCCGATGCTGTGCATCTGCGCACGACCGAAGATTCTCGGGATCATGTGATACAGCGCGCCGATGGAAATCATCGCCACCCAGCCGAGTGCACCGGCGTGTACGTGGCCAATGGTCCAGTCGGTGTAGTGGGAGAGGGCGTTGACGGTCTTGATCGCCATCATCGGACCTTCAAAGGTCGACATGCCGTAGAACGCCAGCGAGACCACCAGGAAGCGCAGGATCGGATCGCTGCGCAACTTATGCCAGGCGCCCGACAGGGTCATCATGCCGTTGATCATCCCGCCCCAGCTTGGAGCCAGCAGAATCAGCGACATCACCATGCCCAGCGACTGCGCCCAGTCCGGCAGCGCGGTGTAGTGCAAGTGGTGCGGACCTGCCCAGATGTACAGGGTGATCAGCGCCCAGAAGTGAACGATCGACAGGCGATAGGAATACACCGGCCGCTCGGCCTGCTTGGGCACGAAGTAATACATCATGCCGAGGAAGCCGGCCGTGAGGAAAAAGCCCACGGCGTTGTGGCCGTACCACCACTGCACCATCGCATCGGTCGCACCGGCATACACCGAATAGGACTTGGTGAAACTCACCGGCAGCTCAAGGTTGTTAACGATGTGCAGAATCGCCACGGTGATGATGAACGCACCGAAGAACCAGTTGCCCACGTAGATGTGCTTGGTCTTGCGCTGCATGATCGTGCCGAAGAACACCACGGCGTAGGCGACCCAGACGATGGTGATCAGAATGTCGATCGGCCATTCCAGCTCGGCGTACTCCTTGGAACTGGTGTAACCCAGCGGCAGGCTGATCGCCGCCAGCAGGATCACCACTTGCCAGCCCCAGAAACAGAACGCGGCAATTTTTGGCGCAAACAACTGCGTCTGGCAGGTGCGTTGCACCGAATAAAACGAACTGGCGAACAGGGCGCAACCGCCGAAGGCGAAGATCACCGCGTTGGTGTGCAAAGGGCGCAGGCGCCCGAAGCTGGTCCACGGCAAATCGAAGTTAAGCTCGGGCCACACCAATTGGGCTGCGAGAAAAACCCCGAGCCCCATGCCGACGATGCCCCACACCACCGTCATAATGGCGAATTGGCGGACCACCTTGTAGTTGTAGGCGGTACTGATAGAAGTGTTCATGGTTCCCCATCCACGGTTCAGCCGAAGTGAGCACGCGTGCGACAAGGCAGCGCGTCCTTCGCCTGGAGTTATAGGCAGACTAAAAGCGAGGCAAGCATGGACAAAGAGCACAAGGCCAGTATTGACGGGGATCAATGGGCGCGGTGTGTGCAGGATCACGGATGGTTATGGGATGCCGCTGTAGGGCCGGCATCTGCGACGTTGATCCTCGCCCATGGCGCCGGTGCGCCGATGGACAGCGACTGGATGAACGACATGGCTGCGCGCCTTGCTGTACTTGGGGTCAACGTGCTGCGCTTCGAGTTTCCCTACATGGCGCAGCGGCGTATCGACGGCGGCAAACGCCCACCGAATCCGGCGCCGAAACTGCTGGAATGCTGGCGGGAGGTGTATGCCGTGGTGCGACGCCATGTCGCCGGGAAACTGGCCATTGGCGGCAAGTCCATGGGCGGGCGGATGGCCAGTTTGCTGGCGGATGAACTGGGCGCGGATGCGCTGGTGTGCCTGGGGTATCCGTTCTACGCAGTGGGCAAGCCGGAGAAACCGCGGGTGGAACACCTGGCCGGCTTGAAGACCCGTACGCTGATTGTGCAGGGCGAGCGGGATGCGCTGGGCAATCGGGAGGCTGTCGAAGGGTACAAGTTGTCACCGGGCATCGAGTTGTTCTGGCTGGTGGCGGGGGATCATGACCTCAAACCGCTGAAGGCTTCGGGGCATACCCACGAACAGCATCTGGCCGCTGCGGCGCAGAAGGTTGCCAGCTTCCTTCAGTGACATCTGCGGTGGCTGTAAGGGCCTCATCGCGGGCAAGCCCGCTCCCACAGGTTTTGTGCAGCAACAAAAAACCCGGAAGCTACCCGGGTTTCTGCTCATACACGCCCCCGTAGGAGCTGCCGAAGGCTGCGATCTTTTGACCTTGACCTTACCCTAGCGATTAAACCTCTCAACCAACGAATACTGTGTACTCGCCGTCTTGGTCAGCTCTTCACTCAACAACGCCGAATGCTGCGCCTGCTCCGACGTCTGATCCGCCAGCTGCGAAATATTGCTGATATTGCGACTGATCTCCTCAGCCACAGCACTCTGTTCCTCAGTCGCCGCCGCAATCTGCGTCGTCATATCAGTAATATTGGCCACCGCCTCACTGATCCCCACCAACGCCTGATCCGCCTCCAGCACCCGCGCCACACCTTCCTCAGCCTGACGATGCCCGGCTTCCATGGTCTGCACGGCGGTACTGGCCGTCTGCTGCAGCTTGGCGATCAGCGCATGAATCTGCCCGGTGGACTCGCTGGTCCGCTGCGCCAGTTGCCGCACCTCATCCGCCACCACCGCAAACCCACGACCCATCTCACCGGCACGGGCCGCTTCGATGGCCGCGTTCAACGCCAGCAGGTTGGTCTGGTCCGCGATACCCTTGATCACGTCCACCACACCACCGATCTCGTCACTGTCCTTGGCAAGCTGAGTCACCGTCATCCCGGTTTCCCCAACCACCACCGACAGGCGCTGAATGGCGTCACGGGTTTCCCCGGCAATGGTACGACCACGCCCCGTCAGGCGATTAGCTTCCTGGGTGGCATCTGCCGTGCGCTGCACATGGCTCGCCACTTCCTGGGTCGTCGCCGCCATCTGGTTCACCGCTGTCGCCACCTGCTCGGTCTCAACCCGCTGACGCTCAAGGCCAGTCGAACTGTTGTGCGCCAGGGTGTCGGACTGCCTGGCCTGATCGGTCAGATGCTCGGCCGTGTCCTGCAAACGGGTCAGGCAGGTCTTCAGGCGCGCTTCCTGACTCAGAATCGACATCTCCAACCGCGCCTGTGCGCCACGGCTGTCGGTGTACATCTGCGCAATCAACGGGTCGGACGTGGTCTGCTCGGCCAAACGCAACAAGCGCTTCAACCCACGCTGCTGCCAGCTCAAGCCCATCAGGCCCAACGGCACCGAAAGCCCGGCGGCAAGGGCAAAGCCCCAGTGCGAAGTCAGCGTGGCGCCAATCATGAAACTCAACTGGCTCACCAGAATAAACGGCAACCAATCCTGCACAACCGGCAGCCACTTATCACTGGCAGGAACCGCCGACTTGCCCTGGTTAAGCCGCTGATACAACGCCTCGGCACGACGGATCTGCTCAGCAGTCGGCTTGACCCGCACCGACTCGTAACCGATCACCTGATTGCCTTCGAAGATCGGCGTCACATAGGCGTTAACCCAATAGTGATCACCGCTCTTGCAGCGATTCTTGACGATACCCATCCAGGGCTGACCCTGCTTGAGCGTGCCCCACATATGCGCGAACACCGCCGATGGCACGTCAGGATGACGAACCAGATTGTGCGGCGCACGGATCAGTTCCTCACGCGAAAACCCGCTGATCTCGACGAAGTAGTCGTTACAGTAGGAAATCACGCCCTTGGCATCGGTCGTGGAAATCAACCGCTGCTGAGCCGGGAAGGTCCGCTCGCGTTGAGTGATGGGCTGGTTATTACGCATGGCATATTCAATCCGTGAGGCTTTCACAGGGTTTCGGCGGCGCCAGCAATTTGTTGAATTTTTTTATTGCCCATCGCCCGCAAAGACGGCCTGACAGCCACCAGATCCCGCGAAATGAAACAAAGCCCCTTGTGGGAGCTGGCTTGCCAGCGAAGGCGGCCTGACAGCCAACCAGATCCGGCCGAATGAAACAGAGCCCCCGTAGGAGCTGCCGAAGGCTGCGATCTTTTGATCTTGATTTTCAAGGGCGAAGATCAAAAGATCGTCCGATCGCGGCCCGAGCCTGCGGCAGCTCCTACATTGACTTCATGATCAATAAGAAAGTTGAGAGTGAAGACCAAGTTTAATCATTGGCTGAATATTTTAGCCTCACGCTTAGCTTGAGCATTTAATACTGGCCGCAAAGCACTGCCTGTGCGAGGAAACTGCAAAAGAACAAAGTATCAGAAAGTTCTGTAGGAAAACTTAACCACTGTATGTAGGGATGTTCCTGTTGTCTCCAGCGGCATTGTTTCAAGGGGTGGCGAGTGCCAATCACAGTGTTACTTTAGTCCCCCTCGTTTATTACCCGGTTCTCCAAGTTGCCCTCATTACTGTCGAGGGCGCAATTCCTTACGTGCGTTTCGTTTATTTATATAAGCGTTATCAGCAGCACTATGGCCGCGCCCGTTACCAATCCCGGCGATCAGGACATTATCCGTGATCGCCAGAATCGCTTATTGCAAGAGCAGCGCCAGCGGCTGGAAGAGCTCAAGGCGTTGCCCGGCAGCCCGAGCATGCCGGACGCACCGGCCATGCCCGCTGATTCCCGTTGCTTTGCCATCGACACGATCGACATCGAGGGCGCCCAGCACTTGCCCGCCGGCGCGCGTTCGCCCCTGCTCAAACCCTACCTCGGCCAATGCCTGGACGTGGCCCGGCTCAATGAGCTGCTCAAGGTCATCACCGAGAACTACCTGTCCAGCGGGCTGGTCACCAGTCGCGCCTATTTGCCACAACAGGACCTGTCCAGCGGCCACCTGAGAGTGCTGGTGGTCGAAGGCACGCTTGAAGGCCTGGACCGCGCAGAGGACAGCGGGCTGTCGGCGCGTGAACTGGCCATGGCGTTTCCCGGCGCCGATGGCGAGCTGTTGAACCTGCGTCAGATCGAGCAACTGGTCGACCAGCTCAACCGGTTGCCATCGAACCAGGCCCGCATGGAACTGGCGCCGGGCGCGCAGGTGGGCGGCACCCGGGTCAGGGTGGAGAACACTGCGCAAAAACCCTGGCGCGCCAGCGTGTCGCGCAACAACGACGGGCAAAAATCCACCGGTGAACAGCAATGGGGCACCGCCCTGGAATGGGACAGCCCCCTGGGCCTGGCCGATCAACTGGTGCTACGCGGTGGTCACGACGCCGTCAGCGACCGACGCAAGACCTCGCAAAACGCCATGCTCTATTACAGCCTGCCCTGGGGTTGGTGGAACTTCAGCTACAGCTACAGCCAGAGCGATTACCGCTCGCAGGTCCAGGGCAATGGTTTCAACTTCAAGCAGTCCGGCGACAGCCAGCACCACCTGCTGCGCGCAGAACGGGTGATCCATCGCGACGCTTTAAGCAAAACCTCGATGAGCCTCGGTGTCGCGCACCTGCGCACCAACGCCTACATCGAGGACAGCCGCCTGGACCTGAGCAGCAATCGGCTGAGCGAGCTGCAGTGGGGCATCAACCACGGTCGCCGGGTCGCCAGCGCCTTCATCAACTTCGACCTGGGCCTGCAACACGGCATCGGCGCCTTCGACGCGCAAAGCGCAGGGCATCCCGGCCCCGGTGAACCCGAGGCGCGTTTTCGCAAGTACACCGCCACCGCCAGTTACCTGCAGCCTTTCACCCTGGCGGGGGAGTCCTTGAGTTTCACCAGCCTGGTCACCGGCCAGCGCAGTGACGATGTGTTGTTCAGCGCGCAACGCATCAGCCTCGGTGGCGCGTCCTCGCTGCGCGGTTTCAAGGACCAGCAGTTGAGCGGTGACAGCGGTGCCTACTGGCGCAACGACCTGCGCTGGGCACGCCCGCTGACCGTTGCCTGGTTGCGCCCGGCCTTGGCCGAATACGGCGCCAGCCTGGGCTACGACCAGGGCGTAATTACCCACGAGCGCTACAACGGTGATCAGCACGGGCGGGTCTCCAGCCATTCGCTGGAGCTGTTTGCCCGCGGCCAGCACCTGTCTGCCGGCGTGACCTTCGCCCACTCCCTGAAACGCCCGGCCGCGATGACGGAGCGTGAAGCGCCGATCTACTTTCGCCTGGATTTCTTCATGTAACCCTATTGCCGACAACGCCCTGTTGCATCGAGATTGATATGCCGACCCGTCCCTTTGCCCACCGTGACCACCAGCCCTCTGCCGCCCCTGCAAGCCCTGAACGCTTCTGCGGCCTGCCCAAGCGCGGCCTGGCGCTGATCCTGGCCAATGCGCTGTTCTGGCAGCCGCTGCTGGTGCAGGCCGATGGCATTGTGGTCAGCGGCCCCGGCACCTCACTGGGCCAGGCCGGCAATGGCGTGCCCATCGTCAACATCGCCGCGCCCAATGCCAGTGGCCTGTCGCACAATCAGTTCAACGACTACAACGTTGGCGCCAACGGGGTGATCCTCAACAACGCCACGACGCGCACCCAGGCCACGCAACTGGGCGGGATCATTCTCGGCAACCCGAACCTGCAGGGCTCGGCGGCCAGCACCATTCTCAATGAAGTCAACGGCGGTAATCCGAGCCACCTGCGCGGGTACACCGAAGTCGCGGGGCCATCGGCGCGCGTCATCGTCGCCAACCCTTATGGCATCAGTTGCAACGGCTGCGGCTTCATCAACACCCCACGTGCCACCCTCACCACCGGCACCCCGATCCTGAACAACGGACGCCTCGATCACTTTCAGGTCGATGGCGGCAGCGTGAGCATCGAGGGGGCGGGGCTGAATGCCGGCAACGTCGACAGCTTTGAGATCATCACCCGCACGGCCAGGCTCAATGCGCAGATCAACGCCCGCAACCTGACCCTGATCGCGGGCCGCAACGACGTTGACGCACAGACCCTCAATGCCACGGCGCGTGCCGACGACGGCAGCGTGAAGCCACAGCTGGCCATTGACTCCACCGCGCTGGGTGGCATGTACGCCGGCGCCATCAAACTGGTGGGCACCGAAGCCGGTGTCGGGGTGCGGTTGGCCGGCAACCTGGCCGCCAGCGGTGGCGATATCCAGATCGATGCCAATGGTCATTTGACCCTGGCCCAGGCGGCGTCCAGCCAAGGCATCAGCGTCAAGGCGGCGAGCCTGGAGGCGCAAGGTCCGGTCTACGCCGGCACCGCCCTGGAGGTTAAAACCAGCGGCGCCTCAAGCAACCGGCAAAGCCTGGCTGCCCGTGATCGCATCAGCCTGAGCGCCGGTGGCCAACTGACCAACAGCGGCATCATCGAGGCCGGCGTCAATGCCGACAACAGCCGCAACAGCGTCGGCGATATCAGCCTCAGTGCGCAGCACCTGCGCAACAGCGGTAGCGTGACGGCCAGTCGCAACCTCGACGCGGGCGTCAGCCAAACCCTGGATAACCGTGGCGGCACGCTGAGTGCGCAAAACGGCGTGCAGGTCAGTGCCGCGACGCTGGACAACCGTGAGCAGGGGCGTGTGCTCAGCCACAACAGCCTCACCCTGCACGCTGACCAAGTGCTCAACCAACAGGGCCTGATCAACAGTCGCGGCCCGCTCCAGGCTCAGGTGGGTCACCTGGATAACAGCGCGGGTGAGTTCTCCAGCGCTGCAGCGGCCGTCCTTAATTTGGCATCCCTCGACAACGTCGCCGGCCTGATCATGGCCGGGCAGGACCTTCGCCTCAGCGCCAGCGGCGCGATCAATAACCGTAACGGTCAATTGGGTGCAAACCAGGCGTTGAGCCTCTCTGGCAGCACCCTGGATAACCGCCAGAATGGACGGGTCAGCGCTACCGGCGATCTTGACCTCAGCGTTACGCACCTGGACAACCAGGGCGGTGAACTGATCGCCCAGGGCAACCTGAACCTCACCGGCACCACCCTCGATAACCGCCACAATGGCTTGCTCGGCGCGGCCAAAGTCCTGACCGTCCAGGTCGACACTGTGGATAACCGAGGCGGGGAGCTATCCAGCTCGGCGGCGCTGAACCTGAGCGGCCAGCAACTGAACAACAGTGACGGCGGCAAGGTGCTGGCCGGCACGGACCTGAGCCTTGGCGTCGCGCAAGTGCTCAACCAAAGCCAGGGCTTGCTGCAGGCCAAGGGCCGTGTCTCATTGGCCGGCCAGACCCTGGACAACGGCGGCGGGGCGGTCAATGCCCTGTCGGCAGTGGACATCCGCCTCGACGGTGCCCTGACTAACCTCGGCGGTTCAGTCAGCAGCGAAGGCGCACTGACGGTGAGCGCCGCCAGCCTGAACAATCGCCAGGGCAGCCTGTCCAGTGCCGGCCCACTCAGCCTGACCAGCCGCGGGGTGGTCGACAACCAGGGCGGTCAGCTGGTCGCCGACGCCAGCCTCAGCCTGCACAGCGCCAGCCTGGATAACCGCCAGCGCGGCAACATCAGTGGCAAGGGCCCTGTGCGCCTCGACACGGGCGCGTTCGATAACAGCCACGGCGGGCGCCTGACCAGCAGCGATACCCTTGAACTGACGGCCACCCAGGTGACCAACCAGGACACCGGCCGCATCGCCAGCGACCAGGCTTTGACCGCCAACGTCACCGGCCTGGACCAACAAGGCGGCCTGTTGTTCAGCAACAGCGCGCTGAACCTGAGCCTCAATCGCGGCCAGTTGAACAACCAGAACGGCCTGATCAGCGCACCGCGGCTGATGCTCGGCCACCTCAACGAAGTGAACAACCAGGGCGGGGAAATCTCCAGTGCCCAAGCCTTTACCTTCGCCGCCAACAGCCTGGACAACACAGACGGCAAACTGCTGAGCAACCAGGCACTGACCGTGCGCGTGGAGCAGGCGCTGGGCAACCTCAAAGGCCTGATCGCCGCGTCGGCCCTCGACGTGCGCGCCGCCAGCCTCAACAACCAGGGCGGCACCCTGACCAGCCGTGACATCCTGGACCTGAGCGTCGACGGCCTGCTGGACAACCAGGCTCACGGCCTGATCAACGCCACCCGGCGCCTCAATATCCAGACCGCCGCGCTGAACAACCAGAACGGCGGATCGCTGCTGGGCAGCGCCATCGCCCTGGATTTCGGCGCGGCGGGCGGCGACCTGAACAACGCCGGTGGCCTGATCACCACCGCTGGTGCGCTGGGCATCCACCACCTGCGCGACCTGAACAACCAAGGCGGCGAAATCTCCAGCGAGCAAAGCTTTGCACTCGCCGGCCGCCACCTCGATAACCACCACGGCAAGCTGATCAGCAGCCAGTACCTGACGCTCGACGGCCTTGGCGTGACCAACCAGAACGGCCTTATTTCCGGCTGGGAAGGGCTGGCCGTCAACGCCAGCAGCCTGGACAACCGCAACCACGGCACACTCTCCAGCCGCAACGGTAACCTCGACGTAGCCGTCAAAAACGCCTTGCTCAACAGCGATGCCGGCGCCTTGGTCAGTCAGCACAACCTGACCGTCAAAGCCGGCAGCCTCGACAACCGCAACGGCGGAATCCTCTCCAGCGCCGCCGCTCAGGCACTGACCGTCGACGCTGAGTTGAACAACAGCCAGGGCGGCCAGATCGACAGCGGTGCTGCCCTGACCGTTCAGGCTTCAACCCTCAACAACCGCGGCGGCGCGATCAGTGCCGCGCAGGCCCTGGGCATCACCGCCGACGCGCTGGATAACAGCAGCGCCAGCCTGATCGGCAACAACGCCGTCACCCTCAACCTGCTTGGCGCCCTGACCAATACCCAGGGCAAACTCGCCAGCGCCGGGCTGTTGCGCCTGAGCGCCAGCCAGGTCGATAACCAGGGCGGCCAACTCGCCAGCCAAGGGCTGTTCACCCTCCTGACGGGCGGCCTGGACAATCGCCAGCGTGGCACCGTCGCCGCCAACGATTTGCTGACGCTGACCGCCACTGGCGTGGTGCAAAACGACGCCGACGGCCTGATCTACAGCCAGCACGGCGATGTGCAACTGCAAGCCGCACGCCTGAGCAACGACCAAGGCACCCTGCAAAGCCAGGGCGTGCTGACCCTGGACGTTGCCGGTGATATCGACAACCAGCAAGGTCGTATCCTCGCCCAGCACGGTGACCTTAACCTCAACGCCGGCAACCTCGATAACCGCGGCGGCGTCCTGGCCAGCCTGCACGCCACACTGACCGCCACCCTCAGCGGTTGGCTGCAAAACGGCATCCACCTGATCAGCGGCCAGGGCGGCACCACCCAGGCCGAGCGCCTGAACCTGACGACGGCCAGTATCGACAACCAGGGCGGGCGCCTTGCCGCTCAATCGGGCGATGTGCTCCTCAACACCGGCCACTTCGATAACCGCAGTGGCGGCCTTTACGCCGCACAACGCCTCAGCGTCAACGGCGCCGACCTGGACAACCGCGCAGGGCAGATCGCCGCTCAACAGATCGACTTCAGCCTGGCCGGTGCCCTGAGTAATGCCCAAGGCATCCTCGAGAGCGACAGCACCCTCAACATCGCCGCCGCCCACCTGGACAACCAGGGCGGTCAACTGCGCGCCCTCGGCACCCAAGGCGCCAGCCGTTTCCAAATCGCGGGCCTGCTGGACAACCGCCACGGCACCCTGGAAAGCGCCAACACCGACCTGAGCCTGGGCCTGGGCGGTTTCCTCAACACCGGCGGCACCGTGCTGCACGTCGGCAACGGCACCTTCGATATCGCCACCGCCAACGTCATCAATGCCGGCGGCGACCTCATCACCCGGGGCGGCCTGACCCTCACGGCCGACCAGTGGACCAACAGCAGCGTCATCCAGGCCGGGCGCCTGAGCGTCAACGTCAACGACTTCACCCAGAGCGCCAGCGGCCAATTGCTGGCCGCCAACAGCCTGATCGGCACCGGCGTGAACTGGCGCAACGACGGCCTGATCGCCAGCGACGGCAGCCTGGACCTGGGGCTGAGCGGCCTCTACACCGGCAAGGGTCGACTGAGCAGCCGGGGTGACTTGACCCTGAGCACCGGGCAATTAAACCTGCCTGAAGTGGCGAGTATCGCCAGCGGCGGCGACAGCCTGATCACCGTCGCCGGCGTGCTGAACAACTACGGTCGCCTGACCTCCAGCGCCGACCTGATGCTGCACGCAGGCGCCGTGAACAACTACGGCACCCTGGGCAGCGGCCAAGACCTCACCCTCGCCACGGCGGCGTTGCTCAATGATCATGGCCTGATCTTCAGTGGCTGGGACATGGGCCTGCGCGTCGCATCGCTCACCAACAGCTACGCCAGTCTCTACAGCCTGGGCGACCTGGACATCGACCGTGACGGCGCTGGTGGTTGGGCCTCCAGCATCGTCAACAGCTCCGGCTTGATTCAGAGCGACGGCCGCATGAGCCTGGCCGCCAGCACGATCAAAAACATTCGTGCGCTGCTGACGGTCTCTGACGACGGCATCTACACCGCCAAAATCGAACAAATCCCCTGCATCGAAGGCGTCAACGCCGGTGACTGCGGCGGCAAGCAAAACCGCGTCTGGGAAATCGTGCAGCGCGAAAAACTGCAAGTCACCGCCGCCAGTGCCGCGTCGAGCATCACCGCCGGTGGCGACCTGACCCTCAACGGCGGCGACCTGCTCAACCACAGCAGCACCATCGCCACCAGCGGCAACCTGACCGCCACGCTGAACAACCTGACCAACACCGGCGTGCAGACCTCCGATACCGAAACCGTGCGCGTGTTTCGTACCCAACGCGCCAGCAATGGCAGCGGCTGGGTCAACATGGCCCAGGCGTTCACCGACCGTTACTGGCTGCACGGCAACGGCTACGACGCCGGCAACCTCGGCGGCCTGGCGGCGGCCATGAGCCAGTTCATCGGCACCACCGAAGCCGAATTGCCGCAGTTTGGTCGCGTGACCCAACTGGGCACCGGTGACCAACGTTACGCCGCGATCATCCAGGCCGGCGGCAACGTCAACATCACCACCCAGAACGACTTCGACAACAGCGTGGTGCGTGCCGGCTTCGAGTACGTCGGCAGTGGCCCGAGCACCAACACCAGCGCCCCGGGCAACGCATTTTCCAACCGCGTGACCCTCAATCAGCAACTGCCCCCAGACCTGGCACAACAGCAAATCAACCCACTGGCGCTGCCAGGGTTCGAATTGCCCACCGGGCAGAACGGCCTGTTCCGCCTCAGTGGCCAGGGCAGTACCCAGGGCGACACCGGCCCGCACAGCTGGAACCTCGGCGAGGCCAGCGTCGGCGCGGCCGAGCGGCAACAAGCCATACCCGGCACCGAGGGGCGCGACATCAGCGCCGACCCGTCCGGCAACCAGGGCATGGCCGGCGCGGTCAATGTGGCCAAGGTCCAGGGCCTGCCCGGCAACACCGGGCAATCCCAGCCGCATAAATACCTGATCGAAACCAACCCGGCACTCACCGACCTTAAGCAATTCATGAGCTCGGACTACCTGCTCAGCCAACTCGGCTACAACCCCGGCGACAGCGCCAAGCGCCTGGGCGACGGCTTCTACGAGCAGCAGCTGATCCAGCAAGCCGTGGTCGCCCACACCGGCCAGCGCTATCTCGACGGCTTGACCTCCGACGAAGACATGTTCCGCTACCTGATGGACAACGCCATCGCCAGCAAGGACTCGCTGATGCTGTCGCTGGGCGTCAGCCTCACCGCCGAGCAAGTGGCGGCCCTGACCCACGACATCGTCTGGCTGGAAAACGCGATCGTCGACGGCCAGCAAGTCATGGTCCCGGTGCTGTATTTGGCCCAGTCCGACAACCGCCTGGCCGCCAACGGCGCGCTGATCCAGGGCCAGGACGTCAGCCTGATCGCTGGCCACAACCTCGACAACGCCGGCACCCTCAAGGCCACCGGCAACCTCGCCGCCATGGCTGGCAACAACCTGGTCAACAGCGGCCTGGTGCAGGCCGGCAATCGCCTCGACCTGCTGGCCGGCAACGACCTCACCAACCAGGCCGGCGGCATCATCAAGGGCCGCGACGTCAGCCTGACCAGCCTCACCGGCGACATCAGCAACGAACGCACCGTCACCAGCCACGACAGCAGCAACGGCTTCAACACCCAGCACCGCGACTTCGTCGACAACGCCGCACGCATCGAAGCAGCCAACGACCTGACCATCACCGCAGGCCGCGACTTCAACAACCTCGGCGGCGTCCTGCAAAGCGGCCGCGACACCAGCATCAGCGCCGGCCGCGACGTCACCCTCGGCTCGGCCACACAACTCAACAGCAACGAACACGGCAGCAAAAACCGCGACCTCGCCATCACCCAACACAGCGCCAGCCTCGAAGCAGGCCGCGACCTGTCCATCAACGCCGGCCACGACCTCGCCATCGTCGCCAGCCAACTGGACGCCCAGCGCGACCTCGCCCTGAACGCCGGCAATAACCTCACCCTGGCATCCGCCGCCAACGAAGACCACAGCTACAGCAAAACCCACAAAGTCGAAGCCCAGGAAGACCACGTCAGCCAGGTCGGCACCAGCCTCAACGCCGGCGGCAACGTCACCCTCGGCGCCGGCCAGGACCTCACGCTGATCGCCAGCACCGTCACCGCCGGCCAGGAAGCCTACCTGGTCGCCGGCGGCAACCTGCAGTTGCTAGCCGCCCAAGACAGCGACTACTCGCTGTACGACAAGGAAAAGAAGGGCGGTTGGGGCAGCAAGGAAACCCAGCGTGACGAAGTCACCGACATCAAGAACATCGGCAGCCAAATCAACACCGGTGGCGACCTGACGCTGGTCAGCGGCGGCGATCAGCTGTACCAGGGCGCCAGGCTCGACAGCGGCAACGACCTGACCCTGCAAAGTGGCGGCAGCATCACCTTCGAAGCCGTCAAGGACATGCACCAGGAGAGCCACGAAAAGAGTAAAGGCGACCTGGCCTGGAACTCCGCCTCGGGCAAAGGCAACACCGATGAAACCCTGCGCCAGAGCCAGTTGGTGGCCCAGGGGCAGATGGCGATCAATGCCGCGAATGGATTGAACATCGACCTCAAGGCCATCGACCAGAAGTCGGTAGGCGAGACCATTGATGCCATGGTGCAGGCCGATCCGAACCTGGCTTGGCTCAAGGATGCGGAGCAGCGTGGGGATGTGGATTGGCGTTTGGTCCAGGAAATCCACGACGCCTACCAGTACAGCAACTCGGGACTGGGCGTTGGCGCACAACTGGCGATCGCCATCCTGATGGCTGCCTTTGTCGGCCCTGCTGCCATGTCGGCGCTGGGCGGTACTGGCGCAGTGGCCGCAGGTGGGGCAGCCATCGCCACAAGCGCAGCAACCAACGCCACCGTCAGCTTCATCAACAATGGCGGCAACCTGGGCGCCGTGTTCAAAGACGTCACCTCCAGCGATGCCCTCAAGGGCTACGCCATTTCCGGCCTCACGGCCGGCATGACCGCGGGCTACTTCAACGAATGGACCGGTACCACCACGAATCCGGTCACCGGCAAGATCACAACCGATCTCGGGACATGGGGAAACGTCGGCCAATTCGCCGCCAATCAGGGCCTGCAAAACGGCACCTCGCTGGCGCTGAACAAGATCATGGGGCAGGGCGGTGACTTGGGCAGCGCTTTGCAAAGCACCTTGTTCAATACCTTGGCGGCTGCGAGCTTCAATGCAGCAGGAGATGCCACACACGGCATCTTCCCTGACGGCAGTCCGCCAAAAATCTTGATTCACGCCATGGTCGGTGGCCTGTTGGCGCAAGTCAGCGGCGGCGACTTCAAGACCGGCGCACTCGCGGCAGGCGCCAACGAAGCCTTGGTCGTCCAGCTCGATAGCTTGGTAGGTGGAAACGAAAACCTGCTGAGCATGACCTCGCAACTGGTGGGTGTGCTGGCGGCGGCAACGCAGCGTGATGCGGATGGCGAAAGCCTGCAAACCGGTGCGTGGGTGGCGCAGAACGCTACGCAGTACAACTACCTGAATCATCAAGAAGCTGGTGATTTAGTGAAGGACCTGAAGGGCTGTCGAGCGGCGGGGGACCCGGCGGCTTGCCGATCGGATGTCACAGCGAAATACGAGAGCCTCGGCGACAAAAAAACCGGCATCACCCTGTTGCAGTGTGAGGACTTCTCAACGTGCAACGCACTGCGAACAGAAGTGGAGGGCGGCTTAAACGTACTTGATCAGTTTGACCGCAATGGTGGGTTGAGCCTTGAGGAACAGTCAATTGTTCGGGGTTTTCAAGACAGCAACCAAGACGACTTACGCCTGACCGCGCAAAAAACCACTCAGGCTACGAACGGTGAGATTGCTGGTATCGTTCTTACGGGTGGATTGGGAGCTGGCGCTAAGGTTGTTGGTGAAGTTGGGGCTGGTGCAAAAGGAGTGTCGGGGTCCGCTCTGACTAGGGACGAATTGATTTCGGGATTGCCTGTAGGCACTAAAATCACCCCAGGAAGGGTGGTTGATATCCGTAGGTTGCCAGATGGCCGAACAGTCTGGCTGGAAAAGGGTACTGATGCTGCCGGATTGCAACACATCTACAAACGACACGAAGCCGACTTTGTCAAAAAAGGCATCTCACGTGATGACATTCCAAATGTTGTAATGAGTGCTCTTGAACGTGGGAACGTTGTCGGGACCAATGGTTCGGCTAATGTTTATCGCATCACGCACAATGGTGTTGAGCAAAACATCGCAGTTGGGGTTGGCTCGAACGGCTTCGTGGTTCGAGCTAATCCGGTCACTTCTTGGAAACCATTGCCATGATCAGGTTAAGACTAACGAGTGAGTATTTAGCTGTGCCGATATTCTGCCCAGATCCGGATAGAATGGGGCACGTTGATATTGAAGATTTGCCCTTTTCTCCAAAGCTGAGGGTCAAAATCAGTGAGTGGGACGGTGAGTATCAGTCGACGTTCAATAGCGACTACCCGCCCGATTCTTGTTTTGCCACGCCTGAGGCAGAGCTTCGGCACAAAGCAGAGGGGGAGGAGCTGGCCAAATCGATGCAGCAAGAACTAGGGAGCAGTTATATGGTTGAGTATTGCCCATAGTCTATAATTCGTCGGTACAAAAGGCGTTGAAATACCAGCTTTAGTAGACAAACCGTTGGGCTAGGGTTCGACGGGTAGATCTACGCCTGCTAACTTTCGTGAAAAGCTTGCAATGGAGCAGGCTATTTAAAATCCTGTTGCTGGTCGCCCACTGACGGTTCCGATGATTGATTTCCGATGGCCGGCAACTGATGGCTGGGTGAAATCGGCGCAAAATATCAATGGAATCGAAATTCACTATGTAAGAAACTCCATTACTGGAGCAGTTGACGACTTCAAATTCAAGTGAGTGAAAATATGCTAGCCTTATGCCAGGCTAATCTCGGTAGCGCTATCCCAACAAAGGAGCGCTATTTGAATGAGGTTGATCAAACTAGCTATTCTCCTTTGAATGTCGGAGATTGTTACGTGGTGTATGCCCTGATGTTTATTTCTGATCGGGTAGATTTTTTAGTGCGAACTCCTGAGCAGCCACCTTTCTGGGTTCCATTATGAACGCGAAATTAAAACGGCTGCATAGCCCTGACATTTACAATCTTGAAAATTACCAGCCGGAATGCGCAGGCAGCTTTTGTTTTCTTCTTCAGGCTATGATCGGCCCCGAATGTGGAGAAGGCGAAGAGTCCTATGATATAGAGGTTTGTACTCCGGCATGGATTGAAGAAAACCTCGGGTTGGACAAAGCTCTTGTTGGACATCACTACCTTATTGTTCGTGACTATAATTATCAAAAAATTGTTCTTTTCATCGAAAATTTTCTACAAGGTTGTTTGGGTGAAAATTGGAATGAAATTTCAAGAAAGGTATCAGCGTTAGGTTTGTGGGAGTTCGAAGGGCACGAAGATGGTGTTTGAGGTTGCGCCATGGGACTGATTACACTTGAAGTATCCGTACATGGTTTACCTATTACTCCTACAATGCTATGAAGTGGCACTCCTTTGTTTAATGTTGACGATGGGCTTAGGTTGGTCGATTACTGCAAAAATAACGATATAGCAGTTCTTGGTATCGATGGTTTTAAAATCAAGGGGGGCAAAAGGATCCCAGACATAGATTGTATCGTTGACTTTTCCGCGTCATTAAATGAAACAAACTTTGCTGTAAAGTCGATAGAAGCGAGTCGGACAGTTATTGAAGGTATTAGCGGTGATGGCATTTTTATGGAGTTTGTGCTCGTTAGAGTTTAGATGGTGCAAAAGGCAACAGGTAGGCAGGGAAATGCCTTGTTGATTTGTCGTATGCGGGAATTGTCAGATCCTTAGGATAAGTCAGTGCAGCTTTCACTCGCTGACCGAGCACTCAAAAAACATGAAAACCGTGAAGATAGTACGTTCGCTAACGTCAAAGGCGATCCTTCCGAAATGAACGCTCAAGGTCAAAAATTGCTGATGAAATTCTGAGCAATAATCCCCGGTAACTCAGCAATTTTTAGCTTTATTGAAAATGGAGATTTGCTATGAGTCTTACTATCTTGGAGTTTGCAAAATCGTATGTAGCGGGAAGGCTGACAGGCAAGATTTTTTCTGAGGCGTACATTGAACTTTGGAAAATAGAGCGAGATAGGAATGTCCTTCAGTTCGATGAACCTTCGTTGAGCGAGTGTTTGTCCAGTATTTGTTGTGCTGCGGATATGTACGAGCCAGATGAATCAAGAGAAGAGTATGAACTTGACGATGAAATGCTAAAATCTAAAGTCGCGAGCTTGTTGCAAAAAATAGTTGTTAATTAGTCAGTGCAACAATATTGTAGATTGCACCGGGCAAATATGACGAGTTCATAAAGTAGTCGGCGGGACTATCGACTATTCAAGCCGACTTCAGTGGAGTGATCTATGAGTATTGTGTGGTCGGAGCGAATTGATACTGTTCTAGGTAGAGGTATATCCCTGGATCATTTGGGAGTGCAGAACTGGGCCCTAGGTCATGATGACGCTTTACATGCTATTTATGAACTCGAGGCTTTCGGAATCGCGATTCTTGGAGGAGATGTATATCAATTGTTTGGCGAGAAAGCAGAACAGACGTACGACAGTTGGTATTGCGATCAAGGCGCCGATGAGTCTGATTCTGTTTTCTTGAAACGCAGTTCAGATAAGGCAAAAAATTATATTCTTAGCTACTTAATGCCGAAGACGCTTTTTGCGCTAGTGCCTAAAATTTTATGGGGGAAGAGTTGCTCAAATTAAGAGTGCGGCAATTAGAGTTGCTGCAGGTAAAGAAATGACAAATGAAAAATATATAAGCTGAATGAGTCGATGTGGAGTGCGTGCGTGGCACTGTGGTGAGTATTTTTATGAGGATAATTAGTTGATTAAATTGAGTGCGCTCATAAAAAATCTTCTGGCATTGTGGTGCTTTTTAGAGCTGTTAGCGATCTGACTGCCAAAATTGATTAGTACCACCAATTCGGCGGCGCTGCCCAGTGCGCAAACTCATGAATCTTGGAAAGTCGCTGTGCTTACGGCTGCGTCCGTAATTTACCAATAATTATCTTCGGCCGTCTTTTAATTGATAATAAAATCATTCACAACGAAAATTCGTAATGCTTAGGAATACCCATGTTTAAAAGTTTCTCAAAACTCACAACCATAATCACCATTTTAACAATGAGCGGTTGTGTGTCTTACAATGTTACCGGCCCAATCGGCGCACCCACACATCCCGCCCCCATTGCCAGCCCGCGTACCGCACAACTCGCCGACGTGAAGGTCTCGGTCCCGGACATGGACGCTGCTACACGTACCTCCATCAGTCGTTCGCTAACGACGCAGATCAAGCAGTACGTGGATAAAGGCGGCTACTTCAAGCAAATCACCGAATACCCCACCCGTTTAGGTGAAAACGATGTGGTGCTCAACTTCAATATGACTTCGCTCAAAGGTCGTCGAGCTCCGCATCCCGCCTATTTCCCCGGTGCCTTGCTCACACTGACGCTGTGGATCTGGGTGAATGGGCCCATCGACGTAGACAGCTTCGACTTGGCGGGTGATCTGCAGATCGTTGACCGAGACGGAAAAACGCTGGCGACTTCCATGGAACAGGTCAAGTTCGCGCGCAATGTCGGCATTTACGGACGCGAATACTGGGCACCTACCATGGGTGCCAAACAGTTGAGCGAACTGGTCTCAAAGCTGCTTGATACCGCGACTGCGCGCTTGGCAAAACAGTAACTAAAAGGAGAACCACATGGTTGGATACATCAAACACGCCTTCATCCTGTCAGTCATTCTGATGTCAGGTTGCGCATCGTATTCGATGCATGAACTGCCGCCCTTACAGGCCTGGCCACTCACAGCAGATGCTGCACAGCAAAAGCCGACGACGTTCGTGCGCACCACCGCGTTTTATCAGGCCAACGGCGGGGAGGGGCGGACGGTTGCCGGCGCTCCAGCTGCCCTGTGGGAATCGGCAATTGTTGATGCGTTCCGAGAGTCGGGGCGCTTTTCGCGGGTGACTACCGACAAGGTTGACTCTGACATCTACGCCGAAGCCACGCTGTACAACAATGAACAGTACAGCGTTGTCTCCGCCGTTGTGACCGGTTTGACCATGTTCATCATTCCCAGTACGGCGAAGAACACGTTTACCCTGGAAACGGTGTTCAAGGACAAGGACGGTAAAGAACTTGGGCGCATTCGCAAAAGCGAGTCGGTGCGTACCTGGATGCAGTTGGTGTTGATCGTTGCCCTGCCTTTCCAGCAAGACACTCGCGAAGTGGTGCAAACGCTTGCCCGCAGCACGCTGGAAGAAGCGGTGCAACGTCAGTTGCTGTAGTGCAAGCCGCTTGCGAAGCCGTCCTGGCTAAGCATCGTGAACCAGCTCTGGTATCAGGCTTGGCTGAAAAGGTTGTCTGAATTCCTGGCAAAGGTTCAGGGCGCGACCCGTGACGAGAGTTCGCGGACAAGTCCATGCATCCCGAGGCTACAGGGGGCTGCTGGAATCAGGCTTGTCCGCGAAGGCGTCAGTCGAGACGCCTCAACTACCCGGGTTAATCACGCCACCAAAACAGCCTGAGGTTGCGGTCGCAATCGACGCTCAACCACCTCCAGCACATCACAGCCATCGCGCAACGAAATGGCGCAGAGCAGGGCGAAGTCACTGAGGATGAAGGACTCGCACTCGATCGTGCCGCGCATAGCCAGGTTTTCGAGTACCTGAGTGACGGCCGCGATTCGGTACTTTGCCGCGCCGATCAGTACATCGAGTGGGGCTTGGGTGTCGACGAACAATGTAGGCATGTCGTCGCAGTTGCTGGTGAGCGGCTTGAAGCGATTTTCGGGGTAGGGGGGTGGTTTTTTGTACGGTGGGTCGGGGTGAAGTGCTCTCATTTTTTTGCCCTTGGTGAATTCATTTGAACTACCACCGGCCTTTCCTACGGGCTTGGGTGGCAGCCGTACGCGGGAGTAGGAAACTGAGGATTCACCAAACTCAGCCACGCCGAAGCGTGTCCCGCGCACAGCCGCCGCGAACGAGTTTACGGACACAGGTTATGTGCCGCAATCAAACGACTGACGCGCGGTGAATCTCCAAGGGTTCCTACGCCCTGCCACTGCATCCACAGTGGCAGCGAAAGAATATCCAATCAGCCCACTTCGCACCAGTTCATGCCGGTCGACACAGCTTGAAGGAAATTTCTGGAATTTTTGTACGAAAATTCCGAATCACCGCACGAAGGCGTTGGCGACTGTGGGAGAGACGAATCAGGAAAGAAATCAGAAAAGGACTAGTGTCCAATTGGAGGATTTGCTGAACAGCGACGGTACAATAATGAGTATTTCAGTGAGTAACGAATACCAGTGGTTCGGTGTGCCCGTAAACCACGCAATGTTCGCGGGAAGCGCTCACGCCCTACACATCGATCAAAACCTCAATCGGTCGAAAGGCCTCAGCCCCGAGCAGCAATCACCGCCCAACCAATTTCAGCACATCCAGCCATCACACCAATCCTGCGGCGGAATTGCGCAGAACAAAGCGAAATCACTAGGAATGAAAGATTGACATCCAGTCGGCCCGCGCATGGCTAGCTTTTCCAGCACTTGGGTCAATGCATTGATTCGATAGTTTGATGCGTTAAGCCGCACATTGAGCGGTACCTGGATAGCGACGGAGAGGATGGAGATTTGACTGCAATTCGACCCTTCCATTAAGTTAAAATCCATAAGTTACCGGGGTCCAGGCAAAGGCACCCAGTTGATCTCAAACGTCAAAAACGCAAGGCGATGGCCTACATTTCCGTTGGATTTACTCCCCTTAGCCAACATTCGGGTCGCTTAGATCCCCATCGTGTCGCCTAAATTGCTAGTGTTTTTCCGGAGAAAAGTATAACCAATACAGAAAAACCCCCAACATTCTCGTCCGTACTTTTTGAGGAGAAGCCCGCACTAAAAGTGTTATGAGGCGGGTCGCTGTGGCGTGGACCATCCGCAACTGCGTCAACGGAGCTAAAGTCACCATAGCTGGCGCGGGAGACGCAGGTGAATGTCAGAAGCTATATCAGTTCAGCTGCGGAACGAGAACGATTAAGATTAAGTTTGCTTTAGCGGCGCGAAGCCGACGCCATTCAGTAAATTTGCCCAAGCGCCGATCGCAGAAAAGCGGGCGCTGGTTAACAGTGTTGGAGTTCCCATCTTCGGGCCATCCACTGCAACCCGATGACGATGCAACAGCGTCCTACTTGGTTGAAGGACGCTAAGCAAACGCTGAATCTTGGCCTCGCGTCTTCATCAAAGACTTCTAGTAAGCATGCTCTGCGCAACGGTGCGCGGGCACTATTGCCAAAAAATTTTTAAAAGCACGAATTTTTTCCGGATTTCTGGCAATATCCACGCCGCTTAAATGCCCACTCACAAATTACCTATTGCCAGAAGAACAAAAGACATATGAAGCTCAGGAACAACAATTTCAGGGATGACATTAACGGCCTCCGGGCATGGGCTGTAGTGGCAGTAATTCTTTACCATTTTGGAGTTGTAGGATTTACGGGCGGGTTCGTTGGCGTAGATGTTTTTTTTGTAATCTCTGGTTTTTTAATGACCAGGATTATCGTTAAGGGCATAGAAGGAAATAGCACTGCAGGCTCCCCGAAAATATTTTCAATTTTGAATTTCTATTCTTCGCGTGCAAGTCGTATTGTTCCCGCACTGCTCGTGCTTTGTTGTTTTCTTATTCTGGCTGGCTACTTTTTTCTTTCGGAGACAGAGTACAACTCTCTAAGTATTGAGGTTCTCAGTGCTCTCGGCTTTTTCTCTAATATATTGTTTTGGTTAAGTGGAGGCTATTTTGATTCTGGATCTCATGAGAAACCACTTCTGCATACTTGGTCTCTGTCGGTTGAGTGGCAATTCTATCTAATCCTGCCAGTTGTGATTTTAACAGTTTGGAAGTTACGTCCTGGCCGTTCTACGCTCATGATTGTGATGGTGTTAGGTTTTTTGAGCTCCCTGCTATTATCGATCATGGTCACGCCGGTAATGCCAAATGCGGCTTTCTACCTACTGCCTGCGAGGGCTTGGGAAATGCTGGCTGGCGGATTGGTTTTTTTGCTGGCTAAAGATTCGCATCTTTCTGATCAAAAGAAGCTATGGATAGAAGGTTGTGGTTTTGGGTTGATAATTTTTTCCATTGCAATATTTGATGCGGCTGATATTTGGCCAGGTTGGCGTGCAATTTTACCTGTATTCGGAACGATACTTGTTCTGATCGCGGCCCGACAACATTCTATATGGACTGGTAGCCGGGCGGCCCAATGGCTTGGGAATTGCTCATATTCTCTATACCTATGGCACTGGCCGTTCGCAGTCGCATTGGCGTACCTTCAACAGCCAGAATCCTTTGGGGCAATTAGTGCTTGTCTAGTGTTAACGCTGCTGTTCGGCTGGATTTCGTATCGGTTTGTGGAGACTCCTGCACGCACGAAGCTAACCAGGTTGCCACAGATGCGAAGCTTCGCTGTGTTGTTGGTAGCGATCTCGTTCGTCGCAATTCCTAGCTTTTTTATCAACGCTTATGACGGTATTTCAGGAAGATTTACGTCGGAGGTAAACTCTATATTCGCCGAAGCGAAGAATAAGAACCCAAGAATTGGCGAGTGCCATGTTGGAGATACAAAAAAGGTTCCGGAGTGCACTTATGGCGGAAAGAATTTAGGCGTGATTGTACTTGGTGATAGTCATGCGGGATCGTTTGTACGATCAATAGAAAAGTCGATCCCTGATAAAAGCCTACATGTTCTTGACTGGTCTCTTTCAAGCTGTCAGACAGTGTTCGGTCTTAAAGATAAGACGAACGAAAAATTCCGCTGCAAGGAGTTTGTTGATTACGCACTTAGGAAACAACAAGCGTTAGCCAGTCGCGCACCAATAATTCTAATTAATAGATATACAGTTTTGTTTGAAGGTCCTAACGAGCCGGGTCCGGCAAACCTGACACCATCGCCAGTAAAATATGTAAGCGCTCCATACCAGAGCTATAATGAAGAGCTGATGATGGAAATGCGGAGTGGAGTTATTAATACCGCATGTGAGTTTGCTAAGACTCGAGCGGTCTATATGATGCGGCCAATTCCAGAGTTGAAATACAATGTACCTAAAGGCATGGCCCGATCATTGTTGATAGGGGATGATCATCGACGATTATCAGTCACCATCGAGGACTATAATAAGCGTAATGCCTTCTTGCTGGAAACTCAGGATATGGCCGCTAGGCAGTGCGGAATAAAGCTACTTGATCCGCTGCCATATTTGTGCAGTGAGGGGGTGTGCTGGGGGGATAAAGACGGTCTTCCTCTTTTCTATGACGATGATCATATGAATGAGCGCGGCGCATCTCTGTTGATTCCGATGTTTCGAGAGGTCTTTCGAGAAAACACGGCTGGTCGCTAAAAGCCCTTGCGATGTTTGAAGGGCGAAGTTGCAGCTGTGGATTCTCTCCACGGGGGTACGACCGGGTGATGATGCCACGATCCCTTAGCCGATTTTTTATGAAGCTTTGGCGGCATGGATGGTATAGCGCTAATCGCAAGACCAAGGGCAAAGCCGACAACCGGATTGGTCAGTGGGCCAGGTCGGACTCGATGAATATTGCAATGAAGGCGGGCATCCGGGCCGAGGGCTCGTCATTGGCTTGGAGTCGGCCTACACCTTAAATGGTGCAACTGTTAATAGTCTGATGCTACGCATTTTGATGAGCTCTTAGCGTCGATGGGGCAGTGTTTCATGCGTTGTAGGCCTGTATAGGTGGCTCCAGAGCCGCAGTCTTAGAGAGGTGCCCGCGCCAGGAGACGCGCCACAAGGGTCGATTTTGGCCCTCTGACCAATCCTTTCCCGGTAGTGGCTCTCCCGGTAAGCATCCACGATGTGAACCCGGTAACCCAGTTCATGGTCAAGTTCAACCATGTCCAAGTGAAAATGCTGGTAGGTTCCAGAACAATTGCGCTTTGCGAATGCAACATTTTGAGTCACTGGACAAGCGTTTCTCGGTTGTTGTCGATTGCCTAGGTGGTTCACTGATCTTCGCGGTGAACGACGATTTGGGCCTTGGCTACATTGATACCAAAACCGTCTGCGAGGTCAGGATTGTCATGACGGATCTTCGGCGCCAGCGTCTAAATTTTCGTCGAGAATAGCGCTGGTTTGCGTCTATCGCCGCTTTTCACCTATGAATACCTTATCGGCCCTTTGGGTAGAAAGGGCGGTGCGAGAAGTCTTCCATGGTCCGCACGGGCTAGAGTCTGAATCGAGCTTTTAGTCGCGCTCACGCCATCAAGTCTAAACATACAAGCGAGCTTGCTTGCTAGTTTGTAACCTGCCGAGCTAACGAATTTACGATACCATAGGCGGCTAGCTTTTAATTTCTATCGAAAACACAGCATCATTTGTGGGAAACTTGACCCTGGAGCGCTGCTTTTCATTTCTGCCTGACGCACGTGCAAGCCTGTTTGCGCTTCTAATGAAACCAAGGAACTACTTCGAGACGTTCTACTCGATCGTCGCGAAAATTATGGATAGGTTTTTTATCATGCCTAATGGCCCAGTTTTAATCACCGGGGGTGCCGGCTTCATTGGTTCCCATCTGACTGACGTCCTGCTCGCAAAAGGCTATTCAGTTCGTATTCTGGATGACTTGTCGACCGGTAAGTGCAGCAACGTTCCGCTAGACAATCCAAAAGTTGAACTGATCGAAGGTGACGTTGCCGACGCTGCAGTAGTTGAGCGAGCAATGGATGGATGTCGTGCAGTCGCGCACCTTGCAGCAGTAGCTTCGGTTCAAGCTTCTGTAGACGATCCGGTGCGCACGCATCAAAGTAACTTCGTAGGTAGCTTAAACATTTGTGAGGCCATGCGCCAAGCCAACGTCAAGCGTGTGGTGTTTGCCTCTAGTGCTGCGGTATACGGCAATAATGGTGAAGGGCTGGCAATTGATGAAGACACGCCCAAGGCACCGTTGACTCCTTATGCGTCAGACAAACTGGCGAGTGAATACTATTTCGACTTCTATCGGCGCCAGCACTCGCTAGAACCTGTGGTGTTTCGTTTTTTCAATATTTTTGGCCCTCGTCAAGACCCATCATCGCCATACTCGGGTGTCATCAGCATTTTCAGTGAGCGGGCACAAAAAGGTTTGCCGATCACGATTTTTGGTGATGGTGAACAGACTCGTGATTTTTTCTATGTGAAAGATTTGGTCGGCTTGTTGGTACAGGCATTAGAAGCGCCGGAAGTTGGAGTAGGCGCAATTAACATTGGTATGAACCGAGCCACCTCATTAAATCAAATGCTTGAAGTGCTGGGTGAGGTGCTAGGTGAAATACCGCTGGTTACTCATGAGCAGGCGCGCTCCGGTGATATTCGCCATTCGCGAGCGAATAATGATCGGCTGCTTGAGAGATTCGAATTGACTGAGACAACACCGATGAGTGTTGGGCTAGCTAAACTGCTTGGGAAAGAGACTAGTTGAATCGGTGGTAGAAATGAAGATAGGTGAGTCTGGCCGCATCTCTGAGGATGGGGCCAGATCTACCAGTAACCAAGCGGATTATCGTTCGGCAATAATTGTCGAAGAACTCTTGAGTCTCCAGTTCTGATACCTACGCCACGCCAAAATAGCCATCATCCCGCACATTACTCCCACGGCATTCGCTAGCATGTCGCCCCAAGACGCTGTACGCAGCGGCATGAGACTTTGCTCCAGTTCGATCAGCATCGACCCCACTAATGGCCAAAACAGCAACCAGAAAATGCGAGTGCCCGGGAACGCCAGATACGCGCTTACCGTCAAGCACGCAAACCCGGCCCAGTGATGCAGTTTGTCCTGATTTTCAAATACCTCAGGCACGGGTTCTCCGCGCATGCCGGCAAAACAAAGCACCAGCAGGATCACGAAAAACGCCAGCTTGGGCACTAAACGCATAATGCGCTGGTTCATTCAGTGACCTTGTAGAAATTGTTGTGGAAGAGGTCGATGTTGCGACGCTCCGTTAGAGAGTACAGCGAGTAGCTACGCGCAAGCGCGGCGCCACCGTCACGAGTCAGCGGCGTCCAGGCAAGGTTAGCGCGGCGAGTGGTCGAACTGGCCATCAATTCGTCGAACGGTATCGAGAAGTAGATACCCTTTCCGAAACTACCCTCACCGTATTCCTCTTTCGTGGCATTGGTGACCGTCACCCAGCCACCGAAGCGCACGCCGTTGCTGAACTCGCGGGACAGATCGAGCGTAACACCCAGGTCTTTCGCCAGATAGCGACCGACGCTCACTGCGCCAAGGATGTCCTGGAAGGAGCTGCGGTAGTACAGCGTGGCGTTGCCAGTGATGGTGCTGTAATCACGCAGCCCCAAGCCCTGATCGAAATCACGCTGCTTGACCCAGTTCATGTCAACGCCAACTGCCCAGCGCTCGCCCATAGGACGGTACAGCGCTTCACCGCCGACGCCTGCGAACATCGACTCCAGATAACCGCCGTACACCATGCCGTAGAGGTCTTCGTCCAGCTGCTTGACCTTGTTCAACTGGAAGGTCGGCATCGTCACTTCCGACGTGGTCATATACTGCCGCAGGTCGGTACGCACCCGTGGCAAGCCGCTGGGTGCGTCGTACTTGAACTTGTCGAAGTTGTTGATCAGGTTCGCACTCAACAGGCCGCTCCACCAAAGATCAGGCTGGAACCGGTACTCGGCACTCAAATCCGCACTGAATTGGTACAGCAGGAATCCGTCAGGACCGCCGACGTTCTGTTTGTACCCGAGGCCCAGGCCATAGGTGAACTTGTCCGGCGTCTTCGCATACAGGGTTTTCTCCTGATGCGGCACCGGAACATTCTGCTCAGTCACACGGCGCAGGTCTTCCAGCGGACGATCTTCCTGCACCACTTCGCGGAACGTGTCCCGGGGCAGGCTGACTTCCTGGACCGGCAGGCTGTAACGGGTATCGACCATGGTGAACCAGTCGATCTGATCGTTAACGCTGTTGTCGAGGATGCGCGAAGCACGGCCCACGGCTTTCGGGGTGTGGAAGTAGCGGCCTTGTTCGCCGTAGACGATCAACTCGGAATCACGCTGGGTGATTTTCGAAACGGTGTAGCCTGCGTTGTTTTGCAGACGCTTGGCTACGCCGGCCCATTGCACGTCTGTTGGCGCGGTAGTCGGTTTGACGTCCGGCACAGGTTCGGGTTTTGGGTCGAAGCTCTTCGTTGGTGCCTTGCGGGTGGCGAAGTTGGTGTGCAAGGTGATGCCGAACATGGCGGTATTGCCGCGTTCCCAAGCTGCGTGCAAGTCTACCCAATCGTTAGCTTTGAATACGAAGCCGAGATTGATTGGCGAATCTTGAACTTGATTGTTGTCTAATGGTTCGTGCTGATAGTCGTTACCTTCGTATTCTAGCTTTATAGAAAGCGGATCCCAAGGTGTTTGATAATTTATTCCACCGAAGAAGGACGGAGAGCCGCGGAAGTAGGCGTTAGCATTGAAACTGCCTGACGTTTCTACCAGTCCAGTAGACTCTGGACGATTGTTGAATTTATCATCTACCCAGCCCAGTGGATTATCAATAT
Source organism: Pseudomonas gregormendelii (assembly GCF_017114825.1). Taxonomy (GTDB): domain Bacteria; phylum Pseudomonadota; class Gammaproteobacteria; order Pseudomonadales; family Pseudomonadaceae; genus Aquipseudomonas; species Aquipseudomonas gregormendelii. The sequence continues at coordinate 33,032 of NZ_JADEVO010000024.1, read as the reverse complement.
CTCCACGATTGCCTATATACCCCCAAGCTAAACCCAGACTAAGATCAAAATTCCCCAAACGTTTATTGCCGACAAAATACTCACTGGAAAATAAACCTGTACCTCCGATGTCTCTTGCCCCTAAAGAAACTTGCGGCGTCCAGTGATTCTCTTCTAATAGTCTTACTTTTGCGTCAATAGCTTTATCCTTGAAGCTCTGGCTGCCGCTCAAATCTTCCTGTCCGTATATGCGGTTAGTGATGGCAGTGTAGCGGAACGATCCCTCCAACCATTCAAAGGGTTGAAAGGATACGCTGTAGCGACTATATGGGTCTGTACGGTTCGCCGTCAGAGACAACTCACCGGCAGGTGCCATCCGCGCAGTAGGGGTTTGCAACAGGCCGACACCCCCAAAGTCGCTTTGTGTATAGCGTTGTTCAGCCGTCGCCCAAGCGCTGCAACCGAGCAAAAACCAAGGAATAAAGTGATAATTCAAGGCTTCACCTCCAGCAGCGGCTGGGTGGCGATGAAAGCGGCCAGTTCAGTATTTAAATCAGGCGTGGGGTCACCAATCGCGGCGCTTTGTATCGGGACGTATATGCTTGCACCTGGGGCCGGCGGAACTGATTTGGCCTGATTCCAGAGTGCTATTCCTTCCCGGAATACCTGTCCATCTGGCTGGATTAATAGAAGAAAATCGGCGTCGGCCCCGGGATCCCGTGGACAGCTCTTCAGATAGCTTAGGGCCGGCTCCAAAGGCTGGTACGCCAGCTCGCAATCGCCGAGCACTGCACCTACGACCTTTACTGTGGAAGGTCGGGGGGGGTACAGCAGCACATCGCCGTTGCTTAGATAGGGATTGTCACCACGGTTCAGTTCAACCCGCACAGGATCAAGTTGGGCAACCTTGCGCCCCGTTACCGGCATAGCCTGAACCTTATCGATGAGACGCGTGGCTAGTGCTGCCAACTCGGTCTTTTTGTCCTGAAGCGCGTTCGTTTTCACGGTTGCGAGATCGAAGAGTACTCCCAGCTTGAGCCGCTCCTGCGCATTGCGTAGCGGGGTGTGCAACCACGCAGCACCGAGCAGGTAAGCCTTCGGGTTGACCTGAGCAGGAAGCAAAACATCATGCAAGCGCGTGCCTTCCTGGAAAGAATATCGTCCCGGTTGGGAGGCATAACCCTGCACAGTGACCAGCGAGTCGGCTTTTACAGTAAAAGTCATGAATAGGCTGCAGCAAAGCAGCCAGGAGGGACGAAGAATCATTGCACTACCGGCTTATTCGGGCGCACTTGAACAATGCGTAGGGGCAATTCGGGGGTGAGATGCTGAACGCTGGCCATGATGAAGCCGTCGGTAGGGTCGACCCAGTACTGGTTCCGCGCGGTAAAGCCAAGGCCTTCCATTGCGATATCCTCATCCACGCGCAACAACTCCACGTCGCGGTCGAGGATGTGTACAGTTTCTAGTCCTTTTTTCTCAAAGCGACTAGTGAGCACTACACCCATCCGATAACCTTCGACAAAGTCCACCTGGCGGCGAGTTTGCAGGCCATCTACAACACGATGTAGACCGGTCTGGAATGGTGACTCGCCATCAAAACGAGTGCCGTCGAGGTTGTTGTTGAAACCAACGCTACGAATGGCAAGGCCGTTTTCAAGCATAAGTATCTGGCGCGTCGATGCCATCCAGAAACCTACACCATCTTGCAGACGCACTAAAGCCATCACGGCCTCACCTGTAGGTGCCGCAATAGTTATCTGGTAGTACGGAGTTGCATTTACCTGTTGGCGAGTAAGCGCTAAGGGCTCAGGACCTTCGAAAGCGGCCTTGAGCGTGTCCATGGAAGCTGTCATCAACGGATTGCAGGCGCTTACCAACATAGTGGCAACCGTCAAAGAGACCAGGCGCAGATATTTCACAAAAAAATCCAGTTCTTAATTGTTGCCAATGTCGTTGTCAATGCCTATCCCGGTACGAAGCAGGCTGGCACTAGGGAACACTTGACTGATAAAGCGGTTCCATCGAGTTACATCAGCCGGCCCCACATACACAACATCCTGTGGCTGCAATTTGAAGTGCTGAGCAAGGGCAAATGCTGAAGGAGATTTTAGATCTATCTGGAAAACTTTAACTGTTTCATCCGCTAATTTGTCAACTCCGCGAATGACATAAACTTCTTTGCCACTCGAAGTTTCCTGACTCAAACCACCTACGCTACCCAGCGCATCAGTAAGATTCATATTACTCCCTTTGAAAACGAGAGATTTCGCAGTGTTGACCTCACCTAGCACATAGACTTTTTTCTGGTCATTGTACGGTAGATGTAGCTGATCGCCGTCTTTAAGATATATGCTCTGCAAGTTAGAGTTTTTACGATTAAGAGCATCAAGGTCGATAAGATATTCGTGATTGTCGCGTTTTAGAACTAGACCGGAAATATCTGCATCGTTAGTAAGAACTGAACCTTGGCCGACAGCATCCAACAATCTAAGTGGGGCGTTGGTGATGGGAACTTGTCCGGTCTTTAAGAAGGCACCTGAAAGAATAACTTTCTGGCTAACAAATCGAAGTATGCTGACATCTACTTGAGGTTCTGCGACAACTTTAGCTAAACGCGATGCGATAGTTGATCGTAGTTCCTCGATACTTTTTCCGGCAGCTTCTATCGTTCCTACATAGGGATAGAAGAGCGATCCGTCAGGGCGGACTAGACGCCCGTTAGCCTCGATCTGTTGCTGCGAACCTGAAGGAGCAGTTAGTTCAGGATGATCCCAGACGGTAATGAAAATCAGATCCCCAGCACCGATTCGATACTCAACAGGCTGATAAGCCAAAAGTTCGGGAGCAACATAGTTTGTTTTGTCGAAAGCGCCTTCAATGGCCAACAGTTTTGGAGTAATTGGAATCAATTCGATACGGCTGCTTTCCGGAGAACCTTCACGTACCAAATTGCCCGTGTCCATGTGCTGACCAGGGGAAAAAATGCAGCCTTGCAGGGTCAGGCCAACCAACATGGCCAATGGTAGCGCGCGTTTCATTGTCGAAATTGCTCGGAGGGGAGTAGGTAAAACAAAACCTCCCGGCGTTGCCGGGAGGTTAGCGTATCAATCTTGAGGCGGGGTCTGTTACCGAGTAGTACCAGTAGTGCCAGTGGTACCTGTGGTGCCAGTTGTACCTGGGGTGCCGTCGCTACCGCCGCCGCCACTGTTGGACGCAGCAACACCAACAGCGATAAGGCCCGCACCAATGGCCAGACCAGTGCCGACGGTTACGCCACCGGCGATGGGAGTCGACAAAGACAAGCCTGTGGTTGCGTCGGGTGTTGCAGCATTGGTAGCTGGGGCTGTTTCAGCAGCCATCAATGGCAGGCTGAACGATGAAACGAGGGCCAAAGCCAGTAGCTTTTTCATGGTCATGCTCCTTGAAAGGAAATCCCTGAGGGTTGTTGGGGTAAAGGATATTGCAGGCTGTACATAATTTGCAAGCAGGAACTGTCAGATCAGTTCATTCAGTGCCTTTTTTCGGATACTGCCTCTGCGCTTGAAGTTTTAGACCGCATTGCATCAAGACCTACAGCTAAAACTCGTGAGGGTTGCTTTTTTGATCATACAAGGCTTGACATCCCTGAGAGGCCGATTTCCATTTCATCATTAAACAGTATCTGTCTTGCTACCTGCGTCCTTTAAGTGTGGAGGCAGATGTTATTTACTTATGAACTGCAAAAATTTTTCTTTCAGCAACAGCCAAGAAAATTTGGTATTCGTGATCAAATATCGTTTCCACATCCGGTTAGGCTCTTGTATCAAGCGATATAACCATTCTAGACCCGCGTTTTGCATCCATTCCGGCGCCCGACTGACTTTTCCTGCTAGAACGTCAAATGATCCTCCAACACCTATAAGTACCATTTTTTTGTTTAGCTTGTTTTTTGCAAAATTTAGAAAAATCTCTTTCTGAGGAGAAGGCGTACCAAGAAATAGAAAATCAGCATTACTATCATTTATACTTCGAACAATAATGTCCCAATCGGTCGGTGAAAAATATCCATTTCTAAATCCTGCAACGAGATTTTTCGAATATTTATTTGATAAGCTCTTGTGCAGTTGGAAAATAGTCTGTTCGGTTGCACCTAATAAGAAAACTGTTTTACTTCGCTCGTGACACTCATGCAATAAGCGAGTGAACAAGTCGCAGCCGGTTACCCGTGGCAATGTTTGCCCATATAAAATTCTAACTGCGAAGACAACTGACATTCCATCTATGTTAATTATATCAGCGTCTCGCAGCGCATTGGAGACGTTAACATCATTATCTTTCAGTATTACCTTGAACGCATTCAAATCTTCGCGAATCAACGGGCTCGCTCGCTCGCATGGGGAAAAGATATAATTAACAGTTTCCTCCATGCTGTATTTAGATAGCTTAACTCCAAAAGCCTTTATGTAAGGAATTGTTTGCTTGTTAGTCATGAGATTATGGCAGAGTCCTGGCGTAGTAGTGCAATATTGAAGTGCAAAAGTACTGTTGAGCGTAGTCTATTTATATTCTGCTTCTTATGACTTTTGCTGGTACACCGACGGCAACACTGTATGGAGGGATGTTTTTCGTAACAACAGCTCCCGCTCCAATAATAGAGCCTCTTCCAATATGCACTCCCGGGAGGATAACAGCATTTCGACCGATCCAAACGTCGTCATCAATTACTGGATTAGATTTCGGTGTCGTAGGCTGGAAAACCATCGGAATATCTGTTCGTTGAAACGTATGCGATTCATTTAATATTGATACATTAGGCGCTATCATTACGTAGTCACCAATGGAGGCACCTTGAATAAAAACTCCCTCATTGATCTGACATGCTTTACCTATCCGAAGTTGGCTGCAGTTAGAGATATAAATATTGTCTTCGAATATTGAATTTTTATCATACGGCATTACTTTCAAAATCTTAGAAACGTAAAGGATTCGTACGCAGTTGAATAGTCTGATGTATTTCGAGTTGGGTAGGTGTTTTATAAAAATATAATAGATAATAATAGACAATTTTTTCATACTCACTCCTTGTAGTAAGTCAATAAAGATTTAGATATGGACTCAGAGTCAAGTCTTTTATTTAGTACTTGTTGCCTCCTGATGCCAGGGGTGGATCGGGCTTTTTGAATGGATTCGCCTAACATCTTCGCGATATGCTGCTCTGAATCGCCGTCGGAAAACACAAAAGTGCCGGGGGTGTGCTCTAGAATATTTTTTACGTCACCGACATCGCTGCTAAGAATTGCGCAGTCGCAGCTTAACGCCTCTTTAATAACTTGTGGGGAGCCCTCACTGCGCGACGTCATGACTAGCGCTAACGAATCGCTGAGTAAGTTTCTAATCTCGTCTCTGGAAAATCCATCTAAGGCAACGACTTCGACAGCTCCATAAATTGCTTTGTATTCTTCAATTATTCGTTCAAAAAGATCGAAGTTCTTCACCCAGCGTTGAGGACTGCCGGCGAATAGTATCCGATTTCGTTTTTTAGTCGAGTAGGTATCATTAAAGAAATTAGTGTCCACACCGCAAGGTAGTAGTTTTACTTTTTTTGATATTGGACGGACTAATAATTCCATCTCTTGATTGATGACAATGGCTTTCGAAACTTTTCTAAGTAATAGCTTTGTGAGAAATACCTGAACATGTTTTTTCTGCGCAGATAATATGTCCCCTCCGTGCAGAGTTAAAACGACATTCGTCCATTTTTTGAATGGCCTTAATAAAAGGAACAGTCCGCTGAGGCCGTAGTGGATATGAATAATATCGTAGTTGTTCTTATGGATGCTATTCAGGATGCCAAACGCCGATGATATGTAGTTGAATTTGCTTTTGTGTCCATCAATGCATATCGTATCGACAATACATGTCTTAGCCCGTTCTAAAGACTCTATCTGTTCCTTTACGAAGATCCCGCCATATAAAGATTTTTGATTTCTTCCTGGGTACATATTTGTTACCACAAGTACCTTTAGCATTTTATTACCCATTAATCTTTTTGGAGGTTACATAGAAATAAAGAACAATTGTATACATAACAAGGCTACTAGTTAGATAAAATGAATATATATTATTTTCAAAAAGGAGCCTGAAGGTGAGTATGAGTAAAAGAGGTGTTATGTTTTTACATTTTTTAGCCACGAATTTAAAGGCTTGATAAAATGCAGTTACGAGAGCACCAAATCCTAAAACACCAAAATCAATTAAAGCGAGAATAAAATCGTTATGCGGCATTATTCCGGACCATGCTTTGGAAAAACCCCAAAAGCCTGCACCAAAAAATAGTGTGTAAAGATTCTGTGTGCCAATGAAATCGATAAATATATAGTAAGCGTAAAACCTCCATGCCAGGGAACTCTGATATTTGTCACCAAGTTCTTGAATTGGAATACCAGCTCTCGCAAGGTTGCCTAGTTCTCCTAGTTTTCCATCCGCTATTAATGTGAATGGACCGAAAATTTTTGAAAAATAGAGAGGTGAATATAATTGAAGTACCATATAAAGTGCAATCAACGAGCAAGTGAGTGTCAAGGCGATAACGAAACAATTCTTTACATTATATTTTTTGAAGTCGAAAAATGAAACAGTGGCCAATAAGGCTGCACCAGTAGATGTTGTGAACACAGCAGCTGCCAGAATTTTAACTCTGGAAATGAAGGAATGACGAGGTAGTTTCAAACAATAAACGAGCGTTAGAGAAATAAGCACATAGCTACCAAGAAGATTAGCATGCTCAAAATTGTAGAACTCTCGGTTTATTGGCGACGCTACGGCCCAAGATAGTCCATAGTTAAAAACGAAAGAAATAATGAATAGTTTTAATATTATTGAGGCCGCACTACTAATTGACTCTTTTGACATTTTCGAAACTATAGAGCGTATAACGAGATAAATCAAAACTAGAGATAGATACTTGTAAAATTCTCTAGGCTCATCTGAGTTCATAAACGCAAGAAATGAGATTAGAAGGAATACGCATATCCATTTAGATTCTGTTCTCGATATTTTAGTGATGTTCTTTAAATTAATTAATGCAGCAATTGTAAATACAGCAACTATAATTGCGAAATTAACATCTCTGTAAGGTAAGAAAAAATCCAGTAGGATTTTTAGCGAAAATAACAGTATGAGGAGGTTTTTTTTATTGAGCATGGTGTTTTACGCAATCTATGAACATCTTAGCTACTTTGTTCTCATCATAGTCAGAAATATCGGTGCTCTTAAAGGCAGAATAATCCCAGTTGATAAACATCTCGAATTCCTTAAACTCTAATTGGGTTTGATATATATTTAAAAAAGGACGGGAGCTTATTGTGTAATCCACAATTTTACTGGGAGTTTGTGAGGTTGAATCATTTGAAAAATTGATTAGGAAATCCATGTGACTAAGCGCTTCGATGCACTGTTCACGAGGGATCATCTCATGGACAATAAGTTTTTCTCCTAGGCGCCCGATATATGGCTTCAATATTTGCATTGTCTCAGTATTGTTAACATCGGTATAGATGTGAAATCGAAAATCAAAGTCAGCGGCTAAAAGGTATTCAAAAAAAGTTTTAGGATTTCTGATTAATTTGTAAAGGATTCCAGCATAAGCAAAATTGGGTATCAGATTTTTTTTGTAATTAATGGCGTGGTTCTGGTTGATTGCATAACCTTGGGGGATAACAATGAGTTTATTTTTAGAAGTTATTACTTGTGTAAAAGCGTCAACAGCTTTGATCGTAGGTATTGTAATAATGTCAAATTTAGAGACAACCCATTTTTCCATAACTTTCGCGTAAAAACACTTCTGCGAACCTGGGTTTTGACTGTATGGGTCACCATAATCAGCAATTGCAAATTTAGTTTTTAATAATCTTAAATGTATTGAAATGGCGGTTGCAAGATGAACAGTGAATGGAAGTCCAACCGAAATTGTGATGTCTGAAGTCTTACCTTTCATCTGTTGGATAAAGAAAGGTATTCTAAAAGTACCAATTCCATCCGGTAACAAAAAAACTACAGTTCGCCGAACTAGCTGCTTAATCGATGCTCTAAAGCTGCTTTCATTTTTCGCTACGTTAGTACTATTGGCAGGTGCCGGTGTTATAACTGTTACAGTATGTCCGAGATTTGATAGCGATTCGTACAGCGAGCGTGCTCGAAAAGCTCTAGGTGTTGTGTCGTATATTGAAAAGTAACAAACTATAATGATATTCAAGGTCAATTCACTGAAGAAATAGGGTTGTAAGTAGCGGTTTGCTGTCATTGTTGTATCTGGCGTATAAATTCTGCTCTTGCAGCGCCAATTGAAGATCTGAATATATATAAGCTTGTGCAGCCTATTAAAATCCATGGGAAAACTGCCAATGACGGATAATTTGATCCGCAAAGCGATGTTCCAACGCACGCTATTAAACACGCAAATGTAACGCTGTATAATTTGGTTCTAGGTAATTGCCGCCAGCTGATGCAGGAAAATTCGGTTCTGCATACTAGAAAAATCCAGAAAGCGATTGCGGTTGAGACGCTAGCACCCGCGGCACCGTACTTAGGCACTAATAGGTAATTTCCAATCAGGTTCACCAAAACCGCTAATAGGGAAGCTATCATCGCATAGCTACTCTTCCGGGTGATACCGAGCCCCACAACAGTCGTTTCAGATAGCGTATAAAACAAGGGGTAGGCCATACACGCAACCAGAATGTACTGTACGTTTCCATATTCTTTTGGAAGTATATAGCTGACAACTCCTGAAAAAAGACCCGCCAGTATAAATATAAATACTACGGTCGCCAAAACGTGCTCTGTAACGCTGTCAATTTTTTCGTTGTTTAAGCCTTCTGATGCCCATCTATAAACAGTTGGTGCCCATACGGTTGAAAACACACTCTGGAAAATTATTGCAACTGCAGCAAAACTAGATGCCACGGAGTAGACACCTAGTTCTTCGAATGTTGAAAAGCTGCGAAGAAATAATCTATCTATTGCTGTTAGTCCCCAGAATGCAGCACCACCTACAATCAGGGGCATTCCGAAACTAAGCATGGTTGTTAATTCATTTTGATCAATTGGTTCTTTGTATGCGGCCAACCAAACTTGACGGGTGTTCCAAGCAAATATTATTGTTACGGTGATTATTGAAATGGCGTGCGCTATTATCAAATGCCGAAAATCGTTCCCAAAAGAAAAAGTGATATATGTCACTAATATGAAAATAAATACAATCTTTGGTAAAAGCTGACTGAGAGAAAATGCTAATCCCTTTTCCTGCATTCTTAATACGAGAGATAAAAATCTAGAGACTAATGCGGCCAGCATGCACGACACGATGACTACACTTATCAGGGTGCTTTTAACGCCAAATAAAAGCTCAGATATTGCGCCAGGAAAAAGTAGAGCGCACACAGATGCAATAATTAATAAGAGAAAGCCAGGAGTTAATGAGGTTTTTAATAAGGATGGTTTGTTTTGCGAGTCGTGATAGTTTCGTACATACGCTTGGTCGAGACCTAAAGCAAATACTAAGACGCAGAAGCTCAACAATACCTGGAGCATCGCTATTCGCCCGACATCTTCGGCGGAATAGAACCATGTAATGAGAGGTAGTGTGATGAAGCCTAGAGCGGCACTTCCAATTGGGCCAATGGCAAAAGCAGCGATTTTCTTGGCGTTCATATTGTTAACGACGGCATAGTTACCTTATTTATAAGGTCCATTGTTTTTTTATCGGAACTAGCTTTTGACCAATTCTTCATGACAATACTTCGATTTATCTTCATACTTTGTTGATCAAGCTTTGCATTGAGCAAATCCGGGTTTTGCTCCAGCTGCTGAACTGAAAATATTATCGCACCCTGACTGTGGAAGAATTCGAATGTAGGGCATTCCCGGCGTAAGAATACTTTTGCTCCGAGATAAAGCATAATAACGATGTTGCCGACCGCTTGTTGGCGCACATGATTCATTATAACAAAGCCGCATGACTCTAGTGTTCGTACATATAGATCAATTGGAACAAAATCTACTAAAGGTTTAAACAATTCGCCGAATCTGTCGCGTCCAATTTTTGTCAATAAATCCCGATATCGCGCGTCGCCGTAACTAAGTGGACACACCAGAAATCTCTTTTGAAACCCCGTATTGGATAATAAGGAGAACGTATCTAAATGATTATTTTCTAAAGATGCGCTGTTTCCAACAAGGATTGCGTTTCCTGTGACTTGGGAATCGGTGAATCCCCTAACGAGATCTTCCTCAAGATTCCCGTAATTCCAAAAAATATATTCAGGGAATTTAGTCCCTGAAAACATATTTTTTACCAGATCAAATTCTGCAGGTAATACAGGTGAAAAATAATTTATTCTTTCTATGACTTTGGTTTTGCTTGTGGATGTTATAAGATTTTTTAATTTTGATTTTATTTTGCTATATAAGCTGCCTGTTGTTTGTATTTCCTTCATACGTTGCTTTGTTAACGGCAGCAGCATTTGCTTCGGGGAAGAATAGATTATATCGTAGTAATCGTAACCCCATCCTATCCAAACTATTGGGATGTTTCTATTTAGTTTTAAGATGGATGGATACCAAGCTGGGTTTAGCGAGTGAATGATTACTAGGTCATACTGGTTGATTTTTTTTGCTAAATAACCAGTCAAAAGCGACAGCTTCGAAGGTATTGACGCCCTGGATTTTACAAGACGTAATGGATGTCTACTGTATACGTACAAGTCATTTTGGTCAGGAGCGGCAACTTCAAACGTTTTTATCGCGAGGTCTATAAATTTTTCATCATCGGCAAGGTGAAGTATTTTCATTGCATTAGTTATCAGTCAATTTGTTGCGGAGTTTTTGTTCTAGGTCTAAAAAGTCATTTTTTCTTTCTTTTATTCGCTTTACCGGAACACCAGAATAAATGCCAAAAGCTAGACAATTTTTCGATACTAAGCTTAGTGCGCCAACGGCTACTCCTTCCTCAATAATCACACCGGGAAGTACTATGCTACCAGCCCCAACTATGACATGTCGCCCAACGGAAATATCGGCGCTTTTGACGCATGTAAACTCGTCTGGCACCGTTGGATTGGTCATGCTGGCCCCAGAGTAGTCATCGCTACTGCTGTAAATTGAGACCCGAGATGATAGACCGCTAAAATCATTTAATGTAATTTTTCCTGCGCCTGTTAGTAAACTATAAACTGCGATGTGAATGTAGCTTCCAATCACAATCCCGCCAGTTCCGGCAGAAATAACACAAAAGTCATCAATCCTTACATTGTTTCCGATAGTTATGTTGGCACAATTATAATATGAAGCTTTGTCTGATAGTTTAACGTTCTCGCCAACATGAATAAAACCCATCTCAAAAATCTGTTCGCGAGTGAGAAATGCCACCTCAATATTCCTTTATAATGTCTAAGATACGAGTTACATCGCTATTTTCCATAGCTGGATATATCGGCAAGCAAAGTACTTTTTCTGCGGCGTCGTTGGCTACAGAGAGATTGTTTCGACGAGCCGATTGCATTCCTCGATACATTGGAAATTCGCTAATTAACGGATAGAAATAACGTCGAGCAAATATGTTAGATTCTTTAAACTTGTTGTAAAGATCATCGCGGCTTAACGCGTATTCGGGCTCTATAAGGATAGGGAAATACGAATTGTTTTCTACTACCTGTTCTGTTTTTTCGATTAGCCGAATGCCCTTGATAGTTGACAGTTGCTCACGGTATATTGCATCGATCTCACGGCGGCGATTCATTACACGATCGATATGTTGTAATTGTAGTAGGCCAAATGCGGCATTAATTTCGCTCATTTTGCCATTTATGCCTGGGGCTACTACGGTGACCTCGTCAACTATTCCGAAGTTTTTCAAATTGTTAATACGTTGTTTTGTTTTGGCGTCGGGGCAAACAATAGCGCCACCTTCGAATGTATTAAATACTTTGGTGGCATGGAAGCTTAAAACGCTTAGATCCCCGTGTCGAAGAATGCTTCCGCCTGCATCTTTTACTCCGAAAGCATGTGCGGAGTCATAGATAACCCGCAGGTTATAATTGTCGGCTATTCTTTGGATAGCTTTCACATCGCAAGGGTTCCCGTAACAATGAACTGGCATTATGGCTGTTGTCTGCGGGGTGATAGCAGCTTCAATTTTTGCAGGGTCTAAATTTAGATTTTGAGGATCGATGTCAACGAAGACTGGCTTGATTCCGTTCCATAATAGTGAATGTGCAGTAGCAACAAAGGAATATGGAGTGGTAATCACCTCTCCTGTAACTCTCAAGGCTTGTAATGCTGTTAACAATGCAATGGTGCCGTTGTTAAAAAGAGCGATATGCTCGACGCCAAGATAATCGCACAGCGCGTCCTCGAGCTGCTGATGCATCGGTCCACCATTCGTAAGAATTTTGTTGTCCCAAATCTGTTCTAGATAGGGAATAAATTCTTTCAAAGGTGGCAAGTATGGCTGGGTTACGTAGATAGGTTTACTGCTCATTCGAGTTCCCTGACCAAAGAATATCTTTGGGCTTAACTAATCTGGCGTTCGAACCCGTCATGTTACTGCAGGTCATCCGATCGCTATTCGATTTACAAGGTGCGTGAATGTTACTTATGGAAAGCTGAAAAAGGTTAAATGTAGAACTTCATGCACTTTATATAGTATTCGTTACTTAAAGTTGTTACGAGGTCCAGATTCCCCGAGTATCAACTACCTTATATCCAATAAGATCGGTCGCGGAGACTGCTTTGAATTCGGTATGATCTACTAGTAAAACTAAAACATCAGCTTCATCCAAAGCGTTTTCTAAGCTTAGCAGTGTAAAGTCGCAAGCTAGCTCAGGTGGCAACTCAAGGATATTTGGTTCCACTGCTAACATTCTGCCAACGTGTTTCGAAGCAATCTGTTTCGAAATCAGTACAGCAGGGCTCTCTCTTAAATCATCAATATCAGGTTTGAAGGCTAGTCCAAAGCATGCAATTGTTACTTGCTGAGCGTTTTTATCAGGATTTGCTTGTAAAAAATCAGCGACTGCTGAAGATACCTGTTCGATTACCCAGTTAGGCTTACTATCATTAACCTCGCGAGCAACTCGAATTAATTGAGCTTGATCTGGGGTTTTGTTAACGATAAACCAAGGGTCAACAGCGATACAATGCCCGCCCACGCCTGGACCGGGTTGAAGTATGTTAACTCGTGGGTGTCGATTTGCTAATGTAATTAATTCCCAGACGTTAATGTCTAATTTATCGCAGATCATAGAGAGTTCGTTAGCGAACGCAATATTCGTGTCGCGGAAGCTGTTCTCAGTAAGTTTACACATTTCAGCGGTGCGAGCATTCGTAATGATGCAGTCGCCTTTTACAAAGATCTTGTACAAACTGATAGCCAACTCAGAGCACTTAGGTGTCATACCCCCGATTACACGGTCATTTTGTACTAGTTCACGTAGCACATGGCCCGGTAGAACGCGTTCTGGGCAGTGTGCAATACGGATATCTGAGTTTTCACCATGTGTTTGGGGGAAACTTAAGTCGGGGCGAGCGTCGGCCAGCCAAGCAGCCATTTGCTCCGTGGCGCCGACCGGGGATGTCGATTCTAGGATAACCAAGTCGCCCTTCTTCAGAACCGCCGCAATGCTTTTACTAGCTGCCTTAATATAGCTCAAGTCTGGCTCGTGATTACCCTTAAACGGCGTAGGCACGGCAATTAAGAAAGCGTCGGCAGGCTCCGGTTTTGTGGTGGCACGGAGGTATCCTTCGGTGACTGCGGCGTGCACAACCATATCTAAGTCTGGTTCAACGATATGAATCTGACCACGATTTATGATATCCACTGCGTTTTGATTTACGTCTACGCCGATCACTTGTTTTTTACGCGACGCGAAAACAGCCGCTGTTGGCAGACCGATGTAGCCGAGACCGATAACGGAGATGGTTGCAAAGGGCATGGAACGTCCTTGATTAAGTTTTGTTAATACATGCTAAAGATACAAAGTGACTTAAATCAGTTTCTTAGTTATTTGGACCGTTGTTAGCAAGCAGGGCATCAATGATGCGCTGACAGGCTTTGCCGTCCCCGTACGGATTATGAGCAAAGCTCATAGTACGATATGCAACAGGGTCGGTAAGTAAGCGATTTATTTCACGGATCATATTGACGGTGTCGGTGCCCACCAGTTTTACCGTTCCCGCAGCTACTGCCTCTGGCCGTTCGGTCGTATCCCGCATCACTAAAACAGGTTTGCCCAGTGATGGTGCTTCCTCTTGTATACCGCCAGAATCGGTCAATATGATATAAGCTCGGCTCATCATGTAGATGAAGGGCAGGTAGTCTAACGGATCGATTAGATATATATTTCCAATCCCGGTAAGTAGGCGATTGACCGGCTCTCGTACATTAGGGTTTAGATGTACTGGATAGACGATGTCAACTTCCGGATGTTGCTGGGCGACCTCCATTAACGCTTGGCAAATGCGCTCGAAACCGTCTCCGAAGCTTTCTCGGCGATGACCGGTAACAAGAATTAATTTGCGGCTTGGATCAAGGAATGCACTTGGTGCCGCGGCTTTCGCATTAAGAATAGGGTCTTGATCAAGGCGCGCGATAACACCAAGCAACGCATCAATAACGGTATTGCCGGTTACGGTAATTGACCCTGGATTCACTCCTTCACGTAGAAGGTTGGCTTGCGAGGTTTCGGTGGGTGCGAAGTGCAGTTTAGTCAGTACACCTGTCAGCTTGCGGTTTCCTTCCTCAGGCCACGGCGAAAAGAGATTGCCTGTTCGAAGTCCTGCTTCTACGTGAGCGACCGGTATTTGATGATAATAGGCAGCTAGACTTGCTGCGAAAGTTGTGGCGGTGTCACCGTGCACTAAAACTATGTCTGGTTTGAACTGCAAAAATACCGACCTTAATCCCTGCATAATTGCGGAGCTTACATCAGTCAGGTCTTGGCCTGGTTTCATAACATTTAAATCGAAATCAGGGCTGATTGTGAACAAGTCCAGAACTTGATCCAGCATTTCTCGATGTTGACCGGTTACGCAGACTTTCGCATCGAAGCGATTATCGGCGTCTAACGCAAGAACCAGTGGTGCCATTTTGATGGCTTCGGGGCGAGTGCCGAAGACGCATAGTGTTTTCATTAGAGATAGGCCATTGTTTAATGATGATCAGGTTAAAGGTCGAACTGTGATGTTGCTTTAGTTAGTGAGCATCATGTCAATAAATGTTTTTGGATAAAAGCGTAAATGGCGTTTTGATCAGTATCTTTATATCTAGCCACAACGACCAATTATTAATATAGGCGAGATCGAGCTCTACTCGCTTCTCCATCTTGTCGATGGTTTCAGTCTCGCCACGGAACCCACTAATTTGTGCTAATCCGGTAATACCTGGTTTGATTCGATGCCGGGCCATATAGGCGTCGATTTTGCCCGTGTAGTAGTCGTTATGAGCCACAGCGTGAGGCCGCGGCCCCACTAAAGACATGCGTCCTTGCAAGGCATTGAACAGTTGTGGCAATTCATCTATGGACGTCCGGCGGATGAATTGTCCAACGCGGGTGATCCGGGGATCATCTCGACTTGCCTGTTTTACTTCATGATCTTCGTGCATTCTCATAGAGCGAAACTTCCAAACCTTAATGATTTTTCCATTCCAGCCGTGCCGTTTTTGTTTGAACAACACGGGCCCAGGAGACGACAATTTTACTGCTAAGGCAGTGGCAAGTAATACTGGACTAAGAAGAATAATTGCAACGAGGGCGATCGAGCGATCTAAAACCGCCTTCGATAGGGCAGCAGTAGGATAGGTGGTCAGCGGACTTTCATTCAGGTGAATGGCTGGCAACCCCTCGATTTCCGACACAGAGTGATTTAGCAATATTAAGCTTTGAAGATCCGGAATCCAGATCACATCGACGCTTGAGTCTAGTAAATCGATGTAAAGCTCTTCGATTTTTTCCGCCTCTGTAAGTGGCAAAGCTATATAGAGTCTACGAATGCGATGAGTCGCGATTAGGTCTCGCAGGTGAGCAAGGCTCCCTAAAATTGGATACAGGTTATCGTCGGTTAATGGTAAGTCGTCTGCTGCTACCAGTCCGATTAATGGTTCGTTTTTCTGTCGAGCTAGTTTGTCAGCTAGGTCCAGTGCGAGCTCCCCAGTACCAACGATTAGCGAAGTGCGAGCGGCCTGAAGCTTCTGTTGATAGCGCTGTGCTAGATTATGTAACGGTACATACAGAGCGGCTTGTAAGCCGAAACCACATAACGCGAGAGTGATAATTACCTCCCGTGAAAAAAGTTCGCTCGTCTTAGTGATGAAAGCCATAACCATCAAACCGGAGAGTAGTAATAGCCAGCCAGCAAGCAATCTGCCAAGACCGACAAGATATCCGTGGTGTTTATGGTAGACCTGCATCATGGAGTAAGCCGGCACGGAGCCAAGCAACATAAGTACACTTAGGATGCGGTACTGTGTATCGACTTCGCCGGTTTTTATCACGGCTAGTGCGCATAGCAATAATATGATTACTGCGATTGCTGACACCCATTGAGCCCAGAAGGTAAGGCCCCGGCCCACTGGCATTGTAGTGTTGCGCTTGCGAATCAAAATATTGTCCCTTACGTTCATTGGGCATAGCCATCCAGGCTGCACCCGCTGTCCGGAGAATGTACACCGGTCAGCTAGAGTTGCTGTTTGGGCCTGAGGCACAAACCGGTTGTTGTCGTGGCGTTCCCATAATCCGTTTCTGGGGAGGCGCTTCGCCTTGGCCAATATCAAGGTTTTGGGCACGCTACCGCCCCAGGATTCACCGTCGGTTTCCTGAGAACGTGCGCCGTGGGTGCGACGTGAGCCGTATGCGCAAGCGCTGGCAATTTTTTGGGGTGAGGATCAATCAGGCAGGACGAGTCTGGGCTCGTTTAATGGCAAGCAGAGGAGATGAGTCTGTCCTTGACTGCTGCACAACGCGAGGTCTGTGCAATGGCATCCTGCCGGAGTGAGTTGATACCCTCAGCCGACGGCGCATTTTACTGATTTGGTTGGAAAAGTGAAGGGTAAAGCAGTTTTATAGGAAAGATCCGATAGCCGGAACTGTGTGTTTTGAGTAATGGGTCACGACGGCGGTGTCTGGAGTGACCGGCCAGACCTGGGACCTTGGGGCAGGGGTCATTGGTTTTGGGGGGCGGTGGATGCGGGGGGCATTGAAGAGGGTTGTGTGGCGCTTGTGGAGGATGGTATTGCGGCTCAAGTGAGTGGTGTTGCGAAGGTTCTAGATCAAAAGATCGCAGCCTTCGGCAGCTCCTACAGGGTGGGGGCGGTGGCGGGGGAGGTGATAGATTGTTTTTGTTTTATAGGACAAGCGTTGTCAGGTTTTTTCTATTGCGGTGATCGGGACGCTTAGGGTGTGTTCGCGGTGCAGGAGCTGCAGGAGGATCACGATTCGTTCGGCGCCGTCGTGGGCGAGGAAGATAGCCTCGAGTTCTTTGTAGCTGCCGCTGGTGATGCGTACGTGGTCACCTGGCTCAAGTGCTGTGGAATTTTTTGGGAGGGCGGTTAGGTGATTTTGAAGTCGTTTTCGGAGCTGTTCGATAAGTTCGTCTGCTACTGCGATGGGCTGTTTACCGAAGGTGACGAGTTGATTTACTCCGCGGGTTGAGCGGATAGGGTGCCAGTTGTCGTTTAGCTGATCGAGCTGGATGAACAGGTAGCCAGGGAATAATGATCGCACCGAAGTGGTACGGCGGCCCCTCTGGATGCGTTCTATGAGTTGGATGGGGCGGTAGCACTTAAAGGCTTGGCGCGTCAGATTCTCTTCGGCGCGCGAGTCTTGTCGTGGCTTGCAAAGGATCAGGTACCAGCGAGGCGGCGGGTGCTGAGGGGGCATGCGGTGGGCTCTCATGGGTAGATCAGGGCAGCGGCGCCGCCCTGATATACAGCGCTATTTTTTGTCTGAGGCGTACTCGTATTGATAGTAGCTGTAGCTGCCGTAGCCATAGGCCGAAGCTTTTCGTTCCACTGCGTTGAAAATTGCACCTTTGACGATGATGCCGTTTTGTTCGAATCGGCGCTTGGTCACCTGGATTTCCTTAACGGCGTTAACGCCGAAACGGGTAACGATCAGACTTGTGCCGGCCTGTCGACCAACCAAGGCTGCATCAGTCACTGCCAGGATCGGTGGAGTATCGATAATTACCAAGTCGTACTGGCTGCTGATTTTTTCCAAAAAATGGGTGAAGTTGCTATGCATCAGCAGTTCCGACGGGTTCGGTGGTATTTGGCCGCGAGTGATAACGTCCAGGTTTTCGACTTCCGTTTGATGGATTGCTTTGTTCAGATCGATCTTACCAGCCAGTAGGTCGGATAAGCCGTTGCTGACGTCCATGCGGAACATCTTGTTGAGGTAGCCCTTACGCATGTCCGCATCGACCAATAGAACTTTTTGACCAGTTTGGGCGATAATCGCCGCTAAATTGCAGGATACGAAGGATTTACCGACGGCTGGGCTCGGTCCCGAGATCATCAATATATTGTTCTTCGCCTCGAGTGTTGCAAAGTGAAGGCTAGTTCTTAAGCTGCGCAATGATTCAACAGCAAGGTCTGCGGGGTTAATCACAGCCAACAGCAATGAGCCGCCCTGATCCTTACTATTGCCTCTCAAATTGTTTTCGATTAGTGATTGTCCCTTGCTAAGCGGGATTGAGGCGTAAACAGGGATGCCTAATTGTTCGATCGCCTCAGGGTCTTCGATGCCGCGATTAAATGCTCTGTGAATTAGTACGTATGCTATAGAAATTAGTGCGCCGAGCAGCGTCGCAATTAATACAATCATTTGTTTTTTTGGTTGAACTGGTTTTTCTGTGTTCGCTTCAGCAGCATCAATGATGCGAACATTGCCAACAGTACCCGCTCGAATGATATCCAGCTCTTGAGTTTTGTTTAATAGCTGCGTGTATATCTCTGTGGTCACTTGCATGTCGCGTGCAAGGCGTAACAATTCCTGCTGAGTTTCTGGCAAATTTTTAACTTTCTTTTCTAACGCTCGTTTTTGCTGGTCCAGTTGCCCCATCTGGGTCATTAAGGCTTGATAGGCCGGGTGTTCCCGAGTGAAACGATGCTCCATTTCCGCTTGTTTTAGCTTTAATTCGGAAATTAACGTTTCCAGTGCAACGATCTGATCGAGCACAGCTTTTGTTTCAATAGTGATGTCTACTGAGCGAGCGCTGGTCTGGTAAGCGTTCAGTTGTCCCTCGGCTTTCTCGAGCTGTTTGCGAACATCCGGCAATTGAGTGCGGAGAAATTCCAAGCTTTGCGCTGCCTCAGCCGAGTTGCGCTGAACGTTCTGTAGTACGTACAGTCGGCTGACTTCATCTAAAATTCGGCTGGCCTGAGCAGGATCCGCGCTTTCCAGCGATAGGGCGATGATACCGGACTCTTTGCCTCGTTCGTTAGCATCTAGATTTGCCTGATATTGCAAAATAGTGCTCAGCCGGCGCTGCTTAGTGATGTAGAACAATGCACCTGGATTAGCATTGAGTGTGGAGATTTGAACCTTGAAGCCGTCGTGCTCAATCTTGTCACCAGTTTTTCCGCTCAATAGGAGTTCTTCGTCACCATTAATCAGTATGAAACTGTCTTCGCCTTCTGCTCTCAGCGTCAGTGTTTTCCCCAGATACGCATCCGGTACTTCAAATTGGAATATATCGAGCTTTTCTCCACCCCACGTATAGCTATTCAAGCCAAGCAAAGGCGAAGCCAGGTCGGTGGGAGTTGTTGGCTGGAAGCGTCTGCTAAGAAATTGACCAATCTGAGGAAAGTAATTTGGTGTGATCACGATGTCTAGCTTTAGATTCTCTACGGCTTTGCCGAGCACTGCGCGCGATTTCAGCAGCTCGATTTCAGTGACCGCCGCAGATGTACCTCCGAACATCTCGCCCACATCTCCCATCCCGCCTAAAGCGGACATCCCGCCTTTTTTCTGCTCTACTTGAACCAGTGCGTTTGCTTGGTAGATTGGCGTCGCCAATAGGGCGTAGGTGACCCCTAATGCAAAAAAAACGGTTGTAATACCGATAATGATCCACTTGCTATCGATCAAGTTGCCGAAAAGCGCGAGCAGATCAATATCGCTATCGTCGTCGCTGTGATCCTGAATAGGTAGGCTGTTTTGGCTTGGCATGCGGGGTACTTTTACAAGAGGTGATTATAATTTTTGCGACCAGCTGTCGACGCCTTGCGTCATCAACTGGTAGACGTGTTCGAATGCGACTTTCTGCTGGCGGTACGGGTCGGGAATTTCCTGGTTGTTCTGCCACTTGCCTAGCAGGAACGTCTTTCCGCGTACTTCCGGGGCCATTCGCGCGATGCTGTCCACGTGGCGCTGTTCCATGGTCAGTATTACATCGGCCTGTTGCAGCATTTCTCGAGTCAATTGCCGACCTTTATGGTCTGGCAGGTCGCCGCCGTGCTCGCGCAGGACTTCCAGTGCGGTGGCGTCCATGGATTTGTCCACGAGGGCGCCGAGGCCGGCTGAGCTTACGTCGATGCCGCGATGGGCCAGCTTACTTTTAAGCAGGGCTTCTACGGTGGGGCTGCGGCAGATGTTGCCGATGCATACAACCAGGATTTTATTGAACATAGGGCTGCGCAGGTTACGGAAACGAGTGTGGTGACCGCACGGGCAGCAGGAGGAGGGGGATGGAATTCCTTTCCAGCGCAACAGTACGGCCTTCTCCGGTGCATTAATGCTGCCGGGGCCATTTTAAAAGCGTGCACTCTAGTGGCGTAGGGGGGGAGGGTCAAGGCTCTGTAGGAACTTTCTGTCATACGGACGTTTGCTTGGCCGTGATGGCTATCCCGCCAGCATTGGGTAGGTGAACAGCCCGAAGTGCAGCAGGTTTAACCCGAAATGCGTGGCGATGGCTGCGGCCAGTCCGCCGAAGCGGTAGGCCAGGCCGTAGCCGATGCCGGCGAGGGTTGCCAGCAGCATCCACTGCCACCCGGCGCCCCAGTGCGCGAGCCCAAAAACTGTTGCAGCAAGTAACACGGCGAGGTGTTCGCCGTACGGGAGGTGTTTGAGTCTTTGGCTCAGGCCGCCCTGTATATAGCCGCGGAACAGGGCTTCTTCTACCAGGGTGACTAATAGCAGGTTGTTGAGGAGCCAGATGCGCGCGACGTCGGGCCATTTGGGGGCCCATTGGATGATGCCCAGCAGCCAGGCGCAGGTGAAGGTGGCGAGTGCGGTGAGGGTCAGGGCGATGGCGCCGGTTTTCAGGGTTGGGCTGAAGGCGCGTTGGGCGATGATCCAGGGGCAGGCGAGCAGGAGCCAGAAGCCGAGCAGGGGTTTGTCGAGGTTGAGGTACATCGAGAAGGGTACGGCGTTGTCGCTGAAGCGTTGGGGCTCGATGACCTGGGCGTTGTGGAAGCCGGTCAGGTAGTGGAGGGCCAAGGCTATTGCCAGGAGAACGAACAGGCTGTGGCCGAAGTAGCGGGCGTATCGGTGGTTTTGGGGTTGGACGGCGAAGCCGGCTAGCAGGAGCAGGGTGATGGGGATGCTGGCCTGGAGGGACAGTTGACCGTAGGTGAGCGCCAGGACGTAGCCGGCGGTGAGCATGGTGAGGTACGGCCAGGGGAGGCGGAGCATGGGGTCGTCCTTGGTGGGGGCTTCGCTGGTTTGGGCATTTAGGCAGATGTGGGAGGGAGGGGCAATCCATGTTGGAGGGATAGTTGTTAGGGGGGGCGGAGGTTTTGGGATTTTTTTGGGGGGATGGTGTTTGGGACTGAGATAAATACCAAGGGGAACGTGAGATAAACCTGGGCCAATCCGCTCCAATACACCGCCGAGCCGTCAACTTGCCGCGTTTCGGCGCCGTCGATTGGGCTGGCGGCGGACACGATCAAACCCGACTTGGCGCTCTCAACTTACGGCATTCAGCACGAAAAGGTCGCTTGATCATGGGGAACAACTGATGGGCGTTGAACTGGAATACGGCGAAGTCAGCGCCGTTGATTACGTGACATGCCGGGTACGGGTTCGACTGGATGACCGCGACGGCGTCGAAAGCTACTGGCTGCACTTACCGCAGCGGAACGCCCAAGGCACCAAGCGCCGGCCGCTGTTGCCCGAACTGGGCGAACAAGTGGCGGTATGGACGCGCGCGGTAACTCCAATCACCACAGCCACTAGGCTGCCATTTCCCGGCCCTGCGGCTGACTCGCCCCATATTTCGCGCCGGCCCGAAGCGCGTGGCGAAGCTTCAAGGCCGGCCGTTCGACGTAGCAGTACGACACGCCGCTCAGCAAAAACGACAACACCAACACCGTTGCAACGATATGCCCGTCGTAGGCTACCGGCCAAAATGCGCGCAGGAAGTACATGACCACGAAGTGATTCAGGAACACGCCGTAACTGATGTTCCCCAAGAACTCGTCCACCCGGTGAAACTTGAGCTTTGTTAGCAGGTACACGGCGGGCACGCCCAGTGCGATGCCGGCGGTGACCTCGGCGTTGAACGGCCGCCGCTCAATCAAGCCCGCCATGATTGCCGCGAACATCAGCGCCGCAACCACGGCGGTGCCGGCAGCGATCGCTAAACCCTTCGCTTGTGGTTTGTACAGGTAACTGCCGCACAGGAACATGAACAGGACTCCCGGCAAAAGTCGGTAGCCATATAGGTCGGCGTTGATGAACCCAAGGCTGGCGGCGATGAAGACGATGACGGACAGGGAAAACGCAACGCCCCGCGCCCTGTAGATGATCAGAAAAGGGATAACCAGGTAGAAACACATCTCAAGCCCCAGCGACCAGGCCGGCGGCAAGATCTCCGATCCGGCCATTCCGAACATGTAGAAACCCAGCGGCACAATGGGAAGGCTTGCGGCGATGTTCCTGAACGTCAGCTCGGCCGCTTGAGGCGTGCCGGGAAGCAGGAAATAGATCACCAGGCAGGAGGAAACGAAGTAGAACAAGAACTGAGGGTAAAGCCGTAATGCCCTGTCCACGTAGAACAGGCCGATTTTATCCGGCGAACTGTAGTTGCGCTCGATCAGCGAGGTCATCACAAAACCGCTGATGATCAGGAAAGAAATCACGGCAACCACGCCGGGGTTTAACCCCATGAACGTTTTGCCCATATGAGAAACGGCGACCAAAACGGCCAATAGCAGACGATAAGCTCCCACTTAAACCCTCAAACGTCCTTGTAGTTATGGCGCGTAAATTACGATGATTTGCGCACGGAGAACAGGCATTTCCGCCCCGGCCACGTTTCCTCATTCTCTTTAAACCCGATTAAAAGCCGCCGCGCCGCTGTTTTCGCATGATTGGCGCATGACGACGCCCATTCTCTACACCAGCATCACCGCCACCCATTGGCAGCCCGCCCTCGGCACTCCGGGAGAGGTTGTCGAGGGCCTGTGCGATATCGATCAGGCGATCCGTATCGTGCCGTCTGCGCCCAAGGGCAGTGACCCGCACCGGCCGGAGTTCGGCAGCGATCTCCACCTTTATTTCGATTGGCCCGAAAACAGGGTGACCCCCCATTTGGTTCGCGAAGCGGTTGACGTGATCTGCCGTTGGCAAACCCGCGTCTGGGTCGTAAAGGTCGAGGTAAATATCGACGCCCCTCGGACCACGTTGCGGGTGCAGTGGCGGGTTGCTGACGGCGTCCCCCAGTTGACTGAGGTGCCCTATGCGCGAACGGCCTAAACCTATTTTTGTGGACGTAAACCCTGCGGCGACTGAGGCCGCGCTGATCGCCCGCTATGCGAAAATTTTTCCACGTTCATTTATCGCGCATCAAAGCCCGAATTTTTCGAGCAGCGCATCAGGATGGTGTTTAGGGGGGGGATTGGAGAGGGTGGTGTTTGTTATACCGCTATCGCGGGCAAGCCCCACATGGGTTAGTGGTGTTGGTGTTGGTGTTGGTGTTGGGGGGATTTTTGATCCCCCCGCTTGGGTTATGAGGCTATTAGTTGGCGCAGTACGTAGTGCAGGATGCCGCCGGATTTGAAGTATTCGACTTCGTTCAGCGTATCGATCCGGCACAGCACATCGACCTTCTCGCGACTGCCGTTTTCCCGGGTGATGACCAGGGTCAGGTTCATGCGTGGGGTGAGTTCGACGCCGGTCAGGCCGAGGATGTCGAGGGTTTCCTTGCCGGTGAGGTTGAGGCTTTTGCGGTTCTGGTCGAGTTTGAATTGCAGGGGAAGTACGCCCATGCCGACCAGGTTGGAGCGGTGGATGCGTTCGAAGCTTTCGGCGATGACGGCTTTGACGCCCAGCAGGTTGGTGCCTTTGGCGGCCCAGTCGCGGCTGGAGCCGGTGCCGTATTCCTGGCCGGCGATGACGACTAGCGGGGTGCCGGCGGCCTGGTAGCGCATGGCGGCGTCGTAGATCGCGACTTTTTCGCCGGTGGGGATGTAGATCGTGTTGCCGCCTTCTTCGCCGCCGAGCATTTCGTTGCGGATGCGAATGTTGGCGAAGGTGCCGCGCATCATCACTTCGTGGTTGCCGCGGCGCGAGCCGTAGGAGTTGAAGTCCCGGGGATCTACGCCTTTGCTGCGCAGGTATTGGCCGGCGGGGCTGTCGACCTTGATGTTGCCGGCGGGGGAGATGTGGTCGGTGGTGACGGAGTCGCCGAGCATGGCGAGGACCCGGGCGCCGGCGACATCCTTGACCACAGGCGGCGGGCCGCCGATGTCGTCGAAGAACGGTGGGTGCTGGATGTAGGTGGAGTCGTCCTGCCAGACGTAGGTGGCGGCTTGCGGCACTTCGATGGCTTGCCATTGTTCATCGCCGGCGAACACTTCGGCGTATTCCTTGTGGAACATGGCGGTGTTGACCTGGCTTACGGCGTCGGCGATTTCCTGGGTGCTGGGCCAGATGTCACGCAGGTAGACCGGGTTGCCGTCGTGGTCGTTGCCCAGGGGTTCGCTGCTGATGTCGGTGCGCACGGTGCCGGCCAGTGCGTAGGCGACCACCAGTGGCGGGGAGGCGAGCCAGTTGGTTTTCACCAGCGGGTGCACGCGGCCTTCGAAGTTGCGGTTGCCGGACAGCACGGAGGCGACGGTGAGGTCGGCTTTCTGGATGGCTTTTTCGATCGGTTCCGGCAGGGGGCCGGAGTTGCCGATGCAGGTGGTGCAGCCGTAGCCGACCAGGGCGAAGCCGAGTTGATCGAGGTATTGGGTCAGGCCTGCGGCCTTGTAGTAGTCGGTGACGACTTTCGAGCCGGGGGCCAGGGAGGTTTTGACCCAGGGTTTGCGGGTCAGGCCTTTTTCCACGGCTTTTTTCGCCACCAGGCCCGCGGCCATCATCACGCTGGGGTTGGAGGTGTTGGTGCAGGAGGTGATGGCGGCGATGACCACGGCGCCGTTTTTCAGGCGGTAGGTGTGGCCGTCGTATTCGTAGTCGGTTTCGCCGACCAGGTCGGCGTTGCCCACGGCTACGCCACCGCCGCCTTCACTTTCCAGGCGACCTTCTTCTTTGCTGGTGGGTTTGAATTGCAGGTCGATGAAGTCGCTGAAGGCCTGGGCGACGTTGGGCAGCGAGACGCGGTCTTGCGGGCGTTTCGGCCCGGCGAGGCTGGCTTCGACGCTGGACATGTCCAGGGCCAGGCTGTCGGTGAACGCCGGTTCCTTGCCCGGCAGGCGCCACAGGCCCTGGGTTTTGCAGTAGGCCTCGACCAGCTTGACGGTTTCTGGCGGGCGGCCCGAGAGGCGCAGGTAGTCGAGGGTGACGTCGTCCACCGGGAAGAAGCCGCAGGTGGCGCCGTATTCCGGGGCCATGTTGGCGATGGTCGCGCGGTCGGCCAGGGGCAGGTCGGCGAGGCCGTCGCCGTAGAATTCGACGAATTTGCCGACCACGCCTTTCTTGCGCAGCATTTGGGTGACGGTGAGCACCAGGTCGGTGGCGGTGATGCCTTCCTTGAGTTTGCCGGTGAGTTTGAAGCCGATGACTTCCGGAATCAGCATGGATACCGGTTGGCCGAGCATCGCCGCTTCCGCTTCGATGCCGCCGACGCCCCAGCCGAGTACGCCGAGGCCGTTGATCATGGTGGTGTGGGAGTCGGTGCCGACCAGGGTGTCGGGGAAGGCGTAGGTGCGGCCGTCTTCATCTTTGGTCCAGACGGTGCGCCCCAGGTACTCGAGGTTGACCTGGTGGCAGATGCCGGTGCCCGGTGGCACGACGCTGAAGTTGTCGAAGGCGCTCTGCCCCCAACGCAGGAAGGCGTAGCGTTCGCCGTTACGCTGCATTTCGATGTCGACGTTCTGCTCGAAGGCGCCGGCGGTGCCGAATTTGTCGACCATCACCGAGTGGTCGATGACCAGGTCCACGGGGGACAGCGGGTTGATGCGTTGCGGGTCGCCGCCGGCCTTCGCCATGGCGGCGCGCATGGCGGCCAGGTCGACCACGGCGGGGACGCCGGTAAAGTCCTGCATCAGTACGCGGGCGGGGCGGTACTGGATTTCCCGATCGGAGCGGCGCTCTTTGAGCCAGGCGGCAATGGCCTTGAGGTCGGCGCCGGTGACGGTCTTTTCATCTTCCCAGCGCAGCAGGTTTTCCAGTAGTACTTTCAAAGACATGGGCAGTTTGTCGAGGTCACCGAGGCTCTTGGCGGCGTCGGGCAGACTGAAATAATGGTAGGTCTTGTCGTCGACTTGCAGGGTTTTGAGGGTTTTCAGGCTATCGAGGGACGGCATTACGATCACTCCTTTTGATCCGCACGGCTACGGACTGAGGGGACGAACTGAGGTCTTAACCTAGTCCTGTTTGCGGCTTAACGCTAATAACTGGACTCTATGGACAGGTCCAAGGTTCCGAACTCGGCTATCATGCGCCGGTTTTCGTGACAGGCTTTGCTTCAACGCAAGCCTGGGCATCGCGCAGTGGCTGAATTCCTCGCCATCTGCCCAGGAGTAATAATGAACACCCTCTTTATGCATTGCCGGCCGGGCTTCGAAGGCGAAGTCTGCTCCGAGATTTCCGAGCATGCGGCCCGTTTGAACGTGGCCGGTTATGCCAAGGCCAAGACTGCCAGCGCCTTTGCCGAGTTTATCTGCACCGAGGAAGACGGCGCCGAGCGCCTGATGCGCGGGCAGCGGTTTGCCGATTTGATTTTCCCGCGCCAGTGGGCTCGCGGGATGTTTATCGAGCTGCCGGAAACGGATCGCATCAGTGTGATCCTGGCGCACATGGCTGACTTTGCGCTGTGTGGCAGTTTGTGGCTGGAGATGGTCGATACCAACGATGGCAAGGAGCTGTCGAATTTCTGCAAGAAGTTCGAAGTGCATTTGCGCAAGGCGCTGATGGCGGCGGGCAAGCTGGTGGAAGACCCGCTCAAGCCGCGGTTGCTGCTGACGTTCAAGAGTGGGCGCGAAGTGTTCATGGGGCTGGCGGAGTCGAACAATTCGGCGATGTGGCCGATGGGCATTCCACGGTTGAAGTTTCCCCGCGAGGCGCCGAGTCGTTCGACGTTGAAGCTGGAGGAGGCGTGGCACCACTTTATCCCGCGGGACCAGTGGGATGAGCGCTTGCACAGTGACATGACCGGTGTGGACCTGGGTGCGGCGCCGGGCGGCTGGACCTGGCAGTTGGTGAACCGCGGCATGCTGGTGACGGCGATCGATAACGGGCCGATGGCGGAAAGCCTGATGGAAACCGGGTTGGTGCAGCATTTGATGGCGGATGGTTTCACCTTCAAGCCCAAGCAGCCGGTGGACTGGATGGTGTGCGACATCGTCGAGAAGCCGGCGCGCAATGCGGCGATGCTGGAGGAGTGGATCGGCGAGGGGCATTGCCGTGAGGCGGTGGTGAACCTGAAGTTGCCGATGAAGCAGCGCTATGCCGAGGTGAAGCGCTTGCTGGAGCGGATTGCCGAGGGCTTCAAGGCGCGGGGGATTCGGGTGGAGATTGGCTGCAAGCAGCTGTATCACGACCGGGAAGAGGTGACCTGTCATTTGCGCAGGATTGATGTAAAAAAGCCCAAGTCCCGCTAACCCCAAGCCCCCGTAGGAGCTGCCGAAGGCTGCGATCTTTTGATCTTGATGTTCAGCAACCTTGAAAGATCAAGATCACGATCAAAAGATCGCCCCCCGGTAGGAGCTGCCGAAGGCTGCGATCTTTTGATCTTGATGTTCAGCAGCCTTGAAAGATCAAGATCACGATCAAAAGATCGCAGCCTTCGGCAGCTCCTACGGGGAGCGTGTTATGCCACAGATGACCGAACACCCGACATTGCGCGACAATGTCGGCCAGTTTCAGGAGTGAATCATGAGTGAAATGCTTGATACGCCGGTCGACGGCACCCTCGACGCCACCGGCCTCAACTGCCCGGAGCCGGTGATGATGTTGCACCAGCACATCCGTGACCTGGTGCCTGGCGGTCTGCTGAAGGTGATTGCCACCGACCCGTCGACCCGCCGTGACATTCCCAAGTTTTGTGTGTTCCTCGACCATGAACTGGTTGGGCAGCATGAAGAGGCAGGGACCTACCTCTACTGGATTCGCAAGAAACTCGCTTAAGCAGCTCGCTTGAGCATGGATGAGCACCTTGTGGGAGCTGGCTAGCCAGCGATAGCGATGGTGAATGTGACACCGCCATCGCTGGCAAGCCAGGCTCCCACAGGGCGCGCGGGTGTTTGTTGGATTGTGCAACACCACAAACCTGTGGGAGCTGGCTTGCCAGCGATGGCGATGGTGAATGTGACACCGTCATCGCTGGCTAGCCAGGCTCCTACAGGGTGATGCGGATGCGCCGGCGGGCGCTGCGGGTCAGGCGGATGGAGAGCATCAGTGCCGCGCAGCTCAGGCCGACGATCAGGCCTTGCCATAGCCCGCTCGGGCCGCTTGGTTCGCCGAACCAGTCGGTGAGGCCTAGCGCGTAGCCCACGGGCAAACCAATGCCCCAGTAGGCGAACAGGGTCAGGATCAT
The DNA here is from genome assembly GCF_017114825.1 of Pseudomonas gregormendelii. Classification (GTDB taxonomy): domain Bacteria; phylum Pseudomonadota; class Gammaproteobacteria; order Pseudomonadales; family Pseudomonadaceae; genus Aquipseudomonas; species Aquipseudomonas gregormendelii. The sequence goes on along the minus strand of NZ_JADEVO010000024.1, from coordinate 4,094 downwards.
CGTTACCCGGGTGTCCTGATAACCGCGCAGGGCGCCGGCTGCCGTGACCTGGATCGCGTCGGAGAACTGGAACAGCGCCGAATACACGATCAGCATCGCTGCAACATGAATCACCGTCGGGTCCGAGGTGTAGATGGTCGCGATCTGCTCGCGCAGCAACAGCATCATGCTCGCCGAAATGCACGCATACGCCAGCGCGGTGCCCATGCCGACGCCGGCGGCGAACCTTGCTTCCCGCGGTTGCTCCCGCCCGAGGGCCTGGCCGACGCGTACGGTGACGGCCATGCCCAGTGAGTAGGGGATCATGAACACCAGGGAGCTGAAGTTGAGGGCGATCTGGTGCCCGGCCACGACGGTCGCGCCGAGGCTGCCGATCAACAGGGCGATCACGGCGAAGATGCTCGACTCGGCAAACACCGCAATGCCGATTGGCAGACCGATGGAGAGCAGGCGCTTGATCACCGACCACTTCGGCCATTCGAAGCGGCTGAACAACTGGCTCGACTGATAAACCGGCGCCCAGCGTTCCCAGCCGGCCATGCCCAGGGCCATCACCCACATCACGATCGCCGTGGCCCAACCGCAGCCAACGCCACCCATGGCGGGCACGCCGAAGTGGCCATAGATGAAGATGTAGTTGAGCGGGATGTTCAGCGCCAGGCCGCACAAGCCCAGGACCATGGCCGGGCGGGTGCGCCCAAGGCCGTCGCTGAAGCAGCGCAGCACGTGGTAGAGCGCCACCGCAGGCAGGCCGCTGGCAATGCCGTGCAGGTATTGCATGCAGGGGCCGATGAGTTCGGGGTCGACGTTCATCATGTGCAGGATCGGCTCGGCGCTGAGCAGCATGCCGGTGGCCATCAAACCTACGACCAGTGCGAGCCACAGCGCCTGGCGCACGATCGGGCCGATTTCGCTGTGGGTGCCGGCGCCAAAGCGCTGGGCGACTTTCGGGGTGGTGGCGAGCAGGGTGCCTGTCATCAGCAGGAACACCGGCACCCAGATCGAGTTACCCAGGGCCACCGCCGCCAGATCCCGCGGCCCGACCCGGCCGGCCATCACGGCGTCGACGAAACCCATGGCGGTGGTGGCCAGCTGCGCGATCATGATCGGCAGGGCCAGGCCCAGCAGGTTTTTCAGCTCCAGACGCACCCGGGCCGGGCGGGTGAGGGGGGTGGTAGAGGCGTGGTCAGTGGCGGAATTCAAGGCGTAACGTCCAAAGGTATTGATGCGCGAGGCGGGGCATTCTACGCGTTGACGCAGTGGTCAGGAAAATAGCTATGTTGGGGATTTGTAATTGCACAAAAACCATTCCCTCATCCCGCCACGGTCCCCCGTAGGAGCTGCCGAAGGCTGCGATCTTTTGATCTTGGCTTTGACGGGTTCGAATGCCCCGAAGATCAAGGTCAAAAGATCGCAGCCTTCGGCAGCTCCTGCGGGTGGTGAGGGATCGGTGCTAGGCGGTGGGTGGCATCTGCGCCTACACTGCCGATCCCCCAAAGGAGCCCACCATGCTGATCGTTGCCGACGAAAATATCCCGCTACTCGATGCCTTTTTCGAATCCTTCGGTGAGATCCGCCGGGTACCGGGGCGGTCGATTGATCGCGCCACCGTTGAGCAGGCCGACGTGTTGCTGGTGCGTTCCGTGACCAACGTCAACCGTGCTTTGCTCGAAGGCAGCAAGGTGCGGTTTGTCGGCACCTGCACCATCGGCACCGATCACCTTGACCTGGATTACTTCCAGCAAGCCGGCATCAGCTGGTCGAGCGCTCCGGGCTGCAACGCCCGGGGCGTGGTCGACTATGTGCTGGGCAGCCTGTTGACCCTGGCCGAGATCGAAGGCGCGGACCTCAAGCAGCGCACTTATGGCGTGGTGGGTGCCGGTGAAGTGGGCGGTCGCCTGGTTGAAGTCCTGAAGGGCCTGGGCTGGAACGTGCTGGTCTGCGACCCGCCGCGCCAGAGCGCCGAGGGGGGTGATTTTGTCAGCCTGGAGCAGGTCATCGAGCGCTGCGATGTCATCAGCCTGCACACCCCCCTGAAAAAACACGGCGCGCAGTCCACCTGGCACCTGTTCGACCGCGATCGCCTGAGCCAGCTCAAACCCGGCACCTGGCTGATCAACGCCAGCCGCGGCCCGGTGGTCGACAACGCCGCCTTGCGCAACGTGCTGCTGCAGCGCGAAGACCTGCAGGCGGTGCTGGATGTCTGGGAAGGTGAGCCTGAGGTGGATGTGGCGCTGGCGGACCTGTGCGTGTTGGCCACGCCGCACATTGCCGGTTACAGCCTCGATGGCAAGCAGCGCGGCACGGCGCAGATCTATCAGGCGTTTTGCGATTTCCTTGGGCAGCCGGCGACGGTCAGCCTGAGTGAGCTGCTGCCGGCGCCCTGGTTGGCGCAGGTCACCCTCAACGCCCAGACCGACCCGGCCTGGGCGCTGGCGATGTTGTGCCGCGGGGTGTACGACCCACGCCGTGATGATGCGGATTTCCGTCGCAGCCTTGTAGGCAGTGTGAGCGAGCAGCGTGCGGCGTTTGATGCCCTGCGCAAGCATTACCCGTTGCGCCGTGAGATTGATGGGCTGCAGGTGCGGGTTGAGGGGGAGTCGGTGGAGTTGCAAATGATCGTGGCGGCATTAGGGGCCACCTCAATCCCGGCGTAGCGCCTACCTTCCCGTAGGAGCTGCCGAAGGCTGCGATCTTTTGATCTGGTTCTTGATTGTAAAAAACCAGAAGCAAGATCAAAAGATCGCAGCCTGCGGCAGCTCCTACGGGGGTATGCCATAAACCGCCCATAAAAAACCCGGCCATCAAAGCGGGGTTAAGAGACGGCCCATAAAAAACCCGGCCATAAGGGCCGGGTCAAGAAGACGGGCTATATCAATCTTGTTTGGCAGGCTCGACCAATCGCTTCTCCAGGTCGCGGCAAGCGTCCTGGATCATGTCTTCAGTGATTGGCACTTCGCGCCCCTGCTCGTCGATAATCGAGCAACCCAGAGACTGGCCGGGCTGTGTACGAATCACTTCAATCTTGTCTTCGCTGCTGTGTTGCAAGGACATGGCCTGTCTCCTCATCAGGTTGTGTGCTTACTATAAAACCGCCTGGTGACCGGGCTGTGACAGTCCCTGCGGTCTTTCCTGAACGGCATCGACAGTCCACCAGAAATAACGCAGGGTTGCCACCCGGACTTTAGACCAATAGCGTCTAGCTCCTAGGCCTTGCGGTCATAATTAACCTGACTCATTGTTATTTACACAAGTTCCCTTCAAACCACCGCGCCGTGGCGCACCTGGATGATTTTGATGCTTTCTGCCCGTCACCGCCGTGCCATTCGCCTGACCAGTCGTTTTCTCGCACCGTACCGTTGGCCGGCCCTCGGCGCGTTGTTGGCGCTGATTGCCACGGCGGGCATCACCCTGTCCATGGGGCAGGGCATTCGACTGCTGGTGGATCAGGGGTTCATGACCCAGTCACCGCATCTGCTCAATCAATCCATCGGCCTGTTCATGTTGTTGGTTGGGGGCTTGGCGGTCGGCACCTTTGCGCGTTTTTACCTGGTGTCGTGGATCGGCGAGCGGGTGGTCGCCGACATTCGCCGGCAGGTGTTCAACCACCTCGTCTACCTGCATCCCGGTTTTTATGAGGACAACCGCAGCTCCGAGATCCAGTCGCGCCTGACGGCCGACACCACTTTGCTGCAATCGGTGATCGGCTCTTCGCTGTCGTTGTTCCTGCGTAATTTGTTGATGGTGATCGGCGGGGTGATCCTGCTGTTCATCACCAACCCCAAGCTCACCAGCATCGTGGTGGTCGCCTTGCCGCTGGTGATTGCGCCGATCCTGATCTTCGGTCGCCGGGTGCGCAGCCTGTCGCGCATGAGCCAGGACCGCATCGCCGACATCGGCAGCTACGTGTCCGAAACCCTGGGCCAGATCAAGACCGTGCAGGCCTATAACCATCAGGTGCAGGACGAGCAACGGTTTGCCGTGACCGTGGAGCAGGCGTTCGAGACCGCGCGCAAGCGGATCTTCCAGCGCGCCTGGCTGATTACCCTGGTGATTGTGCTGGTGCTGGGGGCGGTGGGGGTGATGTTGTGGGT